>NZ_AORV01000061.1 GCF_000350485.1 Ruminiclostridium cellobioparum subsp. termitidis CT1112
CAGGGTTTTTTGTATCAGTAGCAATTATTTTGTTTCACAGATATACTGGTTCAACAAGGATTCCAGCATTTCCTGACGGCCCGACTTGTTTTTGATCTTAACGCCAAGTGCGTGCTTTTCCAATTCTTTGAAGCCTACTTTTCCGTCAACTATATCTTTACCGATTCCGGTTGTGTAGCTTGAATATCTGTCGGCAACAAATGCATCGAACTTGCCATCAGTTACCATCTTGTCAGCTATGATAAGACCCTTTGCAAAGGTATCCATACCTGCAATATGTCCATAGAACAGGTCAGCCGGTTCAAATGATCCTCTTCTGACTTTTGAGTCGAAGTTCAAACCGCCCTTGCCCAGACCGCCTGCCTTCAATACTTCATACATTGCGAGAGCAGCATCATAAAGGTTGGTCGGGAATTGGTCAGTATCCCAGCCCAGCAATACATCACCCTGGTTAGCGTCAATGCTTCCCAGCATATTGTTGATTCTGCAGACTGCCAGCTCATGCTGGAAGGTATGTCCTGCCAAAGTTGCATGGTTTGCTTCAATGTTGAGCTTGAAGTATGGATCCAAACCGTATGTCTTCAGGAAGCCTATAACAGTACCTGCATCAAAGTCATACTGGTGTTTTGTCGGTTCCTTCGGCTTGGGTTCGATAAGGAACTGTCCGTTGAAGCCTATTTCCCTGGCATAATCAACAGCCATCTTCAGAAATCTTGCCAGGTTATCCAGCTCAAGCTTCATATCTGTATTCAAAAGTGTCTCATAACCTTCTCTGCCACCCCAGAATACATAGTTTTCTCCGCCCAATTCCTTTGTGATTTCCATGGCCTTCTTAACCTGGGCTGCAGCAAATGCAAAGATATCGGCATTTGGTGAAGTTGATGCACCATGCATGAATCTTGGATTTCCAAATGCATTTGTTGTTCCCCAGAGAAGTTTTACATCACTGGATTTCATTCTGTCCTTTATGGCAGAAACGATCACGTCCAGGTTCTTGTTTGTTTCGGCAAGAGTATCTCCTTCGGGTGCAATATCCCTGTCGTGGAAGCAGAAGAATGGAACTCCTATTTTTTCGGCAAACTCGAAGTTTGCTTCAACCTTGAATTTTGCGCCGTCCATGGCTGACATTGTGTTCCATGGTCTTTCGTAAGAACCTGCACCGAACATATCTGCTCCGGCAGCTGCAAAAGTATGCCAGTAAGCTACTGCAAATCTTAAATGCTCCTTCATTGTCTTTCCGCCTATAACCGCATCGGGATTATAGTACTTGAATGCCAATGGATTATCCGATCCACCGCCTTCATACTTGATTTTTGAAATTCCGCTGAAAATTTCCGACATAATACCCTCCATCTGCGTGCTTTGCACGCTGCTAAATAGTAAATTAATTATGTTTATATTTATGCTCCTACAGCCTGTGGCCAAAGAGCTTTTTCAATGGTACGATTGCAGCTCCAAGTGCCGAGGAATCCTCACCCAATTCCGACGCGAGTATCTCAACCCTTGATGCCGGATATTTCAGTGCCTTTGCCAGTGCAATGTTTCGCATATGCTCCAAAATATCCTCTGAAAATTTCACCAATTCCTTCCCAAGCACTATCCTGGAAGGGTTGATGGTATTTATTAAATTTGCTACCGCAAGACCCAGGTATCCGGCAGCTTCCACCAGAATGACTCTTGCGGATTCGTTACCTGCCTTTACGGCGTCAATGATAAAATCAATTGAATTTATGGAGTTTATATCCAACTCATCCGAGAAATCGGCTATAAGTCCCTGTCTCACAAGCTTTTGCGCTTTCTCAACCATCGATCTTGAGGAAACCAGGGTTTCCAGGCAGCCATAGTTTCCACAGGCACATTTGGGTCCGTTGTGATCCACCATTATGTGACCGATTTCTCCGGCACTTCCGCTGCAGCCCCTGTAGAGGTTGCCGTCTGCGAATATGCTGGAGCCAATACCGGATTTCATGTTTATACATACAAAATCTCTCTGTTCGGTACAGCAGCCTATCCAATTTTCACTTATGGCCGAGCATATGGCCTCATTGTCCACATATATGGGGAAATTACCCATGCCCGACATCATGCTCTCCAGATCAACTCTCTCCCACCCCAGATTAGGTGCGAAAATGACTTCGTGGGTTACATTGTCAACCATACCCGGCACCGACACGCCAACACCCAGTAATCTGTCTTCCCTGATAGCATTCCGTTCTATAATCTGCCGTACTTTTTTCTCAATAAACGCTATTGACTCCGATACCGACTGGTCGAATCTACTGGAGATCATGTCCCTGTACTCAACATTTCCGGTTATATCCATGAGGATAAATCTGATGTAATCAACATCTATATCAACTCCTATGGAATAATAGCTTTTTGGATTGAGTTCATATAAGTTGGGCCTTCTCCCGCCTTTGGATATTCCGATACCGGCTTCACGGATATAGCCTTTTTCCAGCAGATTTGAAACAATAACTCCGCATGCGGTGGGAGATAGACCTGTAAGTTGAGCCAAATCAGCTTTTGATATCTGTTTGTTGAGCCTTATCAATTCCAGCAGGGAAGTTTCATTAAATTGCTTCAAAAACTTATTGTTGCCTGTTTTACCCAACTTCATATTCCTACCCCCTCCCACTGTATTAATAAAATTTAAATGATCAACTTATTTTTAGACTTTGTAAACTCAGTTTATAATGTAAAAATCATGCAATTCCTGCAGCTGCTGCTTCAAAGTTTATTTAAGAATGTTATTAAGCTGGGTAAAGTCTTCCTTCATGGATTTGTACAGCTTTGTATATAACTTGTAGAAATCATTGTACCTGTTAATATTTGCCTCGATGGGAGCAAGTGTATCCTTAACCTGGATAACCGCTTCGCATGCCTCGGGCACACTGCTGTACACCCCGGCGCCCACACCGGCAAGTATTGCAACTCCAAGTGCCGGACCTTCGTCTGATTTTATCCTGTTGATGCCTGTACCAAATACATCAGCCTGCATCTGTCTCCAGATACCGCTCTTTCCGCCGCCGCCCGATGCCCTTACTTCGGATACTCTGACTCCCATGTCTCTGATAATTTCCAGACAGTCCTTCAGACTGTATGTTACTCCTTCCATGATGGCACGTACAAAATGAGGTTTTGTGTGCTTGGCGGTCAATCCGAAGAAAACTCCTTTTGCATTTGGATCAAGGTGCGGAGTTCTTTCTCCCATCAGGTACGGTAAATATATAAGTCCGTCACTGCATGGCTTGATTGTTTCGGCCTCCGCATCCAGAAGCTTGTAGACATCAATATCGGATAATTCCGCAGTCATGAGCTCCTCCATGCAGAAAGTATCCCTGAACCACTTCAAGGACAAACCGGCTCCCTGTGTAACGCCCATTATATGATATGTGTTGGGAACCGCATGACAGAAAGTATGCACTCTTCCCAGGGGATCAATTGTCAGTTTGTCCGTATATGCAAAAACAACACCCGAGGTTCCTATTGTGGATGAGACTACTCCCGGTTTTACTATACCGTTTCCAACCGCACCGGCAGCCTGGTCTCCGGCTCCTCCCACAACTATCGTTCCTTCATTCAAACCTGTTATGGCAGCTGCGGAAGCTGTAACCTTACCCGTAACCTCTTGTGATTCATACATCTTACCCAGCATTGAAGTGGATATTCCCAGTTTTCCGACTACTTCGTCACTCCATTTTCTTTCGGCTATATTCATCAGCTGCATACCGCTGGCGTCTGAAACCTCTGTTGCATATTCACCGGTAAGCCTCAATCTGATATAGTCCTTTGGCAGTAATATCTTTGCTATCTTTTCAAAAATCTGCGGCTCGTTGTTTTTGACCCACATGATCTTTGAAGCTGTAAACCCTGTAAGTGCCGGATTAGCTGTTATTTCAATCAATCTTTCCTTGCCGATAAGCTCTGTGATCTGGTCACACTCGGCAGCACTTCTCTGATCGCACCAGATGATTGCTTTTCTGAGAACCTTGTCATCTTTGTCAAGCAGAACGGCTCCATGCATTTGGCCTGATAAGCCCACACCCTTTACTTCCCGCTTATCAACGCCGCTTTTTAACATAACGTTGTTTATGCTTTCGCATGTACCCCTCCACCATTCCTCAGGATCTTGTTCTGCCCATCCAAGATTCGGCTGATAAAGTGGGTACTCCACGGTGGAACTTGCCACAGGTTTGCCGCTTTCATCAAACAATACAGTCTTAACACCTGAGGTTCCAAGATCGATACCAATTAGAAAAGACAATGTATAGTCCCCCTTTCCAAAGTTTACTTTATAATATTATATTATAAAGTATATCAATTATTTGCTGTTATGTCAAAATGATTTTATGAAAAAGCACAGGTTTTTATTTTAACTTTATCAACAATATCCCACATAACAGCAAAAACACGCATAGGCTTCAAAACCATGCGTGTTTAGAATTTGCATTTTAACTGCTAATAATACATTTTATAGCTTGCATTTGAAAGAATTTTACAGCCTTTCATTACCCGGTATCTGAATTTATGGGATAAAAGTTAAAATTTAATACAGTACAATCTCAAGCCTGTCAAAGCCTATTGTTTCACCGAAATGGTCGCTGTTAAAGCTGGTTTTCCTGTAGAGCCCGAATTCCCTGGTATTTTTCTTCAGCCAGATGGGCACCTCCACATCCAGTTCCTTGCAAACCGCTATGAGGCATTCCTCCAGCTGATCATGGAAGTCCACGTCCCCGTTCTGAGGAACAACCCAGGCTTCCTTCAGTAATTTTCCCCGCTTGACTAATCTGCCGTATAGTTTCAAATCTTTGATCCCCTTAAACTTATTTATTAATACTTATTATATAAAGACATCTTTATTATTACGCATAGGTTCAATAGAAAATTTTTACCTAAACTGCGTTTCAATGAGGCCATATGATGATCATAGTACTCTTTGGATTACCTTAAGTGCTTCATAAGCCTCATTATATACCAAAATTAATAATAATAGAAGTCAGGAAATCAACCGGCCGCATATGGCTGATTCTAATTTTCCTTCATCAGCTTATGCTCCACTGAATCCACCAGTGCCCGCCAGCTGGCTTCAATTATGTCGGTGGATACTCCGACTGTTGTCCAGGCATCCTGTCCGTCAGTCGTCTCGATCAAAACACGGACCTTGGATGCAGTTGCAAAATTGGAGTCCAATACTCTAACCTTGTAGTCGGTCAGTTTCATTTCTGCTATCCTGGGATAAAAACGCTCTAAAGCCTTTCTAAGTGCCTTGTCAAGAGCATTTACCGGTCCGTCGCCTTCAGCTGCGGTTATTTCAGTTTGCCCATCCACAAGTATTTTTATCATTGCGGAAGAGTTTACACTGTTCACGGTAGGTTCATTTACAATAACCTTAAACTCCTTCAGCTCAAAGAAAGTCTTGTATTTTCCCAGCATTTTGCGGATCACCAGCTCAAAGGAGCTTTCGGCGCCCTCATACTGATAGCCTTCATACTCAAGCTCTTTAAGCCGTTCAATGATTTTTTTTGTTTCCGGAGAGTCTTTGGTCAGCGTATTGTCCACCATGTTTATAATGCTCATTACAGCACTTCTTCCCGCCACCTCCGACATGAGGATATTGCGCTGGTTTCCAACCACCTCCGGATGGATCATTTCGTACGCTGAGGTGTTTTTGTTGACAGCATCTGCGTGCATGCCGGCTTTATGCGCAAATGCGCAGTTCCCGACGAAAGGCGCTCTTTCATCATGAATTATATTGGCAACCTCACTTACATATCTTGCGGTAGGTGTGAGCTTTTCCATGTTTGCTGCAGGAATGCACTCATAATTCATCATCAGCTGGAGGTTTGGAATGATTGTACACAAATTCGCATTTCCGCATCTTTCTCCAAAGCCGTTGATGGTTCCCTGTATCTGTACGGCGCCTGCCTCAACAGCTGCAATCGATCCGGCCACTGCCATCCCGTTGTCATTGTGGCAATGTATCCCTATGGCACAATCCACTTCATCGCGTACCAGACCGGTTATTCTGGCTATGTGGGAAGGAAGGCCGGCCCCTTTTGTATCACACAGGCAAATGGTATCTGCTCCTGCTCTGTTGGCAACTTTTAAGGTTTCCATGGCATATTCGGGATTTGCATTGTACCCGTCAAAAAAGTGTTCGGCGTCATAAACTACAATCTTTCCGTGATTTTTAAAATATTTGATGGTATCGTATATCATTCTCAAATTTTCTTCCAGCGTAGTTTTTATAATATCAGTGACCTGAAAATCCCATGACTTGCCGAACACAGCTATCGCTTCGGTGCCGGCCTTCAGCAGGGACTGTATGTTTGCATCCTCTTCGACACTGACGTTGGCTCTCCTGGTAGCACCAAAGGCTATGATTTTAGAACTGGCCAATTTAAGCTTCAGCACTCTTTCGAAAAATTCAAGGTCCTTTGGATTTGACCCCGGATTACCGGCCTCAATATAGTCAACTCCCAGGTTATCCAATTTATTTACTATCTTGAGTTTATCCTCCACTGTGAAGGAAATCCCCAGGGCCTGAGCTCCGTCCCTCAGGGTCGAATCATATATTATCAGTTTGTTAGTCATACTTTTCTCCTTTCTTTATAGTCCCGTAAAGACCAATATATATGCTGCTACTGAAAACACAACGCTTACCAGGGTCCCGATCAAATAATATTCCGCAAAGGCCCTGTCCTTTGCTATGGCATCATATCTGGCAATGGATTTTGCCGTTAATATGAAACCAAGAGCAGAAAATTGATTTATACTGATGAAAAATACAATAAGTATACGTTCAAGAGTACCTATTATTGCTCCGGTACGCTGCTGTTTTACGTTTCTTTCCGCCTCCTCTTCCGGTTTAAAGGCCGAAAAGAACAGATTGAAGGTTATATTTGCGGGCTTTATTATCAGCAGGCCCACCAGCAGCCATTTAATCGCATTAACCGGATTAATGTTAACCATTCCCAGCAAATCCGACCAAATTTTATTCAGGTGCAGCAAAGGACTCTGCCAGCTCACTTTTACATACAGTAATGCTATCAACAACAATAAAAATATATGTAACAGCTGGTCTGCCATAAATACAACTGCCGGCTTCTTATGGTATCCTTTAAAAAAATTGTTTTCAGCGGTCCAATACTTCAGAGAGTCAACCATAAAGTGAGCCAGCACCGAAAGCAGCAGACACAACAGCAGCAAAGCACCAAACCTGATAAATATCAGGGCAAGTATAAACGGTATGCCATATTGTACGGAATGTACAACAACCCCCCGGTAACTTGTTTTCTTATTTCGTGCTATTTTCTCTGTTTGCAGATAAAAGTCACCTAAAACATGCAGCGTTACCAACACCCATATCAGTAAAAAGCCCTTACCTGTATCCATACTCAACCCTCCTAAAAAATTTATCCGGTGCCCCTTTGCAGGTCTATCCCCATTCTCTTAAAAGCACCTCTTCCAAAACTTGTTTGGTATGCAGATAGCTGTAATACCCCGAACTCTTCAAGCCCCTCTGGACAGTGGACTGGACTATTCCAAGCCTGCGGGCAACCTCTCTCTGGTTGTCTTCGCATATGACAGTTTCGAGAATAAGTCTTACCTGCTTCTGAGTCCACTTTCCCTGAATAAGGGACCAGAGGCTGAAAGTGCTGTTTGCCAGCGCAACTATACTTATATTGTCATCAGCGGCAATTTTAACCGAAGTCTGGTCGCTCCTCCTGCTTTTATGGCTTTTTTTGATCTCATTTATCATGCGCCTTGCATGGTGATAAGCGGTCCCGTCGGCTCCTATTGCCATTTCCCGGTTTATTTTAGTCGATATGTCACCAAATCCGATCCCGAACCGGATTTTTACAGGATACATTTTAAGCATTATTCTTTCAATTATCCTGATTATGGGCTGTGTTGAATTCAAGAGTCCCTGAAACTCATCCCCCAGAGTCACGATGAATTTAGCAGCTATATAATTGTCAAATTCTGAATTTATTTCTTCCAATACCTGTTCAAGCTGTTCCTGCACCTGAAAGCGATCCTTTATTTTACGGGAATTTTTTATATCCCCGATAACAGCAAAATACATATTCTACCTCCCGGACTTATTTCGAGTATATATTCAGCTATACAGTATCACATTCAAACAGTAAATTCAACAAATTTGATGCATTATCAGGTGCATCAAATTTATTATTGCATATATGGATGCATCATTTCACATTTTGCATTAATCCATGCATCATAATTCAAAGCTGCAGCAGATCAATTTTCCGGTGTACACATTCAAACTCAGTATTATAAGTGCCTCGTCACTGTTCCAAAAGTTATAAATTCCCATATTCTAAAAAAAGCAGCCCTTTTAGGGGCTGCTTCAGCTTCAAGCGCCCCTACCGGCTAATTATTGCCTCTTCACTTATCTTACCGATCTCGCTTATAGATCTGTTTATTGCACTGAGATAGGCTTTAACACTTGCTTCAATTATATCCGTGCTGACACCTTTACCCATGTATACCGAGTTGTTAGAGGATATTTTGACAGTCACCTCTCCCAGAGCATCCTTACCCTCGGTTACAGCTTTGATGCTGTAATGCACCAGTTCGGCCTTAACATCCGTCGCACGTTCTATGGCATTGAAAGCAGCATCCACAGGACCATCCCCGGTGGCGGCCTCGGTTATTACTTCATTCTCTCTCCTGATGCTGACAGTTGAGGTGGATATCATCTTATTCCCGCTGTTTATCTGGAAGCTGTCGATTACAAATATTTCAGGCACAGCAATATTTTCATCCACCAGTGCTTCAATATCCTTGTCGGTGACTATTTTCTTTCTGTCGGCAAGATCCTTGAATTTCTCAAAGGCAGCCTTGACTTCCTCGGCGGACAATACATAGCCCATTTCCTTCAATCTGTCTTCAAAGGCATGATGACCTGAAAGCTTTCCCAGAACCATCCTGTTTTTACCCACACCCACTGACTCGGGAGTCATTATCTCATAAGTGGATTTTTCTGAAAGAACTCCATGCTGGTGTATTCCTGATTCATGGGCAAAAGCATTTGCCCCCACTATGGCTTTGTTTGGCTGTACACCCACACCTGTAAGGCTTGAAACAAGCCTGCTGGTTCTGTAAATTTGTGTAGTATCTATTTTATGAGTTATGTCATAGTAATCTTTTCTTGTGTCAATGCCCATTACTATTTCTTCAACAGCGGCATTGCCGGCTCTTTCACCAAGACCGTTAACAGTACATTCTACCTGTACGGCGCCATTTTCCACGGCAGCCAGTGAATTGGCCACAGCCAGGCCAAGGTCGTTATGGCAGTGAACACTGATATCGGCCTTATCTATGTTTGGTACATTGTTCCGCAGGTTTCTGATCAATCTGCCGAACTCCACAGGTGTGGTATACCCCACAGTATCGGGAATATTTACTACAGTTGCACCGGCGGCAATAACAGCCTCAACTATCCTTATGAGAAAATCCTCACGGGTTCTGCTGGCATCTTCAGCTGAAAACTCCACATCGGAGCAATAGCTTTTTGCACGCCTCACCATGGCTACGGCACGTTCAAAGACCTCTTCCTCCGTCATCTTCAGCTTGTATTTCATGTGTATGTCCGAAGTTGCTATGAAAGTGTGGATTCTTGGATTTTCTGCGTACTGTACGGCTTCCCATGCCCTGTCTATATCTTTTTCCGTTGCACGGCACAGGCTGGCTATCGAAACTCCCTTTATATTTTTTGAGAGCGTCATAATGGATTCAAAATCTCCCGGTGAAGCTATGGCAAAGCCTCCCTCGATAACATCCACTCCCAGTCTGGCCAATTGCTTGGCAATTTCCATTTTCTCCTGGAGATTCAAATTAACACCCGGAGTTTGCTCTCCGTCTCTCAGTGTGGTATCAAATATTCTGATCCTTCTTGCCATAGAAATACCCTCCTTCCAGGGAACACTCCGTTCCCTTCATTCTAACATTCATAAACGTCTAAAATCAGTAAATTTTTATCAGCTTGTTGTTGGTACTATTAAAACCCTTTATACAACAAGTACTTCCGTACAGACATATATAAATGGATTGCTTACAAAATAGATGCTCGTATTAGTAAAGGCTTATAACAGGCAAATTAGCCGTCGCTTACATTCGCCATCCTGGCTCATAGTAAAGCTAAAACCAGCGTCGTGCAGGTTTTCCGGCTACTTTGCTGTTCTTCGCCTACTAATCCATGCACCTATTTTAATTAAGCTTCCCATTTATATATGCTGCACTCGCGTACTTGCTGTATTATTAGATTTTTTCAACAACAAAAATTAATAAAATTTTAATGGAATTTTTCCATCTCTATATGTTTATTTCTTCAGCCAGCTCATCATCTTTCTGAGTTCTGCGCCTACTTTTTCCACCTGATGTTCTGCTTCATTCCTTCTCATGGCAAGGAAGTTTGCCCTTCCGCCTGCATTATTTTCAGTGACCCAGTTTGTAGCGAACTTTCCATCCTGGATTTCCTTAAGTACTTTCTTCATTTCTTTTCTGGTTTCCTCAGTGATTATTCTCTTACCTGTAACATAATCTCCATACTCGGCTGTGTCACTGATTGAGTATCTCATTTCAGCAAAACCGCCCTGATTTATGAGATCTACTATGAGCTTCATTTCATGCACACATTCGAAGTAGGCGATTTCAGGCTGATAACCGGCATTTACAAGTGTTTCGAAGCCCGCTTTCATCAACTCGGTAACTCCTCCGCAAAGTACAGCCTGTTCACCGAACAAATCTGTTTCTGTCTCTTCTCTGAAGGTAGTTTCAAGTATTCCTGCCCTTCCTGCTCCTATACCTGCCGCATAAGCGAGCGCGTAATCCTTTGCCTTGCCTGATGCATCCTGAGCTATTGCTATCAATGCAGGAACGCCTTTTCCTTCCCTGTACTGGCTCCTTACCGTATGTCCAGGGCCCTTCGGAGCGGCCATTATAACATCGACATCAGCCGGCGGTATGATCTGGTTGAAATTGATGTTGAAGCCGTGGGCAAACATAAGTATATTGCCTTCTTCCAGGTTTGGAGCAATGCTTTCATAGTACATTGCCTTCTGCTTTTCATCAGGTATTAATATCATTATGACATCAGCCATTTTAGCGGCGGCAGCAGTATCATAAACCTTTAAGCCGTCGGCCTCTACCTGCTTTCTTCTTGCCGAATCCGGAGTCAGGCCCACTATAACATTAACTCCGCTATCCTTAAGGTTCTGCGCATGTGCGTGTCCCTGACTTCCATATCCTATTACTGCCACGGTTTTACCTTCCAGTAACTTCAAATTACAGTCGCTATCGTAGTACATTCTTGCCATTTTAACTTACCTCCTAGTTTTTATATTACAATTTAAACACTGCAAGTATTTATATTTTTAAACCCATTATACCGGCGAAGTATTCAGGCACTTAAAGCATTCCGCCCGGTATGTGAGGATTTTGGCTATTCTTCGGTGTTTCCGGCTTTTATATATTTGTTTCCTCTTTCTATGGCAATTGTCCCCGTACGGACTATTTCCTTTACTCCGAACTGCTTGAGCATATCCTCCAGAGCTTCCACCTTGTCGGTAGAGCCCGAAATCTCCACTGTTAACGTATTTTTTGATACATCAACGATCTTTGCACGGAATATCTCGACTATCTGTATAATTTCCGATCTTGTCGCCGCTGTGGCATTAACTTTTATCAGGGCAAGTTCACGGCTGACCGAATCAGAGTTCTCCAACTCTCTGATTTTTATGACATCAATCAGTTTGTTCAATTGCTTGCTTACCTGTTCAACAGTGTATTCATCACCGTTTACAACTATTGTCATTCTTGAAACCTCCGGGTTTTCAGTCACTCCAACCGCAAGACTGTCAATATTGAAACCCCTCCTGCTGAACAGGCCGGCTACTCTGGACAAAACTCCCGAACGGTTTTCAACCAGTACCGATAGTGTGTGCTTTGCCATCTTCATTCCTCCCTCATTAAGAAATTCTATACGCAAATCCGCTTCGCGCTCACTTAGGAACCCTGCCTATGCTACGCAAATTATCTTGTTCGCTATGGGGGACTACTCCCCCCTTCGACGGAGCTTACGCTCCTGAGCACCCCCTCCAAACCGGGAAGGGGATTCCCCTTTCCAAACCCCGAGTATAGAAATTTACCATTCGGAATTTTCTGGTGTACACATTCAAACCCAGTATTGTAAGTGCCTCATCACTGTTCCAGAACTTATAAATTCCTATACTCCAAGAAAATTCTATACGCTAAATAGTCGGCTCTTCAGGATCAACAATACACTCCAGCAAATAAGTACTGTCATCTGCCAGAAATCTGTCCAATGCCGCATTTATCTGGGAATCAGCCATGATCTTTTCGGCCTGGAAGCCATAGGCTTCGGCCAGTTTTACAAAATCAGGATTGTCATTCATGAACACCTGGGAGTATCTCCTGTTGTATTTGTTTTTCTGTATCTCGCGCACCATCCCAAGCCTCGAGTTATTCAAAATCAGTATTTTGATGCCTATTTTACTTTGCTTTATGGTCCCCAGTTCAGGCATTGACATCTGGAAACTGCCGTCACCGCCGACGATAACCACTGTACTGTCCGGGCTGCCCAGTTTTGCACCTATTGCAGCCGGCAAACCGTACCCCATTGTTCCCAGACCGCCGGAGGTTATAAATGCTCCGGGCCTTTTAGCGGTGAAATTATTTGCAGCCCATATCTGGTTCTGTCCCACCTCTGTCGCAAGGATGGCTGAGGTATCTAGCCTTTCTGAGAGCAGGCTTATTACCAGCCTCGGATTGACAGTATCCTTGTCACCGGCTTTGGGCTTCTCAAGCTTTTCCGCCTTGACTCTCTTCACTTCCTTCACCCAATCGGAGGTATCTCCGGGTTGTATCACACTGCTGAGAGCTTCCAGGATGAGTTTTGCATCTCCTACCACCGGAATGGCAGTACTTACATTTTTTCCAATCTCGGCAGGATCAATGTCTATATGAATTATTTTAGCCTTCTCGGCAATTTTTTCAGCTGTACCCAAAGCACGGTCCCCCACTCTGGCACCTATCAATATAAGCAGATCTGTTCTGTTTACTGCGTAATTTGCGGCAAACACCCCGTGGGACCCCAGCATTCCCAGGTTCAGCGGATGATCTCCCCTTATAGACCCTATCCCCATAAGTGTTGTTACCACCGGTATACCGCACTTTTCAGCAAAAGAGGTCATTATATCGGTGGCTTCTGCAGTCACAACACCGCCGCCGGCACAAATGACCGGTGTTTTGGCTTTTGAGATTGCTTCGGCAATTCTTTTTATCTGCTGGGGATGTCCCTTGTAATTTGGTTTATAGCCTTTTATTTCCACTGTTTCCGGATAGTTAAAATCCAGCTTTTGTGTCTGTATATCCACCGGAACATCGATTACCACCGGTCCGGGCCTTCCTGTTGAAGCTATATGAAAGGCTTCTTTAATAATCCTCGGCAGCTCCCGCACATCCTTTACGAGATAGTTGTGCTTGCAGAAGGGTGCTGTTGCTCCCGTTGTATCAACCTCCTGGAAAACATCCCTTCCGATCAGCTCCAGGGATACCTGCCCTGTAATAGCAACCATGGGTATGGAGTCGGAATATGCGGTGGCTATTCCCGTTATCAGATTCGTGGCCCCGGGCCCTGAGGTTGCCACACAGACACCGGGCTTGCCTGTAACCCTTGCAAACCCGCTGGCAGAATGAGCAGCACCCTGTTCATTTCTGGTCAGCACATGTGTTATTTCCGAATCCAGCAGAGCATCATAAAATGGACAGATTGCTGCTCCCGGATAACCAAATATTATATTTATTCCTTCAAGTTCCAATGCCTTTACCATAGCCTGTGCACCTGTCAGCTTCATTCCCGGTCCTCCTTCTATTCATACTTCTTTCATTATTACCCAAAGTTACTCCCAACACACCACCCGGTATCAATATTTGATCCCGGCCAACCCCGGAATGATGTTATGGCGATTTTAAAATGAGATTTAGATATAAAAATACCCTCGGCTCTGCAATATGCAGGGACGAGGGATAATTCCTCCGTGGTACCACCCTGATTTAATGCAATCTATACAAAGACTGCACTCTCAGTGGACATCTCCGGCGCGCGCCTGTGTCCGGGCTATATCGTAGCCGCCGCTGCCGCCTACCGTGATAAAATATCATTTTGGCCCCAGTCCTCCGGAATGAGTTATACATGTACCTGTCGTATCAGCTCGCACCATCCGCTGACTCTCTGACCCGAATTCAATACATCTTACTTCCTTCATCGATCAATTAATTTAATTGTCTCTTTTCAGTCCATAAAAAACTTGAAAAAGCTGTAAATCCTATATTTGAAATAATTATAGCATCTATTTTTTTTACCGTCAACAACACACCCTTAATGTTTTCTGACCAGTTTCAAGTACCTTTTTCATGTTTTATATCATATTGCTATAAATTATTTTGAAGTTTTTCTTTTCTTACACTCTCTTACATTATAATATATATTTCGTTTGCAATTTTACACTAATATATCAGCCATGTTTTGCCGATATAACTAAGGAAAATGTCATTAACCACGACTTTTTTATCTACAAAAGCGTAATTTCTGAAAAGGAGACCAATATCTAATGAAACGAATTCTATCAATCATTATGGTTATAGCACTGGTGCTTGCAAACCTATCTCTGAACGTTCAGAAGGTATTTGCTGCATCCCCCGCTCCTGCGGCAGGCAATATAATCATAACCAACAATCTCACAGGAAAATCGGATATTATTTACATATTCGGACTTGATCCCGGTACTTTGGTCAAAGTATATACGGCCTCAACCGGAAATAAGATCCTGACCTATGGAACGGTCTCTAAGAGCAAGTCCGAGATTACCTTATCAGTTCCTCAAATCGGTACTGACGAGGGAAGTCTTTATATATCGGTAATTGAAAAGGGTAATACCGAAAGCGGCAGGACAAAAGCTGACTACCCTGCCGAGCCAAGGTCCGGTGCTATCGATCCTAAAGCCGTGACAATAACAAATAACGCTCAAAAATCAGATGTTATTTACGTCTCAGGACTTACCCCAAGAGATGTAATTAAAGTCTACAGTGCAGAGACCGGAGGAAAGCTGTTGGGCAGTAAAACTGTTTCCACATCAGGTTCCGATGTAACAATAACAGTACCTCAGGTTGGCAGTGCAGAAGGCTCTGTATATGTAACTGTAACAAGCAAAGGCTATCTGGAAAGTAAAAGAACAGAAGTCCCCTTTAAGGCCGAGCCGGCCTCAGCACCTCTTGATCCTGACAACATAGTAATAAACAATAACGCTAAAAGCGCCGACACCGTTTACATCCCCGGCCTCAGCGCCGGCGATGTCGTAAAAATATATAACGACAGCGGCAAGGTTCTGGCAACTAAAACTGTGGGTTCCTCAGCCTACGATGCAACAATATCCGTGCCTCAGCTTGGTGTTGACGCAGGAATTGTATACATTACCGTCACAAGCAAGGAGCTTGCTGAAAGTTCGTCGGTACCAGTAGAATTTGAAGGTGAGCTGGCTTCCGAAAAACCGAATTCAGGATTTATCACCGTTACCAACAACTCTGGAAAAGCTGACACGGTATATGTTACCGGACTGTCCCCAAGTGATGTTGTAAAGGTATACAATAAAGAAACCAAAGGTAGTTTGCTTGGCCAGTCAACAGTAACTTCCTCAGGAAATGAAGCCACAGTATCAATACCTCAGTTGGGTTCTTCCTCAGGTGTCGTTTATGTAACTGTTACCAATGCCGGAAGGAATGAGAGCCAAAGAGTCAAAATCAGTTACTCGCAGGAAGGCTCTTCCACAGATATAGCTCCGTCCAATATAACTGTCACCAACAATGTGGGCAAAGCCGACACCGTGTATGTATCCGGCCTTGTAAGCGGCGATGTGGTCAAGGTGTATGATGCAGAATACACAGGAAATCTGCTGGGAAGTGCAACGGTTGCCAAATCAGCTACCGACGTCACCATATCAATTTCACAGCTTGGAACTGATAGTGGTTCAGTTTACGTATCCATTACAACCTCGGGGAAACTGGAAAGCTCCAGAGTCCCGGCAGAGTACCTTGCAGAGTCAAAATCCAATTCGCTGGATTCAAACTCGGTAACTGTAACCAATAATTCCGGAGCGGCTGACACAATATATGTCACCGGTTTAACAGAGGGTACCTTGATCAAGGTTTACAATGCGCCAGCCTCAGGATCTCTGTTGGGTTCTGCAACGGTTGCAACCTCAAAAACCGATGCGACAGTGACTATTTCACAGCTTGGTATTGCCGGAGGCTCGGTTTATTTAACTATTACCCAGCCCGGTGCCCAGGAAAGCGGCAGGACGAAAATCGATTACAGTGCCGAAGGAACTTCGACAGATCCAAATATTAACAATATTTCAATATCAAACAATGTTGGAAAAGCAGATACTATATATGTAAGCAACCTTACTTCGGGAGATATTGTAAGAATATATAACGCACCTTCGCAGGGCAACATCATCGGAACTGCCACTGTAGCAAGCTCAGCGGCAGATGTTACGGTAAGCATAGCGCAGCTTGGCACCGCAGCCGGCAGTGTATATGTAACCGTATCCAGCACCGGAAAAGCTGAAAGCAAGAGAACCAAAGCAGACTACAAGGCAGAAAGTGTCTATGTCGATGTGGATTCCTCCAACATCACTGTGACAAATAATGCAGGGAAAGCCGACACTGTTTACTTTACAAGATTATCCGCAGGAGATGTGGTAAAAGTATATGATTCCCTGCAGGGAGGTACACTCCTGGGATCAGCAACGGTAGCAGCCGGATCAACCGATACTACTGTCAGCATTCCGCAGTTGGGCAAGGGTGCCGGAAGCGTATTTGTAACCGTATCCAGCACCGATAAATCGGAAAGTGCCAGAAAAGAAGTGACTTACACCGGAGAAGCTTCATCTGTTGATCTGAGTGAATCTCAAATAGTTGTTACAAATAATATATCGGGTACACCTGATACCATCTATGTCTCAGGCTTAAGCCCCGAAGATGTTGTCAAGGCCTACAGTGCCCAGAATCAGGGAATCCTCCTGGGAAGTGCGACAGTTCCTGCAGCAGGTACAGATGCCACTATAACCGTAACACAGCTTGGAACTGCCAACGGCTCTGTTTATATAACTGTAACAAGCTCAGGCAAGCTCGAAAGCAACAGGACCAAAGCGGATTATTCCGACGAGGGTAAATCTACTGAGCCTGATAGTAATAACATTACCATAAATAATAATTCGGGTGCTGCGGATACTGTCAGAGTCACCGGCCTGACAGCAGGAGATGTGGTCAGGGTTTATTCCGCCGAAACAGGAGGAAACCTGCTCGGTTCGGCAACCGTGACAACCTATAGCTCTGAAGCCACAGTGACAATAACACAGCTGGGTACCGCAGCCGGTAAAGTATATGTTACGGTTGCAGGCACAAACAAGGCTGAGAGTAAGAGAATTACCGCTGACTACGATGCCGAGCCTGTTTCAGGCAAACTGGACAGTGCCCGCATTACAGTTACCAACAATGCAGGTTCGTCCGATACCGTAAGGGTTACAGGTCTGACACCGGGCGACATTGTTAAAGTGTATTCCCTGTCTTCAGGCGGCAACCTGTTGGGTTCAGCCACAGTATCGTCTTCAAGTACCGAAGCAACTGTTGAGATAGCACAGTTGGGCACTGCCGAAGGTAAAGTATTTGTGACAGTAACAAGTGTGAATAAAGCTGAAGGAGAGAGAACAGACGCAGCATACAAGGCTGAGGAAGCCTCTGCTCCGCCCGATCCGGCAAAAGTGTCGGTTGCCAACAATTACGGTATAGCCAGTACAATAACAGTAGGCGGATTAAAGGATAATGATGTTGTAAGCATATACAGTGCTGAATCAGGTGGAATCCTGCTGGGTAAAGGGACTGTAGCCACCTACAATTCAGAGGTTACCATATCGGTTTCACAATTGAGCGATACCGGAGGAGATGTTTATATCACGGTAACCACTCCCGGAAAGCTGGAAAGTAATAGAGCCAAGGTCACCTATGAGGCGAAGGCGACATCAACTCCTCCTGATGCATCCAATGTGGAAATATACAATAATGTTGGCTTTGCCGATACCATAACCGTATTCGGAATGGAACCCAATGCCGTAATCAAAGTGTACACCCAGGCTACAGGCGGTAATCCCATCGGCACTGCCACAGTCCCGGCCGACAGTACCGAGGCTACTATTTCAATAACTCAGCTGGGCGTAAACGACGGAGTTGTTTATATTTCGGTAACGACCAAAGGAAAAACCGAGAGCGGCAGAGCCGCCATCTCCTATACAAAGGAGAGCGCTTCGGAGCCTCTTGCTGCCGGCAATGTCAAAATAACAAATAATTCCGGCATGTCGGACACAATAGTCGTTACCGGGCTTCTGGCATATGATACCATTAAGATTTACAATTCCGAAACCGACGGTACGAGACTTGCAACAGCAGTTGCAGATGAGAATACTCTGGCGGCTACGGCCAATATATCACAGCTGGGTACCGGTGCAGGTAAGATTTATATTACCGTTACCAACTACGGCAGGAGTGAAAGTGCCAGAACCGCCGTGGAATACGAGGCCGAATCGACGGCACCTCTGGCCTCCAACATATTCATTGTGAATAATGCGGGTATAGCCGATACAATAACTGTGAAGGGATTAAATGATAACGATGTTGTCAAGGTATATGATGCCGCTTCCAACGGAAACCTCATAGGCGCCGCCACGGTTCCTCCCGGAAGCAGTATGGCAACCATGTCGGTGACACAGCTTACCTCAGCAGCAGGAAAAGTTTATGTATCAGTGACAAATTACGGCAGGGCAGAAAGCAGTCTGACAAAAGCCGAATATATATCCGAAACAAGCACTATGGCACCATATATCGGAGATATTTACATAGTTAATAATGTAGACATTAATGATACTATTACCGTATATAACCTGTTATCAGGTGATGTTGTAAAGGTTTATGACAGTGCTGTCGGCGGAAACCTGCTGGGTAATGCGTCGGTTGCCAATAATAAGACCGAAGCAACGGTATCTGTTGAGGACCTCGGCTCGGCTGCCGGGACTGTATATGTCTCAGTTATTACAAAAGGTAAGACTGAAAGCGTCAGAACAGAGGCGGGTTATGTTGCTGAGAGCAGGTCAACCGCACCGTATGCAGGCAATATCTATATAACAAATAATGTGACTTTGTCGGATATAATCCAGGTATCCGGTCTGACAGCCGGTGACAAGGTCAAGGTTTATGATTCTGAATCCGGCGGAGAGCTTCTGGGATCGGCAACAGCCTCTTCCGGAAGTGATCAGGTAAAAATCACAGTTAAGCAGCTGGGTGAGTCGGCAGGCAGTGTATATGTTTCAGTAACTTCAAAGGGTAAGACAGAGAGTAAGAGAACCGAAGCCGAATACGTTTCGGAGCAGACAACCAATGAACCCTACGCAGGTTACATAAGCGTAAGCAATAATCCAACCGGTACTTCGGATACCGTAACCGTAACAAACCTTAACGGCGGAGATATTATCAATGTTTACTCTGCTGCTGCAGGCGGAAGCCTTCTCGGTTCAGCCACCGTAGCCTCGGGCAGCACAACGGGAACCGTTGTAATCTCCCAGCTGGGGACAGCCTCAGGCAGTGTGTATATAAGTATTACCAGCGCAGGAAAGGCTGAAAGCAACAGAACCAAAGCTGATTATCTGGCTGAGTAAGACCGGAGTTTATTTTAACACAAAAAGCGTTTCAAACCCTTTGGCGGTTTGAAACGCTTTTGTTTTATTATTTGTCTACATACTCAGTATTTCAAAAAACTGTCCTTCACTGATATAGTTTGATTCCCTGTAAAGAACTCCCTCTTTGTAGAATCTCACGTACGGGATGGTATCATTCCCCAGCCGGTTTTCCTTGAAATTTCTGAACTCATCAAAGAAGTCCGTTTTATTGTATTCCAGTTCATAAATATCAATATCTTCCTTGGTGTCATGCCCATAAAGCCAGCCTCTCATATCGTGCCACTGGGGGCACCAGTCCTGGGTAAGAATAATAACAACCCTGGGCTTTGAAGTAAGTATATCATTTCCGAATTCTCCGGTTTCAATTGCCCTCACGGCCTGTTCCCTTGTAATAAGCTTCCTGTTTATCATAAGTATACCATCCTGTCCATGCGGTTTTTATTTTATATTTCTTTATTGGTAATGTATTTATACCCTCTTTATACATGCAATATACTTTATCTTTACTTTTGTCTCAATTCCACAAAAAACTTTTTGAGTAATTCTGTACACTGCTCGTGAAGCAGTCCTATAACCACATCGACTCTGTGATTGAACTGGGGAATTCTGAAAAGATCCACCACAGAACCTGCCGCCCCTGCCCTGTTGTCCATGGCACCTATATATAGAGTTCTGATTCTGGACTGAATGACAGCTCCTGCACACATTGGGCAGGGCTCCAGTGTTACATACATATCACAGCCGTCCAGCCTCCATGTGCCAAGTTTTTTTGCCGCTTTTTTTATGGCTTCTATTTCGGCATGTGAAGTTACATCAAGCCGGGCTTCCTTTTTATTATGCCCTCTTGATATTATCACTCCGTCCTTGACTATGACCGCTCCAACGGCAGCCTCCCCTTTTGAAAAAGCCAATTCGGCCTGTCTTAATGCCTTAAGCATGAATTGTTCGTTTCTGGTATACATACTGGAACCTTTCTATGTTGTTTGTTGATATATTACCCTCTGTTGACAATTTATAACACGCCTCACGTCGGCTACTTTGCCGCTTTTATACGAAGTTTCTTTTCTATACCACTTTTTCCAAAAAGCTCTCCAGCTCCTCCAGCCGGACCTTTTCCCTGAGTGTTTTATCTCTTGATACAACTTCTACCTCTCCCTGCTCCAGATTTCTGCTGCTGACTATCAATCTCAGCGGTATTCCAAGAAGATCTGCATCTGCAAATTGAATGCCCGCCTGCACGTCCCTGTCATCCATGATAACTTCATACCTGCGGGAGAGTTTGTCATACATTTCAAAACCAGTTTTCCTGACATCATCATTTTTCTTATTTATCATGCATATGTGTATCTGCCAGGGAGCTATACTCTTCGGCCAGATAGGGCCGCAGTCGTCGTGGTGTGCCTCAATTATACAGGCCAAAAGTCTTCCTATTCCAATGCCATAGCAGCCCATGACCGGGTGTCTCTGTCTGCCGTCATTGTCGGTATAGGCCATGTTCATGCTTTCTGTGTATTTGATACCCAGCTGGAATATGTTGCCCACCTCGATACCGCGCTTCACCGAGAGCCTGCCTCCGCACTTAATACAGGTATCCCCCTCGTTGACCTTTGCCACCTCCACATAACTCTCAGGTCTTATATCCCTTTCTACATTAATGCCTGTTAAATGATAATCAGGTTTGTTTGCACCTGTTACCATATTGAATTGGCCCTTAAGGGATTCATCGAAGAGAATTGTATTATTCTTTGCGTCAATTCCCCTGGTTCCTATAAAACCAAAGCAGATTCCGCTGTTGCCGTCCACACGTTCATCATATGGAAATACATTTGCCTTTACCACCCTTTTAAGCTTTGCCTCATTCACCTGTAAATCTCCACGTATGAACACAATCAGAGGCTTTTTACTGTTTTCAACTGAAAATACTGTGGCTTTTATAAGCTTTGCAGCTTCTACTTTCAGAAACCGGCATATATCATCTATACTTTTCATGTCAGGAGTATAAACTTCTTCTATTTGCTGATTCATTCCGTCATCCCCGGCTGTTTGGCTGTCTTCACCGCTCCTGCAAACTGTTTTTGAAGCTGCCACCTCCATATTTGCTCTATAGTCACAGCTGTCACAGACTATGATGGAGTCTTCTCCCGACTCAGCCAGCAGCATGTATTCATGCGCCACATTTCCTCCCATCATTCCCGTGTCGGATGCAACGGAAACCACCTGCGGAAGGCCGGCTCTCTCAAATATTTTATGATAGGAGTCAAATACCTTGTTATAGTAAAGCTCCAGATCTTCCTGGGAAGTGTGAAAGGAATAGGCATCCTTCATGGTAAATTCCCTGACGCGTATAAGTCCGCCTCTGGATCTGGGTTCATCACGGAACTTGGTCTGAATCTGATATATCATAAACGGGTATTTTGCATAGGTCATTGCCTCACTTCTTGCCAGATGAACCGCCGCTTCCTCATGGGTCATCCCCAGCAGCATATCCCGGCCCGATCTGTCCTTCATACGCATCAGCTCACTGCCGATGCTTTCAAACCTTCCGGACTCCTGCCATAGTTCAGCCGGCAATACAACCGGAAAGAGCACCTCCTGACCATCGATCCTATCCATCTCTTCCCTGATTATATTCTCAATTTTCCTTGAAATTCTTCTGGCAGGCATAAGCATCGAATATATCCCGTTTGCAACCTGGCGCACATACCCGCCCCTCAGCAGGAATACATGACTTATAATACTTGCCTCTCCCGGTTTTTCCTTCAGCCTTTCTCCCAAAAGTCTGCTTAATAACATAGAAACAATCCTTTCCTAAAAGTAATTTAAAAAACAAAAATCGCTGTACATAAGCTGTACAGCGATGGTTATTTTACTGATCAAGCACCCCGCACTGCCCGGTTTCAAATTCTCTTGTGACTTAAGAAATTGATATCGCAGATAAAGCACTTGCACCTTATGAAATTCAAGATGCAAATGCTAACCTGGGCACGGGCAGCTATTTATTTTTAAAAAATCAATCAATATCATAAAATCCTCATTAAAAACATATCATCGTATAATTTTATACCAGTTTATCACCGGTGCAAAATTATAGCAAGCCCTAAAAGCTTTTTAAACTCCCTTCAGCTGTTTCCTTTTGCTCATCACAAGCGCCACCGAGGTTATGGCTACCGCAAAGCCAAGCTCTATCAACATGTATGAGATTATAGGGCCCATATTGTCAAAATTGAAGTTGGTCAAATTGCTTGCTGCCTTATTAGCCTTGATATACCAATACGTAGGTATAAATTTTGCTATGGAAAGTACATTTTCCCCCAGAAACTCCTGCGGCACAAACACTCCGGTCAAAAAGCACATTCCAAGGGATAAAATGTTGGAAACACCTGAT
Source organism: Ruminiclostridium cellobioparum subsp. termitidis CT1112 (assembly GCF_000350485.1). Taxonomy (GTDB): domain Bacteria; phylum Bacillota; class Clostridia; order Acetivibrionales; family DSM-1351; genus Ruminiclostridium; species Ruminiclostridium termitidis. The sequence goes on from NZ_AORV01000061.1 coordinate 23,224, forward strand.
TGGGCATTTCTGCTCTTAATCAGGATACCTACAAGAAAACTCATACTTAATATCGTAAATGTCAGCACCAGAGAGTTTATACAAAAAAATAACGCATTCATTTTAAACATATCCTGTCTGTATAATATAACGCTTATTACAACCAGTAATGCCCAGCACGAAACTGAGAAAACAATGTTGCCCAGAAGAATTTGCATATTCACCGAAGTATTGCTTAAAGGTGAACACAGGTTTCTCCTCTTGAGCTTTACATCATTAAATACCATCATTATAGAGCTTACACCCAGTATAATAATATTGATCAAAACATAGGGCATAAAGTTGTAAAAGGATCTGGTAGCACTGGAATCTTCTGCCTTGCCCTCAAACACCTTCATCTCCACATCTGTCTCAACAGCCAGATCCTTGCCGACCTGTTTAACCAGTTCTTCCTGTGTAATGCCCTTATAATTATTAATATATAGCCTGGCCGTATTCAGGTATTTATTCACCAATATGTCGGTATAAATACCGCTTATGGAGCCTGAAACAGTTGTTTTATCAATTCCCACAACCTTCCCCGACATGAAATCCTTTGTGAAATCAGCAGGTATTCTGGCTATATACTCAACTTCCCTAAAGAACAAAGCATCCTGTAATTCAACTGTATTGTCACCAAGTTCTACGAAGATGGAATGCTCTCCCAAATAATCCTTTAAGCCCTGCAGCAGAACCGTATCCTGGCCCTGGTTAATAAATGCCACCTTGGCTTTGGACTGTGTGAAGGTTTCAGCGCTTGTGCCATTGCCGATAAATGAAAACAATATTGCCAGAGCTAAAAATATTACAATATATATCGATAATTGAGTGCTCTGCTTTTTTTATGATTCTAAAATAGGTTTTAAATACTGTCATACTTCTGCCTCCTTATTCTCAGATAGGTCGCCAGGCAGAACAATACGGTAAAGCCGCCCAGCAAACCTATGTTAACAAAAAATCTTGTATGGGTATCATAATAATACAAAGAATAGAAGGCGTCTGTTATAAGTGCTATAGGGTTAATATATGACAATACCGGCACATTCTGCTGGACAATGTATTTCATTTTATCAAACATCATACCTGCCAGAAATGAAGCTGACATGGTGGAGACAATGAGAATTGCAACTTTAACGCCTTCTCCTTTTTTGTTGGCCGAACCTATTAAAGCTCCAAAGCTTATACCGGCTGCGCAGCCTGCAAAACTTGTCAAAATAATAAACCCGGTCTGATTTCCAAAGTCTATTTTCAAACCGAATATCAGATAACACAACAGAAGCAGGATTTCAGCAAATGAGACCATTATATCGGCAAGCAGCCCGGCTGACAGAGCCTTTAATTTATGAATCGGAGCAACGTTTAATCTTGCAGCCCTTTTTGTCAGATTAGCCTGTATGTCGGTTACTTCCTTCAATCCAAAGAAGGCACCGTAGAAGCAGGACATTGCAATCAATGTATAAAAGTAGTTTACGGTGGTATCAGGCTTGCCTTTTGTACCGATCTGTACTTCTCTTGTAAACTCCTGGCTTTTACCGATATCCTCTGCCAAACCGTTCTGAAGGGCGGAAGGATTCTGTCTGACAATGCTTACTACCGAGCTTACAGTTTGACTGTATTGATCAAAAATCTCCTTGACTATGGTTTGATCAAAGCCAGAGTCCTTTACAGTCAGCCTAAGCGGCTCCCCGTAAGTCACATATCCCACAATATCATTGTTATCCAGCATTTTGTCGGCTTCCTTCTGAGATACCACCTTGACATTGAAAAGCTTTACGTCATTCTCACCAGCCGGGCCGTCTTTGGAATGCTGCTCTATAAAATTCTTAAAGTCATTATTCCTTTGATACTGTTCGTTATCAATTACAGCTATATCCACCGCATTGAAAACTTCCGCTTTTGAAATGCCCGAGAAGGCAAGGTTGAAAAAGGTTGCCAGTACCAGAGGAAATATCAGCGTCCAGAATACCAGCTCTTTATCTCTGACAGTGCATTTCAATCTATTAATAAATATATTCAAAAACATATTCCTGCCCCTTTCCTCAGTCTCTGAGTTCCTTTCCGGTAATTTCCAGGAAAACATCATTCAATGTGGGCAGTTCGGAATATACCCGCCCAAAGGAAATATCATTTTCTCTGAAAAAGTCCAGCAGGGTCGTCAGATTGTGCTTTCCCCTGTTGTATTTCAAGGAAAGGGTTTTGTCCTTGTATTCAACACTGCTTATGTTTGGCAGCTTTTTTAATTCGCTGAGACTGCTGCTGCCAAGCCCGAATACCTCAACTGTGATTTTTTCTCCCAGCTTGATCATCCCCTTGAGTTCTTCCTTGCTTCCCTTTGCAATAACCCTGCCCTTATCCATTATCATGATCCGGCTGCAAAGCTGTTCAACCTCTTCCATATAGTGTGAGGTATATATAACTGTTGCACCGTCTTCATTAAGCTTTTTTATTCCGTCCAGAATGTTATTTCTGCTTTGAGGGTCAACTGCAACCGTAGGTTCATCCAATATTATCAGCCTGGGCTTATGTGCTATGCCACAGGCAATATTCAGGCGGCGCAGCAGGCCTCCGCTCAGTTTCTTTGGGTGAAACTTCCTATAGTCATTCAATCCTACAAAATCTATGGCCTCTTCGACAAGTTTCCTGCGCGTTTCCCTGTCCCTTACATACAGGCTGCAAAAATAATCAATATTTTCATAGACCGTAAGTTCTTCAAAAACTGCAACATCCTGCATTATAATCCCTATATCGCGTTTTATATCATATGCGTCGGGGGCCATGGGCTTGTCAAACAGATTTATCTCTCCCTTGTCATAATACAGCAGAGAAAGGATGCAGTTTATAGCCGTTGTCTTGCCTGAGCCGTTAGGTCCCAAAAGCCCGAATATCTCACCTTCTTTTACATCAAAGGATAAATGATCCAGCGCCACAAGCTCCCCGTATCTTTTTACCAAATTCTTCACACTAACTATCATAGTTAAACCTCCATATTTTTTGACAGCCATCTCTTTATTAATATTGTACTTAATTCTGATGTCATACTTAAGTGCCTGAAATCAGAAGTTAATATGACAAATGTCACTTGCTTAATTAAAATGCTTAATGTAGTTTTTTACGTTATACTATATAATTTATTCAACTATATTTTCAAGAATAATTAATAAAGGAAGGAATACTATTATGGCAAAAATACTTGGAATTTCAGGAAGCCCCAGAAAAGCGGGCAATACGGCATTTGCAGTTAATTACGCATTGGATGTTCTAAAAGGTTCCGGTTTTGAAACCAGATACATATCACTTTCCGGCAAAAATCTCCATCCCTGCATAGGATGCTGGAAATGCGCCGAAACAGGCAAGTGTATACATAACGATGATATGGAAGAAATTTTAAAGGCAATGGACTGGTGTGACGGGCTTATACTGGCCTCTCCCGTATATTTCGGTATGGTGAACGGACAGATAAAAACCATGATGGACCGCTGCGCCTGCCTTCGTGCCAATTATGAAACCGATCTGCTCATGGCCGGAAAAATCGGAGGAGCAATTGCCTGTGCCAATTCCAGAAATGGAGGTCAGGAGACAACCCTCCAGAACATTCAGACTTTTTTACTGCAAATGAATATGCTGACCGTTAGTGACGGTATTCCATACTGCCATTCAGGAGGCACAATAATGGGTGATGCCGAAAAAGATGCCTGGGGCCTTGAAACGGTAAAAAATCTTGCGAACAATGTGGGAAAAATGCTGAACAAAGTTAATCATAAATGATACCGATATTTTCACCTTCCGCGCAGTTCCATAATCATTAGGGGGCACATATTATGTTACTAGCCGGGAATGTCATAATTAACAATAACTTTTTTTAGCAGTTCGGCTGTCATTATTAAATCGACAAGGAGTTGTATGCATGAAGAAAGCTTTAATAACGGGTATAACCGGACAGGATGGTTCATATCTATCTGAGTTTTTGTTAGATAAAAGCTATGAAGTACATGGTATTGTACGCCGAAGCAGTTCCTTGAATACCGGGCGGATAGATCATTTGCTCCAGGATTCCGGTGCAAATCCCAACCTGTTTATACACTATGGTGATTTGACCGATTCAGGAAACCTGAGCAAATTGATATACCAGATTCAACCTGATGAGATTTATAATCTTGGTGCCCAAAGTCACGTTAAAGTTTCATTTGATGTACCCGAATATACTTCCGACGCCAATGGACTTGGAGCTTTAAGGCTGTTGGAATGCATAAAGGAAATAAAGCCTGATATCAAGTTTTACCAGGCCTCTTCCAGTGAATTGTTCGGAAAGGTAATGGAAATTCCCCAAAATGAGAATACGCCATTTTGTCCCAGAAGTCCATACGCAGCTGCAAAGCTTTATGCTTACTGGGTAACGGTCAATTACCGCGAAGCTTATGACCTTTTTGCCTGCAACGGGATACTTTTCAACCATGAATCCCCCAGAAGAGGTGAAACCTTTGTAACAAGAAAAATTACTCTTGGCATTGCAGACATTTTGAAGGGTAAACTTGACAGGCTGGTGCTGGGCAATCTTGATGCCAAAAGGGATTGGGGCTTTGCCGGGGATTATGTGGAAGCAATGTGGCTCATAATGCAGCAGCCCGTTCCCGAGGATTTTGTCATTGCAACAGGTGAAACTCACACTGTAAGAGAATTCTGCGAACTGGCCTTTAAACATGTGGGAATAAATCTGAGATGGGAGGGGCATGGCATTACGGAAAAAGGCATGGACGGCGATACCGGCAGGGAACTGATCAATGTCAGCAGTAAGCTTTTCAGGCCTACCGAAGTGGACCTGCTGCTGGGGGATCCTTCAAAAGCGAACAGCAAGTTAAACTGGACTCAGAAGGTGTCGTTTGAAGAACTGGTCAAATTGATGGTTGAAAGTGATCTAAAAGGTTGACAATACTTTTTATGGGGATGGAGATCTATATGAATAGTGAAAGTAGGATTTATGTTGCGGGGCATACCGGTATGGTGGGATCCGCTATTGTAAGATGCCTTGAGCACAACGGATATAAAAATATCATTTACAGATCACACAGTGAGCTGGATCTGACCGATCAGGCAGCTACAGATGATTTTTTCAGGACAGAAAAACCGGACTATGTATTTACAGCTGCTGCAAAAGTAGGCGGAATACATGCCAACAATACATATCCGGCAGATTTTATTATGGAAAATATGCTTATAGAATGCAACATTATAAAAAGCTCTTTCAAGTATAACGTTGAAAAACTGATGTTTCTGGGGAGTTCCTGCATTTACCCCAAAACCTGCCCGCAGCCTATAAAGGAGGAATATCTTCTCACCGGTCCGCTGGAACCCACGAATGAAGCCTATGCACTGGCTAAAATTTCAGGAATAAAGATGTGTCAGTCCTATAACCGGCAATATGGTACAAAATATATCTGTGCAATGCCTGCAAGTCTATATGGGGTAAACGACAGGTTTGATATTTATAATGCCCATGTAATTCCCTCCATGATTATCAAACTGCACGGGGCAATGCTTGAAGAAAGGCCCTCGGTCGTCCTTTGGGGTACTGGTACTCCCTTGAGGGAATTCCTGTATGTGGATGATATGGCCCGGGCCTGCCTGAAGTTAATGCTGACCTATGCCGGAAACGAGTTCATAAATATAGGCTCGGGAGAAGAGATAAGCATAAGGGACCTGGCCGAAACCATTAAAAAAGTTATCGGCTACAAGGGCGATATTATTTTTGACGCTACAAAACCGGACGGTACCCCAAGGCGGGTTATTGATAATTCCAGGATACAACAGACAGGCTGGAGGCCTCAAATTGATATGGAAGAAGGCTTGCGACTGGAATATGAATATTATTTGAAGCATGTGCTTTCAAAAGGAGAAAATTAAATGCCGCATTGAATTAATACCCGGCAAATAAAAAACAGAGGCAATGCCGACACTGCCTCAAAACCGTTTCAATCTGTAACATTGACCTTTGTGTTGTTTGTTTTTCCGCAAACACCTTGAATAAGCTGCTCACTATTCGATGGATATTTGCTTCAGAATTTCCATCTGTGCCTGGAGCAGTGCCTCAGTCTTGGATTTAAAAGAAAATATTTCAGACTTGATCTCCTCCAGCTTTCCTTTTGACTTTACTACTTCCAGGTTTGCGGCTTCCAGCAGTTTAGTTGCATTTATTTCAGCTTCGCTGGTAATAAGCCTCGCCTTTTCACATGCGTTTACCTTAATTTGTTCACTTGTATGCTGCGCCACCAGAATTGAATGCTGGAGTGATTCTTCAAGCATTTTGTAATGCTGTATTGCTTCATTTAGACTGTTTATTTTGCTTTTCATTTCTTCATTTTCTTTTATTACTCTGGAGTAATCTTCATCAATCAAGGAAAGTAAATTATTAACCTGTTTTTTGTTATAACCATCGAAAATCGATCTTTTGAGACAAATACTTCTTAATTCCTCAGGGGTATAGTTCATACATCCCACTCCTAATCTTCTTTCATACTAAATATATATTCCCAATTGTAAAATAATATGATTTTATTACCCCTTGATATCAAACCATCTGGTACCGATGGGCATGATGTCCCTGTCCTTTGCAGGAATTCTGAAGTTGGTGAAATCCCTTGTGACAAGCATATCGGAGACTGACTCCGCCCATAACAGGTTATTTACAAAGGCATAAAACCTTGCCCTGTCAAGGTAGGAAATAATACTTTTATAATACCTGCTCATCCTTTTTACGAAGGTCTCGCCGTAATTGTCCAGAAGAATTCCCACATCGTAGGCCGGATCCCCCAGCCCCGACAAACCAAAATCTATGATCCCGCTTATCCGGTTTGTATTTTTATTGAATATAATGTGATATGGCATCAGGTCTCCATGAATAAGTACCGGCTGATAATCCATGAATTTCTCATCCTGCAGAAGGGGCCTGAAAATTTGCCTGTAATATTCTTTTGAATAGCTGTCACAGTATGGGAAAACCTTCCTCTCTATCTCTTCAAATTTTGTAAGCCACTCCTCCTGTGACATGGTGGCCTGACATTCGGACAGGTTTTTAATTCTTTCGGCCTTGAGCGGAATAGAATGCAGTTGTTTCAGGAACATTGCAAGCTGCTCGGCAACCATTTCCTGCATCCTGTTTCCCAATTGAAATAAAGTGTTTCTATACAGAGGTTCACCTTTTATGTAATTGAATCTGGCAATCCCTTTCTCCACAGGCTCGGCTTTTGGCACATATATGCTGAAATCCCTGCCTATTAATTTAATAATATTGACCTCGTTTTCTATGTACCCGGCACTCCAATCATACCTGGCGAATTTAAAGACATCCTTTTCATTGACTATAACAATATCTCCATGCATACCATCGGTAAAATTGCATTCCACCTTTGAAATATCCATCTGGGGATATCGTTCCTTTATATAACTGACATATTTGCTCTCCTTTGTATCCATTTCATACTCCTCCAAAATAATGTTTTAGCCGGATAATATATAATACGAAGGAGCCGTATAAAGTGGAACCATGCCGCATATTTATCTTTGATGCGAACCCTAAAGAACCACCCCCGTTTTTTGGCCCCTCCCGCCGAAATATATATTAACACTAAACTCAGGGAGGTAATTCATGAAACAAAAACTATGCAAATACCTGGCAGTATTCACTGCTGTAACTGTCCTATGGTCGGTAACCTTTACAGTGTCCGCAAATTCTCAAAGCACAGGCAACGGCAATTGTAAAAAGGTGGAGATGCTCTCCGAAAAAAAGCCAGTGAATAAGGACACTACAAAAAATAATGGAAAAAGTAATGAAAAAGGCAGTGAAAAAGAGTCAGCAAAAATTGCAAAGAAAAACGGAAAGCTGGATTCTGCAGATAAAAGAGTTATAAAAGTTGAAACAAAAGTTGATAAACTTTCCAGACAAATTAATGCATACATAAATGCCAATACCGCGGGAAGCACTGCTGCCGTGACCGGGACAACAACAGGAGCTGCTGTTAAAACCTGTAAAGGAGTGAGCCTTACCGGCTTTGTAAATGGTACCAAAGGTAAATTGAATGCGTTATCAAAAAGAGTCAATGCAATTGAAAAGAGCTTAAAACACATTAAAACAGACAGCACCAATATTGCCAGATATAATGAACTTAACGGCAGACTTAATAATGTAAAGTCTAAAATCAATGCAGACATAAAACTATTAGACAGTTTGACCGTAAAAAAGTAATATTTCCATTTATTCTATATTTGCTTTACCTGTAAACTTTTTTAACGCTGGTTACTTCCATACTAGCTTCATGAAATAGGACGCACCCAAAACAATTGCGATAAATTGTTTTTAACCGTGCATCCTATCTCATGAAGTTGTCCTCGCGTTATCGGTTGATTTTAATTAAATCTATCCTCGCGCCTCGCGGTCTGCAGCAGCTGAAATACATCCGCTAATACAACAGCTTGATGTTTGTATCGGGCCAGTCCCTGAGTCTCATCACAGTGTTTGACAGGTTGGAATAACCATTTCCAATGAAGAAATCACACTGTGCGGCCAGATAGGTGTCCTTGATTATTTCTATGGTGTCCTTCACCAGCTCAACTCCCTTATGCCTTTTGTTGGGATAGTCCAGCAGGCAGGTTGCAATTCTTTCCCTGAGGGGAACCTTCTTGCTGTCGGTGTATATGAGCATATCATTTTTCCCGTACAATTTTTTATATTGATTGAATATTTTGTTCGAATCGGTTATTACGAATAAATGTCTCGCATTATACCTGACGATAAACTGCCATATGTTTGGCTTGTAAAATTCATTCAGGTCATACAGCTGGGCCACTTCATTTACTATGGCACTTCCCTTGACATGTACGCCGATGATGGGCTTTTCATCCCTGAAACTGGGATTGGTATTTGTAAATTTCTTAATTTCCTTTGTTATTTCGGGCTTGAGTTTCAAATAGGTATCGAAAAGCCTGCGGTATATCTGATGGGGAGTTTTCCCATATGCCCAATGGTCACTTTTTATCCATGGCAGCAAAGCCCTGATGGGATAATATATATCGCTTACAACTACATTTGCATCACTTTTCATTATACTTTTCAGATCGCGGTTTTCCATCCTCAGCCGGTCGGTATCCTCCGCCAGTACATTTTCAACCTTCCACACAGGAGGATAATAGGTATACTCTCTGCGTGCCATATCGTGGAAGGTGTATTCCGAAACAGGTTCAAAGAATAATTCATATCCATTTGTAGTCAGGGACCCGCTGTAGAGACTCTCCATGCCCCAATAAACCACAGGTATCCTGTTTGTCAATTCTGCCGCCAGGATCTGGCACATGACATGGTCAACCTCACCCCACAGGCTGTTACCCAAAGCTTTTATAAGAAGAAATCTATTAGTCGACATAAGTATTAACACCCCCGTAAAATTCCGGATACCCCAATCTATGGCCCGCTGCTTCCCTGGCTCTCCTGTTCCCTTCGGCCTTCACACGCTTTTTGGCCAATTTCATTTCCCCTTTCAGATCTCTGTAAAAGAGGACTATATTTTCCTCGGGCCAATCTTTCAGACGTTTTATGGTATATGATACATTTGAATAACCGTTTCCGATAAAGAAATCACACCTGGCCGCAAGATAAGTATCCTTTATTATTTCTATGCCCTTACGCCGCTTTACACTGTAATCCTGCAGGTGGGGTGCGTCTCCCGTAGCATTGATAAGTCCCCTTCTGCAGTCTGTATATACTACCATTGAACCATAGCGGTCCTCGAAATTGTCGACGATCTCCTTACAATCGGTAAGCAGGAGCAGCTTTTCAATTTTGTACCTGTTTATATATTCCTGTATTTTTTTGTGATACTGTTTATTGAGATGTGAGAGGTTCTCCACCTCGCGAACCTTGTCGCCGCCCCTTATATGGATAGCCAGCAAAGGACTGCTGTCCTTCATTTTGTTATTGTAAAACTCCTCTATTTCATCCTCTATATCGGGTTTCAGCCTGAAATATTTATCAAATAGATATCTGTATATTTCATGTGCCGTCATACCATATGCCCAATGATCTTTGGGAATAAAATTAATTATGGGACGCACAAAATAATGAATATCGCTTACAACAACATCTGCATCGCTATTGATCATTTCTCCCAGATTTCTGTAAGTCCAGGCCACCTTATCCAGGTCCTCGACAATAATATTATCAAAGCTCCATACCGGTGGATAATAGGAGTATTCCGGTTTTGCAACATCATTCAGAGTATAGTCCGATAAAGGTTCGAAGTATAGCTCAAACGCATTGGTTTTGAAGGATTCCCCATATAGACTGTTTGTACCCCAATACACCACCGGAATACGATTGGTAATTTCCGCAACCAGAAGCTGCCCCGCTACGTGGTCCACGTCGGACCAAAAACCGCAGCCCCAGGATTTTATAAGTAAAAATTTTTCACCTGGCATTGAAGTAACCTCCTTCTTGAGAAACCCTTTTGCCGAAAAGTCTCTTGAGAAAGCTCAGGAATACATTTTCCTTCCTGACAACAAGCCTTGCATTAATGGGATATTTTCTCTTTCTGTACACCCAGTAAAGCAGCTTCATATTTCTTGAAGGCCAATCCTTCATACGGGTAACAGCATGTGAAAGGTGCGAGAAATCATTGCCGATAAAAAAATCGCATTTTGCCGCAATACATGCATCCTTTACCACCTCTATACCCCGTCTTCTCTTAACCATGGGGTTTTCCATGTAGGTGAGCTCCTGATCGGCGGATAAACGTTTGCAATCGGTATAAACTATTCTGGAACCATATATTCTTATATATTCCTTCAGGGTCTCCTGGCAGTCGGTAAGAAGAAATATCCTTTTTATATTATACTTTTCGATCAGCTTTTGGATATCTCTGTGATAAGCTTTGTTAGGCTCCTTGTGTTTGCCTTTTTTCAAATACTTAACCACTTTTTCGTCAATTCTGTCCGATTCTTTTTTTACCTTTGTGTATACTTTATTCCAGTACTGGTTGTCAAATTTGTCGGCATCTCTTGTATCAAAAACCAGCTCTTCATTGACTCTTCTGACATGCACGGCAAGGGCGGGATGGCCGTCCTTCAGCCAGGAATTGTAAAAGCCCTGTATCTCCATATTAATATCAGGCTTTATTCTTATATATTTATTGAAAAGATAATGATATACCTGTTCAACAGACATTCCATAAGCAGCGTGATTTTTCTTTATAAAGGGAATAAGTTCGTAAACATTGTAATAAACATCGCCCACCACCACATTGGCTTTGCTCCCCAGTATATCCCCTACATTGCGGAAGGTCCAGGTATCCTTTGTATTATCGTCGACCAAAAGATTGTCGGAATCCCATATGGGGGGATAATAGGTATATTGGGGATGGGTCAGATCAAATATGGAATAGCTGTTTATTGGCTCGAAATACAGCTCAAAGCCGTTTGTCTGTACAAAGCCGTTGTTAAGACAGTGTGTAGGCCAGTATACCACAGGGATCCTGTCTGTAATTTCAGCTATGAGAAGATGACCCAGTACATGGTCTATATCACCCCACAGTACATAACTCCAAGCCTTTATAAGCAGGAATCTATCTTTTGCCATGTTTCTTTTCACCTCAATTTATGGTATTCATGATATTTTATGTAATCCATAAATGATTTGTGAAACATTTTTCTATTTTTGTAAACCAAAGTTCGCAAGACTGATACCTTCAGGTATTTTGATCAGCCTGGCACAGAAATAAATGCTTAAAACAGTGAAAAACCTGACCGGAGAAGCGGATTGAATGCCAAATATCAGACAGAGGATAAAGCCTGATACCGTGCCCAGAACTATTGCCCCGCCCAGCACGGTTAAGCTGTTTAAGGATGAATACATTAAAAACCGGTTTAATTTGATGGCAGATCCCACTGCAATAAAATTGATGACAAGCAGGACTGTCAGGCAGTAAACGGCAACAAGTCCATAGTGAACCTGCAATTCATATTGTGTAGGTCTGTACCCATAAAACTCATTGGCGTTGTGAAGAGCTTCGCTTATCAAACTGCCATAAAACTGAAAATCAAAAATATTATCCGGAGGTATGCACTGATAGGGTATGCTCCCCTTAAATCTGACCATAAAAAATACGGCAGCAATACCGCAAAGCAGAAATGCCGCTCCCGTTAAAAAGATCAATATTCCCAGTTTTGAACTTTTAATAACCTCAAATAAATACCTTGCTTTCATGCGCTGCTCAAAATTTGAAATACCGTCTTTGATATACCTGACAGTGGCTTTTGCCAATATGATGATTATCAGCATTCCTACAAAGAATATGAAAGCTGAAAGAGGCTGTGAAATAAAAACAGGACTGTCGTAAAAATCTTTCAGTCTATAATAATCAGTATTTACACCTGCTTGTTTAAGCAGGTTGTTAACCTTGTCAGTCCTGAAGATTTCCTCCTGAAGGCTTTGACCTTTCAAAAATACTGTTTCTATGATCAGGTCTTTATATCCTGTGAAGCTCTCAAACGGAACATAGATTCTTTCAATTCCGTCGGAGGATAATATTGAAAAGGGTGTATTCCTGTTCTGATAAACACCCGTCACCTTATATTTGATCCCTGAAATTTCAACTTCATTTCCCAGAACATTATCTGTCATAAACAGTTTTTCAGCCAAAGTTTCACTTATGACTGCAACTTTTTTTCCATACTCATGCTGACTTTCATTGAAGAAGGAACCCTTTAGCATGTGAAGCCCTAAAAAGCCGGACAGGTTTTCGCCGGATAGCACCCTCTTAACGGAATACCCCTTACTGCCGGCTTTTATATAGGCCTCTGCTTCACATTGATAGGAATAATTCAAGCCGGAGCTATTTATTACTGACTCCAGATTTCGCAGCTTCAATGTTCTACCATCGGGAGTCAGTTTATTTTTTATATTGACCTCAACTCTTTTCCCATAATCCCCGTCAAATTTATACTCATACCCCGAAGCCATACTGTTTATGACAAATACCAGGCAGTACAGGGCTGATAAAAGGACTAATAATTTTTTTACCGAGTAACTCTGTAATTTAATCTCATCCAATCCATTCACCTCAACTTAACCTGAAGTCCGTCGGAGAGTGCTTTAGAGCTGAATACGACTATTTTTTCGTCACCCGTAAGACCATTCTGTGATACGGCACTATATAAGTCGGCCTCCTCCTGCACTGTGATTTCCACTTTTTGAACATATGTTTCGGTCCCCAATACGCCTTTTCTTTCCTTTAAAAGGAATACGTATTTTCTTCCGCCTTCGTCCACTATACTGCTGTTTGGAACAAGGGTTTTGTACTGCCGGCTTTCCCTTCTGACTTTGACATCAACCTTCTGGCCTATTTTGAGGTCTTCTTTGGAATTCTCAAGGTAAGAGGTAAATTGATACTTGCCTTGTTCGGTCAGATATTTTTTGTCCTTTACTTTTCCGTTGAAATTAAAATTTTCATCAGCTTCTCCCGAAATCTCAACAGTATCGTTTATCTCAACCTCACCGGCAGGTTTGGTCTCCAGCGTCCACCTCACAGCCAGGCCCGATTCTTTTTTTACTATCTCGAATAATACCTGCCCGCTGCCTGTAACAGAGCCTTTTTCGATGGATATGCTTTTTATGGTGCCTCCGACAGGTGCCTTTATAATTCCATCCATGGGAATGTTATTCTTCATCTTCTGAAGCTCAAGCTTTCCAACCTCGAGTTCGGATTCTTTTTCCGTTATATTGATGCCATAGCTTTCTCCTGCTTTTTTGATCTCGGTTTCTTTCTGGGATAAAATCCTTTGCTTTTCATTATATTCGCGGTTTGCCGCATCAAGCTTATCCTGGGCGTCATTTACCTCCTGCAGCGAAACGGCATCAACAGCATAGAGTTCCTTTTGGTCATCCAGGTTTTTCCGGGCCTTTTGCACAGCCTTCAGTGCAGCCTCACAGTCATTCCTGTACTGCTCCATATCCACTTCCTGAAAGCCGTTTTTATATCTCTTGAGTTCATTTTCCAGCTTCTGCACATTCAGCTCAGCTTTCTTTATGTCAAGCTGCAGGTCCTTGCTGTCAATTACGGCAAGCTCCTCCCCCGGCGCTACCTCCTGTTCTTCCTCCACCTTTATATCCCTGACCTTCCAGGTTCCATAAGCATAAACGGCTTCGGTGCCCACAGGGAAAATCTCTCCTTCGGCGGTTATTTCATTAGTGAGGGTCCCCGAGGAAGCAGTATCACATTCTACGGTTGGCAGCAGAAAATTATTTATCGTGCTTGAAAAAAAGGTTAGCAGGATTATGACGCATATGAAGGTAACCGCAGTCCTTCTGATTATTTTTTTTCTTTTTAATAATTGACTCTCTGTCTGAATATTATCCATTATAACCTCCAAAAAAGTTGTCATTTGATACCGGACAGTTCGATCCCCTCAATAAAATAATTCTCCCCATATAAAAAGATCAGCAGGGTGGGGAACATATACAATATTCCGCAGGCAAAGGCAATACCGACATCTTCGCTGTTTATTCTGGACAGGAATATTGACAGCGGATGCATGGTTTCATCCTTAAGAAATACCAGCGGCTGCTCAACCATATTCCAGTTGTCAATGAAGACAAGTATGGCCAGTGAGGCTATTGCGCCCTTGCATTGCGGCAGCAGAATTGAGGTAAGGGATTTCCAATACCCCGCACCGTCAATTTTAGCGGCCTCGCAATAATCGTCGGGTATATTTATCATAAACTGTCTCAGCAGGAATACCCCGAAGGTGGAAAAAATTCCCGGCAGGATTATGGACCAATAGGAACCTATCAGGCTGGTCCTGTCCAGGATGATATAGTTGGGTACAAGTGTCACCTGGTAAGGCATCATCATAACAATAATATATATGTAAAAAATCTTGTCACTGAAGGGGAACTTCAGCTTGGCAAAAGCGTATGCCGCCATGGTTGCTACCGCAATCTGTCCCAGCATTATGGGCAGTGTGACGATGACTGAATTCCAGAACATAAAGAGGAACCTGGGTTTCCGCAGCAGCACGTTGTAATATTGCATGAAGCTTACTTTTTCAGGTATCAGGCTGAAGGTTATCCCGGGAGTCCTCCCTTCCTCCACGGCCGCCCCGCTGACTGCGCTGTAGTTCTCCATTACCTCGCTGCTTGACATGAAGGAATTTGCAAGCATGTACACTACCGGAAACAGCAGTGCTGCAGAAATACAAAGCATTATTATGTACTTTACCAGACTCTTCAGTTTGGTTCCCGATCCGGCTAAAAAATTCTCCGCTGCTTTCATATTAACTATCATTCCTTTCGCTGTGCTCAAGGCACAAAAAGTGATGAAAAACTTTTCTTCTCCGCTGTTTTAATGTAAAATAGTTCTTGAGCTGCAGATATACTACAGAGCACGGCGGAGGTAGTGTGACTATTCTTTCTGTAGTCCGCATATTAACATGTGCCGAATACTTTTTTCAAGTACAAATAAGTGTGCCATAGAGCACGTAAGCTAATCTTTGTTTAAACAAAGACCGTTTAAAAACGTGAGTATTCAGTCAATGTCTGTATGCTCTATTTTTTTACCTGGGTGATGCTTATGCTTAAAATTGTTTATCCTGTTTGTTGTGGTGTTGATGTTCACAAAAAGTTTATTGTTGCTACTATTGCAACCACAAAAAATAACATCACGACCTATATGGCGAAAAAGTTTAGTACTTTTTCTGATGATCTTTTGCTTTTCAAGCAATGGCTTTCTTCTAACAGTTGCTCTTCCATCTGCATGGAAAGTACAGGCAAGTATTGGATTCCGGTCTTTAATATTCTTGAGGACACATGCTCAATTACACTGGCAAATCCCAAGTATATAAAGAACATCCCCGGAAAGAAAACCGATAAACGCGATTCTCTCTGGATTGCCGATCTCCACAAGCACGGCTTGGTCAGGGGAAGCTTTATTCCTCCCAAATCCGTCAGAGAGCTCAGAGACCTGTTGAGGTATCGTTTCAAGCTTGTCAATGTACGTTCAAGTGAGAAAAACCGTTTCCAGAACTCACTGACCGTATCCAATATTATGATTTCAAATGTAGTCTCAGACACTTTTGGAAAATCTGCTTCTGCAATCATTAAATACGCAATGGAGAACCCCCACAAAAAGAACGTTGATTTCTCTTCGCTTCTTCACAGAAGTTTGCTTCCTAAAGCTGATGTAATCAATTCTTCTATGAAGGGTTCCATCTCCCAGGAGCAAAACTCAAAAATGTCAGTCTGCCTTGAGCATTTTAACTACATTGAAAATTGTATTGACCAGCTTGATACTACAATCGATTTACTTGCCAATAACTTTGAACCACAAATCAAGCTCGTATCCACACTACCCGGCTTTACAACCAAATCAGCAACTTCCCTTATCTCTGAAATCGGTGTAGATATGTCTGCCTTTGAAGACTCAAAAAACCTTTGTTCATGGGCAGGTGTTACACCTCAGAATAATGAAAGTGCCGGGAAGAAGAAAAGTGTACGCATAAGCCATGCCGGAGTATACATCAAACCATTGCTGGTACAGTGTGCAAATGCTGCAATAAAGGACAAAAACTGTACATACTTTAATCATAGGTATCAAGCTATCAAAAAACGTCGTGGGCACAAAAGAGCCATTATTGCCATAGCAAGAATGCTGCTTACCTGTGTTTACAACATGCTCAAGAAGAATGAAGCCTTTGATTCTTCTTTATATGAAGGATACCTGCAAAACAGTAAAATACAAAATACTTCCGGTACTCAGTCAAGCATTGATATGCAATACAGCTTCTTCAGTCACAGGGATTTGTGGTGACTAAGGACTAAATGTCGTAGCATCACCGTAAATTTAATAAAGTATTCAGTTTTAGCTTACTGAGCCAATTTTTTCAACAATGGTTTGGCTCTTATTTGTATGCCTAAATCCATATATTTTGTTTTCAAGCTAACCTCCATGAGCCACATTTGTGGCCACAAAAATCTTATAATACTTTGAATATTTCGCACGGCCATAAATTCATAGGTTAGTTTGGAAGACGAACGTCAGCAGAGTCTTTCAAACTAAATGCTCCTTCCAAATCTGGCTTCTATTCTGAAAAGAACAAATACCAGTAATGCTATGACGACTGCCATAATGAGGGCCGCTGTTGTAAGTCTTTGATAGGAAAGGTTCATAAAGTTGTTATTCATAAAATGCTGGAGCATGTAAATTTTAAGACTTGGATAGCTCCCTGCGAGCAGATAGGCCTCTCTGAACACCTTGAAGGAGTTTACGATTGACATCATTAATACGAAAAAACCCGTTGGTATGAGAAAAGGTATTGTAATGTTTTTTATACAGGCCAAGGGGCCGGCCCCGTCCATACGTGCCGACTCATAATATTCCTTTGGTATATTGCTGAGACCCGCCAGAAATAATATTACGTTGTAGCCGCAATTTTTCCACAGATACAGAAGCACCAGCACCCACATGGACTGATCACTTTTTATCCAGTCTATATTTCCGGCAAAACCGAATTTTATCAGGATATTATTAATAACTCCAAATTCATTGAAAAGAATGTTCCAGACAAGAATTACCGATGCCACAGGGATAACCAGCGGCAGTATAAAAAAACTTCTGAATACCGGAAGCCCCTTTATACGGCTGTTTAAGAGCAAGGACAGCAGAAAAGAAAGGATGATTATAGCCGGAACACTTATGGCGTTAAATATGATTGTATTTTTGGATGCCAGTAAAAAAGAATTGCTGTGAAACAGATCAATAAAATTCTGAAATCCTACAAATTCAACCCCGCCTATTCCCTGTGTGAAACAATAGTATATGCTGATTGCAAAGGGTATTGCAAAGAACAGAGCAAAACCCGCCAGGCTGGGAAGTGCAAAAATAAAACCTGCCATGGATTGTCTTGTTTTAAGTTTTGTTTGTAACACTGTCATTTCCTACCTCATCTTTGGCAAACAAGCTTATTATGCAGGTATATAAAGGGTCTATCCGATGGGCACAGGTCAAACTTATGGGCCCGGGTTCATAAAAGCTACTAGCTGCAGGTCCAGATCCTGAAAATATATTAATTCTATTATCAGCTTCAATAAAGTCTTCAATGTTTTAAGCCTGCTGCAGAACCAATCCAGTCCGAATTTATATGTAAGCTTTTTATCCAAACAAATATTTTTACCATAATTATTATATAATACTACAACAGGTATATCTACGCTTTTATTCAAATTTTTGTAAACTTTTAGTGAATAACGGTTATAAATCGAACGTTTCGTTCGGATAGGCCGCAAGTAGTAATTATATTAAATGCAAAAAGCTTTTTGTTAAGGCTTATTCATTTAAAAATAATGATACTTTTTCATTTATTACTTTTGCAGTCTGTTCAGCTGTTTTGCTTTCATTTAAAAAGGCTGCCATTTCATCATTGATAATTCTTAAAACACTTTTATCTATGAAATCACAAGTATTAACCTTTTCAGGTATATCTGCCAAAATCTTTGCCAGATCCGCAGATATCGCTTCACTTTTATAAGTTTTATCATCTGCAGGATTTTTTATTTCTTTGCCACGTTTTTCATTACTTGAAAAATAATTTATAATTTCATTATATGCTTCTTTATTTACAGGAGCACTTGAAATTACAGCATCATTTTGAATCTCTTTAGACAATACATATTTTATAAACTCAAATGCTTCTTCCGGATACTCGCATTTGTTACTTATTGCAGCAAATTTTGTAACATATGCAGAATAATTACCATTAGATTGTGATGATGGATACGGATATAATTTTATATCTGAATTAAGAACTTTTTTTCCAAAATTGTATTCTGACCAAAAAAATTCCGGATTAGTAGAATATGTCTGTAGCAAGATGAGTGCATTATCCTTTACCATTCCCCAATATAATCCTTGGTACTTCATAGCATATTCAGGGGGACAAATCGCGGATATTATACTTTTATAGCTTTTAATTAAATTAATAAATTCATTTGAATCAAAATTAGCTTTTTTAGATTTGTAATCGACAAAACTTTTTCCATAGCTTTCAAAAATAGATTGAAAATCCATAGGAACAAAAAAGTACTTACCTTTACTTTTCGTATATTTTAGTGAAACATTTGATAATATTTCCCAAGATAAATTCTTATTATCAATATTTATATTATTACTCTTTAAAACCTTATCGAATCCATAAAAAATATGCACATCAAAATTTGTCGGTAAAATATATCTATTGCCATCTATTTCACCGCAGTTTATTATTTCTTCGTAATAGTCTTCCAACTTAAATTCATTATCTTTTTTAATAAGTTTATTTAAGTCATAGAACGTCTTATTCTGGATTGCTTTATAAATGGAAGGGAATATGTCTGTATTATTGCAAAATAAATCAGGGCCGGTACCTGCCATTAAATCAGCTGCTAATTTATCAGAGTATTCCTTATTTACATTTTGGGGAATATCATCTACCACAAGTCTTATATATTTATTTTTAGCGTTAAACTTAGCTATTGCATTGTGTGTAAACTGATCATTTACACGAGCACTTACTTCGAGCTCAATTTTTTCTTTTTGTCCCTTATTACCCACAACTTCATTACTCTCACAACTACTGAATATAATCATAGAGATAATTAAAAGAAGTATATAATTTTTTCTCATAATTTTAATTTATTTATACCTGCATTAGCATGCATTAGTATAATCCTCCACTTTATCAATTATTTTTACCCATAGCTAATATTACCTTTTTAGTATTAACTTTTGTTTTATTCTAGGACTACTATCTGAATTTATTTATTCTCCATTTTTCTTCAACTGTCTATTAATAACATTAATTATCCCATTTAATGTTTTAAAATCCCCGCTGACTATGTCCTTTTCAGCTACAGTGATATTAAATTCACGCTCAATATCAAAAAGGAGGTAAACAAGATCCCTTGGCTCAATACCAAATTGTCCATCTAGAATATCAATATTAAAATTTATTAGGGAGATATCTAGTCCAAACCTTTCTTCAAAAATACGGCTTAAAATTGAGTAAATCACTAAATTCATATTATAAATCCTCACATAATAATTTTAAAAAGTTTTTCTTAATAAATTCCAGTTACGAACCTTACTTGTGACTTCAAATTACTGGAATTATATAAACCCTAGCTAAATATAATAATCAGGTTTTACTCACTTAATGATAGTAATAGCTGAAGACTGTGATATTACCGATTGAAAAATCAGGCTATTTTAGCTCAACATATAGGTTTAGCCTAGATGGAACATCAATCCGAATACTTTTTAATCTGACAGTACAGACTTATATGCTCCATTAACAATTTCGTAAAATATTACTTATTTGAGGCCGCAAATTCACTTAAAAATACACGAGTAAAAAAAGTTTTTAACTTCAAACGACCAAAATCCCTAAAAAGAGAGAACTTGCACTGACTACCTAATTAATCCAACTTGCTATGTTGCAATTGGATTTTATAGCCACGAGAGGAACTAGATTCCAATTAATATCCCACACCTTATCATTTTTTCAATTTAACCTTAAATTTAACTCTGATTTTTAAAGTTAATTTGTAAACAAGGAATACTCTCCATAATAACTAAGTTTATCTATTATAGCAGTAGCGATTTTCTTGGCATCAATGCTATTGAATATGTTAAATATAGGAATTTTTAGGTCTTTATAATTTTTATTTTTTTATCAATAAAATTGGGATCTATTGTTAAGTATTCTAATTCAGTAAAATCTCCCGCATTTGGCCAATGACACTGCACATTTGATAAATTAAAGCAATCAACTTCATATCCAAATTTATATTTAAAGGCAGTTGAAATTTTTTGAAAATATTCAGGTTTGAAATTCTCATACAAAGAGCTTACTAATACAAAGTCTGGTGTTAATGCTTGAGAAACTTCATAAGCAAAAATACCAAAATTGTGAGTATATTCATTATTTAATTTCATTGCACCCCCTGGGATCCCAATAATAATTAAATCCGGCGACTCCTCTATTTCTATTTCTTTTATAAATCTGTTAAAACTAATAATTTTAGTTGTTTCACTAATAGCCTTATCAAACATAAAATTGGGAAATGAGTGAAACTTCATTAACTCACAATATTTTCGTGATCCGACCTGAGATACTTTATATCCTAAACGTTTAATTTCTTCTCTGATATTTAACTGTATTTCAAACTTACATGTTCTCTCACACATTCCCATTACAAACACCACCGGAGTATCTATTCTATACAAATTTTCCTTCAAAATCAAATAACTTTTTTCTTCTTGATTTATTAAACTTTGATAATTAACACAATATTTTTTACATAATTCAGATATAATGTCATTTCTTTTGTAATCGATATCCATTATTGATAAAATATTTTTCTTATGTCTTATTGACTCAGTAATTTTAGGAAATAAAAATGCATCGTAGTCAACGTTTGACAAACTATCACAAATCAATACAGTATCACAGCATTCTAATAATTGATTAAATTTATTTATTTGGTGAATATCTATTTTTCTTTTGTTAAAGTTATAGTTATTGTCCTTATTCCCAAATGTAATTCCACCTATAATGTCATAATTCTCCAAATATAAATGGTTTAAAACCGGAACAATTTCAAAACTATAAGGAAATATCAATAGTTTTTCTTTCATTTCGTCCTCCTATAAATTTATTAAACTCATATTTCAAATTCTTTAACATACATATATCTTTTAATCTATCTTCAGCAAATTTTATTGTCCTATTACACTTACTCACTTTTTCATATCTTGAAAGTCCATTTACTGAATCGGCCATCGCAACACATAATCCACAAAACCGAAATGCCCAGCAGTTTTTACATTTACTTTCGCTTAATTTACCAATGTTTAATATTTCGCGAATATTATCATAATTAAAACCATCAAATATATTGCCAATTTTCATTATTTCTGATGTCTCACTTACTCTTTCACAAGGATAAAAGTTTCCAAGCGTATCAATAAATAATCTTTGTGATCCAGGAATACAAGGTCCTCCATGATGAGCTTTTTCAGGCAATTTTTCGGTTAATTTAAGTTGGGCAAAAGTCTTTTCTAAAGAAATAAAATATGTCTTTACAAGTTTGGAAACATAACTTTGATCCAATCTTCCAAGTCTAGATAAAAAAAGTTTAAAAATTTCATATTTATAATTATTTATAAATGTCTGGTCATTTTTCACATGCTCTTTTTTTGAGTTAGGATTAATTTCTGATGCTAAAACCATTGCTTCTTTAACTAAATCAAAATCTCTAAAGAAGTTATCAATACAGCAAAACTCATTTTCCTGATCAAGTACTGCGTTAAAGCATATATTTTTATAGTAATTAGGATATTTCTCTTTAATAAAACTTACATTTCTCATTACAATTTCAAAAGTACTCTTACTTGTACAAGCGAACTTTCTATTTTTATCCTGCACCTCTTTTGGTCCATCTAAACTTATTACCAAATATACATCGTTCTCTACAAAAAGCTGTACAATATTTTCATTAAGGAGTGTACCGTTTGTAGTAATTGTAAAAGATAACTTTTTGCCAAAGCAATTTTCCTTAGCATAGTTGATACATTTTCTAATTAATCCTTTTTCTAATAATGGTTCTCCACCATAAAAACCAATATTTATTTCTTTATTATCTTCAGAATGGCCAAGTAAAAAGTCTATACTTCTTTTAGCAATTTCAAAATCCATTCTACTTTTTGTATGTGTTCTATTATAGTAGCCTCCTGAATATGCACAATAACTACAATTAAGATTACAGTTTTGTGTTAGCTGTAATGTTATCTTTTGAATTTTACTATTTAAATAGTATTCTATAAGTTCATCTGCAGGATGTAAAATTTCTTTTATTCGATTTGAGGAAAAAAATCCATCATTTTTCATTTTTACCATAAGTTCAAATATATCTTTGTCCTCTACATTTTCTGATTCGGCTTGGTCTTTCATCAACATTTTTATAAGTTCATTTTGTCCTTTTAAAATAACATTTCTATTTACATCATATATATAATCTTTTCCACCAACTTTAAACGTATGAATAAATGGTTTATGGTTATGCATGACTGTCCCCACCTTTTGCTAATAATAAAAGAAAAAATTGAATCAACCTAGTGTTTTAGTTGATTCAATTTTTTTCTCTACATATGTAATATTATTTGTTACATCTAGCCTACAGAGGCCACACTCCCACTATAAGTTGATGAATCTGAGTGGTTATCGGTTCTAGACGTTGATAAACTGCCATAATACCAGCTTTGAACGGATCCATAAGCATCACATGAACCAGAACAATCACAAGAACATCCACAATAGGAACATGAAGTACAATAGGCTTCCACAGTCTCCATCTGGAATTCTAACTTTTTACCTAGACTTTTCATATTTTCACCACACCTTCTTATTTTTATGGTTCAAAAGCTCGCGGACTTCTTTTGAACATTGTCTATTTGAATTTCTATCTGGGTTTCCGCGGATATCCTTTCAAGAAATCAAATACGTAAAATCATGCACTTTTTGATCTATCTAAATTATTCTGCTATGATATTAATACCAAATAATTATAAAATTGGGTAACCTATCTGTTAAATAGTAAAAAATTTTGTTATCCTTTGGAGATGCATGTGGATCACATTAAAAAATAACCGGTTTTGTAAACAATGCTTTTTATATTAATTCCATCAATTTAACTTTTCCTTTATTCGAATTATAAGAGAGCAATATCTTTAACTCGCGTTTAATACAATTCTAATTAAAAAAATATTTAATGTCAACCATTTTTTTCCTTTTATTTTATTTAGTGGAATTTTATGATATTACATCTTATTATGATTTATCAACTATATAGTTTTACTGCCTTCTTCTATTTTGACTGGTGATAATTATAAACATTTTTAAAAATCTCAACAATTTATGCTTCTATCAGCAAACCGCTATATAAATTTATTCATTCATATATAATTGTACTTTATCATTAATTATTTTAGCGGTCTGTGGTGCATTATGTTTTCCAACAAGAAATGCTTCCACTTCTTGATTAATTATATTGAGTATATTAGTATCAACGTATGAACACTGACCAATATTTTTATAATATAAATTTAATTTATTGATTGTATTGTCTGATAAGGCAACCGATAAATATGGTGTATTTTCATTTACTAAAAAATTTGCAGTTTGCTTATTATTTGCAGAATCACCCGAATACTGATTTTGTATACTGGTGTATGCTTTAATATTCACAGGAGCCCACTTTGTACCTGTTTCATTATTTTGGTATTTTTCAGATAGGAGAAGTTTTATAAAACCAAATGCTTCTTTTTTATTTTTACAATTATTATTAATTACTGCAAACTTAG
This sequence comes from Ruminiclostridium cellobioparum subsp. termitidis CT1112, assembly GCF_000350485.1. Classification (GTDB taxonomy): domain Bacteria; phylum Bacillota; class Clostridia; order Acetivibrionales; family DSM-1351; genus Ruminiclostridium; species Ruminiclostridium termitidis. Next base: position 47,673 of record NZ_AORV01000061.1, read on the forward strand.
TTACTTGAGCGTTAATCTCATTAATATTTCCTTTACCAGGATATAAAAAACAACTCATATCAGCATTTAGAACCCTATTGACCCAAGAGGAACATATCCAAAGGTAGGCTATGGAATTATCTCCATTAACAAGCGCGAGTGAATCATTTTTAAGAAATTCAAAAAATATATCAGGTGCTTTTAATTTACTATCCGGTAATATGTATTGATAAATACTCTTATAATTATTTAGTAATTTTACAAATTCCTCTGATTCAAAATTTACTTTTTTTTCAGGGTAATTTATATAATCAGTCCAACAGTTTTTTATTATAGCTTCAAAATCAAATGAATTTCCAATCAAATATTTATTTCCATAACCATTTTGTTTATTTGCATACTTTATACATAATTCTTTGAAATCGTCCCAACTCCAACCATTATCATTAATCATTAACTTATTCTTTTTTAATATTGAATTGGCTGACCATATAACCGGTATTTTAAAATATATTGGAATAAAATATCTCTTTCCATTAATAACACCACATTCAAGTACTTCCTTATTATATTCTGAGAAATTAAATTCTTTATCATTATCGATTATTTTATTTAAATCATAAAAGGCACCACTATTCATTATTTTCCATAGTGAAGGAAAACTTTCAGGGAAATCATATATAATATCAGGTCCCTGACCTGCTAAAATCTCAGTAGTCATTTGAGTTTTATAATTTCCAATATCATTTTGTGATTTTATATCTATCATAGTAGGAGTGATTTTAATCTTACTCGATTTATTAAATTCACTTATTGCACTAATTGCAACATAATCATCGTTAAAAATATTAATTCGAAGATTCTCTTGATTTGGGCTTTCGTTTACTGAAGTACTATTTTGTAAGCAGCCAACATTAAAACTCATTAAATATATTAATAATAATATGAGCTGTTTTATATAACAACCATGCTTTCCTTTCACATTTTCACCCCTCTGTATAAATGTGTCAAATGTCCCTAATTACTTGTTTTAATATGATTAAAAATAAATTATAATTTGTAATATATGTGATTTTATGGATGTATTCTCAATGGTTTGGATTTTACACGTATTTGAATTAATAGTCAAAACATATTTACAATAATTTACTTGAGTTACTTTCACTTTATTTAAGGATTACAACATATTTGGATTAAGTAATCATCCCAAAACGAAGCTGATATTAATTTGATAGTTATGAAATATCAGCGTTTTAAGGAGGCGTTATGAAAATATATAATAGCATAATTAAAATACTCATTATCATAAGTCTACTAATATTAATAATATTTCCCGGGTGTACTTCCAATAATGATATACCCGATCCAGAAACCATTACTCCAAAAATAATTAACATGTACGTGAGATATTATGATACCCGTACATTATCTGCAATAAAAGAGTTTAACTCTGCAAGTAAGGTACAAATACATACTTCTGTTATTAATACAGATGAAATATCAACCAGTGAATATAAAAATAAACTTACAACTTCTATTTTAGCAGGTGAAGGACCGGATATAATACTTGATCTGGTCAGCTCTTTCCCATCTCTTAACAAAATTGTTGAAAACAAAGTATTCTGTGACCTTGATCAATATGTTAATAAAGATGCACACTTTAATTTATCTGACTATTACAATAAAGTTTTAGATTGTGGAATCACAAATGGACAACGGTATTATATTCCACTTAACTTTCGCATACCCATATTATGGTCAAGCAAAAGTTTAACTGACAAAAATAACATTATAATTGATGAAAGCAAGTGGACTTTCAAAGATTTAATTAAAATACAATCTGAACATTTTCAGACTGCAGAAAAATACTTAATAGTAACTGATTTCAATTCAATAATGGAAACTAGCTGGAATGATTTTATCAATATATCTCAAGAAAAAGCCAATTTTGATAATAAAAACTTTATCCAGCTTTTAGAAGACTACAAAACTCTATCTCCTTCGATCTTAAATTATCACACACTTAAAGTTCCGGAATTATTCTTTGAATACATGAAAAAAGATTCACTGCTTCTGGCCTTTGGAGATATTTTCCCTGAAAGTGTATGGGTTGATAGTACCGCTGTTAATAAAATTTTAAATTCAGAGGTTCAATTATTTCTATATCCCGGTATAGATGGGGATAATCAACCTGCCGGGTTGGTAGAAGAATTCGTCGCGGTAAACAACTCATGTAAGTACAAAGCTGAAGCTTACAATTTTATAAAGCTGCTTTTGTCGGAAAAGTTCCAGGCACTGAATGGCAATCTTTGGCTGCCCGTTAATAAAAAGCATATACCACAATTTTAGAAAAATACTGTGGAGAAAATGGAACAGATAGGACTATTTTTAACTATACACCGGGAAATGGCCCTCAGTACACATCCATTCCTTTGTCTGACAAACTTATACGTCAACTGGATAACTATATTGATAATATTGATAACTGTTACTATATAGATGACAATATTTTAATAATGATAAGCGAAGAGGTCGATTTATTTTTTCAAGGAAAGCAAACCTCTTCCCAGGCAGCAAAGGCTATCAATAATAAAGTAAATTTATACTTGGGTGAATAGAATGGGGAAAATTTACAAACACATTTACAGCCCTAAGGTAGAAATTATATTCATATTTATCCTGACTTAATTCATCTTATATATCTTATCCATCAGCACATATATCTCATAAGCCGCAATCCCCAGAATGGCCAGCAGTGCGGCAAAAGCATACAAGCCCCATGCGGTATGGGTATTTAAAGGATTTATTTTCTTCTTTTCTTCCTCAAACATCCTTTTGCTCTTCTCTCTGCGTTCCCACCAGTTATAGATGCAGAAACACATCAGCATGAGCAACGCAAACAATAATAGAATCAACTTTCCCATATGTCCCCCCCACAGATATATATTCATTTTACCACCATATTCAGCAGTCAGGTTACAGTATCGATGCGATGTCCTGCCGTGGTTGGTAACCCGGCAGGACATCGGGATATACTAATATCTTACAGTATTCTTCTGAATTAGTATACACTATAAATATTTCGCTGTGCCTGGTAAAGTTGCTCAGCAAACCGGCACGGAGAGTAAATTAGTAGTGTCTAATTATGTACTATAGTATTTTTAAAATTCAGCTACAAAACTTCCTTCAAATATCTGCCCGTATATGAGTTTTTCACATTAGCCACCTGTTCAGGAGTCCCTTCGGCTACAATCATACCGCCGCCGCTGCCGCCTTCGGGCCCTATATCAATTATGTAGTCGGCAGATTTTATAACATCCAGATGGTGTTCAATGACCAGTACGGTATGGCCGTTGTCAACAAGTTTTACAAGGCAGTCTATTAATTTCCGGATATCTGACAGATGAAGCCCCGTCGTGGGCTCGTCCAGAATATACAGATTGTGTGCTCCCCTCTTTATTTTTGACAGTTCGTATGCCAGCTTTACTCTTTGAGCCTCCCCGCCGGACAGAGTTGTGGAGCTTTGCCCAAGTGTCATATACCCCAGGCCCAGTTCGTTTATGATTTTCAATTTATGCTTCAGGTATTTTTCATCCCTGAAAAATTCCAATCCCTCTTCGGCTGTCATATCCAGTACATCCGCAATACTTTTATGCTTGTATTTTATCTCCAGACCTTCATCGGAAAAACGTCTCCCTTTGCAAACAGGACATATAGTCTCAATATCTGCCATAAACTGAAGGTTTGTCACAATGATCCCGTCCCCAGCACAGTGTTCGCATCTGGTGCCGTTGGCATGGGTCAGGCTGAAGTCAATTTCGCTGTAGCCCCTGTTTATTGCCTCGGGCTGCTTTGCGAAGATCTCACGTATCTTGTCATAAATACCTATGTAAGTTGCGGGATTTGATTTGCTGTTTTTGCCTATGGGAGACTGGTCAATGTTGATGACATTGTTCAACAGTTCCGTTCCAAACAAAAAATCATGCTCTCCGGCAACTATACGGGCACCGGTTTTATTGACTTTCAGCTGCTTATACAATATTTCGTTTATTAATGAACTCTTGCCCGAGCCCGAAACTCCTGTAATACAGATAAAAACCCCCAGCGGTATATCTATGTCTACATTTTTCAGATTATTTTCCCGGGCTCCTTGGATGGACAGGAAATTGTCACCAAGATTTCTCCTCTGCCCGGGTACAGGTATGGAAGCCTCCCCCGACAAATACTTTCCTGTCACCGAATCCGGTACCTTCACAATATCCTCAACCGTACCCGAAGCTACTATATTGCCTCCGTGAACACCCGGACCGGGTCCGATTTCAATTATATGGTCAGCACTCTTTATGGTGTCCATATCATGCTCGACCACAATTACGGTGTTTCCGATATCCCTCAGCTTCTTCATGGTGTCTATTACTCTCTGGGAATCCCTGGGGTGAAGCCCTATGCTGGGTTCATCCATTACATACAGCATGCCCATCAGTTCACTGCTGATCTGTGTGGACATTTTGATTCTCTGCATTTCTCCGCCCGAAACACTGTCACTTCTCCTGGCAAGACTTATATAGTGCAGGCCGATATCTATCAGCAGTTCAAGTCTGGAGCTGATCTCCCTGATAACGGATTCCGCAATTTCCCGTATATCCTCTTCAAAGGTCAGTGACTTGAGAAAATCCAGAAGTTCCGGCAGCTGCATCCTGCTCAGCTGGTCAATATTCCTACCCCCTACGGTTATGTGGAGTCTTTGCCTTTTGAGCCTGGCCCCGTTACATTCCGGACAGATTTTTTCTATCATGCATTCCTTTATAAAGGTGGGTTCAAAGGCTTCACTTGTCGAAGTTTTCCTTATATAGTGCCTGTACCAGCTCTCCAATTCATGGACGAAACCTGCAAAAGGCCTGGCTCTCCCGGTTATCCAGTTTCTCTTCTGAGAGTACGGAGGCTGCAGCATTTCAACAGGCTCTCCCTTTGAACCGTAAAAAAGAAGTTCATGAATTTCCTTGGGAAGATCTCTGAAGGGAATATCCAGACTGAAATTATATTTTTGGGACAGGCTGTACATTACTACCGAGCGATAACTGTCCTTGTTGCCGAAACTGTACACAGTATTTCTGAGAGCCCCCCTGTTCAAGCTTTTTTCAGGAGAAACAATCAAAAACCTCGGTTCAACCACATAGGACATTCCCACCCCAAGACAGGTGTGGCATGCACTTGCAGGCGTATTGAAGGAAAAATGGAAGGGCTGCATTTCACACAGTATGTGGTGGTGCTCGGGGCAGCCGAAACCGGTATAGAATTCCCTGCCGGCATTTCCCGCCACCTCCACTTTCAGCATAATGTCCTCATCAAGGGCAAGCATGGCCGCCTCAATGGATTTTGTCAATTGGATATATGTATCGTTTTTCAAAGTGAACCTGTCTATTACCAGTTCGATCTTATATTCCACATTTTCATCAAGTTCTCTTTTATCGGCCAATGAAAAAGGCTCTCCGTCGACCAGCAAATTCTTAAAGCCTTTCTCTCTGAGCTGGTGGAAAGTATAATCATAGTCCTCTCCATAAATCTTATATACCGGTGCTCTCAGTTCAACAACCGTACCCGCAGGCAAAGTTGAAATATGCTCCGCTATCTGGGCGGCAGACAATTGTTTGAGCTGATGCCCGCATTCAGGACACTTTCCAACCCCGGCAGCTGAAAACAGAAGCCTCATATAGTCATTGATGTCTGTAACAGTACCCACTGTCGACCGTGGATTGTTATTGCTCTTTTTTTGTTCAATGGCGATAACCGGAGACAGTCCCCTCACATAATCCACCTTTGCCTTTTTTAATTGGCTTATACGGCTCTTTGCAAAATTGGATATGGAATCCAGAAACCTTCTCTGACCTTCACCGTATATAACATCAAAAGCCAGAGAGGACTTACCCGATCCGGATACTCCTGTTATGACGGTCAGCTTGTCCCTGGGGATTTCAACAGATATATTTTTCAGGTTATTCTGCTTTGCCCCCGATATTTCAATATGTGTTCTGATAGGCATTCTTTATCTCCTTTCATCCTCCAAAAAATAGTTATCAACCCATGATAGCCGCGCTACGGCACCAGCAAAAATCCCTGTTCCTCCACTGCCAGCTTGCTTTTAGGGGTTATCCGTATAGTCTGGGATACCCTTTCAATTACGCCCTTATCGGCAAGATAGTCAAATACATCGATTATATAATGACTATCTACACGAAAATGCTTTGCAATGAGAGTGCTGGTTTTTATTTCATTATCACCCATAAATTCAATAACGGGTTTTTGTATGATGTCCAGCTTGCTCATAAGATATCCGTCAATTTTATCGATGGCCGCTTTTAGTTCTTCAATGCTGTAGTAGCGGGACATAGCCTCCTGATAAAATGTCTTAAGCAGGCCGGGATTAAGTGCGACCGCTTTCTGTATGGATTCGCGGGAAGCCGGGATGCCGGCCAGGCACAGCTCCATGTTTGCAATAACTTCTGCCGCCTTCAGGATATAATACTGGGTATAAATAGGGTCTTCCCTGGCTGTAAGCCACTTTTGACACTTGTCATAAATGCCTATGAGTTCACCTGCCATATAAAATACCGACAGTGCAATATCGTCACTTCCAATGATCTTAATATCTTCAAAAAAATCATATAAACTTTCATCTGTAGTGTAGACAATTTTCCCTTTTGAAAAATATGCCTGCATAAAAGACCCTCCGATATTTCGTTCCATGTATCTTCTAAAGGAGCTTCTGACAGTAATGTAAACATTAATTGTAATTCCGTCCTCAATGATGGAATAGCTGTCGTTTTTCAGATTTTGGTCACGGACTACCAGAGTCATGTCGATATCACTTTTTTCCCATATCATATCGTAAGCCAAACTTCCGCTGACAATCACTGCGATGACATTGGGATCACCCTTGATTTTCTCAACAAAGCTGTCAACAGCTCCGTTATATCTTTCCTTTAGTCCGGCCTGACGTTTCTCATCCATATTCGGTCTCCCTTCCCTGGTAGTCCGTAACATCCATATTCATATTTATATGTTACGGACTATCAGGCTTTTATAAATAAATGGTTGTTGTTAAAAAAAGGTTATTGTATGATTATACTTAATCCCATTTGCAAAAACAGGACAAAAATTGCGGAGGTTAATGGGACGATTCCTTTGTCTCATTGGGGAAATGGAGGCTGATTTGGATAATCACTTGCTGGAGTTAATAAAAGAAACCACCGGATTCATAGAAAGTAATCTTCTGGAACCGTTAAACCTGGATAATATATCAGAAAACGTCAATGTCTCCAAGTTCCATCTTCTAAGAATATGGAAGGGTGCCACCTTCACAGGTTTAATGGAATATGTCCGCAGGAGAAGGATCGCCCAGTCCCTGAGTGACTTGATCCATGAAAGAAACAGCATAGAATTCATTTCATCAAAATACTCCTTCGGCAGCGAACGTACCTACAACAGGGTGTTTAAGGAAGAGTTCGGCATAACTCCGGCAAAATGGCGCAAAAATCCCTGTCCCCTGGAAATTCTGGACAGGTTTAATGCGAATTTTATGAATTGTGCCGGAGAAGGGCTTGTCTTTCTCCGTTCAATAACCGTGCTGCCCGCCTTTTCAATTGCAGGTCTGGAATACAGGGTTGAAGTGGAGGATAATGCGGTCAATCAGACAGCAAACAAGCTGGGTGTGGATTTCTTTTACAATCACAGGCTCAGAGTCTTTAATCCGGTGGACAAGGATGTATATATCGGCCTTACAACTGTTCCGCCCCATGCGGAAGGGTATACCTTTTATCAGCCCTCCGTGGGGATTGATCAGAGCAGCATTGTTCTTCCCGATATGAAAATAAGGAATATCCAACCGCACAAATACGGAGTTTTCACATACATGGGCCCCCACAGGCCGGAAGAAATCTCTTCAAAGACTTTATCAGGAATATGGGAATATATTTTTACCACATGGATACCCAATGTGGATTTTAATCTTAAACAGAAGTTCCGTTTTGAACGGATAAATTACGCAAAATGCAGCAAGCAGTATAGTGAATGTGATTTATATTATCCCATTTCCTACATATAGCCTGTATTCAACCTTTAATTCTGATTAATCTTTGTTGACGGCAGTTTCATAATCATTCCCGAATTTGGCAAATAAACCTGTAATATAAGAATATAATCCGTCTATTTCCAAATCATCTCGCAGAGCAAATGTCCTGGCCTCATTAGAGCTTTTAATTTCAATTCTTAAGTCTTCATAAACATTTATATTAATATCAGTATCAAAATTGCTTTCCATATCATTTATGCAATTCTGTTTACGCTGATTTGCCATATCAACCGATACAAGCATAATATCCGGATCAAAAACATTAAATATCATCTGTAGTGCCCCGGTTATAAAATCACCTTTATTTTCAATAAAACTGCTGATGTTTATGTACCCGGCGCAATAATCCTGCCCTGTCTTTCCTTCAGAAATATTTATTGCATTGTACCCGTCCTTCCTGAATGCATCGGTAAGCTTTCTGCCCAAATACTCGGGTTCCTTTCCGCAATAATTATACAATGCAATAACCGGAGCATCCATATTTCTGTCCACCATGCTGTAAGAGGTATGATTGCAGGGCAGGGGTTTCTCCCTTTCAATCCTGTCAGTAAGTATTGATGCTTTCTTTAATTTTTCTCTAATATCAGGCAATAAAATATCGGGATTATTTCTAATAATTTCGTACACCAAAGCAGTAATGAGAGGTGCGGCATAGCTGTTACACACGGAAGTGGTTTTGCTTTCACCATTGAATTTCTCCAGTTTGTGACCTCCATTAGCAGTTATCTCTATTCCGTCAGGTGCTTTCTGATTGTAAATATATTCTTTTTCCCCAAGCTTATCCTGACAGTCGCACCTGACTCCTATAACATCTCCCAGTGAAGCCGGACAGGTAAAAATATTTCTGTTATTACAAGCGGCAACTATTACAACACCTTTTTCACGAGCATAGCTCACAGACTCTCTTATTTCATTGAAATCCCTGTAATCTATAGTTCCAAGGCTGAGATTTACCAGCCTTATACCATTGTCTGCGCACCATTTCAAAGCTTTGATCAATTGAGCCTTCATTCCAGTATGTGATTCACCATCTAAAATCTTTATACTGGACAGAACCGTCTCAGGCGCATATTTATTAATTATAGCAGCACAGGTGGTTCCGTGGGACGGTATAAAAGGGTCATAATCAACCCTTTCACACATTTTTAATTCAGGTGTCACCTGGATGTTATGTTTAAGTTTTCCTATTTTATACAGCTTTTCATTTACACCGTCATCAATAATTGCTATATGTGGTTTATACATATCCAAACTGTATCCTTTTCCTTATTTACATTTAGTAGTCGCTCCAATATTAATGATTCAATTAAAATTTTATGTAAACAATATGTTTTTCGTTGAGCTTTATTCAATAATATATTATATTAATTATACAATTTCTATTAAATTTGTAAACTGATACCACGAAATTAATAAAAGCCCGAAACCTGTTCTTCCAGCGGTTAAGGGCTCTTTTTATCAAAAATTGTAGTTTCTGCGGTTCCATTCGATTGTCCTCCTTAGCCCTTCACTCATCGGCTTGAAGTTATCCAATCCGAACTCCGAACATATCCTCTCTATACTCAGCTCCACATGCTGAGGAGAAACCTTTACCTTTTCGGCAAAGTTGTATTCGGAGTTCTCCACAGAAAGCTTGCTCCCGGTGATGGCGCATATCTCTTCCGCAAGCTTTCGAATGGTGATGCTTTCCTTTCCGCCTACGTTGTAAACCAGCTGAGTGCCGTACAGCATAACATTGAGCAGCATTAGTACGCAATCGGCAATATAGCAGAATGTTCTGACCTTGCTGCCGCTGTCCATCATAATGATTTCCTTTTTGTTGAGAGCCTGCCTTATAAACTGGGTTAAAACACGTTCATCATTGGCACTGACCCCGGGGCCATAGGTCATTGATATCCTGGCTATCTTCGCATTGACATTTTCATAGTTCTTGTATGCAAAGCAAAGAGTTTCCCCGATCCGCTTGGCCTCCGAGTATATGGATCTGATGTTCACGGGTGAACACAGTCCTGGGAACTCCTCACGGGTGGGTATGTTATCCGCATCAGGCTCCCCGTACACTTCCGATGAACTCATATACAGAAAATCTGCATTGTTTACCCTGGCCTTCTGAAGCAGCTTTTCTGCGACCACCGTATTCAAATGTATTGTATCCAGATAATTTCTTAGAAATTTGCCCGGCTGTGCATATGTGGCCCCATGGATGATATAGTCGGCTTTCTGCAGCATATCCAGCGAGTCGGGCAAATTCAGATCCAGCGGATGAAATCTGTAATTGCTATCAAACACTTCGCTTAAGGCCTTATTGGGAGTGCTTCTGCTGACGGCCTCAATATTTATGCCTGTATCGTTTACCACATTGGAAATATGAAGCATATATATGAGATAGGTGCCTATGAGGCCGTTAGCCCCTGTTATGAGCACTGTTTTTCCCTTGAGAGGTGTTAAATCAATTCGTTCAATATATTCCCTGCAGTCCTGTTCCATATATTTATCCAAAGCATGTTCCCCCTTTATTTCAGAATCCCCCTGACTGCGTCGCATATGGTCTCGGAATCCGGATAGTATGCCTTTTCCAGTACATCGCTGGTGGGCGTCGGACAATCCGGACAGCAAACTCTGACAATAGGCTCCTTCAAATAGTTCAATGCCTTTTCAGATACTATTGCGGCTATCTCTGAGGCTGCCCCTCCGGTTCTTGGGCCGGTGTCGGTTATTATTAGCCTGCCGGTCTTTGCCAGGGATTCAAAAATGACTTCCTCATCGATAGGCTTGATGGTTCTAAGGTCAATGACCTCGGCCGATATATTTTCAGCCTCAAGCTTCCTGGCAGCCTTCAGTGCTTCGATAACCATATAGGATATGGCCACTATGGTTACGCTGCTGCCCTTTTTTCTTACCGCACCCTTTCCGAAAGGTATGGAATAAAGGGTATCGGGAACCTTACCCATGGTTTTATACAACCACCTGTGTTCTACAAAAAGGACCGGGTTGTTATCAATTATGCTTGAGATCATTAGTCCCTTGGCATCATATGGCGTTGCGGGCACAGCTATTTTTAGTCCGGGCACATTCATAAGCATACCCTGGATACACTGGGAATGCTGTGCACCCGACCCCCAACCTCTGGCGCTGATAGTGCGGACCACCAGCGGCACGCTGACCGCTCCTCCCGTCATATAACTCCACTTTGCCGCATGATTTACCAGCTGATCAAAAGACAGCAGGAGGAAATCCATGCGGGCATGCACCAGGACAGGCCTCAGACCGGCCATGGCAGCACCGGAGGCAATGCCGGTCAGAGAGTTCTCGGCAATGGGTGTATCAAATACCCGGTGTCTTCCGTACTTTTCATGCAAGCCCTTTGTTGTACCAAAGACCCCTGAGACATCATCAATGCCTTCTCCCATGATGAAAACCCGGGAATCCCTGTCCATGGATTGATCCAGAGCCTCGTAAAGCGCATCCTTATATGATATGATCCTTCCGGACTGTGATTCATCGTCTATAATAAATTTATCCTGCTTTTCAACCTCAATTGTCGTCCAGGGCATTATAAGACCTCCTAACTATGATATCTAACCGGCTGATGCATTCCATATTTTATTTACATATGGTCAGGTCGTAACTATGGGGCTGCCTCGTCCTTTGCCAGCCGGCTGCCTGTGTCACATCATCCTGCATAAACAAAATCCAGAAGCTCTTTGGGCTCAGGTTTGGGTGAATTGACTGCAAACTCAAAGGCTTCATTTACCAGCCTTTCAATCTCGCTGTTAATATTATCTTCAAATGCTTTATTAAGGAGACCTGTATCATAGAGATAGTTTGTATACCATCTGATGGGGCATTTTGACAGCCAGTAGTCATACTCACTTTGTGATCTTTGACCCTCTCCCACATCATTGACCGTCCCGATATGTCCTTTCCATCTATAGGTCACACATTCCAGCAGTGTGGGCCCCTCCCCTTTTCTGCACCTTTCAATGGCATCGGCGGCATATTCGGACACTTTTACAACATCATTCCCGTCTATCTGATAACCGGGAATACCATAGCTTTCGGCCCACCTGTATATATTGTCCCCGGGATGTCTGGCAGACTGGTGGGAATTTATTGCATACGCATTATTCTCGCATATATAAACAGCGGGCAGCTTCTTTAAAGAAGCAAAATTCAGGCTCTCGTGAAAAGTACCTTCATCGACGGCACCGTCCCCGAAAAAAACCGCACTTACCTTTCCATCCCCTGAAATTTTGGAAGCAAGAGCAGTTCCTGTTCCCAGCGGGATACTTCCGCCAACAATGGCTGTTGACCCAAGTATTCCCACCTCGGGAGCCATCAGATGCATCGATCCCCCTCTTCCTGAGGAGCACCCGGTCCTTCTCAGGTATAATTCAGCAAACATTTTATTTATATCACCGCCCTTGGCTATATATTGAGCGTGACTTCTGTGTGTTCCGAAAACATAATCCTCCCTGCGGAGGTTTGCACACACTCCTGCCGATATGGCCTCCTGACCGATTGACAAGTGAATAGGCGTTTTCATTTCATCATTTTTATACTCGCTGTCAATCTTGAATTCCACTTTTCTGATTGTCAGCATAATTCTATATAATTCAAGAAGTTTTTCTTTCTCCAGCATCAAAATACTCCTTTCACATTTGCCAAATAAACTATATGTCTCTGGTTTCCAGCCTAATATAACAGCTTTACGGCACTCTTATCCCAATCCTTGAGTTCACTTATAGCCAGTGAAACGTTTGAATAGCCGTTGCCTATAAGGCAATCGCATCTGGCCGCCAGCCATGTATCCTTAATGATTTCCAGTCCTTTCCTCGCCCTGTCTTCATATTCCTGAAAGTGGGAACCCGGCCCCCGCTGCAGAACCCTTCTGCAATCTGTGTTAATAATATTTCCCGGATACATCTCCGAGTACTGTTCCAGAATGTCACTGCAATCTGTCAAAAGAAACAGTTTTGCATCCGGATTAATTCTCAATTGTTTGTTAATCTCATAGGGGTACTGTTTATTGAGTTCAAACAGATATTCAACCTCCACAACCTTGTCACTTCCGCGGATATGTACTGCTATAAGCGTATTCCCTCTCATATGGGACTCGTAGAACTCATCTATTTCATCAGAAACCGGCTGCTGAAGCCTGATATATTTTTTCAGCATGGCACCGTATAAATATCTGGAAATAAATCCGTACATAGGGTGCTTCTCAATCCAGTACATCATATTTTCAGGTTCAATGAAGCAGTTTTGAACAACCACATCCGCATCACAATCCATAATATCCTCAAGAGTAATTTCCGTATTATAAAATAAGCCCTCTTCCCGGAGATTGTCACTCCTCCACACCTTTGGGAAGTAGGTAAACTTCTGGTTTTCAAGATCATTTATACTATAGGGCGACACCGGCCGGAAAAACTGCCCGAAGGCATCCGCACTGTCATCAAGGCTGTACATACAGTTTTTCCCCCAGTAGACAACCGGTATCCTTCCCGATATTTCAGCAAAATACAATTGAGTCAGCACATGGTGCATATCAAACCAGAACCCATTACCCGTGGACTTAATTAACATAAATTTGCGCAACTGCATACCATCCTCCACTACGATGTAATTTCAAGCCAGACTGTTATTTGCTATAAAAGGTTCTCATACCCATTCTGCTTTAATAATTCCACAAGGCCTTTCACATCCTGGGCCCTTTCACGGGGACAAACAATAATAGCATCTTTTGTATTCGCCACAATAAGATTGTCAACTCCTACAGTTGTTACAAGTGCACCGTCACTGAATATTATCGAATTGCCGGTATCGACTCCCAGATGCTTTCCCTTTGTTTTATTTCCGTTCCCATCTGTCTTAAAGGTTTTGGATAATGAATCAAGACTACCGATATCATCCCAGTCAAATAGTCCTTTTATTACATAAATACAGTCGATCTTTTCAAGGACGCCATTATCAAAAGATATATTTGGTATTTTATTATATGCTTCGTCAAGATATCTGTTACCGTTAGAGCGGCTTGAATTATCCACTGCCCAGCTGATATTCCTGTCATGCTCGGGTAAAAACCGCCTTATACTGCCAATAATCGCATCCAGACTGCCTACCAATATGCCCCCGTTCCAAAGGAATTCTCCCGATTCAAAAAATTTTTTTGCAGTTTCAATATCAGGCTTTTCAATAAACCTTTGAACTGTCATAACCCTTTCGTCGTCACCTCTTTCGGTATCAATCTGGATATACCCGTAGCCGGTTGCAGGATAGGTAGGAGTTATACCCACAACTACAAGGGATTTTGTTTTATCTGCCGTATCATATGCCATTTCTATTGCCTCCTTGTATCCTTTCCGGTCAGTAACATAGCCATCGGCAGGAACAAAACAGACCAGGCCCTCTCCAAATCTCTTTTTTAAGGTGACGGCGGCATACTCGATACATGCTGCGGTATTTTTCTTTTGAGGCTCAAGTATAATATTTTTACGGGGTATTAATTTTTTTACGGTACTGAGGGTTATATTTTTTAGGCGTTTATCTGTTACTATAAAACAATGGTCGGCAGGAACAGTCTCACATAAGCGCTCAATAGTTTGTACCAGCATACAGCTGCCGTCATCGACGCTTATAAACTGTTTTGGCCTCACCTCTCTTGAAATGGGCCATAATCTGGTGCCTGAACCTCCCGACATTATAACAACGAATCTTTCCATTTAAATCATTCTCCAAAATAATATCGTTTTAGTCTATCTTATGTAGCGTCCTATATTGAGGTTCTTATTATTTTAATTTTTATGTAAACCAGCATGGCCCCTAATACTTGAAATCACTTTGAAATGGCCCTTTTTAACATATAATAAGACTGCATATTACCTTGTTGTGAAAAATACAGATGCTTGGTAAAATATTTGTATGATATCCAGTCGACTTTACCTGGAGATATGGCGGTTCATATGATTGAATTAGTTGATAAGGCAGTTATTTTTATAGCTTGTGTGATATTGTATATAATTGATGCAGGCGATGCCGCAAGCGTCATTCCCGTAATTGTAAGCCTGACCCTTTCAGCCCTGAACAGTTACTTTGATAAAAGGCAGTTCAGGATTATAGCTTTTTCAGGCTATATATTACTATGTCAGTTTGCACCGGAGTTTTTGGTATTTGTTCCGGTACTCTTTTATGATATTTTTGCTGCAAGGGAGCAATTGCTTGCCCTGGCGGCATTCATCCCCTTCATCACACATAATTATATACACTCGAATACCTTGTTTCCTGCAGTGGTAGTCCTTTCTGCTTTTTCATACCTGCTGAAATTCCGCACGTTTAACTTTAAAAATATCAGAAAGCAGTATATGATCCTGAGAGACACTTCAAAGGAACGCTCACTTCTTCTGGAAAAGAAAAATAATGAATTGATGGAAAAACAGGATTATGAAATCAACATGGCCACTCTTAATGAAAGAAACAGAATCGCTATGGAGATCCACGATAATGTGGGACACCTGCTTTCAAGATGTCTTCTTCAGCTGGGAGCTCTAATGGCCGTAAATAAAGAGGATAGCCTGAAGGAAAACCTATCTTCAATCAAAAATACACTTTCCCAGGCGATGGACAGCATCAGGCGCAGTGTACACAATCTCCATGATGAGTCCATAGATCTCCGCACACAGATCACCGGACTGGTAGATAATTTTAAATTCTGCCCCATATCCCTGGATTATGATATTACCGGAACAGTTGATAAAAGGTTGAAGTATTGCCTGATAGCCATTGTCAAGGAAGCCCTGTCAAATATTATCAAGCATTCAAATGCCACAGAGGCAACAGTGACCTTGAGGGAACACCCCGCCCTTTACCAGCTTATTATCCAGGATAATGGAAGCGTAACCGGCTATAACCTTGAGAACGGTATAGGTTTAAGTAATATTTCCGAGAGGGTTAAAGCCTTTAACGCCAATATTGACATAAATACGGACAACGGCTTTAAAATATTTATATCAATACCCAAATGGAACTGATTCTCACATCTTACCCGGCTCACGGTAAGAACGTGTAATAATTTCTTTATGTTGTGAGCCGGAAAGGCCAACGGTATTTTAATGAAAGTTTTGGTGGTTGATGATGATAAACTTGTTTGCGTTTCTTTAAAGACCATATTGGAGGCAGACCCCGAAATCAGTGTTATAGGCACCGGAAACAACGGGAAACAGGCAATCGAGCTGTACCGCCGTCTGGAACCGGATATTTTGCTGATAGACATCAGAATGGACACAATGACAGGGCTTGAAGCCGGAGAGGTACTTTTAAAGCAGTATCCAAATGCCCGCATACTCTATCTTACAACTTTTTTGGATGACGCCTATATAATCAAGGCTCTTAAAATCGGTGCCAAAGGGTACCTCCTGAAGCAGAATTTTGAAAGTATTGTGCCGGCTCTCAAGGCAGTATATATGGGCCAAAGCGTTTTTGGAGACGAAATCAGCACAAAGCTGCCCGAGCTGTTACATGGCACTGCTTCGGCTGTTTTCTCAAATTATGACCTCACCGACAGGGAAATCGAACTTCTCGTTCAGATATCAGAGGGCCTTAACAACAGGGAAATCTCTGAAAGCATGCATTTGAGTGAAGGAACGGTACGTAATTATATCAGTGTTCTGTTGGAAAAACTCCATCTGAGGGACAGGACCCAGCTGGCGGTTTTTTATTATAAGAACCGTTAATCTAACAGCAGCCCAACCGGTCAAAAAGGCCTGTTGAGCTGCTTCTGTCAAGGCTGCCGCCCTGTATAGTCTAAATTATCATGGTCATGGTCATGGTCATGGTATTGGTATTGGTATTATTATTTTATCTCACCATAGTTGTTGGAATTTTTGACATAGTAATTAAAGTTTTCTTTGGCCCATTCCTGATTGTATACATGATTTTTAACCGATTCCGGGTCATGCATGGAGGCGCAATAGGCCGTTCTCTTTCCTTCCTCTATCTCCTTGAATGTCTCAGTATACTTCCATCCATTTCTTTTTACAAAGGATTCATTCATATTTGCTCTTTTACTCAGCAGAAAACAGGTATTTACGCTCCTGCTAAGTTTGCAGTATTCCCTGGCCTGACATTCATCACACCCGATAAACTGTTTCATATCGATTTCGACGGTAGTCAGGTACCCAACCTTAAAGGAAGTGTAATGGTGCACTCTGGGAGACAGTTCAGCATCGCCATATCCATTTTCCTCCGACCAGTATCCAATTTCATTAATGAGTTCAGGTCTCAAGCACTGGAGCTGTCCAGGTACGAAATCCAGATCAACACCTACTGCCGCATTTTTCAGTTCAAGGTAGTTTATATCTCCCTTAACCCGGGGTATGACAGGGGGCATATATCTGGGATAGGGATCGTCCCTCATTACTCCCAGCACACCGACTTTGGGAAATGCCTTAAACACCTCCATAAATCTTGATATCCAGTTGTCGGTCTTAATATAAACATCACTGTCAATAGTCATAAAATACTGATTGGGCTTTCTTTTGGTAAGACTGAGATTTAAAGGATAAATGGGGCCCTGGTTCAACTCGAACCTGGTTTTGGATTTTATACGCTTGTCATTGAGACTCTGGATATAATCCCAGGTATTATCTTTGGAATTGCTGTCAATAATATGCAGCTCAAAGTCGTCGTCACATTCAAGAATCCTTGATAGATTCCTTTTTGTAAGACCCAAACGGTTCATGGTGACATAGTTTATAAATAAGGGTGGATTATTCTCTGCTTTTCTGTGGGTTTCACTTTCTTCATTACTTTTGTTGAGCAGGTTTCGTGTAAACTCCTTTACTGTGTCGGTAAAGCTAGTGACATTTTCGTTTACTATTGATTGTTTCATATTTTCAATTCCCTTCTACATATTTTGCGTTAATCTAATCCAGTGGTCTGTGACTTTTAGGTGTTACAGACTACTGTTACAGGTTGATGAAATTTTACGGGTTTTGCAGGTACTCCAACAGCAGTACAATTATCAGGAATATCTTTGGTTACTACCGCCCCCGCCCCTATGATGCTCCAGCTTCCGACGCTCCTTTGAGGAATAATGTCGGCTTTTGAGCCTATTTCACAACCATCGCCTATACTTACATTTCCTGATAGAGTAACATTCCAGTACAACGAAGAGAAATCACCTATAACCACATCATGCCCAATCCCGCAGCCGGGATTGATAGATACATGATTTCCGATTTTTATATTTACAGATATAAAAGAATTACAGCAAATGACATTTCCATGCCCCATCTCAACAAATTTGCCAATTTTAGCATCCGGGTGTATTAAATTAATATAATTCAAGCCATATCCGGATATTTTTCCAACAACTGAATATTTTGCCCTGGGATTTCCTATGGCACATATTGCAGCAACTTTGTTTGACCCGTTTTTCTCAAGCCACTCAAAGCCTCCCAATACCTGGTTTGAATTTATTATCGTCCCATGTTTCTCGACTGTCTCATCCACATAACCCAGAAGGTTCCAGGTTTTTTTGTCCATATTAATGTCATCTATGAGCTGTGCCACTTCTCTTCCAAAGTTGCCTGCTCCTATAATAACTATATCTTTCATGGCCTTATCCCTTTGATAATATCGCAGATTTTTTCCACATGATCAGCAGGCAATCTTCCGTGCAGAGGAAGGGAAAGTACCGAATCGGCAACCTTGTTGGCTATGGGAAGCCTGGAGGCTGCCGCAGAGGGGATATCCCTGTAGCATTGGAAATTGCTGCAAAGCGGATAGAAATATCTGCGTGAAATAACATTATACTCTTTCAATTTCGAAAAAACTTCATCACAGGATAAACCATATTCATCCCTGTCAATTTTGATAACGAAGTACGGGTAATTGTGTGTTACACCTTCTACATCGCTGCTCACAGTAATGCCGGGGATATTATCAAGATATTTCCGGTATAACTCCGTGACCTTTTTTCTACCCTCTATTTCGGCCTCAACTTTTTTGAGCAATAGAATTCCAACAGCCGCCTGAACCTCATTTAACTTTCCATTGGTCCCCGGTTCCATAACCGTGCCGGTATCCAGTATTCCGAAGTTTCTCAGCAAATCGGCACGTTCTTTTAAATATGGAGTATTAAAGGTTAACGCGCCGCCCTCAATGGTATGATATACCTTGGTGGCATGAAAGCTGAACATGGACACATCTCCAAAAGCTGAAACGGGCTTTCCGTCAATTTTTACTCCAAAAGTATGGGCTGCATCATACAGCACCTTCAGGCCGTATTTATCGGCAATTTTTTGAATTTTTTCAACATTGCAGGGTCTCCCGAAAACATGCACCGGCAAAATGGCTGTCGTATCCTGTGTAATCAGGGCTTCAATGCAGTCAGGATTTATATTGAACGTATCTTCTTCAATGTCGCAAAAAACAGGTTTTATATTGCTCCACATCAGCGAATGGACTGTGGCTGCAAACGTAAAGGGAGTGGTTATTACTTCTCCCGACAATCTTAATGCTCTGCAGGCTATCTGCAGTGCAACGGTTCCGTTTGAAAAAACAGAAAGCTGCTCCGAGCCAAGATAACCGGCAAGCTCCCTTTCAAGCTGCTTTACCATAGTGCCGTTGTTGCTCAGCTGGTTACTGGCCCATATGGCTTCCAGCATTGCCGAAAGTTCTTCAATTTCCGGAAGTAAAGGCTTCGTAATAAAAACAGGCTCTTTAAATGGCTCTAACATAGTTATTTCTGCACCACCTTGAGTTCTCAGTAATTTTTGCATATATCCATTATTTTGTATTGTCGATATAAAATTTGAAGTTATCCAGAGCCCACTCCAATATAAATGCATGCTCTTCAACTGAAGCAGCATCAAGGGAGGATGCGCAATAGACCGGCCGTTTGCCGCTCCTCATGTCATTTATTGTCTCTTCGAATTTCCACTTGAATTTATTTTTAAATACATCATTTAAATACCTCTTCTTGTAAATCGAAAAGCATGTCTCACTGGGCTTATTCAAAGTGCAGCGGCTATTATTCTGACATTGGCTGCAATCCAGCGACTGGGGCATTTTTATGCTTATTTCGGGAACAAAGCCAGCCTGATAGGATGAATAGTTGTTCACTCTCAGGGAAATTTCCGCTTCACCGGCATAATTTTCCTCGCTCCAATAGCCCAATTGCTCAATGAGTTCCGGTCTCAGGCATTGACAACATCCGGGGACAAAATCACCTTCCAGTTCCGGAACAGAATGCATCAGTTCAAGGTATGATACTCCATTCCTTAACTTCAGTATAACCGGAGGATAAAATACCGGGTACGGCTCCCCTTTGACAACGCCCAGAAGTCCCACTTCCGGAAATTCGTTAAATACTCTTATAAATTTTGAAATCCAGTCTTTTGTTTCAATATATACGTCGTTGTCTATTGTGATGAAATATTGCTCAGGTTTTCTTCTCATGAGATTTAGATTTATTCCGTAAACCTGACCTGCATTTACTCCGACATTTGTTTTCGATTTTATTCTTTTATCCTTCAGACTCTGGATGTATTCCCATGTGCCGTCAATTGAGCCGTTATCTACCATGTGCATTTCAAAATCATCCGTTGATTCAAATATTGCGGCCAGATTTCTTACCGTTAAGCCTAATCGGTTAAAGGTAACATAACTTATAGCAGGAGGTATCATAATAATTATCCCTTTCTCTTTTAGTTAATAAACTTATTTACATAATATGATACCGGTTAAAATATGTTACCTATGGATAGTTCTTAGCACATATTAATTACCGTTTAAATATTATGTAAATATAAAAACCAAGGAGTGATACTGTGAAAGCATTAATATTAAGTGGCGGTACCGGGACCCGTTTAAGGCCAGTGACCTTTACGAATGCCAAGCAACTGCTGCCTCTGGCCAATAAACCCATACTTTTTCATATAATTGAAAAGGTAGCCAAAACAGGTATAAATAAAATTGGTATTATCGTTGGAGATACAAGTGAAGAAGTTATGAGGACAGTTGGCAATGGTGACAGATGGAATGTCGATATCAGCTATATTCATCAGCCTTTGCCCTTGGGACTCGCCCATGCAGTTAAAACTGCCCGGGATTTTATTGAGGATGAAGACTTTATAATGCTTTTGGGAGACAATGCATTTAATGTCTCTCTGGACTCTTTAATTAGGAATTTTCGTACCAATAATGCCGATTCTACCATTATGCTGTACCAGGTGGAAGATCCGTCACATTATGGAGTTGCTGTAGTAGAGAAAAATCATATCACTAAACTGGTTGAAAAACCTAAAAACTTTATCAGCGACTTAATAATAACCGGAGTATATATTTTTAATAAAAATATTTTTAAAGCAATTGACAACACCTCCCCTTCGTCAAGGGGTGAGCTGGAAATTACCGATGCCATCCAGGAACTGCTGTCTACTGGAGGAAATGTTACTTTTGAGATCCTGCAGGGTTGGTGGAAGGATACGGGAAAATTGCAGGATATTCTGGATGCCAACCGGATGATTCTCGATGAAATTGACACGTATAACCAGGTTTTATCAAAAGATAATGCAGTTTATATGGGGAAACTATTGATCAGTAAAAGTGCCTGTATTAAAAACAGCATCATTGCAGGTCCTGCTGCAATCGATGAGGACGCAGTTATCCTCGACAGTTATGTAGGCCCTTATTCTTCAATAGGGAAAGGAGTTGTAATCAACAACTGCGAGGTGGACAACTGCATAATACTGGAAAATGCCCGGCTGGAGGGCATAGATAAAAGGATCAGCGGCAGCCTGATCGGAAAAAATGTATCCATCAGGTCGGCCGGCAAAAGACCCTATTCCAATTCATTTCTTTTAGGTGACTGCAGTGAACTGTATCTATAGAATCAATATACAATAATCAAGGAGGTGGTTTTATTATGAAAGTTTTACTGGTTACAGGCGGAGCAGGTTTTATCGGTAGTAACTTCATAAAGTATTTTATGAACTCGTACAGAGATTTCGTTGTTGTAAATTACGACAAACTGACTTATGCAGGAAATTTGGAAAATTTAAAGGACGTGGCAGAACTGCCGAACTATCACTTTGTTAAAGGTGATATATGTGATAGTATACAATTTAATAAAGCATTGCGCGAATATGATCCGGACTATATCGTGAATTTTGCGGCCGAATCCCATGTTGACAGAAGTATCAGTGATCCGTTGATTTTTGGCCAGACAAACTTAATTGGAACATTGAATATACTGGAATGTACCCATAATTTCTGGAGCA
Source organism: Ruminiclostridium cellobioparum subsp. termitidis CT1112 (assembly GCF_000350485.1). GTDB lineage: Bacteria > Bacillota > Clostridia > Acetivibrionales > DSM-1351 > Ruminiclostridium > Ruminiclostridium termitidis. The sequence goes on from NZ_AORV01000061.1 coordinate 70,065, forward strand.
GAGACGAGTATGCACAAAAGCGGCTTCTTCAGATTTCCACCGATGAAGTTTATGGCAGCCTTGAGAACGCCGACGGATTTTTCACAGAGGCTTCGGATTTACTGCCCAACAGCCCATATTCAGCATCAAAAGCTGGTGCCGATTTGCTGGTGCGGTCTTTTTATAAAACTTACGGATTGCCGGTAATCATAACACGCTGCTGTAATAACTACGGTCCCAACCAGTACAGGGAGAAGTTTATCCCCACATGTATTTCAAAGGCCCTTAAAAATGAGCCCATACCCATATACGGAAATGGCTCAAATATAAGGGAGTGGATACACGTAACCGATCATTCCGAAGCAATTGTCAAAGCTTTGTTTTCCGGTAAACCCGGAGAAATTTACAATATCGGCAGCGGTGAAGAAGTTAACAATATCGAAATGGCACGGATGATTCTTACTATTCTTGGCAAACCACAGGACTCCTTTATATATGTCAGTGACAGATTGGGACATGATAACCGCTATGCGTTGGACAGCACCAGGGCTAAAAATGAACTTGGCTTCTCCTGCAGTTATAAATTAAAGGAAGGCCTCCTTGAAACAGTTTTATGGTATAAAAAAAACCAGTTCTGGCTGGAAACTTAGATATTTTTCGCCTTCACGGGGAGTATTGCAAACATGGATTCATATCTCATCTTTGTATTGCTCCCGTACATAATTCATTAAGCTGCGGATGGATTATGATTTTTTTGTTTTTGGGCATATTAGTAGTCTGTAACATCTAAATCCGTACATTCAGGCGATTATAGCCGACCGATTTGCATATACCGTCACAATAAATTATTTGAGGAAGCAAATATGCCTATTAAATATATAGTGCTGACAATTTTGAACTCTGCAATAACCATCTCCGGACAGATTTTATGGAAGATGGCCGTTATAAAAACTGCCGGCTATACCTACAAGCTGCTTATAAATCCTTATATTATTTCAGGGATTATGGCATACGGCCTGTCCACGGCACTCTGGCTTTATATCTTGTCAAAAATACCACTTTCAACAGCATACGCTTTTACAAGTACAGCTTATGCCTTCAGCCTCTTCGCCGGATACTATATTTTTCATGAAACCATCACACCCTATAAAATAATAGGTACTGTTTTCATTCTGACAGGGGTTGTTTTCTTTGCAAAAGTGTGAAACAACATCAATGAAGTGAAGAAACAACATGAATAAAGGCAGTTGAAAAAATTCCTCATATATGATACGCTAATAAAGATTTTACAAGTTATAAATAACAGGTTATGAAGCGGAATAGTAAAAGGCAATGAACCTACAGAGAGCCGTACAACGCATATGCGATGGTGGAAGTGCGGCAGGCTGCATACTTTGAACTCGCCGTGGAGCTGCTGCTAATAACAGCCGTATATCTACGTTACAAGATATCAAGTGAGCTTTTGAGTACGGACACCATCCCGGTTTGGTACAAATACCGGCTGATATACCGTGACCCAAAACTAACAAGAGTGGTACCGCGGATTAACCCGTCTCTTTTTCAGAGACGGGTTTTATAAATTTTATTATTTTTTAAATTTAATATTTAATATTTAAGGCTACAATTATTTTAAAGGAGATGATTAAATGCCATACTCAGCAGATATAGATAGAAAGTGGCAGAAGAAGTGGGCAGATACCGATATTTACAGGTTCAATCCCCAAAACATAGACAAAAAGCTCTACTGTCTCGAAATGTTTTCATATCCGTCAGGTTCCAATTTGCATGTCGGGCATTGGTATAACTACGGCCTGACCGATTCCTGGGCCAGAATGAAGAGAATGCAGGGCTATGAAGTATTTCATCCGATGGGCTTTGACGCTTTCGGTCTGCCTGCAGAAAACTATGCTATCAAAACAGGTATACACCCGCAGGATTCCACACTCAAAAACATAGAAACCATGGAAGGCCAGCTCAAGGAAATGGGAGCGACCTTTGACTGGAATTATGAGGTCAAGACCTGTATGCCTGACTACTATAAATGGACACAGTGGCTGTTCCTGCAGCTTTACAAGTCGGGTCTGGCCTACAGAAAAAATGCTCCTGTAAACTGGTGCCCGAAATGTAACACAGTTCTTGCCAACGAGCAGGTTATCGACGGCGCCTGTGAAAGATGCGACACCGAAGTAACAAAGCGCGACCTGACGCAGTGGTTTTTCAAAATAACCGCCTATGCCCAGGAACTGCTGGACAAACTGGATACCATAGACTGGCCTGAGAAGACAAAGAAAATACAGACCAACTGGATCGGACGTTCCGAGGGAGCCGAGATATGCTTCAAGGTGGCCGGCCAGGATATAGATTTCAAGGTGTTCACAACAAGGGCGGATACACTTTACGGTGTGACTTATGTCGTGCTGGCGCCGGAAAATCCCATAGTGGACAAAATCACTGCTGCCGATAACAGGGAAGCAGTGGAAAATTATATCAGAGAAACAAAGAAGCAGACTGAAATCGAAAGACTTTCAACCGTTAAGGAAAAAACAGGTGTCTTCACCGGCGCCTATGCCGTTCATCCCATAACAGGTGAACAGGTACCCGTGTGGATTGCGGATTATGTACTTGCAAGCTATGGTACAGGCTGTGTTATGGCGGTTCCTTCGCATGATGAACGTGATTATGACTTTGCAAAAAAATATAATCTTCCTATAAGGAGGGTTATTAAGAGTGCAGATGGTTCAAACGACGAACTGCCTTACTGTGAATACGGCGTTTTGGTAAACAGCGCTGAATTTGACGGGATGCCTTCCGGAGAAGGAAAGCTTGCAATTGTTAAAAAGCTGGAGGCAGATAACAAAGGCAGTCTGAAAATAAACTACAGACTCAGAGACTGGCTGGTTTCCAGACAGAGGTACTGGGGCTCCCCCATACCTGTGGTTTATTGTGAACACTGCGGTGAAGTGGCGGTCCCTGAGGAAAATCTCCCTGTATTGCTGCCTTACGACGTTGAGTTTGCTCCCGATGGAGAATCACCGCTCAAAAAGAGTGAAGAGTTTATGAGCACAACCTGTCCAAAGTGCGGAGGTCCTGCCAAAAGAGACCCTGACACCCTGGACACCTTTGTCTGCTCCTCCTTCTATTACTTGAGATATGCCGACAATAAAAACAGTGAAAAGGCTTTTGACACCGAATGGATAAACAAACTCCTGCCGGTTGACAAATATGTGGGCGGAGCCGAGCATGCGGCAATGCATCTGCTCTACGCAAGATTTATAACCAAAGCTCTGAGAGATCTTGGTCACCTGAACTTCGACGAACCCTTCCTCTCCCTGGTGCACCAGGGTACCATCCTTGGGCCGGACGGGAACAGAATGAGCAAATCAAAGGGAAACACCATTTCCCCTGATGATTACGTAAGGAAATATGGTTCGGATATTTTCAGAATGTATCTTGGTTTCGGCTTCAACTATGTTGACGGCGGCCCGTGGAGCGATGACGGCATAAAAGCCATATCGCGTTTTACCTCAAGAATTGAACGTCTTGTGGAGAGCCTTGCCGAGCAGAAGTCCAACCAGGCCAGAACAGATATTGACAAGGATGATAAGGAATTGAATTTCGTCCGCCACAATGCCATAAAGGGTGCGACACAGGATACCGACAGGTTCCAGTTCAATACCGCAATCTCCCGCTGCATGGAGCTTGTAAACGCATTGTACAAGTATGATGCAGAAGTAAAGACTAAAAATATCAGGCTGTTTGAAGAGACTATAGCCGACCTGATAAAACTGGTGGCACCATTTGCACCTCACTTTGCGGAAGAAATGTGGGAACAGCTTGGATACGGGTACTCCGTTTTCAATCAGAAATGGCCTGTATTCGATGAAAAAGCTCTTGTTAAAGATACCATAGAAGTAGCTGTGCAAATCAACGGCACGGTCAGAGGTAAAATAGAGATACCTGCCAATGCTGACAACAGTGAAGCCGAAGCGGCCGCACTGGCAGACGAAAAAATCAAACAGTTCCTTGAAGGCAGGGAAGTCAAAAAGGTTATTGTTGTTAAAGGCAGACTGGTGAATATTGTAGCAAAGTAAAACTTAACTTAAAGTTAAAAAAAGAGCCCGCATGTATCCCCTGAAAGGATATGAGCGGGCTTTGCAATAGAAGCAAAAAAATTAAAATGCCGATCAGGATATTCAATTAACTCGTGGTGCTAATTGAAGTTTTATTTTACTTTACAGATGAGTTTAATTAAGATCAATTGGTACAACTTGTTAAAGTAATTCCTTACGCATTCAAATCTATCTTCCCTTATGTTTTATGATATGGTAGCATTTGATTATAATATATGTTGCCGGAGGTCCTATGGAAATTACCTTCTACAGAAAACTTGCAAACAAGGTTGCTGATGCAGTCATATCCAATGCCGAATACTCGGAGGCCGAAGCCAGGAGAATACGGTATGGTCTTGTTTGTATTTTTTCCGATCTGTATAAATTTATCCTGCTGCTGATAGTTTTCACCCTGTTCTCGGCCACACTGGAATATTTGCTGGCCTTTGCAGTTATACTTTTGCTCCGCCCTATTTTGGGAGGCTATCATGCAAAAAACGAACTTGTCTGCCTTGCCGTATCCTTCATTACAATGGCAATAAGTGTCTTTGCCGGTAAGCTGGATATAATCCCCGGCTTTATTCAGATTATTCTTGTAATCGTTCTGACAATAACCGGTGCAACAATTGCTCCTGTGAGAACAAGGAAGGTGGAGGAAAGAACAGGAATATACAAAATTCTGGCAGCTACTTTAACACCTGCAATATTACTGCTTGATTATTTCTACATACCTGCACAAATATTACAGGTTTCTGTTGTTACAACCTATTTATTATCAGTATACCAACTGCTGAAAAATAAACTTTTTAATAATATTTAGTATATTTTTTAAAAAACCATTGACTTTTATGTAGATTAGAGGGATTATTTATATATAAAATGTCGAAAATGGAGTGATTCTATTGAAAAAACATTTATTGAGATCAATCGGTTTACTTTCTTCGTTTGTAGCAGGTTTAGGCGTTGGCGTACTTAAGTTGATATATTTCTACGAGCCTAAGGAATAGTCTCACTAATTAATTGAAATCAAGTACCGGGAAAAGCCATAAACATATGTACGCCTTGTATGTATTTATGGCTTTTTTCATATCTATATCTGCTTAAGGAGGGTAATCCGAATTGTTTACTGTCAGTGAAGTGTTATTTACTATTTTAGAGGGTTTTATCATAATATACACCTTTGCCCTGTTATCCGGTTTTAGGGAAAATGTAATCAAAGAGAAGTTTAAATACATATGTTTTGTTACCATCTATACAGTATATACTTATTGGATATCACTTTTTGTTCCGGCAGGTTTTCATACCTTAATCATATTAATTCTTACCGTTGCCGTGTTAAACTATATGTTTAATGGAAAAATATATAAAAGCTTGATTAAGGTTTTTTTAATTACATCATATGTAACTATCATTGAGACAGTTGTAGCAATGTTTGCCCTGTTGGCCACCAATATTCCCATGAGCGAACTGCTTAAAAACAGCCTTTATGTATTAATATGCAGTATTATCAGCAAGACAGTTGAATTTCTTGGATTATTCATCTTTTATAAAAAGCCTGTCAATCTGGCATGGTTGAATGACAGTAACCCTTATCAGTCAAAATATAAACAAATACTGATTATAATATCAACAGTATTAATATTCTTCGTATACGTTAATATTTTTCTATCAGGCCAACCCCAAAAAGCATACCTTTTTAACCTGTTTTCTTTTGTTATCTATTTAGTTCTGATGGTTGCAATGTTTTCAGCCTTTCGGGAAGGCTCCAAGCTGGAGCTGCTCCAATATGCAAACGAAATGCAAAAGGACAGTGTCCGGTAGCTGATTGATTTTAATGAAATGGTGGCGAAGGAACGCCACGAATACAAAAATCATCTGAATACCATCTTTGGTCTCTGCACACTTAACAAGCCCGATTCCACCGAAAGGATCAAGCACTATATAAATAATTTTGCAAACAACAGCTCTACAAAGAATATATCCACAGACTCCGGCAATGATTTTGTGGATGCAATCATCAACGTAAAGTATAACAGTGCCTTCAGGAGAGGTATCGAATTAAGGGCCGATTTTGAGGAGCCCTTGTCTTCAGCCGGCATTGCGGAGGATATGGCTGTTACCGTCATTTCAAACATAATAGACAACGCCTTTGATGCCATGAATAATGTTGACAGTGAAAACAAGTTTGTCCATCTTCAGACCTATGTAAAGGAAGACCGGTATTTTATCTCCATTTCAAATAATGGACCCATGATCCCGGAAGCCGATAGAAATAAAATATTCAATGCAGGATATTCCACAAAGGATAACCCCTCCAAAACCAGAGGCTTTGGACTCAGCATAGTGCAAAATGAACTTACCCGCTGTAACGGTGACATAAAAATAAATAGTACTGAGGAATTAACAGAGTTTCTTATCTCTTGTACGGCAAAAGGCCAACAGCCCGCTGTCTGACCGGTTCGGGGTCGGTTTATTCCATAGTCAACGGCAAGCTTTTCAGTTTCTGCGCTTAGATGATTTTCAAACCAATGCTTATTCAAATAATGGTAATTGACATGAAATTTGGTTATAATAAAATGATAAGCTATAAAAAATGACCATGGAGTAAATGAATGTTTCAAATTTCAAAAGACAGTATATACTATCTTTCTACCCCTATGAAATTTAAAAAGGGTATGGAATATTATAGTTCAAACAGAGTAAAATCCGTCTCCTTTAATGAAGAGCTTATGCTTTTTGATGCAACTGTTATAGGCACCCGTCCATATAATGTACAGATTCAATTTGGAAAAGGGGGCCGGATAAAGGATTATTCCTGTACCTGTAATGATAACCTTCGGACTGAAAGCTGTTGTAAGCACATCACTGCTGTTTTGCTTCTTATTAAGTCAAAGGATGAGCAAGGCTTCTTTAATTCTGCCTCTCAAAAAAAGGCTGCCAAAGAAATCTTCGAATACTTCAACAACAAATCAGGAAATATGAAAACATCCATAAAGGTTGAATATAACCTGGAGCTGCTTAAAACAAGGGTCTCAAATATAAGAAGGGGGCCTGCGGCGGCACTTACCCTGCGGATAGGCACCGATAGATTGTATATTGTCAGAAATGTCGGCGAGCTGCTGGAATGCCTCAGAAATGATAAAGAGCTGGTCTATGGAAAAGGTTTTTCATTTGACCCTGCTATTCATAATTTTGCCGAGAAAGATGAAGCCATTATTTCTTATCTGTCGGAAATGTGGCAGAATGAAAATCTCATAGATTATCTGACCGGTGATATAAAAAAACAAAGTATTTTTAAAGACAAAGAAATCTTTTTATCCGAAGGAGCGCTTAAACGCTTATTGGAACTGCTGTCTCCTCTTTCCTTCAATGTCATTGCAGACGGTCAAACCCTGGAAAAGGTTATGATCAAGGTCGACGACATACCCGTTGATTTTACATTAACTAAAAATGCCAGTACGGTGGATCTGGGTATTGACACAAAGTTCCCTCTTCACATGGTCACTGCAGATTGTGAATATTTTTTATACAAGAACAGTATCTTCAAGGTTTCGCAGCATCAGAAGGAATATTTGAAGCCGTTTATTCAATATGTGCAAAAGGAAAATAGTAATAAAATCAGCTTTCTGGACAATGATAAAGAGCGTTTGTTTACAGAGATTCTGCCTTTTATCGGCAAAGCCGGAAAGGTATTTATTGACGAAGACCTCCAGGCTCTTGTCGAAAGGCCGGAATTTGAGCCAGAGATTTATCTTGACAGGTTTGAATATATTATCACGGCCGACGTGAAATTTAAATACGGAGACCGGATAATAAACCCCTTTTCGGCCGATAGAGCCAAGCCGTCTTTTGATAAGATACTTATAAGAAATCTTGAGGACGAAGGCAAGATACTGGACATTCTTGCCGAAACCGATTGTAAAGTCAACAGCAACAAAATATACCTTGATGAAGAGGAAAAAATATTTGACTTCGTAAATTATGTCATACCTAAACTTCAGGAGCACGCTCAGGTGTATTATTCCGAAAGCTTTAAAGCCATGAGCTTTAAGAAGCAGCTTTCCTTTTCGGGCTTTCTGAGATTAAACAATCTGAACGGTTTTCTGGAATTTAATTTCAATATTGAGGGCGTTGAACGCGAGGAAATGGCAAGTATTTTTGACAGTATCAGGCATAAGAAAAAGTATTTCCGGCTGAAGGACGGCGCTTTTCTGCCCCTTGAAGCGGAAAACCTGCTGAATATGGCTGAGATTTTGGAACAACTGGATCTGAGTTCCTCCGACATTGAGGGGGAATTTATAAAGCTGCCCAAATACAGGGCACTATACATAGATAATATGCTTAAAGAGAGCGGGATGAAGTTCTTTGAGCGCAATACGGCCTTGAAGGACCTGATTCATGATATTCAGGACCCGGCTGAAACAGAATACAAAATACCTAAAAGTATAAAAGGTACACTAAGGGATTACCAGAAACTCGGCTTCAAGTGGATGAAAACTCTCTCCCATTACGGTCTGGGCGGTATTCTGGCCGATGATATGGGACTTGGCAAAACACTTCAGGTTATTACTCTCCTGGAATTCGACAGGCAGTCGTCAGACAGCCGTCCATCCCTTGTTGTGGTTCCCACCTCGTTAATATACAACTGGTGTGCCGAAGTTCACAAATTTGCTCCTGATATGTCGGTAACCGCCGTTGTCGGCAATAAAACCGAACGTCAGGAGCTGATCCGGAAAGGGATGGGAACAGATCTTATAGTAACCTCCTATGCTCTGATAAGGAGAGACATTGATGATTATACGGCCTTTAATTTCCGGTATTGTATACTGGATGAGGCCCAGCACATAAAGAATCCCCTTTCACAGGCATCAAAAGCTGTCAGGCAGATAGTATCGGAACACAGACTGGCCCTGACAGGAACCCCCATGGAGAATAATCTCACCGAACTGTGGTCGGTTTTTGATTTTATACTTCCCGGCTATCTGGGCTCACACTCAAAGTTTTCAGAAAAATACGAGACACCCATATCAAAAGGGGACACCTCTTCACTCTCCAGCCTTGGAAGACAGATCCGGCCTTTTATACTGAGAAGGCTGAAGCAGGATGTTTTAAAGGAATTGCCTGAGAAGATAGAGCATGTCATAGAAGCAGAGCTTACCCAGGAGCAGAAAAAACTTTATGTCGCATACCTGGAACAGGCAAGGGGTGAATTGTTCAGTGAGATCAAAGAAAAAGGCTTTGAAAAAAGCCAGATCAAAATTCTTTCGGTCCTCACAAGATTGCGTCAGCTGTGCTGTCACCCGTCCTTGTTCGTAGAAGACTATGAGGGTGACAGCGGGAAGCTTCAGCTGCTTATGGAGGTAGTTGAGGATTCCCTTACTGCCGGTCACAGAATACTGCTTTTCTCCCAGTTTACATCAATGCTGGCTATAATCAGACGCTGGCTTGAAGAAACAGAGATCAACTACCTTTACCTTGACGGAGCAACTCCTGCTGACGAAAGAATGCAGCTTGTGCGCAGCTTCAACAGCGGGGAAGGCAACATATTCCTGCTTTCACTCAAGTCCGGCGGAACAGGGCTGAACCTCACCGGCGCCGATACAGTTATTCATTACGATCCCTGGTGGAATCCCGCAGTGGAGGACCAGGCAACCGACCGCGCCTACAGGATAGGCCAGACCAAGACGGTCCATGTCATGAAGCTGGTGACCCACGGCACCATTGAGGAAAAGATCCTGAATCTCAAGGAAAGGAAGAAACAGCTGGTGGACGCTGTTATCCAATCCGGTGAAACCCTTCTTACCAAAATGACACAGCAGGAACTGACAGAGCTGTTCGAATTGTATTGATATGAATACTTACACGAATTTACGGACATATACAAGAGTAATTCTTGTATATGCAAAAGTAATTCTTGATGGTTTGAAATGATGATAAAGCATCCTTGATGAGGTTTAAAAACCCTATCTATTCGCAACTCACATTCTCAAGGCTTGAGGCCGCATCTCTATCCAAAACCACAACGCCATTATCTAAAAGCTGCATGACGGTGCCTGGTATTTCAAAGGATGGTTTGCTTTCATAAACTTTTTTTACTATATCAGCCTTTGCCATCCCTCCCACCTGCAGAATTACCTTCTTTGAGTCAAATATATGACGTACCCCCAGGGTTATCCCTCTTGTCAAATCGGTTGATTTAGAAAAGTATTTTTGCCCAACCTGCTGCGTAACAGTGTCCAGCGTAACTACTTTTGCATAACTGTCAAAAGATTCACCCGGTTCATTTAATCCAAGATGTCCGTTCATACCCAAGCCTAAAAGCATCAAGTCGATTCCGCCGTGGTCAAAAATGTATTTGTCAACGCTTTTACATTCCTCTTCCAGATTTTCGGCATGAATATCAAATAAACGTATTTTGTTTTTATCAATATTAAGTGGATTGTAAAAATTTTGCAACATGAATGCAGTACAATTTTCAGATTCATCTTTCAGGTCCAGCCACTCGTCCAAGGACACAAAGTATGCCTCGCTGAAATCAACTTCACCTGAATCTGCCCGTTCTTTTAATATCTGAAAGGTTCTGGTCGCGCTGCTTCCGGCAGGCAAACACAGAAGTGAATCCGGTTTGGCCTTTAATGACTCACATATGAGATCTGCCGAACATTGAGACATTGCCTCAAAGTCATCACAGATTATTGTTTTTATTGGTTTTCCCTCAATTTTTGCTCCCAGCTTTATAGAAATGTCTTCCATACAATTGCACAAAGTCCCTTCATCTATACTTTTTACCACACATGCTTCGCAATTTCCGCGCACCTTACATGGGATATATGGGCACTTACAGAATTTTAAACTCATAATTTGTTCCTCCATATCAGTTTCGATATTTGTACGACCTGATGTCGTACTTAACCTTTTACTGCACCGGCAGCAAGACTTTTTTGCACATTGTCACTTAATAAAATATACATAATAATTGTAGGAATTGTAGCAACTACAAGGCCGGCTCCTATCAACCCCCATTTAGTGGAATATTTACCCACCATATCCAAAACACCTGTAGTAATCGTTTTAAAACTTTCATTGCTTATAAATGTTACAGCCAGCATCATTTCATTCCAGGAAGAAAGAAATGTAAGTATGGCAACCGTGGCCATTGTGGGTGAAAGCAGCGGCATAATTATATTAAAGAATATTTTATAGATATTGGCCCCGTCAATAAATGCCGCTTCTTCCAGTTCCCTTGGAATTCCTTCCAGAGAGCCGACCATAATCAGAATAGACAGTGGCATGGCAAATGCAACATATGGCAAAATCAGCGCAGCATAGGTATTCATAACCGGCTTCAAATTTACAAACAGCGGCAGTAACACCGCATGAATGGGCAGCATCATTCCTACCAGGAATAGTATATATACGGTTTTACTCAAGAACCACTTTAATCGGACAATTGCATAGGTAACCATTGCAGAAAGCAATAATGTAAAAACAATTGTAATAGCTGTTACAATTATACTGTTCATCAGATACTTGGGTATATTCGTTTGATTAAATACATTGGCATAATTGTCCCATCGCCAATCTTTAGGAAGGCCTAGAATATTACCACCGAAAATTTCATTATTTCCCTTCAGAGAAAAAGTCAGCATCCAATAAAGAGGGAACAGCTGTATGACAGCTACTATAATTAATATTACAGATCTCACTATTCGTGGTTTCTTTTTGTATGTTTTTAGCTTCATAATTCCCTCCTATGCCTCTTGTCTTTTTTTGAATATTTGTTGTATAATCAGCGTTAGAACCAGGCATTCAATAATAATGAAAATAGCAATACCGCTTGCATATCCATATTGATTTTTTGAGAAAATTTCAGTATACATGAGCATAGTTGGAACTTCTGTAGAATGAAGCGGTCCGCCTCTTGTCAGTACATAAATTAGATCAAAAGACTTTAATGAACCAATTACAGCAAATATCACGCAGGCTTTAATCATTGGTACAATTTGCGGAATAATTATTTTCAGTGCAATCTGCCTGTCATTTGCACCGTCAACCCTTGCTGCTTCAAATATTTCCGGTACAATTGATTTTGCAGCAGAATAAAATAATAGCATATGATAACCGACATACTGCCATATCATTGGTATAAATACCGCAGCAAGTGCAGTTGATGAATTGGCAAGCCATGCACTCTTAAACTGATCCAATCCAAACATACCTAGAACACTATTCAGCAAACCATAAGTCGGGTGATATACTTTCATCCAGAGTTGAGCAATAATTGTGGACGAAATTATTACCGGTATAAAATAAATTGTTCTGTATGCATTCTCACCTTTGATGCCGGATGCAAGCACCAATGCAAGAACCATAGAAACCGGCAGCTGAATAAACACCGAACTTGCAGCAAGTATAAGTGAATTTACAATTGACTTCAGAAATAACTGATCCTGAAACAAATTTATATAATTTTCCAAGCCGATAAACTTTGATGCTGTGATACCATCCCATTTAAGGAAGCTATAATACGTTGATTGAAAAATTGGAACCAATGCGATAGCGGCAAACCAAAGTAAGGCGGGAATAACAAAAAAGCAGATCGCCTTCTTGTCCCTTAATGATCTTTCCATTATCATACCTTCTTTCTTAATCTAAATACTGCGCCGATGTCTTTGTAAGGAAGATTGCCGGACCGTGTTTAACGGTCCAAGCTCCTTTTTCCATATATATTTTTTATTTATTAGCTTCCTGCATTTTTTTTGCAAACTCTTCAGGTGTAGCCTTTCCACCAATCAGCGCCTGTAATAGATTATAATGGTTATCTATTGCAGCCCCTGTGAGAAAAGTGTCCCATGCCAAAACATATCCTGTAGCATTTTGTGTCAGTTTGTTGATTTGTATCAAAACCGGATTAATTTGAGATTCATCCACATCTCCCTTCCAGGTAGGAATGCTGTCGCCTATTTTATAGCTTTCTTTACACTGATATTCGGTTAAAGCAATAGCAAATTTTACAGCTTCCTCGGGATGCTTTGTATTATTATTTACCATGTAACCATCTATTGCACCGCCCAAATAAGTGTCAGCATCACCCTTGCCGCCATCAACAGTGGGCATAGGCATTACTTTTATTTTTCCTTTTATGGCATTTTCATCCGACTCGCAATCGGCTGCCGTCCAGCTTCCACTAAAATACATTGGAACTTCTCCTGCAAAGAATTCCATCTGTGCCTCATCAGCACTGACACCCAGTGTACCCTCCACAAAAGCGCCTGCCTTATTTAAATCTACCAATAACTGTGCTGATTTTATGATTTCAGGTGTATCAAAAGAACCTTCACCGCTTAATGCCATATTACTTGCCTCCACACCTGCTGTTCTCACAGCGAGTGCATTTTGAATCATACCAATATGCCAGGCATCTTTCGCTCCCAATACCATTGGTGTTATATTTTTGGAACGGAAGGTGTTTACAGCGGTCATCATTTGATCCCAGGTTTCAGGATAAGCAACATTGTTTTTTTCAAATAATTCTGTATTACAGAATAAAATACCTGCCCATTTTTTCAATGGCAATCCGTATACTTTACCATCGTATGTGAAATAATCCAATACACCATTCATCAATCTGTCTTTTGTCTTATCGGCTTCTAAATAAGAATCCAGTGGTAAAACGGCTCCCGCAGCAATAAAAGGTTTAGAATATCCTGCACCATATGTCATAAATACATCACCCTGAGAACCGTTAGCAGCCGCAACCTTTAATTTTCTCTGTTGATATTCATCCTGTTGGGTTGCATCTACCTGAATTTTGACATTGTTTTCTTTTTCATACTGCTTAACAAACGTATCAATAATAGTAGTTATACTTCCGGTAGGCCAAGTATGCCAAAGAGTTAGTTCTACCGGATCACCTTTTCCCGTAGTGCTATCCGAGTTGGAGTTGGAACTTCCCGTACAGGCTGCCAGAGAAACTGTTGTTATACCTGCCATCAGCAAGCATAAAATTTTTCTACCTAACTTTTTCATAAGATTCAATCCCCTTTGTTTAAATTTATAATCATTCGCTGCTCGAATGTTCAAATATTATTTCGGTCTTGGCCCATAAACCAAAAGCATGTTATCCCTCTTCTTCATCACTCATTCGTTTAATCTTGAATTTATCAGCCGATTTCTCCAAATTATCATAGACCTCTTCCGGAATCACCTTATTCAAACTATCCAGTCCCAATAAAGCTGCCCCCACAATCGGCTCATAAACAGCATCAACAATTTTTGCATTTATAGCATATTTGTGCACTTCAAGAGAAACCGCTTCTCTTAGGATAGGCAGCTTGCACTTAAAAATACTGCCTGACAATATGATATCCACACCCATATTTAACATTGAAAGCTTCTCCATTCCACGAACTGCATACATAGCTATATTTTTCCCGTAGTCGGCAAGCACATTCAACGCTACAGAATCGTTCTGTGCAGCCGCTTCTTCCAAAATAATCGGAAGGTACAGATAATCTTTTGAAGTGACTGCGTTAGTCATTTTCCTGTACAACAATTCATCTACGGTATCAACATTAAAATAATCCAGAATCATCCGGGTAAGCTTTGTTTCACCTTTCAGTCCGATATGTGAATCAATGACCGCCCTTATTGTTTTCTTCCCCAGCGAATATCCTCCCTGAAATTCATCATCTATGTAAAACCCATATATGATTTGGTCTCCATTCTCATTCCTGACTGCACAGTTTAACCCTGAACCGGCACATAAAACACATCCGTAGCTTCTTCTTGTGCCTGCACGCATTGCAATAATGCAGTCATTCACAACTATAACCTTTTCGGTAGGAAAAGCCTCCCTGAGTACTTTTGTCAGCAAAGCCTCTTCAAAATCCCAGTCAACTCCAGTCATACCCGCAGCTATTAGCTCTATCTCCTGAATGGAAATTCCGCTTTGCTCGAGAGCCTGATCAACTGCTTCTTTTACAGCTGTAATTGCATGCGTCATGCCATCTGAAGAGTGGCAGGCCCCATAACTTTTACCCATGCCTAAAACAATCCCATATTCGTCACTTACAATAGCGTGCGTTTTGCTCGCACCCTGATCTATTCCAATTACATATTTCACGCTATCCTCCATTTCGCCGCGACCGCCGGCGACATTAAACAGTAATAAAAAGACGCTTGCGGCGTTTGCTGCTTGAATCATACAATGTATGCCGTAAATGTATCTTTCTGGCTCCCCCTAAAACTTAAATTGCGGCAGATACATTTTATTTGCTTCCAATAGCTCCGGAATCAGCTTTTCCACCAAGTCATATTCTCTGACAAGAGGATGAGCCAATAGAGCCAGCT
Organism: Ruminiclostridium cellobioparum subsp. termitidis CT1112; assembly: GCF_000350485.1. Lineage (GTDB taxonomy): Bacteria > Bacillota > Clostridia > Acetivibrionales > DSM-1351 > Ruminiclostridium > Ruminiclostridium termitidis. The sequence goes on from NZ_AORV01000061.1 coordinate 85,505, forward strand.
TTGCTTTCCTTACATTACCTTCAACTGCTGACTCCACTGCAAGCTGCTCGTAATTTTTTACCGCTGAAATTAGTCCCCAGCACATTTCGGGTATATTAGCTACATTTAAAGGCGAGATGCCCCTTTTATTGACGAGACAGCCTATTTCCACAACTGCAGTATCAGGCAAAAATTTTATTGCACCATTATTAGGGACATTAACCACCATAGCTGTATCAATATTGTTGTAAATTGCATTTACAAATCCGATAGCAACCTCTGAATATCCGCCGCCGCCTCTTTTTGAAAGTGCTGCCGGTTTTAAGAAGTTATTCTGGTCAGCGTAGGCATCATAGACCTCCTTTTCAAGCAACATCACTTCTTCACCGCGGGTACGAGGACGACTTAGTATCTTATTTACCTTTTCGGTAGTATGATAATAATATTGAAGATAAGGACTTGGAATTACGCCCAGTAATTTTACCAGTTCCAAATCTACGTCAGTATTTTCACCTGCTATTTTGAGAAATTCATCTTCTGTAACCGGACGTCCATCAATTGTAATATTGCTTATAAAATTCATGTGATTGAGTCCGGCATAATCATACTGAACTCTGTCATAAGAAATACCAAGAGATCTTTTCGCCCACATTTTAGGGAAAATGCCTCCCGAACAGAAACCGGCAATATTAGCTTTTGTGTAGCGGGTAACCGCCTCTGTAACCAATCCCGTCGGATTAGTATAATTGATCAGCCAGCCGGTCGGAGACAATTCTTCCATTTTCCTTGCCACATCCAGCATGACGGGTATTGTCCGCATTGCCTTCATCATTCCGCCTGCACCGGTAGTCTCCTGTCCCACAAGATGGTATTTTAACGGTATCTTTTCATCAAGAACCCTTTGCCGGTTACCCCCAACCCTAATTTGCGTATCTACAAAGTCTGCGCCATACAACGCTTTGTCTAAATCCAATGTTGATTTAATATCAACCTCCATCCCTAAATGCTTTGCAAATCTTTTGCAGAATCCCGCCATTATATCTAGGCGTTCCTCATTGATGTCATAAAGCATAATCTCTCTAACCGGCAATTCCTCTCTCCTTTGGGACAGTTCTTCCAATAGTTCCGGTGTGTAGGAACTTCCAGCTCCTACAATTGTAAATTTGATGTCACTCATAGCTTTGCTTTGCCTCCAATATGAAATAATAATTTTGTGTAACGATACACATTTTCTTTTAAGTTAATTCCTATCAGTTAAAACCAATAGGAATCTCATTATGAAAAAGATTAAATGCTGATTTGACCCTTTATATATCTCTCTTTATTCTCTTGTAGTCTCTCGGATAATCAGTTCGGGGTAATACAACAGTTTTTGTTTTTCCGGTGTTATATGATTAATATCTGAAATCAGCATGTTTACCGCTGATTCGCCCATTTTATACAGCGGCTGGCTTAGAGTAGTTAATTTCTTTAACTTTCTATCAATATCATGAGGCTTATCATTGTCAAAGCCAACAATTTTAATGTCTTCAGGAATTCTGATTGAGTAATCCTCAAGGGCCATCATACCACCAAAAGCAGTGGTATCAGCACCAAAATAAAATGCATCCGGCAGCTGGTCTGTTCCATTTTTTTCTATAAACGCTTTTACAGCCTCATATCCTGATTCTACAGAAAAATCTGCCATCAATATCATATTACTATTTACAGTAAACCCATTGTTCTGCATGGCTTTTATGTAACCATCCCGCCTGTCTACAGAAGCTTTTATAGTCATATCTCCTGTAACATGGTATATATTTCGGCAACCAATTTCAACCAAATGCTCAATCGCCAGCTTGGAACCAAAAGCATTGTCTACCACAACGTTGTTTATATTAACACCTTCCACTTCATTTTCCACCACTATAAATGGAAAATTAGATACAGAAAGCTCTTTAATCAATTTTTCATCACTCAGACTGCTGCCGTAAATTATAACTCCATCCGCCCGTCCTTGAGATAAGAATTTTATGTACTTACTTTTCAGTTCCATACTATTCCTGCCGCTGCAGAATATAACATCATAATCTGATTTTGTAATCGAATGTTCTATTCCCTTAATTAAATCAAAGAAATAAGGTTCGCACAAATTATCAAGAACAACTCCAATGATATGCGTTTTCTGTAACACCAGAGAACGCGCAATTGCATTAGGTGTGTAGTTTAATTCTTTCATTGCAGACAGTATTTTTTCTTTGGATTTGTCACTGACACCTTTTTGACCATTAATCACACGTGATACTAATGTCTTGGAAACACCGGCCAATTCTGCAACATCATATAAGCTAGACATAGTGACCTCCAGTCCAATGTTTATCGATACACATATCATATTAGAATATTTTTGCTTTGTCAATAGAATTTAATGTATTTATGATAATCTATCATTGATCAACTGTTTATGAGAGTTCAAAATTAGATAAGAACAGCAAAACGGCATAGCCAAAACTGACTATGCCGTGTGCTGTACACATATTTCCCTATTGTGTCGTACCTTTGAGACAAACCATTGCTATTTCCATCAGATCAAAACCTTTCAGCTCAGCGACTGCTTACTTCAAATTCTCCGGGTTCAGTCCCTGCAATTCCCCGGGCACAAAGAGTCCGTCTTTTCTGATGAGCTTGTCGTCAAACCAGATCTCTCCTCCGCCGTATTCCTGTCTCTGAATAAATACCAGATCCCAATGGATAGAGGATTTGTTTCCGTTTGGAGCATCTTCATAGCAGCTTCCGGGGGTAAAGTGGATACTGCCCCTTATCTTTTCATCAAAGAGAGTGTCCTTCATTGGCGTATCAATAAACGGATTTACCCCTATTGCAAACTCTCCGATATATCTGGCCGATTCGTCAGTATCAAGTATCTCATTTACACGTTCGGTATTATTGGCCGTTGCCTTGATTATTTTGCCGTTCTTAAACTCAAAGCATATATTCTCAAAGGTTACTCCCTGGTAAACAGCTGGACAGTTGTAGGTTATAACTCCATTGACCGAATCCCTCACCGGAGCCGTGTATACTTCCCCGTCAGGAATATTCAGTTTTCCGTCGCATTTGATTGCGGGGATACCTTTGATTGAGAAGGTCAAATTGGTACCCTTGCCTGTGATTCTCACCCGGTCTGTGGCTTCCATCATTTTTACCAACGGGTCCATTGCGGCAGACATCTTCCTGTAATCCAGGTTGCAGACATTGAAATAGAAATCCTCGAAGTATTCCGTGGGCATATTGGCCAGCTGTGCCATTGAATGGCTGGGATATCTCATAACAACCCATCTGGTGTGGTTTACCCTCTGTTCCGAATGGACCGGCTTATTAAAGAGTGACATGTAAATCTTCATCTTCTCAGATGGAACAGTCCCTTTCTCACTGACATTATCACCCGATCTGATTCCGATATATGCATCCATGTCCTTCATGCGTGCCAGCTCGTATCGGGCCATATCCTTCATCTGTTCCTCGGTGCACTGTTCCAGGAGCACTCTCTCCAGCTCAGGGTTTTTGACAGTGAGGTATGGTATCCCTCCAACCTTGTAAGCCTCACGAATCAGAGCTCTTGACAGGGGTACCTCATTACCTATATTTTCAATGAGAATCTTTTCTCCGGGTTTTAATTCACAGGAGTAATTTATAAGATTCTCTGCAAGTTTTTCTATACGCGGATCCTTCATGTTGTTTCCTCCAAATTAATAATAAATTTGTTCACTAAATACACTGAATATAAATTTAATAAATCTATAAATATTAATTTATATCAGTCTATTTTTATTAATCCATTTCTATTAACGCAATTTCATTAATCTAAATCAGTCTACTTTGCCGCTAATATCTACGGTCTGCTGGTCTGCTATTTTAAGAGCTCTTCCAGCTCATCCAGTGTCTTTTCAAACACATTCAGGGCATCCTGGATAGGCTGTGGAGTTGAAAGATCCACACCGGCAATTTTTAACAGCTCCAGAGGATAATTTGATCCGCCGCTCTTCAGGAATTCCAGGTATTTATCAACTGCCGGCTTTCCTTCGGTAAGGATCTTTTCTGCTATGGCTGTTGCCGAGGAGAAACCCGTAGCATATTTATATACATAGAAGCTGCTGTAGAAATGAGGTATCCTGGACCATTCCATTGCTATGTCCTCGTCAACGGTTACAGCTTCACCGAAGTATTTTTTGTTGAGGCCGTAATAAATGTCGCTGAGCTCCTGGGCATTCAGAGCCTCTCCCTGTTCAACCTTTTCATGTATGATTTTTTCAAACTCGGCAAACATCACCTGTCTGAATACAGTTCCTCTGAATTCCTCCAGGTAGTGGTTCAATAAATACGCCTTCTCCTGTTTGCTTGAAGCTCTGGGCAGCAGGTATCTCATAAGAAGTGATTCATTTACCGTTGAAGCCACTTCAGCAACAAATATTTTGTACTCCGAATATACATAGGGCTGGGTCATATTGGTATAGTAGGAGTGAAGCGCATGGCCCATCTCATGTGCCAGCGTGAATACATCATTTATTTTATTCTGGTAGTTGAGCAGAACATAGGGATGTGTCTTGTAAGCACCCCACGCATATGCACCGCTGGTCTTGCCTTCATTTTCATACACGTCTATCCATGCCGAGTTCATTCCCTTTTGCAGATATCCTATATATTCCTCACCCAAAGGCTTCAATGCCTCGGCTACTATTGTCCTGGCCTCTTCATAGGGTATCTTCTTGTCAAATTCCTCAACCATGGGAACATATAGATCATACATGTGAAGTTCATCCAGCTTCAGGACTTTTTTACGCAGTTTCAGGTACCTGTCCAGCAAGGGCAGGTTTTTATTGACTGTATCTATGAGCGTTGTATAAACATCCACCGAAATATTGTCATTGTCCAGCGAGGCCTCCAACGCAGAGGGATATTTGCGTACAAGCGAATAGAACCTGTTTTTCTTGACATTGCCTGTAAGAGAGGCCGCCAATGTGTTTTTCATCTTTTTATAGGAACTGTAAACAGCTTCAAAGGCGTCTTTTCTAACCCTTCTGTCCTTACTCTCCAGAAATGCGATGTATCTTCCCTTGGTTACCTCGATCTCTTCCCCCTCTTCATCCTTTATGTAGGGGAATTTGATGTCGGCGTTATTGAACATCGTAAATACATCTCCGCCAATATCCGATATTTCAGCCGACATAGCCAGTATCTGTTCTTCCTTTTCAGATAAGATGTGCTCCTTCTGCCTTAAATTCTCTTTAATTGAGAACATGTAGACAGACAGCTCCTTATCAGAGTTTACATATGAAAGCAAAGTCTCCTCGGGAATACTGAGCATTTCGGGCACTATATAGGAAATAGCCGCAAAAACTTCCGTTGCCAGGGAGGATGCTCTGTCGGTCAGAGCCTGATAGGTGGCATCACCGTTATTTTCATCCCTCTTCATTCTGGCATAGACAAAAACCTTATCATTCAAGGATAACAGTTCATCACTTTTTTTGAAGCATTCCAGCAGTCTCTGAGCACTCTCTGCCAGCTTGCCCTGCAGGTCCTTTATCTGCTCTGCCAGTTCCTTTACCTTTTTGAAGTCCTGCTCCCATAAGGAGTTATCGCTATAAATATCCTCCAGCTTCCATTTGAACTTGGAGTCGATATCCTGCCTCTTTGGTAATGCTTTGTTTGAAGCCATATTTACTACCTCCGTCTTATTAATTTACTGCGTTTTACACACGCAAAAATTTAAATCCCTTTCAAATAAACTCAAATACTAGTTTCTCATTTTTTCTGAAAAAACTTGCATATACGTGTTTGAGAAATCATTTATATTTAATTATAGAACAACGGTAAATTATTTTCCACGGATTTCCTTAAAAATAACGCGTTATACCGGCTAATTCTGCTTTCAATGCCCTATAACTTTCAAATAAGTCTTTCCAAGCAGGTTCCCTTTATTACAATTGCCATTTATTATCGGAACAGCCATAAATTAAAATGCGACAAAAGCGTTAATTTATCTGTTAAATATCACAAATTAAAGAATTTATGTTAAAGTATAAGAGTAAATGTTCTTTTAACTTTGGACACCAACAACGAATTTGAATTAATTAAATATCCGGAGGTTAGCTTGAAAGACTTCACTTGCGTTCGTCTTCCAAAACTAACCTGTGAATTTACGGCCGATAAGCGGCTCATGGAGGTTAATATGGGTTTATTTGATTTCATAAAGTCTCAATTTATAGAAGTAATAGAATGGACTGATAACAGCTCAAATGTTATGGTATATCGGTTTCCTGTTGAAAATAAGGAAATTAAAATGGGGGCTCAGCTCACTGTCAGAGAGTCACAAATGGCAGTTTTTGTTGACGAAGGCCAGCTTACAGATGTTTTTACTCCTGGAAGCTATACTCTCGATACCCGGAACCTGCCCCTACTGACCAAGCTTAAGTCCTGGAAGTACGGTTTCAATTCTCCTTTTAAATCAGAGGTATATTTTGTTAATACCAGGCAGTTTACAAATTGCAAATGGGGAACTACAAATCCTGTAATGATGAGGGATGCGGAATTCGGAATGCTGCGTATGAGAATGTTCGGCACTTATTCCTTCAAGGTGGTTGACCCATCGGTCTTCCTCAGAGAAGTTTTTGGAACTGCAAGTTTGTTTACCGTCGAAGGGATCACCGGACAGCTTAAAAGCAAGATTGTTTCAGGTATCTCCGATCTGCTGGCCGAGGCGGCTGTTCCGGCCCTGGATCTGGCTTCAAAATATGATGAAATAGCTGCAATGTCCAGGAATAAGCTGGATAGTGGCTTTACAGAGCTGGGCCTGACTCTGTCGTCACTTGTTATTGAAAACATTTCACTTCCCGAGGAAGTGGAAAAAGTACTTGATAAGCGTACTTCAATGGGGATCATAGGCGACAGTCTGAATCAATACACTAAATATCAGGCAGCTGAATCCATAAGGGATGCCGCCCAAAATTCCGGCGGAGCTGCCGGTGCAGGTGTTGGGCTTGGAGCAGGAATGGGTCTGGGCAATATGTTTGCAGAAGCCTTTTCGGCAGGACAGCAAAAGCCTGCTGAACCAAAAGCTGCCGCACACACCCAGGAGCCCGGCACCGTAAAATGCTCTGCCTGCGGTGCTCAGCTTACGGCACAGGCAAAATTCTGCCTGGAGTGCGGAACCAAGGTACCACCCTCTGTAATTAAATGCGCAGGCTGCGGAAATGAGCTGCCGGGCGGCAGCAAGTTCTGTCCTGAATGCGGTCAGAAGCAGCAGTAGAATACAGATACTCCCGGATCCATGATATCCGTTACCAAAGTCAATTATGTTTGAAAGCCGAAAGCTTCCAAACATAATTGACTTCAGAAATAACCGCATCCGGCCCTTACAAATACGAGGTCACATATATGAGCGAACTAAATACCGGCAAGTCCGGCTCACGAATCAATGAGGAGGGTGTGCCCCAAACATCGGCCACCTCTTTCAAATGCCCCTCCTGCGGAGGGATAATGGTCTTTGACCCGGAGTCCCAGAACCTGAAATGTGAATACTGCAAACATGTAATCAGCATGGAGGATACCCGTCAGCACCCCACTGCTTACGGGTTTGACAACGACCGTGAACTGGAGCCGCAGGTGTGGGGTGAAAAAAGCCATGCCGTGAAGTGTAAAAACTGTGGTGCCGAAACGGTGTTTGATGCCTTCATCGTGGCTGACAGGTGCCCTTTCTGCGGCAACAGCAACATCCAGGAAGAAGTGATTACCACAGGCATAATGCCCGAAGGTATCATTCCATTCAAAATTAAATATGAAGCTGCCGTCGGTCTATACAGAAAGTGGCTGAAGGGAAAATGGCTGGCGCCGTCAAAACTCAGGAAGGGTGTCAACAGCCAGAATGTCCAGCTTACCGGCATGTATGTTCCCTGCTGGTCCTTTGATGCCGACACAAGCTCCTTTTATACGGCTATGGCCGGAGAACATTACTGGGTCACCGTGTACAGGACAGAGGTCCGGGACGGCAAGACAGAACAGGTGGCGCACCAGGAAATGCGGACCCGCTGGTATCCCGTATCGGGCCAGTATGTGGAGGACTTCAGAAATTATGTAGTGGACTCCTCAGTCCATATTGATGATGCCATGTACGCCCGAATCTTGCCCTATAATATGGAGGAACTGACCCCGTACAAGCCCGAATACCTTTCCGGGTTTAAAGCTGAGCGCTATTCTGTAGATCTTAAAACTGGCTGGGAAACGGCGAAAGAACGGCTCTCCGGCTTTATTGCTCGAGGAATAGAGGCGCAGATCAATGCTGATGAAGTAAGAGATATACGGTTTAAAACAGCCTATGACAATAAGAAATACAAACATATCCTGCTGCCGCTGTGGTTCTCCTCCTTTAAATACAAAGATAAGAACTATGGCTATATGATCAATGGCCAAACCGGCAGGGTTGACGGAAAGTCTCCGTTGTCCCCGTGGAAAGTAGCCTTTCTGACTGCAGGTATTATTGCTTTGACTGTTTTAGGCTATTATCTGATAAGTATGTACACCGGCAGATAGGTATAATTAAAGCATTGTACTGGTTAATTTGACTCTAAGCTTTGCTGTTAAGTAGGAATTATCCCTTAACCCGTTGACTTTTTCACCATTCGTGATATAATGTTAAAACGTCGGAAAGTTTATTATACGCGCCCGTAGCTCAGTAGGATAGAGCGTCGGTTTCCTAAACCGCAGGTCGCACGTTCGAATCGTGTCGGGCGTACCATAATATGCCGCTGAGTCATATGACTCAGCGGTTTTGTTGTATATTTTAATCGGTTAACGTAAATTATTTATGATTACTATTTGACTACTAAAGTTACTAATAAAATCAAAAAGGAGCCCGAAGGCCCTTTATCTTTAGCTACTTAATGAATGTTCCTTTAACTCTTTCAGATTTCAAAAAATATAGAATCCATACTATACTGCTAACTATACTAATTACCACGTATCTACACTTAAACACAGCGTAATACTGCCAATAACCATTAATACTTTACTTTTCAAATAGCTTTCAATAACTTTTTATGGTCCTTGCATATTCTGTGCATTACAAAAAGGACCACCCATTTCTGAGTAATCCTTTGTTTCAAACAAATTTATTAAATTAAGTCTATATTACTTACTGCCTTACTCTTATATAAATCCGTCCTATTTCCTTACCGTCTTTATCTGTCGCGGTTATGTATGTTAATCCTTCACTTACAGCTGTAACTTTACCCTTGGCGGATACAGTTGCAATCGTAGGATCATATGAAGTCCATGTAACAAAGGTGGTATTTTTTAAATCATCAATGGTTAATCTGCAGGTACCTCCTATATTTAAATCAACTGCCAGCTGATATTCCAAATCTACCACCAGGACATTTATTGATTCGGTATATGCCTTGTCTTTGCTTGTGCAGGTAATTACCGTATTGCCCGGCTTTAACGCTTTAAGATTGCCATTTGCATCGACTGTGGCTATTGAAGGTTCAGAAGATACCCAATCCATTTCAGTATTATCACTTAATTCTTCACTTACGCTTAACTGCTTTTGCTGATTTACCTCAAGAACCAGTTTTAATTGATTGGTTGGCTGTGGAGCTGTTGGAGTTGCCGAAGCTTCATTTGAATTTGGACTTTCACCGCCAGCATTAACTGCACTTACAACATAATAATATGTAGTTCCGTTTATAACATTTGTGTCATTATATGTAATTGCAGAGGTTGTTGCTATTATTTCATATGAGTCACCTGGAGTTATAGAACGTTTTACCATGTAATTTGTTGCACCTTCAACAGCATCCCAAAATAAATCAACATTTAAATTACCACCAGTTGCTACAAGACTTGTTGGAGCAACTGGATTATTAATATCAACTAAGTAACCAGTATCATCTATATCAATTGCATCAAAGCACATGTATTTTTCTTTTGCATCTGCGCTGACTTTTATTTTAACTTTATGTATTTTATTTTCTAGCTCTAACTTCTCATAAACAATTCCTCTTATGGTAGTATAGGCATTGTTATGATGTTCACTATAGTATTCAGTTTGCCCATCTATTGTTATCTCTATCTTCTCGGAATGACCTATTTGATATATATTATCAATAATTCTTAATTTTGTCCCCTTGAAACTGAATGTAATATAATTTGCCTCTGTTCCTGAATTTATATAATGAACAGTACTTTCGTGCCAATTTGAATTTGTAATTTCTAACCAGTTTGTTCCTTCAAATTTGATTAACCTATTAGAATCATCAATCCGCTGCCATCCTGCCTCTGGGCTTAGCAATGGCTGCCCAATTGTTGCTGCAAAACTAACCGTACAAAGCGCTGCCATAACTGCAACAAAAACTACCATAAAACATAATAACTTATTAAATCTCTTCATCAAATCGACCTCCAAAATAATATTTTGCTAAATTATACCTCAATATCCATATAAGTATAAGACTGATATTTTATGTAGACTAATAGTATAATTAGAAGGTTATACAATAAAAGAGAACCTTTTACAGTTCTCTTTTATCCCTGAGTAAGTGGCTTACCGTCCCCGTCCAGTCCTAGTATTTCTAATTTTGCTAAAACTGCAGATTTTAATTGCTCTAGACATTATCGATTGCATAACCGGAGAGAACTGTGTGACTTATTAATGTCCTGTATGATACAATTTACAAGTATAGAAAGACTCACTATGTGATAGTTATAAAAATACAAACTGATTGTTTTTTTATAATTTTATTTGACTACTAAAGTTATAAATAATAGTCAAAATTAAGAATAAGTTACAAATGGGTGTAATTATATAACAGACAATATTCAGGGATTATGCTATGATGTGGGAAGTTGCAAAAAGCAGTAAATCTCTTTCCTAAACTACAGGTTGCACGTTTGAATCGTGTTGTGTCGTGTGTACCATAAGCCGCTTGTCTGTACAGATGCAGTAAGCAGTATCTTGAATCAGAATTCTTTGGGTAATTATGGCACCAACTTTTTTTGGGTTACATAATTTTTGCAATGATTATAAAATAAACTCCCCTGGTTTTCAATCCCAGAGGAGCGCTGTTACTATGTTCATATTATTTATTTTCTTAATATTTTAAAATTTTTATTAGAGTATACGTATAATAGATATTACTGTCATGGCTATAGCAATGCCCAGCATTATTTTTCCCTGCTTCCTTGACGATTCATCATACTTGTATTGCGATTTATCTTGTTTATTTTTGCTGAAGGTAATAATACATGCAATGACTATACCTAACCATCCCCCGAGGATAGAACATATCCAGCCTATTACCAGTAATGGCGTTGAAGGTTTTTCGGCTACCACTGCAGAATAAGAATCCACTACTGTTGATGTTCCGAAATCATATCCGCAATTACACCTTACAGCTCCTTCAGGATTATCAATATTGCAATTTGGACATATCATATAGTTTGACCCCCTTAATATTTATACCTACAATCTAACATCGCCACCATAAAATTACAACATTTTTCTATATAATTTTTATAAATTGATACTAGAGACCTATAATCAATCTATCTGTTCTTTTGAATGGAACTTACTCAATATATACCTTTTAAATAGCAATCCTTGTGTTATACCAAATCCAATAGCCCCTATCAAGTGAGTATAGTAAGCCGCCAACTCCCTTAAGGGTATTGTTTTCCCTTCTACTATCATAGTAATTAATATCTCAATTATAATCCAAGCTACAATACCGGTGATTACAGATTTCAATAAAATGTACTTCTCTCCGGTTTCTTTAACCAATTTAAAAAGCACAATTGATATTATCACACCAATTGAACCTTCTATAACAAACCCTAAAAGCACTGTTGGTCTATTTAATGTTATAATAAGGCTGGTTAGTTCGTAATCGCTGTAATTTGCCAATCCGCTCAGTTTTCCTATCCATGTTATTATTTCTGATATGATTGTGGAAAATACCCCGATCATTCCTAATATAAGCGTTTTATCCTCTTTCAATGTTAAAACCTCCGAATTAATTAAATAACTTGCAAATTTGTATTAAAAATCATATATAGTTTAAATAAAATTTAATATTTAATGCATTTTTATTCATCCAATATACTAATCTTGAATTAGATGTTTGGATACCAGTCATTTGATATCTTAAGTTAATATTTTGTATCAAATAATTAATTTTTCTTTTATCTTTTCAAGGTGACTGCCTTTGGTGCTTTATCGGAAAAAAGTTGTGTTAGGCCTGCTTCCTATAGGTTTGCCATTATTTATTTTCTGTGGTTTTCTCTCCTGCTGCATCGACACTCTCTTTTAAAAGTGCAATAGCTCTTTGTAAAAAAACCGGTACAGGAGCTCCCATTCTGCCGGCATTTTCAATTATACTTCCAAGTTCGGTAAGTATGTACCATACTATAACTATTGGACTTAAAAGAACCGTGTAAGTGAACGGCAGTGAGACACTTGGTATATTATTTATCATATTGCCAATTACGGCATCAAGTATTAACGTTACTAAAACAGCTATGATACTGCCTGTTTTATGCCATATGCCCTCACGTGCAATCTTGCTTTCCCACTCTCCCCTTTTCCAGGCTGCCATAGATCCTGTTATCCAGTCCACAGACATGCACACAACAAAAGTTATGACCAACCAGCCGAACCAACCCAACAGTGCTGAGACACTTGTTAACAGCGCAATAATAGAAGCCTTAAAAGAATTAATCTTTTCCATATCATTCACCTCCAAACGACTTTGCAATTTTTATAATCAGTGCGGAAAATGCCGGATCTATGTCCTTTCTTTTCAGCCAGTATTGGTATACCGTATTTACCTTCTTTGAAACAATCTCCAATGCTTGCTCAAATGTCAAAGGTTCTTCCATTGCCGCTTTTATCAGGGGTATAAATTTTTTCTCTGCTGCTGTCCTGGTATTGCCTCCGAACCATTTTAATCCCGGACACGATGTGTTTTGTACCCAGCAATGATATATAAGTGTTGAAGTGTAAGGAACTATATTAAACTTTTTACAGAGAAGTGCATTGAGCAATATTATGCTTTGCTTTTGCTCCTCAGTCATAATGTCCGAATCAAAGTTCCCGACGTTCTCAATAGTTATTGAATCCTTATTAAGAGGACTCAGGAAGCCTCCGCCATCTTTTGTAAGCGGCCGGCCTAAACATATGCCTCCATCGGGGAATGTACTGAAGTGTTGGGCTATTTCACTCATTTTGAGCGTGTTAATATGATAGTTTTCCATGCCCTTCATTAGCTGAAAATGGTTGTTTTTAACGTCTTTATATGCCGGGCTGGCCGTATGATGCTGCTGAATTGTTTTAAAGGTCTTGGCTCCCTTTAGCCCTTCAATGTAAATCCTGAGTTCATCCCGGTTCATTAAAATGAATTTGCCTTCTTGTTTCATTTGTCTCACCCTTTCATGTTTTCGCAATACATAAAAGGACTACCCACTTCTGAGTAGTCCTTTGGTTTAAAAAATAATTTATTTAGTTAAGATCTTTAATATATATTTTATTATTTATAGCCACCGCACTAAAACCATTCATAAGAGTAGTTGATGCTTTTAGGGCCTATTTTTCTGTTTCAGAATCATACACTTCTATGGCGTTTATACTGGAAGTTTCACCAAAAGCGTATATCTTTCAGTTCCCAGTACTATCGTAAATCACTAAATAATTACCCATTAAAATTATCACTCTCCTTATTCATAAGCTATCCATGTATAGTTTGTCCCCCGACCTGCGCTCTGCCATCCCCGTTCAGATAATTCATTGTTGTCAGGCCAATGCATGCACCTCTCCCGCCGGATAATGCCTGAGCGGCAAAGTGTCGCTTCCTGTTCCCTCAAGCTTTTCTTCCCTGATCTCATTATTGAACTTTCTTCCCGTATAGGTTTCAATGAATTGTGAAACCTCGTTGATTTTTTGGTTTATAAGGTCATCGTTTATGTCAATCAGGCACCCGTTAAGATTATTTTTTACTGCTGCAGCAGTTGTTAATGCATTGCTGGCTAATTCCATGTTTATCACCTCCCAGCGGCTTAGTTCTTTGTTCCCTTATTGTTCATCCCCGGTAACAGAACATAATTCTTTTAATGGCGTTCCCGGTCTATGCGGCTTTCAATTATTAATTAATTTTCAGGGCTTTTTTGATTTTCTTTCTCCTCCTTTTTATTTTTTGAGCTCAAGCTTTTCTGATCAGTTCTATATTTAAAAAGCTGAATTATTATCCTCAGCCGGGGATGCATTTGCAATTGTTTATTTAACTCTGCAGGTTTGCCATTTATTCACTGCGGCTCAACAGTTATATTCATTGTTCGAATTTTTGAGCAGCAAAAAGGAGAGTATGTTTCAACTCTCCTGAACATGTTATTTATACGCTGCTTTCGTGTGAAAATATATTTTTGGTAATACAATTATATAGCTTTTAATGTGCTAATGGGTGCTAATCATTTATACTTTTTATAAATTTATCATGCTTCAATCTTACCGAGGATGTTCCATAGTTCATACACTGCCCTATCTGCTCCCAGATAAGCCCGTCTATATATTTGTATGTAAGTATCTGTCTTACATCACTGTCATCGATACCTTGTATGAAATCTATAGCCTCATCGATCCTGCCGTAAAGTTCATGATACTTATCACTGATCTTCTTTCCTACTGCATCTCTCTTCCTGATACATTCTTCAGACATTTGTTCACAGCCGACAAGGGTAAATGATCGTGGCAAATATGGAAATTGTGCCATACTTCCCCTGACCCTGTCAGTGACGATTGTCTCATTATCTCCGTAGTTTAATTCCCTGAGTTTTTCTCTAAGCTGTTCCACTTCTCTTTTCAATTTTATAATTTCATTGAGCCGTTCTTTAGTCATAGCTTCCTCCTAATATTGTTTGCAATATATCCCCGGTACACCAATTTTTATGGTCGGTATCATTATTTTAATTTTAGAGCTAAAAACATTGACAATCATTAGACCATAGTCTATGATGGATGTATGCCCTTTTCCATTTGCAGCAATAATTTTGTTGCAAGGGTACTGTATTTTAATTATTTTTTATAATACAATTTTGTCGATTTATTTAGCTATAGAAACATTATATAGACTATGAGCTAATAAGTCAATAGAATTTCCATATATCTTAGATTGGAGTCTATGTATGAATTTGTTTGATAGGATCAAAATACTATGTGAAGAAAAAGATGTTTCAATATCGCGGCTTGAGCAGGAAACAGGCCTGGCAAACGGAAGTATTAGAAAGTGGTCTAATGCTATTCCTTCCGGCGACAGGCTGGCCAAGGTTGCCGATTATTTTAATGTCACTACGGATTACCTGCTGGGACGGGATATTTCAGCCACCGTTGCCGCCCACCGCACCGACGGGTATGGCGACGGTCTGCCGCCTGAGGCACAGGAAGAATTAAAAAATTACATTGACTATCTTAAGGTAAAATATAAGAAGAAGGACAATAAATGATAAAAACCCTTGATAAGAAAGAAGCCCTGCTTAATGAATGTAAGGAACTTGGGATAAATGTGGTTTCCAATACCCTCCCGGACAACGTAAAGGGTCTATACTATTCTGACAGTGAAACAGAACCGGTAATCACCCTTAATCCAAGTATTGATACCCAATCCGAACTCTGCTGTGTAATTGCCGAAGAACTCGGGCATTATCACACCTCATGCGGAAATCTGCTGTCCGGGGATACCGACAGGATTGTAGTACTCCAGCAGGAAAGCAGAGCACGAAGGTGGGCTTATGAAAAGCTTATTCCGCTGGAAAAGTTCATTGAAGCTTACAATATTGGAATCCGGAACAGTTATGAATTATCCCAGTTTCTTGATGTCACCGAAGAATTTCTGGAGGAGTGTATCTGCAATTATAAAGGAAAGTATGGAATATATAAGGTCTTGGGTAAATACATTATATATTTTGAGCCTCTTGGAGTACTGAGAAGCTTTGATTAGAATGCTACTTTATTATCTATAGCTATATAGCTTATGGGAGTCTGATTATCTCTTTTTCAACCGTACCGTTGCCGCCGAACCCATAGGTAAGCTCCACCGTATTGTTATTTATCCATGTCAAAATATAATCTTTGTTTGTGAAGGGTCTGTACCCATTGTCGGTAAGTATCTTTGCATTTATTTTTCTTACAAAAAACATGTTGTCTTTAATATAAAAATCACTCCAGCCTGCCAAAAGCCAGGTATTTTCTTCAACAATAAGGGTATTGGAATTATCCGGAGAATTAAAATAAAAATATTTTGAATCTATTCTGTCAATTAAACCAAAGGAGCTGATCAAAAGTAAAGCCAATATACCGACAATGGTAGTCAGCACGATCAGCCATACCTTCGGTATTAAGATCAATTCAAGCATGATCAGTAATAGAAGAATAAGGACATTTATTGCGGGATTGAGTATATGCCGGCAAAAATCGGCAGTTATCAGATATATATAATTCCTTGACAGAATAATCAGAGTAATTTTAAATAAAACCATTATTATCAATAATACGGATAGCCCTATAGCTGCTCTTTTGTTTCCCTGACGTGTATTGAAGATACTTTTCATAACCTGTGCCTCATATGATCCGAATTTTCTTATGTATATACCGATATCGGTTATTATAACACAATAATATATTTTAACTAATATATTTTTATTAATGCATAAATAGAGGCCTCCGGGAACCTGATCAGTATCCCGAAAGCCTCTATGCATCGCGGAGCAGCAAACTCTATATCCAAACCGGCTCTTCCTTGCTACTTCTTCTGTCCATAATAAGCTCCCGCCCCGTGCTTGCGCAGAAAATGCTTGTCAAGCAGCACCTGCGGCATGGCAGTTACAGCTGGATTCAGCTGTTTACACTGGATTGCCATCATAGCCACCTCTTCCAGCACAACAGAATTGTGTACTGCTTCGGCAGCATTTTTCCCCCAGGTGAACGGAGCATGGTTTTTTACAAGCACAGCAGGTATATAATTCGGATTCAGCTCTTTAAAGGTTTCAATTATTACTACTCCTGTATTTGCCTCATACGCAGACTCTATTTCGGCCCTGGTCATTTCACGCGTACATGGAATTTCACCATAGAAGTAGTCTGCATGGGTCGTTCCATATGCCGGGATTCCCATACCCGCCTGCGCAAAAGAAGTTGCCCATCTTGAATGTGTATGGCATACTCCCCCAATATCGGGGAAGGCATTGTACAGCGCCACATGTGTGGGAGCATCGGAGGAGGGTTTCAAATCCCCCTCTACAACCTTGCCTGTCAGGTCAATCAACACCATATCTTCTGCCTTCATTACATCATAATCAACGCCGCTGGGCTTGATAGCAATAAGACCCTTTTCCCTGTCAATACCGCTTGCATTTCCCCAGGTATAGGTCACAAGCCCGCGTACGGGGAGCTCCAGGTTTGCTTCCAGTACTGCCTGTTTCAGTTGTTCCAACATATATATTCACCTCAAAATCATTCATTACCAGTTTATAAAATCTTATCTCAGATTGTTAACGGCAGCTCTTTCAATATCCAGACCCTTTGTATAGCGTTTCAAAAATTCATTAAAGCCGGCAACCTCAGCCGGATCAGGCGCAATGGAATTTCCCTGTTCCCCGTCAAAAACCTCACGTTTAAGAAAGTCCTCCAGCGATTCATTTTCATTCCGGTTGACCATATATGAACCAAGCAGGGCAATGCCCCATGCTCCGCCCTCTCCCGCAGTTTCCATGACAGATACAGGAACATTAACAGCTGCTGCCATGATCTTCTGTCCCACCAGCTTTGTCTTGAAGAACCCGCCGTGTCCCATCAATTCGTCCAGCTTAACCGCTTCTTTTTCCAGAAGGATATTCATACCTGTTTTAAGCGCACCCAGTGCCGTGTATAAATTTACACGCATAAAATTGGCAAGGTTGAAGTTACTGTTTGCCGAACGCACAAACATGGGACGACCCTCTTCAAAATGTGTAATATGCTCTCCGGAAATGTATCCATAGGCCAGTAAGCCTCCGCAGTCCGGGTCACCCTGGAGCGCCGCGCCAAGCAGGATATCATAGAGCCTGGGTTTGTCTACATTCAGTCCCAGTGCTTTCACAGCCTCTGCAAACAAACCCATCCATGCGTCATAATCCGAGGTACAATTATTTGAGTGCACCATGGCCACCAGCTTGCCATCGGGTGTTGTTACCAGATCAATCTCCGAATATGCCCTGGACAGTTCCTTCTCAAGTACGACCATTGCAAAAACCGATGTACCTGCCGACACATTTCCTGTACGGGACGATACACTGTTGGTAGCCACCATACCGGTTCCCGCATCACCCTCTGGCGGACAAAGCGGAATTCCCGGCTGCAGCTGACCTGTAACATCCAGCAGCTTTACTCCATCTGCTGTGAGTTCTCCTGCTTTGGTTCCCGCAACCAGAACCTTTGGAAAGATATTTTCCAGCTGCCATGGGATATTGTCCGCACTGACAAGTTGATTAAACTGTTTGATCATTCGCATATTGAAATCCCTGGTATCCACATCAATAGGAAACATACCCGAGGCATCGCCGACTCCCAAAACCTTCTGTCCCGTCAGTTTCCAATGTATATAGCCGGCTAGCGTTGTGATGTAGTCTATATTGGAAACATGCTCTTCCTTATTCAAAATGGCCTGGTAAAGATGGGCGATGCTCCACCTTTGGGGAATCGGATAGCCAAACAGCCCGGTCAGAGCTTCCGAAGCCTGACCGGTTATGGTATTGCGCCATGTGCGGAATGGCGTTAAAAGCTTTTCTTCCTTATCAAAGACCATATATCCGTGCATCATGGCACTGATACCGATTGAGCCGGTAGTTTGAATGGTTACATCGTACTTTTCCTTTACACTCTCAGCCAGCTTATTGTAGCTGCTCTGTACACCCTTCCAGATATCCTCCAGACTGTATGTCCAGACATTATTGAGATAACTGTTTTCCCAGTCATGACTGCCCGAAGCAATTGATTTGTTACCCTCAGCCACAAGAACCGTTTTGATTCGTGTGGAGCCCAGTTCAATCCCGATTGCAGTCTGCCCGTTGACAATGGCATTTTTAATATCCTTCAATTCTAAACTCATTTTTTTCCTCCCCAAAGTTTGCTTATTGATACAAACAGGATGCTATTCAATGCTAACTACTATATTTATTCGCCGTTGACCGGATTAATATTACCTGCCCTATTTTATTTACCTGCTTTATTTATTTAAATGGATTCTCATCTTTGTAAAGCATGGCTGCAGGCTGATTAAATGCAACATCACTTACACCCAGAAGCTTCATGGCAGCAAACAGAAGCTTGCCCACATGTTTGAAGGCTACTCCCCCGTGGTGAGGATATCTCCCGGCTATAAGTACGTGCCTGTAGAATCTGCCCATCTCTTTTATTGCAAATATTCCTATACCTCCGAAGGATTTAGGATCCACATCGATTATTTCACCTTCGGCAACATAACTTCTCAGCTGGCTGTCCGCTGTTCCCTGAAGTCTGAAGAAAGTGATATCCCCGGGTCTGATGGCTCCTTCCAGGGTACCTCTTGAAATATCGGGCTCCTTGTCAGGTTCAAGCAACCTGCGCATTATGAGCTGGTACTTCATTGAACAGTCCTTCATATGACATGAAGGTGTATTTCCGCAGTGGAAACCCATGAACAAATCGGTAAGTGAATAACCTGCGAACTTGTTCTGATTATTTGCATACATGTCCTTAGGCACCGTATTGTTTATATCGAGCAACGTTGCCGGCAGCTGCGTGGCACATGTGATTATATACTCGCTTAATGCGCCGTAAATGTCTGTTTCGCACGCAACAGGTATCCCTATTGAAGCAAGTCTGGAATTCACGTAGCAGGGAACAAATCCAAACTGTGTCTGGAAAGCCGGCCAGCATTTATTTGCAAAAACTACATATTCGGAAGCACCTTTATGGTCCTCAGCCCAATCCTTCAATGTAAGCTCATATTGTGCCAGCTTTGGAAGAATTCCGGGATAACCGTTTCCGTCCCCCAGTTCTTGTTCCATTTCTTTTATTACTGCAGGAATCCTCGGATCATCCTTGTGGTTGTTAAAAGCCTCAAAAAGGTCAAGCTCCGAGTTTTCCATCACCTCAACCCCCAGGTCGAACAAAGGCTTGATAGGTGCATTACATGCCAGGAAATCGTGCGGTCTTGGGCCAAAGGTAAATATTTTCAATTTGGAAAGCCCCAGTAAAATTCTTGCAATAGTTTCAAAATCAGCAACCATATCTGCTATTTCTTCGGGAGTTCCAACCGGATATTCGGGAATATACGGATTCAATTTTCTGAGAGCCAGGTTATATGAGGCATTAAGCATACCGCAGTACGCATCTCCGCGTCCATTGATCAGATTGCTTTCGGTTTCTTCAGCCGCAGCCACAAACATTACAGGACCGCCGAATTTTTGAGCAAGTATGGTCTCAGGTCCTTCAGGTCCGAAATTTCCGAGGTATACCACCAGAGCGTTTGTTCCTGAAGCCTTCAGTTCCTGTAAAGCCTTCAGTACATCCTTTTCATTTTCAACCGCCGTGTTTGCTTCAAAAATTTCAATGCTTTTTTCAGTACAGACTTTAACAACTGCTTTACGCCTTTCCACGCTCAATTCCACCGGAAAACAGTCTCTGCTTACCGAAACAATCCCAAGCTTTACTTTTGGAATATTATTCATTTAATTAGCCCCCCTAATTTTTTAATAAATTATTTATGTTTCACTTCAAACGTAATCAATTTAATCAACATATCAATTTTAAGCTGCGGGCATTTAATATAAAGCGGTATTATATTAGTATGCTCATGCGTACAAGTCATTCTAAAAAATTTAAACTGAATAAATGATTATCTATATATCTAAATGATCTAATTTTTATTGCCAAATCAGAAATTGAATATTCAACCTACCTCTTTATGCAGGATTCCTTGATTATGAGCTCGGGTACAATAATCTTCTGTACCGGGTTATCCAAATAATCATTATCTTTGAGCATTTCCAGGAGCAGTTCGGCTGCCGCCTCTCCCAGCTTCTCTTTAGGGTGGCTGACACTGGTGATCCTGACCGGACAGTTTGCAGAAAAGTAGGAGTCATCAAAACCTGTAATTGAAATATCTTCAGGTACTTTGACACCCAGGCTGTTCAGCAGTTCGTATACCCTGAATGCAATTTCGTCATTATAGCAGGCTATAGCGTCAACTCCGCTCTTATTCTCTATCATCTGTCTGATGACATTATAGGGTTTTACCTCCCTGTCCTCAGTGTGAAACCATATTACCTGATCGGGATTATATGGCAGACCGGCTTCACTGATGGCTCTTGCGTACCCCTTGTGCCTTTCCAGCCCCTGTATATCATCAGCCTTAAATATACCTACTATCTTTTTATGTCCCAGCCCTGTCAGATATTCTACCGCGGAATACATTCCCTTTGCATCGTCCAGCAGCACATGGGATTTGCTTTCCAGCTTCTGATAGTAACCGTGGATAAAAATATAGGGTATCTGATGTTTGTCCAAAGCCTCATAATACTGCAGGTTGTTGGAAAACAACGCACTTTTGGTGGGTTCTATAATAAGTCCTTCAATATTTTTCTGCAGCACATCCTCCAGACAAAGTGCTTCCTTTTCGGTATTGTTGTTGGTGTTCTTCAGCATAATGCTGTAGCCGTTACCTGAGAGCACACTGTCAATCCCCTGAATGACCTTTGGAAAAATGTATTCCGAAATATAGGTAGTAATTACGCCGATATTCCGGGAATCGTTTCTTTTTTTGCTCCTGTCCATGCAGTAGGTTCCCCTGCCGTGTTCGGTATAAAGGTAACCTTCATTAACAAGCATGGAAATGGCTTTCCTCACCGTGTGTCTGCTCAAAGACAGCTTTTCGGCCAGCATGTTTTCAGAGGGTATCTGCTCTCCGGGCCGGATTCTTCCCAACAGTATTTCTCCCTTTAAATACTCCATTAGCTTATAGTATTTAGTCTGGTTGTCACTTTTTTGCATCATATTCTCCTGAAAAACAACTTGTACGTACATCTATATTATACATTAATATTCAAATTGTGCAACATTGCAGCTGAATTTTATTCTTAATTATATAATATTATATCCTGTAAAATCAAAATAAAAAAGCCGGCAATAGTTGTATAATGAATAAATACAAAATATTGCAGCCTTATATTAACCTCCTTCTCATTATGTGCATATAATTATGTATACCACTATTTAATTATTGATGATTTTGTTTATTATCGAGGAGTGAATATTATGGAACCAGCCAACAGTCCGGTAACCGAATTAGCTGTCAGACTAAAGGAAGTCAGTATTAAAAATACCGCAGAGGCCATATATAATAAAATTAACCTTGTAAAACAGATACAGAATGACAAACAGACCATAAACGTACTGGAAGAGATAATTAACGACCTGACAACCGATAAAAACGAGCTGATTCAAATAACCAAGTGTTACGAACAGGAGTTCCTGTCACAGGACATATCCGATGAGGACATTGAGTATATAACCAAGGAATTGCTTCCCATTATAACAACTTTTCTGCCTTTTAGCGGCGGTGACAGTGAATTTGTTTCTACAATACAAAAGATATTGTCGGCTGAAACCTTTAAAATATTAAAACTGCTTGGATTCAATTATAAGGAAGCTATAGGCCAGCCTCTGACCAATCTTGTAGCCCAGGCTATACAGAATCAGAACCAGAACCAGAGCCAAAACACTAATAAATATCCGGTTAACAAGGGATATAGCAGCAGAAAATAATTAAAGAGGGGATATATTAGTTCTGTGGATTAAATCTTAAATATTTCAACATACTATCCCCATACATATAGATATATCCACAACTTTATTAACAAAATATAGTCTTTCTGTGGAAAAAGTATTGATTTCTTATTATTTAATCCACAGAGTTTTCACATTATTCACTTTTATTTGTTTATAAATAAGCTGTGGATTTTCTCATTGGATTATCTACAAGAAATCCCCATATTTATTGGCTTATCAACAGTTTTATCAACATAATGTAGTATATTTGTGGATAACTTCGCATGATTTTAACATAATATCCACAGTTTCTCCCTGTTATGCACAGTTTCTTGTGGGTAATTCGTCCTATTAACTATAAGACTGAGGCTCCTAAAATTTTCAGTCTGAAAAATTTAGGAGCTGCAGATAAAGAACGCATGTGAAAATTCATACTTATAATACCTTTACATAAAACTTCCGGTTTCTGGGTCCATCAAACTCACAGAAGTATATTCCCTGCCATGTCCCCAGGACGAGTTTTCCGTTTGCGACAATAACATACTGGCTGCTTCCAACCGCACTTGCTTTTAAGTGTGCATGACTGTTACCTTCCATATGCCTGAACTCTGCCCTGTCGGGATACGCTTTGTCCAGTCCCAGCAGCATATCCCTCACCACGTCAGGATCAGCATTTTCATTAATGGTTATTCCGGCAGTAGTATGCGGACAGAACACCAGGACCGCACCGTCCCTTATTCCGCTTTCTGCAAGTGCGTCCGCTACCCTGCCGGTTATGTTGTAGAAATTCTGTCTTTCAGTTTTTAAACCGTACTCATAAAGCATTAAAGCCTCACCTCAACCCTTTCCGCTATTTCAATGCAATTTTCTCCTACCTTGCAGTCACAGGCCACAACGTTAACGCCCCTGGCCTCAGCAATTTTTATAATTTCAGCAAACTTCTCATGTGTTCTGTAATTGGGTGTAAAGTAGCTCACCCCTTTCATCTGAATAACAAACACTATGTAAGCCTTATAACCTTCCTCCATGCACTCCATTAACTCTTTGATGTGCTTGACCCCTCTTTCGGTGGGCGCATCGGGAAATAAGACAACGTTATTGTCCTCCAGAGTAACTCCCTTGACCTCAATAAATATTTTTTCCTTTTCTGTCTCTATATAAAAATCAAATCTGGAATTTTTGTACCTTGCTTCAGGCTTAATCAGGGTAATATCCTCCAAAAGTCCCCCTTTCAGCAGCCATTCATGGAAAACCTTGTTGGGAACCTGACTGTCCATATTGATCATCCTGTCACCCTTCATAACACCGATAAGATCATACCTGGTTTTTCTGGAGGTTTTATCAAACTCCTGTACAAATACCGTAACCCCTGGTTTCAGCAGTTCTCTGCATCTGCCGGTATTTTTTACGTGACATACCTCTTCCCTTCCATCAAGCTCAATATGTGCAATAAACCTGTTTGGCCTGCAAATAAACCTTGCAGTCTTTATATTATTATAAATCACCCTTGCCTCCGCTGTTAATGAAATCAATGACATGAAAATTATACCCCCGCTTCCTATGGTTTAACAAGAGATTAAATATTAATGTGTTTTGGGTATGGAAATCAGGGTATAAAATATAACAGGTTTGGATAAAAGTATAGAATGAATCTTTTTTGGCATGCTGCATTTATTGTGCGCAGCCAATACGGATTCCAATAAAGTCACGAGGGGAGATTTTGATTATGAAGAATGAGGTATCTTTTTTCCGTTGTAAGCATTGTGGAAATATGGTTGCATTAATAAAAAGCGGCGGCGGAACTCTTGTCTGTTGCGGAGAGCCCATGGAGAAACTTGTTGCCAACACAACCGAAGCAGCCGTTGAAAAACACATCCCTGTTTCACTCAGAAGCAACGGCAGTATCAATGTTGAGGTAGGCTCGGTCGCACATCCGATGATTGATGTTCACTATATTGAATGGGTAGCCGTTGTTGGCGATGAAGGCCTGGAAATAATAAACCTGTTCCCGGGAGATGACCCAAAAGCTATTCTAAGTGATAAGAAGAATGCTGAAGTTTATGCATATTGCAACATCCATGGTTTATGGAAAGGTGAAGTAAAATAGTAACTTCAAGCGAAAAACACCCTTCAAAATGTGCGGAAAAGCATATTCTGAAGGGTGTTAATTTTTTAATATCCGCTGCCGTTGCTCTTTTCCTTATTTGCTATTGCCACCGAGGCGCTTGCTCCTATTCTGCTGGCACCGGCCTCTATCATGGCCTTAGCCGTTTCATAATCCCGTATGCCTCCCGAGGCTTTAACCCCGAGGTTAGGCTTTACCATATCCCTCATGAGCTTTATATCTTCAACTGTTGCTCCGCCTGTACTAAAACCCGTCGATGACTTTACAAAGTCGGCTCCCGCTTCTTTGCATATCCGGCAGCTGGTCCTTTTCTCCTCATCGGTCAGCAAACAGGTTTCAAGAATAACCTTTACAAGGGCTTTGTCCCTTGCTGCCTGCACTACGGCTTCTATATCCTTTTTAACATAATCAAGATCACCCGACTTTATGGCACCCACATTAATTACCATATCAACTTCGGCGGCACCATTCTGAATAGCTTCTGCGGCCTCAGCAGCTTTTGCGGCAGAAGTGGTTGCACCCAAAGGGAAACCAATTACGGTACACACCTTTACTTTGCTGTCCTTTAAAAGCCGGCTGCACAAACCTACATAACAAGGATTAACACATACCGACGCAAAACCGTACTCCACCGCTTCACTGCAAAGCTTTTCAATCTGTGCTTTTGTAGTTTCAGGCTTAAGAGCCGTATGATCTATCAAACCTGCAATATTCATGACAAATCCCCATTTCCGCACGGAACATATCATTATTCCCTGCTTTTTGAATTTTAAATAATCTGCTGACTTAAAAAATTTATCCCTTACTTATATAAATAAAAACCTTTTACTCTTCTTATTATCACCAATTATTAAGGAAATTTCAAGATACCGCGGTCAAAACTGCTTTAATTATGGTTCCCGGCTTTAACATAAAAAAATAGGTTAGTCGCCATCGACTAACCATGTAAAGGGGGTCAAAATGTATTTTGTGAGGTCAATATTATATTAGCCATTAAATGAAAAAATTATACAATACATTATTAAAATTTTTACTATCAAATAATTTTAGAGACTTGTGCAAATAATAAGCTTCAAACAGTAAAACTTACAATTGCTGCAAAGCATATTAAATTTGGTATTTTAAAATAATTACTTATGAAGAGGTGCAGTGATATGGAGCTTCAAAATAACATAATAAATTTCGAAAGCCTGAATGACAAAAATACACTTGAAGTGGTGCGGAACAGACTTAAGCCAGGAGAAACTCTCATTCTGGACGTGGGCAACAACTACTTTCATCAGGCCGACGAAATCTATGATGTATTATCAAAAAATGGCTATTATGTAAAGAAAACTCTTGTAAACGGCCGGAACCAACTGCTTGTTGCCTATGAGGACAATAAGCATCAGATGTATTGACTTTAAAACCGGTATCCTGGATTTTATACCAGGATACCGGTTTTATTATATATACACAAAGAGAATTTCCAATATTTTTGTATGGCAAATCTTATTTTTATTGATTAAGGTCATATATATTCTGCGGTACAAAAACCTCCAGAAGCTTATGTTTAAATTCTATAGCCGCCGGAAAAAGCTCTGATTTTTCTCCATCAACGGTAAGGGCAATGGGCGACCTGCTTGTCAGCTCACACTTTTTTGCCTTGAGTATGATAACATTTTTGTCATTTACCGATTCCTTGCTGAGAACCTTGAAGAAAATACTGGCCAGGTTTATATTCGAACATTTCTTTACAAGTATGATATCCATATAGCCGTCGGTAAAATCGGCATCATTCAACAGGTTTGGAAAGCCCGCCGCCTGTTTGCCGTTAACAATTAAAAACAATATGAATTTACCTTCTATAATATGCTCATCAGCCGTAACTTTCAAATCAAAGCTCTTTATATTTGCAACTTCGGACAAACCCTTGAGATAATATGCAAAGGGTCCGAAGTTTTTCTTAAGTTCACTGTTTGTACTGAAAGATACATCTACAAAATTTCCGCCTGCAAAAGTACTCAAAAAATAATGTGAATTGTTGATATGTCCCACATCGCACATAAGAGTCCTGCCCTGCAGGATAATGTTCAGGCTTTCATGCAGGGAGTTGATCCCCAGACACTTGGCAAAATCATTACAGGTTCCTGAAGGAATTACACCGATAGGCATTTTGATATCGTTGTCCAGAAGGATGTTTGCAACAAAATTTATAGTGCCATCCCCGCCCGAGGCAATTACAAAATCATAAATTCCTGACTTCAGGGCACTTACGAGATATTCATTGTTGGCATCTATAAGTCTGTACGGCTGAACAAGAATACCCTTCTTTTGAAAAGTACTCAGTATGTAATCCAGCTCGTTTGGAACCTTGCGGCCGCCCGATATAGGATTGTATACAAACAATGCGTTTTTCAAAGCTTTCCCTCCCGTAATCATCTCTTCATTTAATAATAAATGAATTTACCTTGAAAATCAACTGATTGAGTTACAGGAAAGACTATGTAATGGGGAGGCAGTCAGACATAATCCGCTGCCAGCCCCTAAATGACGCTAAACTAACCCATTAATGGTTGACACTTCTTTCAGCCATTTCAATTGCCTTCTTAACCATACTTCCGCAATCTCTTGAAGAAACTGATCCCCAGCCCTCAGCTGAAACTTTGCTGTAGACTCCAAGTTCCTTGGCAATTTCCTCTTTAAGGGCTTCTGACATGATACTCTTATGTCTACTCATAGTTAGTGCCTCCTTTTTAAGGCATTTTTACTGCGTATTAAATTTCATCAAAAGAAACCTTGCTTCTCCCTCAAAATAATACGCTTTTATGCCTTTGATTTATTTTAGCGTACATTGATATTTTGTCACCTTACATAAAAAATATAGAAGGTAATTGTTTTCACGCTATCCACATTATACACATGTTTTTTTTGCCATAATTTTTACAAACCACTATATATGCAGGTATTGAATCTTTTATGCAACAATATTTTGTAGAATGCATACATTTACCAATTAAATCCAAAAACGAAAGCTATTTATTCACATTTTTTGAGCAATGTGTGGATAACCCTTTTTTATTCAACAGCAGTCAAACCATTGGTATTCCCGGCTTTCACTGATTCAACAAAACTCATATGTGAATAACTTAAAAAAACTGTGGATAATTAAATAATTATCCACAGTTTTCATTTACAACAAAAAAAGCCGTTTTTATTCTATATTCATGCTAATATCAACTGAGTTGGCAGAGTGGGTAAGTTTCCCCACCGAAATAATATCAACCCCTGTCCTGGCAACATCATATATTGTTTCCTCAGTCATATTGCCAGATGCCTCCACCAGCGCTCTCTTGTTAATTAGTGCAACAGCCTCCGCCATTTTTTCATTTGACATGTTGTCAAGCATGATAATGTCTGCTTTGCAGTCAAGAGCTTCCTGTACTTCTTCCAGCGATTCCACCTCGACCTCTATTTTAACGGTGTGTGGTATGCTGGCTCTTACCCGGTTAATTGCATTGGTTATTCCGCCTGCCGCAGCTATGTGATTATCCTTGATCAATACACCATCCGACAGTGAAAACCTGTGATTTGACCCTCCGCCGGCATTTACGGCGTATTTCTCCAGGAGCCTCAGCCCTGGAGTTGTTTTTCTGGTATCAGTTAT
This sequence comes from Ruminiclostridium cellobioparum subsp. termitidis CT1112, assembly GCF_000350485.1. Taxonomy (GTDB): domain Bacteria; phylum Bacillota; class Clostridia; order Acetivibrionales; family DSM-1351; genus Ruminiclostridium; species Ruminiclostridium termitidis. The sequence goes on from NZ_AORV01000061.1 coordinate 114,113, forward strand.
TTTAACAGGTAAATCCTTGACCTTCATGGCATACCTGCTGGTCATTGTTGCAATAGCTGAAAGGCGCTGCAAAAAGTTCAGTGCTGTCCTTTCACCCTTAAGCAAAGCCCTTGCAGGCCCGCTTATTCTTGCGATGATATCTCCCTTTTTGACGCTGTCACCGTCCTTGATCAATGCAGTAAAGCTGACCCTGCTGTCAAGGACTTCAAAAACATGCCGGGCAACCTCAAGCCCTGCTATGACCGCATCCTGTTTTGCAAGAAATTCTGCGTTTGATACATCACCCTCGCTGATTATATTATCGGTAGTGATATCTCCTAATGGCATGTCCTCTTTTAAGGCATTCATAACAGTGTCGTGCAAATAATATTTATCAAGCTTCATAACAACCTCCGTAATGTATTCTGTGATAAAAGTTCATTATAGCTCACAAATTGATTTATCCGGCAAAACCCTTACTATATTTATCTTCCAGTTGAGATCATCCGTCCTGTCGAAATCCGATCTGAAATGAGCTCCCCTGCTCTCTTTTCTTTCAAGCGCCGCTTCAATTACAAGATTTGCGACAGTTAACATATTCGCTACCTCAAGTTTAACAAGGCTGAAGCCTGTTAAATCACTAAACCGGGTATATATTCCATTAATTGTGTTTTTTGCGGTTTCAAGCCCCCGTTCATTCCTGATGATGCCGACATACTTAGTCATGGTATGCTGAATCTCTTCCTTCATAGCCTTTAATACTTTATCGTTTTGGGTATTAAGAGGGAACTCCATCTGAACCTCTGCCTCCTCCTGAATTGAAGCGTTAACTCCTTCAGAAATTTTTACGGCGATCTTCCGGCCAAATACCAGCCCTTCAAGCAGGGAATTGCTGGCCAGCCTGTTTGCCCCGTGAATACCCGTACAGGCTACTTCACCGCAGGCGTATAACCCTGCTATGTTAGTCTGCCCGTCCACATCTGTTCTGATGCCCCCCATGCAATAATGCTCTGCCGGAGCAACCGGAATGTAATCTCTGGATATATCGATGCCATAATCCATGCAGGTTTTGAATATGTTGGGAAATCTATTTTCCAGATACTCCCTCTCTTTAAAAGTAATATCCAGAAAAACGTTTTTTGACCCTGAAAGGGACATCTCCTGGAATATAGCCCTGGATACAACATCTCTCGGGGCCAGCTCTCCAAGCTGGTGATATTTCTGCATAAAACGCTCGCCCCCGGCGTTTCTGAGCATGGCACCTTCACCGCGCACTGCTTCTGAAATCAGGAAGCTTTTATCCTTAGGGTGATAAAGAACAGTAGGGTGAAACTGGACAAACTCCATATCCATGGCTTCAGCTCCCACTCTGAGGCACATTCCGATACCGTCTCCGGTTGCAACCTCAGGATTTGTCGTATGAGAGTAAATCTGACCAAAGCCTCCTGTGGCAATTACAGTATGTCTGGCACTGAAAAATTTCATTTTTTCAGCTGTTTCATCGTATACAATAACACCCTTGCATTCACCATTTCTAACAACGAGATCCACGGCAAAATGTCTTTCAAATATAGAAATATTGCTTCTTTTCCGGGCTTCCTCAATGAGCTTGTCACAGACTTCCTTTCCGGTAGTATCCCCAGAATGAATAATCCTGTTCACACTGTGAGCCCCTTCACGGGTAAGAGACAATTGCTGGCCGCTTTTATCAAAGTTAACTCCAAGACTGCAGAGCTTTTTAATATTGTCGGCAGCCTCCTCAACCAAAACCCATACACTATCATCATTGCAAAGACCTGCTCCCGCAAAAAGAGTGTCCTTGAAGTGTAACTGGGGTGAATCATTCTGTTCATCGAGGGATACGGCTATCCCTCCCTGCGCCAGAACTGAATTACTTATGTCAAGTGTTTCTTTGGTTATTATCCCTATCGATTTATCGCCGGGTATCTCCAATGCTGTGTAAACCCCTGCAATACCGCTTCCAACAATAATAACATCTTTTTCAACAATTTCTATACTCGCCCTTCTGCCTTCATCTTCCATATGTTCCCTCCCAAAGACCCCACATGCACCTATTTAGCCACCTCTAACATCCTGGTAAGTGAGTGCGATGCACGTTCAATAATATCTTTCTCCAGATTTATTTCGTACTTCTTGAACGCTAACGCGTCATGAACACTCTGAAGAGAAGTCTTTTTCATATTAGGGCATATGAGACCAGTCGACATCATATAGAAAGTCTTATGGGGACTGTCTTTTTTAAGCTGATATAAAACACCCATCTCGGTTCCTATTATAAATTTATCATGATCAGAGTTTTTAGCATAATCAATAATTTGTTTGGTGCTGCCCACAAAGTCAGCCAGCTCCTGAATCTCCGGCTGACATTCCGGATGGACCAGCAGCAGCGCATCAGGATGCAGCTCTTTGGACGCAAGAACCTCATGTGATTTGATTTTGTGATGTGTAATACAATATCCTTCCCAGAAAATAATATTTTTCTCAGGGCACATTTTAGCAACATAGCTTCCTAAATTCTTGTCGGGAACAAAGAGAATATCTTTTTTATCTATTGATCTGATAACCGACAGCGCATTGGAGGATGTACAGCAGATGTCACATTCCGCCTTAACCTCGGCACTTGAATTTATATAACAGACTACAGCGGCCTCGGGATATTTTTTCTTGGCCTCCCGCAATGACTCTGCAGTAACCATATCTGCCATAGGACAGCCTGCATTAATTTCCGGAAGCAGGACTGTTTTCCGGGGAGATAGGATTTTTGCGCTCTCGGCCATAAAATGTACTCCGCAGAAAACAATGGTATCGGCAGTACTTGATGCACAATATTGGCTTAAAGCAAATGAATCTCCTACAATGTCGGCTATCTCCTGCACGTCGTCAACCTGATAGCTGTGAGCAACAATAACCGCATTCTGTTCCTTCTTCATTTTATTTATATTGCTAATCATCGTTTGTTTATCCATTAATTGCTACCTCAATGTCTTGTTAATTTTTCAACAATATATCCTGTGATTAACCTGTAAAAAGTTAAAATACTGCATTTATTTTAATACTTATGAATTGCTTTGTAAATGCTTTTATTGCAAAAGAGCCCTTATTTACTTAATAAAATAGCAGTATTCTATATCATCTACATTCCATATTTATTCAATTGTGCTGTTTGGATAAAAACAAAAAAAAGAGGGCCTTTAGCCCTCTTTTCTACTTACTTATGGCAATCGCTTGCTTCAGAACAACCTGAACACCCGCAGCCGCAAGTGATTTCTCCTCTTTGCCTCTTCCTGATCCTGTGGATCACAACCCAAACCATTAATCCGATTACTATTGCAGCTATTATTATTGTCGCTAAATTGTCCTTTAAAAATTGTATCATAGTGGTTCCTCCTTACTTAACAGGAATTTTATTAACCAATTAAACATTTACCTGTCCGCCTGCGGATAAAACTTTTTCTTTCTTCACCGGCTTGTAGGGGCGGAATAACATCCAAAGCATGAATCCCAGAACCAACAAAGCCGCTATCGTACCTGGGCCGAATGAAACAGCACCGGTTACAAGACCGCCCAGCTGGAAAATTATGAGTGCTACTGCATACGCAAGAGCTGTCTGATATCCAACAGCAATAAGTGTCCATTTCCATCCGCCCATTTCACGCTTAATTGCACCGATGGCCGCAAAGCATGGAGCACACAATAGATTAAAGGCCATAAAAGCATATGCGCTGATTACGGTAAACATTGTTGCAACCTGTGCCAGCAATGCAGGATCATCCTCTGCTGCTTCCGAAATTCCAAATAATACTCCAAATGTACCTACAACATTTTCTTTGGCTACGAGACCGGTCACTGTTGCAACTGCTGCCTTCCAGTTTCCAAAGCCCAACGGTGCGAATATAGGAGCGATGACATTGCCTATGGAAGCAAGAATGCTGTCTCCTTCTTCGGCCATTTGCAAATTCCATCCGAAGCTTGACAAAAACCATATTACTCCGCAAGCCACAAATATAATTGTACCGGCTTTTATAATAAATGCCTTTCCACGTTCCCACATGTGAATCAGAACGCCTTTAGCACCAGGAACATGGTATTGCGGAAGCTCCATAACAAACGGAGCCGGATCGCCCAAAAACAATCTTGTCTTTTTAAGAACTATGCCTGAGAACAGAACCATTGCAATACCCAGGAAATATGCCGACGGCGCTACCCACCAGGATTTCTCCGCAAACATGGCTCCTGCAATCAATGCTATTATAGGAAGTTTTGCACCGCACGGGATAAAAGTGGTAGTCATAATGGTCATCTTTCTGTCTTTATCCTGTTCAATTGTCCTGGATGCCATAACACCCGGAACACCGCAGCCTGATGCAATCAACATCGGTATAAATGATTTTCCCGAAAGCCCGAACTTACGGAAAATTCTATCCATTATAAATGCTACACGTGCCATATATCCACAGTCCTCAAGAATGGAGAGGAAGAAGAACAGGATCATCATCTGTGGTACAAATCCGAGAACTGCTCCAACACCACCTATAATACCATCAACGACCAGACTCTGTAACCATTCGGCGGCGCCTACGTTAGCCAGAAAATCTCCGACTCCGGGCTGTATCCATGCACCGAACAAGGTATCGTTCGTCCAATCCGTGACAATGGTTCCCAGCCATGACACCGAAACAAAGTATACTATAAACATAACAACCACAAAAATAGGCAATGCCAGCCATCTGTTTGTTACAATCCTGTCTATTTTGTCAGAGGTAGTCATCCCTACTTGTTTTTTATTAAGGCACTTCTTAATAATCTTACCAATGTATATATACCGTTCGTTTGTAATTATACTTTCACTGTCGTCATCCATATCGGCTTCACAGGCCACAATTATTTCTTCTACTTTCTGCTTTATAGATGAATCAATTGTTAACTGCCCCAGAACCTTTTCGTCTCTTTCAAAAATCTTGATGGCGTACCATCTTGACTGTTCTTTGTTGCTTATTATACTGTCAACTGCAACCTCTATCTGGGCCAGGCTGTTCTCAACCACATTGTCAAAAGTATGCTGCGGAATTGTTTTTGCTTTACTTTTAGCAAGAGCTATTGCTTTGTCAGTTACTTCTTTTAAACCTGAACCTTTTAAGGCAGATGTTTCATAAACCTCGCAGCCTAGCTCTTTGCTGAGCTTCTCCAAATTTATCTTATCGCCATTTTTTCGTACAATGTCGATCATATTCAATGCTATTACTACCGGTATACCGATTTCCACCAGCTGTGTAGTAAGATACAGGTTTCTTTCTATATTTGATGCGTCAACCAGGTTGATGATTACGTCAGGTCTATCATTTAAGAGATAATTACGTGTCACTACCTCTTCAAGAGTGTAGGGCGATAGGGAATAGATACCGGGAAGGTCCATTATAATAACATCCTTGTGACCTTTAAGCTTTCCCTCTTTTTTCTCTACCGTAACACCAGGCCAGTTTCCAACATATTGAGAGCTTCCTGTTAATTCATTAAACATTGTCGTCTTACCGCAGTTTGGATTTCCGGCAAGTGCAATTTTAATAGCCATTGTTCCTTCCTCCTATTTTCTGAAAGTTAGACTATGCTAACTCGTAACTTTAAAATATGCAGAGCTTTTTATACTCTGCTTAGTCCACCAATATCATTTCGGCGTCTGCTTTTCTCAGTGACAATTCATATCCTCTGACTGTGACCTCCACCGGATCTCCCAACGGAGCAACCTTGCGTACATAAATGGAAGTACCCTTGGTGATACCCATATCCATTATTCTGCGCTTAATCGCACCTTCTCCGCTAAGCTTCACAACTGTAACAGTTTCACCACAGTTTATGGTTTTGAGTGTTCTCATTGTGTTTCCTCTCTTCTATATAAAATTTTTTGTGTGAACATTTAAAGTATACGATGTTAAACAATGATCCTGCTGGCCATACCTTTATCTATTGCTACACGGGCATCCTTTACATTAACTATCATATTACCGCCTATTTCTGAGATGACGGTAACCTTTGAACCTATGACAAAACCGAGATTCTCCAGGAATCTTTTGGTCTCATCCTTACCCCGAATTGATTTTATAGAATTAATCTCGCCTTGAGAAGCCATTGTTAAAGGCATAAAATCACTCCTTCAAAGGTTAGTATCTGCTAACCCTTCTTCAAATAATTTGGTTAGCCCTAACTAACCTCTATAAGAAGTTTACTACTGCTAACTATGTTTGTCAATATATTTAATATATATTTAACGATTTTTCATTATGTTTTTTTCTATATGTTAAATATTGCAAATTTGCATTATTATCCATACACCTTGATAAAAAGCTTACATATGCTATAATTATATGATTAATATATTAATTATTTAATTTATTGATGCCGCTGGTCAAATGGTTTAATTGATTGATTCAATTATATTTTTCAGACGCTGTGCGGCTCAAAGTCACAACATGGCTTAGGAGGTTAATTATGATTAAGTTACAAGAATCCGGTGAAAATTATTTGGAGACAATACTTGTTCTTAAAAATAAAAATGGGAATGTACGTTCAATTGATATTGCAAATGAACTAGGTTATTCAAAGCCCAGTATAAGCCGCGCAATGACTATACTAAAAAATGCAGAATATATTATAATAGATGAATCAACAGGTCATATAACCCTTACTGATAAAGGATACAATATTGCAACAGCAATGTATGAGCGTCACCAGATATTGTCCACTTATTTAATTTCACTCGGCGTTTCTCCCGATGTGGCTACACAGGATGCCTGCAGGATCGAGCATGTCATAAGCGAAGAAACGTTTGAAAGAATCCGTCAAAATACAATAATTAAAGATTAGCAATCGGAAATAACACTTTAAGATCTGGCAGATTGTATGCCAGGTCTTATTTATTGTTGCAAGCATTTTTAATAAATTCTTATTTAATATCAGTTGACTATCTTCATATAGTATGCCAATATATAGTTAGCTTATGCTAACCTCTTATCATGGATCAAGGAGATGTCTATGCTGTCTAATTCTAAAATTAAATATTTAATTTGTGTATATAAATTAAGCAATGGCGGTGGACCTGTTAAGTCGGTAGATATAGCCAATACTCTGTCTGTCACAAAGTACAGTGTTTTTAAAATGCTAAAATATTTTGCGGAAATTGGATTGATTGAAAAGCAGCACTATGGCCAGGTACATCTGACTCCCGAAGGAATAAGAAAAGCAAATTCCTTATATACGGAATATGTAATCTTATATACCTTCTTCACCAAATATTTAAATGTTTCGGCTGAGGTTGCTGAAGACGATGCTATTGCCTGCATAGGCGTTTTATCAAGCCAAAGTATTGATAGAATATCCAATCACATCTTTAATTAAATGTCTCCCTATAAGGCCTCAGGCGCTTCTGCTTGCAATCCCAAAGTCTTGAGAAATATTTCTTTTGTGAAGCTTTCTTTGCAGACAAAGAAAGCCTTGAGTGTATTT
>NZ_AORV01000062.1 GCF_000350485.1 Ruminiclostridium cellobioparum subsp. termitidis CT1112
CTATAAGGCGAATAAAGGAGGTTAATTGGCCATGTGCGCTTTCAAAGTATTGATAAATACTTTGAATATTTCGCACGGCCATAAATTCACAGGTTTGCTTGGAAGGCGAACGCAAGTGAAGTCTTTCAAGCTAACCTCCAGTCCGTTATGCGGTTTTGAGCCACAGCGGCCACAAAATAGTCAGGATTTAGTTAACTAAATTCCCTGTCACAAATAAAATTATTACAAAATATCTTTATCAGGTAATCTCTGATCTTGCTTTTTAATATACAATTCTTGCTATTAATGAATAATGGACTGGATTTTTGATCAACAAGGGTATATGGGTATCATAAGTTCTATAAAAATATGGCCGTTTTCATGGTTTTTATGATACCGTTCAATACAGGGTCTATCTTCTGGAAAATAACCGTTCTGCGGCATCCAGCAGCCATATATGTAATCGATGGCCTCAAAGAAGGATTTGCTGAAATCCGGTTCCTCGGCATCGAAGTCACAGGCCGCATATCTCCCCGCAGAGCTTAGTATTCTTATGCCGATATTTCCATCGGGTTCAGCCTCGCTGCTGATTGTAATACATGTATCATGTCTGCATTCCGCGAGAGGAACAATTTCCGGGTTGTCCAGGGTTATTCCCAGGACATGGGTATCAGGGCTTATCAGTTCTCTGGCGGCAGCCCAGGTATAAAGTTTTCTGAAAGAGTCCTCAATTTTTTCACTCTTATGTTCCTCAGAAAGTCCTGTATTACGGATATACGCAACAGTGTAATCCTCCAGCCTGCATATGTTGATATCATATTCAAAAAAATCTTTTCCAACCGATGAAAAAAGTTCTTTCCCATAGTCGGCATAATGCCAGGACAGACCGCTTTTCAACCGCCTTGTCTCTAAAAACTCCGAAGGGGTAATTTTAAAAAAGCTTTTAAAGGATCTTGAGAAATCAGATTGCCCGGAGAACCCAAACTCATATGCGATTTGTGAAATTTTAACTTCAGGAAAATGATAGATTCTGTTTGCTGCAGCAATTATTCTGCGTTTTTTCACGTAGACGGCAAGGGTTTCTCCCGTTATGGAGCGAAACAGCCTGTGAAAGTGATAGGCAGAAAAACAGGCAACTTTGGATAGAGTCTCCAGATTCAGCTCGGAGCCCAGATTATTTTCAATATAATCTATTACCCTGTTTATTCGTATGTAATATTCCTTCAAAGTTTGATTCCTGTTTGATAATATTTCAGTTTTCATGTAAATATTTTAACATTCAAAAAATATAAAATAAAGTAATTAATTTACACGAATTTTTAAAATCTGCTCGGGCACATTATGTAAAGTGAAATAAATGATGGCAAGAAATTATCCGGTTATCGTTGGAGGTATTACTTTGCATAATTTTGTACTCAAACTGAAAACGCTGGCTTATACCGTGCTTGCAATATTTTTTTCATTGATATGGGTGTTGGCCCTTCTGCTTCACGGATGGGCCTCGCCGTTTCCGAGGCTTTCACCTCAAAAGCCCCTGTTGCTTGCAGGCCTTGCATTCCTTGTTTTTGTTTTTTTCATGCTTGTCAACAGAGCTTCCCATGCTCTGTCAAAAATAGACGCGAAAAAGTTTGTATTCCGGATTCTTTTATTATATACCTTTTTGCAAATTTCATTTGTACTGCTCTTCCCGGTCAATGCCTATGAAGATGCCAGGATAGTCAACAATATAGCCCTGCAGTTTCTGGAGGGCGACTTTAATTCCCTGGGAATAGGAAAATATCTGGGATATTACCCCAATAATATAGGTATTACAATTTTCATTGCCTTTATATATATGATTCTTCCCAAAAGCTATATCACTCTCAGGATCATCAATGCCCTGTGCAATACCATAACAGCCTGGCTGATATACAGCCTGTATGGGGAGCTTTACCCTGAAAAGCGTGAAAAGGCCTGCGGCATACTCATACTTGCCGTCACCTTCCTTCCGCCGGTAATATTGAATAATTTCACCTACGGAGATATATTGTGCAATACCTTTTGCCTGGCCGCCATGCTAAACGCCATCCGCTTTGCAAAATACGGCTCGGGCAGATATGCCGCCTGCACCGCAATATTTCTCATGTCGGCAAATTTTATGAGAAGTGTTGCTTTTTTGTTTTTGACTGCAATCATATTTTACTGGTTAATAAACTTTAAGACCAAAATAGCCCTTACCCTGAAAAACATGGCATATGGCATTCTTACACTCCTTATATTTACGCTTCCGATGAAAGTTTTCAGTTTTGCAGCTCTAAAAGCCGGAATAATCCCCGAGCCGGTGGGAGTGCATGCCAACCCGGTCTGGCGCTGGATAAATATGGGTTTTCCCGGAAAGAAGCTGGGCTACTGGGACGGGGGCAGAAACATAGGTATTTTTGTCAACCGGTTCAAATGCAACAAGCGCGATGCCTCAATCTATTTCATCAATGAGCTCCTGGACAAATACAGAATAACCGGAATGAAAGAAGTTTTAAAAGCCTACACTAAAAAAACTTTTTGGCTTTGGACCGAAGGGACCTACAGTGTTAACTATTATGGGCTGTCACAAGCCGTGGACAGCAGCCGGTTCATGCTGTACAGCACTCCGCTCTTAAAACTGGTGGAGCCCTGGGACAGAGCCGCAAGACTTTCCCTGGACTGGATGCTTCATTCCTATAACTGGCTGTTAATAGGACTCACCTGTTTGTATTTATTTGATGCTGCCAGAAAAAAGGACTTCAGGCTGGAACTCTTTGTATATGTGATATATCTTTATATAGGCTTTTACATGTTTTGGGAGGTCAAATCCAGGTATATCTTCGGTGTATACCCCATTCTTCTTATAATGGGCTATTATTACTCCGGGCGGATTTATTCCTTATTTTCGGGTAAAATCAGAAAAATAACATAAGATGTGTCAGCAAATCAAAAATAGAACAAATCGGGAAAAACAGCTTGCCGTTAAAAATCGGCAAGCCATTCTTCTCTTCCGGCAACTCCGGGCAGCAGTCTATATACAGGTCCGCCTGCAAAAGCGCCGTCACTCCGGTATCCGGTCACCACATTTTCCGCATTTTCGGCAGCAGAAGTGATATAAAGCTCCTCAAGCCCCTTTCCTCCGAACATGACACTTGAAGGCAGTCTGGCAGGCACCGCCAGTTCTGAAACTACATTTCCGGCAGGATCGATTCTCCTGACACAGCCGCCGCCCCAGAAGGCCGCCCATATATGGTCCTGTGAGTCGAGTGTTATGCCGTCGGGCGAGCCCATTCCGTCAGCTCCCTGGAAATAAACCTGCGGATCACTGATTTCACCTGTTTTACAATCGTAACGGTATCTGGTTATCCTGTGTACGTTGCTGTCGGTGTGAAAAAAGTACTTTTTATCCAGCGAAAAAGTCATACCGTTGGTGCAATAAAGCTCCTTTAATACCACTTCGGGTTTTTTCCCCTTTTCAAGACGGTACAGGGTTCCGTGCTGAAAATCAGGTCTTAACAGAGTTCCTGCAAAAATACGTCCCTGGGGATCGACTGTTATGTCATTGAACATTTCATTTTTCTGTAAAGGTATCTCAAACAAAATTTCAGGCTCCTGCTCCGGAATCCCTTCCGGGCTCAAATTCAAGAGGAATACTCCCCTGTCGGTACACAGGACCATATTGCCCGTCCGGGTAAAGGCAAAACCGCCCACCTGATATTTTCCGTTCCAGAAAACCGTGCTTTCACTCTTTTCCGGGTCATAGGCCCATATCTTCCTGTTATAAATATCGGTCCAGAAAAGCTTTTGCAGCCGGGCATTCCATATGGGGCCCTCCCCCAGATGGCATATTCCCCTGTGAACTATTTCAACACTTTGATTACACATAATCCGCCTCGATTGTAATAATTATTTTTAATGCTTTTAGTAATATACTACTACATACCATTTCAACTTAAAAGCAAAAATAACCGGCTTTTGCATCAATTCTCCCTACAGTTCCTTCAGCCACCTTTTCATGATCTTCCCGGTACTGTTCTTGGGCAAGCTGTCTATGAATTCTATTTCTCTTGGGAGCTTGTACACAGCAAGTCTTTCCTTCATATAGCGAAGGAGCTCCCTGGGAGTACATTCTTCTCCCTCCTTGAGTACTATAAAGGCCTTGACATATTCTCCCCTGAGCTTGTCCTCCAAACCGATTACGGCAGCTTCCCTGACTTTGGAATACTGGTAGATTACCTCTTCAACTTCTCTGGGATAAACATTCAAACCACCTACAATCACCATATCCTTTTTCCGGTCTACAATGTAAAGGTAGCCCTCCCTGTCCTTTTTGGCCATATCCCCTGTAAAAAGCCAGCCGTCAACCAGGGCCTTCTGTGTTTCCTCTTCCTGTTTGTAGTAACCCAGCATTACATTTTCTCCCCGTACAGCCAGCTCTCCAACCTGTTCGGCAGGGAGTTCATTGTTGTTTTCATCCACAATCCTGCACTCCTGATAAGGCAGCGGCAAGCCTATGGAGCCCTCTTTCTGAACGCCGTCCAAAGGGTTGAAGCAAACTGCCGGAGCGGCTTCAGTCAGTCCGTAGCCTTCGACCACAGGTAATTTCAATATTTCCTTAGCCTGCCTGAAAATTTCCACTGGGAGAGCAGCACCGCCCGATACTGCCAGACGGAGATCCGGAAAGCCTATACTGTTTTTTCCCGCTTCTAGCAAAACCACATACATTGCAGGAACACCCATAAACACAGTTATTTTATCCCTGATCAGAGCTTCCACCACTTCCTTTGGCTGGAAGCTTTCAATTATGGTTATGCAGGCACCCGACCAAAGGGGCATCAGGACACAGGCTGTGAATGCGAATACGTGGAACATTGGGAGCACGCACATATAATTATCCCCGGGCACACCCTTCAGCCCCAGCCTGCATTGTTCAGCATTGAACACCAGGTTTTTATGTGTCAGCATGGCTGCCTTCTGTTTTCCTGTGGTACCTGAAGTATACAAAAAAGTTGATACTGCATTCCGGTCGTCAAAATCCTCAAAACCGGTGCCTGAAAGCTCTGAAACACTTTGTTTGAGTTCTTCGTCAAGTACAATAACTTCAATGTTCAAGGCATTTTGTATGGTATCTTTTGTGATTTTGGCCTTTTGTAAAATAAGGGGGTGGACAATCATCATTTTAGCTTCGGAGTCCTTAATCAGATAAGCTATTTCCTCCATAGTAAGCAGCAGATTGATAGGAACAATTATTCCACCGTTTCTCACAACACCGAAATAGGAAAAGATAAATTCAGGAGAATTTGTACAGCTTAATATGACCCTTTCTCCAGTCCTGAGTCCCATTTTCCTGAAATAATTGGCATACCCTGTAACACTTTCATCCAGCTGCTTGTAGGTAATGGTGCTGTCCTTGAATTTAAGAGCCTCAGCCTCCGGATTGTAAACGTTTTTATATATGGTACCTACCATGTAAACCCTCCTTAAAATTATTTATTATCAGATTTTATCACCAGATGATATTTAATATATTATATAGTAATGTACTAATATTTGTACAGGCAGTTTATGATTTTTTTTAATATTTACTCTAAAAAAACAGACCCGCAACCCCTTACAGGTATTGCCGATCTGCCTATTTGTACATTTTCAATTGTTGGAGATAGTGATTTGCTTCTCTCAGGACATGGTCAGCCAGCAACGGAAGGATAACCGATCTGATTTTACAGTCAAGGATGCCTTCCGTCCCCTGTTCCTTGAAATTCCTGATATCTGTGGTGGCATTTAAACTTTCCCGGATTATGCGGGGCAGTTTCTCCGGATTTTGATATGCCTCTACGGCAACAGCCGTCAGCTCATCGAATTGTTCGGAAAAACCGTTGGCCACCCTGATCAGCTCAGCCTCTGCAGGGTCAAACATACCTCTTACAAACTTTGCATGTTCACCCATGATATCATTCCAAAAAGCCAGCTGTACAGCCTTTTGTCCGGGTTCATTACCAGTATCCTCCCTTTTCCGTAGCTGCTGCAGCTGCTGCAGGTACTCCCCGGCCTCCCGGATGACATGATCCAGCAGCATCGGATAGATATGAGTAAACATTTTACAGTCCAGAACCTTTTGAAGGATCTCCTTCTGTGACCTCACAGCAGCCTCCAAAAGGGCAATGATCCTATCGTTCAACATATCAACCGAATGTTCGAGGGAATGCTTCCTGCCCCTTCCGGGATAGTTCAGCAATCTGATTTCCCGAAGAGTAATTTCAGTGTTTATGGCAAGTCCCGTATACTCCATTGTTTTCAATTCAGCCTTATATGTATATTGAGTTACAATACCCCCTGCCGAAATGGTTTTTGGGTCAACCGTGCCTCTTGCCAGTAAAATCGTCTCCTCCAGCAGTCCTTCAAACCTTTCCTGCAGTTCTGCCAGTTTCGGAACCAGCCCCTCATCCTTCAGGGTCAGAGCCGAAGCAGCAAATATAATGTGTTCCTTCATAATTCTTAAGAAAAACAGATTGGTTTCCACAGACTGCCTTATGTACTCAACTGAAGTCAGCATAATATTTCTCCGCCCCTTTTACGAAATTCCACAATACTATATACTATGTTGACTTCAAATAAATAGGAACTTCATAAAATGCAAAACATGCCGGCTGACCAGGTTGAAAGTTATGGCCTAAATATAAATATGCATTTGCTTAAGAAGTTCGAATATTTTTTTATCAAATTTATAATGTTCCTTTTCCATTATTTCAATGGCTTCTTTTCTGGTAAAGGCTTTCCTGTAGCACCTGTTTTCAGTCAGGGCATCAAAAATGTCGGCAACTACAATAATCTGTGAGAACAAGGGAATGTCGGTTTTTTTGAAGTATCCCGAACCATCCAAATATTCGTGGTGATATAGGATATAATCTGAGACTTCCTTAAGATTTTCCCTGCTTTGTGCATACTGGTAGCTGTAAAATGCATGCATCTTGACCTTTTTGAATTCCTCTGGGGTCAATTTGCCGGGTTTATTCAATATTCCGGGATCAATATACAGTTTGCCCACATCATGGTTGGCCGCAGCAAGTCTTACCTTACTGCATTCCTCCTCCGACAGGCCATAGGCTTCGGCCAGTGAAGTGCATATGGCTGCCACTCTTTCACTGTGTAACATAATCTCACGGTAAGCATCCGAATGTGAAAACATATCAAATGTGAGAAAATCAAATTTTGCGCGTGCCAATGCCTTCTTAATTTTCTCCCGCATGAGTTCCAGGGGTATCTCATTGTCCGACAGCACCACGAAGGCCAAAGAAACCGAATCGTAAATGTTGTCATACTCTCTGAAGCATGATGCAATACATCTCCTGAGCCTGCTATATTCCTCATTGGAAATGAGCCGGGTGCTGCTGAAGTTGATTCTGTAAATTCCTCCCACCGTATTAAACCGGTTATATTTTGAAAGATATTTTGTAATATCAAATGAGACATTTTCAAACAGCTGGGAATCTTCATCCGACAGCACAACAGTGTTTTTTCCTATCTTCTTTGCAATGTAAAGCGCACTGTCGGCAGTGCGGATAAGCTCCATATGATCAGTCACCTTGCAGGACTGCCCCAGAATTGATACTCCCACACTGACACTTAAGCTGCTCTCCTGAAAATTCAGAGAATTAAATTCCTTTCTGATATTCTCTGCAACATTTAATATATCTGTATTTTCCATATTTTTCGTCAATAGCAGAAACTCTTCCCCGCCATACCGGATTGCCAGAACCGGCAAATTTTCTATAGAATCCTTTATGGCTTTAACAAGCATGTTGATAACCTTATCTCCGTTTAGATGCCCGTACCTGTCGTTTATAAGCTTGAAATTATCTATATCAAGGATGATGGCACCGTTGATATCGGACATCTTGTTTTTCCAGTCGTCCAGCAGCTGGGAAAGGAACAGCCTGTTATACAGGCCCGTAAGCCCGTCTCTTTCAGCCGAATCCCTGACTTTCGCAAATAGGTCCGCATTCTCAAAATATATGCATATCTGGCTTTTTATTAACTGTAACAGCTCTTTCTTGTCATTATCTATCATATCGGGCCTTTCGTGGTGAATAACCAGGTAACCGTATATATGTCCCCGCTTTGACAGATTCAGTATACCCAGACAGCCTGAACTGTATCCGAAAATTTCATCACCGGCTTCTTTCACATCCGGCAGATAGAGTTCATTATTTATAAGGTATTTGGGGTTTAGTTCCATCAGGGATATTTCGGCTGGTGTATATATTTTACAATTCAGACCCAATACGCCGGCTATAACATCCTTTAAATAGCTGATTATATCAGAGAAGCTCAGTATGTTTCCCATATACTCATTGATATCAATCAGCACAGATACCGCTGCCAGCCTGTTTTCAAGACTTTGTACCTTGGAGGTGAGATTTGCATATTCGGAATTCATTTTCATAAGAAGATCCATTATCTGCTCAATGGAAGAACCAATATTGACTTTACCTTCATTTGTATACATGATTTAGCGCCTTCCCTTTAAAAATTATGAACATTATCAGCAGCATAATTACAGTTTTTGGAATAGCATCTATCTATTTTTCTAAATTATAGCACAAAAGTTTATGCATTTACATAATTTCTCGTTTTTTAAAGTATAATGCAGAGGTTTGTATTATTTTCTGCAATTCTGTAGGAAATTGTACATTTTTACTATATTTAAAGATGAAAAAAGGAACTGCTGCCCAAGATTTATTCATTGCGCAGCAGCTCCTTTTCTTGTCCTTCAGCAGCTCCCGAAGCCTTTTAAAACAAAATGAATACTTCGGGTATACTGCTCATAATGGATTGGTTCTTTAATTAAGTTTGAGCTTATAAAGTTTATAAAGAATTTGTGCCGCCTCGGCCCTGGTAACAGCTGCTGTGGGATTCAGCCTGTCTCCGCTGACCGTTAACATGCCAGAGCCAACCATGGCTACAACACTTTCATATGCATATTTTGCTACCTTAGAAACATCTTTAAATTTACCCATGTCCTCCGCCGTCTCCGGTAACATATCTTTACCGGACAACTTCAGAGCCTTTGCCACAATTGTCAGCATCTCCTGCCTGGTTATGGGCTTTTCCGGACTGAACCGGTTATTACCGGTACCTTTCACCAGTTCAAGCGCCTTTGCTATTCCCAGTGCATCATAATATTTATCGTTTTTGCCGATATCACTGAAATTGTCACTGTATCCGGCGGTTAACCCAAAAGCATTGATAGTCCACATTGCAAACTCTCCTCTTGTTATACTTTTTTCGGGGCTGAAAAGATTATGGGCAGTACCCTCCAATATTCCCCTGGCCGCCAATACCTGTACAGCTTCTTCTGCGTCAGGGTTCTTCTTTAAGTCTGTAAAGTTTATTTTGGAATATACAACTGCATATTGGCTGAAATGTGTAACTGTAAATATTACCGAACCGGTACCGGAATCATATCTTCCGCTTGGAACTGCTTCAGCTTTCCCTTCTTTATTTATATGCCAGATCACTATAAAGTCCGGAGCAGCCATTTCTCCGGCCGTGGGGATATATGGCACCGAAACCGTAACCGGTGTATCAGGGCCGCTCCATGAGAATTCTTTTCCTCCGGATTTAAAACTCAAATCAATAACAGGCCTGTCACCTATAATATCCTGAAGCTCCCTGTCAAGCTTTGACCTGTCCGCCTTTGATATACTCAGGTCAATATTGGAGTTATTGTCCAAACCTGAGTTTTTCAACAGGTTTGCAGGAAGTGTGATGGTCCCCAGCACAGTTTTCACATCAATACTGTCTTTTGAATTTCCTGATGCCAACGCCGAAACCGGAAGCTGCTGCATATAAGCGGTTGCCGTGGTGACCTTTGGAATCTCCAGGATGACCTTTCTGTTTCCGGCCTCATCCTTAACCGCCGAGTTAAATGCCTTTCTCAGTGTATCGCTCGTGGCAGCAGCCTTTGTTGTTCCGTTCAGTGTGGCAGTTCTTTGTCTTACGGTTACACTTCCGTCTTTATTTATTTCGGGTACGGGATCATTGTCAGTGCTGCCGCCACTTCCTCCCGAGCTCCCGCTGCTTCCTCCCGTGCCTGAACCATTCCCCCCATTGTTACCGGGATTTTCAGGGTTTCCGGGATTTACCCCCGTCTCTTTTTCAAACCTTACATTGTCCATGTACATGGTTCCGGAAAAGTCGCTCCCTGCATCTCCCATAGCAATTATTATGTCCCTCAGATTTGTATCTGCCGCTATCACCTTGCCGTCATTGAGCTTATCCAGATCAAATCTGGCCTGGAAGCGGTAAAGTCCGTCTGGTGTCTTTTCCATACCGTTCAGCGATGCCAGCGGAATATCGCAGCTTTCCGACACCTGGGCCCAATAGCCAAGGCTTGGAGGTGCAAAAGCGAGATTTATTGAAATGACTCCGTAATTTGCACGTACAGGCTTCAGATAAAAATCAAAAGAAAGGTACTTGCCGTCACCGCGCGTTGTATTGATATCACCCAATTTCAGGCGCGGTGCCGATGCCCAGCCGTCCGAAGGCTTCTCATCAGGATATGTCACATCCCAGGATATTGCCTTTGACCCGTTTGCTTCCTTTATTGTCAATGCGGTTTTGACTCCTGACGCAGCATCCCAATCCCAGCCCTGACGTGTGGAATCCTCAAAGCCGGAGGGAAGTGCCGCCGTGCCCAGCGGTGCGTGTAAAACCGGCTGTTCAACAACTTTCCGGTTCCCCGATACGCCGATGTTATCCAGGTATATGGCATTGGATGTTGTGGACGTTCCCACAAACAGTATTATATTCGTCATTATGCTGTCGCTGCTGTCATTTGCAATGGCTTCAAGGTTTGGAGAATCCTCTCCGGTTATTGTTACCAACGCCTTATATGTATTGTCAGCCTGCAGCTCAAAGGCGCCTGGCGTAACAACTACCGCACGTTTCGGATTTGCCCAGCTGTGACCGGCACTTTGCGGTATTGCCGCTATGGAAACTGCCGAGGGTGATGTAACTATGACATCCATAGTCAGCTTTTGAGCCCCCAGGATATCAGGTCTGGCGGAGCTACCATCGGCCGATAAACGGAGATTTGCCCAATAGTTTCCCTCCGATACGTCCTTGCTGGCATTAATGCCTTCAATTTTCAGTGAATTATTTTCATTGGAAACGGTTATATCTTTTACAGGACTGTCCCCGTTGACATCGAATCCCTGGGTAGTGCCGTCGTTAAAATCCCATATGTTTATTGTAAAATCTTCTCTGACGGTACGGTCTATGGGCGTATAGGGAATTCCCTTTATACGTGCGCGGGCATATTCACCTGACACGCTGAGTTCTTTTATATCCCAGACCTCGTCATCACCCGGATCAAGGCTTGTTTCCTGTGACTTGCCCGGTTCGAATGGAATAAATGCACCGGAGGTCTCGTTCTTGTTGGTCAGCGACCAATTGCACCAGCTGATATTGTTTTCATTGAGGAAATCGAGCCATTCATCGGCTTTATCAAGGAAGGGCCCTCCATCTCCGCTGGCCTTGCTGGTTCCCCATTCAGAAGCAAAAACAGCTGCGCCATGTTCCAGGGCATAGCGTACATTACTCATAACATTTGATCTGTCCGAGCTGTCCTCACCCGGCATATGAGTGCCGGTATAAAAGTGCACCGTATAAATGGTGTTATCGTCGTCAATAGGATCATCAGCTGCCAGGTCAGGGCGTTGGCTCCAGTTCGGATTTCCGACCATAACCAGGTTTCTGTTCCCGCTGTCACGAAGCATTTTTATTATGGGCTGGGCATAAGACCTGACCTTGCTCCAGCCTGCCGCATCGTTCGTTATTCCGGGACTGCCGCTGTTGGGTTCATTACACAATTCATATATAATATGGGGATTATCAGGGTACAGTTGTGAAATTTCAGTAAAGAAATCCATTGCGCCGGAATACACCTCGGCATTTGGATCTCCCGGTTGAAGAACATGCCAGTCGACTATTACATACATGTCGTTTGAAATAGCCAGATCGATTCCGTCAATTACTCTCTGTTTGATAACAGCAGGAGCTTTTGCATATCCGTCTTCACTTACATACATGGCCAGGCGGATAACATTGCTTCCCCAATCCCTTGAGAGGGCTGCAAACGCATTGTTGTTCAGTATCTGGGGGAACCATTGCAAACCGTGGGTGCTCATACCGCGCAGCTGAATCGGATCACCGTTTTGATCACAGAGCGTTTTGACCCCGTTCTTATCGAGAAGCTGCAGTGCTCCGCCTGTCGACGGCTTTTCTGCGGCACTCACCACCAGGTGGGAATAATCCGGCTCTGCCGCCGAAACCGTTACGGGTAAAAGTGTCAACAACATGGCAAAAACAATAACAATTGCCAGAAGCTTTTGTTTTATGTTTTTGTACATTACCATTCCTCCTTCGCATTATTATTTATGAAATCCAGCTTCAATCTGTGGGACCTGTAAAAAAAGAAATTAAGGAGCTGTTATTCCAAATCCTGCTTTCCAACACACTTGACACGTGTTCACGCCCATGAGGCACCTGTAAAAAATCCCATTTCTTCTTCCGGCCGCAACAGATTTTTCTGTCGATATAAATAATATAATTATTAGAAATATTTGTCAATTATAGATTTGGTTCCCATTAACCGTTATGTGGCTTTTCCCGCTTAAAGTAAAAGTGTATAATTTCCAAGGATTTATTTTTGATAAATTGCAATTATAATAATAAAATAAATTTTCAGGTGATATGATGGATGATAAAGTAAAGCGGAAATATTGGCTGCGTGTTCTTTTATTCGGGTTTATTATTTATGCTGCCACAGTTATTACATTGATATTGACCGGCAACATTAATCTGTTTCCCAGTATTGTGCTGATCGGAAACTTTTTGGTACCCGTAGCCTTTGTCTCCTTTTTCTATGAAAGAAGGGAAATGTTCAGCGTTAATATGCCGGCCACTGCCATATGCTTTTTCTTTGGAGGAGCACTTGGTACTATTGCAGCATCTCTGCTGGAACCTATCTTTATCCCTGAGCTTACATTTATAACTGCCTTTACGGTGGGTATCATTGAGGAATTTACAAAACTTATAGGTGTTTATCTGATTGCAAGACACAGACGGTATAACTCCATGCTGGACGGAATTATTCTCGGTTCTGCGGCAGGTATGGGGTTTGCCGCCTTTGAGAGTACAGGTTATGCATTTACCGCTTTTCTCCAGGGCGGCGGCAGTCTGTCTCAAACAGTATTCGTCACTTTGATACGCGGGATAGCATCTCCGGTGGGCCATGGGACCTGGACCGCAATACTGTCAAGCATACTGCTGAGAGAAAGTGTACAGGGCAGATTTTATATAAATATTCATGTGATTAAAGCATATATTACTGTGGTTGTACTGCACGGTTTATGGGATGGCCTTCCCTTGGTCATCAATTATATCTTTCCCTGGGCGTACTCGGTCCTTATAGGTCAATTGATATTAGGTACTGTGGGATTGTTTATCCTTTACAGGCGCTGGCAGGACTCAAAACTGGAATTTAGAACATAAAAATGCATCCTGAAAAAAAGAAACCCAGTATCCTGACAATACTGAGTTCTTTATCAGACAGGTCTTTTACTACTTTTTATCATGACAGACCATATCTATTACGATTGCCAGAGCCAAACCAACTATCTGATCCTGCCCGTCATCAATTTCCACACCATATGTATCAGACATTGAGAAGAATTTTTTGGATATCACAGCGACAACGGTGTTTCCATTTTTAATTTTAAATTCATGTCCGGTGTAATTTCCTTCCACTGTGAAATCACCGCCGTTACCATTAATGATAAAATTATTTCTTAATAATGAGAACTTTTTCTTAACAGTGGCAATTTCCTGTCCCGAAATTATTATTTTATACTCGGGCATGAATTTTAAAAGTTTTTGTTCTATATAGCAAAGTTCGCTGCCGGACAAGTCCAATATTTTGAGCTTATTGCCAATTGATAACAGCTGGCTCTTAACGGTATAAACATCCTCTCCGGCATCATTTTTGATTTTAAATCCATCAGCTATGGAAAAAATCTTTTGTTTTATTTGATATTTCACTTTCATTACCTCCTAAAATTTTATTTACTATAGCTATATTATCCTATTAATTTTGTTATTTCAAGTAAAATCGACTTTAAAATGTATATTATTACAATTAACTCAAATTATTTAAACCCTATATATAACTTGCTTGTTCCCTCAATTAATATATGCTGTTAGTTGCAATTTCAGCGGTAATCAGGCATGAATCCCCCGAGAGTGGTGATACTAGAATAAGTTTAATTTAATATAAGTTATTTTCATGAGGTTTATTAGTATTATCTATGTCGCTGCCCGGCAGGCAGCAGAATGGAGCAAAAAATGGAGAATAAAACTATTGGCAGCTTTTTATATGATTGTTTAAGCAATGAGGGAATAACCGATATCTTCGGTGTTCCCGGCGACTACAATTTCTCGCTTTTGAATGCCCTGGAGGAATACGGCAGCATCAAATTTGTCAACTGCTGCAATGAGTTAAATGCCGGCTACGCCGCCGACGCGTATGCCAGGGTCAAAGGGATAAGCGCCCTTATAACCACCTTTGGAGTCGGGGAGTTAAGCACCTGTAATGCCATTGCAGGCTCCTACTGCGAAAGTGTTCCGGTTATCCATATCATTGGCGGGCCTAAAACGGCAGTACAGCAGGAGCATAAACAGATGCACCACACTCTTCTGAACGGCGATTTTGAAGTTTTCAAAAATCTCTATGGATTCATATCCCAATACACCGCCAAAATAACGCCGGAAAATGCAGCCGTTGAAATCCCCACTGCCATTGCAGCCGCAAAAGAATCAAAAAAACCCGTATATCTGCTGATTGCTTCCGATATTGTCAACAAGCCGGTTGTACAAAGGGATGTGAACATCTCAAAAAAGCAGACGAGCCAACCCTCCCTGCAAGCTGCTGTTCAGCATATCAGCAGTACGATGGACCAATCGCAAAATCCGGTGCTGCTTTCAGGAATCCATGTGTCAAGGTATAATCTGCAGGCTCGGGTACAACAGCTTGCTGAAAAAATAAACCTTCCTGTGGCAACAATGATGATGGGTAAGGGTTCCTTTGATGAAAGGCATAAAAATTTTATAGGGCTTTACGCGGGCAGCCTTGGAAATACCCAGGTGCAAAATATTGTTGAAACCTCGGACTGTGTGCTGGCAGTGGGCACCAACTGGTCGGACTACAATACCGGCATATTTACAGCCAGGATAAACCCTGTAAAATTAATAGATATTCAGCCCAATAAAGTCAGCGTCGGTATGACGGTATACGAAAATGTATTAATTCAGGATATATTAAGTGAACTTCCGGGCAGGATAAACAAACAAATGCCCTCCATCCCACAAGTCAACTTTTCATATGAAAATGATTACCCTTATATGGAGGAACCTGTCACTGCCAGGTATTATTATCCCAGAATTCAAAAAATGCTCAGGGAAAATGATATCCTGGTTGCAGATGCCGGGAGCTTTCAATTCGGAAGTGCTCTGTTCAAACTGCCCAGGGGTGCCACCTACATCACCCAGGGAGGCTGGGGCAGTATCGGTTACGGAACTCCTGCCACCTTCGGCGCATGTATGGCCGATAAAAACAGGAGGGTCATATTATTCGTGGGTGACGGTTCCAATCAGATGACTGTCCAGGAGTTCAGCTCTATGCTGGTCAATAAGTGCAAACCCATTATTTTTTTAGTCAACAACAGTGAATATACTATTGAAAAATATCTTAATGCTGCTCCAAAACCCGCCCCGTACAATAATATTGCCTCATGGGATTATGCAAAACTGCTGGAAGCCTTCGGAGGAGATTTCTTTTCAGCCAAGGTTCATACAAATAAAGAGCTTGATGCTGCCATAAAGCAGGCAGAAACCTTGTGCAGCCAAAAGCTTTGCCTCATTGAGCTATTTGCTCCCCAAATGGATGCTCCCGAGATTGTCCACAAAATGAAAAGTGTAGTGGAGCAAATGGCAAAGCAGATGTGATATGGATAAGAAAATCCTCCTGCCCATAATGTGCAGGAGGATTTTCTTATTTTTATTGCAGGCTCTTGTTTTATTGGATTTCAATATAATCCAGTTCTGCATAACCGGCAGCACCTTTGCTGAGCTTAATGGTATTGGAGCCTGCCTTGAGCGTGAAGTTTACTGTTGTGCTTCCAAACTGTCCCCAACCGGAAGTGGGCATGTATGTAACAGTGCTTGCAGCTCCGCTGTTCACTGAAAGATTCTGGGTCGAGTTGGCACCGGTGCCGTTGGCATACCGGATGGTCATGGTATAGGTTTTGGCTGCTGTTGCATTGACAGTGAAGGCTACATAGCTGTCGGAATAATCAATACCGCCTACATATTGGTTATTGGAGGCATCGGAACCGCTGTAAATACTGGCGTTGTTCACAGTTGCGCCTTCTGCTTCATACCTGCTGGCGGAAGGTCCGGAACTTCCCTTGATAAAGGTTATGCTGCTGCCGATGGCACCGATGCCGGAAATGGATAATCCGGAGTTTGTACCGTTCCACCACTTGGCACTGGGTGATGTAGTGTCGCTGAAGCTGGTTCTATATCCTGCATGAAACAAGTCGCCATCTGCTCCGCTGTTCCCATTTCTCTCAAGCTGAAAAAGATTATCTGCCTGTTCAACGGACACAAGGAAATGCTTTGAAGCGGTCATCTGGTTGAAGCTGTTGTCTCCATTTTGGTCCACATGCCATATGATAAGCCCTTCATCCGGCATATTGGCATACCTGCCTGTCTTTCGTATGTTTTCAATGAGGAAATATTCATTGGATTTTGAACCCGTCCAGCGATATGCCTGTTGAGCACCGGTGCCGTTGGACACTGCAGTCACGCTGGTGCCATCAGCCAAGCTGTTTAGACTGGAGATGCCGTTCCAGCCGGAAATGACGTTTCTGCAGTAGGCATCAGGCGGGACAGGATTCTTGTCATCGGTATAGGCCATGAGCGAGTATCTTCCAATACCCGACGAATCTCCGTCATAGTCATAAAGATCAGGATATCCAAGGATCAAATGGCCGTTCTCATGGCAAATGGTATAGATGGAAAGGTCTGTACCGATATTGGACATTTCATATCTTTGAACATTGACTCCGTCAGCTCTGAAAGGGGTATACAGCGCACCCTGGTGCGGCCATAAGCCTTTGCTCCAGGCCACATCCGGCTCACCTGCATAAAGGGCGTTTACAGACAAAACATAGCCATCTGAGCCGGTAGTCAGGCTGGCAAAGTTGAAGCCGGTAGAGTCAAGCCACTGCAGCGCTTCTGTAACCAATTCGGCAGCTCTTGAAGCGAATACGATGTTCGGGTCATTATAATAAGATTTGGGATGCTTTGCGGTATAAAAGCCTGTGATGGTATTGGTGAAAGTCAGTTTTCCACCCGAGACGGAATAGTAATAATCCCTTACAGAGCCGTTGTTGCCATAACCGGTATAACCTGTTTGGTTGAACAGATTGGTTATATCCGTTTTGGAGACGGTGCTTTGTTGATCGGGGAAATTGATCAGGATTGTAAGACCAAGGACATTTCCCATTGTCTGGCCGGCAGGCAGAACAGCAGGACCAGAAATTTCCGCACTTGCGATAGAAGCATTGGTACTTGTTTTGTCCAGATTCAGAAGCTTCTTTGTATATTCCCTTTTCTTTCTAATGGATTCACTACTGATTTGCTGATGCTTGGCAAGACTGCTTTTGCCTTGAATACTGATATCCGCTTTGGCAGTTCCCTGATAAATCACACCGGAGGGAACAAATTCCGTACCGTCTGCATTGACATCAGCATAGTGTATCCAGCCGGTCTTATCATCCATGCAAAGAGTGTATCCATCAATGCTTTCTACATGCTGATAGAATTCATCACCTGTAACCAATACCTTGACTTTGGTACCGTCGGGCTGTGTTAACTGGACTTCCCGATTGATACAGGGGGCAGCGGATACCACCGCTCCAAAGGCCAAAATAGCAATGATCATGATCAAAATGGCCAGACTCAGTTTAGATGCTTTCTTCATAACAATTACCTCCCAAAATTCGATTATTAGAATATCTGTTCTTCATTACAGTTGATTGTAAATACCATTTTTAAAATGCAGCCGGCGGCTGCCCTCCTTTCCTCCCATATGTGAATAAGCCCGTAAGCCGGAACTACAGCCAAAGTACAGGATCAGTACAAAAACAATTATCCTGTATATGAATACAGGTATTCTAAACATGACAATGTGAAATAAAAAAATTTATGAGCGTATTTGTTTCAGAAATGTAATGGTAGATAGTAACTCCATTTCTACTGTATTTGTTTAAATATTGAAACTCTTACATATTATAACATTATCTTTTGTAATAGAAAGTGGAAAATTTCCATATTAACTCAAATATTTCTATATTATATATTTAAAACACGAAAAAACAGATAAATTCCAGCAACAACTAAATAAGGCCGGAATAAATACCCGATGTGGGTATTCTTCCGGCCTTAATAATTTTGTATCTTAATTTAATTTGCTTCTTATTGCTCTTAACTTCTTATACTTGTCTTTCCCATAAGGAACCTGTCAACTTCCCTTGCGGCCAGCTTTCCTTCCTGGATTGCCCAGACTACCAGACTCTGGCCTCTTCGCATATCTCCGGCGGCAAATACCTTGTCGGCACTGGTCTGATGCTCTTCAAACTCAGCCTTTATATTGCTTCTCGGATCCCTTTCCAAACCGAGTTCGTTTGGTATGGTATCTTCGGGTCCAAGGAATCCCATTGCCAGAAGGATCAAATCAGCCTTCCAAACCTTTTCACTGCCGGGTACGGGCTGCGGACCGAATCTGCCCTGTGCATCCCTGCCCCAGGTGACTTCAACAGTGTGGACCTCTGCAACCTCACCCCTGTCATTACCGACTATCTTTGTAGTGTTAATGAGGTAGTTTCTCGGGTCCTCACCCGCAAAAGCTATAGCCTCCTGCTGACCGTAGTCCACTTTCAGCTGCTTTGGCCACTCCGGCCAGGGATTTGATTTTGGCTCCCTCTCCTTTGGAGGTTCTGGCATTATTTCAAACTGGTAGACACTCCTGCAGCCATGTCTCAAGGATGTGGCCACACAGTCGGTTCCGGTATCGCCGCCCCCGATGATAATAACATTTTTATCTTTTGCGCTGATGTAATTTCCATCCTGGTGCTTTGAATCCAGAAGGCTCTTTGTATTGGCTTTCAGGAAGTCAACAGCATAGTATATTCCCTTCAGATCACTGCCCGGCACATTAAAACCTCTGGCCTTTGTGGCTCCGCCGCACAGAACAACCGCATGATAGCCGTCCACCAGCTCCTGTGCGCTGATATCCCTGCCTACTTCAGTGTTTAGTACAAATTTGATTCCAGACTCCTTCAGAAGATTTATTCTTCTTTCGACAATGCCCTTGTCGATTTTGATATTTGGTATTCCATACATCAGAAGTCCTCCGGGCCTGTCATTTCTTTCATAAACCGTAACCTCATGTCCCACATGGTTTAGATAATACGCAGCCGACAAACCTGACGGCCCTGAACCCACAACGGCAACTTTTTTTCCTGTGGGCCGGCTCTTCTTTGTTTCCACCCAACCTTCGGCAAAGGCTCTTTCAATTATTTCATATTCAATCTCGTGTATTGTAACCGACTCCATATTGTAGCCTTCTGTACATGAGCCTTCACAGGGAGCAGGACACACTCTGCCTGTAAATTCCGGAAACGGATTTGTCCTGATCAGCCTCTTATAAGCTTCCTTCCACTGTCCCCTGTATACCAGGTCATTCCACTCGGGAATAAGGTTGTGAACAGGGCAGCCGGCAGCCATACCGTTTAAAAGTACCCCTCCGTGACAGAAGGGAATTCCGCAGTTCATACACCTTGCGGCCTGGGTTTTTATCACCTCAGGATCACGCTCAATGCGGATTTCATTCCAGTCTCCTATTCTTTCCTCCGGAGGCCTTTTTTTAGGGTCTATTCTTTCATATTCTAAAAATCCAGTAGCTTTTCCCATCGTAATCCCACCTTACTCCATTAATTTTTTAAACTCTCTTGAAATGCCGCCATCAATGCATCGTCACCTGCCAATCCCTTCCGGTGGGCATTTTCGATGTTCTCAAGCATTTTCTTGTAATCCTCAGGTATCACCCTTGTAAACCTCTGTGAATAATTCTTCCAGTCGTCAAGAACCTTTTTACCTAAAGGACTTCCTGTATATGAAACATGTTTTTCTATCATCTCTTTAATATTGTCCAGCTCGGCGCCGTCAGTGAGCTTTTCGGTCAATACCAGGGACTGGTTGCAATATGCCTCATCAAAGTCCAGAACATATGCTATACCGCCCGACATACCTGCCGCAAAATTTCTTCCTATCCCGCCGAGTATTACAACTCTGCCGCCGGTCATGTATTCGCAGCCATGATCTCCCACGCCTTCAACTACGGCTTTGATGCCGCTGTTTCTTACGCAGAATCTTTCACCTGCAATACCGTTGATATACGCTTCACCCTCAGTTGCACCATAGAATGCCACATTGCCTATGAGTATGTTTTTCTCAGGTTGGAAATCTGAGGCTTTAGGAGGATAAACAATGATTTTTCCGCCTGAAAGACCCTTTCCGATGTAGTCATTGGAGTCCCCCTCCAGCTCAAGAGTCATCCCCTTTGGTATGAAGGCTCCGAAGCTCTGTCCTGCCGAACCTACGAAGCTGAGCTTGATAGTGTCCTCCGGAAGGCCTTCCTCACCGTATCTCCTGGATATTTCACTGCCTATCACAGTCCCCACAACCCTGTCAACATTCTCAATCTTGAGCTTGGTCCTGATTGGTTTCTTTTCTTCCAGGGCAGGCTTGCACATTCTCAGAAGCTTTTTGATTCCCAGTGACTTATCCATCATGTGGTTCTGTTCCCGCATCTTGTATCTGCCCACATCGGCACCCGCATAAGGCTGGTAAAGTATTGCCGACAAATCAAGCTGGGATGCCTTCCAATGCTTTATATTATCCTTTGCCTTCAGCCTGTCGGTACGTCCCACCATTTCATTTATGGTTCTGAAGCCCAGTTTCGCCATTATTTCACGCATTTCCTGAGCAATAAATCTCATGAAGTTCTCCACATATTCGGGCTTGCCTGTAAAATTCCTTCTCAGCTGTTCATTCTGGGTAGCTATGCCCACAGGGCATGTATTCAGATTACACACCCTCATCATTACGCAGCCCAGTGCTATAAGAGGAGTAGTGGCAAAGCCGTACTCTTCTGCTCCCAGCAGAGCGGCAACAACCACATCCTTACCGGTAAGCAGCTTTCCGTCGGTTTCAACCACAACCCGGTCCCTCAACCTGTTAAGTACCAGAGTCTGATGGGTTTCGGCAAGCCCAAGCTCCCAGGGAAGACCTGCATTTTTAATACTTGTCCATGGAGATGCCCCTGTTCCTCCGTCGTATCCGCTGACAAGTATTACGTCAGCCTTTCCCTTTGCAACACCTGCGGCTATGGTTCCGACACCCACCTCTGAAACAAGCTTTACATTGATCCTTGCCTTGTTGTTGGCATTCTTGAGGTCATGTATAAGCTCCGCCAAATCCTCAATGGAGTATATATCATGGTGCGGCGGCGGTGAAATCAGGTCCACGCCCGGAGTTGAGTGTCTGACCTTTGCAATTTCGGGATAGACCTTACGTCCCGGAAGCTGTCCGCCTTCTCCCGGCTTTGCGCCCTGGGCCATCTTTATCTGTATTTCAACGGCATTTGCCAGGTAGTTGCTGGTAACACCGAATCGTCCCGAAGCAACCTGCTTGATGGCACTCTTTTTTGAGTCTCCGTTTGCCAGTACCCTGAATCTCTCAGGATCTTCTCCTCCTTCACCGGTATTGCTCTTTCCTCCCAGCCTGTTCATGGCAACGGCCAGACATTCATGGGCTTCCTTGCTTATGGAACCGTAGGACATGGCACCTGTCTTGAATCTCTTAACGATTGAGTCAACTGATTCAACCTCTTCAACAGGAATTGTATCCCCTATATTATAGTTAAATTCAAGTATACTTCTTAATGTTATGATTTCTTCTTCATTTATCTTTTTGGAATATTTCCTGAACAGCTGGTAATCTCCCTCACGGCATGCCTTCTGGAGCATGTATATGGTTTCTGGATTATACATGTGAACTTCACCGTCATCTTTTGACTGGAAGGTTCCGCCCACTTCAAGAGTGTCGCTGTACGGGGACTCAACATAGGCACTTTCGTGTCTCATCTGATTTTCCATGGCAATTTCATCTATGCCGATACCTTCAAGTCTGGAAGGCGTATGTGTAAAGTAAGTGTCTATCAGGTCCTTTCTGAGGCCTACCGCTTCAAAAATCTGGGCGCCATGGTAACTGCGGATGGTAGAGATACCCATCTTTGTGAGTACCTTGAGAACACCTTTTACAGTCCCTTTTATAAAGTTCTTTATGGCTTCCTCATAGGTCAGGGAGCCAAGCAGGCCCTTGTCGGAAAGCTCCTTTATCGTTTCATAGGCCAGATATGGATTTACCGCTGTTACACCGTAACCTATAAGGGTACAGAAATGGTGTACTTCCCTTGGCTCGCCTGATTCCAGCACAATGCCCACACTTGTTCTTATCTCTTTTCTTATCAGGTGGTGATGGAGTCCTGAAGATGCCAATAAAGCCGGTACCGCCGCATATTCCCTGTCCACTCCCCTGTCTGAAAGAACAATAATATTAACTCCTTCACTTATAGCCTTGTCAGCTTCCTTGAAGATTCTTTTCAAGGCCTTTTCCATTGCCATGGGGCCTTCAGCCACTTTATAGAGCATTGAAATGGTAGCTGCCTTGAATTTTTCATTATTTAAATTTTTTAAGGTATTGAGCTGTTCATTTGTCAAAACAGGATGTTCAAGGAAGATACTTCCGGTCTTTTCCTGGTCAGGCTCAAGCAGGTTTCCCGCCGTTCCCAGCAATATACTGCCGGAGGTTACTATTTCCTCTCTGATGCCGTCAATAGGCGGATTTGTAACCTGGGCAAACAGCTGCTTGAAGTAAAGGTACAACATCTGCGGCTTTTCGGACAACACCGCCAGAGGAGTGTCCATACCCATTGCTCCTACAGGGTCGGCACCCGAAGCCGCCATGGGCAGTATATACTTGTTTATATCTTCAAAGGTATATCCGAAAGCCTTCTGCTGCTGCAGCAAATCCTCTCCTGCTTTTTCCTCCCCGGCTTTTTCAGCAGGCATGTCACTGAGTTTGAATATATGTTTTTTAACCCATTCACCATATGGGTGCATTTTAGAGACACTTTCCTTTATTTCTTCATCGGAAATAATCCTCTGTGCCCTGGTATCTATAAGAAGCATTCTGCCCGGTTCAAGCCTGCCCTTGTACCGTATGTTTTCAGGTTTGATATCAACTACTCCGACTTCGGATGCAAGTACAACCTTGTCATCTTTTGTCACATAGTATCTTGATGGACGAAGTCCGTTTCTATCAAGCATTCCGCCTATCACATCGCCGTCGGTGAATGCCATGGCGGCAGGTCCGTCCCATGGCTCCATTATAAAATTCTGGAACTCATAGAAATCTTTTTTTGTTTTGGACATAAGCTGGTTCTTTTCCCACGGTTCGGGAATCATCATCAATATTGCCTGGGGAAGGGACTTTCCTGTGAGATACATGAATTCAAGGCTGTTGTCGAACATGGAGGAGTCACTGCCCGATTCATCAACTATGGGATATATCTTGTTGATGTCCTCAAACAATTTGGAATCCATGCATTTCTGACGTGCCTTCATCCAGTTTACATTACCTCTGATAGTATTTATTTCTCCGTTGTGTACGAGATACCTGTTTGGATGTGCTCTTTCCCAGCTTGGGAAGGTATTTGTACTGAATCTGGAGTGGACCATTGCCAGTGCTGACACAAAGTCCAGGTCCGAAAGATCGAGATAGAAATTTCTCAATTGCTCGGCAGTGAGCATACCTTTGTAAACAATGGTTTTGGAAGACAAACTTGCAACGTAGAATATGCTTCCCTTGTCTTCGCACATGGGTCCGATGACCCTTTCAGACCTTTTTCTGATGGTATAGAGTTTTCTTTCAAAGGCCATTTCATCTGCCAAATCCAAAGATTTTTCAATAAACACCTGAATAAATCTGGGCATAACAGATTTTGCGCTGTCACCTATTGTTGTCTTGTCTATGGGCACTTCCCTCCAGCCCAGGATTTTCTGCCCCTCTTCCTTTACGATCTTTTCAAAAGCCTCCATTTGAGTTTTTCTGAAATCCTCATATTTGTGGGCAAAGATCATACCTACGCCGTAATTGCCTTTTTCAGGCAAATCAAACCCCAGAACTTCACATTCTCTTTTAAAAAAGTCATGTGGGATCTGAACCAGTATTCCTGCA
Source organism: Ruminiclostridium cellobioparum subsp. termitidis CT1112 (assembly GCF_000350485.1). Classification (GTDB taxonomy): domain Bacteria; phylum Bacillota; class Clostridia; order Acetivibrionales; family DSM-1351; genus Ruminiclostridium; species Ruminiclostridium termitidis. Next base: position 24,466 of record NZ_AORV01000062.1, read on the forward strand.
CCGTCACCTGTGTTTTCATCTGCTCCGCTGGCCCCTCTGTGATTTAAGTTTTCCAGCACTGTCAAAGCGTCGGCAACGATATCATGGGATTTTTCTCCTTTTATGTTTACGACAAACCCCATTCCACATGCGTCATGTTCTAATGCCGGGTCGTAAAGCCCCTGCTTGTTCGGTAAACCATATTTTTGCATATTTCACACCCTTATTTCTATTTATATATTTTTTATACAATTATTCTAACACGGAACATGCAAATTTTAAAAGTAATTATTTGGAATTTTTTATATTTTTTTTGTTTTTAAAACCAGACTTTTTTATTTTTAAGCGGCAAAACCCAGTAAATAAGCTACTTTCGCAAAAAAGATTATTAAGTCTAAAATTTAAATCAATAAAAATTTTTTTTGCAAATATTTACGAATTTGCAACTTTGAATATTAAAACTTTCAAATTTGATATTTTATTTGATATTTTTGGTTAAAAATTTACCTTTTCAACACCCTTTATATTTTACTAACCCGGCACAACTCCTGTTCCATTATTTTTCCGGATTTTATTCCTTGAACTTTATATTTTTAGTCATGAGATCGCAGCCTGCAATTGTGTTCGCAAATACAGAAGTTGCAGAAGCTATATGTTCCTGCGGATTTTCCAGCGCGGGGCTGAAATGTGTCAGCCAGAGTTCCTCCACCTCACCGCGCTTCGCGAGCAGGGCAGCTTCTGAAAAAACCATATGTTTCTTTTGAACCGCTTTTTCCATATCCCGGTTATCACCATACATTCCCTCACATATAAAGAGGTCGGAGTCTTTTATAAAATCAACAAGCCCTTCCACAGGCCTGGTGTCTGTACAATAGGATACCTTTATCCCTCTTCTCTGTTCACCTATCACCAGTTCAGGTTTAATCCGTCTTCCTTCAAGATCAACAAGCTCACCCTTCTGCAGCTGCTTCCAGTATTTCACCGGTATCCCCAGCTGTTCGGCTTTCCTGCGGTCAAACCTACCCTGCCTTTTAATTTCAAAGCTGTACGCCAGGCATGGCAGCCAATGTTCAACAGGAATACTTCCGACATAAATATCCCCCAATAAAAATTCCGCACCTTGATCATGGGGCAGTTCCAGCAGCCTGATTTCGTAAGGCAGCCGGGGGGCTATAACCAGCAGACCTTCCACAACGGTTTTTAACCCGGCCGGTCCTATCAGGGTCAGCGGTTCTTCTCTTCCCGAATTGCCCAGGGTTAAAAGAAACCCGGTCAGACCTGCAACATGATCGGCATGGTAATGGGTAAATAATACCGCATCAATTGCTTTAAAGCCCCACCCGCATATTCTCAGAGGTATCTGTGCAGCTTCACCGCAATCCACCAGGAGCATCCGTCCCTTGTATCTCAACAGCAGAGAGGTAAGCCATCTGTCCGGAAGCGGCATCATTCCTCCTGTTCCCAGCAAACATACATCCAACATACAACAAACTCCTTTCAGGTCGTTAAATAGTAATTCAGCAGAAATATCAACAGTATGCGAGCGGCTGCCATTAATTAAAATAACAGGCAGCCGGGTAAAATCATGTGGCTGCCTGCTATTTTATCTCAACTTACTTGAAAAGAGCATCCGGCTTTGTTCAAGGTAAAGTGACGTATTATAATTGTTTTTATTATTATTTCTTGCCGATAAAATCCTGCCGCTCCCCTCTATACTCTCCCAATGCTCAAGCGAAATTGTTCCGATCTTGAGTTTGTCTCTTTTGTTTCTGCTCTTTGATATATATTTTTTCACATTCATTGCCAATGTATTCATATTTTGTCTCCAATTCTGCCGGATAAAGTATTCTATTCATCAGCTTACCCTCGTATCGCGGCTGTATCTGTTTGCATAGCTGCTCGCAACAAAAGCTTCCGGTTTGATTTTTGCATCTACCGGCATACCTTCGAAATATCCGACCATCTCTTTAATAAGTTTACGGGTTTCTCCCCTTGTTCCAACATCGATGTGAGCTTCAAGTCTGCAGTCAAAGTTTTCATACCTGACTGCAATATCATACAGCGAAGTCAGCAATTCCTGATTAAGCATGTTAACCATCTCATAAGTAAGAGAAGTTTCCTTTGTTATCTTTTCCCTCAAATTTGTGTATTGTCTGTTTAGTATCCTTTTACATATGCAGCCCCAGGCTCCCCGGCCCTCTCTGTGTATATAGATGCCTGTTGCAAAACAGGTGATTCTGCCTTTTAACTGGGAGTCCGTCCCCACTGCCAGTCTGTACCTGCAGTCAGGGTCCAGTCTGATAAAGTATTCGATGCTGGCTATCACATCAACAAAGCTCATATTTTTTTGTACCGTATTAAAAAATCTCATTATTTCACCATCTTTCTCATTTATTCCGTCTCAATATCTTTCTGAATACTGCTTCCGGGCTATTTTTTCATATTATTTTCTTTAAGCATCCTTTGATAAATTTTAAAAATAAAAAAGTGATTAAATCCCACATACGGGCTTAATCACTCTTGTTTGTAAATGCTTATCTGCAAATATCCGAACCGTCCTTTTAAAATACATCATAAAGGAAGTTCCTTCTGTCACATTTATTCAACAGAGGATCAAGCCAATGCAGATTGTTATTCATGCATGGTTTTTCCTGTGCAATAACTTTGTTAAGTTGTCTCATACATGAATTCATTAAATACATGGTTAACCCCCCTTTCGTAATTTTGAATCGATTTTATCAGTATTGTTTATGAATTGCCATGCTGCAGCAGTTCAGTCCCAGCCGCCTTATGAATTTTACAACACATATTCAGCTGTGTCAATATTTTCCCAATTATGTAATTTTATTGTAATACCAACGTCATATAAATGATATATCCGGCACAGTAACGTTAAGTATCAGGGACGGACAAAACAAAAAGCAGTCAAGCCACATTGGCCCAACTGCTTTGAATTTTTATCGCTGATTTATGATTAACTTGTAAAAATAATCATCACGTAAACAGAGGTCAGGCCAATGTACCATTTTCCCATATATATAAGGTACAACAGTATTATTTGGTTTTTGTTGATTAATATTATTTAATTTGTACATTACAAGACCTCCTTTCATTTATTAATAATAATTTTTTTACTTTCCAGCCATAATTATGATATCATTGGTAAATTTGTACCGTCAAGGTAAAAAATAATTATAATCATATTCTAGTAGTCTGCGACATCTAAATTCATACATTGCCGGCGGTTAATTATGTTATAATAGGATTTGGCGGCCTTTCGGCCATGTGGCCAAACTTATTTAAACGGGGTAGTAATCATATGAGTAAACTGAGATATATAAGAGACCTTCTCTCTAAAAATAAATACAAATATGCCTTGGGGATCGTGTTCCTGCTGTGCGTGGATATACTGCAGCTGGTTTTGCCCAAAATACTCGGCGATGTGACCGATTTCCTTGAAAGCGGTACCCTTACCAGAACCAGACTTGCCCAATACGCTGCTGCCATTTCGCTGATAGCAGCCGGTGTCGCTGTTTTCAGATTTTTGTTCAGGTGTACTCTTATGAGTGTATCCAGATCCATAGAGCTCTCGCTGAGAAACCGTTTCTATGCCCATCTCCAAAAACTGTCCGTAAACTACTTCAACACTCATAAAACCGGGGATCTGATGGCTCATGCCACAAATGATATGGGCAATGTCACCATGGCCTCCGGACAGGGGATCATATTTGTAATTGACAGCTTTTTAATACCGGTGGTAGCTCTGGTAATGATGCTTTCAACCGGAGGCCTCAAGCTGACGGCAGCCTGTTTTCTTCCTCTTTTGCTGCTTGGCATTGCAGTAGTTTTCTTTATGAAAATAATGCAGTCCAGAGTACAAAAACAGCAGGAAGCTTTTTCAAACCTTACCGAAGCTGCAAGGGAAAATTTCTCAGGAATAAGAGTAATAAAGGCCTTTGCACAGGAAAAAAAGGAGATATCAAGATTTGAACGCATAAATGCGGTTAACCGGGAGGCTAATCTTAAATATGTCAGGCTGATGAGTATGATGTTTCCCACAGTCATGTCCATATCGGCGCTTTCTTTTGTAATTGCGCTGTGGTTTGGCGGTGTACTGGTTATCCAGGGTGCGGTGACCCTGGGTGGTTTTGTAGCCTTCAACAGCTACCTTGGCATGCTTATCTGGCCCATTACAGCCATAGGCTGGGTAGCCAACATGTTCCAGAGGGGCTTTGTATCCCTGGAACGAATAAATACCATCATGGATGAAACACCTGAAATAACCGATGAGAGCGTTGTTGAGAAAGCTTCCATAAAGGGATCGGTTGAATTTAAAAACCTGGACTTTACCTATCCCGGTACCGAAAGGCCTGTCTTAAGCAACATCAATATAAGCATAGCAGCAGGTAAAACCCTCGGAATCATCGGGCGTACCGGCAGCGGTAAAACTACACTGATAAATCTTATTTCAAGACTGTTAAAGGCCCCCGGGGGAACTCTGTTTATAGACGGCATCGATATAAATAAAATTCCCTTGTCGGCTCTCAGGAGCAGTATAGGGGGTGTGCCCCAGGATACCTTCCTGTTTTCGGATACCATAGCTGAAAATATTGACTTCTTTAGAAATAACAATTCGGAACAAATAGTTTCAGCCGCAAAGACAGCACGTATTCTGGACAGCATAAACGAATTTCCCGACAAATTTGAAACTGTACTGGGTGAAAGGGGTGTTACCCTTTCCGGAGGGCAGAAGCAGCGCGTGGCCATAGCCCGTGCAGTCATAGGTTCTCCGGCCATGTTGATACTGGACGATTGCCTTTCGGCAGTGGATGCCAGTACCGAGGAGGAAATTCTGAAAGACCTGAAAAACATTATGAAGGAAAGAACAAGTATTATTGTGTCGCATAGAATATCTGCGGTCAAGGATGCCGACGAAATCATTGTCCTGGAGGAAGGAAGGGTTTCGGAAAGAGGAACTCATGATGAACTGCTGGCTCGGAACGGGTTTTATCATGAACTTTATAACAAGCAATTACTCATAGACCAACTGGAACAGAGCTAAGAAAACATATATTTGGAGCCGCTGCGCGCTCATGGAGGTTAACAATGTCGGAAGAGAATAATATAATGCAGGAAGAGGAAATATCAGAAAAAGCTTATGATTCCAGATTAATGAAACGTCTTTTAAAATTTGCAAAAAAATACTGGTATCTTTTTCTGCTTGCAGTAATCTTTTTGTTTGCAGCAACACTGGTGGATCTGGCCAGACCCTACTTGATGGGTATAGCTATTGATGACTATATTAAAAAAAGCAACATATCCGCCCTGAACAGGATGGGTATTTATTTTGTGCTGCTGGTTGCAGCAGGCTTTGTGTTCAACCTGCTGCAGATATATGTATTAAGTTACGCCGGGCAGTACATTATCTACAACATCCGGCAGCTTGTGTTTTCACATCTTCAAAAGCTGCCGCTGTCCTATTTTGACAGGAATCCCATCGGCAGGCTTGTCACCCGTATAACCAATGACACCGAAACCCTCAATGACATGTATACCAATGTTCTTATAACATTGCTCAAGGATTTTGCCATATTGCTGGGAGCTGTCATAATAATGTTCCGGCTGAACAGCTCTCTGACGTGGATCACACTGGCAGCCATGCCGGTGGTACTGATACTGACCGTTATCTTCAGACTGCGCATAAGAAAGGTTTACCGAAATGTCCGCACCGCAATTGCCAGAGTAAATTCAGCCATATCCGAAAATATTTCAGGTATGCGCATAATACAGCTGTTCAATAAGGAAAAGCCCAATTTTGAAAGGTTTAACAAAATCGGCAAGGCATATTACAAAGCTTCAATGAATGAGGTTGTGACTTTTGGTCTTTTCAGACCCGTGATTGAAATGGTCGCCTCCCTCACTATAGCTCTGTTAATATGGAACGGAGGAGGCAAAGTTATTGATAACTCCATGGAATTCGGAGTCCTGTACGCACTGATAAACTATATTTCTCTGCTTTTCCAGCCCATTAACGATCTGGCCGAAAAATACAATATTCTCCAGTCCTCAATGGCTGCTTCCGAAAGGATTTTCATGATCCTTGACACGCCTGCCGAGGAGGATGCCGGAAGCCTGGAATTTGACGCTGAGGCAGCAGCAGGTGATATTGAATTTAAAAACGTATGGTTTGCCTACAATGATGAAAACTGGGTTCTAAAGGATGTGAGCTTCAGGGTTCCGGCAGGCCGTACCATAGCTATCGTCGGTCATACCGGGGCCGGAAAGACTTCAATTATCAATCTTTTGAGCAGATTTTATGAAATACAGCGCGGTGAGATCTTAATAAACAGTATCAATATAAAAGATGTACAAAAAGCTTCCCTCAGAAAAGCCATAGGTGTTGTACTGCAGGATGTGTTCCTGTTCAGCGGCAGGCTTAACGATAACATCCGTCTCAATGAGGAGAGCATAACCGACGAAAAACTCCAGGAAGCAGCCCGCTATGTCAATGCTGACGGCTTTATAAGCAGGCTTCCAAACGGTTATAATGAGGAGGTCATGGAAAGAGGCTCCACTTTTTCCTCTGGTCAGCGCCAGCTTCTGGCCTTTGCCCGTGCACTGGCCTTTGATCCTGCCATTCTGGTACTGGATGAAGCAACCTCCAATATCGATACCGAAACCGAAATACTGATACAGGATGCACTGACCAAACTCACAAAGAACAGGACAACAATTGTTATTGCCCACAGACTTTCCACCATCCAGCACGCAGATAAGATCATTGTCCTGCACAAGGGAAAGGTTCACGAGAGCGGAACCCATCAGGAGCTCCTGGCGGCAAAGGGTATGTATTACTCCCTGTATCAGCTCCAGTACCAGCAGCAGAATGCCTGAAGCCCAAAATACAAGCAGGCAATTAATAAAAACCTTATAATAAATTATTCATAAGGGATATGAGCTTTTGTTCATTTTCCCCAAACCATTGGGACCATTGTCCACAGACTATACTTTTTCCATATCCCGGTGAGTTTGATATATCCTGAGAACATATTTATTCTCGGGAAAATACTGCTTCAGTAAGCCATCGGGGTTATATGCCATAGAAAGAGTATTCCCCGTTCTTCTCCCTTGATACGAAAGGAATATTGCTCAAAGCATTATCCGCATTGTCAATCACTCCCTGCAGGATAACCCTGGTCAGATCAGGAACATCAGGCGCTTTGACAGCCTCGTTTATATCCATGAAAAGTGCCTCGCTGTTCTCTCTGTTATCGGAATTGGGAGTTCCTGAAACATAGTCCATCAGGAAAACCGCATACCAATCCTTTAAATTGAACCTCACACCCAACAATTTTACAGGCTCGGCAGCAATGGTAGTCTCCTCCATCACTTCCCGGCACAATGCAGCCTGTGGTGTTTCCCTGATATTCACATATCCTCCCGGAATGATCAGTCTTCCCTTTCCTGCGCCATAAGTGTGCCTTACCAGTAAAACCTCGTTCCCCTTCAGTACCACTCCGCCTACAGACTGGCACCAGTTTGTATTTTCCTCTTTATTTGCTTCGTTGACCGCAGCGTTATTAGCATCCAATTTTCCATCCTCCAAATATTATGGTAAACAACTAAATTATTTTAATAGCCTTTTTCCTTATCAACCACATTCATCAGAGCCTTGCCCTCGATGAGCGACTTCAGATTATGGGCGGCTATTCTTACGATACGCTCTTTTGTTTCATTCAGGCTAAACCCTCCCGAAATATGCGGAGTTATAACCGCATTCTTCATCTTCCACAGCCTGTGTTCCCTGGGAAGCGGTTCAGGATCGGTTACATCCAACGCAGCCCCCAGAAGCTGCCGGTTTTCGAGGGCATCACACAAGGCCTCGGTATCTATGGCACTTCCCCGCCCGACATTTATCAATACCGCATCCTTCTTAAAAAGCTGCAGTGTCGATTTATTTATCACCCTGTTTGTCAGCTTTGTTTCAGGAAGGCTGAGAGCAACTATATCAGCCCGGGGCAGAAGGTCTTCAAGCTTATCCATAAGATGCAGCTCATCCAGGTAATCCGGCTTTTTGCTGTCTGTTCTCCTTATTCCGATGGTATATGCACCAAGTGCCTTCAGCCTTGAAGCGAATTCCCCTCCGATGTCTCCCAAGCCTACAATCAGAGCAGTAGAGCCAAAGATACCTTTAACATTACCGGCATAGGACCAATTTCCTTCGGCCTGGTTATCCCTGTATATATGCAGATTTTTGTACAATTCAAGGAGTACTCCCAGCATGTATTCCGATATGGCAAGGCCATAAGCACCGCTGGCATTTGCAAGTCTGGCTCGGTCGGGCAGAACGCCTTCTTTTGCATAATCTCCCACACCTGCACTGAACAATTGCAGCAGCTGGAGTTTTTTTGACAGCTTAAGCATTTCTGAAGGCGGATTTCCGATTATAACACCGGCATTTTTCAGTTGTTCTTCACTCAGCTGTTCATTCTTTGTATAAATAAAGTTGCAGCCGGGTGCTTCAGATTCTAAAAACCTTTTTTGCTCATCATTAAGTTTCATAAGTACAACAATATCCATGTAATATCAGCTCCGAATCATAAAATTTTAATATAATTTAATATAATATGTACCCATCTTCAGATATATCAAATATAAATATTATGATACCATAATCTGGCGGCCTGTGACACCTAAATTCATACACCGTCAAATTTCATCAGGAGGCTGCTGCCGTTAACAGTAATAAAGAAGTATACCGGCGCACAGCAAAAGCGCTTACTGAAAATTGCAAATGGAAAGCTCATTCAAGCAAGCACTTTGTGTGCAATCATTAACTGAAGTCAGTTTACCGGTTAATTTTTTTAAATCCTCTCCCTCTCCTCAAAATGTGTGTGAAGGAGCTCATGGGCTTTTTCACCAAAAGGTTCACCCAGATAGGTTTTATATAGCTCCAATATTTCTTTGTTCTCATTGGATTTTCTTATCTTTTTGTTTCTATCCTCTTCAAATATGGCTTCCCTGCGTTTTTTAACAACCTCGTCATTGCCATGGTGGTAAGGCTGTCCCCCTCCGGCAATACAGCCGCCCGGACATGCCATTATCTCAATGGCATGGTAATCTGCCCTTCCGTCACGGATATCCTCCAGAATATGCCGTGCATTGCCCAGACCGCTGGCTATACCTATTTTCAGTTCCTTGTCCCCTATTTTTACAACAGCCCTGCGAACTCCATCCATACCCCTCAGATCCTCAAATTCTATTTCTTTGAGAGGTTCACCCGTCAGCCATTCAGAGGCTGTGCGCAGGGCAGCCTCTATAACACCGCCGGCAGTGCCGAACATTACGGCTGCACCTGAGGATTCACCAAGCGGACTGTCAAATTCACCGTCAGGCAGCTTTGCAAATTCTATTCCGGCCTCATGTATCATGGCTCCAAGCTCCCGGGTGGTTATTGATATGTCCACATTGTTCCGTTCGTCCTTTGTGAGCTCGGGGCGTCTGGCTTCTGCCTTCTTCGCTATACAGGGCATGACCGATACCATGACAATACTGTCCGGGTCTATTCCCATTTTTTCGGCATAGTAGGTTTTGGCTATGGTTCCCAGCATTATATGGGGTGATTTGCAGGTTGACGGTACATGAATCAATTCGGGAAATTGATGCTCAATGAACTTGACCCATGCAGGACAGCAGTTTGTGAGTATGGGAAGGGTTTTGCCGTTTTGGAGCCTGTAGATTAGCTCTGAGGCCTCCTCCATAATAGTCAGGTCAGCGCCGAAATCAGTATCGAATACGGCATCAAACCCCATTCGCCTCAGCGCGGTTACCATTTTACCGGTAACTACGGTACCCGGCTCCATTCCGAACAGCTCTCCCAGGGCAACGCGGATTGCCGGCGCAGTCTGTACTATTACATATTTGCCTGGAGCATTTATGGCCTCCCATACCTTATCGGTGTGATATACCTCAGTGAGCGCCGCCGTGGGGCAAACCTGCACACACTGCCCGCAGTAGGTGCAGGAGGACTCCACCATCGGAATGTTGGCAAAAGGGCCCACAAAGGAATTGAAGCCCCTGCCTATCCCTGAAAGGATGCCGCAGGTTTGTACTTCATTGCATGCGGTTTCGCAGCGCCTGCAATATATACATTTATTTGAGTCCTTGACAATGGCATCACTTGAGATATCTTTGGGATAGGTCATTCTTTCCCCTTCCCAGCGGATCTCTCTGACATTCAGCTCCTCAGCCAGTGACTGCAGCTCGCATTCAAGGTTTTTGGGGCAGGTAAAACATTCATTCGGGTGGTTTGAAAGCAGCAGTTCCACCGCCATCCTTCTGGCGGTAATAGCCCTCCTGGTATCAGTTCTCACTGCCATGCCTTCCTGCAGCTTTGTTACACAGGATGGAACAAGTTTATTCCGGTTGTTCCTCTCATCAACCACCTCCACCATGCAGACCCGGCAGGAGGCGGTTTTGTTGTAAAGCTGCAAATCATGCAGATCCAGGTGGCACAGTGTCGGAATCTTCACTCCCGCCCGGTGTGCAGCCTCCAGGATTGTAATTCCCTCGGGGACGGTCAAATCCTGGTCATTTATCCGTACATTTATCCTTTTCTTATCAGGCCCCACTAAATCGCTGTTAATTTCACCATTAATATCACCGATATTCTCATGTTTATATTTATATTTCTCACCCTTTGTATGTTTTCTGCCCGATTCAATTTTTATATGCATTCCGGTACACCTCCTTCATGACTTCACACCTGTTTTATTTTTAGAAGCATATTTACCTTCCTGGTGGGGGTGGTCCTCCTTCTGAACAAAATTGAGATACTCGTGCCAGAAGTATTTCATTGTGCTGATGACAGGATTGGGAGCTGTCTGGCACAATCCGCACAAAGCACTGTCCTTAACCATGTAAGCCAGTTGTTTTATAGCATCCAGATCAGCCATTGTCGCTTCTCCGGAAGTTATTTTACAGAGCATTTCATACAGCCTCTTTGTGCCGATCCTACCGGGGCCGCACCTCCCACAGGCTTCATCCATTGTAAATTCCAGATAGAACTTTGCAATATTGACCATGTTGTCATCTTCATCCATTACTATCATTCCGCCCGAGCCCATCATTGTACCTATTTTCAGAAGTCCGTCATAATCTATGGGCGTATCGAGATTCTCCTCGGTTATAACACCTCCCGACGGCCCTCCCGTCTGGACAGCTTTAAATTTCCTGCCATGAGGTATACCCCCTCCTATATCAAAAATGATCTCCCTGAGAGTAATTCCCATGGGTACTTCCACAAGGCCCACATTGTTTATTTTCCCCGCAAGGGCGAATACCTTGGTCCCCTTGCTTTTCCCGGTTCCCATTGAGGCGAACCAGTCTGCGCCGCGGTTCATGATAACGGGGATATTTGCGAAGGTTTCAACATTATTAACACAGGTGGGAAATCCCCAATAACCTTCTTCGGCCGGATAGGGAGGCTTATAGTTGGGTTCTCCCCTTTTTCCTTCACAGGAATTTATAAGAGCCGTTTCCTCCCCGCATACAAAAGCGCCCGCCCCGTACTTAAGCTTCACGTCAAAACTGAAACCGGTGCCGAATATACCTTTGCCCAGCAGTCCCGTATCCCGGGCCTGCTGCAGAGCATTTGTAAGCCGGGCTATAGCAAGAGGATATTCCGCCCTTATATAGACAATTCCCATATGAGCGCCTATTGCATATGCCCCTATAGCCATAGCCTCTATTACACTGTGGGGGTCACCTTCCAGGATGCTTCTGTCCATAAAGGCGCCGGGATCACCTTCATCGGCATTGCAGATGATATACTTTTGGCTGTTCTCCTGCTTGCCGGTTATTTCCCATTTAAGCCCGGTAGGAAAACCTCCGCCGCCTCTCCCCCGGAGCCCTGACCGCTTTATTACATCTATGACTCCCGTAGGTGACATCTGTGCAAGTGCCTTTCCAAGGGCCTGGTAACCGTCCAGGGCAATATATTCGGTAATGTCTTCCGGGTTTATAAGGCCGCAGTTTCTGAGAGCAACACGGAGCTGCTTCCTATAGAAGGTCATATCCTCCTGGTTGTGAACCTTCTCCTTTTTCTGGGGATCTTCATATAGAAGCCTTTCCACCTGGCTCCCCTTGATAAGGTGCATGTCCACAATGTCCTTTGCATCCTTGGGCCCGACTCTTACATAAAATACATTGTCCGGCTCGATTTTTACAATTGGACCCTGCTCACAAAAGCCAAAACACCCTGTTCTGATAACCTGGATCCTATCACTTAAACCTCTGGCCTTTAAAATCACTTCCAGATTTTTTGCAACTTTATCGCTGTCACTGGCAAGGCAGCCGGTACCGCCGCAGACCAAAATATTTTTATTTGTTTGCACAGCATCCCTGTGCTGTCGTATTTTCACTTTTTCCAAAGCCTGCTGTTTAACCTTATTTAACTCCTCCAGGGACTTTATCAGCATGCTGTACCTCCTTTGTACGATATGAATTTAAAATGCCGTCAATATCCCCGGCCTTGACCCTGCCGTATACCTTGCCATCCACCATCACCACGGGAGCAAGTCCGCAGGCTCCGATGCAGCGGACATCCTTTAGGGTGAACAGGCCGTCTTTGGTAGTTTCATTGGTTTGTATCCCCAGCTTTTCTCTGAATTCCTGAAGAATTTTGTCGGCACCTCTCACAAAACATGCCGTTCCCATACAAACGCTTATAATGTGCTTTCCCCCCGGCTTTGTACTGAAATAGGAATAAAAACTGACCACACCGAAGACTTCCGCTCCCGGAATACCAAGTTTACGGGCAATATAAAGCTGTATATCCCTGGGGAGATAACCGAAAATATGCTGTGCCCTGTGAAGAATTTCAATCAGCGCACCCTTTGTTGTTTCCAGGCTCTCTATGAACACATTCAACTCATCGTATTTTTCTTTTGGAAATTCTTCTCC
>NZ_AORV01000063.1 GCF_000350485.1 Ruminiclostridium cellobioparum subsp. termitidis CT1112
TTATCTCCGCTCGACTTGCATGTGTTAGGCACGCCGCCAGCGTTCGTCCTGAGCCAGGATCAAACTCTCAAATTATTATTTGAAAAATTTAATTAGCTCATTAAAATTGCTGACTTTTTTTCTAGTTCTTGTTTCCAAAAACCAGGTTGTAAAGTTCGCAAGTTACTCAATTTTTAGAATCCATTGGATTCTGGAATTTTAAAGAGTCCTTACAATGTATATCTACGATATACATATACATTTGCATGTATTTGTCACTGTTTACTTTTCAAAGTCCATTTCTCAAAGTGTTATATACTTCGTATTACTGTGTCAGACTTCGTACTACTCGTATCTACCACTTTGAAATTAATCTTAGATACCGCATTACTGCGTCAGATTTCATATTCTGCACTGCTCGCATCTATCATCTTGATTCCTTTAAAGCGTTCTTACATCTGCTTTTCAAGGATTTCCGCTGCTTGCTTGCCGCAATCAGCTTTATTATAATATCACGCCTTCAAGCCTTTGTCAACACCTGATTTTCAAGTAATTATTTCCACACTTTATTTCTTATGTTGACCCGCTGCGAGGACTTTCCATCACCTCACCGGCGACAGCTCACATAGTATAACACCGCTTTTGGTATTAATTCAACCTTCGTAGGACTCCCGTACCGATGAAAATCTTCAATTAAATCAATTTTAGGCCCTCATTCTCAAAATCAATGCGGTATACTCGAAAAAGGTCTTGTTTTCAACCATTCCATGTAAGTTTTTATTATCTCAGGTTAAATGGACAGTAAAATCATTATGGAGATACCCCTTTACTATGGATACCTGCCAGATATCACTATACTTTGAACTCAGAATGTCCTGAACCTCTTCGGGTGAAAAATAAAAATACTTCACATCCTTATCCGCGGACTTATCCCACAATAAGTTGAACGATATTGCTTCCCTGGCCAGGTTTTGAAATATATCCACCGCATCCATTAAAAATTCCTGATTGTTTCCTAAATTCAGATTGAAAATACCTGATGAAAATACAACATCAAAGGTTTTATAACCATAAGGGTTGCTCTTAAATAGATCCATACATACAAACCTGCCGTTCAGTTTCTTCTCACCGGCTCTTTGAATCATGTGAGGGAGGACATCAATGCCGGTATAATTAAAGTCTTTGAACTGCCGGGAGATGTATTCCAGCAAATTACCCGTTCCGCAGCCCACATCCAGAATTGTTTTACCATTCAGGTCAATATTGCCGACCAGCTGCTTAAAGCGAAGCTCTTGCGCAGCTTCGCTTTCCCACCCCAATATGTAATAATCCGGGTATCCTTCAATATTATTATCTTCATAATACTTTTTTATCTTCTCCATATGACTCATATATTAACCTCCTAAGCCATTCTATGGCTTTGAGCCGCAATAGCGGCCACAAAACTATAATGAAATCTCTTCACTCCTCATTCGCTATACGGTGAATAAAGTATGATTGGACAGATTTATCTTCTATTATACCACCGTTTGTATAATTAAATTTCAGGTAACAATTTTATTCAATAATTCAACAGTAATATTAATATTATTCTTATTAGTTTTAATATAAGGCCTATATGCCTGCTGTCTTAAATGTTTGTTTTTCTGTTTCTGCGGATTATCTCATTTATAGAACAGAATTTGTCAACCAGACATACCAATATGGATTCCAGATAAACCGGAGGAACAGGCGTCAGCGGAAACATGTGCCTCAATATAATATTTTTCTCAACTTCGCTTAGTTCAAATTCGGTCTGGGCATTTTGCAAAGCCAGTTTAGGATGGTAAAATCCGTGTAATGGCCGCGATGGATCATCCACATGCCAGTCATACAAAAAATAGTCATGCAGCAGCGCTCCCTGTATCAATGCTCTGTGATTTACAGGCAGTTTAAGTTTTAGTGCAAGCTGCAGACTATAATATGCTACTGATATACTATGCTCATAAAGCGATGTGGTCCCGTGCTGGATATATTTTTTTGATTCACGCAGCCTTGATTTTGCACATATTTCATCAACAAATTTATGAAATTCCTTTAATTCATAAAACTCACATATTCTTTTATTTCCAGCCAAGCAATGTTCTCCTCTTGATCCTTTACTGCGGTATCCTTAAATCCTTACCTGTTAACTACATTCACAGGCTTTCCTTCCATGTAAGCCTTTATATTACTGATCAGAACATCCATCAACCTGGTTCTGGCTTCAAAGGGAGCCCATCCAAAGTGGGGTGTTATGATGCAGTTTTTGGCACCAAGGAGCGGATTATCTGCCAATATTGGTTCGACTGATACCACGTCTACTGCTGCGCCTGCCAGTTTTCCGCTGTTTAAGGCATCTGCAAGGTCCTGCTCCACTATTACAGGACCACGGGAGGTGTTTATCAAATAAGCACCCGGCAGCATTTTAGAAATACTGTCTTTATTTATCAGTCCCTTTGTCTCTTCTGTTAATGGACAGTGAAGGCTGATAAAATCAGACTGTTCAAGCAGCTCATCGAAATTTATAAATTTTATTTTATCCGTTTCCAATTCCTTCTTAACAGTTCTGCTGAAGATTTTTACATTCATTCCAAAGGCCACTGCCAGTCTGGCGACCGCCTGCCCGATTACTCCATAGCCTATCAGCCCAAGTGTTTTTCCGGCAAGCTCTATTAACGGATAATTCCAGAAAGTAAAGTCCTTGCTTGAGGTCCATGCACCTTCCTGAACCGCCCTGTTATGTTCCCCTACATGATGACACAGCTCAAGTATGAATGCTAATACCAGCTGTGCTACCGATTCGGTGCTGTATGCAGGAACATTGGTAACAATTATACCAAGTTCACGGGCGGCAGCCGTATCCACAACATTATAACCGGTGGCCATGACTCCTATGTATTTTACAGTCGGGGCTTTTTCAAGTATTTCTCTTGTCAGGATTACCTTATTGGTTAATACAATTTCCGCATCGCATATTCTATCTAGGATTGCTTCCTTGGGAGTTCTATCATAAAGCTTAAGTTCTCCGAGCTTCTCCATTTCAGACCAGGACAAATCTCCCGGATTCATTGCGTATCCATCAAGAATTACTATTTTCACTGTACCTACCACCTTTTCTTATATGATTTAATTTTAATTTTAATATTTATTTCTTTTCTATTTTAGTATTTTATTAAGCCTTAATAGCACTTTTATATTTTATTCTATTAAAAATGGAATCTCCTTATTAATTCACTCTTTATTGATTTATCCCCAAAAATTATTGTTCCCAGCAAAACGGTAAATGAAGTACCGGTAGCTATAATAGTTGGAAGCGGAACTTCTATTAACCCGCAAAGATACAAAATTCCCGGTATCAGACCGAATACTGCTATGATAACCTGGTTTAATATATATGTTTGCCAATACATACGGTTTATTATAACCAATATCAGAACTGAGATATTTGCCAGTATAATTATTTCTGGAATTACATGATTTACGGACCAGCCTGAATAACCTATGAAATAATCCATTATGACTGTCAGGATAGATGCACATAGAACTTGAACCAATATTTTTGATGCTATGTTTGTACTTCTTTTTATGGAGTAAGTCATTATTATCCAGAAGTATATTATAGCTGCAACGGAAATTGCAGACCACACCACTCCGCTATAGGTTACATAGTTGGTGACGACCGTAGCCAAGCCTGATATTATTGACAGAAATACAAATAAGCGTTTAACTATATTATATTTATGCTGGTTGACTTCGATAGCGGGATATGTCCGGCCCGGAACCTCACCTCCAATATCGGTGAGGACGGTTCTGCACAAGGGACATATTGTTATATTTTCATATACCTTTACATTACACCGCTTACATTTTTTCATAGCCCACTCCATTGCTCTCAATAATAACTTCTATCCCCTGTTCTGTAAGGTGCCTGAAAAATGCCCTTTGCAGATATGTTTCCTTCAAGATTGAAGCGAAGGAAATTACCAGTTTATCCCCGTAGGAGCATACCCCACATTTTATAGGTTCAGACTTGGATACGCTGAGCAGTACCTCGAATCTATCTATATACTCTTTAAATTCCTCAAGCACTTCTACCTTTCCTATATTAGATATTACAGAGGAATTATTTTTTTCTGATCCCATATACGCTATTTTTACCCCCACATTCTTAACAGGTAAAGGTGCGACTCGTATCAGTATATTTCTTTCGGTTGACACATTGTCAGAAATCAAGTGTGATAAGTTTTCCTTGGTCAATTGGCTCATAAATTGTCCCCTGGTTATCTCCAGCATTTCTTCAAAAGTATATTCATTTTTTTCTATTGTAATCCCGACATTTATATAGGAAAAGAAATTCATTTCGGTTGTTGAGTTGAAAAAATGTCTCAGATTGACCGGTATATTAACCTTTATAGGTTTTTTATGAGGCTGTTCATTCATATATTCCTTATATATACACCAAATAATCAGCGCAGCAATATACTGGGTCAGACTGACCTTATACCGTCTGCAAAAGTCTACCATAACATTTGCAGATACCAATCCATGGATAACATTCATTGTTAATATGGGAAGCTTTTCCCCTTTTAATTTAAATGCACTCCTGGCCTTTACCTTTTTATAGGATAACTTTCTGTAATTTTTACGGTAGCTGTCTTCAATATCCGAAACAACGTCAACAACAGGCATTTCCAAAATCTCTTCCGACAGTTGCTCCCTGTATGTCAGTTTTATATAGTTATAAGTCAGGGCTTTAAGAAACTTAAGTGCTCCTGTTCCGTCTGTTATGGCGTGAAACACCTCAAGATTTATTCTTTTGTCAAAATAAGTTACTTTAAAAAGAAACTGATTGTTTGTATTTGGATCTATATAAGCGCATGGATAAGTCTGTTCCTTTTCCACTACCGGCTGCTTTTTATTACTCTCAAAATAATGCCAGAATACTCCCCGTTTTAGTTTGACATTGAAGGATGAAAACCAGGGCAAAGTCTCATTCAGAGCTT
This sequence comes from Ruminiclostridium cellobioparum subsp. termitidis CT1112, assembly GCF_000350485.1. Classification (GTDB taxonomy): domain Bacteria; phylum Bacillota; class Clostridia; order Acetivibrionales; family DSM-1351; genus Ruminiclostridium; species Ruminiclostridium termitidis. The sequence goes on from NZ_AORV01000063.1 coordinate 5,004, forward strand.
CCTGAAGTATCTCTTCAGATATTTCATGCATTAGTCTTACTGATATTCTATAAACGCTGCTGTAAGTTTTACTTGCTATAACAGGAAATACATTGGCGGTATTATCAAGTTTTCTCCAGCCGTTTTCTGTTCCCTGCTTGTTTTTCATAATATTCCTCTTTCTTTTGTAACTGCTTAATTATACTTTTTGAAAGACCTTGTTCTTATGCAATTTTAATTTTACCATAATTATATGTCAAGGTAGAAATTTTTAAGCACTTAACTATGCCAGTCCGGTAAACTACTTATTTGTGCGGCTTGTTGCACAGCAATCAAAAAAGGCTGCAAAACATTTTATCTTTTTGCAGCCGGATTACATGATTTATATATTTTCAAGCTACAGCTGGGCGGCAGAAGTGTGAGCTATATGTGCCCAGTTCTTATTTTTCCTGGAAAAGTACCCCTGAATCATAATGGGAACCCAGGTGAAATTAAAAATCGGAAGTACCACCAGGCCCATTATCAGGTTTTTACTGCCCTTGTTCTCATTCACAAGAACCGTTACTGAAAAAACATTCTGTACCACAAAGGTAATTATAGACATTGCTGCAAAAAGCAATAAAGCTTTTAAATTTGTGTCATCTATCTGTAGTATAATTGTTTTCATTGCCTGAAATGCCATCAAGAAACTGCCCATTACATATAAAAACGGATAGAACAGCATGACCACCGTATCAAAGGACTGCAGGCTCCTGTCTCTGAGCAGCTTGCCAAATACCCGTCTGCCATACAGAAAGACACAGCTGAAATGGCCCTGCATCCACCTGGTGCGCTGTCTCCAGGACTGGGACAACGTAACCGGCTGCTCGTCAAATATAACCGCATCATGGGCCCAGCCTATTTTAACGTCATTCAGACAGAGCTGAAAATAGAACTCCACATCTTCAGTCAGGGTTTCTATTTCCCATCCAATTTTCCTGAGTGTGTCAACACTCACTGCATATCCGCTGCCCGTCAGTGTACAATTCATTCCAAGGTACTGCCTGGGCAGCTGGCACAGCCTGTTGGCCAGCCAATAGGTTATGGAATAGGAGGAGGTGATCCACGAATCCCAGGGGTTTTTCATATCTCTATAGCCCTGTACCACCTGATAACCCTTTTGCATCTTTTTATCGATCTGCAGCAGGAAGTCTTTCGATACCAGATTATCGGCATCGAGTATGCATACGGCATCAAATTCAAAATCAGAACCGAATAATTTATCAAACATCCATTTTAAGGCATGGCCTTTTCCTTTATTAGATGTGTCCTGCCTTTCAAACACTACTGCTCCGCAGGCTCTTGCAATATTGGCCGTATCATCGGTGCAGTTATCTGCTATTACAAACACCCCGTATTTTTCTTCCGGGTAATCCATGGCTTTTATGCTTCTGATGGTATTGCCAATAACAGACTGTTCATTGTGTGCGGCAACAATAATTGCGTAATTTTTATCCGGGTGGGATACTTCATGCTTCTCCGGCCTCTTTCTCCAGCCGAATACAGATACGATAAAAAAATATGCCAAAACCGTCAGTATAATAGTGATGGCCGCTATAAAAAAAGTGTTTGCGCTGAAGTCAATGTATTTTATAAATTCCATACCGGCTGCCCCCTGTGTTAATATATTTTTGTACTTTTAAAGCAGATTTGAGATAAATTGTATTGCTGCTGTGGTAAAGGTTGCCAGAGCCATTCCTGCCAGAACATCCGAAGGATAGTGCACTCCCAGATACAATCTGGTTATCCCGACAATAAATGCCACCGGAAAACCTACAAAAGCAAGAAGTGGTGCGTTAAAAGCCAGTGTAGTCGCAATTGCAAAAACTGCCGTTGTGTGTCCTGACGGAAAGGAGTAATAGTCAATTGCCACATTAAAGGTGTTCAGGTTTGGTAATACATCTATGGGTCTTAATCTGCATATCCTGTTTTTCAGGAGATGCACAATTAAGTGGCTTACAGCCAGGGATACCAGCGCTTTTAAACCTATCCCTCTCGTTTCCCCTTTTCCAATGAGGATAATCAGAAGACAGCTGGAAATTGTAAACAAGGCACTTCCCAATTGTGTAAGCAGAGGCATAAGCCGATCCAGCAACCTGCACTTTATTGATTTGTTAAAAAGCAAAAGCGTATTTAAATCGGTTGTATAAAGAAGTCCTTTAATCTCACTCATGGCAGCCTCCATAACTATCTCTACAAGCATAATAACAGATTAATCTTAAATACAAATTATGAATTCTTTAATTATTTCTTAACAAATTAATTTAATTTGTAATATACTCGTCCGGAATGTTAATTTTGTTATAATATAATTGGAATGTAATAAATATATAACCAGTATATACTCATATACTCAATAAACCAAATAAATCATACAGGAGATCCTTATGGAAAATAATTTTTTAAAATTGGCCCAAAGCAGGAGAAGCATACGAAAGTTTTCAGATAAACCGGTCCCAAGGGAGGCAGTGGAATATTTTATCTCCTGCGCCGCACATGCTCCCAGCGGCTGTGACAGCCAATGCTGGTATTTTGTAGCAGTGGATGACAGGGATTTGATAAATAAATTAGCCGACGGTGCGGCAGAGTCTGCACGGAATTTTTATGGCGAAGGCTATTCCGAAGCAACTCCCGAATTTCTCAACTCCAGGGAAAAAGCCGTCAGCTTTTTCAGGAATGCCCCTCTTGTTATTTTTGTTTTCATGGACAAAACAAAATTCTATGATGAAAAAGCTGTCCGGGCTTTTTTTGAAAAGGGTTATGATTACCGCGGGATGGTTGATAAACTTGGGTATTATGACGTCCTTTCAATAGGTGCGGCAATCCAGAATCTACTGCTGGCAGTGGCCGAGAAAGGCTATGGTGCCTGCTGGATGAACGACCCCGTCATCGCAGAGGACAAAATAAAGGAAATTCTTGGGGTACGGGAGGATTTAAAACTTTTAAGTGTGATTCCCGTTGGAGAACCCAGCTATTTCCCAAGGCAAAAAAAGCTGAAGGATCAGAGCAGTATCCTGGAGTTCAAATAATATAAAAACTTTAAACTCCAGTGTGCTCCTCTAAAGCCCGGAGCTTAACTGTTTATAAGCCAGTTCTCGGCATCTTCGCGAGTGGCAAACACTCTAAAGGCATTTCCCTTATTGGTCTCCAGCACCATCTCCCGGAACCTTCCTGTGTTTGCTACCTTTGCGGGTATTATGGCCGCCACCCTGATGCCGTAATTAATAAACTTTTGCAGCATTTTCCCGGCAACACCGGTCTTAAGATTAAAAAACTCCTCCGACAGCACTTCTCCATGAAGCATTTGCTGCCGTATCTCATTTTCCCAGCTCAGGGAAATGAGATCAAGTGCGTCCTGCTCATTATTCAGAGGATTATCAGCCGACATTACCTCAATATATTTTTTTGTTCCTTTTTCAATTATTTTATAATCCATTCAATTCACTCCTCAAATAATCCTTTTTTATAAAGCTGCTGCCGCAAATTTTCAATCCAATTCAGTTCGTTTTTATATGAGGAAATTATATTCTCCGAAATCATATCCCATAAAATCACTTCTCTTGAGCTTCGTGAGGGATACTCCCTGCCGCGTCTGTTATTTTCCTCATGAATCAGCAATTGTATTTTAACTTCATTCTCATAATTTGCTAAAACCGCCAACAACTCTTCCTCTGTGAGTAAATCGGCCCAGGAAAGCTGAACTAAAAAGGTTTTTCTGAACTCGGGAGCATCCGATGCCGCTAGAACCCATTGCTTCAGTTCATTCAGCCCTTTCCCGGTTATTGAATAAATTTTCTTTGTGGGCGCTTTGTCCTGATGCTGAATTTCATTAGTTACCAGGCCTTCCTCCAGCAGCTGTACCAAAGCCTTATAGATCTGGTTATTATTCCCCGACCAATACATTGCAGCCGAATTCTCAAAAAATTTTTTTAAATCGTACCCTGTTGTCGGCTTCCAGCTTAATGCTCCTAAAATTGCATGTTTTATTGACATTCTTGACACTCCCTATCTCATTAACATATGTTAATAGTAACATATGTTATATTATACACGCATATAATAAAAATTCAATACCCCATGCAAATAAAAATAATGGTAAATAAGGATATATACAAAA
>NZ_AORV01000064.1 GCF_000350485.1 Ruminiclostridium cellobioparum subsp. termitidis CT1112
ACAATTAACTTATTTGACAAGCTTGTTAGCTCATTAAAATTGCTGACTTTTTTCTAGTTCTTGTTTCCAAAAACCAGGTTGTAAAGTTCGCAAGTTACTCAATTTGAAATCGCTATGCGATTTCGGAATTTTTCGAGTTCCTTTACATTACATTTGCATGTATTTGTCACTGTTTACTTTTCAAAGTCCATCTGGAAAGTGACTTTCCGGCATAAAATCGATATGCTGTATATTTGTCAAATTCCGGCACTCAGCAGTGCTGAGCGACTTTTATATATTACCACACTGCCGCTTTCGTGTCAACACTTTTTGTAGATTTTTGTTTGTCACAATTTACTATTTAAAGTGTTGTTTTGTTCCTGTCCGCGACAGCTTAGTTATAATAGCATGCCTATTATATCTTGTCAATATTATTTAATAAAAAATTATATTTTATTAAGTCAATTTATTCCATACCCTCAGATCAAATTAATTACTTGCATCCAATGAAGATAAAACCTCTTTTAACATTAATACATCATTATTATATGTATCCTTTAAGCTTCTGTTATATATGATACTTGCAGGATGATACAGTGGGAACAGCCGGTACGCCTTTTCACCGATATTACAGGTATGGGTGCTCCCATGCATTTCACCAATCGAGGCATTGAAATCATCTGTGACAGCTTTTAAGGGGACGTTGCCCAAGGTTACAATTATCTTGGGGCACAACAGTGCAATTTCCTGGTGAAGCCAGTGTTGATTATTAACTATATCCTCCCTGGTTGCAGGACGGTTAATTACCCTTTTTGTTTTTTCATTTATCTTCCCAAGCCTGTACTTGATAACATTTGTTATAAACACTGATTCACGGGTTATTCCTATCAGATCCATAAATTCTTTCAGATTTTTCCCCGCCGCTCCTACAAAAGGCTTTCCCTGTGATACCTCGTCTTTTCCCGGAGCTTCCCCTATTATTATCATAGGACCTGTCAAGCAGCCGTCACCAAGCACTATCTGTTCATTTTCGAAGGTTTTTGAATATTTATTATATAGCTCGTCAAGTTCCATTCTGATTTTGCTTGTTGTCATGTCTAATTTTCCTTTATTCCGGTTATTGTATGTAATTTGTTTCTCACTTCCCTCATATCCCTGAAAAGCAGGGTTTTCTTGCTCTGATCCCTGAGCAGCGCCGCGGGATGAAAAGTCGGCATGATCCAATAACCCTTGCGTTCGATCCACTGTCCCCTGATTTGTGTTATCCTGATATCCCTTGCAATAACATACTTTGCTGCAGTGCTGCCAAGACATACTAATATTTGAGGCCTGACCAGCGCAACTTGATTTCTGAGGTAGGGAAGACATTTTTCAGCCTCCTCATCACTTGGAACACGATTGTTGGGAGGCCTGCACTTAACAACATTTGCGATATAATATTCATCCGGCTTCAACATCAGTGCTTCAAGCAAAGTGTCCAGAAGCTGGCCTGCCGCTCCCACAAAAGGAAGCCCCTGCCTGTCCTCCTGTTCACCGGGTCCTTCCCCGACAAACATTAAGGGGGCATTTACATTTCCCCTGCCAACAACTATATTCGTCCTGGTCCTGCCGAGTTCACAGGCCTGGCAATTGCTGCAGGCTGAATTCAACTGTTCCCAATCCAACATACCTTTCCGCTCACCCCTTCGTTTTGAAAAACCTTCATATCACTTTTTGGGCCGACTAATCCTAGTCGGCCCAAAATATCAAATCTATGCAAAATTAATCTTCTATTATATAACAACCAACTTTTATAGCTATGGCTTTATCAATTTTACAGCTGTAATTACATTATATCAGCAATATAATTATTAATATACTCAGTAGTATATTAATAAAATATATCAAAACTACAGTTTAAGTCTTGTCTTAAATCTTTCAACAGCCGCCTGGGTATTCTCCCTGTTTCCAAAAGCAGTGAGTCTGAAATAACCCTGCCCGCTTGGCCCAAAGCCTACTCCCGGAGTTCCGACAATATTGGCTTCACTTAAAAGCTTGTCAAAAAACGCCCATGAGTCCATCCCCTTTGGCGTCTTCATCCAGATGTAAGGAGCGTTAACGCCTCCGAATACGGTTATGCCCACACTCTCAAGACCGCTCTTTATTATAGAAGCATTTGTCAGATAGTATGCTATGGTCTCCCTGACCTGTTTTTGACCTTCTTCGGTATATACGGCCTCTGCCCCGCGCTGCACTATATACGATACACCGTTGAACTTGGTTGCCTGTCTTCTGTACCACAATCTGTTCAGTCCGATTTCACTGCCGTCTGCCGCAGCTGCTTTCAACTCTTTCGGGATAACTACATAAGCGCATCTTGTTCCTGTAAAACCTGCAGTTTTTGAAAAACTCCTGAACTCAATGGCAACTTCTTTTGCCCCTTCGATTTCATAAATGCTGTGGGGAACATCGTCCTGTGTTATAAAAGCCTCATAGGCAGAATCAAATAAAATTATGGATTTATTTTTTGCCGCATAATCTACCCAAACCTTTAGCTGATCCTTCGTCAAAGTTGTACCTGTCGGATTATTGGGCAGACACAAGTAGATAAGATCAACTCTTTCTTTCGGCAACTCAGGAATAAAACCATTTGCTGACGTACAGGGAAGATAGGTGACATTTGTCCATTTGCCGTCCACATATTCACCCGTCCTGCCTGCCATTACATTGCTGTCAACATATACGGGATAAACAGGATCGGTAACAGCTATTCTGCAATTGGTTCCAAAAAGCTCCTGGATATTGGCCGTATCGCTTTTGGCCCCGTCACTGACAAAAACCTCATCAGTACCAATTGTAATGCCTCTTTTTTTGTAATCAAACTCAATGATATTGTTGATAAGGAAATCATATCCCTCATATTCAGGATATCCTTTAAAGGTCTCTACCCTGGACATATCGTCAACAGCTTTATGCATTGCCTCAATACAAGCCATCGGGAGCGGACGTGTAACATCTCCTATCCCAAGCCTGATAATATCGGCAGAAGGATTTTCACTTTTAAAGGTATTAACTCTTTTACCGATTTCGGCAAATAAATAATTGCCTGGTAGTTTTAAATGATTTTCATTTACAAATGCCATATATTAAATCCTCTCTTATTATATATTAAATATTTATTTCACCATCAAACACTTTAACGGCCGGTCCTGTCATATATACATGATTGTCTTTTTCAGACCATTCTATAAACAACTCTCCTCCAAGCAGTTTGATTGCAGCGGCTCTTTCGGATACATTGTTTAAAACCGACGCAACCAGAACAGCACAAGCCCCGGTACCGCAGGCCAGGGTTTCCCCTGCTCCTCTTTCCCAAACCCTCATCTTGAGAGTATTTCTATCTATTATTTGAACGAATTCCGCATTGACCTTTCTGGGAAATAATTTGTTTGTTTCCATCTTAGGTCCTATCTGAGACAGCGGAAAATCAGCTACATTATCAATATATGAAACTGCATGTGGGTTTCCCATGGAAACAGCAGTTACTTTAAATTCATAATTATCTATACTGACCGGCTCTGAAATAAATCTGTCCTTGGCAGAATCAACAGGAATATCTTCAGGTACCAGTATGGGTTCCCCCATATCAACTCTTACAAGAACGACCTCTCCGTTCTCAGTTGTCAGGGTCAATACCTTAATACCTGCCAGGGTTTCTATATTGACAACCTTCTTATCTGTCAGACCGTTGTCATATACATACTTTCCTACACACCGTATGGCATTTCCGCACATTTCCGATTCAGACCCGTCCGAGTTAAACATTCTCATCCTGAAATCAGCCTTTTGTGAAGGAAGTATGAGCACCAGACCATCGGAACCTATTCCGAAATGCCTGTCACTTACTTTTTTCGCAATATCGGATGGATTGTCCAGTGCTTCACGGGTACAGTCCACATATATATAATCATTTCCCAAACCTTGCATTTTAGTGAATTTCATTTTATACAGCCCCTTTCAGTTTACAAAGTTTATAAAGCTGATAAAACGGCGGCATGTTTATGTGTATTACCTTTTATCCAACTAAACTAATAAACTTGCTAACTTTTTCATATTATAGCATAGCACTGCCGGAGCCGCAAGGCGATATGCGGCACAATAATCCTCCTTAACCGCTGTTAAAGAAAAAAAATCCGGTGCCTTTTCAGCCTTTTTTGCGGCCGGATGTTTAAAATCGGGGCAAATCAGGCTTAATCAGGTGTAATCCGGTCAATAATATGATATGGTTAATATTTACATTATCAATTGTATTGTAAATAATACTATATTATAATTATTGTAAAACTTTTCAGCAGGTATGGAGGATAACTTTGAAGGACTTTTTTATTAATATTTACAAACATGTTTCAGATTTCTTTATTAATATAAAAATGCCGGGATTTGCCACAATGATGCTGGGTGTCACCTGCATATCACTGTTGACAATAGGTATATGGTTTTTTATAAGAATCAGGAGTATTAAAAACGGCACATTGATCCTGTCTGAAAGCGATCTGCTGGATACCGAGCAGGAATCAAAGCCCTTATTTAAGCTTACAAAAAAAGACGTAATAATTATGCTGGCAATGACTATTTTTTATGCCATTCCTGCCCTCTATAACCTTGGCTCTTTTAGTGTACCTGAGACCAGCTGGGCACCTTCTGCCAAAGACGACGGTTTTATTGTGGATTTGGGCAAAAAGGTCGAAGTATCAAAGGTAATGATATATCAGGGTTATAACCATGAAAAGTATGACAATGTCAAGTATGATATCCTGTATCTTAACGATTTTGATAATTATATGAGCTCCGAAACTATTGACAAAACCGGTTTTTACTCCTGGAAAGTCTCAACAAAAGAGTTTAAGACAAGTAAAATCAAATTTATGCCGAACGGCCCGGGAGCGGCCTTAAATGAGATCGCCGTGTTTGAGAAGGGCTCGGCCAAACCTTTAAGCATTAAAAGTATTACTTCTTCAAATTCCGGCTCAAATATGCCTGCAATAGAAAGCCCCGATCATAAGCCTTACAAATTGTCAAATCTTATTGATGAACAGGATAAAGTTGATTTTTATACTTTATCAAATACCAATACATATTTTGATGAAGTTTTCTACCCCAGGACAGCGCTTGATTTTATTTATGAAATTATACCTTTTGAAAGGACTCATCCTCCTTTGGGTAAATACTTTGTAATGATTGGAATGCTCATTTTCGGAGTGAATCCTTTTGGCTGGAGAATTGTCGGTACGCTGTTCGGTGTTGCAATGATACCTGTTATGTATCTTTTTGGTTTAAAGATATTCAAAAAACGTTTCTTCGCTTTTTGCACCGCATTCCTTATGATGTTTGATTTTATGCATTTTGTTCAGACAAGGATTTCTACTATAGATGTATATGTTACTTTCTTTGTTATACTGATGTATTATTTCATATATGATTACTTTATCAGAAAGCCCTATAAGGTTGGTTTGAAAAAATCACTGGTTCCGCTGTTTCTCTGCGGTCTGATTCTTGGCATAGGTGCAGCTACAAAATGGATTGCAATGTACGGCGCAGTTGGTCTGATGTTGATTTTCATTATTGCAAAGCTCGATGAAATAGCCTGTTATACTGCATATAGGCAGTATGGCCTATCCTCCGATTTATTTAATAAATTCTGGAGCAGGTACTTTGTAAAAACAGCTCTGGCATGCGTCCTTTTCTTTTTAATCGTTCCGGGTATAATTTATTTTGCCTCCTATACATCTATAATGCTGGTTCCGGGTAATGGTGTGAAGGAGTTCATAAATAACCAGACTTATATGTATAACTTTCATAATGATCTGGATATCAAGCACTCCTATTCATCCCCCTGGTGGGCATGGCCTATTATGGTCAAACCCATATGGTTTTACGGGTCTAAAGCTCTGGCGGCCGAGAATCTTACTTCCAGTATAATATGCATGGGCAATCCTCTTATCTGGTGGTTTAGTATTCCTGCACTTATTACAGGAATTGTCCTGGCAATCAAAAGGAAGGACCGGTACATGATTGTTCCGATTTTCGGAGCTTTGTTCCAGTACATTCCCTGGATGGTAGTTCGCAGAATGGCCTTTATTTATCATTATTTCTCCGTTATGCCGTTCCTGATCATTATAATGGTCTACCTGATTAAAATCTTTTACGGGCACGGCAGGACAGCCAGAAAGCTCGTGTACATCTATCTCATACTGACCGCATTTATGTTTGTAATGTTTTATCCGATACTTTCGGGAGTCATCGTGCCAAAATGGTATGCAAGCCTTCTCCAGTGGTTTCCGGGCTGGAGTTTCAGATATTGATCAAATTCACAGGTTTGCCTGGAAGACAAACGCAAGTGAAGTCTTTCAAGCAAACGTTTAATAATTTAATGCGTTGTGCCAGTTAATTTAATTTTTGCTTTACCTTTGTAATTTTTTTATATCAAATGGTAACCTCCGTACTAACTTCATGAAATAAGGATGCCCCAAAACAATTACGAAAATTGTATCGTCTCATTTAAAGCGGTTTTGCCGTCGTCGACAATTTTCCGCAATTGTTTTTAACCGTGCATCTTATTTCATGAAGTTGTACTCGTGTTACCAGTTGATTGGATTAAATCCATCTGTTAAGCAAAACAAAAGCAGCTTCACACTATTTTACAATTGCCATAATGCCTACCCCGCCCACGACAGCAGTTTTTCCTCCGGAGGATGCCGTCAGGTAATTATTCGGGGGCAATCCCTGCAATGTCTTCCAGTCCTTAAAGTTATTCGTGTAAAAAACTTTTTCTCCCAGGACAAAGAAGGTGTCTCCAATAACAAATGCCCGGTTATTGTCCCTGGCATCAAACGCATTTAATCCTGATTTGAAGAGATTGGGATCAGGTTCCGAAAGAGGAAACTTAAAGCTCTCAAATCTTTTAAAATTTTTGGTCAATGTAATTTTGTTGTCTCCGGTATTATTTGAAACAATGGCATAGTATTCCTTGTATTCCACAATGTTTGATACCGACTTGACAGGCAGAGCCACCTTTTTAAAATTTTCCAGATCCCCGGATATATAAAGCATGTCATTGACTTTTTCAGCATACATGGATCTGCTGGAAAATAACCATTTTCCATTGATGCATACCGGTTTATTGAACCAGATTCCCTTTTCCCGGACATTTAGAACAGTATTAAAATTAATAAAGTCCTCCGCCGAAGCAACTATGGCAGTATCGGCGGACTGGACTGTAAAACGAGCATTATTACTATAAAAGCCGATAATACTTTCTTTTTCATCGCAGAGTTCCTCCCGATTTTCAAAATATGATTTAAATGTACTGTAAAATATAATTTAAAGATATAACTTGAATATATAATTTATAGGATGCCTGATCTTATACTGTCACTTTCAATATTAATCCAGTACAGCCAGGCTTTCAAGAAGAATTTGCTATATGCCGGCAGATTATTGTGAAAAAGTAAAAAACCCTGCGCACAGCGTTAATCGCGAATGCACAAGGCTTTGTGGTGGAGGGAGATGGATTCGAACCATCGAAGTCACTGACAACAGATTTACAGTCTGCCCCCTTTGGCCACTCGGGAACCCCTCCATATGGAGCTGGCGGACGGAATTGAACCCCCGACCTGCTGATTACAAGTCAGCTGCTCTACCTGCTGAGCTACACCAGCACATATTGACTTCATTATTATAAATTTAAAATGGCGACCCGGAACGGGCTCGAACCGTCGACCTCCAGCGTGACAGGCTGGCATTCTAACCAACTGAACTACCGGGCCATTTTAAAATTACAATGGTGACCCATAGGGGACTCGAACCCCTGTTATCGCCGTGAAAGGGCGGTGTCTTAACCACTTGACCAATGGGCCGTACTCATTATCAGCAGCAGTCTTGCCGACCGACAAAGACTATTTTAACGGGGGATGTAGAAAAAGTCAAGCTATTTTTTTATCTTTTTTTCAAATATTATTTTTCAATGTCAAAACTCCTGAAAATGCCAGGTCTCATCCAGGCCCAATCAGCAAATTACAGGTTTGAATTTTTCTCCGTGTTGTACAAGTATAATATCCTTCAAATTAACAAGACTTATACCTTTAACGGTAATTCCATTATTTCACCGTCTTATGCTGGCACCGCTTGCATACCATAAGCTTGCCTCCGTCACTTTTAAGAATTAAACTATAACGCAGTAAAGCTCCCATATCAATTTTACAAACGGCTATGAATCGATTTCGAGCAGAGGCCCTTTTCCATGCTTATGATTCTTCTGATGCTCTGTTCGGAAAGATAATATTTGCTTATAAGTGAATTTATTGGAACTCCTTTTATATACTCTGCATAAATCTGCCGATTCCGTTCTTTTAAACTGTTTCTGGCACCGCTCTTTTCACCCCAGGCTCTTTGCTGACCGTCTTTGCGGGGTATATATATAAATTCACCGTCTATAAATTCCTGGATAATCGTGATTACCTCTTTGGGTAGTACATTCTGTGCCTTTAAATACTTCATTTCTTTGCTCCTCCATAAATATCATACTGTGAAGCAAAGACCACAAGCCCTTATTTAAACAAAAAACTGCCGCAGGAATTATGCCTGCAGCAGTGTCATATTGTTAAATCATTTTATGAGCCTGATATAATAAAATAACTTAATATTCTGTGAAATGAAATATCCCGGTTAGCAATCAGATAAATTACGGACGGTTAGCTATCTTATGAAATCAGGTGCCGGCAGAGCATCACTGATATAAGTTTTTGTGGTCTTTACGTTTGAATTGATTGTCTGCATCGTTTTCATAAGATCTCCTCCTAAAATTTATTGTGAACAGCACTTGTAAATAATACCATAAGAAGCCTTTTATTTCAATCTAGAAAACAAATATAATCATTCTTGATA
>NZ_AORV01000065.1 GCF_000350485.1 Ruminiclostridium cellobioparum subsp. termitidis CT1112
GGGAGAAATTGAGTTTATCACCTGCTCCGGCAACTGCATATACCGGTTGATTCAGCTTTGCAGCTTCCCGTGCAGTATTTCCTTCACGCCAGTTGCCTGCATGGGGATACAGTGAGTATGTGAAATAATGTTCTTCCTGGTCGGTATGAGGATTTGGCTCTATACCTGATTTTATCAAGGTCAGTGAAAGATTGCCCTCATGGACCGAATGTCCGTACTTGCAGTCATTCAGAAGACTTACTCCATAGCCTCCCTCTGAAATATCGGCCCACTTCTGTCCGCAGCTCTCGAAACGTGCCTGATCCCAACTGGTATTCCTATGGGTTTTACGGGTCACATTCCCGAACTGAACATCAAAGGTTGCTTCATCGGAATGAATCTCCAGAGGGAATTGAACCTTGAGCAGATGCTGATTTTCATGCCAGTCCACATAGGTTACAAAATCAATGCGTCTGGAGCCGGCATAAAAATGTATTTTCTGTGAGACAACAGAACTCGAAAAATTCCTATTTATCTCAAGAGTGGCCCTTACGGGACCGTTTTCAATCCACTCCATGGCTGCAATATCATTTACATCCCAGTATTTCTCGGTATAGAAAATATCTATATCCCAGTTATCATAGTAAATAGGCTTATCCTCATACACCCTGAGCTGATTTCCACACTTGCCGTCCCTAAGCACCTGCCTGCTGTTTTCCTTGTCGAACAGGGAACTGATATTGCCGTCCTCGGTGAACCGGACGTCATAGAAGGGAGTCTCGATTCCGTTTCCTGTAATGCGGAACGGAGTCCCGTATTCAGACCTGCCCTGCTCATCACGGCATGGAGTAAAGCTTTTATATCCCTTGGACGGAAGGCCTTTTACGTATGCAACGGCTCCGTCTGCCGTCTGCTGTACAGGGTAAACTGTCCCGCTTTCATCAGTGAGGCTCTCCGCCTCCATATTGCCCAGCAGAACTACATCATCCCTGTCGAAGCCCAGAGTATTAAAGAGAACCACGGCAGTTCCCTTGCCAGCCAGGGCTGACAATCTTTCCTTTATGAGATTACCTGCTTTTTCGGCCAGCCAGGCATACTCTTTTGCAGTCTGCTCATAAACCTCTTTAATTGAGGAGCCCGGCAGTATATCATGAAACTGATTCAGCAGCACTGTTTTCCACAAGCCGTCAAGTTCCTTTGCCGGATAATCAATTCCGGCAGAACCGGCCATTACGGATAATAGTTCAAGATCCATCAGCATCAGTTCACTCTTTCTGTTGGAGCGCTTGTTTCGTGCCATGGAGGTATAGGTGCCTCTGTGGTATTCGAAATAGAATTCCCCTTCCCACCTGGGCAGTCTGCTGCTGTCCTTTACGCGGGCTTCAAGCTCTTCAAAATACTTTCTTGAGAATTCCTGTCTTACTTTTGGAATACCTTTAACCCCTTTATCCATACGTGTTGAAGTTTCCAACATCTGGCGGGTGGGCCCTCCTCCTCCGTCACCATAGCCGAAGGCAACAAGGATATCATTGTTGATCTCCTTGTTCTGATAACGTGTCCAGCCTCCCATTATTGCATCAGGATGCAGCATCCCGTTATAGGTTGTAAAAAAGCTTTTTGCAGGCTGCCCCACACCCAGGGTGCTGATAAAGTGCGTAAACACTTCCGATCCGTCTATACCGCGCCACAGCAGTGTATCATAGGGCACCTTGTTGAACTGGTTCCAGGACAGTTTTGTGGTCATGAAATAATCTATTCCGCATTTTTTCATTATCTGCGGCAGTGCGCCGGAATATCCGAAAACATCGGGTAGCCAGAGAATTCTGTTATCAACCCCGAACTCCTCTTTGAAGAACTTTTTGCCGTGCATGAACTGGCGTACCAGAGACTCACCCGACGTAAGGTTGCAGTCTGCTTCCAGCCACATTCCGCCCTCAGGCTCCCAGCGCCCCTCCCTGATCCTCAGCCTGACTTTTTCATACAGCTCGGGATAGCGTTCCTTCAGGAATACATACAGCTGCGGCTGGCTGGACATGAACCTGTAATCAGGGTATTCCTCCATGAGCTTCAAAACAGTTGCAAAGCTGCGTGCGACCTTTTCTTTAGTCTGCTCCACCGTCCACCACCATGCAACGTCTATATGCGTGTGACCTATGCATGTGGCTATTACCTCATTAAAGCCCGCCATATTTTCATAGAGCTCACGCTTGATGTACTCTCGCGCTTGATTTACCGAGTCTGAAAACCCAGGTGAAGGAACCTTTCTGAAATCCAGAAGGTTTATGGTTCTGTTCAGCACTGCTTCAATATCAAGTCTGGTTTTGTCGTCTTTGTCCATTCTTTCAAATGCCCAGACAGGTACCTGCAGGTCATAGTACAAGCCCTGTATCTGCGGATCGATCTCTGCCGCCTCGCCTATCAGCCTGAATTCACTGTGAAGTGTCCCGGTGTAGGATTGAAGGTCCACATGATATGTCCTTCCGGCCTGGGCGCGGTCTGTTACCAAAATTTCGCGGTGATTCATATCCAGGCCCTGGACTATTTCTCCGTCAATAAACAGCAGGAACTGGGGATTCTTTCCGTCATCCCATTCTTCAATCTGGGTGTGAAAAATCAACCAGAGCGGTCTTCCATCGAATTCCTCCGGTACGGTAAATTCCGTCTTAAACCAGTAATGCCTGTCAGGGCCGTACCAGTGCATGGTCCTGCTGTCAAAAGTCTTCCAGTCTCCGGCTGCAGCTTCCGCATCGGCAGGCCTCAGAAAATTTCCCTCTTTCACCTGCCATTGAGTCAATTCCACCTTTTGCATCTTTGAAAACTTTTTCAGCTGGTCACAGATTACCTGGACCCTTTCCTTTGCAAATATCATAGCTTCACCTCCAGGGGGTATTTTTCCATATAATCAAGCAGTTCATTTATAGCGGTAAATGCCAATCCGGTAACTGTATCGGCACAGCCGTAATAGATGGCGATTCTTCCGGTTGCTGCATCGGTTAGGGCCGCACACGGAAAAGTTACATTTGGAACATCTCCGACACATTCATATATGGTCTGAGGTCCTAAGATGTAATTTCCTGAACGTGCAATAACCTTCCAGGGCTGATCAATATCAAGCAGCGCACAGCCCATTCGATATACAAACCCATTGCAGGTATTTATTACACCATGATAAATCAGCAGCCAGCCTTTATCGGTTTCTATGGGCACCGGTCCGGGACCTATTTTCTTTGACTGCCAGGCCGACTCGTCGCCGTTGATGGTTCCCATTACATATCTGTGCTTTCCCCAGAAAGTCATATCGGGACTTATACTGTAAAAAATGTCCCCAAAGGGGGTATGGCCTGTATCACTGGGCCGGCTGAGCATGGCATAATGTCCGTCTATTTTTCTTGGAAACAGCACCCCATTTCTGTTGTATGGCAAAAATGCATTTTCCAGCTGATAAAAGGTTTTGAAGTCAAAGGTGTAGGCCATTCCGATGGTCGGACCGTGATAACCGTTGCACCAGGTTATATAGTAGCGGTCCTCGATAAAGCAGACTCTTGGATCATAACGGTATTCCCTTTTGATTATTTCGGGAGCACCCTGGAATTTTATAGGTTCATGATTGATTCTCCAATTTATTCCGTCTTCACTGAAGCCGGCAAAGATATCCATACTTACCGACCTGGAATCACATCTGAAAACCCCGGCAAAGCCATTTTCAAAAGGTACCACCGCAGAATTGAATATGCTGTTTGAGTTTGGTATTTCATCCCTCTCAATGATGGGATTCTGAGAATATCTCCATACCGGCTGGCTGCAGCTTGCCGGCTTATCCTGCCATGGAATGTTTGGAAGAGCTCTCCCTATTATTTTACTCATGTGCTACCTCTCTATATAAATTTTATTGTTGTTTTCGAGTTCATTTAAAGCTGTTCTTAAAAAATATACAAAAATCCGAACAATAGGCTTGCACTAACGTCCGGATTTTTGCCCTGCACACAATTAATTTGCAAACTTAATACCACTTCTGGGAATGGTTAAATATTATTTAAAATATTCTGTGATCTGTTTCTGTGCTTCTGCCATAATTTTATCCATACCTGCTGCTTTAAGCTCTTTTACAATCTTCGGAACCATAACCACAGGATCGGATGCACCGGTTTGCAATTCATATTTGTATTTATCCCAAACTGCCTTGCAGTTTGCAACTTCCGTTGAAAGGTTGCTTATATCAAGAGCGTATCCGAGAGTGACCGAAGCCGTAGCTTCCTCATTTAACTTTTTAACCGCATCCCACTGGTCTGCCGGGTTGGGATCAACTGCCGCCATGTTGAAGAAAGTTCCCTGTGAGTATGCCGGTAGGGTCCAGGTATCACTTGTTCTCTTTATTACGTTATCGGCAACCTTCTGCCAGTCAGTTCCTTCAATACCGTATGCAAGCATATTTCTCAACTGTGCATCTGTGTTAACGGCCTGTATGAATTTCAAAGCCTCGGCCTTATATTTTGAATTTGCCGAAATGGCATTCAGAGAACCTTGAATACTGCTCGTTGTGAATATTGGTCCAAACTGCTGTGCCATTACATATTTTTCAACACCTTTATCCACCTGCCAGCTTGCTTCGGCACCCGGAAAAGCCTGTGCACTGAAGAACGGAAGTTTCTTTGGGGCTTCTCCCAGGGTCGGAGCATCAGGATTGATTATTCCGTCCTTATACCACTGGTGAAGCTGTTTCAAATCTTCCATTACATCCGGTTGTTCAAGTACTGAAACCACTTTTCGCGAAGTATCATCTATCTTTACGCCCATAGGTCTCAATCCCAGTGTAAGGTCGTCGTACTTGTTGAACATACCGTTAAAACCGTCATCCTTTATCATCTGCAAAGGATAATAGGACTTTCCCTCTCCGGCTTTGATTGCGCGGAATGGCTTATCAAGCTCCTTTAAGGTTTTAATATTTTCATAATCAATGTTATATTTCTTAACAATGGAATCATCCCATACAAAATACTGAGTTATTGATGAATCCTTATAAGTAGGCACTGAATATATTTTACCATTCAGCTTTGTACCATTCCATACTTTTTCAGGAATAAATTTGAAGAGGTCGGGAGTTTCCTTCTGGACTGCGTCTGTGATATCGGCCAGAGCCCCGAGATTTATAAACCGATTGTAGTTGTTGTTGTTTACAAACATTATGTCAAAAGCCTCTCCGGTATTGACTATGGTATTCATCTTTGTATCATAGTCACCCCAGCCGGCAACCTTGATATCAACTTTAACACCGTATTTTCCTGCAATGTATTCATTTATTTTTGCCACACCTTCTGTAAGATTTTGCGGTTGTGTACCTATCTGCCACCATACAATTGTAGGAGCATTTTCAGCCGACACCTGTGTGCTGGCTGCCGCATCAGTGCTTGGAGCAGTTGATGCCGTACCCGTACTTGCGGTAGATCCTGAAGCCGCAGAATTTGAGCCGCAGCCTGCAAATGCGAATATCATGATGCTTACAGCACAAATAATAGATAAAACCTTCAACATCTTTCTCATTTCTATTTCCTCCATTTTTTAAATTTTTTATAATCAAACTTAAGATTCCTTAAGTTCAATATCCTTGCAGATGAATTTGTTCCAAACCGTATCCTTTGAAAATAAAATCATTCCTTGACCGCACCTATGGTCAGACCTGAGGTGAAATACCTCTGGAAGAAAGGATATGCACATGCAATAGGAATAACTATGAGTACTGCTATAGCCATACGTGCCGATTCCTTGGGCATTTTTGCCGACATTTCAGCTGCACTGATTCCGATGGTGGCGGCATTTTTAGACAAATAGTCGGCCTGATTCATGATTTTATTCAACAACGCCTGCAGAGAATACATATCCTGGTTATCTATATACAGCATGGATTGAAACCAGTCATTCCAGTAGCCGAAGCACAGGAACAGTCCTATTGTGGCAAGTACCGGCAGCGAAATGGGCAGTACAATACTGAAAAATATCCGGAGCTGAGCCGCTCCGTCGATTTTAGCCGACTCTACCAGTGCATCTGGTATTGTAGTTCTAAAAAAAGTCTTGCATATCAGCACGTTAAAGGAACTTACCGCCAGCGGCAGAATCAAGGCCCAAACGGAATCCTTCATATGAAGCTGGCTTACATTTATATAATAGGAGGACACCATTCCTCCGTTGAATATCATTGGTATGAACACCATCCAGGTCATGAATTTTTTCAGGCGGTACTGAGGTCTTGATAAAACATACCCCATGCTTGTAGTAAGCAAAACTCCTATAAAAGTTCCTGCAATGGTAACAAACACTGATATTCCAAGTGCCCTGAGGATCATGTTTGCCTGCTGGTAAAGAAATATATATCCATCCATCGATATAACCTTTGGAATCAACTGATAGCCAAATTCTTCGATGGAAGCCTCCTTTGTAAGGGATATGGCAATGACGAATAAAACCGGAACAAGCGATATCAAAGCCAAACAAAGGAATAATAAATTAAAAACCATATTTGTAAAAGGTTTAACCTGATTGAATCTTTCAACATTTTCCTTGTAATTAAATTTCTGTGACATTAATATCCCCCCTAAATCATTGCGCTTTCAGAATCAATTTTTCTAACCAGTGCATTGGCCAGAAGAATGGTCACGCAGCCCACCACCGACTGAATTAAAGCTGTTGCCGACGCCATGCCCGTCGTTCCCGATTTCATCATGGAGTACACATAAACATCAATTGTGTAGGTAACGTCAAACAAAGAGTTGGAAGCTTTAGGCACCTGATAGAACAGACCGAAATCCGAGTAGAATATTCTTCCCACGCTGAGAATGAACATTATCACAATAACTGTCTTCATCAGCGGCAAGGTTATATACCTCACCTGCTGCCATTTGGTCGCTCCGTCTATAACAGCAGCTTCATAATATGTGCCGTCGATTCCAGTTATAGAAGCCAGATAAACCACCATTCCGTAGCCCACGCTCTTCCACAGGTTCATAAAGATTATAAAGTACGGCCAGTATTGGGGGCTCATATACCACTGTACAGGTTGGCCCCCTATGCTTTCTATGATTTTGTTGGCAAGTCCCTTGTCGTAGCTGAGGAAACCGAATACTACGGCAGAAACAACAACCCAGGACAAAAAGTAAGGCATGAACATTGCCGTCTGATATATTTTTGCGGCTATCCTGCTGTGAAGCTGGTTGATTATAAGGGCAAGGACTACCGGAATTACTATTCCTAAAATTATGAAAACAATATTGTATGCAAGAGTATTTCTTATAATTGTCCAAATGTCTCCGAAGCTGAAAAGGGACTCGAAATTCTTTAAACCATTTCCCCCTGCCCAGGAACTTTTGAAAACACTTGTAATGAAATTTCCTGAGATTCTGAAATCCTTAAAGGCAATAATTATTCCGAACATCGGCAGGAAGCAGAAAAGTACATACCATATTGTAGTTGGCGCCGCCAAAAGCGTGAGCTCTGTGTCATCCTTCGTCCACCGCTGACGGTACTTTTTTTCGGGATGTGATCTGTTTATCATTACGAAATCCTTCCTTTTAAGCATATTTTTATTTAGATTGAACAGATTTCCTAAAGCCTTTTCTTACTTTGATTATATTGCCTATTACAATTTCGCTTCCAGTCAATAAACAATATAAAATAATATAAAAACGTTAGATTTAATAAAAAATATCTAATTATTTGGATCGCAAATCCATATTTTTTGTATAGATTGCCATAAGGCTACATAACGACATATAAGATTATCTCTTTTTAATTTAACAAAAAAGTCCCCGGATAAGGAATTACCCTTAAACCGCGGACTTAAAATTTTATATTGATTTTTACCATGCAGCTGGTTCTAATTTTTAATGTTTATTTCCTTTTTGCTGCCGAATTTACAGGTAGTTATTGGCAACGTTTTCTTCATACCGGCGCAGGTTGCCGGGCGAATAACCAAAGTAATCCTTGAAATGGATGTAGAAATAATTCAGGTTCAGATACCCCACCCCATAGGCTATTGAAGCTATCTTTTCCGAAGTGGTCTCAATTCTTTCCTTTGCCACTGTCAGCCGGTAGCTCATCAGATACTCGGAAAACTTCATACCGGTTTCCTTTATAAAAATTTGTCCGAGATAAGTGCTGTTCATTTTAAATTTATCAGCTATAATCTTGAGATTTATATTTTTGCTGAACTCACCTTTCACAATCAGAATCACCTTATTTGTAAGATTTGAGAGAGATGAATATTCCACGTTCAGAATGGGATCGATATTTTTATCCTTTGGCATCCTTCCTTCCAGAGTTCCTTTCAAATCTTCTACTATAAGTCGTTCGATTATTTGCTTCAGCTTGACAGCATCAATGGGTTTTAAGATATAATCCTTTACACCCCTGAGAAATGATTTCCTGACAAATTCAAATTCATCGTAGCCGCTCATCATGACATAACTGGTAGGAATTTCAAGAACATTGAGTTTTTCAATAATATCATACCCCCGTGCATCATCGATACACACATCAAATAAAGCAATGTCAGGTCTCAGTTCCACCGCCTTTTCCACGGCTTCATGGAAATTCAGGGCAGACTCTATCCTGCTGAATCCATAGCTTTTCCAATCAATAAGCCGTTTTACCCCGTCAATAATCATGGGCTCGTCATCTACTATCAGCAATTGGTACATGTTCATCCCCCCTCCAAATCGATATAGATATGGTAATACCCGCTTCCTCGTTGTTGTTCAATTTCATTTTCAGACCATCTCCATAAAAAAAGCGAAGTCTGGTATATACGTTGATCAGGCCGATACTGCTATTATCGGTATTTTCTTTTTCGGTTGCGGCAAGCCATCCATTTATTGCTTCAAGCCTGTCAGGTTCAATCTTTTCACCATTGTTAATAATTTGAAACATTACTTCATTTTCATAAATTTTTCCGCTTATAAGCAGTAAATTATAATCGCAGCTTCTGTCGAAACCGTGTACAAAAAAATTCTCTACCAGCGGCTGCATCCAGAATTTAACCGTTTCCATTGAGCGTATTTCATGATCAACATCTATCTGGTAATAAAATTTTCCGCTAAACTTGAATTCCATTATTTTCAGATATTTCGTGAGTATGTCAAGTTCATTTCCAATAGTTATTACATCCTTGTTCTTAACCACCTCCCGCAGCATTCCTCCCAAATTGAACACGGCATCAGCAACACTTTCGTCGTTGTTCACCAGGGCATGGGACCTTATAACCTCAAGGGTA
Organism: Ruminiclostridium cellobioparum subsp. termitidis CT1112; assembly: GCF_000350485.1. GTDB lineage: Bacteria > Bacillota > Clostridia > Acetivibrionales > DSM-1351 > Ruminiclostridium > Ruminiclostridium termitidis. The sequence continues at coordinate 9,239 of NZ_AORV01000065.1, forward strand.
TTATATAAAAAGTGCGGATTTATCTGCTGCTGCAGGGTCTTCATCTCGGCTTCCTTCTGCTTGAGCTTCAGAATGTATTCTTTTTGAATATGTTCTTCAAGCTGTTCCGACATATCATTGAGCTTTCTTGCTATTATACTGAATTCATCCTTGCGTTTTTTTATGTCTATCTTTACAAACTTTCCCGACTTTGCCTTGTCTATGGCTTTGGTAATCAGGCTCAGGTATTTGGCATCATATGACATACGCGTAGCTATCAGCAGAGTTATGGATATAAATATAAAAAGGATACCGAATATATAAAATAAAAATATTGAGCGATTCTGATTGATTATAGCTCCATAACTCACTAATGAAACCATTTTAAATCCATATTGTTCAGATGTATATACATTATAATGCATTTCCTGAAAAAAACCGGACCCTATCCTGCCGCTTGTTTTTTCACTGTCATATATTCGCCGGAACTGCTCCTTCATAGTATCATCAGCTCCGAAATAAAGTTCACCGTCCTTACTCATAACAGCTACATGAACTATGGGATTTTTATTGACATTTCCAAAAATAGCCTGAGCCCGGACGAGAAAGCTCACTTCTCCCAGCGTTTCAGACATATCACCCGGCTGCAGGATTTTTTTTGTATAATTATAGCCCAAAGATATGTCGTTTTTTATTCCGTTCCGGTTTGGAATGCGGAATTTTACCTGGGAAATCCCATTGGTTCCATAGGTAATAATATTTGAATTTTTAGAGGTAAGAAATAATATCTGGGAAATGGAATACTGGTTTGATCTAACAAAATTTTTTATATCTTCAATAAAACTGGTTTCGGCTTCATCGCCTGAAACCTCCACAATGCGTTTCATTATATAGGTCTCGGCATCATTCCCGAAAAAGCGCATGAAATCCTTAAGTATCCGGCGGTTCTGTTCAGAATACAACCCTAGAAAATAGCTGTCTATTTTCTGGATATTAAATCCTATATTGTTCTGAGCATTTTCAAACTCTTTGAGAGAGTCCTGCTTTATCTGCTCCAATTGACTGTTTAATGTCAGCTGGAACAGCAGGGAGCAAACCAGAGTACATACCACCAGCAGGGATAAGGTATAAACAATAAAAGGCTTACGGTAGACCTGTTTCTTAACAAATTCCAGCATAGCATTACGCCTTTCATTCCATTAGCCTGATATAACGGGTCAATAAATTTCCAAGAACGTGAAACGTTCTTTTGAACCTATGCGTTATAATATATTTTATATTGGCTTGCAAACATTTTTACAGTACACATTTGTTATATTATAGTATAAAAACGTTAGATTCAAGTGTATTTCTTGCCATTCCGTTCTGCTTCCGTGATATATTATGAAGTGTAAAAGTCTCTTTCAACCTTAAATTTTATAATTTCCAATAATCTAAAAGGAGTTATTGCGTTATGAATTATTCTCTAAAACTGCTTGGCTTGAATGAGTATCAAGAAAAAGCCGTTAATGAGCTTTCAGGGCTGCTGTACGTGACTGTATCTCCGAACGGCCTCCCCGTTCAATTCAGACGGTCACACATTCAGGAATATAGTTTCGACGGAAACTCCGGAATAATCTACTATGAAAAGGAGCACCAGATATTACGCGGACTTGGTATTTTTATAGAAAATCTGGAGACGGGAAAACCTTTTATTGTAAGAGAAAGTGCGGCATATGACCAGCTGGGCGTAATGATAGACTGCTCCCGCAACGCAGTTTTGAATATACCTTCTTTTAAAGAGCTTATTAAACACCTGGCTTTAATGGGCTATTCAAATGTACAGCTCTATACCGAGGACACTTACGAAATAAAAGAATATCCCTATTTCGGCTATCAGCGGGGCCGTTACACCCCGGAGGAATTCAAGGAAATGGATGCCTATGCCAAACTTTTTTCCATAGAGCTTGTACCATGTATTCAAACACTGGCTCATCTGGGCCGTGTATTGAAATGGGAAGCTTTTTCAGAACTCCGTGACTGCAATGATATACTCCTGATAGATGATGAGAAAACCTATGCTCTCATTGATGATATGTTCCGCACAATGTCTCAAAATTTATCCAGCCGCCGTATTAATATCGGTATGGATGAGGCTCATATGGTGGGCCTCGGAAAATATCTTGACAAACACGGATATAAGGATCGTATGGAGGTAATGCTCCGGCATTTTAACCATGTTATGGATATTGCACTTAAATACGGTTATCGCCCCATGATGTGGAGCGATATGTTTTTCAGGCTTGTATCGGGAGGCCAATACACCGCTGATGACTGTCCCATTAAAGAGGAGCTTCTCAGTCAAATACCTGAGGATATAACTCTGGTGTATTGGAATTACTATTCCACTGAACAGGAAGAGTATGATAAAATGCTGTGCAATCACAAAAAAATAAGTTCCAATTTAGTTTTTGCCGGAGGTGCATGGAAATGGAACAGCTTCACTCCCTACAGCCATTTCAGTGAATTTGTTTCAAAAGTCGCCCACAAGAGCTGTCAAGAGCATAATATCCGAGAAGTTCTCATAACCAGCTGGGGGGATGACGGGGCCGAATGCCCCTTGTTCTCCGTACTGCCTGTATTTCAGATATGGGCTGAGCTGTGCTATTCAGGTTTCTCCCATGAAGAATATCTTGAGAGACGCTTTTTGACATGTGCGGGAGCTTCATATAAAGATTTTATCACCCTGGGTGAACCCATATTGACCCCTGACAATCCCGCACCCGGACGCTGCGGGATAAATCCCACAAAATACCTGCTTTATCAGGACATCCTGGGTGGGCTTTATGATGCGCATGTGCTGCCTGATTCATATGACGCACATTTTAAAAATTGTGTCCGAAAAATTGCGGAATGCTCTAAACGCAATCCCAAATGGAGTTATCTCTTTGAATATCACAGGGCCTTTTGCCATGTGCTGGCCTTAAAGAGTGAAATGGGAATCCGCATAAGAAAGGCTTATCACTCGGGAGAAAAAGATATTTTACTTAAAACGGCACAGATTGAAATACCTGATTTACTTAACCGGGTGGAAGTTTTATTGACTTCATTGGAGGAACAATGGAAAAAAGAAAACAAAATTTTCGGACTTGACGTACTTGAGCTTCGTTTGGGAGGACTAAAGCAGCGCTTGCTGTCAGCCTCCCGAAGATTAATTCAATATTCCGGCGGTGAAATTGACATATTGGAGGAGCTGGAGGCAGAGCCACTGCCTTTTGATATAAAATCCCATGAAAAAGGGGAAATTTCAGTTTGGTGCCAGCCCTGGCATAATCTGGTCTCTCCTTCGGTAGTAGTGACATTATAGAAATTTTAACAAGGCTTGATGTCGGCGTGGCGCAAAACAATTGAAATACATGGAAAAACATTATAATAGTGCTCCCGTGCTAACTTCAAAAAATGGGAAGCACTATTATATTTGTCTTGTTTTGAGATGGACCCCTGCATCAAACCTCTTATATATCCCCATTACTCAGGGAGAATCCATCAGGATTTTAACCCATTACAACCTTAACTTCATGGTTCTTTCGGTCATTAAAGACAGGAACAATATTACCTTCATATTTTCTGCCGTCAACTACAAGCTCCTTAATACCTTTTGAGACATGCTCCGGATTGCTTATGGTTATATCATAAGTTGCATTCCGGAACTTTCTGCTGATCTTGTAGCCATCCCAGGCCTTTGGTATGCAGGGATCGATCATGAGACCGCTGTAGTCAGGCTTGATTCCAAGAATATTCTGAGAAATGACTACAAAGTTCCAGGCCGCAGTTCCTGTCAGCCAGGAGTTCTTTGCCTCCCCATGTCTCTTTGCGTCCTTTCCGGCAATCATCTGGGAATAGACATACGGCTCGGTTTTATGTATCTCACTTATTTCCTCAGTGTACGCAGGAGCAATTTTTGAGTATATCTCAAAAGCCCTGTCCCCTCTCCCAAGCGCTGTTTCACCGGCGGCAACCCAGGGATTGTTATGGCAGAATATGCCTGCATTTTCCTTATAGCCGGCAGGGTAAGTCGAAATTTCACCCATGTTGATATAATACTTTGTAAACGCAGGGTTGTTAAGTACCATACCATGCTGGCTGTCGAGATATTTTTTGGCCGAATCCAGAGCCTTTTCCACGTGACCGGTGTTGAGACCGATTCCGGCCATTGTGCAGAAGCCCTGTGATTCTATGAATATCTTGCCTTCTTCATTTTCCTTGCTGCCTATTTTTTGGCCGAAATCATCGTACGCGCGGATGAACCATTCTCCATCCCATCCATGCTCAAGAACCGTTTCGGCCATTTTATCAATATGTACCTGAGCCTTGCCGGCTTCCTCTTCCAGCCCATTCAGCCTGCATAACTTAACATACTCCGGTCCATAGTAGACAAACATTCCCGCTATCAGTACCGATTCTGCCACCTTGCCATCCTTGCTCGTAGTGGTCTGGAAGGATTCATCGGGAGCATTCGAGAAGCAGTTCAGGTTGAGGCAGTCGTTCCAGTCTGCCCTTCCGATCAATGGCAGTCCATGGGGACCCAGGTTATTTACCACATGATAGAAGGAACGTCGCAGGTGGTCAAACAAAGTGGCCGCCCTGGAAACATCATTGTCATACGGAACCATTTCCTTAAGAATGTCCATATCGCCTGTTTCTTTTATGTAAGCGGCAACTGAAGCAATCAGCCACAGTGGATCATCGTTAAAGTTTCCGCCGATTTCATTGTTGCCTTTCTTAGTCAAAGGCTGGTACTGATGATATGCACCGCCTGTTTCCAACTGAGTGGCTGCTATATCAAGTATTCTCTCTCTCGCCCTGTCAGGAATCTGGTGAACAAAGCCAAGAATATCCTGGTTGGAATCTCTGAACCCCATACCTCTGCCTATGCCGGTTTCAAAGTATGAAGCACTTCTGGACATATTAAAGGTAACCATGCATTGATACTGATTCCATGTGTTTACCATCCTTGCCAGCTTTTCATCCTTGTGCTCCAGTCTGTACTGCGTGAACAGCTGGCTCCAGTAACTCTGCAATTCTTCAAATGCAGCCTGAACACCTGCGGGATTACCTTTTTCCTCAATCATGGCATAGGCTTTTTTCTTATTGATTACCCCCTTGCTTTCCCACTTGTCGTCCTCAGCATTTTCAACATAGCCCAGAATAAAATCATATTCCTTTTCTTCACCGGGCTTTAATTCCACTGTGATACAATGTGAAGCCATTGGACCCCAGCCGTCGGCTATTGTATTTTGAGGTTGGCCGCTGACAGGAACCTGAGGTGCCTCAAAGCCGTTATATAATCCCACAAATGCATCTCTGTCGGTATCATAGCCCGTTAGACTCGCGTTTACAGAATAAAAAGAAAAGTGATTTCTTCTTTCCTTATATTCGGTTTTGTGGTAAATAACTGAATTCTCAACCTCAACTTCGCCTGTGCTCAGGTTTCTCTGGTAATTAGTCATATCGTCATATGCATTCCATAAACAGAACTCTATGCATGAAAACAGTTTTACAGTCTTATTATCTGAGGTTGTGTTTTTAACCCTGACTCTGTGTAACTCTCCATTAAAATTCAACGGAACGAAAAAGAGTACTTCGCTGCTTATTCCATTTTTGCTTCCTGTTATTTTGGTATACCCCAAACCATGCCTGCACTCGTAGCTGTCGAGATCGGTCTTGACCGGTGACCAGCCCGGAGACCACAGGGTTCCGTTATCGTTGATATAGAAGTATCTCCCTCCCATATCTATTGGTACGTTGTTGTATCTGTACCTTGTAATTCTGCGTAAACGCGCGTCCTTATAAAAACAATAACCGCCCGCAGTATTTGAAATTAAAGAAAAAAATTCTTGTGTTCCCAAGTAATTAATCCAGGGATACGGTGTTTTGGGAGTAGTAATTACATATTCCCGGTTGCTATCGTCAAAAAATCCAAATTTCATATTTTTTGGCTCCTCTCGAATGAATAAAAATGTATATAACAAATAAGCACTTTTACAAGTACCATTATTTTCTTGAACATGTTTCACGCAATATCATTTTTGTGTCGTAGCTATAGTTGAAAAACCCCTTTTTGTTTCTTTTAATATTTGCAATAAGCTCAGTTACAGCTTTATCCACTATATCATAAACAGGTGTTGACACTGTAGACAGGGCCGGTCTGATCAATGACGAAAGCGGAATATTATCAAACCCGATGATGGAAATATCTTCAGGTACTTTTATATTATTTTCTTTAAACAGGTCCATGGCAGTTATTGCCATATCGTCATTGGAAGAAAATATTGCACTTGGAAATTTATCTTTTTGAATCAGGTTTTTAACTTCATTGGCAGTCTTGGATTTTATAAAATCACCGTGCAGAATGAAATCCTTATCAACTTCCAGGCCATGTTTTTTCATGGTATCAAAGAAGGCTTCATATCTCTGCCTTCCCGAATATGTAGACAGTCTTCCCGCCAGCAGCCCAATATCCTTGTGTCCCAAACTTATCAGGTATTCAACTGCCTGGGCAGCACCTTCATAATCATTAGATCCTATAACTATCAGATTATTATTATCCGATTTATTTTTCTTTATCTCTTCGGCATCATAATCTATTAAGGCTACCGGAAAACCTCTCTTGGAGACATTAATAAGAACATCCGCTTCCCGCTCGGTTCCGATAACAATTCCCCCGTCAATCCGCTTTTGAAGAAAGACTTCACTGACTTTATTGTAATCATTTTCACAATAGATTATATTGACAAGAACATAAAAACCCCGCGCATTAGCACATTCTACCGCCGCATCAACAAATTGGGTAAAATAATTGTTGTTATACAATCTGTTTGGATTGTCAGTGTCAGCAATGCTGACAATAAACAGTCCAATCGTATCATTTTGTTTTCCTGCCAATACTCTTGCACTGGTATTAGGCTGATAATTGTATTTGGATATTACTTCGAGAACCTTTTTCTTAGTATCTTCCGGTACATTAGAATAATTATTTATTACTCTGGAAACAGTACTCCTGGATACTCCGGCAATTTTAGCTATTTCTTCACTTTTCATTCAAATCCACCTTATCCGAACTACGGCCTAATGTTAATTTATTTATTAAAATAGGGCTAACGCTACACCAAGCGCTAGCCCTATTTTACATCTATTTGGTAATTAAATCAAGCTAGAATAAATATAGTATCACCCAATTACTTGCTTGCTGTAAATGCATCAACCTGTTTCTGCATTTCTGCAAGAACATCGTCCAAACCAGCAGCCTTAAGTTTTTCATTGAACTTAGGAAGTACTACTGCAGGATCGGATTTACCGGTCTCAAGACCTGGCATAAACTGTTTCTTAACACCTGTCAAAGCTGCAACTTTAGTTTTAACCGGTTCAGCATTAAATGTGAAACCAAGGATTGGTGAAGCTTTTGCAGAATCATTGTAAGCTTTGAATTGATCCCACTTAGCAGTTGCAGATTCAAATTTTTCTGAATTAAAGATGTAAGTATTGAACTGATTAGCGAACAACCAAGCAGTTCCTGTATTGTAACCGTCTATACCTGCTTGTGTTTGCTCAATCTTAGTATCAGATACCTTGGTATAGTGAGTTCCCTCAATACCGTAGTTGATTAAGTTACAGAGTTCTGGTTCGGTATTAGCTAATTCAAGGAACATTAACGCTCTTTCAGGATTCTTTGAAGACTTGGATATAGCCTGCATTGCACCAGTCATTTCACGAGTAGTAGACATTGGTGCAGTTATATCGATCTGCTGCCATTCTATTCCTGATGAAACACTTTCTTCACCGTCTTTACCCGGTTTCAGTGAAGCTACTGCTGAGAATACCTTACCTGCTTTTCTGTTTGCCTGCCAGTCAGTGATTGTATCAGCATCTTTTCTGATATATCCTGCTTTATACCAGTTGTGAAGTGTTGTGAACAAAGCCTTTGCTTCAGGAGCATCAAAGTCGTTTATAACTTTAGTGTCTCTTCCGTCACCATAGATGGCACCCGGTACGTTATCATCAACCATCTTTTCGAAATCAAGAATTCTGTATGCAGATTCTCCGACAACTGTCTGGAAAGGTTCTACTCCCGGTTCTTTTTCTTTTATTATCTTAAGAGCCGGTTCAATATCTTCAAACTTCTTTATTGTTGACAAATCTATGCCGTTCTTGTCAGCAAGTTTCTTGTTGACAAGGAAACCCCAGTTATGAGCCATTTCCTTGTTAGTAGGTATAGCATAGAGTTTTCCGTCAATTGAGGCACCCTTTATAACTTTGTCGCCTAATAAAGCTTTAGTCTTTGGGGCATATTGATCCAACATAGGGGTAAGATCTACAAATGCACCCTTTGGAGCGTTTTGTAAATAGTTGGCAGCCCAGTTAGATGTAAAAGTTATATCGTACTCTTCACCGGAAGCAATCTTTGCACCCATCTTCTGTTCGAAATCATCACCCCATGTAAAAATGGTCAGTTTTAATGTAGCGTTAATTCTTGGCTGTAACCATTCGTTAATCTTTGCCATAACAGCGTCAATATCCTTAGGTTGGCCATTACCTACAACATACCATTTCAGTTCTACAGGATCAAGTGCTACTGATGATTCAGCTGCTGCCGATGATCCAGCGGCAACTGATGACGATGCAGTAGAAGTTGTTGATGTTGCTGCCCCGTTATCACTGCTGCCGCATCCAACCACGAATGTGATTGCCAAGCAGAGAACCAAAAACAAACCTGTTAATCTTTTTGCCTTTTGCATATGAACCTCCTTAAAATATAAATATTTATGCCATCCATATATTCAGCATCACGCTTTATATGGTATTAGCCTTTAACGGCACCAACTGTAAGACCTTTGACAAAATACTTCTGGAAAAAAGGATAAGCCAATATAATAGGACCGATTGCCAGGACGCACATGGCCATACGGGCTGTTTCAGAAGGCAGTTTGGAAAGGATCTGGGCAGTACCTCCAGTAACGTTTGACGCCTGCGCAAGATATTGAATTGCGGTCAATGTTTTATATAATATGTATTGCAGATTAAAAAGCTTGCTGTTTTCAATAAGCATAAGCGGGAGATACCAATCATTCCAGAAGCCCAAAGTCTGGAACAGCGCTATGGTTGCCAAACCCGGTTTGGCAAGCGGAATCACTATCTGAAGAAAAGTTCTGAATTCTCCCGCACCATCAATTTTTGCAGACTCAATAATTGAATCCGGTACATTGGTCTGGAAGAAGGTCCTCATTATCATTACGTACCAGGCATTGACCAGTGAAGGGACAATATAGGCCAGCAAGGTATCATTGATATGCAGAAAATTTGTATAAACCATATACCAAGGTACCAGACCGCCGTTGAATATCATTGTGAAAAATACTATGAAAGAAAATGTATTTCTGTATTTGAAGTCCTTTCTTGATATAACATAAGCAAACATTGCAATTATGGCTACACTGCATAAAGTACCGATAATTGTTATCATAATTGATAAGCCGTATGCTCTGATTATTGCATCACCGCTTTGAAAAACCCATTTATATGCCTCAAGACTGAAAACCTTTGGTATAAAATTGTAACCTGAGGTTATAATAGTCTTTTCATCGGTAAATGATACGCCGATTACCAGTAACAACGGTATGATACAAGCAAATGAATATAGTATAAAAATTATATTAAATACTCCATTCCAAAAAGGTGAAACTGTGTTTAATATACCTGAATTTTCTCTTTGTCTCATCTCTTTCCCCCCCTAAAACAGTGCTTTATCCGGATCTATTTTTCTAACTAACAGGTTGGAACTCAAAACCAGTATAAAGCCGCACACTGATTGATATAAGCCGGCTGCCGATGCCATGCCTACATCGTTCAAATTTCTCAATGCATTGTACACGTATGTGTCTATTACCGAAGTGGTATCATACAGAGCACCAACATTTCTTGTAACACTGAAGAACAATCCAAAATCCGAGTAGAAAACACGTCCCACCGCAAGTAGAGTTAAGATTACCATCAATGGAGTCAATAAAGGCAGGGTAATTTTTTTGATCTGGTAAAATCTCGAAGCACCGTCAACGGTGGCAGCTTCATAATATTCCTGATCAATACCTGCAATGGCGGCTACGTAAACAACACAGTTGTATCCGGTAAACTTCCACATGTTTACAATAGTCAGAATAAACGGCCACTTGCCGGGGTCGCCGTACCAGGAAGGAAGCGAATCCACATTCATGCCTAGAGCCGGAAGAAGGCTCTTGTTTACAAAACCCTGTTCTTCGCTTAATAATGCAAACACTAGATAGCTTACAACTATCCAGGACATGAAATAAGGTAAAAACATGCTTGCCTGATAGAATTTTGATTTGTACTTGCCCTTTATTTCATTCAGGATGATTGCAAAGAAAACAGAAACTATCAGACCAATAACAATAAATGCGAGATTATACAGCAGAGTGTTTCTGGTAATTGTGAACGCATCCGGCGTTGCCGTAAAGAATTCAAAATTCTCCAACCCTACCCACTCACTCTTGGCAAAATTTTCGAAAAGGTTTCTTCCGAAATATTTGAAGTTTTTAAAAGCGATTAACACACCTGCCATCGGTAAATAATTGTTCAGAAATAAAACCACCAATGCAGGGAGCATCATGATGAATAGTACTTTATTCTTTTTTAGTTCATACAAAAACCCGTGTTTATAAATTATTTTTTGCACATTGTCAACCTTCTTCGTAGCGGACGATGTTGTTCCCATGAGTAAATGCCACCCTTCATATTGTAGTATGTGTAAATGTGTAAATGTCAAGAACAGGCGTTCACAGTCAAAAATCAACTTATACCTGTTTCCTTTAATTACATTTTAATGAATAGACGGGCAAGACAAAATAGAACAACTTGTTTAAATGTGCAATATCTTGTCTATGCAATAGAGCAAAATAATACAACAAGATATTTCCATATATTTTACAGATGTTTTTTTCAAAGTCTTTTCAATATTGCACATTATATTTGACATTTTTTGAATATAGTTGTTATAATATTATTAAAAATTACCAATAAATGTCTTATTTGTAAGAAATATGCCAGTAAAATAGCCAAATAATTATCAATATATGTGAGGTTAAAGATTGAAGATAAAATTTTTTAAGCAAAATGATTTACATTTAATAAAGAGAACTATTAAATATGTATTTCCCTATAAAACCAAATTCATACTTGCATTCCTGTGTATACTAAGCGGCATAGGAACAGGGTTGGCCGGACCTCTGTTTTGGGGCAGAATACTTAACAGTCTGTTTCAAAAAAATATGGATGGTGCCGTACATAATATAGTATACAGCCTGATATTAGCTATACTAACCTGTGTTATATCATATTTCCAGTCATATATCTTTGCATCTTTAAATCAAAATATAATTTTCGATCTAAAACAGGATATGTACAAAGCGCTGCTGGATCTTCCGGTAAAAGCATATGACGACATAGATAATGGAGAATTAATGTCCAGACTGCATGGTGATGCCGCTGAGGTTGCAAATGCCATTACAGGAACATTATTAAATACCCTTGTGGACATAATACGTCTTTTTGCCATAGGCATAACCATATTCGCAATAAGTGCCAGCTTGGCATTAATCGTAATAATATCCTTTCCCCTTTCCTTTTTTATATCAAGTAAATATGGTAAAAAAATCAGGGCCAGCAACAAGCAGTTATCTATAATAAATGATTGTTATTTTAGCAATACCGGCGGAGCCATCTGGGGCATCAGAGAGGTAAAAAGCCTGGGGATTAAGAACAACCGTATCAATTCCTTCACAACACTGGCAAACAAATTAAAAGAACAGAAAATCTTTATAACCGTACTTGGTTCTTTGGCTCAATTGCTTTCAAATACGGTAAATATTGCCGCACAGATGGCTGTTGCTTTTGTTGGAGGAATTTTTGTTATTACCGGCTCATTGGACATTCAGTTTTTTATAGCCTTTTATTCCTACTCAGGCCAGTTTTCGGGCTCATTGCAAAATATAAGCCGTACAAGTCTGAACCTGCAGCAGGTTATGAATTCTCTTGAAAGAATATTTCATTTAATAGACGGAATGTCTTATCCATCTGAAAAATTCGGATCAAAGAGTATCAATAATATAAGTGGACATATAAATTTTGAGGATGTCACTTTTCAATATAATAAAGAACAAAATGTTCTTAAAGGCTTAACCATGGATATTCCCGCCAGGGGCCGGACCGCAATAGTAGGCAGCAGCGGCAGCGGTAAAACAACTATTTTCAACCTGCTGCTAAAACTTTATGAACCCTGCAAAGGACGAATACTCATTGATGGTATAGATTTAAAGGAGATCAAGGAAGAAGAATTGCGAAGGCACATTTCAGTTGTTCGGCAAGATCCGTTTCTTTTTCCAATGTCCATAAGAGATAATCTATTGCTTGCAAATCCGGATGTATCACAAACAGAGCTGGAAAATGCATGCAAGAGGGCTTTTATACATGATTTTATAGAAACACTGCCGGATAGGTATGATTCAATGTTAGGTGAAAACGGGGTCAATCTTTCAGGCGGCCAAAGACAGAGAATTGCCATAGCCAGGGCTTTCTTGAAAAAATCCAAAATAATACTTTTTGATGAGGCAACCTCATCTCTGGACAACGAATCTCAATTTTATATTAAGAAGGCCATAGATAATATATCCAGAGACTGTACCGTTGTGATAATAGCCCACAGACTTTCTACAATAATTGAATCCGATGTTATATATGTAATGGATAAAGGTGAAATAGCCGGGCAGGGTACTCATCAATCCTTAATCCGGATAAATAGCATATATAAAAATTTATACAAAGCAGAAGTGGATCTTATAAATGAGAATTGCAAGGAGGTGATTTGATATAAATGAAATAGGCAGAAAGATTCGGATAGCTGTTATTGACAGCGGTATAAACGCGGGATTATTCGATTTAAATGAGTATGTCATTCATTCAACAGGCTTTTATATAAACAGCCAAGGTTATATTGCCGAGAGTAATATGCTGCCTGTAAGGAACCTTCACGGTACAGCAGTAGCCATGATAATACGCCATATATGCAGTGATGTGGAGTTTATAAGCGTAAATGTCCTTGATGAAAATCTGTCAACAGATGGAAGGGTGCTGGCATATGCGCTTTCACAGGTATTTGACTACAGGCCTGATATTATCCATATGAGTCTCGGCACCTTGAAAAGGAGATATATATTTCCTCTGAAAAAAATAATAAAGGAGGCGAAAAAGCTTAATGTTTTATTGGTGGCTGCTGCTGAAAATAGCGGAAAAACCTCATACCCTGCCTATCTTAATGGTGTAATCGGTGTAAAATCCGGTTTTTTTGAGAATTACAAGCAATACTCATATAAAAAAGGGTTCTTCCTTGCCCCTGACGGAACCAAGGGCATTGCACACATTCAGGAAGTACCTGTAATGAAGAATTCCAGGGGAACCAGCATGTCGGCGGCATATATTTCAGGACATCTGGCAGAAATATTAAAAAAATATAAAAATTTTTCGGCAAACGACGCCACAAGAATTTTAATAAATACTTTGAAACAAAAGGAGTGATGGAGTGAATAATAATTTAAAAATTAAGATGGGAAGTTTACCGCCTTCCTGGAGGGGATTGGATGGCTTACCAAAGACAATAACTTTCTGTGTTACGGAAAATTGCAATCTTGCCTGTAAATATTGTTATATGACAGGAAAAAACCACTTTAAAAAAATGACATTTGAAACTGCAAAAAGGGCAATTGATTTTATACTCTCAGACACAGACAATTTTAAAGAGGCATCTGTGGTTTGGGACTTTATAGGGGGAGAAGCCTTTCTGGAAATAGAGCTGGTGGACAGAATAACAGACTATATCAAACAACAAATGTTCCTGCTTGACCATCGCTGGTTCAACAGCTACCGCTTGTCTTTCTCAAGCAACGGTCTTCTCTATGGTACACCGGCCGTACAAAAATATATAAAAAAGAATAAATCTCACCTTTCTGTTGGGTTGAGCGTGGACGGAAATAAAATAAAACATGACTTACAGAGAATACGGCCGGATGGCAGCGGCTCCTATGATGATGTGGTTAAAAACGTCCCTCTCTGGCTCAGTCAATTTCCAAATGCCTCAACCAAGGCTACCTTTTCTCATGACGACCTCCCTTATCTTAAGGACAGTATCATAAATCTCTGGAAACTGGGCATTAAAAATGTTGCTGCCAATGTAGTTTTTGAAGATGTGTGGCAGGACGGTGACGGCATAATAATTGAACAACAGCTCAAGGGGCTGTCAGACTATGTTCTTGAGAATAAACTATGGTCTGAATACTCGGTGAGATTCTTTGATCCCAATATAGGCAAGCCGCTCAAGGAAGAGGATGCAGGCCGTAATTTTTGCGGTGCGGGAAGTATGCTGGCAATAGACTGCGACGGTAACTTCGTTCCATGTGTAAGATTTTTTAATATCAGTCTTAATAACAGAGAGCCAATATATATAGGAAATGCGGATACAGGGATTAATCAGGATAAGGTCAGACCTTTTCTGGCATTAAATGTAAAAAGCCAGAGTCTTCCCGAATGTATGACCTGTGATGTGGCTACCGGCTGTGCATGGTGCCAGGGTTGTAATTATGATATGGCAGACACGGATACTATTTACCAGAGGGCTATATATTTATGCAATATTCACAAAGCAACTGTACGGGCAAACAAATACTTCTGGAATCAATTTGAATGTGTAACCGGCTTGCCTTCCGAGAGAATAGACCAGGAAGGAGAAAATCGGCAAGGTATAAAGAAATACCTGCAATTCATTACTTCGGATGATATAACCCCTCACTGTGCCTATAGAAATACGAAAGGCACAAACAATATCATGGCTGCTGAAGTCTTGGAAAAAGGTCTGGCCTACTGCAGTAAAAATGGTTACACTCCGGCTTTTCTTGGAATACCTGGGGAAACGGACAGTGAGAAATATCAGGAATATATTGTTATTGATAAAGCAGGACAAGCCGGCAATACGGTATCAGTATTTGACAATACCGCAGAAAACCAGGATGAATCAGGTGTCGGCATACTGCTCCTTAACAGGAACAATATTCAAAACCTATATGAAATAATTGAGAAGCTTTTTACCCAATTGTACAGAGTCAACCTGGTTATTGAAGACCTGTTTGGTTGGGATAATGAGGACACCGAGCTGTACAGGACGGAACTGGATAAATTAGTCGTTCTGATGGCCGATAAATACATGCAGGGGGAAGAACTTGAACTCAATGTATTGACCGATATATGGAATTTGAAAGCCATGAAGAATTGTGATGCAGGTATAAATTCCTTTTCACTTGCCCCTAACGGCCGGATCTACATGTGCCCTGCATTTTACTTTAATGACCCTGACAGCCATGTAGGTACCCTTGAAGATAATGTAACAATAAAAAACCCCCAGCTGCTTCTGCTTGAGAACGCACCTATATGTTCGGCCTGTGATGTCTTTAACTGTGATCGGTGCAAATATTTAAACAAAAAAATGACGAATGAATTAAATATACCATCTAAAATCCAATGCGTAGTCAGCCATATAGAAAGAAATCAGTCCATGAAGCTGCAAAAACTAATTAAAGAAAACAGCTCCTGTCAGTATGAAAATATATTGGGGGAAATTTACTACCTCGACCCGTTAGAAAAGTTATTAAAAATCTGATGAAAGGAAGTGTAAATATGACAGGTGAATTAGTTGGAACAGTAACCGAAGAAGAAAAAAATGAAATATTGGTGCTTTATGAAAGAAAAATGGGAATTGAAGAGCTTGCTGCCACTCTGGACAGTGATTTACTTTCCGATGATAAAAAGGAAAGCCTGCAGGATAAAATGATAGCAGAGCTGGGCAAAGTCACGGTCAACATGCAGTTATGGTGGGACAGAATGTATGAAAAATACAGGTGGAAAAGCATTCATGGCCATAAATGGAATATAGACTTTCAAACCTGTGAAATATTTTTAATTGAATAATAATATCTGCAGATAGAAGTGAGATCAATAAAATTAATTAAGGAGGCTATATTATGGATCGTTTATTTTCAAATAAAAAAATCAATAAGTCAAGGCAGGATATAAAAGGTTATAACGGACCAGGCTGCATGACATGTCAGCATGAATGCGGTAATAATTGTGTCGGCGGATGCACAGGGACCTGTGAGGGTAATTGTAACGGCTGTGCCGGTTCCTGTTCCGGTATGTGCAATTCGGCTACGGCGCAATATTGTGGTAGTGCCAATGCTTGGTAATTAAATTAAGCAGCAAACTATCCTGGGTTTTTAAATACATACTAATTATGAAATGTTAGGTATGGCTTTAAGCAAGGCTATCTGCAGATTTTATTATATATGATATCAATTTTCAAAGTTGACAATTGCGTTCCGGAGTTAGGTTCTAAAGGTGGAATACTCCTCCCCGGCTGTTTTTTGCCAGGAAGGAGTATTTTCTTTCAGGCAGCAATAAATTATTAAAACTCAATATAATTTCTATTGTATAACCTGGGTTTCCCGGTATTCAGAAGGCGTCATACCCGAATACTTTTTAAAAAGCTTGGAAAAATAATGCGGATCTGAAATTCCTACTATCTCTGCAACTTCATAAGTCTTGTACTTAATATCCTTGAGCAATTCTTTGGACTTTTCTATCCTTACATCATTGAGATAGTCAACAAAGCTTTTGCCAAGTTCCTTCTTGAACATTCTGCTTATATAAAACGTGCTGACATAGATATTCTCGGCTACTTCATTAAGGGTAACCTGCTCACTGTAATGCTCCTGGATATAATCTATGGCTTTTCTGAGAATAAGTTTTATGCTCTTGTTGTTGAAGTTGTTAACCTTCTCGGCAATTCTTACCGCCACATCCTCCAATAATGAATTCAATTCTTCGGCGCTTTCACTCTTTTCTATGAGTTTAAGCAGGCTGGCAATATCCCTGCCCTCTTCATGCCTCTTATCCACCTCAATAGCCGAGACCGAAATTCTGATGTTATTGATTGAGGATAAGGTGGTATAGTAAAAATTCTTCATATAATTGATGTTGATTTTGTTGGTAGTAACATATCTGGCTATATTTTGGGTAGTAACCTTTACAAGTCCCTCGTTGCCGGCTTTTATACTTTCCAGCAGCTGTTTCTGGTACTTGTCAAGTGTTGAATAATCCTCGTATCTGAAAAAGGAATTCAAATCACTGTATTGTATGATTGAATTGGTGCCCATATAGCTTTTATACTCCAGGGAACCCAAACATTCCTTTAATTTTTCCGGCAATTCCATGGCGGAAATTCCGCCCGAGCTGACAGCTATTGTGACGGTAAAACCAAACCCGTTATTTATCACTTCCTGAAGATAACTGCATTTTTCGCTTACTTCCTCTATATCCAATGGTATCCTGTCAGGCTTCTGTATAATGAAACCCACCCTGCTGCTGTTGAGCATTATGGACAGGACCTCGTACTTTTCGGCAAATATCTCCTCAAAGGAGTTAACAATGCCGAACTGGTAAAGATGTTTGTCATACTGGGAGCTGTTGGATTTTTCATCATAGTCGTTTTCCATGACAACCAGTACAAAGTTCTTTATGCTTATGTTAAAAAGCTTCATTTTCTCGGTTATTTCATATTCATTGGTATTCAGTCCGTAGATAATATCATATAGGAGCTTCTCTCTGAGAACCGGTATACTTTGTTCAAAGAGGACTTTAAACCTGTCTATTTCCATATGCCTTACTTTTTGATCATTGATTTCATTTACCGCCCTGGTTAGCACTGCAGTGAGCTCCTCAATCTTTGACGGCTTCAGCAAAAAATCAAAGGCGCCGAATTTGATGGCCTCCTGCACATAGTCAAAGTCCCTGTATCCGGTAAGGATTATTATCTTTGAATAGGGCACAATCCCTTTTACCTGTTTTATCATGCTCAAGCCATCCATGCCGGGCATCCTGATATCGGTAATAATTATCTCGGGCAGATATTTTTTTATCAGTTCAATCCCTTCAATGCCGTCACTTGCATCTGCACATACTTCACAGTCAAGCTGCTTCCAATTGACGATGTTTTTTATTCCTTTTCTAATGATGGATTCATCATCAATTATTAGTACTTTGTACATAAAAACCCTCCTTTTTATAACTCTGTGCAGGTAAAGTAACAGATACTTTTGTGTAGATATTTAATTTGCTTTCAAGGTTTATACCATATTTTTCACCGTAAAAGAGCTTGATTCTTCTGTTAACATTATCAATACCTATACTTTTGTTCTTTTTATTGCTTAAAGATTTAAAATATGTGTCGTTGTCCATCTCCAGGCCTTTATTTAATTTTACGAGTTCATCTGTTGATATTCCGTTGCCATTGTCAATTACTTCAATTATCAGCAAATCCTCTCGTATACTTGCTGTGAGCGTTATGATCCCTTTTCCCCTGCTGTTTTCCACTCCATGGTACACCGCATTTTCTATAAGCGGCTGTATCAGGAGCCTTGGAATCTTTATGTAGAGCACCTTGGGGTCGACTTCCTTGTTGAGGGTAATCCTGTCTTCAAATCTTCTCTTAAGCAGAGCTATATATTTATCTATATACATGAACTCCTCTTCAATTGTTATGAGCCTGTCATCCCTCCCGATACTTGCCTCCAGCAATGTGGAGAGGTCCGATACGGTACTGCTTATCTCAGGGACATTGTTCAGCTGGGCCATCCAGTTGATGGATTCCAGAGTGTTGAAAAGGAAGTGGGGATTTATCTGTGACTGTAACGCTTTTAGCTCTGCCTCCTTGCGGGTAATCTGCTCTCTGTATATCCAGGTAACCAGATGATCTATTTCTTTTGCCATGTTGTTGAAGGTTTTATGTAAAAAACCCAGCTCATCTCTTCTTTCTATCTCTATATAACTGTCGGATATATTGTCAATATTCATTCCTTTCATGGCCTTAACCAGCTGGTTTATGGGCTTGATCATATCAAAGGACATAAAGACACTCACAACAGACAATATCAAAATTGAACCCATGCATAACAATATGATTCTGTCTCTGAGAGTTTCCACATCCGAATAAAGCTGATTCAATGGAATGTAGGTAACTATTCTCCACCTTGGTTCCGATAGGTAGGTATGTGCAACAAAGATATTGTTCTTCTTATCTACAAAAGAATTTTTTTCATTGGGAATATCCTGTATGACCTTTTTAAATTTGTCCAGGGCTGCTTTGTTTTTATATATGATGATTTCATTATCCGAGGATAGAATTGTGGTGTTCTGCATTACCTCCGATTCAAGGCCCTGAAGTACAAAATCAAAGAACTCCATATTGATTTCCACAACAAGCAGTCCTATTTCCTTGTAATTATCCCTGTTGTAAATCATTCTGACCAAATACGAATTCTGTACAACTCCATTTTTGGTGTTAAAAAACCATACTGCCTTACCATTGGCTTGAGCGGCTGATTTTGTAATTTCAGTATATTTCTGCAAAACTATGGATTTGATATTTGATCCATCGGAGTTATTATTGTTATCATAAATAAAAAACCGTTTCTTGTTTGTTACAATGCACATGGATTGTATTTCGGTCCTGGTCATTACAGCATTAAGGAATACATTATTGAGCTTACTTCCTACCTCATAGCTGTACAGCATGTTTATATTATTGCTGTCGTCGTTCATCAGCGCTTCATAGATACTTTCATCGCTGCTCAGGTCCTGGGATATGATGTTAAGATTTCTGACCGTATCCTGGAGTCTGAGTTCAATAAGACTCAGTATATCCTTGGAGTACGAAAGGGATTTGTTTGTAATGATTTCTTCCGAACTCTTGAAGCTGAAAAATCCAATAAAAACAAGAGGTATCAATATCTGTATATATAGTACCAGCAACAGTTTTTTCTTTATAGAAATGTTTCTGTAAAATTGTAAAGCATTCATCAGTTTCGAAAACATTTCCGAAGTAATCTTATTCCACATTTTGACCTCATAGTTCTTTATTTTTGCTTGGCAATGATCAAATAATCACTTCCGATTCCTTAAACGATTATTATATGGTCATCCCTCAATTTGACTGAATTTTCTCCACAGCCTGCTTCCAGATTTCCTCAGCAGTCTTTTTTCCCTCCAGGAAGTAGGGAAACTGCTTTATAACTATATCATTCCAGGCACTTCTGTCTATGATATGATCTGGAATTGACGTCTTGTTTTCTTCCAGGGTCTTTTCATATAAATCAATACTTTGCTGTGCCAGTGAACTATAGGGTGTTTCCTGCTGTATTTTAAGATTGCTCAGCAAGGCGGTTTTCTCATAGAAAAATGTAGCTGTTTCCTTTGAGGTAAGATGTTTTAACAATAAAATGGTGTTTTCCTCTCCGCTTGGTGTATCCCAGGCACTGCTGCTGATATAAAAGGTTCCTCCGCCCAGTCCTGTGGGAATTTTGGGACTGTTGTTATTTATTGAAGGGAAGGGAATCATTTCAACACTCTCATCATATTTGTCAAAATAAGGTATGAACCAGGAACCCTGAACTATCATTGCCGCCTGTTTTGAAAAAAACAGCTGGTTTCTCTCATTACTGTTGAGAGTGAGTGCATCATTGGGAAAAGCCTTCATATCGTACAGTTCTTTCAGATATTTCATTGCATCGATATAATACTTATTGATCTTCCCGTCTGTAATGCTTTCCTCAACACCCTTGCTGCCGCCCAGATTGGCTATCATATTCTGGTATATATAGGAACCTTCTGCAGAGGAATTATAGGCTATGGGTATTATACCGTTTTCTTTGAATTTTGTAATAGCTGTTTTGAGTTCCTCATAATTTTCAGGTATTTTAACCTGATATTTATTAAAGAGGTCCTTATTGATAAAAAGTCCTTCAAATACCAATTCGAACGGTATTCCATATATTCTGTTTTCATAGGTTGTAAGGGAGAAACTGGACTCTTTGAAACTGTCCATCCAGCTTCGGTCTTCCTTTAATTTATCGGTAAGATCGGCCACTTTATTTGCCTTTATAAGATACTTTATGTCTGAGCCCGGCCAAAGACCAAAAACATCAGGTTCATTTCCTGATGCAAATCTTGTCTTAAGAGTCGGTAAATATTCATCTCCAAATATTGATTGATTTGATATCTTGATAGTACTGTTTTCATTTTCAAACTTGGCTATTATTTCTTTTAAACTTCCAGCTTTACTGTCAACACCGCCCCATGAAGTCATTAATTCGATTGTGGTACTCTTGGTTGGTAATGCAGGACTTTTTGACTTTTCGGATTCTTTTGTTATGCTACCTGCACACGCGACCATTGAAATGCCAAATATAGCAACAGCTATAATACTCAAAACCCTTTTTGAGTATTTCATGAATTTCACCTCACTCTACACAGATTTAAAGACAGCGTCATCTAGGAAATGGCAGTAAAGAAATATATCATATACAGTTATTATAATTATTTATCAGTACAATTTGCAACAATAAAGTGAAAAAAGCTGCACGGAAAACTGTGTTCCGGCAGCTATTTTTATTTTATTAAATAATTGATAACTTTATTTCATTGTTTTCATCCAGGTCAACGCCAACCAGTGAGCCCTCTTTTATGTTTCCCTTCAGGTACTCCTCGGACAACCTGTCTTCAATATAATTCTGAATGGCGCGTCTTAAAGGTCTTGCGCCAAACTTGATGTCATAGCCTTTTTCCAGTATGAATTCCTTCACCCTGTCGGATATATTTATTCTGATATCCTTATCTCTCGCTTCGGTATATACCTCCTCAAGCATTAATTCTATTATTTGCTTAAGCTCCTCATTGTTCAGCTCGGTAAATACAATTACCTCGTCAATCCTGTTTAAAAACTCAGGTCTGAAGGTCTCTTTGATCACATCCTTTACCTTGCTTTCCAGAGTGGCATAAGCATTGTTTGCAAAACCGATGCCGCTTGACTTAAAGTTGGTTCCGGCGTTGGATGTCATAATTATTATTGTATTTTCGAAACTTACGGTCCTTCCGTGGCTGTCTGTCAGTCTGCCGTCCTCAAGTATCTGAAGCAGCATGTTGAATACATCGGGATGAGCCTTTTCAATTTCATCCATCAAAATTACCGAATAGGGTTTTCTTCTGACCTTTTCTGTAAGCTGTCCTGCATCATCATATCCCACATACCCCGGAGGTGAACCTATGAGTTTGGAAACAGTGTGTTTCTCCATATATTCGGACATATCAAGCCTTATCAGTGCTTCCTCACTCTCAAACAATTCCATGGCCAATGCCCTTACCAGTTCGGTTTTACCAACACCGGTGGGGCCCACGAATATGAAGGAAGCAGGCTTTTTCTTTTTCTTGAAGCCCGATCTGCTTCTTCTTATTGCCCTTGAAACTCCTTCAACAGCCTTGCTCTGACCTATTACACGCTTGTGCAGCCGGGTTTCAAGATTGATGAGCTTTTCCGATTCCTCTTCACTGAGCCTTTGTATTGGGATTTTGGTCCAGGCTTCAATGACACTTGCAATATCGTCTATTGTCAGCTCAACATCCTTACTTGTATCTTCGATATCTTTTATAAGTCCGATTAGCTTACATTCGTGAACCTTTAAATCGGCTGCCTTCTGGTAATCTTCTATGGAGTCTGCAGAAATAGCGGTTTCCTTTTCTTCCTGGACTCTGCGGAGTTCATCTTTGTATGATTGAAGTTCTGTAAGTTTTACATTTCCTAGGTTTGCCCTTGAACCTGCCTCATCTATGACGTCAATTGCCTTGTCGGGCAGCATTCTGTCCGTTATATATCTCTCAGAGTAATTAACAGCCGCCTTAACAATTTCATCGCTGATCTTTACCCTGTGATATTCTTCGTAATAATGCTTTATCCCAATTAATATTTCAATGGATTCCTCTATGGAAGGCTCATCCACTATAACAGGCTGGAATCTTCTTTCAAGAGCCGAATCCTTTTCTATATGCTTTCTGTACTCATTGAGTGTTGTGGCTCCGATAACCTGTATCTCGCCTCTCGACAAAGCCGGTTTGAGTATGTTGGCCGCATTCATGGCACCTTCGGCTTCCCCGGCTCCCATTATATTGTGAAGCTCATCTATAACAAGAATTATATTTCCAAAGGATTTGGCTTCTTCTATAATTCCCTTCATTCTGCTTTCAAATTGGCCCCTGAACTGGGTACCTGCTACAACACTTGTCATATCCAGCAGATAAACCTCTGAATTAAACAGTTTCTGAGGAACGCTCTTCTCGGCAATTCTGACGGCAAGCCCTTCTGCTATGGCAGTTTTTCCTACACCAGGCTCACCGATTAGAACAGGATTGTTTTTTGTCCTCCTGTTCAATATCTGTATAACCCTTTCAATCTCCCTGTTCCTTCCGATCACCCTGTCTATGGCACCGTCTTTTGCCTTATCGATCAGGTTTGTCCCGTACATATCAAGGTACTTTTTCTTTTTAACAACCTTTTTATCCTGTACCTTGGTCTTGGTTGAATTCTTTTCCTTATCTTCCCCGTTGCCTTTGTCCTGGTTACTGACAGCCGGTACATCAGTGTTTTGATTGTCCGCTGTTTTAGGAAAAGCTTTATTCAGCATTCCAAAAAACGGATTTGTCTGATTTACATCACCTGCATCTGTCTGTAAAGCCTCCAGCAGCTCATTGCCCTCCATATCCTCAAGCATATCGCCAACCTGCTTGCTGATGTTATCAAGCTCATCCTCCGTCATTCCCGTCTGTGATAAAAGCTGATCTATGGGCTGTAAATTCTGCTTTCTGGCGCAGCTGACACAAAGCCCCTCCTGTACCTGCCTCCCGTCAACTATTTTAGTCACAAAAACAACTGCTATATTTTTATTGCATACTGAGCATTTTATCATATTGACCTCCATTGATATTTAAATGAACCGTGTTGTTGAGGTCATTATTCCGACCTCCCATATTTTGAGTACATTCCATTTTTGTCAATTTCTCCGATAGCATATTATAACCGCTTATGGAGGTTATAATAGTGACTCTTTTTCAGCATTAAAATAAAATTTATTATTTCATGGTCAATATTTTACCTCTTGTCCGGTCTTATTACTATTATGTGATGCACATAATATATACCACTTATACCGATATTTATAACCGTTATATTATCTTTTCAATATATAAACATGGAAATACCCCATCTTGCAACTTTATATATACATATATACTATATTATTTCCAGAAATGTCTATAATTTTTTAAATTTTATATTTTCCCTTTTACTCCAATATGTTTTTAATAGTATAACACAAGTATACTCCTAGGTCTAACAGCTTTTCAGTTGTTTTTGCTACTATTAAGTTATATTCGTTATTAATTGCAAAACAAATTAATTAACCGTGTCTATAGTCTTCCTTGCGTGTTTATACGTCCTTAATCCCTGTTTTGATTTTTCAATATGTAAATATTCTGTTACCGGATTAAATAAATTTGGAAAAAAGGAAACGGCAAATTAAACCAGGCTTAATCTACCGTTTCCTTTTTTAAGTATAGAGTTAAAATTTATATCCTGTTTAGTTTATTTCAGATAAATAACTTGAATATGGTAGTTATAAATGCACCTATCAAGGCGGATACAGGAATGGTAATTACCCAGGCCCAGACTATGTTTCTTACAAGGGACCATTTAACGGCCGACAGTCTCTTTGAGGCTCCCACACCCATTATTGATGATGAAATAACATGCGTGGTACTGACGGGGGCTCCAAAATGTGTCATGGTCTCTATGACAATGGCAGCACCTGTTTCGGCAGCAAAGCCTCCGATAGGCTGCAGCCTGATCATATTGACCCCTATGGTCTTGATTATTTTCCAGCCTCCGATGGAGGTTCCCAAAGCCATTGATAATGCACAGGCCACCATAACCCAGGGCTGTACACCCGTATGACCGCCGTTCAGGCCTGCACCCACCAGAGCCAGAGTTATGATACCCATGGATTTCTGCGCATCGTTATTACCGTGGGAATAAGCCATAAATGCCGCAGATATTATCTGTAATTTTGAAAACCATTTGTTTATGAATCTCGGGGTTAAATTACGGAGTAGTTTGTACAATAAGGTCATAAATAGAAAGCCTATACCAAAACCAATAAACGGCGAAGTTACCAAAGGCAATACCACCTTCTCCCAAACTCCCTGCCATTTTACAATGCTTATTCCCCCTGAATAGGCAATTGCAGATCCCACCAGCGCTCCGATCAAAGCATGTGACGAACTGCTGGGAATTCCGAAATACCAGGTTATCAAATCCCATATAATTGCAGCGATAATGGTCGCAATTATTACATATTGGCCTTTAATCATATCGCCGTCCACCAAACCATTGGTTATGGTATGGGCAACTTTACTGCTGGTCAGTGCACCTACAAAATTTAATACTGCCGACATAAGTATTGCCTGTCTTGGAGACAGCACTCTTGTTGAAACAGATGTAGCGATAGAATTTGCAGTATCGTGAAAGCCGTTTATAAAATCAAATCCTAGTGCCAATACAACAACAGCTACCAATGAAACACTAAGCATTTTTCATTACAACCCCTTCTACTATATTTGCAACATCTTCACATGCATCTATTGTATTTTCCAGTAATTCAAATATCGCCTTCCATTTTATTACTTCAACCGCATCGGTTTCAGACATAAACAAACTGGCCATGGCATCCCTGAAAATGGTATCTGCTTCATCTTCAACATTATTCACTTCAATAATCTTGTTCTGAAGCTGCTTGCTTTTCTTCATATTCTTTACTTCAATCATTACATTTCTCAGTTCGCCGGTGGCCTTAACAATCAACTTTGTAAGAGTAAGTGCTTCGGGTCTTACTTCCTTAACATTGAACATGCTGAAGCGGTGAGCTGCACTCTCAATATCATCGGTAATGTTATCAAGTTCTTTGGCAATGGTAAAAATATCTTCCCTGTCAATAGGAGTAATAAAGGATTTGTTAAGTTCATTAAGAATTTTGTGAACATAGCTGTCACATGCGTGCTCAGCTTCTTCAATGCTCATGATCTTTTCGTTGACATTGACATAATTGTGTGTCAAATCATCAAGCAGGTTTGCTGCCTTACAGATGATTTCACAAGTCTCAATAAAATAGTCAAAAAATATCTCTTCCTTAGCTGTAATTCTAAACATTGTGAGGTACCTTCTTTCGACAAAATATAACATTTAACCGTTACCATTATATAGTATTGTTAACTAATTTACAATAAAGTTAACATAGAATTAACAAAGCCAGGTATTGGCTGTTTTGATGCAATAAATGATTATTTAGGAGCACGTAAATAGAGTTCCTAGAAAAACGTATTTTATAGGAACTCCTTAATTATTTATTATGAAATTTATTGATACTTTATTTTAATATCCTTTTCAGATAATTTCCCGTATAGGAACCTTCAACCTTTGCTACCTGCTCAGGAGTACCCTGGGCAATAATGGTACCGCCCTTGTTTCCTCCTTCAGGGCCCAAGTCCAAAATATAATCGGAGGTTTTGATAACATCCAGATTATGCTCGATAACAACTATGGAATTGCCTGCATCCACAAGCCTCTGGAGAATGTCTATAAGTCTGTGCACATCGGCAATATGAAGTCCGGTGGTAGGCTCGTCCAATATATAGAGAGTACTTCCGGTACTTCTTTTGGACAGTTCGGTAGCAAGTTTGACCCTTTGGGCTTCTCCTCCCGACAGGGTGGTTGAGGGCTGTCCTACCTTGACATAGCCCAGGCCGACATCGTAAAGTGTCTGCAGCTTTCTTTGAATTTTAGGTATGTTTTTGAAAAATTCAAGTGCATCCTCTACAGTCATATTGAGAACATCAGAGATACTTTTCCCTTTATATTTGACCTCCAGTGTCTCCCTGTTGTACCTCTTGCCTTTACAAACTTCACAAGGCACATAAATATCAGGAAGAAAATGCATTTCTATTTTAATTATACCGTCTCCGCTGCAGGCTTCACATCTGCCTCCCTTGACATTGAAGCTGAACCTTCCGTTCTTGTAGCCCTTCATTTTTGCTTCTGTGGTAGCAGCAAAAACCTCCCTGATGAGATCAAATACTCCTGTATAGGTAGCAGGATTGGATCTCGGCGTCCTTCCGATTGGCGACTGGTCGATGTTTATAACCTTGTCCAGGTTTTCTACGCCATTTATGGCATCATGGGCCCCAGGCCTGGTCCTTGCCCTGTTCAACTGCGCTGCCAGGCTGTTGTATAATATCTCGTTTATAAGTGAACTCTTACCTGACCCTGATACTCCCGTAATTGAAGTTAAGACTCCAAGTGGTATTTTGGCATTGACTCCTTTAAGGTTGTTCTCCCTTGCCCCCAGGATTTCAAGCCACTTTCCATTGGGTTTTCTGCGTTTTTTGGGAACCTCGATACTCTTTCTGCCGCTGAGATACTGGCCTGTCAGGGACTCCTCACACTCAAGTATCTTTTCCAGCGAACCTTCGGCCACCACATTTCCTCCATGGATGCCTGCGCCGGGTCCCATGTCTATAATGTAATCAGCGGCATGCATGGTGTCTTCGTCATGCTCCACCACAATAAGGGTATTTCCCAAATCCCTCAGGCGGTTCAAGGTGGTCAGCAGTCTTGCATTATCTCTCTGATGCAGTCCGATGCTGGGCTCATCGAGTATATACAAAACTCCCATCAAACCCGAGCCGATCTGTGTTGCAAGCCTGATCCTCTGTGCTTCCCCGCCTGATAAGGTCCCGGCAGCTCTGGAAAGGGTCAGATAATCCAATCCAACGTCCACAAGAAACCCTATCCTGGCATTTATTTCCTTCAAAATCTGGTTTGCAATCATTTTTTGTCTTTCGGTCAGATCAATATTTATGAAAAAGTCCTTTGTGTCTGCAACAGACATGGTGGACAGCTCGTGAATATTTTTATTTCCTACGGTCACAGCGAGACTTTCGGGCTTCAACCTGGCGCCGTTGCAGTCAGGGCATGGAGTATTGCTCATGAACTGCTCGTAATACTGCTTCATACCTTCCGACTGGGTTTCCTTGTAGCGTCTCTCAACTACATTCATTACGCCCTCAAATGCGGCCATATAAGATCCGCTGCCGTATTCTCTCTCATACTCGACTTTTATTTTTTCACCCTTTGTCCCGTAAAGTATGATATCGAGTATTTGGGCAGGAAGCTTATGAACAGGAGTGTTGAGCTTAAACTTGTAATGCTTTGCCAAGGCATTGAAAATCATCCTGGTATAGGCATCTTCGCTCTCCACATTCCAGCCCGAAACCGTAATGGCTCCGTCGGCAAGAGACAGGGATCTGTCAGGTATCACAAGATCGGGGTCCACTTTGAGCAGGTTGCCCAGTCCCGTACAGGTAGGGCAGGCACCAAAGGGATTGTTGAAGGAGAACATCCTGGGTGTGAGCTCTTCAATGCTTATGCCGCAATCGCTGCAGGCAAAATTCTGGCTGAAAAGTATTTCTTCCTTACCGACAACGTCTATTATCGCAATGCCGCCGCTTAAGTGAAGTACAGTTTCCAACGAATCGGAAAGCCTCTTCTGTATATCCTCACGGATGATAAGCCTGTCCACGACAATCTCTATATTGTGCTTCTTGTTCTTGTCCATTGTGATTTCGTCATTGATGTCCAGCACCTGTCCATCGACTCTGATCCTGACAAAGCCGCCTTTTTTGGCATCCTCTATAAGCTTGTGGTATTCTCCCTTACGACCTCTGACAACAGGTGCAAGCAATTGGATCCTTGTGCCTTCCTCAAAAGAGAGTATCTGGTCAACCATCTGATCTACTGTTTGCTGGGTTATCTCTTTCCCGCATTTGGGACAATGAGGTATACCTATTCTTGCATAAAGAAGTCTGAGATAATCATGAATCTCGGTTACTGTTCCGACAGTGGAACGGGGATTTCTGCTGGTAGTTTTCTGATCTATGGATATGGCGGGTGATAAGCCGTCTATGTAGTCCACATCAGGTTTTTCCATTTGGCCCAGAAACTGTCTGGCGTATGAAGACAGAGATTCGACATACCTGCGCTGTCCCTCTGCATAGATGGTGTCAAAAGCCAGCGAGGATTTTCCCGACCCGCTGAGACCGGTAATAACAACAAATCTATCCCTTGGAATTTCAATGTCCACATTCTTTAGATTGTGCTCCCTGGCACCTTTTATGAAAATATTGTCCCTTATCATTTTTAAGCTCCATTTCTGCTTCATAAGATAAACATAAATTTCGGTTACTGTCTACCTGATAACACTTTTTCTATAATAAATATTAAATTTTACACTACTGTAAATAAAATCCTGCATGAATTTTATGCATTTATATTATATCAAAATAAGAAAAGAATGCAAACATTTGTTCGATAATTTCTAAAATTTTATTCTATTGAGTAATTATGGAATAAGCATGGATTAATTAAGCGGCCTATTGATCAACTTTTCATTGATATTATCTTAAACATCTGTTATAATAGCTTCGGATAAAAAGTATCCATATAATTTCATATTGTAAGGTATTGGCAGACAATTAATAATTCTTGACGGCATTATTTGACGGTTTGCTTTATACCTGAACGGGGAGCTGAAAATTGATTCGGCTGAGATAAGTATATTTACTTAAAACCCTTTGGAATGCTCTGCATTCCATGTACCTGATCTGGGTAATGCCAGCGTAGGAAAGCTTATTGTCATGCTGCATTTTTCCAAACAGGTATGGCATTTTTTATTTTAAGGAGGAGTTTACCATGAAAAAAATGTCTACCAGAATGTTGGTGGAGGCGGGCATTATGATTGCCTTAGCCCAAATATTGAGTTATGTTAAGATTTACGAGTTCCCTTACGGAGGTTCCGTGACAGCCGGAAGCATGATACCCATAGTGTTGTTTTCCATGAGGTGGGGAAGCAAAAATGGATTACTTGCGGGCTTTGTTTATGGAATACTGCAGTTCGTATTGGGACCCAAATATTCATACCATCCCCTGAGTGTTCTGCTGGACTATTTGCTGCCCTTTGCAAGTATTGGACTTTCGGGATTGATTAGAAAAAACCTGCTGACCAATATGGCAAGTATCACCATAGCTATGTTAAGCAGGTTCATTTTTCATTTTATTTCAGGAATTATTTTATGGGCACCCACGACCGGAGAAAATGTATACTTATATTCCCTGATTTACAACGGGAGCTATATGCTGCCTGAATTCCTCATTTCAGCAGTAATAATAGCCGCATTGTACAAACCTCTGAAGAGATTCTTATATGAAATAAATACTTAGAGATGTAAAAGGGAGGGATGCTTGGGCGTCCCTCCCTTTTACCGAATCCCATTTATTTGTACACCGGCAGGATCTACTTGCACTGCTTATTAAAATTATTACTGTTATAGAATTTTCTCACTATAATATGATACAGATTAAACCGCCGCTGCCCTCATTTATTATTTTCTGCAATGTTTCCTGCAGCTTGAGCTGAGCATCCTCAGGCATTCTGAACAGTTTATTCTGCAAACCTTCATTGACAAGTTCATGCAGTGATTTTCCGAATATATTGGACTCCCACAGTCTTGCCGTATCATTTTCAAATTCTCTGAGCAAATATGTAACCAGCTCTTCAGACTGCTTTTCGGTGCCAACCAGCGGGGCTATCTCAGTTTCAATGTCCGCCCTTATCATATGTATTGACGGGGCGCTTGCTCTGAGCTTGACTCCAAACCTGTTACCCTGTTTGATAATTTCAGGCTCCTCAAGTGTGAGCTCCTCCATCTGAGGTGAAACCATCCCGTACCCCTTCACCTTGACCTCGTGCAGCGCATATTCAACTCTGTCATACTCCTTTTTGATTCTGGCAAGATCCTTGATAAGACTGATTAATTTATGCTCACCCTCTATTTCCATGCCGGATTCTTCGCTGAGTATTCTGTACAGCAGACCGTCAGTCGTTGAAATGTCTACAAGAACCGAACCTTCTCCTAGACTAACCCTGTCAATTACTGACCTCTTTATGAAATCATATGCTTCAAAATCCGGCATAGCCAGCTTTATATCTCTTATTTTTCCCGCCGACTTAAAGGTTTCCCTTATGGAATCAAGCATATTGGCCTTAAGCCAGTGTGAATCCTCCAAAGCCTCAACCCATCTGGGAACGTTTATACCGATTTCATATATGGGGAATTCATACAGGATTTTTTCCATTACAGAATCTATATCATCTATTCTCATTTGCAAACAATCCATGGGAAGAACAGCTACTCCATATTTCTGTTCCAGTTCATCCCGGAGTCTGAGAGTTTCAGGATCTCTTGGCCTGGTGGTGTTGATTATCACAACAAAGGGTTTGTTAATGGACCTCAGTTCAGTTATTACCCTTCTTTCGGCATCTATATAATCTTCCCTGGGGATATCGGCGATGCTTCCGTCTGTGGTGACAACCACACCTATTGTGGAATGCTCATTTATTACTTTTTTAGTTCCTATTTCGGCTGCCTCTTCAAATGGAATCTGGTACTCGTACCATGGTGTCGACACCATCCTGGGTGCATTGTTCTCAAGATGCCCCATGGCCCCTCTGACCATATACCCCACACAATCAATCA
The DNA here is from genome assembly GCF_000350485.1 of Ruminiclostridium cellobioparum subsp. termitidis CT1112. GTDB lineage: Bacteria > Bacillota > Clostridia > Acetivibrionales > DSM-1351 > Ruminiclostridium > Ruminiclostridium termitidis. The sequence continues at coordinate 40,892 of NZ_AORV01000065.1, forward strand.
TTCTTACTTTCAATTGTACGTTTTCATCAATAACTACTTCTACTGCCTCGTTGGGGATGAATTTAGGTTCAGTGGTCATTATGGTTCTTCCCGACGCACTTTGTGGAAGCTCATCTATTGCCCTTTCCTTCTGGTATGCGTTCTCTATATTGGGGATAACCAAAAGATCCATAAATCTCTTTATGAATGTTGACTTTCCCGTCCTTACAGGTCCCACTATACCTATATAAATATCCCCTTGAGTTCTTTCAGCTATTTGCTGGTAAATATTGAATTTTTCCACGCTTAGAACCCTCCCCTATATTGCTACACGCCCAAATAGGACTATGTATTTTGTCACTTTCAATATTAAATATATGTCCGAAAACAGTTAATATTACAAAAATAAATTTGCAATCAAAAAATTATTCGTAAAAACTAAAAAGGAGCCCACATCCGCTTTCGTGATGTGACAGCTCCTCATATACCTATTAAATTCATTTAATTAATTTAACATGTTGTGCCAATTGAAAATTGTTTTTTGCTTTACAGATAGATTTAATTAGAATCAACTGGTAACGCGAGGACAACTTCATGAAATAGGATGCGCGGTTAAAAACAATTGCGGTAAATTGCCGACGAAGGTAAAGCGGTTTTGACGACAAAGCAGCAGGACGCTGCTTTGAGCTTCAAATCGAGACAGGATGTCGAGTTTGAGCGACGGCAAAATCGCTTTAAATGAGGCGCTACAATTTTCGCAATTGTTTTTGGTGCGTCCTATTTCATGAAGTTAGTACGGAAGTTACCAGTTGATATAAAAAATTACAGGTAAAGCAAATATAGAATAATTAGTACAACTAGTTAATTTAAATTCATTATTTACATTTCAGTTTTTTTGTCCCTGGTCATAAGATCTCCGACCGCATATCTCGGGTCCTTGCCTTCAAACAGAATACTGTAGGCTTCGCTGGTTATGGGCATTGACACACCCAGCTTTTTGGCCAGCTCATATGCCGGCTTTGTGGTAGCGACACCTTCCACTACCATATTGACCTCATCAAGTGCTTCCTGGACAGACTTGCCCTGACCTATCAATATACCCGCTCTTCTGTTTCTGCTGTGCATGCTGGTACAGGTAACAATCAGGTCCCCCACTCCCGTAAGGCCTGAGAATGTATCGGCATTTCCGCCCATTGCCACACCAAGCCTGGAAATTTCAGCAATACCTCTTGTCATCAGCGCGGCCTTTGTATTGTCCCCAAAACCCAGACCATCCGATATGCCGGCACACAGGGCTATAATGTTCTTGAGGGCCCCGCCCAGTTCAACTCCTATTACATCAGTGTTTGTATACACCCTGAAGTTAGCTGTCATAAACAAATCCTGCAAAAATTTTGCTACTTCCAGATTCTCAGACGCAGCCACTACAGTTGTGGGTATATCTCTTCCAATCTCCTCGGCATGGCTTGGCCCCGACAAAACCGCTATATTGTTATTCGGCAGCTCCTCCTGCATAATTTCCGATAAGAGTTTACAGCTGACATCCTCTATTCCCTTCGAACAGGTTACAACAACCGTATCCTTTGAAATCAGACCTGCCAGTGTTTTGCAATTCTGTCTGGTAGTCTGAGATGGAACTGCAAGCACAACAACTTCTGCATTTTTTACTGCATGTTCGATATCTGTAGTAAATTCAACACTATCCGGAACTTTTACTCCCGGCAATCTTGTCACATGCTCCCTATTTGCCTTTAACATGTTAATTTCATCTTTCATCGGAGACCAGAGGCTTACATTATTTCCGTTTTTCGATAACAGGACCGCCATGGCTGTACCCATACTCCCGGCACCGACTACTGCAACATTTCTGTTCATATTAACCTCCTAAGCCATGTTATGGCTTTGAGCCGCATTGCGGCCACAAAATGTAATGAAAATTTATATCCTTTATCGCTATAAGGCGAATAAAGGAGGTTAATTGGCCATTATATAAAATTACATTATAAATAGATTTAACCGTTGGTTTTTTTCTTCTGACCCAGCTTGGCCTCAGAGCCGTTTAGCAGTCTTCCTATATTCGCTTTATGTCTGGCTACGGCCAAAACAGCCAGAACAGCTGAAAAAATAATAAATATTGTGCCGTTTCCTTTTATAGCCGCACCTATTGGAAAAGCAACCGAGGCTATTATTGAGCCCAGGGAAACATATCTTGTAATTGCCACAATTACAGCAAATATTCCAAGCAGGATCAATCCAAGCTTCCAATCCATCATCAATACAACTGCGAAAGAGGTAAGTATTCCCTTTCCACCCTTAAACCCAAAGTAAACAGGCCAGTTATGCCCTGCTATGGCAGCTATTCCGGCTGCCATTCCGCCTATGCCTGCCAGATCAAGAGTTATGGATGCTGGTATTGAACTAATAATAATATTTCCTAAAAGGTATGATATAACACCCTTTAATATATCTCCGGCAATAACCATCACAGCTGCCGCTTTTCCCAGTGTCCTGAGGGTATTGGTCATTCCTGCATTGCCGCTGCCGTGCTTTCTGACATCGGTACCGTAAAATTTGCCGACTATGAGTGAAGTGTTCAAGCTCCCCAACAGATATCCTATTACAACAACAGCAACCAGCTTAATTACAAATAATCCCATATACATCCACCATTTCCGCCTTTACAGGCTTTATAACTTAATATCCGAAGGAGAATTCTATTCATCCTTGTTCCGCTGTCTGTGAATAAATTTAATAGGTGTACCTTCGAATCCAAAGTTTTTTCTCAATTGATTCTCAAGATACCGCTCATATGAATAATGGAAAAGCTCCAAATCGTTCACAAACACGACAAAGGCAGGGGGCTTGATTCCCGCTTGCGTCATATAGTAAATCTTCAGCCTCTTTCCTTTGTCGGAGGGCGGCTGAACCATTGCTGTCGCTTCATTGACAAGATCGTTAAGCATTCCTGTGGAAATCCTGAAGGCTGCCTGATCCGCAACATATTTTATCAATTCATAAATTTTATTGATTCTTTGCCCCGTTTTGGCAGATATAAACAATACCGGTGCATAAGTCATGAAACCTAATTTTTCATGTACCTGCTTTCTGTATTCTTCCAGAGTCCCTGTCTGCTTTTCAATCAAATCCCATTTGTTTATTACTATTATAGACGCCTTGCCCTGCTGGTGTGCATAACCGGCTATTTTGGTATCCTGCTCGGTAACGCCGTCCTCGGCATCTATCATTATGAGGCAGACGTCAGCCCTCTCTATTGCGGTCCAGGATCTGATGGTACTGTACTTTTCAATGCTTTCATTTATCTTTGCCCTTTTCCTGATACCCGCCGTATCAATAAAAGTAAATTTCTGCCCGTCGTTTTCCACGTGTGTGTCAATGGCATCCCTGGTTGTTCCGGGGATACTGCTTACAATAACCCTTTCCTCCCCAAGTATGGAATTTATTAATGAAGACTTTCCGGCATTTGGTTTTCCCACCACTGCTACTTTTATAACATCCTCATCTTCTTCGTTATCAATATCTTCGGGAAAATGTTCAAAAACAGCGTCAAGCAAGTCCCCCATTCCAAGGCCGTGAACAGAAGATATTACTACCATATCTCCCATGCCGAGGTTATAAAATTCGTATATTTCAGGCGGCGGGTCACCCACCCGGTCAACCTTGTTAACAGTCAATACAACCGGCTTCTGGGACTTTCTAAGCAAGGTGGCCACTTCCTTGTCGGTAGCTGTCATGCCGTCCTTTGCATCCACCATAAATATTATAACATCTGCAGTCTCAATGGCAATTTCAGCCTGCCGCTTCATCTGCTGCATTATTATGTCCTCTGAATACGGCTCAATTCCGCCTGTATCTATAAGGGTAAATTTCTTGCTTCTCCATTCAATCTCAGTATATATCCTGTCTCTGGTCACTCCAGGAGTATCTTCTACAATGGAAATCCTGCTTCCTGCAAGATAGTTAAAAAATGTTGATTTTCCCACATTAGGCCTACCAACAACTGCTACTACGGGTTTTCCCAAACCTTACACCTCCGCGTCTTTTATAAAAGCTTCCGATATAGCTTTACAAAGTCAAGCAAATACCTGGATTATTATTTGCTTTATTTGCCAATCAATGCATTGACTGATGCTTCTTCACTTGCTGTACACACAGGCCAAAAAATTATTTTAATATCATATTACTTTACTTCAGGTCCGGGATATCCGGATATTATTTCTTGTACCAATTGTAATATAATTTTTTTGACAAGTCTACCTGCGGCAATACTTATATGCCCGTTTTCCAACGGAATAATGCCTTTTTTTACACAACCTTTTTCTTTTAATAGAAATCAAAAAGCAGCAAGAGTAATCCTGCTGCTTTAATGACATATTATTATTTAGCTTCTACTTTAACTACCTGTTTGCCATCATAATATCCACATTCACCACATACCCTGTGAGGCAGCTTGAAAACATGACACTGTGGGCAGCTTACCAGAGTTGGCGATGCCAGCTTCCACTGGGATCTTCTCTTACCTGTTCTTGCCTTGGACCATCTACGCTTTGGATTTGCCATCAATAACACCTCCCTACTATAATGCAACCATCAAGAAATAATCAAACAATAAACCCTACATTTTTCAAGGCTATTCCTTGAAAACATACTTTATTATTTAATTATTTCCAGTAGAAACCTACTTGAAATAATCTTTAAGAATTTCCATTCTTGGGTCTACTATTTCGCGTTCATCACAATTACAATTTTTTATGTTCAAATTGGTACCACATGTCTTGCATAAGCCTTTGCAGTCTTCACTGCAGATTATTTTCATAGGCAGTGCAAGGATTATGTTGTCCATAAGTGGCTTATCAATGTCCACAACATTACCTTCAAATGTATATGCATCAACATCATCGGATTTGGAAACCTCGACAAAGCTCTCTTCTACCTTGATATCGGAAACCGTATCAACCTGTTTCAAACATCTGAGGCAATTCGCACTAAATTCAAAATGAAGGCCACCACTTAACTTTAACAGGCCACCCAAATTAACGATGCGCCCTGTGAACTCAAACGAAGGTTTGAATTCTACTGAAGTATCATACTCCCGTAATCCCGGCAGATTGTCACTAAAATTGACGTCTATTCCGGCCCCTTCAGTTTTAATAATATCAGACACATTAACTCTCATTAGTAACCTCTTAAAAACCGACAACTGATATTATACTAACTAATACCTCTTTTGTCAATAATTCAATTTCGGTAATTTTAAATGATTTTTGATCCTCCGGATTTGTATCCGGGCCCATCAAATTTATACTCAACCCCCGCATTGAAGGTTGAGTATATCTTTATTATTACCAATATTCCGATATCTATATATTCGTATCTATATAATAATGTAGAAATTATTTCAGAAGCCTTACGGTTTCTCTTGCAATGGCAAGTTCTTCGTTGGTCGGAATAACAAATGTCTTAACAGTGGCACCCGGTGCACTGATATCGATTTCCTGGCCCCTGATCTTATTCTTGTCAGGATCGATTTTTATTCCCAGGAAGTCCATATTGTCAAGGATTTGGGTTCTTATGGTTGAGTTGTTCTCCCCTATGCCGGCTGTAAATACAATTGCATCCACGCCGTTCATGACTGCAATATATTCACCGATAAACTTCTTGACACCATAAGCAAATATTTCAAGAGCCAGCTGGGCTCTTTTGTTTCCTTCTTCGGCAGCAGTGTGGAGATCTCTGAAATCGCTGCTTACGCCCGATACACCAAGTACGCCTGATTTCTTGTTCAGCAGTGTGCTTATACCTTTAACGGTGAGATCCTCCTTTTCCATCAGATAAGTAACGACCTCCGGGTCAATGGTACCGCTTCTGGTCCCCATTGCAAGCCCCTGCAGCGGTGTAAAGCCCATAGAGGTGTCAACTGACTTGCCCTTATCTACAGCACAGATGCTCGATCCGTTTCCAAGGTGACAGGTGATGATCTTTAATTCGCTTAAAGGCTTTCCGAGCAAGTCGGCAGCTCTTTCGGATACATATTTATGCGATGTGCCGTGGAAACCGTATTTTCTGATGCCGTATTTCTCATAAAGCTCGTAAGGTATGGCATAGAGATATGCATAATCGGGCATTGTGCTGTGGAAGGTTGTATCAAACACTCCAACCATGGGAACATCAGGCATTATCTGCTGACATGCTTCAATACCTACAATATTCGGCGGGTTGTGAAGAGGAGCTATATCAATACATTCTCTTACAGCGTCCATAACCTTTTCGTTTATAACTGCAGAGCTGTTGAACTTTTCTCCGCCGTGAACTATTCTGTGTCCGACGGCTGAAATTTCAGACATGCTCTTTATTACACCTATCTTTTCATCGGTAAGAGCAGCTATAACAGCCGCAATTGCATCTTTATGATTCTTCAGGACTTTACTTATTACTACTGCTTCTTCGTCTCCCTTTGACTGCTTGATAAATGAATTTTCAATACCTATTCTGTCACAAAGTCCTTTTGCAAGAACTGCTTCATTGGTCATATCGATCAGCTGATACTTTAATGAAGAACTGCCTGCATTAATAACTAAAACCTTCATTTATATTTCATCTCCCTAATTAATTATTTGGTTACTGAATATTTTTGATTGATCAAAACTTTATTTTAGATAAAATTTACATAATATTGTACTAAATATTATATTGTACCAAACTATTGTATCAAAATTACATATTTTGTGCCTGCACACAGGTAATAGCCACAACTCCAACTATATCCTCCGCACTGCAGCCTCTTGAAAGGTCGTTTACAGGTCTTGCAAGCCCTTGGATTATCGGGCCATAGGCATCAGCCTTTGCAAGCCTCTGTGTAAGCTTGTATGAAATGTTTCCGCAGTTCAGATCAGGGAATATCAAAACGTTTGCCTTACCTGCAACAGAACTTCCGGGAGCTTTTGACTGTCCGACGGAAGCAACTATGGCAGCATCTGCCTGCAGTTCACCATCAAGCTGAAGTTCCGGAGCCTTTTCTTTTGCGAGCTTTGTTGCTTCTACAACCTTTTCGGTTAATTCACTTTTTGCACTTCCGTAGGTTGAATAAGAGAGCATTGCCACTACAGGCTGGGCCTGAACAAGACTCTTGAAGGATTTTGAAGAAGCGATTGCGATTTCTGAAAGTTCCTCGGCATTTGGATTTTCAACAAGTCCGCTGTCACCATACACAAATACACCGTTTTCACCGTATTCACAGTTTGGAACAACCATTATGAAGAAGGCTGAAACCAGTTTTGCTCCGGGAGCTGTTTTTAATATCTGAAGTGCAGGTCTCAAGGTGTTTCCTGTTGAGTTTATAGCTCCGGCAACCATTCCGTCGGCCGCACCCATTTTTACCATCATTATACCGAAATACAATACGTTTTCACTCAACAATTTTCTTGCCTGCTCTATTGTCATTCCCTTGGCTTTTCTGAGTTCATACAAAGTATTTACATACTCGTCAAATTTATCAAAATCAGCAGGATCTACAATCTGCGCCTTTGAAATGTCCAAATCACCTGCCAACTTCTTTATTTCATCCTTGTTGCCAATGAGAATAATGTTTGCTATTCCTTGCTCCTGAATCATTGCGGCAGCCTTAATAGTTCTGATATCCGTACTTTCCGGAAGTACTATTGTTTTGATATCACTTTTTGCCCTACTCACAATCTGCTCTAGAAAATTCATACTACTGTTCCCCTTTCTTGTCCAGAAAATATTACTTGATTTAAAATAAATAAGCTTTAAATATTAGCTCAAATCCCGGCTTTTCTTACACAATTATTTCAATATTTCGATATTTAAAGTATTTCAATAATTAATGCATTTTATTTTATTACCTGGTCATATAACCTGAAACCAAGTATATTCGCCACTTTTATTATATACAACTTGTTCATTGTATACAAGATTAAATTTCATAGGATTTATTTTGATTAATTATGCAAATTCCCCAGATTGAATTCACAAATAAACCATAATGATATAAACTATATATAACAAGGTATCTTTACCTCGTTGAAACGCGCATAAGGTAAGAAAATTTTTCTGCAACGGAAAAATTTTCAAGAATGTGAAACGTTTTTTAAACCTATGCGTTATAATCTACCTTACGAAAGGACAGGAAAAAGAACACATGGAAAAAAAGCTGCTTTTGTACGCAACTTCGTTTTTTTGCGGAATGTCCGTAATGGCTGTTGAATTAAGCATTTCAAGATTATTAGCTCCAACCTTCGGAACTTCCCAGATTATTTGGACAGTCATAATAGGTCTGATAATGATTTCTCTAAGCATAGGCAATATTCTGGGCGGCAGGTCGGCCGACAAAAATAACAGCCTTAACAAATTGTACATGATTATATGGGGTGCCGCCCTGTGGATCGCAGTCATTCCCTTTATCGGCAAATACGTTATCATTGCTATTACCGGGTTATTGGCATTGTTCTTCTCAAATGACCTGCTGGTCACGGGTACTGCAATATCCTGTCTTGTTCTGTTTTCGGTTCCTTTGGTAGGTCTTGGCATGGTTTCTCCCTATCTGGTGAAGCTGGGTGTGACCGATCTTGAAAATGCGGGCAGGACCACCGGCAAGATTTATGCCATGAACACCATCGGAAGTATAATAGGAACATTTTTACCTACATTTGTTACAATTCCTTATATTGGAACCAATAAAACCTTTTTGCTGTTTTCTTTAATATTGAATCTCATTTGTTTGAGTTATTTCTTAATCAGGAAGATAAGACCCATTAAAGTTATAATCAGCTCGCTGTTGGTTTTTATGCTGATTTTCCTTCCCCTTTCCAATTCATACGCCTTCTGGAAGGATTGTATCCTGGAAGACGAATCGATTTATAATTATCTCCAGGTCTCGGAGGACGAGGAAGCGGTTTATCTCTCCACAAATGTGGCTTTTGGAGTACAGTCGGTATACAGGAAGGACAACAAGCTGTCGGGCCTTTACTATGACTATGCACTCATGGCACCTCAGTTTTTAAAGGAATTCAGTCCGGACAATAACTTGGACCTGCTTATACTTGGCAATGGTACGGGTACATATGCCAAGCAGTCCAGGATATATTACAAAAATGTAAAAACCGATGCGGTTGAAATCGACCCGAAAATTGTAGAGCTCTCAAAGAAATACTTTGGCGTAACCGAGGATGAGGCCACTGTCTATGAAACCGACGGCCGCACTTTCCTGTCGGACAGGAATTGCAGAGAGTATGATGTAATAATGGTGGATGCCTACCATGACATAACCATCCCTTTTCATATGACGACAAAGGAATTCTTTACCGAAGTATCGAGTCACCTCAAACCCGGAGGTGTGATCATACTGAATATAAATATGAAGTCAGAGGGCGATAACCCTATAAATCAATACCTCAGCCAGACTGTTAAAAGTGTCATGAACAAAGTTTATACCTGCGATATAGCCGGTACCACCAATGTTATGCTATTCGCCTCAAATGATGCAGATATGGTCAATAACTTTGATATTAATACAGGTAAGTTTGACAGTCAGAATCCTCTTCAGAGAGTTTCACAATATGTACGTCAGAATCTCCAGGAGGTTACCGGCTCGGAGCTGGTATTCACTGATGACCTGGCTCCTGTTGAAGTTCTGGGGCAAAGTCTCCTGAACGATATCGTTAAGGATGAACTGGCCAGCTTCAAGGATATGATAAATTTTAAGGAAAAAGGGTTGCAGGGAATCTTTGATATGCTTAAGTAATAAAAGATTTCCTTTGTGAAAAGTGATTTAATTCATTGAAACCTTGACACATATTATTTCAAAATAATATAATATAGAACAACCTATTAATTTATTAGCAATGACGATAATAAGTACTTCTTTAAGTTCTTAAAATCAATTGTGCTGCAATTGACCTGCAGAGAGCCGGAGATGGTGGGAATCCGGTAAGAACACTGATGGAAACAGGTATCCGAGCTTCGGGCTGAAGAAACATTTATCAATCAATTCTTCAATGGTTTCAAGAGAATCAAAGCGGATTTGACATTAAATGAAGTAAGCCTGACGGTTTGCTCCCGTTACAGAGAGAGGAATGAACAAATAATAATGGTGATTATTATTTTTCCGTTCTGTAAAGTGGGCTTTGCCAAGCACGGTGGTACCGCGGAAGTTAAACCTTTCGTCCTGCATATGGACGGAGGGTTTTTTTGTTATATCCGGCGCAGACAAATGTGGTTACGCCACCTTTGTTCTTAATAAAAATAATACTATATTACGGAAAGGAGTTAGATACCATGCAAACCAGAACCAGATTTGCACCAAGTCCAACCGGTTACATGCACATCGGCAACTTGAGAACCGCGCTGTATGAATATTTGATAGCCAGAAAAGAAAACGGAAAGTTTATTTTAAGAATAGAGGATACTGATCAGGAACGTTTTGTTGAAGGTGCGGTTGATATTATTTACAAGACTTTAAAGCTGGCCGGACTTGTTCATGATGAGGGTCCTGATATCGGCGGAGCTTATGGTCCCTATGTGCAAAGTGAAAGAAAGGGCATGTATCTGGAATATGCCAAAAAGCTGGTTGATTTAGGCGGAGCATATTACTGCTTCTGTTCCAAGGATAGGCTTGCCGCCCTTAAGGAAGAGCAGGAGGCTGCCGGCCTGGGCCACAGATATGACCGTCACTGTCTCAATCTTTCCAGGGAAGAGATCCAACACAAGCTTGCCAATAATGAACCCTATGTCATCAGACAAAAAATGCCCGACACAGGTACAACCAGCTTTGAAGATGCCGTTTATGGGACAATTACCGTTGACAACAGCGAGCTTGACGACCAGATTCTCATAAAGACCGACGGACTCCCCACCTATAACTTTGCCAATGTTATAGATGACCATCAGATGGCTATTTCACATGTTGTAAGAGGTAATGAGTACCTGGCTTCCACACCGAAGTACAATCTTTTGTACCAGGCGTACGGCTGGGATATTCCCACCTATGTGCATGTTCCATTGATATTGAAGGCTTCAGGACAAAAACTCAGCAAGAGAGCCGGAGATCCTTCCTTTGAGGACCTGGTTTCCATGGGTTACCTGGTTGAGGCAATAGTAAATTATGTGGTCCTCCTTGGCTGGAGTCCCGGAGACAACAGAGAGATTTACTCTCTTAAGGAGCTGGAGGAGATTTTCGACATCAAGGGTATCAGTAAATCACCGGCTATTTTTGATATAAACAAACTTACCTGGATGAATGGCGAATATATCAGAAAAATGCCTGCTGAAGAGTTCCACAAATTGGCTCTGCCCTATTATGAAAAAGCCATAACCAACAAAAATATTGACACTATAAAGCTAAGCAAACTGCTGCAGCTAAGAACCGAAGTCCTGACCACCATACCCGAAACTGTGGACTTCATTGATGAGCTTCCCGATTATGATATACAGATGTATGTTCACAAGAAGAGCAAAACCACCCTTGAGAATTCTCTGGAAAGCCTGAATTCGGTGCTTCCTGTGCTGGAGGCCATCAGTGACTGGAATTTTGATGCTATCCATGAAGCACTGTTTGCACATATTGAAGCTCTGGGTATTAAGAACAGTCTTATGCTCTGGCCTATAAGAACCGCTGTTTCAGGCAAGGCGGTTACTCCCGGCGGTGCTGTCGAAATAGCTGATATCCTTGGAAAAGAGGAAACCCTTAAGAGAATCGGAATTGGTATCGAAAAGCTGAAAAGCTGCTGATTATAAATACTATATATGCTATATAATACTGTAAGATACAAATCAGACAGTCAAAAAATTTGACTTATTATATATGGAGGTAAAACAATGGCTGACGAAATTATAAACACCCCGGCAATTGAAGAAGAAAACCCCGTCCCGTCAAACTTTATATATGACTTTATTGATGAGGACCTGGCCGCCGGGAGGGTACCCGATAATATTATAAGAACAAGATTTCCTCCCGAACCCAACGGTTATCTTCATATAGGCCATGCCAAAGCTATATGCATTGATTTTGGCACTGCACTGAAATATGGCGGCAAATGCAATCTTAGATTTGACGATACAAACCCCAGCAAGGAAGATGTGGAATACGTTGAGTCCATCCAGGAGGATGTAAAATGGCTGGGTTTCAACTGGGATAATATATTTTATGCATCGGAATATTTCGGTATTATGTACGAATGTGCAGTTAAACTTATCAAGGACGGAAAAGCCTTTGTCTGTGACCTGACTGCCGAGCAGATACGCGAACACAGGGGAACTCTCACCGAGCCCGGCAAAAACAGCCCATACAGGGACAGATCGGTGGAGGAAAACCTGGATTTGTTTGAAAAAATGAAAAACGGGGAGTTTGCCGACGGTTCAAAGGTGTTAAGAGCTAAAATAGCCATGGCTTCCCCAAATATAAACATGAGGGATCCGGTCATATACAGAATCCTCAGAGCACATCACCACAGAACCGGAGATCAATGGTGCATTTACCCCATGTATGATTATGCCCATCCCATTGAGGATGTTGTGGAGGGTATCACCCACTCCCTCTGCTCCCTTGAGTTTGAAGATCACAGACCTCTTTATGACTGGGTCAAAGTGAATGTTGACCTGCCTGCAAAACCAAGGCAGATCGAGTTTGCACGTTTGAATCTGGCATATACGCAGATGAGCAAACGTAAACTTCTTCAACTGGTGAACGAAAAGTACGTAAGCGGCTGGGATGACCCCAGAATGCCTACTATTTCAGGCCTGAGAAGGCGTGGATATACTCCCGGCTCAATCAGGAGCTTCTGTGAAAAAATAGGTGTTGCAAAAAACAACAGCCTTGTTGACTTTGCGCTGCTGGAACATTGCATAAGAGATGAGCTGAACTTCAGCGCATCAAGGGTTATGGCTGTATTAAGACCGTTGAAGGTGGTTATAGAAAACTACCCCGAGGGTCAGGTGGAATGGTTTGATGTGGAAAATAATCCCGAGAATCCTGAGATGGGCACAAGAAAATTGCCTTTCTCAAGAGAAATTTATATTGAGCAGGATGACTTTATGGAAGATCCTCCGAATAAATTCTTCCGTTTGGCTCCCGGCAAAGAGGTCCGTTTAAAGAACACTTACTTTATAACCTGCCGGAGTGTGGTAAAGGATGAGACTACCGGAGAGATCGTCGAGCTGAGATGCACTTACGATCCTGAATCCAAGGGCGGCAACTCCCCCGACGGCAGGAAGGTAAAAGGTACGCTTCACTGGGTATCGGCATCCCACGCCGTAAAAGCCGAGGTCAGGTTATATGATCACCTGTTTATGAAAATCGATCCCGAGGATGTTGAAGAAGGTAAGGATTTCAGATCAAATATTAACCCAAATTCTCTTGAAATTATTGAGAACTGTATGGTTGAGCCCGATCTTGTAAGGGCAAAACCCGGAGACAGGTTCCAATTCCTGAGAATGGGCTACTATTGTATTGACAACGACTCGACTGAAAACAAGCTGATTTTCAACCGGACAGTGGGTCTTAAGGACACCTGGGCAAAGGTGGTTACAAAGGGCTAATAATTTTATGGAGGTCATGCGGGGGATTCATTTATCTCCCGCAGATAGGGAGATTATATGAAATATGTTGTTGTTTTAGGTGACGGCATGGCAGATTATCCCATGAAGGAATTGGATAACAAAACACCGCTGCAGTATGCAAAAAAGCCGAATATAGATATGCTTGCCAAAAAAGGTACCGTAGGTCTGGTCAAGACTATTCCGGAAGGAATCCCTCCGGGAAGTGATGCAGCCAACCTTTCGGTTATGGGCTATAACCCCCGGGTATACTATACCGGACGCTCTCCGCTGGAAGCTGTCAGCATGGGTATCAGTCTCCTGCCCACCGATGTGGCACTTCGCTGCAATCTGGTTTATTTATCGGAGGACGAGTCAAACTATGCCGACAGGACCATGATCGACTACAGTTCCGACGAAATCTCAACCGAGGAGGCACGCGTACTGATAGAAGCAGTAAATGCAGCTTTGAAAAACCAAAACATTAATTTTTATCCAGGCATAAGCTACCGGCATTGTCTGGTGTGGAGCAATGGAAAAACAGGGCTGGGCTGTACTCCTCCCCACGATATTCTGGAGAGAAAAGTTACCGATTATCTTCCAAAAGAAGAATCCGGAATGTTGCTGGACTTAATGATAAAGAGCTACGATATTTTGAAGGATCACCCCGTAAACCGGTCCAGAAGGGACCGCGGACTCAGGCCAGCCAATTCAATTTGGCTCTGGGGAGAAGGCAGAAAACCTGCTCTGGCCTCCTTCAGTGAAAAGTATGGCAAGACCGGAACCATGATATCGGCAGTTGACCTGTTAAAGGGCATCGGCCTGTGTGCAGGTCTGGAATCCGTTGACGTAGAGGGAGCAACAGGGAATATCCATACAAACTTTATCGGAAAGGCCAACGCTGCCATAGCAGAACTGGACAGCGGTAAAGACTTTGTTTATGTCCATGTGGAAGCTCCTGATGAGTGCGGACACAGATATGAAATTGAAAACAAGGTAAAATCAATTGAATACCTGGACCAGAAAATTGTCGCTCCCATACTTGAAGGACTGAAAAAGCACAGGGATTACAGGGTTTTGGTGCTCCCAGACCACCCCACACCGCTGAGTCTACGCACTCATACTTCTGAACCTGTTCCGTTCATAATATATGACAGCACCCGGGAAGTTGTTTCGGAGGCACAGTGCTATGATGAGGCAGAAGCCGGGAAGACAGGTATTTTCGTCGGAGAAGGCTATAAACTGATGGATTGGTTCATAACCGGAAAAATATAGTGAATTTATTACCCCCGCAGCCGGTGTCCCCTGGAAACACCGGCTGCGGGGGTTGTTTTTGAAATGTGCTTCTGTCAATTCACCTTTTCCAGAATTATTGCATTCAACCCGTTTATCAGGGCAAGTGCACTGGCCTTGATGACGTCGGTGTCCATGGCCCTGGCCGTATAAATTTTTTCGTCGTGACAGATCCTGATGCTGACCCTTCCCAGCGCTTCCTTCCCTCTTGACATGCTGCTGATCTTATATTCCTTAAGGTCCACATCCAGGCCTGTAATATCCTTTATTGCAGTATATAATGCATCGATTGGACCATCTCCTACAGCACTGTGCTTGAAGGTCTCCTTCCCTTTTTTCAGCTTGATGGTGGCAGTGGGAAAAATATCATTACTTATTACCTGGAAGGAAACCAGTTCGTAAAGGTCAAGCTCCGCACCGGCACTGCCGTGTCCGCCGTCAGCCCTGCTGCTGTTATGCCTTTGGAGCAGATAGTAGACATCATAGTCGTAAACCTCCTTTTTAGCATCGGCAAGCTCCAGAAATTGATTAAAGAGAGCTTCGAAGTCCGTTTCACTCTGATACCTGTAACCCAGTTTTTCGGCTGCATTCCGAAATGCGTGGCGGCCCGACCTGGCCGTCAGGATTATATCCATCTTTTCTACTCCCACATCTTCGGGGGCAATGACTTCATAAACCGCTCTGTCTTTGAGCAGACCGTCCTGATGTATTCCCGAGGAATGTGCAAAAGCATTGTCCCCGGTTATTGCCTTGTTAACCTGTATGTCCAGTCCCGTCAGATTGCTCACCAGCCTGGAAGTTCTGCAAATTTCTTTTGTATTGATATCGGTGTGGGCATCATAGTAGGCAGACCGCAGTTTCATGGCCATCACCACTTCCTCAAGGGCCGCATTTCCCGCCCTTTCTCCGAGGCCGTTGATTGTACACTCGATTTTGTCGGCACCGTTCTTTATGGCGGCCAGGGTGTTTGCGGTGGCAAGCCCCGTATCGTTATGGCAGTGAACGCTCAAAATAACCTTGTCATTAAGGTTTTTCAAACGGTAATTGAGCTTTCCTATGAGTTCTCCGAACTCTTCAGGCACCGCATAACCAACTGTATCGGGAATATTGATCATAGTTGCCCCTGCTTTTACAACGGCCTCAATAGTTTTCCACAAATATTCGAATTCCGATCTGGAGGCATCTTCCGTTGAATACTGGACATAGGGCATTAATGTTTTGGCATACTTTACGGCATCCACTCCCATTTCCATTACTTCCTCCATTGTCTTATTAAATTTTTTATTGACGTGAACCTCAGATGTCCCAAGCACTATATGAATTAATGGATTTTGAGCCATTTTTATACTCTGGTATACCGCATCAATATCACTTTTTACCGCTCTTGCCAGAGCAGTAATCATGATGCTGCCGTTACCGATTTGTGACGCTATTTCTTTTATCGAATTGAAGTCTCCCTGGGATGAGGCCGCAAAGCCGGCTTCAATGATATCAACATTTAATGCCTTCAGCTGGTGTGCCAATTCAATTTTCTCATGTAGATTCAATTTGGCTCCGGGAACCTGTTCTCCGTCCCGCAAAGTCGTGTCAAGTACTAGTATCTTTCTGCTCATAGAAAAACCTCCATCAAATAATTATATTTAGTTTCAGTCAGCTGCTCAAACCCGGAATTTGAACAGCTGTTTTTCGTCTTGAAAAGTCTCAATTATGGGAATTTTTTTACTTTTCAGGACAACAAAAAGCCCCATCTCAGTATAGAGACGAGGCTGACTCGCGGTACCACTCTAATTAATTCTTAAGAATTCGCTCTTTCGACGGCTATTACCATCTATCCCTGTAACGGTGGAATTCCGGCTTACCCTACTTGTCGGGCAGCAGTTCGTGGATGAGTTCAAAATCATCAAGACTGCCGGCTCGCACCAAATGCCGGCTCTCTGTAAGCTTTTAGATTTCTAATATTTCCAGTCATTACCTTTAACATTTATTAAATGATAACCTAATCGCTTAAAATTGTCAATAACCAAATTAAGGTGATGTGCCCGGCTGGTTAAATTATTCTGGTTACACTGGCCGGAGTTATGCCGAAATTGTTCCAGTCAATATATCTTACATCTTCACTCCAGCCGTCATATACCTGAACAAAGTTTCTGTCGTCACAGTGCTCCCTACTGCTGCCGAACTCTCTATAACCGGTAACTGTGACAGTATGCCCCTCATAATCACCGCAGGCAATGTTCAGCAATACAGGATTCATGTCATCTATACTGTTTTTAATGGCCTTTAATTTTCCAATATATATATTATTCGGTTTGCTGCGCTCATAACCAAACTTCTTCCAGGTATCTCCAACCATTGTCTTTATTTCAAAGGGAGTGTATATGAATAAATCTCTCAAAATTCCTGATTTTTCCGGATCATACCCATGCTTTACTCCTATTTCCCTGACTATGGCATATATCTCATGGATATCTGATGGAATCTCATGAAACCCCAGCTCTGAGTAATATTTCATAATCCTGGTTATGGAAGCCAGGGTGCAGTTATTCCGGTTATCCGGCCCAAAAATAGTTTGCTTGAAATTTAAAATTGTCTCTATATTTTTACTCTTTTTTTGCTCCCAGCCTATCCCAAGCTCAAAAGCTGAATATCTTTCAATATCTTCAATCCCTCCGTAGCCTTTAAACTCCTTATGCTGACCGTTCTGCTTCAGATTGCCTGCTTCCGACATAATTGGCCTGCGACCTCCCTTCAGTTATTCATTTACATACCTTCTGACGGAAAAAGTATTCCATGCTTCATAACATGCTTCATAATATGTAAAGAATAACATTTGGGTTGAATAAAATTTATCTATTTACAGATTATATTACTGAATATCTTGGAAAATCTCTCTCAAAGGAGTTATTTATGTTTAAAGGAAAAAAGAACAAGAGTACCTCAAAACCCAATGCACAAAACAAAGCAGAGCAGGCAGCCATTCAGAATCCTGATAATCCAAAGTTCAGTGATAAGTTTAAAGGCAAGCTGGATGATTGATGATGATTTTTTATTGGGCAAAAGGCCATGTAACAGGTTACATGGTCTTTTAATGTAATAGTATGAACCCTGCTTTAAGCAGAGACATAAGTTTTAAGGATATTGCATTGAACTAAATTTATTCCTTAGATCCTCCTCCAGGTCCATCGTGAAGATAAGTAAAAAACTCAAAGTCAGCACTTCCGGCCAATGTACCGTTTGTAAAAATGCCTACTCTTGCCCCCTTCCAATTTGCGTTAGAACACCCGAATCCCCTTCCCAAACTTATAAAGGCTTTATTATCAAAACTATATTTAAAGCTGCAAAAGTTATTGATGTCTATATCAGCTAATAACCATATTTTATTTTCAGCTATACATGGTCCTATTATAAAGCCGCCATCTATGCTTGCAACTACCCGGTCCATACCGTCAATCTTTTTAATACCTATCCATTGGGCGGACTTGCCGATCAAAGTCAATCCTGCCTGCTGACCATCCGCAATATTTCCAGTATCAAGCAATGTAATTATTCTTCCCCTATCACCCATAATTTTCTGGGTCAGGACATTTCTTGTCAATAAAACATCAGTATTCTCATCAACAGGCTGAAGGGATAAAAACCCGGCGCGTTTGGTTAAAGACCAGCTGGAGTTCACAGGGTTATGGTTCCACTGCCACTGCAAACCTAACCTTTCACTCTTGAAATCATCTGAGGTCACGGGTGCTACTATTTTATCATGTTCAAATCCTGTATCCGGCTTCCTGTGAACTATGACAGGTTCGCCAATACCGTCGTCATCAATATCCACTCCTATTAAAGGCCAGCCATCCACCCATTTTACAGGGTTCAAATGCACAACCCGGCCTATAGTCCCTCTATCCTGAAAATGTAAAAACCACCACTCTCCGGACAGAGTATCCACAATTCCTCCCTGATGGGGGCCATTTATTCCGTTACCCTCCTTTAATACCTTTTTTGCTTCATAGGGACCGTAAATGCTGCCGGATCTGCATACTGTCTGCCAGCCTGCGGCAACGCCTCCCTCCGGTATTATAAGGTAATAATATCCGTTCAGTTTTAAGAATTTGGTTCCTTCCGCCACAGGTCCCCGGTAAATCTCAACTCCTTCATCCAATATACATTTACCGTCGGGACTCATTTTATGCAGTATAATGGGACCTGCACCCAGAATGCTGTGTCCGAGATATGCATTTCCGTCATCATCCCAAAAGGGACAGGGATCCTCCCAGCCCTTTATATTGACCAACTGATGTAATTGTTCCCAGGGTCCCTCAGGACTTTTTGCGCTGGACATGAACAGGCCTTCATCAGGAGTACAGAAATAAACATAAAAAGTCCCGTTGTGATATCGTATGCTTGGCGCCCAGCTTCCACCCCCATACCTGTTCATGTATACATAATTTTCATTAATATCCAGTCCGGAATATATTTGAGAGATATAGTTCCAGTTAACCAGATCCTTTGATTTGAGCACCTGCATTCCCATAAAATGAAAATCCGAACATACCATATAAAAAGTATCGTCCACTCTTATTACGTCAGGATCCGAATAATCTGCATTCAATATAGGATTTCTAAAAGTACCGTTTCCCTGATCTCCCCAGGTTCCTGTATATATTAAATTTGATTTATCCATAGTAGGTTCTCCTCTTGCTTTAATTGATGCTTATTTTAACAATATTGGTTTGAGAGATAAAACTGGAGCCCGACAGCTCCAGTTTTATCTCTCCTGATTACAAGCAAAATAATTTGCGCTCTTTATCTCATGGTACAATTATCTGCCATTGCTGATCATTTGAACCCGTATACGGCCACTGGATCAGATCGGCTCCGTCATTTGTGGCTCCATCCCTCACTGCTATGATCTTACCGCTCTTCCGGTTTATGATTTTGTAATAACCGCCGCCTGCGTCAACAATCTGCCACTGCTGATCAGGATAATCATTTGAATAAGACCATTGACAGTAAAGAGTCCCATCATTGGCGGAACCTCCCTGAAGTGCCAGATACAATCCACTCTTTCTGTTCATTATCTTGTAATAGCCGTCTCCCGCATCGACAAACCTCCACTGCTGATCAAGACTTGAGCTGTCAAATGGCCACTGGATCAAGGTTGCCCCTTCATATGTTGAACCGTACATTACTGCAGCAGCTTTACCGCTCTTACGGTTAACGATTTTATAGTTAGCATTGGGAGCCGGAAATGAACCGAGAGGGACACCGGCTGCAGTTGCGATAGCTGATGTATTGCCGTCACCGTCCACTGTCTGAATACCGTAGGTATCACCTGCAACACCCGTATCATCGAAGAAGAAGGTCCCCCTTGATACTTTGCTGAAATACTGCCCATTTTTGTATACGTTGTAATATGATATCCAGTTGTTGTCTATTCCTGTTGTCCATGAGACCTCATTACCTCCGTGGGACAAATATGTTGCAGGTGCCCCTTTAACATTTGTCGGAGCTGTAGGAGCAACTATGTCGGTTTGAGCATTGGGACGGTTCTGGAGATTTAAAAAGAATATCTCCCCTTTTGCAAGGTTTGTAACCTGTATTCCATCCGCCATCCACTGAGCACCTGTTTTTGTGGCAGCTGCAGCACTTCCGCACAGAGTCTGCATGGTATACTCGGTTACAGGGTTCAAGCCCTTTGGATAAAGTGTGAAGTTTGATGAAAACAAATCAGATCCCCTGCGGACTGTAATAAATGCTTTGGCGTTGTCCGCATTTGTTTTCTGCAGGAAATAAGTTTTGTCTCCTGTACTGACAGTTGGCCTGTAAACCTTGGAATACCTACCGGATACTCCTATCTTCATAAAATAGCTACGAAGGTCTATATCCTTGCGAAGATTTTCCATATCTGTTGCCTGCATAGGTGTTGCAGCATTTGAATAGCAGTCAATGTTGAAGTTATAGCTGAGTTTTCCGCGTCCTTCAGGATCATAGTTTGGCCATTGCACCGTATCATAAGAAGTATTTGCTACAATTTTATCCGGAGGTACAAGCATTGAAAGGTAATAACCGTCATAATGGTAGCTGTCGCCGTCGGTAGGCTGGACTATCTCTGCAAACCTGTTGTTTTCAATATTTATGCCTCCACCTCCCGATGAACAGTTAAAAATTCCTGCATTTGGGTTGGAATCTTTGAATGCTTTGGTCAACGCATAGAAATTATTGTTTTGTCCCAGCAGGACCGAGGTAGGTCCACCATTGCCATCAAAACAGATATCTCCGTCGTAACGCCACATATGACTTCCCCAGTCTTTCTGCATACGGTTCACCAAATTCAGTTCCCAGTTGAAAACCTCTTGCAAAGCCTGATTCAAGTGCATACCATATCCATTTGGCCTGTAGTCGTTTTCCACCTGCCAGCCAGGGTTGTTTACCAGTACTGTTGAGGTTTGTTCAGCGTGCCACACAGGCATCCAAACAGCCATATTCATTCCATGCCTTTTTGCGTAATTATTTATATCTGCCATATGGTCGGTGGTATTCCAGCTGCCCGAGTCATCAAATACGCCACAATCTATCCACAGTAAGCCTGCTCCCAGGTAACCCGCATTATTTATTGCAGCATAGGCATTCGGTTCCTGAGGTTTTCCTTTGAACTGGACCATATTCACCTGTCCCATGTACTCTTCACGTGTATAATCCCATTTATACCGGTATTGGTAATCAAGTATTGTATTGCCCAGATCATCTGTATCACCCTTAAATACACCTATGGTACTTTTAGGGGCTGTAACAGTTTCATTATTGGAAACAGCCAGGTTGCCTACCACCGCATTGTTTTCCAGTGTAAAACTTTTACCTCCCACCAGGCCTGCTTTTGTATTCCACTTTGCCATATAATCAAATGTTATGAATAATCCGTCATTATTGGACCTGTTTCTCAATGCAAAGAATTCCTGGTATTTATTGCTTGCACCTACATTTGCAACTGAATTTCCGTTAGTATGACCATCAACTGTCATAACCTCAACCGGATCCAATACCGAATCAAAAGTTCTGGAATAGTTTGGTGTAGCAGCTGCCGTTTTCAAAACATTGCTGCCTGTAAACCAACTGCCTCCCGTCATATAATGCAGGTCCACATTGTTCAGCTCGTTTTGCATAAATCTTTTCAGGAAAATACCGGGATTTGAAAAGCTTTTGGTAGCTCCCGAAACATTTTTAAAATCTGACCATTCCTGGATAACCCCTGTAGATGGATAAACTATATAATGACGTGTAACTTTCACCACATTGTTATGGAAGGTTATATCCAGCTGAATTTCTCCCTGGGACAGTGTGTTTGTACCGTATGTATCGTAGATCCATCCTCCGCCGCTGCCCTTATACTCGGCAGAATCTATCCATATGGAGAACTCTTCCGAGTCTGTAGCGCTTCCCTGTACGTATTCACGGTTTGTCAGTTTATTTTTATATGATATAAGTGAAAAATTTCCTCCGGAAAGGCATACCTTACTTTCGACCATGCTTGTACCCATAGTCCAGATACCCGTCTGTGAGTCATAATTTACATAAGCATCACCCGAACTTGCCCCGAGAGCGGGCTGACTTTCAAAAGCACAGAACGTTATAAGAATTAAAACAGCCAGCAATATGGAACTTAGACGCTTTAACCTGATTTTAAGCATAACTTTCTCTCCTTTAATATAATTCATAAGAATTATTTAACACCATATCTTCAATATTCCATTCCAATTATTTTTGACTCTTTTGCCTTTCCCATACTTTATTGTACAATTCCCCCAACTTGTCCGAGCCTTTTTTCCTGCATTCCTGAACGTAGCTGTCCCAGTTGCCGAAACTCTCTTTTCCATATATGAACTTCTCAGCCATCTGGTCAATATAGTCCTTAAGCGCAGTTCTTGTAAGTTTCTCCTGTTCTCTTTCATCTGCTGTCAGCTGCAGGTTTGGATCAGGATCACCGGCAACTTCCTTGTCAACCATCTCCTGATATACACCCACTATATCCGAAGATTTCTGGGCCATTACCCACTCTATAGGCTTAACCACTGTAAAACAGTTGTTAAGTACTCCGTATTCCTTTGGAGCATAGGTTTTTCCGCTCATTATATCGTCGGTAATCTTCTTTTCACCGTTGACAACCGTATATGATTTACCCTCTATGCCCCATGAGAAAAGATCGGTGCCCTCGGTTCCGTAGAACCAGTCTATGAATTTAATCAATGTATCAAAGTTTTCATTGTCTTTAACGCTTGCCGGTATAACCCATGACTCATGCATTTTGCTTGTTGGATTCAATTGGCACAGCCCATTCGGTCCTTTCGGAGGCATTATGGGCACCATATTGAAATCGGGGTTGATCTTTCTGCCCTCTGCATTGTATCCGGCAATTGTGTCATCCCAGTCAATGAGAATAAATGCTTTTCCAGCCTGAATTCTTTGCATATATACATTGCTGTCCAGTGTTGAAAACTCTTTGTCCAGCAAGCCTTCGGCAAGCAATTTATTTGAAAATTGCAGCAGGGTCTTGAATTCTTCGGATGAAGTAGTATTGATCCACTTGTCGCTTGTCTTGTCGTAATGCCATCCCGCATTATCGGTCCATCCCCCTGCACCCGGTACAAACAGACGTCCAAGGTTTCCGATAATATTGCCGGTTCCAAATCTGTTTATTATTGGATATGTATCGGGGTATTTTGCCTTTAATGCCTTTGCAGCTTCATACATTTCATCTGTAGTAGCCGGGATCTTTATCCCCTCTTTATCAAATACATCCTTTCTCACCATCCAGGTTTGCGGCTGGAACTTCTTTGTGAAGGTATTCACCGGCAGAGCATAGAATTTCCCATCCGATTCCTTAATGTTGTCGAGATCTGGCTTTAAATCAATTTTCTCTATCAGTGACTTGAAATTAGGCATCCTGTCCACATAGTCACTTACAGGAAGAAATGTTCCGTTTGGCACATAATCCTTTATATCATTGGCGGAGGTCTTGCATACTATATCAGGTATGCTGCCCGAGTTGAATATTATCTGCCTCTTGGTTTGATAGTCTGAGTCAGGTACAACCTGGATGTCCAGAGATACATTTGTAAGCTCGGTCATTTTCTTCAATGTCGGCCACTCCGCGTTAAATGGATAGGATGCATTGTCGGAATAAAGCATTGTGAATGTGACCGGTTTATCAGACACTTTTCCAGTGCCGGGCTCTGTTGCTGCCGCCGTACTTGTACTTACTGCCTCGGTTGAATTACCTGCCTTTGAGGTTTCTTCCTGCTTTCCGCATGCCGCAAATATCCCCAGCATCATAGCTAGTGACAGGACCATACCTGCCCCTCTGCAAAAAATTTTGCTGTTCCGCATTTCTTTTCCTCCTTGAAAATTTAATTTCTTATATTTAAACTTATCATTCCATGAAAACATAAATAGGAATGATATTTTAAAACCGGCTTATTCTTTAATAGATCCTATCATCATACCCTGTACAAAGTATTTTTGTATAAAGGGATAAACCAGCAATATGGGTATTGTGACCAGCATAACTGTAGCCGCCTGCAAAGACTGGGGCATTACTACCGATGCACCCGAATCCATGACCTGACCGTTTTTAGCAGCCATTTGGGAACCCATTATGACATTTCTTAAAAACAATGTGACCGGATATCTAATATTATTGTTTATGTATATCAATGGATAGAACCAGTCATTCCAGAACCAGACGGCAACAAAAAGACTGATTGTAGCCAGTATGGGTTTTGACAGCGGCATAACGATTTTTATTAATATCCCCAATTCATTCAACCCGTCTATTGCAGCTGCCTCTTCAAGACTCTGGGGAATTCCTTCAAAAAAAGTTTTCATGATCAGCATGTTATAAGGACTTATTGCACCAGGTATTATAAGTGCCCAAATCTTATCCGTCATATGTAAGGAATTCACCAGCAAATAAGTTGGAATCAATCCCCCTCCGAAGTACATGGTAAACACAATCAATTTCAGGAGAAGTCCTCTTCCTAAAAGACGCTTTTTTGAAAGGGGATATGCACATATGGTTGTCATGAAAAGCCCCACTGCCGTACCTGTAACAGTGTATAGCACGGTATTTCTGTAGCCTGTCCAGAAATCCTTCTGTTCCAGTATCCTAAGGTAAGGTTTTATGGTAAACTCAACCGGCAAGAAGAAAACCTTTCCCTGTAAAATTGCAGTGTTACTGCTGAAGGACATTGCAAACATGTATAAAAACGGAAAAAGCGTTACAAAAACCACAATTAACATGAATATAAAATTAAAAGCCTTAAACATCGAATACCCTTTACTTCTTTGAATAGCCATAAATTTAAAATTCCTCCTACCACAGACTTGATTCCGAGAATTTTTTTGCAAATTGGTTTACCATCCAGATAAGCACCAGGCTTATAATAGACTGGAACAGGCCAATAGCAGTGGAGTAACTGTAGTTGTTTGCAACAAGTCCTATTCTATACACATACGTCTGGAGTACATCGGCAGTATCATATATACTGGGGGTATATAGCAATAACACCTTTTCAAATCCTACCTGAAGCATATATCCGACCGAGAGTATGAATGTTATTATAATGGTTGGCATTATGCCCGGAATAGTGACATGCCAGGTTTGTTTCCATCTGTTGGCCCCGTCTATCTCAGCAGCTTCGTAGAGCTGTGTGTCAACGTTGGAGAGGGTGGCAATATAAAGTATGGCATTCCATCCCATGAACTGCCATATTTCAGAGGTAACATAAATAGTTCTGAACCAGGATGATTGATTGATAAAGTATATACTCTGATATCCAAATATTTCCAAGACCTTGTTAACAACTCCCGTGGATGGAGACAGTAAATTATTTATCATCCCGACTACCACAACCGTTGAGAAAAATTTCGGAAGATACGAAACTGTCTGTACAAACTTTTTTGTATACTTGCTTTTTATTTCATTTAATAACAGTGCAAATATAATAGGTATTGGAAAGCCAAATATTAAATTATAAATGCTTAATAATACAGTATTTCTAAATACATTCCAAAAGTTACCGTCGTGGATGAACATCCCGATGTATCTCAAGCCCACCCATTCGGTGCCAAATATGGATTTACCGGCCTGGTACTTTCTGAAGGCCACTGCCACACCTGCCATTGGTATATACTTAAATACTATAAAATAAACTACCGGTAGGATTAACATCATATACAGCAGGAAATCCTTCTTTACTGCCGCTTTTATTCCATTGCTGATTTTATAGGCATTTTTCCGTTTAATTGTTTCACTTTTTAATATCTCTCTATTCTCCAGAATTCTTTCCTCCTTCCAATATTTATTTACAAACTCAAAACATATTTAAAGATGAATATCCAATGTCCACATTCCGGATATACTCCCGGATGACCATATGTTTTTAACTTGCGATTTTATCTTACAGGGTTTGAACCAAACAGAAAACACCCAAGCTTGTCAATCTGACATAAAAATCTACAACATCATTGTTATGTTTTCAGCAGCAGTTATAAAATTCAACTAAAACATTCCCTTTCAGGAAAAAGCAGCCTTTGTGGAATTTTATAACGTTAAGGAAATTTAAAGCATTGTATTATGTTAATTACCAATATACAATAATAATGCGAATAATAACCGGGATAATGGAGTGATCACATTTGTATTATAAAAAGAACATCAAAATTCATATTCCCAAACTGCATTACCGTTATAAAATTTTTAGTTATTTTCTTATCCCCATACTGCTTACAACAATTGTGTCCATTTGCATGAATCAGTTCTACCTCTGGTTTTTCCAGCAGAAAACAGAAGCCGGATACATAAAGACCTTATCCTCAATATCAGAAAATATTGACAACTCTCTGTATGAATTGTTCCAGACCAGCATCCTGCTGACTTCTTCAGGTGATATAAAAGATGTTATATATTCGGTTAACGTATTTAATCCTGACGATTATGCCAAGGTTTCCCAAGCCATAACCCTGCTTTCCAGATTCAGGGCAACCAAACATTATATTCAAAATGTTTTCGTATTGCACAGCCCTGATAACCTTATCATGGCCAGCGGTGGTTCGGCTTCAGCTGATGAGTTCTTTAACAGCATCTGCCACTATGACATATATGACAGGAATTTCTGGACAGGGATTTCTTCAGATGGACATCAGTATAAAACATTAAAGACCAGCACAGTGGAAAACATATTTACAGGAACAAAAACAAGAGTTATACCCGTTGTACAATTTGGAATCGGAGATACCTCTTCAAAAAATCTATTTGTAATTAATATGAGGGAGGATTATATTGCCGGGTTGCTTCAACAGAACAGGCTTACCCCAAACAGTGAACTATATGTTTTGAGCAAGGAAGGTGAGGTTATCTCCAAGTCCAGTAATGATACCGAGGTCTCTATTAATTTTAATAATGTTACCAATCAATTGGAAAAGGGCACCGGCCCAATATTTGTAACCAAAATAAACGGCCAAAAATCCCTTGTTGTGTCATATACCGCAGATACCAATGCCTTGAGCAGCTTTACATACTTTGCGGTAGTCCCTTACAGCGATCTTATAAGGGAGTCCACAACCACAAGAACTCTGCCCATATTGACAATTGTTTTCAGCCTGGTACTGGGTATAATCATTTCATTTGTAATGAGCAACAAAATATACAATCCTGTCGGGTTACTTACAAGTTTGCTGATGGAGGCAACCGGCACATTATATAAACCCAAAACATATACCGATGAATTTACTTACATAAATCTGGAAATTAAAAATATAATCAATAACAATAAGAACCTAACACAGGATCTATCCCTGGCGCTCCCCTTTGTATGCGAACAGTACCTCTTTAAAATATTAAACGATAATGAGCTATATCTCGATGAGGAAATAAGTGATTTTTTAATTAAGCACGGCTTTTCTTTTAAGTATAACTGCTACGCTGTAATAATAACCGATGTAAGCTATACACAGCCGTTTTATGAAAGCTACAGCAGTGAGGAACAGCTTGCTCTGTACAGAGAAATGGCAAAAGTCATGAAGCTTGTATTCCCTTCAGAGTTTCAGCCATATGTACTTACCATGGAAAAAAAGAAGCTTCATGTAATTTTAAATCTTCCCGACGAGGCTTGTGAGTCCATAACGCTTGAAGCAATTGGACAGTTTCATAAAAATCTGAATATAGATAGCAACCTCTTCAGGGTGCAAAGCGGAGTAGGAAGAATACATAAGCACCTGTCCGGTCTTCAGCAGTCGTACAAAGAAGCTGAAATTGCAGTTTCGCAGCTCTCTCCGCTTGAACAGCAAGCCATAAAAGTATATGAAAAAGTAGAATGTATAAATAAATTTTCTTATTCCATGCAGGAAGAAAATAAATTATTTAATTATCTTATAAAGGGTGATATTGAAAGTGTTAATAATATCTTGGAAGAAATAATTCAAAAAAATATATCGGCAAATATTTCGGAATCATACTTTAAAAAACTTTATATCCAGATTTATAATACAGGAGTACGGGCGTTAAGTCACAGGAATTCAAAAGCCTCCGATCTCCTTGAAGGCTCGGCAATAGATATAATCAACAACGAAAATCACAGGAGCTCCAAGGAAATCGGTGAGTTTGTGCGCATGTTTCTCGGCAGGTTGGTAAACCTGAATTCCTCTGCTGCAGGCAAAATTGATCTTAATGTAATAAGACAGTACATTGATGAAAACTATGCAAATGACATCTATCTTGAACAGATGTCTGACAAATACGGTATTACCCCAAAATACATGTCAAAATTAATAAAAGAAGCCTTGGGAATTCCCTTTCATCAATATCTGTCAAACCTCAGAATAGATAAGTCAAAAGAGCTGCTGCGCAATTCCAAAAAAAGTATAACTGACATTGCAGCTGAAGTGGGCTTCAACAGCAGAAATACGTTTATAAGAATGTTTAAGAAACTCGAAGGCATTACTCCAAGTGAATACAGAAATCTCTCTAAATAAAATAAACCTATTCATGTTTATGCAGCTGTGGATTTATTTAAATTACTCATGCTGTTACTGGCTTTGAACATATATTATGTCATCAATTGCCTTACCCCTGATATAGAAAACCATCCGGGAAGTATTTCTTGAATCCCAAACGTCGATCCATTTCTCGTTACCGTAGATACTGTCCCCTTTCCTCATTTCCAAGTCAAAGCTGACAAAGGACCTGTCATCTGTTTCGGGCGGTATTATCCACTCAAAACCATAGGTATCTCCGGAATTACTTGTCAGCCTCACGTCATCAGTATGTATTGCACCTTTAACCAAATAGTTTATTTTAAAATACGCCGCATCGGGTTTCCCTTGTATGTCAATTTTGCCTTTAACTCTGTAACCGGCCTTAACAGAGTATCTCGGATATGGAACAAGCTCATAGTAATTGATCGGCATTTTCACTGTACCGATATCGGTATTTGCCTTTCTGGGATACCGGTCGATTACGCCGTCATGATTGTCATCGATCCCGCCGCCGACATTGAAGTAATAGTTCCTCCAGCCCACATCCAGCATCATGGTAATAAAAAACTGTCCGGCCTTTACATTGTTGATAGTATATGGTCCGGTCATGTTTTTGCCGGTTTGACCAGCTTTATCACAGGCTTCCATGTGCAAATAATATGTACCATCTGTGTTTAGGGTAATAGTTCTTTCCTTAATCCCGTCAACTTCTTTTACCCACTGTGAAGCAGCCGGTGAATCGGTATTAACGGTGACGGCATAACGCATATATGCGAAGTCATTTTCACCATTATCGGAAGCCGTAATTGTTATATTAACGGGTCCGGTGCCGTTATATTCAGTTGGAGCAGCACTTATGGACGGCGGAACATTAACTGTATCAATTGTATCTATATATGGGCTGCTCCAGGCACCTTCAATATCCTTAACGCTGAGTCTTATCTGATAGACACCGGAATTGTATGCAAGACTCGCCGGTTTTCCCTCAATCCATGTATCTGATGAGGCTTTCTTGTACTGCCATACTCTGGCTGCAATACCTTTATCTGTTCTTGACAGGTTATGATCCGGATCATAAGATTTATCCAGATATGTCAGATTAACGATTGACCCCGTTCTGCCTGCTATCTGTGTGCTGAATAAGGCTATAGGCCTGCGGTGTACAATTATTGTGGCCGGAGCCGAAACATTTGACCAAAGCCTGTAGTTGTCAAATCTATCATCATCCTTCGGATTGTCCCTGAATTGTGCAACTGCTGTATATTTTCCAACTTTACTGAAGGTGTACAACGGTTCAGTGATCCATTTACCTGAGTTGCCGTCCAGTCCATTTGAGTTATCAAAATAGGTCGGGTCGTGGGTATACTGCCATTTTCCGGAATATTTCGGGTCGTGCTCAAAATCGCTGTAAATCTGGTTATAGCGGACACTTTCTTCGTTTATCAATATTGTTAGTGTTGTGCTACCTTGCTTTGTAAATGTGTCATACTTCCTTGCAATAAGAGTTTTGACCGTGTTTTCATCCTTGCAGAATGCGCTGTCCATAACAGAGTTATATATCAATTCTCTTAAGGAATACTGCTGCCTGTTTACAGGGACATATGGATATTGCAGCTTTAAATCCCTGGCTTCTGCCGGAGAAACAACGTAAATATTGAATCTGTTAGCATTCAGATAATTTAAAACCGTGCTGTCCAAATTATCCAACAGCAAATAATCCGACGGAGCATGAAAGTAAGTATCTTTTTTGACATTATCGGAAATATATATAAAGTACCTCTCCGAACCGTCCCTTAACTGAGTGTTGAATATTTTCGACTTTGAGAATGCTTTCACAGGCTTGCTGGTTATATCAAAAACTGAATCTGCCTTGCCGCAATTAACAGTGGTGTATTTATATCTATACATACCATACTCGTCGGCTCCCAAATAATCGCAATTAACATAACAAATACTGCCCTGCTTGTTCACATAGCAAAAACGGTTTCCTATTTGTAAATAATCGGCGGCAGTATCACCTGCTGAAGCGTCAAAGACTGTGGGTACTCCTCCCCCATTGTTTGCATAATATCTTGCAGCATCATAAGTGGTTGTAATATCAGTCTTAAATATATTTTCGTAGTTAAGACGGCCTATATAACCAATTTCACCGCTGAGAGTTCTTACTACAAGTCCTCCGGTTCCTCCGCTGTTATCCTGTACAAACAATATTTTATCAGCCACAGGTATATTATAAGTGCTCCAACCACCGGAAGTATTACTGTATATTTTTCCATCATTCGTTAGCACATAGCTGACACCGTATGCAGACTTACCAAGAATGGCCTGTTTTACCGGCGTACTGAAATATGCCTGTCCCTGCAGATTATATATCTTATTATCTGTACAAAGTATAACCGCTTGTCTCGCCGTATCCCTGGACGTTGAATAATCTTTTACCGGATAAGGTAATTTCCCGCTGTGATTAAGCGGTCTTTGCGGACTGCCGTTTGACCAGGATGTATAATCTATATTTCCGTCAGTAGATATATAATAAAGGCTACCGCCGCCAACACCAAGTATATACTGGGTATTTGCCGGAGCATAAGGGTCTTTTGCCAGCGGCACTATGGAGTTATCCCAGTCCAGCACACGCTTGTATACACCTGTATCCGTTACCATGTACATTACCCAAAATTCATTAACATCAAAAGCAAGTGATCTTACACCAGTCCAATATGTGTTTGTAAATTCCTGATACTGTATTGGCATGTCATATCCAAGACGTGAATTGAATGTCACTCCATTGGCACCGCAAACCCACAATGACCCATCATTTTTTATTATATAAATGGAATAGCCACTGCTGCTATAGTAGAAATATGCATCTTTTACATCTGCTGCTATTTTAATAAAGCTGCTATAGGTTTTAGTTGTTGTGCTCTGTCCAAATAAACCGTATACTTCATTTCCCTGGTAGTTCCATCCTATGAGATTACTGCCGCGTGCCCATAAGTCCCCATTTCCACAAAGTAAGAGTGTGGCATCAGTATTATATTGAGAATAACTCTTATAATCGCCCTTTGTCACATATTTTTTCCAGGTGTCTACATCTTCAAGAGAATCCATGTTTACTATATTTGTTTTGAAATCTACATCAGAGCTTATGTTATCCTTAATGCTGTCAACAAAGCTGTTTGTACTTGATATATCCTTGTCAGTAGTCACTATCATGTCAACCTTGTCAGACGGTCTTTTGACATTTTCTCTTATCTTATTGACAAGGCCGGTTATGTTTTTCTGACCTATGCTTCTGCCGTCAAAGCTTGATTCAATCAAACCCCCTAATGAAATATTCTGAGCTGGACCGTTAAATGTCACCGGGTACTGAGGATTTGTTGAAAGATTCACATTCTCCAGATTATCTGAACAAATGGAATACACTCTTGCCTCACTATCTTTAACATACTTGCCAAGGCTGCTGTCACTCCTGAGCTGACCCAATCTGTAGTTTAATGCCAAATGAGAAGTGTAATAGTTTGTATCCTCATTGTTAAGAGCAAAAATTATAAATGTATCAGTATTACCTGTCAATTCATAGTTTAATTTTGATAAATCCCAGCCGGTTACGGAATTTGTTACCGGTGAATCCTGAGAGCCTTGAATTGACCAGGCTGTGTCATATGTAAATACAGGCTCGGCGCTTAATTCCTTAAAACCTTGCTGAGCAGCCCCATTGGGATAATAGTAATTATACTCCCTGTTATAGCCGAACTGACCCTCGCATATACCTGAATTATTTATAAATGTATACGTATAATAAGTACGCTGTCCAAAGTCATAGACTTGTGTCTGCAGGGCAGATCGGGTATATCGTGTTGGCACACCATAAGGCTGGGTTGGTGTTTGGCCTTCGGGCAGTTCTATTACATTGGAGTAATTAAATACTTCGGTTTGTAATTCGTTACTTGCATTATGCTGCTGTACCTGGCCATAGGGTGTTATATTTAAAGTATATCCGGACCATCTGTAAGTCGCATATCCGTTTTTAGCCCAATAATTTTTAACATAATTGCCCTGCTGTGTTCCTATGGTGGTATCAGTCGGATTTGCATACTCAATGCTGATTTTCGCATAGTTGGCAAGCTCGCTTTTCATGCTTGTTAATGCATTTTTTAGATTGGCGTTATCTGTGCCGGCATAATCCGTTAATACAAGCAATTTAACTTCACGGCTTTTTTCAACCGTGAAATTTGTTACAGGAGGGGTGTTCTTTAAATCCTGTACATTCACTGCCAAAACCCCGCTGCTGTGAAACAATAAAATTAAAATTATAATCCAGATAGCAGATATATACTTTTTGCTCATTAAATCCTCCGTTTATTTCTTTACCACCCTTTCAAGTAATCACTCTTATAATCACCTGGCAGCAGCAATTCTTTAACCGTTTCAGAATCAGGAATATCTTCATACACCTGCAATGCTTCGGTATATTTTCCAACCTCATAGGACCAGATTTCAGCTATTGAATCGTATTCACCATCAACCACCAATCTCACCCCGCTTATAAACGGATCGGCACCTGAGTGGGGGTATATGGTTGTTTCATCTGCGAAGGCGGCAGAAACAACGGCGCCCTGGGCCATATCGTTATCACTGTCATACCTGGCAGACCAGATTCTTTTGCCTATGGGATCACCATCTGGTGAGGTTGAAGTGCAAATAACAGGGATAATACCGTATTTTTGCAAGGTTTTATCGACAGGGTTTTCAAATTCACGTATATTGCTTTCCGATCCGCTGAAATCTGCTACAGGCGCCAAATCCTCAACTACCGTAATGATTCTGTCAAGAGTATTTAAATAATGGACCGCACTGTTAAATGCAAAAGTATTGGTCATAGAGACAGTAATTTTGTACTGCCCGCTGTCCCTGGCCTGAAAATATACAGTTTTTTGTCCCTTCAGCACGGAATTGAAGTCCAGACCCGTATTAGTCCATAAACCATTATTATATAACTGAGCTTTTCCGTTAACGTTTTTATATACCGTACCGTTTGACAGCCTTACTCCGTAATCGCCGGTAGCTCCGGTGCCGTTTACAGGCTGTATGCTCCATGCAGTCAGGTTCCAATCAATAGGAAATCTTGCAGCTGATTTGCTTTTAGAGGTGTCAATTGTTATTTTTCGATTTTCTTTCATCTTGCCGGCTGAAATATCTATCACTACTTCCGGTTTGGGTTCTATTATTTGAATGCTGCTCCCGGCATAACCGAAGCAATTACCATCATCCACTACCTCCAGGTCAATATCATATATTCCAGCTCCGGGATACCAGGTGGTCCCCTTTTCATTGTCACCCAAACTATTTTCATATGTATTGTAAGGATCATAACCATATGTACCCGGCAAATCCCAATAATAGTGTTCTATATAGCCGTCTTCATCATAGGACCGGCTGCCGTCAATTAACACATCATCTCCGGCATATGCAACAGGTGGATTGCTGATAATGGCTATAGGGTCATAATTAATTTTTGGGGGCGGTTTTGGCGGGATGGTCGGGTCAGATTTATACCAGAAGTAAATATAGGCATTTTTATTTGTTGATGATAATGTCACTGTCTGGGAAGCAGCAGTTTCCATTTTTGACTTGTCAGGTATTACCGTGGAAAATGTTTGATATGAACCTTGAATCTTATACGCTGATACGGGAGGATAAGTAACGGTTTTAGGTTTTCCGAACGGAACACCCGGAATAATCTGGGAAGTATCGGGAATTTCGGTATTGGTATCTATGTTAAGACATCTAATGTAAATAGTCCCTGAATCAGGAGGCGGTTTTATCACATGGACGGTATGTATGGCCGAATCGGCAAGCTGTGAACCTTGACCGGTTGAATCCGGTGTATTTCTGCCCTTTATCTGAAACTTGTAATCTCTGACCTCGTCAAGAGTTACTGTTGTTTGATAGGTCATTTCTTCTCTTATACTGTCATTTGGGTTGCCTTGTTCATCAAGAAATTGGCCGTTCACAAATCCGCTTATATGATGTATACCTGTTCCCGTACCTTTAAAAACTACCGTGGTTCCCTGTAACACTGTAGAACCATCAATTGGTAAAATCAGCTTTACAGCCGGTTTTGGCAGCTCAGGTTTATTCTGAGGGATATGAAATCTTATGTTGAAATATTGACTCGTTGTATTGGATAAATATGAAGATGTATACTCTTTAAAATAGTCAAGCAGTTCTTCAGCCGAAGCTGCTATGGAGTATGGATCTTCTGCTGTCGAAATTGGCGTATAGGCAGCTCGGCCTGTTTTGGTCTTATCATACCAATATTTTTGGATTTCTGCATTTGCAGTTATATCACAGCCGCCAGGATCTTCAATTATTTTTCTATAGTATGCTTTATATTCATCGGTTACAAAGTCTTCTACCGAGTTTCCTCCAAGCATTCCGCTTGCTGCAGTGCCTTTCCACTCATCAGTGAGAGGGTAGGTATAAGTTCTGGGCTGAGAATCCCATGAAGTCATGGCACGTGGAACATTGACAGTAACATGCTTTCCGTCAGGAGTTTCAAACCGGATATTCCAGGCAATGACAAATGCCTGCTTTGGTGCAGTTGAACTTATACCCTGAACTGTCCACTGAAGAGCTTGATGCTTTTGACTATCACTTATGGGAATAAGTACAGTCCCGTCACCACCATCTGCATATAAATTAAAACATGGATAAATTAACCCTGATAAAAGAATTACTAATATTAAAAAAATAGAGATATTTTTTTTCATCATTAACCTCACTTTACAATGCGTGTATCAGTGAGTCTATACCAAAAACCATTTGCTTTTACTCCTGAATCTTGAGGGTAAAAGCCTAGTTTAATTTCTTCTTCATACCAGACACCAACTTTATTTTCTCCTGTATTTTCAGATGGATTTATCCATCTATATCGTATAGTACCCCTTAAAGTTGGCTGATCCGTGGAGTCATAAGCTAAAAGACTTTTACCGGTATAAAAATATCCTTCTCTTACCCATATATTATCTTTTATCTTTTTAATTCTACTATCCACATCAAAGCCACCAATCATCACATTTGCCCAATCGGTTTTTATAATGTTGATCTTTCTATAATCTGCATTAATCCATAGTTCAACTACCTTTCTACCGACTTTAACCATCTCATCAGCAAGTTCATCATCTGAAATTCCAGTTACACTTGACCAACCTGGCCATTTACCATTCTCCAAGTCATCCATAAGCCTGAAATGCTGTTCCTCCAGGGAATAATCACCCAATAGATCAGTACAGCTGAGTAATTCCTTACTCACACCCTTATCCATGCCGGCAAGCCATTCCTGATGTCTCCTTGCTTTAGTCTCAGCTTCATCTTTTTTTGCTTTTTCCTCACTGATTTTCTTATTGAGATAATCCAGCTTATCAATGTTGCAATCATATGCATTGACAATAATAGCAGCAGTTTCAGCCCTGGTAAGCCTGTCATCCGGCTTGAAATAAAACTTATTATTTTCAATCGATCCCCGCATGAGATAGTTGGAGTATGCTGCAGCAGAATACCCTGCATCGGCAGAAACATCTGTGTAGATCGATTCTGTTGTTTCGTCGGGAGCTATATTCAAAGCTCTGCATACCATTTCAGCCGCCTCCTGCCTTGTTATTGCATAATTGGGGTTGAATTTCTGATCAGCAGGCAGATCAATTATTCCGTTTGCCAAAGCAGCTGTTATATAACCTGATGCCCAGCTTTTCTGAGAATCGGCAAATGGATTTCCCTGCATTTGTTCATATCCCTTGACATTGCACAGGAAAGTAACGAATTCAGCCCGTGTAACTGACAGATTCGGTCCAAACATGTTATTGCCGATGCCGGCAGTTATCTTAAGCTCCATAAGTTTCGTGACATAGGAATAATACCAGGAAGTAGCTTTTACATCAGAAAATTTCAAATTATCAACTGGTTCTCCAAATGTACAGATTTCAGTAACCGCTAAAATTGAGACTGTCAAGATCAGTGCCATTATTCTTTTCATACATTCTTTCATGATTGTATTCTCCTTTATTATGTTAATTTAATTATTCTTGCGATGTTTTTATTTGGCAGGATTCCAAAGCTGTCACGAGTTTCCATGCTGAAGCCGTACCGAAGAATATGAGCTTTCTTATGATTTATCTCCATGTTTTTATTAAATTTCAGAATGTAAAAGATCCTGTGCGTGCATATTAATTTGACTGATTGGATAAAAAAGATTTTTGTTAAAAAGATTTTTATATTTAAAATACCTTCAAGAATTGCTGTCATATTAATCAAACTATGACCTCAAGTTATTCCAAAAGAGACAGTCGCTTGACCTTTTAGCGGCTATGTCATAACTTATATTGCATACTATACCAAAATAATCCAAAATATTCAATAGCATATTACAATTTTTATAATATTAATTGTAAATTTTTACATCAAGCGACTGAATTATTAAATATTTCGAAGTAACTCACCAAAATAAGCCAGCTCCAAAACCTGTGAAACAGTCTCAAAGTTGGCTTATTTTAAATTTATTCTATTGTTTATTTTTTACCCTTCCCTCCAATTGTTATAGTTATATTCAATAACTATCAGCCCGTTCTTTATTTCCTCCATGCTCATACCTGTGTTCCTGAGTTCAGCACTGTCGCTGCTGTCGTAAACAATTATCCTGTTGACCATTTGCTCGATAATATTCTTATTGATCCCCTGGGTTTTTATCCTGTTAATAAAATTTTCTACCACATGCATTTTGTCAAGCTGCTTTTTTTCTTCCTCCAGCAGTTTCTCCGTCTCTTTTCTCAGAGTACTTATACGCTCTTCAATATTTTTATTCATTCTGATAAAAAGCTGCTCCGATATTTTTGCTTCCAGCCTGTCAAGATACAATATGTCCTGCTGCTTTTGCTTGGCAGCTATCTGCTGCTCCAACTTCTGCGCCATTTCATACCTCTTCTGCCTGTCATCTTCCTCATTACAGTATTTCAGGCTGAAGCTGTCTATAAACTCTCTATTTGACAGCATTTCCAACAGTTCGTCGGAAATGACATCAATTATCGTCTGTTCGGTAACGTAATGACTGGAGCAGCATTCACTCCCATTTTTGGAATAGGAACTGCATATGTACCCTACAGGTCTGTCCTTGCGGACTCTCACATACATTGCCTTACCGCATTTTCCGCAATAGAGCATATTGCTCAGCAGATGGGATATATTCCTGTTATATCCCTGATTTGAGCGCTTTTTCGCTCTTATTTTCTGGACTTCCTCAAAATCCTCGTTCTTTACTATGGGCTCATGGGTATTTGTTGTAATAATCCATTTATCAAAGGGAAGTCTTCTGGTTTTCTTATTCTTAAAGCTTATTTTTTCACTTACACCCTGAACCGTATCGCCAATGTATACACGGTTGCAGAGTATTCTCTGCACAGCCACCTGATTCCAGGGAGTTATGGGAATGTCGGAGTTTTTTGAAGACGGTGAAGGATACCCTCTCCCGTTCAGCATATTTGCAATTGCCGCATAGCCATAACCCTGCTTATACAGTCCGAATATCTCCCTGACTACCGGAGCGGTTCTTGTATCCACTACCAGCTTGTTTTTCTCATTAACAGACTTGACATATCCGTAAGGAGCATTTCCTATGTATTCACCCTGCTCTATTTTAAACCGCAGATTTGCCCTTATTTTCTTTGAAATATCCCGCACATACCGTTCGTTATACCACGTATCAATGCCCACCGTTTCATTATCCTTCAGGCTGTCATATCTCCCGTCGGAGGTTATTACACGCACACCGTATTCCTCAAGAAAGTCAAGAAAAAGTAATGTTTTGGCATTATTCCTTCCCAGTCTTGATAAATCCTTCAGTACTATTAGATTAATGTTGCAGGACAACACATCCTTTTTCAGCTCTTCCAGAGCATTTCTCTCAAAGCCTGACCCAGACACATTATCATCGACATACGTTT
The DNA here is from genome assembly GCF_000350485.1 of Ruminiclostridium cellobioparum subsp. termitidis CT1112. Classification (GTDB taxonomy): domain Bacteria; phylum Bacillota; class Clostridia; order Acetivibrionales; family DSM-1351; genus Ruminiclostridium; species Ruminiclostridium termitidis. The sequence goes on from NZ_AORV01000065.1 coordinate 79,747, forward strand.
TGTATATTGTCCCCATATTATTTCTTTTTACATAATCAACCAATAGTTTTTTTTGAGTTTCAATTGTTTCAAGATTTTCTTCATTTTCATCTCTGCTCTGCCGAACATATATTCCTATGTGATAATTGATATCAGGCTTGTTGAATCCCAGCATTGCCCTGCTACCTCCTTGCTGCATTTGTTGAAATTTCTTTCATAGCATCTTTAAATCAGGAGCTGACTTCTATTTCATTTATATTCACATTCACTGAATATTAAAATTTGTCCTAAATAAATTAGAGTATTAGTTTATATGAAAGAAAAGAAGATATAAATATTTGGGATTACTATTACGTTGTCCGCATCTATTATAGTTTCAAGCCTGTTAAGGTTACCAAACCCAGTCTCATACGGGTTTGCACGTCAAAAGATAATGCTCCCTTTTAAATTATATGTCTAATTTTAACAATTATACAAATAATGTAAAAAACAGAAAATATTACAATTTATTCCTTTTAAAATATGTTAAAATCTAATTAAACATGTTAATTTTTGATAATATGACAATTTTTAGTTTAGCATGACTGTGCTGGGTAAATATGTAAAAGAAAAAAAGGGGGGTTGTGCTGTTTGAATATTCCATATCCGGCATCAGAAAAATGCGCAAAATCAAAACAGAAGGAGTGTAAAGTAAATGGTGAATGTAAATATGAGAATAAGGCTCAGAGCATGGGTTGTCGGCTTTTCATTGCTGCTGACAGCTTTAATTCCGGCAGGCAGCGTATCCGCCGATACCAACGGCACAATAAACGTAAGTATTGACACAGCAGCGGAAAGAGCTGCCATCAGTCCTTATATTTATGGTGGAAACTGGGAATTTAACAATGCAAAATTGACCTCGAAAAGATTCGGCGGTAACAGGACGACAGGCTACAACTGGGAAAACAACTACTCAAGTGCGGGAAGTGACTGGCAGCATTCCAATGATACCTATTTGCTGACAAACAATAATATCCCAACAGACAGATGGAGTGAACCAGGTGTAGTTGTATCCGATTTTCAGGACAAAAACCTTGCAGCCGGTGAAAAATACTCGTTGGTTACTCTGCAGGCTGCAGGCTATGTTTCTGCGGATGCCAACGGTACGGTAACAGCCGGCGATACAGCACCATCCAGCAGATGGAAAGAGGTTAAATTTAAAAAGGATGCACCTCTGTCTCTTACTCCTGATACAACCGACAATTATGTTTATATGGATGAATTCGTCAATTTCCTTGTAAATAAGTATGGACGTGCATCGACACCTACCGGTATAAAAGGATATGCCATAGACAACGAACCAGCTCTCTGGTCCAACACACATCCTAGAATTCACCCGGAGAAACCAACCTGTGCCGAGCTGGTTGACAAAAACATCAATCTTGCAAAGGCGGTTAAAAGCGTTGACCCGGATGCCGAAACCTTTGGCCTGGTAGCATATGGATTTTCAGAATATAACGACTTCCAGACCGCAACTGATTGGGCAGATGTTAAAGGAAATTATGCATGGTTCCTGGATTATTATCTTGACAACATGAAAAAGGCCTCAACCCAGCAAGGTACCAGACTGATTGACACACTCGACCTGCACTGGTATCCGGAAGCCCAAGGCGGCGGACAGAGAATTTGCTTTAATGAAGATCCCGCAAATATTGAGTGCAACAAAGCACGTCTTCAGGCGCCAAGAACATTATGGGACTCCACATATACAGAGGATAGCTGGATTGCGCAGTATTTCAGCTCCAGGCTGCCTTTGCTGCCGAAGGTACAGGCTTCCATTGACCAATACAATCCCGGAACAAAGCTTGCATTCACAGAGTATTCATATGGCGCGGACAACCATATAACCGGAGGTATAGCCCAAGCTGATGTTTTGGGCATATTTGGAAAATACGGTGTATACCTTGCCACAGTATGGGGCGGCGGAAGCTACACGGCAGCCGGCATAAATATGTATACCAACTATGACGGAAATGGTTCGGCATATGGTAACACAAAGGTAAAAGCAGAAACCTCGGATGTTGAAAACAGTTCGGTTTATGCATCAGTTGATGAAAATGACGACTCAAAATTACATGTTATTTTAATAAATAAAAATTATGACAGTCCGATGACAGTAAATTTCGATATTAACAGCAGTAAAAATTACACTGCTGGAAGGGTATGGTCATTTGACAGAAGCAGTGCTAATATTACTGAAAAAGCCCCTATAGAAGCTATTAACAGCAATAAATTAACTTACACGATCCCTGCATTGACCGTATGCCATATTGTTCTCGATTCTAATGCTGCTCCGATACTGTATGGTGATGCCAACAATGACGGATCAGTTGACGCTTTGGATTACTCTTATTTCAAAAAACTGTTAATGGACCCTGATATTGAATATAATAAAGCCCTGGATTTAAATCTGGACAGCACTGTAGACGCAGTCGACTTCAGCATTTTGAAACAGTATTTACTTAATATAATACATAGCCTGCCTTACACTTCAGAAAATAAACCGCCTGTAGCGGCTATAAGTGTATCACCAAAGGAAGCCTTTACCGGGGATAATATTAGTTTCGATGCCACAGCTTCAATCGATCCTGACGGAAATATTTCCATTTACTCATGGGATTTCGGTGACGGTACCGAAGGCACGGGGGCAAAGATTATTCACAAGTACAAAGCTCCCGGAACCTATACCGTAAGTTTAACAGTTATTGATGACAAAGGCCTGTCAGCCTCGGCAACAGATTCCGTATCCATTTCAACTGCTACGGGTGACAATTCTAATATTAATTTTGAGGACGGAACTCTTAACGGTTTTGTCTCCAGCAGTACTGCATCAGTCCTATCTGTTACATCAGAAAAAGCATTCCAGGGAAATAAAGCGCTTAAGTGGGAGGCTGCCTCCACAGCAGACGGAAAGCTGGATGCTGTAGTAAATAGCAGTGTACCGGTAATTGACCCCGGACAAACCATGACCTTCAGGGTCTGGATACCTGCAGACGCTCCAATAAAAACAATTCAACCATTTGTCATGCCTCACGATCCTTCATGGACTACAACAGAATGGTTTTCGGCCTGGAAGAGCTATGACATGGTAAAGAAGGGTGAATGGAACGAGTTTGTAGTCACCCGTTCTCTTACATCGGATGTAAATTTGACGCAGTGCCAGTTCGGCATTCAGGTTGAAACCTCTGAGCAAGGTAATTTTACAATGTATGTTGATTCCATTGACTGGTAATTGGTTTTATTACGAACAAAGATGGCAAAATCAAATACCCCAAATGCCAATTCATTGCTGTTTGAATAACCAAGTACTAAGGATATAAAAAGATATAATATGAGAGAATAAAATAAGAGGCATTATTGTTGAGATAATGCCTCTCTTGCTTTTCAAATTCGGTTTGTCATTTAAAAAAAATCATATCCCAAATTTTGTTATATCATAAGCGGCAAAATATCGCACAGGGCTGGTACAAGTATCGTAGTACACTGGTGATACAGATTCATAGACAACATATGCGTAAGTTGTACCCATTACAACGCCTTCCGATAAAGGAGGAAGTGTTGTAGTACTTTTTAGCGTATTTACCTTTTTACTCTGATCCCAGGTATATGAATACAATTGAGAATCTTTTGTCCTTCCATAAGACGATGAAATCATCATTCTATTTCCTCTGACTGAAATACCCTGTGTTTTCAGTGGAACTGAAATCTGAAACTGATACGGCAGTGTCGGGCTTGTTGTTGTCTTGTTGTTTACCGCATAGCAGCGTGCAAATGATTTTTCAGAGTCAGTTTCGCTGAATTGTGCAATCCAAAGATAATCATTCACAGCATCATAACACATTGTTGAAGCAGAATAGCTCAAATCTGCTACTCTATTATATGTAACACTTAAAACTTTGCCTTTGCAATCTGCCAGTTTAGAATATTTAAAACACCCGACAGAATTCCCATTTGAAACCCATATGTTGCCGCTTGTACTGCAGTCATAAGCAACCCCGCCTACATGTGCGGTACCGGGTAACTTGATTGTACCATAATAAGATTTATCACTCTCATTAAATACATATATAACCGAATTATGAGTACCGGTTTCGTCTCCGCAATACGCAGAAATCAACAGGTAATCACTTGCAAAAGTAATTCCTTGCGGGACCATTTGAGAACATCCTCCAGACTTAGCCGCGCTGCGGACCAGATCATAGATATCATATGTAGCTGAGGTTGACGGATACGCTGCTGCCGAAGCAGCAAAACTTAAATTACACATTATTGCAAATAAAATTGCAAAAACCGATAATCTTTTTCTTACAATTTTCATTTTAAAAGTCTCCTTTTCAATTTTTATTTTACAAAATATGTTTGAACCCTAAATGGTACTTGTCAAACTATTTGTCAAAAGTATACCATATTTTAAACAAATATTATACAAAAATGGTAAAAAATATAAAATTATGTTTTTTAACTATTGATGCATGTGAAAGAAAAGAAGATAGTTTATAATGCTATATTCAGGTCAGAATCAGCATACCTGCATAAGCTTAAATAAGTTGCACACAATAATAAAAAATTATTATCAGCGGTGATCAATTTGGTATTCTGGAATAAACATAAGGATAAAAACAAGAGTAAGAGTGAGTGTTTGACATACCCGGACGATCAGTCCGGAGCGGGTAATATCAACTCATCGCTTTCAAAAAATATTGAACTTTTTATGAATATTTTCCGTGATGAAGATACCTTCATTGTCAGAAATATCGAAAGTCAGTATAACAAATCAATAAAATGCAGCGTGTTATTTATGGAAGAAATGGTTGATACCTCAATTATTAATGATAATATACTCCGCCCGGTTTTACAGAATGACAGTTTGAAAAGCAGCGGTGATACTATAGCGCAATTACAAAATATGGTAATAAATGCCGGTCATATCCACAAAAGTCCTGATATAAGCATTTTAACACATTCGATACTCAAAGGGAATACTGTGTTATTACTGGAGGGTTCATCAGAAGCGTTGATTATCGGTTCTATTGGAGTCAAAGGCAGAGCCATTGAGGAACCGGAGGCTGAAAAGGTAGTAAGAGGCCCCAGGGAAGGATTTACAGAACAAATAATGACCAACTTATCCCTGTTGCGCAAAAGACTGGAGACCACTGATCTCAAATTCAGGTTTATGACTGTGGGCGTCAAATCCAGGACAAGGATTTGCCTCTGTTATATGAACAGTATTGTCAATCCAAAAATTCTTAAAGAATTGGAAGACAGAATAAACAGCATTAAAATAGACAGCATATTAGCCTCCGGATATATTTCTGATTTAATAAAAGATGCACCGTTATCTCCGTTCAGAACTGTAGGAAGCACAGAAAGGCCTGATATTGTTGTGGGAAAAATATTGGAGGGCAGAATAGCCGTCATAGTAGACGGAACTCCTGTTGCTCTCACGGTTCCATACCTGTTTCTGGAATATTTCCAGGCAAATGAAGATTATTATATTAATTTTTACTTCTCCTCAGTCAGCAGAATACTCAGGATACTCGGGTTTATCCTCACAGTATGCGTACCTGCAGTTTATGTAGCACTTATGACTTTCCACCAGGAGATGATACCTACCCCTCTGCTGATAAGTATATCCGCTGCCAGGCAGGGTGTGCCTTTTCCTACTATTGTTGAGACATTACTTCTTCTGATGGTGTTTGAAATATTGATAGAAACCGGTACCCGAATGCCAACAAATATCGGTCAGGCTCTGAGCATAGTCGGCGCATTGGTATTGGGACAGGCATCTGTTGAGGCAAAAATCGTAAGCGCTCCGATTGTCATTGTAGTTGCCATCTCCGGAATCACCAGTCTTATGATTCCGAAAATGCAAGGGCCAGCGTTGATTTTAAGAGTTGTATTTTTAGCTTTGTCCGCATTTATGGGTTTTTATGGTCTCATTTTTGGAATTACAGGTGCCATATTACACCTGTGTGAAATCCGATCCTTTGGAGTACCATATTTACTATATTTGACCTCAATGGAGCCGAAAGACCTGAAGGATACTTTAATAAGGGCACCATTATGGTATATGAATTACAGACCTAAATTGCTGTCGCAAAATAATAAGCTACGACAATCAAAAGGAAAAGAGAAAAAATGATAAAAAGATTATTAGGTTCTCTATTAGCCATTACTGTACTTTCGATTTTTTGCACCGGCTGCTGGGACTACATGGAAATCAACCAGATGTCAATAGTGTCGGGAGCGGCAGTTGATAAAACCCCTGACGGCAAATATAAATTAAGTATTGAAATCATTGACCTGAAAGGCGGAGGAAGAGATGCACCTGTTCACTCAAAGAAATTGGAGAGCTATGGTGACTCAATTTTCGATGCCATACGCAACTCAATCAAAATCAGCGCTCAGAAATTATATTGGGGACATGCCGAGATCATTATAATAAGCAAGGATGTTGCAAAGGAAGGCATATTGCCGATAATTGATTTCTTAAGCAGGGATGCTGAACCCAGATTATCAATAGATATTCTGGTCTCCAATGAAGATACGGCTGAGAAACTGCTTGATTCACAGAGCATTTCCACAGAGATTCGTACTTATGAAATAAACAAGATGCTTGATGAACAAAAAAAACTGTCCAAATCTCCAAAGGTTGAGGTTTATCAGTTTATAAATGCCCTGGGCAATGAAGGTATTTCTGCAGTGATCCCGGTTGTAGGCCTGACTCAGAATGCCGGTGAAGCGACATCCCAATTGATAGGGACCGCAGTTTTCAAACAGGACAAGCTTCAGTACATGTTCAATGGAGATGACACTAAATATTATCTTTTTGTGATGGACAAAATTAAAGGCGGCCTTTTAGTTGTTAATAAAACACAAAATAATAATAATGCCGGTAATTTTACACTGGACATCGACAGTAATAAAACGTATGTAAAACCTGTATATTCAAAGGGTAAACTTTCTTTTGAAATCAGTATCAAAACCAAAACTACCTTGGGTGAAATTGATGACAATAAAATCAAATTTACCAGCCAATCTGAAATTGAAAAATTGGAAAAACAAACCCAGGCTGAGTTAAAGAAGAATGTGGAGAGAGTTATAAAGGCAGTACAATCCGAGTATGATATCGACATATTTGGCTTCGGATTGAAAGTAAAACAGGATATGCCGGAATTGTGGAAGAAAATTAAGCCCGATTGGGATGATTTTTTTAAAAATGTACAGGTGGAGGCAAATGCAGAGGTTAGAATCAAACATGCCGGGTTGCTTTCAAACCCGATTATGATGGGAGACTGAACTTGACTTTTTTATTATTGTTCACAATTGTTCTTGCTTTCTATATAAGAGACCTTGTTCAGATGTACAAGGAAAAGAGGTGGCTGCTTTTTTCGCTTTTTTCCTCATTGACGATACTTATATTTATTATGTCTCTGTTGATTACAATTGGGATAAGTATCCCCAGTCCCTCTGAGCCCTTGAAGAAACTAATCAGTCTTATATGGAGCCTGGGATGATTTATCCTTTAAGTTGTACAGAAAGGAATGGTAATATGGAAAAAGAACTGATTACTCAAAAACAGGGATTAGCCGTAATGATCATGTTTACACTGGGCAGTACACTTGTGCTTGGAGCAGGAGGAACTGCAAAAAATGATGTCTGGATAGCAATTTTAATTTCAATGCTTTTGGAAGTTCCTATAATATTGATTTGTTGCAAAATTCAAAAGCTCTACCCGGCTAAGAACATATATGAAATTTTTGAGATCGTATTCGGAAAAGTGGCAGGAAAACTCCTGTCAGTTCTTTTTACCTGGTACTCTTTTCACCTTGGTTCACTTGTAATTAGAAATTTTACCGAGTTCATTGTAAGTGTTTCATTGCCTCAAACTCCCCAGAGCATTGTCGGCTTATTTATGGTTTTCTTGTGCATCTGGGCCGTAAAGGCGGGTATTGAAGTTATCTGCAGGTGGACCGCCATTATATTTCCAATCACTATCATCGTAATTTTGGCGGTTACCTTCCTCTTCGCACCCATATTGAATTTTGAAAACTTCAAACCCATACTTTTTTATGGAATTAAGCCTGTAATAGACAGTGCATTTTCAGTATTCGCATTTCCTCTTTCAGAGACTGTAATTTTTCTGGCCTTTTTTAATCAGCTTAATTCTAAAGCCAGTGTTTATAAGGTTTACTTTTTAAATCTGCTGATAAGCGGCCTGTTCATAGTGCTGGTATCTGTGCGGACACTTCTCTCATTGGGAGTGCCGAATATATCAATTGAGTTCTTTCCGACCTATTCTTCAGTGCGGCTGGTAAATATAGGCGACTTCCTGGAGAGAATTGAAATAACGGTTGCAATGGTTTTCCTTTTTGCGGGCTTCATTAAAATTAATGTATGTTTATACAGTTCCTGCATTGGAGTAGCAAATCTGTTCGGGCTTAAGAATTACAGACAGGTAGTGGGGATACTCGGGCTCTCCATGCTGCTTTTATCAGTCATATTCTACAGAAATACGTCTGAAATGTTCGATTGGGCCAACAATATCTATAAATATTACGCTTTTCCATTCGAGGTCATTTTACCCGTTATTACCTTGCTATTTTTTGAAATAAAAAAGTTCTTCATAAAAAGAAAAAGGTTACCTGATCCCGTCGAGGATTCCTAATCATACTTGAGTTGGTTTTTTCAAGCCGGTAAAAAATACTTCACCGGCTTGCTTTTGTTTCTGTCCGCTATCTCCTTGCTGTCAGCGATATTATTTTGAATATCAGGTCTTTTACTTCAATTTTTCCCTTATAAACACTTATGATGCGTTTTGGTTTAACTTTTGGCATGTACATAACCTCTTTTCACTACCTGCATCAATCTATATAAATTATATTCGCTGCATCAGAATATTAAAATTTGTCCCTTAAATATCCTTTAAAAAATACAGTTAATAAATATAGTATGATAATAAATCAATTGTATTTTAGGATAAAATGTAATATTATGTATTTATAAGTATTTTATTACATTTATGTAAAATAAAATACTGCAACATATTATTTTAATAATATAAAGGAGGCGTTTTTATGGGTAGGAAAACAGTAAAATATGTTTTCTTAGTACTGGCATTAGCGGTATTGATACCTGCGATGCCATTCATCAAAGTCGCGGCAGTTTCCATACCTCCGGAGGGTGTCAGGTATGAATTTGAGAACGGTATTCAAAACAATGCCGAAATTCATACCGACTATGTGGGAAAAACCGAAGACGGCCAGACAATTGATCTTACCGGGGCAACCTGCACCTTTATCGCCCAGAAGGGTACAAGTACTTCTGTCAATGTTGAGATTGACAAGGCCGGGCTGTATGAATTGATTGTCCGCTATGCCCAGCCCTATGACAAGACCAAAAAGGTACAATATCTCAATGTTAACCATTCCAACCAGGGTGAGGTAAGTTTTCCTTACACACTCACCTGGAAGGAGATGTCGGCAGGAATTGTCAAACTTAATCAGGGTACCAACAATATTGAATTTGAAAGCTATTGGGGTTATACCTTCTTTGATTACCTTGTGGTAAAACCCGCTGATGAAAGCATCACCGGCCTCAAGGTTGAAAAAAAACTGGTAAATCCCAAAGCTACCAGGGAAGCCAAAGCTCTCATGAGCTATCTTGTTGATGTTTATGGTAAACATATCCTCTCAGGCCAGCAGGAACTGTGCGGCTCTCACAACTACGACGGTTCCGAGGCCGAATTCACCTACATAAGGGAGAAAACCGGAAAGCTGCCCGCTGTGAGGGGTTTTGATTTCATGAACTACCGCGGAAACGGTTTGCTCTGGGATGATCTCTGCGCCGAACGGGTTATTGACTGGTACAACAACAAGGGCGGAATCCCAACTGTCTGCTGGCATTGGTTCTCACCGGGGAATATCGGGAAGAAAGCCGACAACAGCTTTTATACCGACAGTACCACTTTCAGCATATCAAAAGCCCTGACTCCGGGAACTGCAGAAAACACTGCGCTGCTGGATGATATAAAAGTCATGGCAGGAAAATTCAAGCAGCTTCAGGATGCGGGAGTTCCCGTACTTTTCAGACCTCTCCATGAAGCAGAAGGCGCATGGTTCTGGTGGGGTGCCGAAGGTCCCCAGAATTGTGTAAAGCTATACAGACTTCTATATGATAAATTCACAAACGAATACGGGCTTAATAATCTCATATGGGTGTGGACTTCCTATACCTATGAAACGTCACCCCAATGGTATCCTGGCGATGATGTGGTAGACATGGTGGGCTATGACAAGTACAATGCCAAGGACGGATTGCCGAACGGAAGTGCCATAACCTCAACCTTCTACAATCTCGTAAAGTCCACAGGCGGTAAAAAGCTGGTTACAATGAGCGAAAATGATACCATCCCTCAGGTCTCAAATTTAATAAATGAAAAAGCCGCCTGGCTGTATTTCTGTCCATGGTACGGCTGGTATCTCACAGGAGAGCAGAACAATCCTGTCAACTGGCTTACCGAAATATATAAAAGCGAATACTGCATTACCCTCGACGAACTTCCCGACCTGAAAACATATCCGGTACCTGACGGCCAGGATATTTTATACGGCGACCTGAACTCAGACAAGTCAATTGATTCATTGGATCTGGCATTGATGAAGAAATGCATCCTGGATAACAACCAGGGGATCAAAGCTGCCGACCTGGACGGCAACGGCTCAACCGATGCATTGGATCTCGCCCTCATCAAGCAGTATTTACTCGGGCAAATATCCGTATTTCCCGTAAACAACAAGTAATCTGATAAATCATAAAATAAGTTGATTTCGAAAGGAATAACCATTATGAATAAGAAACTTAATTTCTTAAGGAGAGCAGGCTGTTCGGTCATAAGTGCCGTAATTCTGACAGCATTGGTCTTCCCTGCCGCAAATATGAATGTCAGTGCTGCCGGTGCAGAGTACAATTATGCAAAAGCACTGCAGTATTCCCAATATTTCTATGATGCAAACATGTGCGGCACCGGCGTCGGCGAAAACAGCCAATACAAATGGAGAGACGACTGTCATGCCTATGACGCACAGCTTCCCCTTGACACCACCAACACTAATATGTCACAGAGCTTTATCACCAAAAATAAAAGCATTCTCGATCCTGACGGGGATGGAAAGCTTGATGTATCAGGGGGCTTTCACGATGCGGGCGACCATGTAAAATTCGGTATGCCCGAGGCATATTCAGGTTCTACATTGGGCTGGGGCTTTTATGAATTCAGGGAGCAATACCAAGCCACAGGCCAGGACGCCCATGCCAAAACAATCCTGAGATATTTTAATGATTACTTCATGAAGTGTACATACCTGGATAATTCGGGCAAGGCAATAGCCTTCTGCTACCAGGTTGGGGACGGTGACGTGGATCACGCCTACTGGAATGCTCCTGAGAACGACGAAATGTTCAGAAGAGGCTGGTTTGCCACTGAAGAACTGCCTTCCACAGACTGTGTGTCTGCAGCGGCGGCTTCACTTGCAGTCAACTATATGAATTTTAAGGATGAAGATCCCCAATATGCAGCAAAAAGCCTTAAATATGCAAAGGCCCTGTTTGAATTTGCCGAGAGATGCCCCACCAAATCATGTAATGCCGACGGCCCCAAGGGTTATTACACCTCTTCAAAGTGGCAGGATGATTATTGCTGGGCAGGGTCATGGCTTTACCTGGCAACACAGGAAGATCATTATCTGAACGAAGTTTTCAAATATTTTGATTATTATGCCCCTCCCTCCTGGACGCACTGCTGGAACGATGTCTGGGCCGGCACCGCATGTATCATTGCCGAAATAGACGACTTATATGACAAAAACGGTCAGGTATTTGAAGACAGGTACAGGGCCGCAACAAACAAGAGTCCTTATGAGGAGATAAATTTCTGGGGGCAGATTGCCAAAACTCTTGACAGCTGGATGACAGGCAAGACCGTAACCATAACCCCCGGCGGATATGCATTTCTCAATCAATGGGGTTCTGCCAGATACAACACTGCCACCCAGCTGCTGGCTGTGGTTTACGACAAGCATCACGGCAATACTCCCTCAAAATACGGCCAGTGGGCGAAATCACAAATGGATTACCTGATGGGCAATAACCCTTTAAACCGCTGTTATATAGTAGGCTACAGCGATATATCGGTGAAATACCCCCATCACAGGGCGGCTTCGGGCACCTCCATGGCTGAAGATCCCGCTCCCCACAAGCATGTGCTTTATGGTGCATTGGTGGGCGGTCCCGGTTCAAAGGATGAACACAAGGATGTTACATCGGACTATGTATACAATGAAGTAACAATTGACTACAATGCGGCATTTGTGGGTGCCTGTGCCGGTCTTTACCGCTTCTTCGGGGATTCTTCAATGCAGATAACCCCCAACTTCCCTCCTGAAGAAACAGGTGGTGAAGAAGAGGAAACTTCATACTGGGTTGAAGCCTTCGGTGTGAACATAGTGCAGTCCGACGGCCCAAAAGCCACCGAAGTAACCTTCTATGTCCATTCCAATGCTCCGAAGACTTCAAAAAACATCTCTGTAAGATACTATTTTGATGCAACCGGAATGACCTCCCTTGATCCAAACAGTATTGAAATGAGGGAGCTATACGACCAGACAGCTGCAGAGACAAATTATAATGCCATACTTTCGGGACCGTATAAATACACCAGCAGCAAGCTGGGAGAAAACAAGATTTACTATGTGGAGGTGACCTGGGATGGTTTTTCCATAGCCAACTCCAACAAAAAGTACCAGTTCGCACTGGGTACCTATGCATGGCAGAACTATTGGAATCCGTCTGATGACTGGAGCTATCAGGGGTTGAAAATTGAAGACAGCAACTGGACAGGCACCCCTGTCAAAACAGATAATATCTGTGTCTATGATTCCGGCGTTCTGGTTGGCGGTACCGAGCCTGACGGAACCAAACCTGCCGGGCCGGTAACAATCATGAGAGGTGACTTGAACGGTGATAAGGAAGTAAACGCACTGGATCTTACACTTCTAAAGATGCACCTTCTGGGAAGCCAGCTCCTGACGGGAGATGCCCTCAAGGCCGCGGATATAGATTCCAGCGGTTCGGTGGATGCATTGGATCTGCTCAGGCTGAGAAGCTACCTGTTAGGACTGTCCGAATTGTAATTGCCAATTAAAGAAAAGAGCTGCCTCAAAATAGAAATTGAAATTCTATTGAGAGGCGGCTCTCATTTTCATTTTTGCAGAATTAGTCCGGTCATACCGTTCTCTTCTCAGTGACAATCAAATCCACCGGTATGTCGTAAGCCTCGTGAGGTATTTGCTCCAACAGCTGGAAGTCATAACACACCCCAATTTTTTTGCAATTGCCTGATGTCCGCATCAGATATCTGTCATAGAAGCCGCCTCCATAGCCCATGCGGTTTCTTTGAATATCAAAAGCGCTGCCCGGCACTATTATCGCATCAAGCTCTGCCGGAGCAACAATACTGTCAATTTTCAGTTCAGGTTCCATAATACCATAGCTGCCTTTTGTCTTCAGATCACTAAAATCCTTAATTTTAACAGCATGCATGAGACTCTCCCCGGCAGGGAATTTTTCTATACGGGGTACACTTACATTTTTACCCTGCAAAATCCATTCCTTTAACAAGCCGTGGGTGTCAACCTCACTTCCAAAGCTGACAAAACACATAATATTTTCAGCCTCAATTACAGCCTGCAGCCCATTCAGTTTTTCTGCTATACACCGGGACCAGCCAAACAATTCCCGTTTATCCATATTGCTTCTATATTCAAGGTATTGTTTTCTCAATTGACTCTTTGTTATAATAACTCCCCCCTGAAATACCTGCCGATAACGAAAAATATAACAGAAACGCTTCTCCCGTGCTTTAATAATAAAAATCAGGTCCCACAGCCAGTGCAAATATGAACCAGAAGATTAACTGCATGACAAAGATTATCAAAGAGACTGTCAACAATGCAGCTCCATAGGATCTTCTATCAGAATCACTGTCGTTGGAAACCATGATCAAGCCGGCTATTATACCTATTATTTGACCAATACCTGGAATTATTACAGCTAATGCGCAAAGAAATACTTTTGCCCAATTACTCATAAGCTTTCCGCCGGCAGCCGGTGCACAATTGTTCAAAAGCAGCTGTCTCTCGAGAGACGTCACCTGTCTGTCCGCCCATAGAAGCTGTTGCTGGCTGTTATTATATGACTGTGAAACAGTTGAAACATTTTGCATTTTTTGGTGTTCATTCACTTCATTAACATCTTTAACGTTAATTTCGTTAACTTCGCTCAATTCTTCCTGTATATGTTCCTGCTCCATCCGATTAACCTCCATGAGCCATCATCCTCTTTACCAGTGATATTATACCATAATGTGACAAAATAGAAATAAGACTATTTATCTATTTTTAACCATATCCAGCTTATGGATGGAATATTTGATTCAGATGTTACAGACAGCTACGAAATCTCCAGGCCCGGCTCACAATTCACTGTCAGATAATAAATCCCAATCAGGCCCTTTATAACATCATCATAATTTTCTTCAGTAATTTTATGTAAATAACCATTTTCCATATGTATGTACAGTGTGACACCAAAGGATTCATAATTGTCCATCAAGGCACTTATCATATCTATTGAATCCATCGGGTTAAAAAATTTTTTGACCCATCGGCGTGAATCCTCTTCCATTATATAATCCTTTTGATAAAAACTATGTAAAAACCTTCTTATTTCCCCCTGTTTGGTTGACCACAAACTCAATGTTACCGACATTATATTTCCTCCATGCTCATTTAAAATTGTCCAACTATTATACTATTTGACGTTGAGACTAAAAACCCTTTATGTAAATTGTTACAGTACAAAAAGACCCCGACAATCGCAGGTGTCAGGGTTTAATTATATAATTTTTTATACGTTATGTCACCTATCAATGATTACCTTACCAATAACCTTTTGGATAAGGAGTGCACTTCATACTTGATTTTCTCCTCATCTATACCGGTGAATACTCTGTTTTGCATAATAATATTTCCATCAATGATTACAGTATCCACATCCGATGCCTGGGCTGAATAAACTGCAGTTGACAGCGGATTGTTTTTGGGATAGAAATGAGGCTTGTCGGTATCTATAAGTATTATATCCGCTTTCATACCTTCTGAAATTTTTCCTGTATCGTCAAAACCGATAGCCCGGGCGCCATTATAAGTCCCCATTTTTAACACAGTATCGGCCTTCATCAGCTGGGGGTTCATGGCAACACCCTTGTGAAGCAGCGCCGCCAGATTTATTTCCTCAAACATATTCAGGTTATTGTTGCTGGCAGCACCGTCGGTACCCAGGCAAACGTTAATGCCCATGCCGATCATCTCGGGAACTCTTGCAATACCGCTTCCCAGCTTCAGATTGCTGGAAGGATTATGGGCTATACTGCAGCCCTTTCTTCTCATTATCTCCAGATCGCTGTCGGTCATGTGCACACAGTGTGCCGCTAAAACAGGTACATCCAGCACCCCTGTCTTTTCGCATATTTCTATTGAGGTCATTCCATAGTCTTTTTTGCTGGATTCAACCTCCGCGGTGGTTTCCAAAAGGTGGATATGGATACCGGTATTGAGCTGTCTGGCAAGCAAAGCCGCATTTCTCAGGGTTTGTTCATTAAACATGTATGTAGAATGAATTTCAACAAATACTTTTATACGTCCCTCGGCACTGTTGTGGTACCGATTGTAGTAATCCACCGTTCCCTGGCTCTTATCCAGGCGTTTCAATTCTCCGCCTTCAAAGAACTGAACCGGACTCTTGCAAAGATTTGCCTTTATTCCTGTCTCGGTCACAGCCCGGGCCACTTCATCCATAAACATATACATGTCTGCAAAAGCAGTAACTCCCGACTTCAGCATTTCAGCTATGCCCAGCATGGTTCCCCAGTATACATCCCTGTCCGTTAGCTTTGCCTCTATGGGAAAGATATTATCGAAAAGCCAGCTCTCCAATGCAATATCATCCGCATAATTCCTCATCAGGGTCATTGCACTGTGGCTGTGGGCATTTACCAGACCGGGCATTGCAAGCCCGCCCTTTCCGTCTATTTCCTTCTTGAAGCCAGTATTTTCAGGGAGTTTTTCACCTGCAAAACAGATCTTCCTGTCTGAAACTCCGATAAAACCATTATGGATGACCGAATTTTGGTCATCCATGGTAATTATATCAACATTTTTTATTAATAAATCCAGATTCATCATTCCCTCGCTTATTCCGCCCAGCTGTTAAGATATTTCTTCTGATCCTTCGAAAGCTTGTCGATCTTAACTCCCCAGGATTTCAGCTTCATTTCGGCCACTGCCTTATCGATTTCTGCAGGCACATCGATGACCTTATTTCCCAGCTTACGGAAGTTGTGAAGCATATACCTTGCGGAAAGTGCCTGCAAAGCAAAGCTCATATCCATGATTTCAGCGGGATGTCCGTCTCCTGCCGCAAGATTTACAAGCCTTCCCTCGGCAAGAAGGTTTATCCACCTGCCGTTGTCCAATTTGTAACCCATTATGTTTTTTCTCTGCTCCTGCTTTTCAACAGCTATCTTCTCCAGCTGTTCTACCGATACTTCCACATCGAAGTGGCCTGCATTGCATAGAATAGCCCCGTCCTTCATGCTCTTGAAGTGTTCTTCTGTTATTACGTCGCGGCAGCCGGTAACGGTTATAAACAGGTCTCCGACTTTGGCCGCTTCCGACATTTTCATCACTTTGTAGCCATCCATTATGGCCTCTGCCGCTTTTACAGGATCGATCTCGGTAACAATCACATTTGCACCGAAGCCCTTTGCCCTCATGGCAATACCTTTGCCGCACCAGCCATAACCTGCAACTACTATATTTTTGCCGGCAACTATGAGATTGGTGGTTCTGTTGATACCATCCCATACAGATTGACCGGTACCGTATCTGTTGTCAAAAAGATACTTGCAGTTTGCATTATTTACCGCAATCATGGGGAATTTGAGCACTCCCTCTTTTTCCATCGCTTTCAATCGCAGGACACCGGTTGTGGTTTCTTCACAGCCTCCCATAATATGAGGTATAAGTTCTTTTCTTGTTGTGTGCAGGAGATTAACAAGATCTCCGCCGTCATCTATTATAATATTGGGCTTGTAGCCAAGTGCCAGATTGAGATGCTCCTCATACTCTTCCCTGGTTGAGTTATACCAGGCGTATACATCCAATCCGTCGGCCACAAGACCTGCAGCCACGTCGTCCTGTGTTGAGAGGGGATTACTTCCGGTGACAGAAACTTCTCCGCCTCCAATTGCAAATAATTTTGCCAAGTACGCAGTTTTAGCTTCAAGATGCACCGATACAACTACTCTGACACCTTTAAACGGTGTTGTTGCTCTGAATTCATCCTCCAGGCTTCTAAGGATGGGCATGTTTCTTCTGACCCATTCTATTTTTTGTTTTCCCTTATCAGCCAAAGAAATATCACGTATAACACTTTTCATTATAAATATCCCCCATCTGTGTTTGGTTTACCATTAAAATTATATGACACATTATAGCCTGTTTCAACATTTTATTTTTATTCATTTTACATACCCTCTATTAAAAATGTACATTGTTAACAAAGGGTATGTAAGCTTTAAAACCCTACTTCTTGCTCAATAATTCAGTAACTGTCACTATGTTGTAACCCCTGTTCTTAATCCCTGCAACTATCTCTTCGATGTTGGTTATGTCATACTGGTTAAAATGAAGAAGGATTATGGAACCGCCGGTACAATTGTTTACTACGTGCTGTTGGATCTTTTTTGCTATTTCATTTGTAGAATAATTTTTCCTCATGCGGCTTATGACACTGTTATAGGTTTCAAGATTCCATCCGATTACCTGATAGCCGCAGTCCTGGGCGATGGAAAGTATCCTGTCCTCCTTGTTTCCGTTCCCGCCGGGCAGTCTCAGGTATGGGAATTCACTTTTCATCCTATTCAAATACTCTTCTCCCAGCACCTTCTTCACACAGGTCTCCCAGCCCAATATCTCGTTTTTTACCTGCTGATCGGACAGTTTTGTCAGTGTGGCATGATTCAGAGTGTGGTTGCATATCTGGTGTCCTTCATTTATGGCCCTTTTCCACACCTGGGGATAATCGTCCAGCACACTTCCGATTATGAAAAAAGTTGCCTTTATATTATTTTTTTTGAGAACATCCAGAGTTTTAATTATTGTCTTTTCGTTGTAGCCATCATCAAAGGTAAGTGCCACATAAGATGTCTTTGCCCCCTTGAAGATGGTTTTTTGCACCACCTTGGCTTTCTTTGCGGTTTGAGCCTTATCATTGTTTTTTACCTCAGGCTTTTTATCCGGCTTTTTTTCAACTTGTTTGTTGTTGCTGTTTTTATCTATATCCTTGTTTTTTTCAGGCTGTACTTGAGTATTTTTATCATTCTTACCTGTTTCCGGCTTACTTTCGGTTTTGTTCTCCGGCTTATCCGCTGGTTTATTTCCGGGCTTGTTTTCAGGCTTGCTCTCCTGTTTGTCTTCCGGTTTGCTTTCAGACTTATTCTCCTGTTTGTTTTCGGATTCTTTTACAGGTGGGGCTACTGGCTTATTGCCATCAGATGTATTTTTACCCGTATCCGGTGATAAATCATCGGCTGATGCCTGTAAGCCGTTTTCCGCAGCTTCATCTCCCGTTGCTTTGGCAGAAAAGGTTATTTTTTGATTTGAGGTCTGAACGGTATTTTTTAGAAATCCATCATGAATAAACCCAATCTGGTTCTTTGAAGCCATATTGACAATGCCGCAGTACCATATCAGTATTATAGCCACAGTGCATATGGATAAAGTATAGACGGTACGGATAAATATTCTTTTGCCTTCCTCTGTAATCAGCCTGTTATATTTCTCGTATACGTTGAATCTATGCAATATTTTTTTTAGCATGTATGTACCCTTTGGAAAGAATTATATATCTATTATACTACGATATACCGGAAAAGCACCTCCTTTTTGCTTTTAAGCCTTTTTTGAACGCCTGGCCGATATTTTGAATACATAGTTTTCTCCCGAGTTGTTATCCCAGTTATCAGCCGGGTCCTTAAAACATAATTGCAGACTTTTTCCCTCAAGAATTTGTATTTCCGTTGAAAAACCGTCAGCTCCCTTTTGCATGGGAGTATATGTACTGCCTGACCATTCACTGCCATAACCGGAATGAAGGTATATGCTTTCAGCCCCTGCCTCTGCAAGCAACCCCTTATAGGTTATCTTAATCCTGTCTCCGCCGTATATGGTTTTCTTCGATAGACTTACTCCATTTTCCTCATATGATTTTATTGCCATTTTACCACCTCCGTACTTTATGTTATACCCGTTATAATTGCAATTTCACATTGGAATGAAATTTTTAACATTATACCACGGCCAATTCACTTGGTCAATTTTACATTAATGTAATTTTATTACAAATAGGGCATTATCAATTTTTCCAGAGTGGGGCTGATCCCTAAAAGTTTTTTCAATTGCTTGTATTCTTCTATCACGGCTTTGTTCACACCGCCTGTCTTTTCAGCTCTGATCATCAGATTTTTCGGTGTTTCGAGAGGGGATACGTATTCTACGATGGACACCTTATAGCCCATTGCCTCAAGGAGCATCAGCCTGATTCCGTCGGTGAGCACATCTGCAAGCCTTGCTTTTAAAACCCCATGCCTGGTTATACTCTGAAGTATATCAAAAGAATATTGGCTCAGTATCTCCTTCTGGCAGCAGGGAACCATTACAATTGCTTTCGCATTGTTGTTAACCGCCAGAGCTATTGCCTCATCCGTTGCAGTATCACAGGCATGCAGGCTTATTGCCAGATGTATATCTTCTCCGGCGGTATAGTTTCGGATATCGGTTACTCTAAAATCCATATTCTTATAGTCCAGCTGCTCTGCAATCTTTTTTGAAGCATTTATAACTGTTTTTGAAATATCAAGACCGATAAAATGGCAGTTCTTTTTCAGCACTTCTTTTATATAGTAGTTTAATACAAAGGACAGATAGGATTTTCCGCAGCCGCAGTCGACAACATTTATTTTGCCGTACCTGGCGCACAGGTTTCTAAGCATATCATCCACCAGTTCAATATAATGGTCGATCTGGTTGTATTTCCTGATCATATCATTTTTTATCTTCCCATTTTCTCCAAGTATGCCTATTGCCTTCAGAACAGCATCGGCATGTCCCACCTTTATATAATAATCCCTGTTGGCTATCTGGGAGGTTTCATTATGACCTTTGCCGGCATCTGCAGCGTCCTGGTCCCTTGTCTTCATCTTAACGCCCCTGTCATCGGCATCAATATGGATTGCAGTGCCGCGCTCTTCATATATCAGATTCATTGCTTCGTACTGCTCGGCTATTTTTGCAATTCTGGCCCCCAGCCAGGAAATCTCCATCCTGTCATTTCGGCCGTTATACTGTAAAAACAATCTGTTTTCCTTTAAAGTCACGACTGCCTCATAAAATTTTGTTCCCGACTTGAATCTGATTGTTATCTTTTTAAAAAAATCCGCATTTTCAGTTATTCTTTGCTCAAGTCCCGTTAAAAACAGGCTCAGCTTTGAGATGCTTTGTTTATTCATATTACCTCCACTATTAGTGCTTTTGAACAGAAGTTCTCAGCAATTCAACGTCTTCTTCGGTCAATTCCCTGCATTCTCCCAGGCCCAGATTTTCATCCAGCATGAGCTTTCCCATACTGAGCCTTTTCAGGTAAATTACTTTTTTTCCCACAGCTTCAAACATTCTCTTTACCTGATGAAATTTGCCTTCCACTATGGACAGCCTGACCTCCGATATCTCATCCGACCTGAGTATTTCCAGGCTGGCCGGAAGGGTTTTATATCCGTCATCAAGAGTGACTCCTCTTTCAAAGGCTTCCATATCGGCTTGCTCCACACGCCCCTGTACATGAGCATAGTACTGCTTCGTAACATGTTTTTTGGGAGACAGAATTTCGTGTGCAAGCTGACCGTCATTGGTCATGAGAACAAGCCCTTCTGTGTCTATATCCAGCCTGCCTGCAGGAAACAAGTCAAAGCATTTGTATTCCTCCGGCAGGATATCAAATACTGTTTTCTGCCTGGTATCAGTGGTTGCAGAAATAACTCCGCGGGGCTTGTTCATCATGAGATAAATGTATTTACGGTACTGGAGTTTTACACCGTTCATCAGGACGGTGCTCTCAGCAGGGTCCACATGCAAACCGCTGTCCTTGACTACAGTACCGTCAACCGTGACCAGGCCGTTTTTTACGGCACTCTTGATTTCAGTACGTGAGCCGAACCCAAAATTGGATAAGACCTTGTCCAGTCTCTGCTTTTGTTTCAAAAGTCAAACCTCCTTGAAATAACATATCTCATATGATGTTTTATCACGCCATCTTTCTCCACCCTTTGGGATACAGGTTTTTCAGCATGTCCCCGGTCTGCTTTGCCCAGCCCAGAGTGTAACCGTCAACACAAATACCGGTATAGCCCTTTTCGCCCGAATCAATTAAAGTTTCGCCCTTCAGGTAGCTGTTTGTTTCCCTGTCACTGGCACCAAAGTTGATTTTTCTTTTCATTTCCTCACTTTTCATGGATACTGCGAGAGAATGTGAAGGAACAAAACCCTTCGGACTGTTCTCTCCAAGATACCACCCGAATTTAGCCACCTTCAGGCCTGACAGGTCGGGACAGGCTTGGGGCAGGTGGTAAAAATTGTTCCCTTTCTGAAACACATAGCCTTTCAGGCTCAAGGTTGTGCTGTTATTTATAAACTCCGCCAGTTCTCTGTTAAAGTTTCCCAAGTCCTCAAAGCTGTTGACGGGGTATGCCTTTTCCCAGCTTCCATCCCTTTGGAGGGCCGGGGAATTAATATCATTGTCTCCATTCGTACCGTGCTCAAGTTTCCTTATAACGGCGGCAAAATGTCCTTCTCCGTTCAGCTTGTGGGGCCACAGCCTGGCAGCTTTTGAAAAATCGTATTTCCCGGCCGACCACTCCCTGCGGCCGCCTTCTATACCGCCGGTTTTAGGTATTTCCAGCAATTCATAGCCTCCCGGGTGTTGGTCCATGAACCTTTCTATCATTATCTCATCCTCTTCCGGGGAGAAGGTACAGGTGGAATATAATATCACTCCTCCCGGCTTCAGCATTTTGTCCACCTGCTGCAATATATCCCACTGCATGCAACTGCATTTTTCACATTTAAATTTTTCCCAGCTTTTAACGGCATCCTCGTCCTTCCGGAACATTCCCTCCCCTGAACAGGGTGCATCTACCATAATCTTATCAAAGAAACCTTCAAAATTTTTGGCAAGCTTGTCGGGAGAATCATTGAGTACAACGGCATTCCTGACTCCGCAAAGTTCGATGTTTTTTACCAGTGCCTTGACTCTCTCGGCATTGATATCATTTGAAACCAGCAGACCCTGACCTTTCATTTGTGCAGCCATCTGAACCGATTTCCCGCCGGGCGCTGCACACAGATCCAAAACCCTGTCCCCGGGTCTGACACCTATAACAGCCCCCGGAAGCATGGCACTGGGCTCCTGAATATAATACAGTCCCGCATAATAATACGGATGTCTTCCCGGGTTGTCGCCTTCTCTGTAATAAAAGCCATCGGTGGTCCATGGAACGGGTTCCAGGTGAAAGGGTGATATTTTTAGAAATTCGTCCACTGAAATTTTCAGCGTATTTACTCTCAAGCCGTAAAATCTCGGCTTTTTATAGGATTCAAGGTAACTGTTGAATTCCTCACCCATCAGTACCTGCATTTTGTTCACAAACTCTTCGGGCAGCTTCATATATTAAAAATAAACTCCTGTAAATTAAAATAAACTCCTGTATAAAGAGATCTTTTGCAAAGCCCTCTTAATACAGGAGTTATTATACCACAAAATATGGCACTTTAAAGCTTCCATATCACTTATTTTGTCCTTATTGCCAAATAAATACTATTTGCCGTCCAGAGGTATCTTTACCGTAAAGCGGCCGCTTATCCTGCTGGGATAATCACATAATTTAAAGGTTACAGGCCCTTTAAAGCCTGATCCAAGTTTTAAATTATAATGGTAATAACACGATGATTCGTCTCCGCCTTCCATCCCTTCACTGATTATGGTAAGAGGATGCCCATTGGAATCAAAAGCCTCATTGGTTATAGAAAAATTCTTATCCGAATATGGAGCATTTCTTTTCATTTCAGCACTCAGAAACATTTGATCTTTGCCGACAGTTATATCCGTTAAACTCAATAAATTAAAAGGTGAATACAATATCTTCCCGTTTGCAGTATCCACGGTAAAATAGCACTTATCCTTATCCAGGGCTCTGATGTAATTACCTGTGATGTACAGCTCCTTCGGTTTTGTAAAATAGTTGCTCTGGAAATTCAAGGTTTGACGGTCACCGCCAGGATTGGAGCCCGATAATCCATTTACTATCCTACCCCACTCTTCTCCGTTTTCATCCATCAGCTTCAAATCTTCAAAAGTAAATAGTTTCTTTGTATTGGCTGGGTCCAAGCTGACCGACAGGATACTTTTTATAGGGTAAATCCTTATATCCTCGAATTTTATCTTTTGTCCCTCAACCTCGACAGTTTGATTGATATTGTACATTTTCTCAGCACCCGATAATTTCTCCCTGTCTATGGTGAACGGAATCTGCCAGCTTCCGCTAATAGCCTGGAGATTGCCAGGCATGCCAGTATTCTGCTCCGGAGTATTATCCTTTGGGGATATTTCACTTTCTTTTAGCTTTCTCTGTTCTTCCAAACCTACTTTTAAAACCAGATTGTCAGGTATTCCTTCACTCTGATTTTCATTTGAATAAAACTCTATTTTTCCCTCAAAATTTTTACCTTCATACTGTGCTGCGTCGTAACCTATGCTCATCTTCAAATCCGCCCCCTTGGAATCAGTTAACTTAACGTCTCTGATACGGGGCATAATGTGACTGCCTTTGTTTTCCAGCGAATAGAACACAATAATTCCACTGTTGTCGGCAATAACATCCTTTATTGTGAATTTGATATTTTCATACTCGACGGATTTATCTATATGCTGGATATATTCATTTTCAACTGCTGCCGAGAGTCCTTTATCCAAACCTACAAGTTCAACAATATAATTTAACCCCGGAATCCTGGCTACATTGGAAGCAAAAACGGGAGAGACTCTAATACCTGTAATAAACATGACCAGCAGCAGGCTGCCCATAACCGCAGAAAACATTTTTATCCTTTTTGCGGCCATTTTCCTCCGTCCCCGGTCAATGCCTTTAGTTATATATTTATCTATATCCTCAGGAATTTTAATATTGTCAAACACAGTGTTCACTCCCCTTCATGTTATCCCTCAGCTGTTTGAGACCTCTGTTTATCCAGGTCTTAACAGTACCGACAGGTTTGTTTAATGCTTTTGCTATGTCTTCTGTGGAAAAATCCTCAAAATACTTCAGGATTAATACATCTCTGTATTTGGGTTTAATTTTTGTAAGACTGTTGGCCAGGTCGAGCCTTTCCTCTATTCCGCCGTCCGCATCCACTATGCAAATATGCTTAAAGTCTGCCATATCCTCCGAAGTGTGCTTTGAAAGATATTTTAACTCATTAATACAATAATTTATGAGTATTCTTGTCAGCCAGGTTGTAAAGTACCTGGAATCCCTGAGCTTGTTTATGGAAATATAGGCTCTGCAAGTAGTCTCTGCCACAGCCTCCAGTGCGGCATGTTCATCCTTCAGATACGAATATGCTGTTCTATATAATTTTTCCCTGGACGCGGATATTATTTCGTAGAAGGCATCGCGGTCCCCGTGCTGAGCCTTTCTTACCAGTTCTTCCATAATTTTTTATAAGTATCTCCTTGATTTTCATTAGCCCTTTATTCTTTAATTCTATATATTAGACCATAAACAACTCATTCCGGATTCAAATATTTAAAAATATTTATAATAACGCAGTATACCCCATTACAATATTGCTATTACACATGACAATGTTGCTTCCACACATAACAATGTTGCCTCCATACACTCCTTGACAGTCAATATTACCCATGCTATAATAGCTTTTGTCATTAAACTTGAAAACATGTTAATGGCCCATTGGTCAAGTGGCCTAAGACACCGCCCTCTCACGGCGGTAACAGGGGTTCGAATCCCCTATGGGTCACCAGATAAAGCATCTGCATTTATGCAGGTGCTTTTAATTTTTTGTTTTGGGATTCGAACCCGGGAGGGCGCGAGCGTAAGTCGAAAAGGGCCTTAATGGCTGTTTTGCAGCGTAGCGTAGGAGACCGGCACCGCAAGCCAAAGCGCGCAGCGGTGGGCGACGTCATTAGCATGCACAGCATGCGGCGAATCCCCTATGGGTCACCAGATAAAGCATCTGCATTTATGCAGGTGCTTTTAATTTTTTTGTTTTGGGATTCGAACCCGGGAGGGCGCGAGCATTTAGGAGCTATCTCTGCTCATATTTGTGAAATTTGTATGGAGAAATTGATTTATAATATCCAGTATCCAATATTAATTCATCCCTGTTCATTTCGCCCAGTGAAGTATTATATCGCCATATTACCAGAGGAGTAATTTCATATAACTCATTGTTTTTCTTCTCGAACACTGCCGTGTATTTTGGAAACCGCCTGTCATAAATTTCTCTTTTATGTATATACTCATGGCTGCCATATGGTACTAGCCTCGCAATTCCATGAATCTGCAATACGCCGGCACATACCGCAACATGCGGATTCTCGGCTAAATTTCTACATTTTAATGTGTCAGAATAACTTCCGAAATACAAATGTAAATCTTGATCATGTGCAAAGCAAACAGCTGAATTATCTGGATAAATTTTGTTTGTAGTTGCCAGGTATAACAATTTCTCTTTTTCCAATATGTTTATGACAGTACCAAAATCAAGTTCCATATAAGCTTACCCATCCTCTGCTATTATTTTGCAAGTAACGTACAATAAATTATTATAGATATCCAATTATTAGTAAATAATATCTTACTATATAGGAATAGTCAACCTGCGTACATATTCACATTCTGCTTAATTATTTTTATATTACGGCGACTACGGCATAAAAATATCCCTTAACATATCGGGCTCTTGAGGTTTATTTTCTCTTTCTCCAACTATTTCTGGATCTTATTAAACTCCTTAATAAAATTAATCCAATAATAACCGCTCCAATTACCAGTGTTGGAATTACTATATAAAAGCACAAAATGAAAAATTCGGTCTCTCTATTCCATTCCAAACTTTTTTCACTCTCCCATCTACTTTTATGGCTAAACTCAATAACAAGTGGACGTGCGGTAATGGCATGATAAATTAAAATCAATCTCTTTTTAAATAATCTGATGAAATCATAGAATAATAACACACATCTCTATACCCAACTTCACATCTATTAGCATAAGAATTATAGCTAATAAAAACCAGCCTCACCTAAAAACTCATTTGTGTTTTTTCAAATAAAGCCATAAATGTATATTTTCCGCTTTGTCTATCAACTACTTTACCGCACTATTCACTGTATCCCTTAACAACAGTAAAAACCGCACATTCAATTTAACAGGATATGCGGTGATGAGTATTTATTATAAACATTGTTATCTATATAAATTCAACCCCTGTTTTGTTGTTTTTCTGCCATTCATAAAATTCATTAATTCTTTTACAGGGGCTGTTACTGCATTGTTTGCATGTATGTATACCTTTGCTTGTATTACACTGCGTAATATTACATTTGTCGGACAGAAAAAACTTCCTGCCGGATTTACAGCCATAACATTTCATTTCTTCAATATCAAATGTACGTTTGTAAATCTCTCCCCATTTGTCTGCAAGTTCCTGTTTCAATGAAATATTCTCAGTTGATGTAGCAATAAATAATGGACATGTAGAACAGTTTATACCACAATATGCAATCAATTTATCCAACGCCCTTTCCTCCCAACCATATTCGAAATCATATTATCAGAAACACTTATCTTAGTTATAATCTTAGTTTAGCACCTTAAGAAATTTCATCAATATTAGCTCTCACAATACCTTCAAGATAATGTACCATTTCTTTTAGCTTGTCCTCATCGGAAATTGCATGAAGCTTTGTATCAATCAAGACATTATTCTTTACACTTATTCTGATTTGAAATTCATTTAATCCTTCATTATCCACAAGCCTGATTAATGGAATCCCCCTCTTAAGTTCCAGTTCAAGCTTTCTTCGCATATCTTTAAACAAATCAATAAAATTCTCTTGCCCAATGGTATTTATATAAGGAATAATTCCTGTCCCAAATTCAAATCTGACAATATCTCCTTTATAGCTTTTTTCCATGTTTATCATCCTTTCGTCAGTACTATGCAATAATATTTGCTCTCGCAGGAACTGATAAATATTAACATTGCTGATTCCAATATCTTCACTCATTTTTAAAACCGACTGAATAATAGACTTGCTGTATTTAAGTTCATATATTTTATTTTCTATTTCATCCAGCCTGCCAAGGAGAATATCGGATAGCTGCCTGCCATTATCAGACAGCAACACCCCGGAAATTTCATTCATAGTCAATTTAATATTCCTGAGGAGAAGAATCTGTTCCAATCTGTTAATTCCCTCTTCGTCATAATATCTGGCATGTGATACCTCATCTTTAATACTTTTTAACAGCCCGATTTCTTCATAAAACCTGAGAGTTCTTTTTGTTATATTGTATTTTTTTGATACGTCACTTATCTTAATAAGTGCTGCCATCATTGTACGATCTCCTTCCTCCAAAAATTATTAAGAAGTACTTCTTACGTTAATTGTAAATGATTACGCAGCGTAACTGTCAACATTTTTTTACCATATATGTTTATAATCAAGCTATCCAACAGCAAATTAAGTACCATGTATTTACAATATTTGGAATTTATTATATGATTAGATAAAATAAATACATCAAGGAGGAAAACTGTATGAAGAGATCGGTTAAGGTCCTATCGTTAGTGTTGGTAATAATAATCTCATTATCAATACCTGCTTTTGCCTCTGGCAGTTCAAGCGCAAATATCGTCAGCTACGGATATAACCAAAACGGTGATTATATCGTGGTTGTGGAAGTTGAGGGCTGCAGCATTTCCAGCGCTGTCTGGGATAATGTCAATGCAGCTTACAGCAGCATCAACATCATTAATTACAATAAAGCACAGTATGTATATAACTTTGGCAAACCATCACACGATCTGCACTTTTTTACAATATTTTTTTCCAATAATACTTATATACAAGCTGATTTCATGACTTGATTAAAAATTAATATTTTGCAGGATTTGAATAACATATAAAAACAACTTTGCCGTTGCAAAGTTGTTTTTTATATTCGGTATATCTCCTATCTAACAGGACATATCTATATTTCATTAAAGGTGTATATATTCGGTCACTTTATCTGTAAACAATACCCCATCCAGATGGTCAAGTTCATGGCAGAAGCACTTGGCCAGCTCTCCTGTCCCAATATACCTGACTTTCTCACCTTTTTCATTCAGCGCCTCAACTGTAACCTTTGCCGGGCGTATTAATCTGCCGGCAACACCTGGAATGCTCAAACAGCCCTCAATAACCTCCTGGCTTCCCTCCTGGCTGATTATTACAGGATTAACCAGTTTAATCAGGCCATCCCCCATATCCAATACAACAAGTCTCTTTAAAATTCCCACCTGGGGAGCTGCCAGACCTGCCCCATTTTCGGTATGGTACATTGTTTCAGCCATATCATCCAATAGCTGTCTTATCTGGTCATTTACTTCTTCCACAGGCCTGCATTTTTTTCTTAATACCTCATCTTCCACCGTCCTGATCTGCCTTATTGCCATTAAACAACACCTCTGCTTTTTTGAGCTCTTGATTTTCTTTCACTTTCCTCAAAGTTGAATACATCTTCAATTGTGCTGCCAAATACTTTGCAAATATCATAGGCCAGCCATATTGAAGGTTCAAACTTTTCCGTTTCAATAGCATTTATTGCCTGTCTGGATACACCCACCAGTTCCCCCAGCTGTTCCTGGGTCAGGCCCATTACTTCACGCAGTTCCCTGATTTTATTTTTCATCCTTACCTCCGTGTGCCCTGCATTTTATTCGTATTGCCCTTTATCTCACTGTCATGTTTACCTTACATTAATTGTATATCAGTTCTGGAGTTAATGTCAAGTCTACCTTACAAACCAATCACAAAAAAGACACAAAGCTGATCATTCAACTTTGTGTCTTTTACAGATAAATAATAATCTAATAAAAACCTATTTTTAAAACCTATTTTTGATGTGTCTTATTAAAATTCATGCTGGCATTGGTTATATGCTGGATTGTTAGTTTCTCGGCAGTATCCGCATCCTTGTTTTTGATGGCTTCAAATATGGCTCTATGCTCATCAAGCGCTTTTACAGGTCTTCCCGGAGTCTCAAAAGAATTATTCCTCGCACTCTGGATATAAAAGTGGAAAGTGCTGAGCATATGCATCAAAGGCCTGCTTTTACTTGCCTTGAAAATAATATCATGAAATTTGGAGTCATAAGTCATCAGATGCTGGGCATCGTTCTTAATGGTATAGAACTCCTCAAGCTCAAGAGCCTCCTGCAGTTCCTTGATCTCTTCATCAGTAATCTTCTCTGCCGCCCATCTGGCCGCCAGTCCTTCAATCATTGTCCGTATGATGAATATATCCTCAACATCCTGTTCGGATACTCCCTTGACTATAACTCCCTTGTTGGGTATGGATTGAACCAGTCCTTCCAGCTCAAGTTGTCTTATAGCCTCCCGTATGGGGGTTCTGCTCACTCCAAGCTCCTCCGACAGTCTCAATTCAATCAGACTCTCACCGGGCTTGTAAACCCCGGTCAGGATTTGCTTCCGAAGCTGATTAAAAACCTTCCCTCGAAGAGAATTCACCAGGTTTTCACTTTCGTCATATTCCAGCCTAGCCATTTTTTTGATATCCCATCTGCGTGTAAAAATGCCGGGGCATCCTGCACGCTTTTAATTAAATAATTATATATGTCAGCCGTTATTTACCTTTGTAAAATTCAGCAAACCTCCGGCAAGTATCATCTGTACCTGTCTGTCCGACAAAGATACCTTGACCTTTATCTCTCTGTTTTTAGTAAGATTTCTTACTATGACAGTATCGGCCTTTTTTACCTGATCTATGGCATTCTCAATAGTAAGTTCATCATTCATATCTATGGTATCATAATCCGCTTCGTTTTCAAAGGTCATCGGAACTATTCCGGAGTTGATCAGATTTGCCATATGGATTCTGGCAAAGGATTTGGCTATAACACCTTTGATCCCAAGCTGAAGCGGTGCCAATGCAGCATGTTCCCTGCTTGAGCCCTGACCATAGTTTGAACCTCCGATTATGAAACCTCCGCCGTTTTCCTTTGCTCTTGCAGGGAATTCAGGATCACATGGAGTCAGACAGAATTCAGCAAGATAAGGTACATTTGACCTGAATGGCAGCAGTTTTGCATTTGAAGGCATTATGTGGTCGGTGGTTATATTGTCTCCAACCTTTATCAAAGCTTTTCCTGAAACCTTATCGGACAATGCCTTGTTAACAGGGAAAGGCTTTATATTAGGCCCCCTTACTACCTCCACATCATTTCCTTCAGGTGCAGGAGCCACCACAAGGTTGTCGTTTATAACAAATTCCTCAGGCATTTCTATTTTAGGAGCCTCTCCCAGCTCTCTGGGGTCTGTCAGTACTCCGGTAAGTGCGCTTGCCGCTGCAACTTCAGGGCTTACAAGATACACCCTGGCAGAGGTTGTTCCGCTTCTGCCTTCAAAGTTTCTGTTGAAGGTTCTCAGGGATACCGCGTCTGTACATGGAGCCTGCCCCATACCTATACATGGACCGCAGGCAGATTCAAGGATTCTTGCCCCTGCCGAAACCATATCGGCCAGAGCACCGTTCTGTGCCAGCATGGTAAGGACCTGCTTCGAACCGGGTGCTATTACAAGGCTTACATTGGGATTGACTGTCTTTCCTTTTAAAATGGCAGCTACCTTCATCATATCCATGTATGATGAGTTTGTGCAGCTTCCGATTGCAACCTGGTCAACCTTGATTTTGCCTATTGTTGAGATCTTTTCGACATTATCCGGGCTGTGAGGTTTGGCAGCCATTGGCTCAAGGGCTGCCAGATCAATAACTATATGTTCATCGTAATTTGCATCGGCGTCAGGCAATAATTCCACCCAATCGGCAGCTCTGCCCTGTGCCCTGAGAAATTCGTGAGTCACATCGTCACTTGGGAATATTGAAGTGGTAGCACCCAATTCTGCTCCCATGTTTGTGATGGTTGCTCTTTCGGGAACAGTAAGAGTTTTGATTCCCTCTCCGGCATATTCGATAACTTTGCCGACACCGCCCTTTACAGACAATACCCTTAAAACTTCCAGTATTATATCCTTTGCAGCCGACCAGGGATTGAGTTTTCCTTTAAGTTCCACCTTACAGACTTTTGGCATTGTCAGGTAGTATGGTCCTCCTCCCATTGCAACAGCTACGTCAAGGCCGCCGGCACCAATGGCGAGCATACCGATTCCTCCGCCTGTCGGAGTGTGGCTGTCCGAGCCGAGTAATGTCATTCCGGGAGCACCAAAGCGTTCAAGCTGTACCTGGTGACATATGCCGTTTCCGGGCTTTGAAAAGTACACACCGTGCTTTGAAGCCACAGTCTGGATATATTTATGGTCGTCGGCATTTTCAAAACCGGCCTGTAAAGTATTATGGTCAATATATGCCACTGATTTTTTTGTCTTTACTCTCGGTATACCTATTGCCTCGAATTGAAGGTATGCCATTGTACCGGTGGAATCCTGCGTGAGTGTCTGGTCAATTCTGATGGATATTTCGCTGCCTGTAACCATTTCACCGCTTACCAGGTGATTTTTTATTATTTTTTGTGCTAAATTAAGACCCATTTCTATAAAGCCCCCCTAAATATAAATATACATATTCATAATTGATGATATCAATTTAACCGGTTTCATATAATAAATAATTAATAAAATAATATAAAACCTATATAATAATATCTATTTAATAACTATTTTTCAACATAAAAGCCATACCTTTTTTCACTGAACAGCAGTACGAATTATATTGATAATATTAATTCTTTTAATGTATCCTGATCGAGCTGCTATAAAAGCTGGCAGACAAACAGGAACTATCTGCCTTCCGGAATCAAGTCCGGAGCCAGTTCCCTTATGCACTTCAGCATTTCCTTGTCACTGATGGAGGTATTTCTTCCGCCCTTGTACTGTGCGTCAACCCATTCCTTTATTACAGCTACCCTGTCATCTTTTTTATCTATAAGACTATCCCCTGAAAGGCGGAAATAGTTGTTGATCCACAATGCAATCCCAGCCAGGCCGGAAGTCTGTGTTATGGCCACCCCTATAGGTCTGTTCAGCAGCTTGCCTGTATTGAATATGTTGTATATTTCTTCATCCTTTAAGAGTCCGTCTGCATGTATTCCAGCCTGTGTCACATTGAAGTGCCTGCCGACAAACGGTGTCCTTGGCGGGATCTCATAGTCAAGTTCCTTTTCATAGTACTCGGCTATTTCGGTAATAACCGTAGTATCCATGCCGTCGGTGGTACCCCTGAGCGAAGCATATTCAAACACCATAGCTTCAAGAGGTGTATTTCCGGTACGTTCCCCTATTCCCAAAAGTGAACAGTTTACCGAGGAACAGCCGTACATCCATGCAGTGGCTGAGTTACAGACAGCCTTGTAAAAATCGTTATGTCCGTGCCATTCGATCAACTCACTGGGGAAGCCGGCGTGATGTCTCAAACCGTAAATTATTCCTCCCACACTTCTGGGAAGCGCCGCACCCGGGTAGGAAACGCCATAACCCATGGTATCACAGGCTCTCAGCTTTATTGGCACTCCGCTTTCATCCATAAGCTTTCTGAGTTCAAGTGCAAAAGGAACAACAAAACCGTAAAAATCTGCCCTTGTAATATCCTCCAGATGGCATCTCGGTTTAATACCCACACTGATAGCTTCCTTAATTACACTGAGATAGCTGTCCAGTGCCTGCTTCCTTGTCATTTTGAGCTTATTGAATATATGATAATCGGAGCAGCTTACCAGGAAGCCGGTTTCCTTCATGCCCATCTGTTTGGCAAGCTGGAAATCACTCTTGGACGCACGTATCCAGCTGGTTACCTCAGGGAATTGATATCCTCTCTCCAAACATTTATATACCGCTTCCTTGTCCTTGTCGCTGTAAAGGAAGAATTCGGTCTGACGGATGATACCTTTCGGGCCGCCCAGCTTATGTAAATAGTCATATAAAGTTACTATCTGTTCTGCTGTATATGGAGCTCTTGATTGTTGTCCGTCCCTGAAGGTGGTATCCGTTATCCATATTTCATCTGCCGGGTTCATTGGCACCCGGCGGTGGTTAAAAGCACATTTGGGCACCTCGTCATAATTATATATCTCTCTGTAGAGATTGGGCTCGGCAATATCCTGCAGTGCATACCTGTACTGCGTTTGCTCCAGGGTGTTGGATTTCCTGTTAAATTCTATCATATTGACCTCTCCATTCTGCTGCTGCGCAGCCACACAAATGCTGAATAAAAATTTATAAAGATAGGTTCTGATTAGCTTCAGAACCTCTTTAGAATCGTATTTATGTATATGTGTATAATTGTATACAATCATACACACCGTGTCAATAATTTATAAATCCTCAAATTACTCCAATTTTTTCATAATTGATTTTAGCTTTCAGTGCTTTTTCATTAAAAATAACTGCCTAACTATGGTAAATAAAGAAGGATTTTATTTCTTTTTGTAGAATATCTGTAGAATAGTAGTATATTCCAATGTATAATGTTATTATATTTGAGGAATGAAATAGATTGCACGGTTTTCATTTTCAACATTTCTATTTTTCGGGGGGAGTATTATGAAAAAAACAGAAGAGACAAATGGTAAAAAGCCCAGTAATCTTTATGTTATTGGTGCTGTAATCAGTGTTGTTTTATGTGTCATTGGAGGTATTATAAGCGGTAAAGTACAGTTTGCCTTTTACACGCTGTTTGCAAGTTTGGCGAGCTGTGTTGTTTTTATAATTCTTACAGGGCTTCAGTACAAAAAAACTATCACACAGTTCTCTAAAGATTTGGATGGTTTTAAGTCAGGTGATTTTTCACACATGATCGAACCAAAGGCTTATGGAATAATGGGACATATGGCCTCTATTGTCAACCTGGTTATCAGTGATGTGCGTTCACTGATAGAAAGCTTCTTTAATCTCTCACTTTCCATCTCTCAGGCTTCCAGAAAAGTGACATCGACTTCCGAAAACGCTTCCAATGCAATTGAAGAAATTGCAAAGACTATTGATGAAATAGCAAAGGGTGCATCTTCGCAGGCTGAAGAAGCGCAGATGGGTGTTCAGGTAGTAGACAAGCTTTCAGATCAGATAAATTTCGTATATGAAAGCTACAGTGGTATCACAAATGAGACAAACAAGATAATTGATCTTAACACTGTGGGTCTTAAGGCGGTAACCACCTTGAGAGACAAATCCAAAGAAACCTACGAAACCTCTGAGAAGATTTTCGCCGTTGTTGAAAATCTTACCAATACTACAAAAGATATAGGTTTATTTGTTGAATCCATTGAAAACATTGCAGAACAGACAAACCTGCTGGCACTCAATGCAGCAATTGAAGCAGCAAGAGCCGGTGAAGCCGGAAAAGGTTTCGCAGTTGTTGCCGACGAAGTCCGTAAGCTGGCCGACCAGAGCAGAAAGTCCACTGAAGAAATCAATAATATGATGCAGAGTATTCAGGAAGAGTCTGCTTTAGCCATCTCCTCAATGGAAATAATGAAAAAAGTATCTCAGGAGCAGAACCTTGCAGTTGACAGGACAAACAGTTCCTTCTCAGACATAGCAAATGCCATTGATTACATAGTTGCCAAGATAAATGATGTAAATAAGGCTGTTATTAAAATGCAGGAAGATAAGGGTGAAGTTATCAGTGCAATTGAAAACATCTCCTCTGTTTCCCAGCAAACCGCCGCCTCCAGCGAAGAAGTTGCTGCAACCACTGAAAATCAGCTTAAGACTCTTGACGATATGAAGATTGCGTCGGAAAGCCTTAATCAGCTGGTTAAACAGCTCGATCTGAAATTGAAGAAATACAAGTTAAGATAAATCATGAACCGACTTTAAGATTACAAAATTATAAAAAAGCAACCTGCAGCATCTAAGCTGCAGGTTGCTTTTTTCGATATAGTTATATAGAACTTATAACTTTCTAAAACTCAGTATTAAAGCTAACTATCAGTATTCCCGTCCGGACTGCTCTCATCAGTCTCTTCACCGGGCAGTTTTTTGTTCCGCTTGCGGAGTGCTTCGCTTATAAGATATTCTATCTGACCGTTTACCGATCTGAATTCATCGTCGGCCCATTTTGATATTTCTTCCCACATTTTAGGGCTCAGCCTCAGTAGTATTGATTTCTTTTCTGCCATAATATCAGCGCCTTTATATTAGTTGTGCAAAGTCCCGGTATTAATGACCGGCTGCGTATTTTTTTCGCCGCAAAGTACTACAAGCAGATTACTGACCATGGCAGCTTTTCTTTCTTCATCCAGTTCCACAATCTCATTTTCACTGAGCTTATTTAATGCCATCTGAACCATACCGACCGCACCTTCAACTATCTTTTGTCTTGCTGCTATGATTGCCGCCGCCTGCTGCCTCTGGAGCATGGCTGCTGCAATTTCCGGTGCATATGCCAAATGTGAAAGTCTTGCTTCCTCAACTACCACACCTGCTTTTCCCAAACGCTGCTGCAGCTCGTTTTTCAGGGCTTCCGCAACCTCATCCGCGCTTCCTCTTAACGATATTGTATGACTGTCCTCGGTATTATCGTACGGATACATGCCTGCCAGATGTCTCAAGGCCGATTCGCTCTGTACATTTACGTAATCAACATAGTTATCTACATCAAAAACGGCTTCAGCGGTATTTTCCACCCTCCACACTATAACAGCAGCGATTTCGATGGGATTGCCCATTTCATCATTGACTTTTATTTTATCTCCGTTGATATTTCTGGATCTCAGTGAGATCTTTCTCTTTGTATAAAACGGATTTGCCCAATGCCATCCGGCTTTCTTTATGGTGCCGGAATATTTACCGAACAGAATCAGTACCATTGCTTCATTGGGCTGTATGGTAAAGAAGCCCGGCAGCATAAAAATAAATACAATAAACAGTAAGATACCTAATGCTGCCAAAAACTCAGGTCCGATTATTATAGCCTCTACAAAAATGACAACGCTAAGTATCAAAATCAAAAATGATAATAATAGAATAAATCCTCCCGATTTGGTCTTTCCAATTATTTCTTTCATATCGATCCCTCCATATAAGAACAATATTAATATGATATCTAAATGATATCATATTAATATGAAGAAGTCAATTACTTGAATTTACTCGTTATATGGATTCACTCGTTATAAGAATCTATACATTATTTTAAATTATTCATTGATCATATCCTTTAGTTTATCCGGCTTTAAAATCCGTATTGCCTCCTTCTGAAATTCAATTATCCCCCTATCCCGCATTACTCCCATCTCTCTGGACATGGAGGGTCTCGATATATTCAAAAAATCTGCCATTTCATTTCTGTTCATGGGCAATCTGAAGGTGTGGCTGCCCGATTTCTCCATATGCTCCAGCAGCAGGCAGGCTATTTTTGAGTTTATGCTTTTCATGGACAGGTACTCCACCCTTCTGTTGAGCATGATTGCCCTGTTTGACACTGTCTTGAGCAGATTTTTTATCAGCTGTGAGTGAAAGCTGCAGGCCTCACTGCACTGATTTATAATTGCATTATTTTCAAGAAATATTGTCACGCAGTCGGTTTGAGCCTGCACATTCGCCGGCCACTGCACTTTTCCCGAAAATGCAATTACTTCACCGAAAAGTTCTCCGGCTGTGACCACACCCAGCATAACCCTGCTGCCTGCAGCGTTTTCCTTTGTAATGACGGCACTCCCTTCTACCATGATTCCCAGACCGTGGTACCTGCTGCCCGCCATAACAATAAAATCACCCTTGTTATAAGAATGCAGCTTTGGACTGAAGCATTCCAGCATGGTATTGAGCTGAAAATGGTTAAAACCCTCAAACAGTTCACATTTTAACAAGGTCCTGGCAAGAATCTCATATTTACTCAACTCGTTTTCCTCCAAATTTATTTTTTGTATCTCAGGATACCGATTTATATACAATTATACCTTATAATCATCCCATAAGCTAAAAAACAATACCAAATATAAATCACAAATGTAAGTCATAAATGTTAATAAGTATACAATTACTCAATTATAAATTTTAAGGGAGCACAAGCTCAAGAGGAGGATATTATGAAAAGAAATATTATAAGGATTGATGAGGAAAAATGTAACGGCTGCGGCCTTTGTGTAAATGCCTGCCACGAGGGGGCACTTGTTATAGAAAACGGCAAAGCCAAACTTATATCCGACAGTTACTGCGACGGACTGGGAAATTGCCTGCCAGAGTGTCCTACAAATGCAATCACAATTGAAGAACGCGAGGCCGATGCCTACGATGAAGAACTTGTTAAAGAAAACATGGAGAAAAGAGCCGCTGCAGCGCATATGTCTCATGGAGCACACGCACCACATGTACCGCATGTACCGCATGCACCGCATGCACACCCTCCAATGCACGGCGGCTGTCCCGGTTCAAGGGCAATGGCAATAAAGAGATCCGCTGAAAGCAATGTGTCTGCTCCTGTTTCGGCCCAGCCTCTCACTTCCGAACTTATGCAGTGGCCTTGCCAGATAAAGCTGGTTCCTGTGAATGCACCGTACTTTGACAACTGTGATCTGCTGATCGCAGCCGATTGCACAGCCTTTGCCTATGCCAATATCCACAAGGACTTCATAAAAAACAGGATAACTCTCATCGGCTGCCCCAAGCTTGATGATGGGGATTATTCCGAAAAGCTTACAGCCATTCTTTCCAATAACAACATTAACAGCGTTAAGATCCTGAGAATGGAAGTTCCCTGCTGCGGCGGCATAGTAAATGCAGTAAAGACAGCACTCATGGAGTCGGGTAAAATAATTCCCTGGAGTATTGTAATAATCGGAACAGATGGAGAAATCAGACAAAGCTGATTCAAGTCCTCCTTTAAAATATGGAATTTTTCAATTATAATAGGTCTGTGGGCACTATGCTTCACAGACCTATTATTTTTATGAAATGGAGAAACCTATGTTAATTGGTATAATTGGAGCTATGGAGCAGGAAATCAAGCTGCTCACAAAAAGTATGGAGATCACTGAAACTAAAACCATCGGTATGAGAGACTATTATACAGGAAAACTTTTCGGAAAGGACGCAGTCCTGGTATTTTCAAAATGCGGCAAGGTTGCTGCGGCATCTGCGGTTACTTGTCTTATTGAGGTGTTTAAGGTTGATCTGGTCATATTCACAGGAGTTGCCGGCGGAGCAGACAGAGCATTGAATATCGGCGATATAGTAATTGCCGACAGGCTTGTACAGCATGATATGGACGCCAGCATGCTGCCGGGATGTAAAAAGTTCGAGATACCTCTGCTGGGAGTTGACATATTCAAGGCCGATAGCAGGCTTACAGCTCTTGGGGCGAAATCCGCCATGCATTATGTATCACATTATATGGCAGAAGATGTGTCACAGGAAGCCCTGACAGAGTTCCGCATTACAACGCCAAAAGTTGTCGTGGGCACTGTTGCAAGCGGCGACCAATTCATTGCCGACAGCAGCAAGGTCAGAAGTCTGACAGAGGAGATACCCGACCTCAAGTGTATTGAAATGGAGGGAGCCGCAGTAGCCCAGGTCTGCTATGAACATGGGATTGATTATATTGTTTTCAGAGTAATATCCGACAAGGCCGATGAGCATGCAAGCATTAATTTTCCATTGTTTATTGAAAAAACAGCCAGCCATTTCACACGTGGTATAGTACGTCAATTCATTTCAGAAATTGATTAATTTTTGCTGGAGATCAAGAATATTCAGTTTTGACTGACTTTCTCAACAATTATCATACCCGGTCCCGTACCGGGTATTTTTATGTGTAAATACCATCTGCGAAGTATATTGGTTGTTGAGAGTCCCGCAACCCGGCTAATTTACATAATTCTTCAATTATGTAACATTATCAAATACCCTTTAATATACTGCTATTAGAATATATAGTGATAAATATTTGCTTTAAAGGTGATAGCGAATGCCATACACAGATAGGGAATTAATGGCCAGAATAATACAATGTGAAGCCGAAGGCGAAGGTGATAACGGTATGAAGGCTGTAGCATCGGTAATCATGAACAGAACTACAGTACCATACGGTCAGTTTTTCAGGGAACTTCACGGCGACGTACGGGCAGCAATCCTTCAGGCAGGTCAGTTTACATGTGTGAAGGAAGTCGTAGGCGGTCAATATAATCCTCAGAATATATATAACATGAATCCGCAGCAACTTCATTATGACATAGCTGATTGGGCACTGACGGGAGGTATACTGGGATCAGTGGCAGATTGCCTGTGGTACTATAATCCCTTCAGGCCAACCTGCGGCTCATTTTTTCCACCCGGTAATACCGGTGTAATATTTACGCGAATAGCCCAGCATTGTTTTTACACCCCGACTCAAAAATACGCTCAGACATAATACCGACCATAATAAATTCTAATCATGAAAGGAAGTTCGAATTTTATGACAAACCGACCGATTCCATATTATACTCTGCCCTGCTGCTACGAAGAAAGACCGGATGGCACTACACAGATGGTACCTCAAAGCCAGCCGACCACACCTCAAGGTCAACCGGCATTTCCCCAGGGACAGCCGATGCTGCATCAGGGTCAGCCCACACAAGCCATCACAGGAGGACCGCAGGATTTTGCACCCATTACTCCCTTGACGCAGCCTGAGCCGTTGACATTAACCAGTACGGAATATTTAAATGGTTTTTTACGTACTCAATTAGGAAGAAGAGTGCGGGTGGAATTCCTGATAGGAACCGGGACTCTATTGGACAGAACCGGAACATTAGTTGGCGTTGGGGCAAACTATATCAATTTAAGACTTATAGAAAGTGACGATGTAATGACTGCTGATTTCTTTTCCATTAAATTTATTACTTTCTTATTATAATACTTGTTATGATACTTGTCTGATGCTAAAAATATTTGAATCTCTCTCCTGAACAAAAACAACCTCTGCCTCACCGTGCAGGGGTTGTTTTCGAATAGGTGACTTAAATTTCGTTCCCGGAATCATATGATATACATGCTTTGATATTGGCATACCTGATAAAGCGGCAAAAAGGAGATAGTATCCGTCTATCCCCTCTTGCCTTTAGTCCCTTTGAATATTCAGTTTTATTTAGGGAAAACACCCTATAATAAATAAGTAAAATAAACAGTGCTTTTTAAAACCGGACAGAAAAAAATACCGCACTTTTATTGATTAAAAATACGGTATGGAAGCAAAACTCCCATAGTTACCATCTTATCGAATTAACTTTTAATAAAGATTTAACATTAATAAAATCCTTCCTTAAAACTTAAAATGTAAAATTACATTAAAAGGTGGTGATTTTATGGAAAAACTATTTTCAAATCTGAGTGAAGATGAACTGAAAAGACAAATTGCCGAAAACTCAAGGGCAATAGACCAACTTCTTAAAGAGCTGAAAGATTCACCTGTTCTGCTGACCTCTGAAGGAAGGGATATATTATAATATTCCTTTCTTTTTTGTTTAAAGATTTTTATTTTATTTCTCAATCAGACTTACGCTTCTATAAAACTCCAGTTCGAAAACATTTGGCATTGTCGTTTGGTGAATTATAATGAAGATATTCGGCTATGCTTAAGCCTCACCACGGCACACACGCAAGCCCGTATCGTTACCTCTGCTATTCGCATTCCACTTGTCCCGAAAAGACAGCTCACAGCAGAAACCATCTCCAAGCCAACCGCCGCCTCTTATAACCCGTACAGATTCGCTATTACTATCCAGGTCTTCATACCAGTCCCAGCACCATTCCCTTATATTACCTGACATATCATATATTCCTAGCTCATTAGGCATTTTTGCACCGACAGGTTTTGCCCTGTTATTGTTGCTTTTTATTACAGAATAAGACCAAAAGCCTGTTAAGTTTCTATCTCCTGAATTTACCCAGTACCATGCTACTTGATTAACATCATCGCTTCCACTGTATTTATAACTCTTGCTCATTTGACCTCCACGTGCAGCATATTCCCACTCCGCTTCCGTCGGCAGCCGGTAGCCATTAGCTTTTATATTGGTGGTTACGGTCCATTTTACATTATCATTGTCATTCTTATTTTTTAAATCTTTTTTATCCGTATTAATATTGTAATATGGTTTTAACCCCTCTTTTATACTTCTTTTATTACAGTATTCTACACAGTCATACCAGCTTACCATTTCTACCGGTAAATTATTGCCCTTAAATCCTGAGGGATTACTTTCAACTTCTACCTGCCAATTTTTGTCTTTGAATTCCGAGGGATTATTCTTCATTACATCAAACCACTCTTTTTGAGTTACCTCATATCTACAGATAAAAAAGTCAGATATATTTAAACTTTTTCCATAATATTTTGACTTTGTATTTTTAAAAGTTCCACCTTTGACTAATACAAAATTACCAAGTCTTTCTTGATCTTCAAGCTTTTCTTGGTTATTTGGTCCTGCTTGAGAACATGCACTGCCAGCAACTATTATTGATAAAAAAAGAATAATCAATAGTTTTTTCATTAATATATCTCCTTTAAAAGTTATGGCTAACAAATTAAACCTGAAAAGGTACGATTAAGGCCGCCCCGTGGATTCCACCAGACGGCCTCTGGTTATAAAGTGGGCTTAATTACCCTTGGCAAAGGACTTAGTTAACTGTTACATCAGCACTGCCGCTGCTGCCTCCCCATCCTTCTACCGCTACTATACAGTAATTTGTACTGCCTACAGGTTGTCCCAATGCTCTCCAGCCTGCGAAGTGTTCTGCAAGATTTATGCCGCTACTGTTGCTACCGCTGCAATTATACTGTGTAAAAGTCGTATTTCCTTGAATTGAAGGACCTGTTACCGATTGTGTATATAAGGTGTATGTACCCTTGCTGGTACTATAGGAGCCTTTGCTGCTACCGCCGCCTCGACCGATGTAATACTCTACCAACGGTCCTGTAAGCCACCCATAGACACCAAAATATTGAGCACCGCTGGCATAACCGGACCAGCTCATAGTTCTGCTTCCCGATGGATTATAGCCTTTACCGGCAACAAAATTCCCGACATTACTCCAGTTAACTTTGTATTGTCCACCGGATAAATTTTGGTAATTTACTGTTCCCTGACCATTAGTCCAGCTTTGTGAATAGTTTGTTGCCGCATTTCCAATTAATGCAAAAAACATAGAACAACTCATTACAATTGCCAAACATAACATTAATCTTTTAATCTTTAACATAATATAAGCCTCCTTAAATTTAATTTTACTAGTTATTAGTTACTACTTACCTGTATACAAATCAAATATTCTTTTCCAGGAATCACTCCCTTTCATGTTTTTGACGGTTGTGTACTTTACCGTACATTACTTATCCCGTGTCGTATTCGGTTAACATTTGACTTCACCTCCTTTCTGAGAAGATACTTTTACTTGAAACAACAAAATTAAAATACCAAATAGAACGAAACCGGTAAAAATAGTAAACTGAATACACTCACAATAAAATTTACATAAAATTATTGTAAAATTAGCATACTGCTATAAACCACTTCACTTTTTAAGTAGATTATTGATTGGATTCATAAATAAACATAGAATATTTTTGTTACTTAGAATTAGTAAACTTCTGTTTGATTGAATTGTGGAAAATCTCCTGGAAACACATCGCTGACAATTACTTTAGATGTAAATGAAATAATGGAACTTTAGCAAGATAACATATAAAGCAAATAAAGCAAACTTTCATAAGAAAAAGTGTATTCAATAAAATTCTTTCCCGCCTCCCCCAAGATGTAAATTTATGGAAATTGCTTTAAGCTAATAATACCACCTAAGTTTATTTTTGTAAATATGTATTTTTGTAAAATGTTGTCAGTTTTATAAAAATATTTAAAAATGTTACAGTTTGTTGAATATCGATGTATTTTGTTGTAATACTTTCTGTAACTTTCTCAATAAACCGAATCTTAAATTTTAATATAACATACTAATTTCCTGTAAAATTTGCGGCAGATTTTATACTCTTTCGAATAATACCCTCTTTATAGACAACAATTCATTATAATGTGATGAAACAATTATACAGAATCATGCTTGGAATAGCGCCAAGCGGGGTCATGCAAGCCTTATACGAAAGTATGCTGGAGTGTAAATCCGCCAGGCAAGTAATTTCTGTTCAAAAAGCAAAGAACCCTGCGGGATGGACATTTATAGTACTGTCCTACAGGGTCTTTGTTTATAGCCATATTCTTTTTGCTATATAAAAGCATACAGCTGGCTTTACTTACTTATTGAATTCTGACCGAAACCGGTTAAAGGTTTTTTATTGCTGTCCAGTGAGCTGGGACTTGGTTTGCTGTACTTCGTCATCCTTAGCCATGAGGGCGGGCTTATAATATCCTTTAGCCTGTGCCATCTGGAACAGCTTATACTGCGATACTTCATCATTATTACGAATCTGTTGAATGGCAGCACGCAGCGTGGGGTTCGCACACTCGGAAATGGTGTTGGCATAGAACGTCAGACTGCTCTTTACAGAGGAAAGAACATCGTTTACCATTATTTTCTCCTGTATCATTATTACTTCCTCCTTTAGCTTAAAAAGCCTAATAGCTGTTGTTTAGTTTTCATGGCACCCTGTGCTCCATCCTCAAAAAACTTCTTAATTTCAGGATCGGTTGCTTGCTGGGCATAAGCCTGTAATTTTTGATGAGCGGTGTCGTGAGCGCCAATAAGATGGCGCAAGTTCTGCAATTCAGTTTGATTTAATTGTGACATCAAAAAACTCCTTTCAATTATATTCTTGTATTTAGTATTCCAGCATTTAGTATTCCAGAATATGAATAGAATATTCACATGTAGTAAAAGTTAATTGCCTGCAATATCCGTCAGCGCAGCTGTCCCATGTCAATTTCTGTTCCGCTGATTGGAGATTTTTTGAATTCCGCCATCACTTTGCGATTATCAGCTGGCAGGCACTTGGGATGCAGGCAAAAAAAAGCAGGCTGACTCTTTTCACAAGGAGTCAGCCTGCTCGACAAATTTGTCAGGGTCATATTATATTCAATATTTCCTAAGGCGGACAATCATAATTATAGGAGTTTTCTGGTCTTTAAAGGGCACTTCATAAAATCCATCTATTAAAAACCCTGCGTCAAAAGCTTCACGAAAAATATCTTCCATGGAACGGTGATAGTAGTTTTGAAGAACCGGCTGACCGGCAATTGCTTCACCCTTGTC
The DNA here is from genome assembly GCF_000350485.1 of Ruminiclostridium cellobioparum subsp. termitidis CT1112. Classification (GTDB taxonomy): domain Bacteria; phylum Bacillota; class Clostridia; order Acetivibrionales; family DSM-1351; genus Ruminiclostridium; species Ruminiclostridium termitidis. The sequence goes on from NZ_AORV01000065.1 coordinate 124,500, forward strand.
AATACAGGAAGTAAAGTAATCCTTGTTAGGATACGTAAAGCACGGATGATGCGTTGCAAAAACAAAGACACCATTTGGAATCAACATCTCATAAATTGCCTTCATAAGAGGACTTATTTCAGAAATATCCATAATCGCCATGTTGGCAACTGCTTTATCAAACGGCCTGTCTTGTTTCAAAGTCAGCAACTCGTCATAGTTGGTTGCGTCACATACATTGAAATTTATCTTATCAAGAAAATTGGCACGTCTCCTTTTGGCAAGCTCAATCATATTTGGACTGTAATCAAACGCAACAACATTAGCACCGTTTTCTGCGAGTCTCCGTGAAAAATTTCCGTTTCCACAGGCAATATCCAATATCAAGTCACCCGCCTTTACGTCCAGCAATTTTTCAGTAAAAGGTCTGACCAAATCCCTGTGGAAATGATTTGACTCTTCCCCCATAAAATCATCCCAAAACTCAGCATTGGTTTCCCATGCAGATAGTCCATTATCTTTTTCCATTGATTTATCCTTCCCATGTTATATTAATAACCTTTGATCCAAGACTGCCCGAAAAATTGGAATTTGCTTGCTATCACTGTCGGTTATGCTTATTATCTTTAATAATCTTATCACTATCTAACTCTTTCCCATTCATTTGTCTGGCTGTTTTTTTGCAGCTTTAATTTGTATTCACCATTTGCACTGTAAAAATATATTTTATCGCAGGATGGTTGTAATTTTACTTGAAATTCGTTTTTAGCACCGATGTTACTGTTCAATCCATATGTTGAATAAAAAGTGATAAATTTTTTATTTCGGTCTTCACTCTCTTTAAGCATTCTTACATAACCCATACTGCTTGCTACACCAACTTTTATTGTCATTACACCGCCATCTTCGGATATTGAATAATCGTTTATCATAACACTTGTTAATTTTCCCCCAGTACTTAATAACAGCAACCCGATTGCTATTATTAATAAAAGTATGGCAATAACTCCGATTTTCTTTTTCACAGATAATCCTCCTGGATACAAATTCGTGTAGGCTATATAAGTAATCAGCCCTTCAAATCCTGTTTGTCTATATCATGTTATCTCATCATCACATTGAGGGAATTTAGCTATAGCATGGCTGGGTAAAGCTTTTGACCCTCTAAGCCTGTAATGTCCATATCAACTGTAATGGAATAGGTACATACGACTTCATTAATATAATGCGTATAGTATTCTCTTCGCTCCCAATTCTCCATGTCAAGTAAATGGAAATCCATTGATAGCTCCTTAGATAAATATAAATAATCCATAGCTCCAGGCTACTCGGTAAATTCTTGTTTATCGTCATCATATCATATATTGCTGCTGTCTTCCATCATTCTATGAATTTACTAAAGTAACTAATCCAGCCTCCCCACTCCATCTTTACACCTTAAATAAACTCTTTTAAATATATAACCCAAGAAAGTCAAATTCAGTTACTAAGTTAAAAAAGTTGTTTTTAGGTTAAAAAAAATTCCACCCATGGATGGAATTTTTACTTTTCATAAATAATTGTATGCCGAACCCAATATATTTTGCCGCGCTTCAGTAACTACGGCTTTTAATCATCCCCAGCTGCCCGAAGGAGGCCGCCGCATCTAATACAGTTTCCCTTGGGGTATGCTGGATCCATCCCAGAAGCCGCTCGGCTTTTTCCGTAGTGTGTGAATACTCACGGCCCAACATGGGCACCATTGAACGCAGAGCCGGAATAAAAATCGCCAGAAAGCGCACCATCCAGTTGGGAAACGTATTTATTGGCGTTTTTGAATCCGGATATTGTTCACGGTAAATCCGCGTCACTTCCGGCATGCGGATTGTTTGGCTGGCGGCAAGAAAGCGCTCCCCAATGGCATTGTCGTTTTCAAATGCCAGTCGGTGGAGTTGTGCCAAATCCCGTACATTGCTCACCTCAAGGGGAATATTCAGGGCACGGGGCAGCCCACCATTTATCAGCCTGAGCAGAATATCGTTGGAGCTGATATTTCCGGCACTCATAACCTGCCCGAAAACCGCTCCGGGCAGAATTGTACTCAAATCAAGCCCATGTTTTCCGGAAAAAGTCCACGCCGCCTTTTCAGCGGCAATTTTTGATAAGCGGTATGGGTCAAGTTCAGGATTATTGTCATCACTCCAGAATTTTTCATCCAGCACAACCTTACCTGCGGATATTTTTGGGGTAGAAGCCGCTTGGGAGGACGTCATGACAACCCGCCTTACTCCGGCGTCCAACGCGCCTTGCAGGACATTCAGCGTACCGCCCTCAGCAATACGCCGCAATTCTTCTGCTGACTCTGTACCGTGTCCCAAAGGAGAAGCAACGTGAATAATGCCGTCTGCACCGGAAAAACCATCTGCCCAGCCCTCTGGTGAAGTTAAATCAGCCTCAAACGCCGAAAGGCGCAGCAGGGCTTCTTCATTCACAAAAGTGGACAGGTCTTTTTTTAAAGCTTCAACTTTTGTTAGGCTGCGCACGCTTGCACGTACCATATAGCCGTGATTTAAAAATTCGGCGATGACAAATCCGGCAATGTAGCCTGTGCCACCGGTGACTGCAATTGTTTTGTTCATTTTGTGTTTCCTTTCTGCCTGTTGTTTGCAGTGATAATTTCATTCAGTGAAACATCGGGGTTGCGCCACCGTGAGATGCTCTTTTCGTTTTTCATATGTATCGCATTTTGGGGGCATATGTGGACGCATCCAAGGCACCCCTCACATTGACTTTTGAACATCACTGTATCAGTAACGGTAATGTTTCCGGCAGGGCAGATTTTAGCACAGATACCGCATTGGGTACAATTTTGACTTATCATGTAACGCTGCCCCTGTTTGCCGTTCATAAAAAGATTCTCACCGCTTTTTACCACTGCGGTAAGGGCTTTCCAGACAGGTCCTGCCGCAGCATCAAGCCTTCTGCAGTTTTGAATATCTGCAATGATCCGGGAAAGGTTCTCATCAATATGCTTTTCCGGCAGCTTGGCTATTTGGTCATTCATATCAAAGCCAGGCAGATAATTGTCCACCATCAGCAGGCTTTCGGCATAATCGAAATGCTGTCCATATTTCTTTGCAAATTTTTGCACATCCACCATGGCCGCACCGGGCAGATTTCCATAGGTACCGATGGCAAAGGAATAGTCGGCCTCCCATGTGGCTCTTTCTAGGAATTTACGGACCATTTTGGGCATTCCGAAGCCATAAACAGGGAAAATCAGGCCAATGACATTATCTTTGAAATGCAGATCGGGTAAATCAATAACCTGTGGAATAGAAACAAGATTACCGCCGATTTTCTTAGCCACTGCAAGGCAGTTGCCTGTGGATGTAAAATAGAAGATTGTCATGATTATACGCTCCTTATTTAACGCTGTAACAGGTGTCACTGCCAAAGGTTTCGGTCACCGCTGTGCGAAACTCCTCGATGTGATACACTAAATTGCACAGATGCTGAAATTCCTTTCCAAAGTTACCAGTATAAAAATTCATGGTGCCCTCATGCCATACATCTACCAATCCTGCCTCCAACAAGATCTTCAAATGATGGGACACTGCCGGGCGTGAAAGGTGTGTCTTTGCTGTAATTTCACCTACCCGCATTCCATCACATCCGGCGCTCATTAGCGTAATGATAATGGACTGCCTGGTCTCATCCCCGATGGCAAGAAGCAGTCGGCGACTTTTTTTAAAATCAGCTTTAATAAAATCTATCTGCTTATCAAAATCCATAGTATACCCCTTCCGGTTAAATGGTTCAAATCCTTGAACCATTTTTAGTATAGAACATCGTTCGCCGCAGTACAACATTGGGAAAGAAAATCGAGACGAAAGAAAATATTAGAATAATCATCGTTCTCTTCTTTCATACATTTTCCTGATATTTGTATTTATATATGTATTAAGCCCTCCGCCGCTTTGTGCAAGAACTTTCATGCGCTCTATATTATATGAACCAGCACTTTTATAGGTATAGCGATATATTGTCCCTGTGGAAAACTGAACTCTTATATAATCATTCCCAGATTCATACGCAATAATGCCAGAATCGCCGTCACCACCCCTATAACGCTCCATATTATACATCTCCCTCCTAAATAGTTATTCGTTAGAGCTTCATCTGGCCAATAGCAATCGCTCGTTTTTAAGCCACTAAAATTCTTTTATCAGGCAGATTTTGAATTCATTGATGGTAGTAATGAATATTTCTATACCAATAATATTTATCTTTTTGTCACACATTATACCTCTACTGATGCTACCCCATGAATGTGATCTTTGCTTTTCATAGAAATTAAATAAAAAGAAAATATTATGTCAATTATAAATAAAGAGTTTGAGCATAAAATTAACACTCCATACTCTCTCAGGTTCGAATCCATCTATTATATAAATCCCCGCCGGGAGGCCCAGAGGGGCCTATGGGGAGACTGGTCCCACCCGTAAGGCGTCGCGTTTTTGCAACGCAAAAACGCTTGTGTTTTCCGCAGAAAACACAAGCGCCAAATGGCGTGCCCATGGGGATTCCCGCCTGCTTCGCATGCTAACGACGTCGCCCACCGCTCGCTGCGCTTACGGTGCCGGGCTCCTACTCGAAGCTAAAAAAGTGCATTTAGCACTTTTTCTTAACGCTCCGAGCCCTCCCGGGTTCGAATCCCGATTATTTTTACATGCAAAAAACACTTGCATATCTGCAAGTGTTTTTTTTGGCGTGCCCATGGGGATTCGAACCCAAGACCTACGGCTTAGAAGGCCGTTGCTCTATCCAGCTGAGCTATGGGCACATATTAAATTTTGATTGGAGCGGGTGATGGGAATCGGACCCACGCAATCAGCTTGGAAGGCTGATGTTCTACCATTGAACTACACCCGCATTAACCCTGGTACATCAGCATTTGAGAGTGTTTATCGCCAGCCGACTCTTGATATTATACAGGGTACTTTTTAGTTTGTCAACAGATAAAACTATATTTTTTACTAAATTTAAGTATTTCTCAACCTATTATTAAACGGCTCCTAAATCGCTTTTTTCAACGCATTTTTAGGCATGCTCAAGCCTTCCACAAACCTTTGGATAACCTTAAACGTAATAAATATCCGCATTAACCTTTCCCCCGGCAACCTCCATAATCACATAGGATTCGGATTTGCTGCTCCTGGATTCACTCATGCTTCCCGGATTTATTACAAGCTTGTTATCAACATTGTCAATAACAGCCACATGTGTATGACCGAAAAGGATAACCGAAGCATTTTCAGCTTTCGCCTTTGATAATATACGGTTATAATCCCACTTTACGCTGTATTTATGCCCGTGGGTCATAAATATGGTAACACCGTCAATTTCAATTGTCTTATCGGCACTGATGGTTCCTACTCCAATATCACAGTTACCGTATACATACTCAAACTTTTTATCGGGATACAATTGGCTCAATTGTGATGCATCTCTGCAATAATCTCCGAGATGCAAGACCATCTCAACCTCGGGATGTCTGTCCAGAGCCTCCTTTGCATTGAATATGTAACCGTGAGTATCACTCATTACAAGCACTTTCATTATGTCCTTCCCCCATAGAGTCAAAATAACATTAAAATATCTTCAAATAAATTCTTAATCAACTCTTAATCAACTTTAAATTAAATATAAATATATAAATAACCAAATATAATTTAACTTCATATAATTTAACTTCGAATATGCTACAAATAATCCTTGATCTTATCTGCCATCTTTTCCAGAGCCTTGGCGCGGTGGCTTATTTTATTCTTAATATCCATACTTAGCTCAGCCATCGTTTTATCATATTCCCGGACATAAAAAAGCGGATCATATCCAAAACCATTGTCACCCTTGCACTTGAAATCTACAAACCCCTCACAGTTATCTCTTACCACAAAAGACCTTCCATCAGGAAAGGCCACAGCTATTGCACATACAAACCTGGCGGTCCTTTTCTCAAATGGTACCTCCTTGAGCATATGCAACAGCTTTTCATTCCTGTCCCCATCGGTAGCTTCCGGACCGCCAAACCTTGCGGAATAAATTCCCGGGGCACCGTCCAGATAATCAACCTCGATCCCTGAGTCGTCAGCTATTACAATTGTTTTACATATGCTGCATATTTCCACAGCCTTCTTAAGAGAATTCTCTTCAAAGGTCTTTCCATCTTCTACTATGTCTACAGTTATACCGATATCACCCATGGATAATACTTCAAAAGGCATTGTCTGCAATACTTTTTTGATCTCTGCAATTTTACCTTTATTTTTTGTTGCTACAACCAATTTCTCCATCATTTACTCCCCTGAAGTATCCGACTACTCATTTCTTTTTTCTATATCTCTTTCATTCTTCTATACCAACAGCAGCCATGGACATTCAATTCTGCCCAAGTACTTCCTTCTGAATCTGTATCAACTGCTCTATTCCTTTTTGTGCAATTATGAGCAGAATATCCAGCTGTTTTTTGCTGAAACTGTTTTTTTCTCCTGTTGCCTGAATTTCAATAAATTCACCTTTGTCTGACATGATGACATTCATATCAACCTCTGCCGCACTATCTTCCACATAGCACAAATCAAGCAATTCCTGTTCATTTACCACGCCTACGCTGGTAGCAGCTACATAGCCGGTTACGGGCATTTTTGAAATCAAACCGTTTTCCTTCAGCTTCCGGCACGCATCCACCAAGGCCACATATCCTCCTGTAATGGAAGCAGTTCTGGTACCTCCGTCGGCTTGAATGACATCACAGTCTATGGTTATGGTCCTTTCACCTAAAAGTTTCAAATCTACTATGGTTCTTAATGAACGGCCAATCAGTCTTTGAATCTCCTGAGCTCTTCCATTAAGCTTCAGCTTTGAAATATCCCTGGGGTTCCGTACGCCGGTTGCTCTTGGAAGCATTGAATATTCGGCGGTAACCCATCCTTCTCCCGAATCCTTTTTAAAAGGAGGTGTCCTCTCTTCAACGGATGCGGTACATATAACTTTTGTATCTCCTACTTCAATAAGTACCGAACCTTCTGCATGTTTTATATAATTTCTTGTAATTTTTACCGGTCTTAGCTCTGAATGTATTCTTCCGTCCTGCCTCAACATAATTCCTCCATTAAAATGCTGTATAAATAATATCTTAAAATTCTTCAAAAATCATCGGCCTATTTAGATAAATAAACAGTAAAAAAGTTATCTGTTTTGTATATTGTAACTAAAACATGTATCAATTATCCATCACAGCGTTAAAGGTGGTCGGAAGAGTTTTTGCAAATGCTATCTCCGATCCTTCGGGCAGGGTGGTTTCTTTTCCGTCGACAAGTATCTTGGCCTTTGCGATGCCCCTGAGCTGATTCAGGGTATAGTAAATCTGATTTAACAGCCCGTTCTCTTTTTCATTTCCTCCATAATTGGTAAGCTGAGAGGAGAAATCAAGAACAGCTAAATTATCCTGCATATTGCATGAAAGCAGCTTTGTCCCTTCCGGTAAAGTCGTATAGTATTTTTCTCCATCGGTTTTTTTTGTGAGTTCGGTAAATATTACAGCCGGCAACTGACTGTCATCCGTTTTTTGGACCAGTGTTGAAACAGGCACCATATAATTGTACTTCTCATTGCCCGTTGTCATATAATACAGGTCACACTTGACATAGCCGGCTTGTACCTCTGTTTCCCCGGAATTTATAAAAGTGTTGTCCCTGTTTTTAATTCCCGATATATCGGTACCGTTGTTCAGTGTATTTATTGTTCTGCCGTCAACCCTTATGCTCACATCGGAAATTGTCTTAAAGCAGGTAAGAGTATACACCACCGAAGTAATACCAAGCTTTTCATCCTCTTTGGTCGCAAATTCCATAAATTCCTTTGAAAAATCTATAACTGCGCTTCCATTCTTTATAGTCATGCCCTTTATTTTTGTCCCCTGGGGAAGTACGGGATAAAGTCCGTAATAATCCAGCTGCTCCCTGGTTACCGGTTCATTGACCAATCCGCTGACGGCAGCCTTTGCAAGGCCTTCCTGTTTTAGAACATTTCTTGTGACAGGTATCAGCAGGCCGTCCTTATCCCGGTAGTACAAGGTCAACAGTATGTTGTTTTTATCGCTTGAATTGGATGAAACACCTTTACCTGTACCGTTATCAATCAAAACACCGCTGCCCAATAAATCCCCGGAATTTTCACTTGAGGCCGAACTGGATGCCGTAGGATTAGCTGCCGTCTCCTCATTACTGCTGTTTCCGGGAACGGAAGCTGCCGCTGCATTGGCCTGTGTATCCTGGTTACCGGCCGAATCGATTGCCACAGGTATAATTGGCTCGTCATCACCTTTATCCTTCTGCCCTATAAAAGAGCAGCCCGTTGTTATAAGCATAACGATTAAAACCATACTCAAAATTCTTTTCATAAAAAATAGTCCTCCTTATTTTAGAAAAATTTTCCATAAAATAATTATAGACTATATTATGATTTTTTATTATTTCCCGAAAACTCTTTATTGCTGCACCTTTCAGCCGTTCAAAAACGGTTTTGATTTATGTTGTCAATACTACTCTGCAGCTTGTTCGTCAGCAATATCTTGAGCTGCTTCTGCATCGGGATCGGGCTCATTATTGCTTTCATTTTCCAATTTATCTTCGGTTTTTTTTTCACTTGCTATTATATCCAGAGCTTTGAGTATACTATCGTTTAGTGCCTCAGCCGCTTTTTGCTGAAACTCTGGGTTTGTGAGATTTTTCACTTCGGCAGCATTGGTTAAAAAACCTATTTCGGCCAGTATAGCCGGCATTTTGGTATACTTCAGCACGACAAGTCCGGGCCTCTGCACAGTCTTTCTGTTTACAGACTTGAGCTTTTCAATCAAAGCATCCTGTACCATCTTTGCAAATTTTTCACCTGTAAAAGCCGGATCACCTTTTGCTTCAGGATAGTACAAAGTTTCGGTACCGCTGGTCTTTGCACTGTCTATGGCATTGTTATGTATGCTTACAAATAAAGTTGCATTCAAGGCATTTGCTATGTAAGGCCTGTCGTATAATCCCACAAAAGTGTCATCCTGCCTTAACATAAATGTTTTGACATTGTTTTTCTTTAAAAGTGCTTCCAGTTTCAGAGCAATTGCCAGATTAAGGTCCTTCTCCAATATCTTCCCGTTATTGGCCCCCGGGTCCTCGCCACCGTGTCCGGCATCAATTACTACCAGGGCTTCCCCCTCTTTTGCAGGAGTCAACAAATTAATTTCACTTTGCATGCGCTTGTCATTGTAGGACGTGAGGTAAACAAACTCCTGTTTGGCATTAATGGTTATCTTTGTGTCCTGGGTTTCCTTATCCCTGTATATTTCAACGGTACTTACCAGCGAGTCATCAATATTGTAGACTTCATCCTTTAAACTCAGGGAGGAGGCAGCATCGATTGTAATGGTGTATTTAAAGTTCTCAGCATCATATTCGTGCTTGTACCTCTCTGCAATATAACTCCTGTTGTTTTCCTCTTTAATATCTGCCAGCCTTATATTCTTCAATGAAAAATATACCCTGTCATAACTGTTCTCGTAGGAAAGATTTGTATTAATCGGTTTTTCTATTGTTATTTTGCAGCCATCCTGTAAATCTGCCAGCGAGAAATTAGCCATTTCATTAAGGTTTATTATTACCCTGGTTGAATTATCTGAGATAGCCTCAACGCTTATGCCGCTGATGTGAGCTGAAGCAGTCTCTATTGTTTTCTGATCTGATTTTATATTGTTAAATTCAACAGCTATACGGTCTGGATTTGTGAGACGGTAATATTTATACCCCTTATGATTGTCCATTCTTAATGTAACAATGGTCTTCTCCCCCGAATCGGCACTGCTTATTTCCTTTACAGAACCGGTGTAATTGGTTGAAATCTTTATTACATTGGCTTTGGTATCTGTTGAAGCTATAAGACCTTTGACATTTTTCAGAAAATCAACAGGAACGATAAGCCTGTCGTTTATCTTCTTTGCAGGCGAAGTCATTTTTATGATCTTACCGTTGATTTTTGCATTTGAACTGTTATTCTCGAACTGATATTTTTCACCTTTATATGTAATATCCATTATTTGAGTTTTACTGTTCCAGATTACAGTTCCTCCCAGGCTTTCGAATACAGGCCTTAATGGAAACATTGTTACCTTGTTGAAAACTATTCCAGGAAAATCAGTTTTTATTTCCTTGTCATTGATGGTTATCTTGTATGAGACTCCTGAATACTTGACTGACTTGTTGTCATAGTTCAGTGTTAATTGCTGTGCCGCAAAAACCACATTTTGCGATATGAGTATTATGCAGAATAAAATAATACCCGTAATAAATTTCTTCATTCCCACTCTTTTTATCATTTGTCACCCCGTCAAACTTTTCTGTCAAATTTTATTTAAAATTCTGTTGCTACATCAATTATACTATTAGTTGACAGAGTGATATACATATTTCTGGAGTTTTAAAAGAATTGTAATTAAATTGTAAAAAAACTGCCAGTCTTAGCCATTTAACGACAATATGCATCCGCAATATTTTTGCCTGTACAGCCCCATTTCTTTTGCCATTTGCTGCCCCTGCCTGAAACCCGGTCTGAAATCGCGGTATGCAAAAGCAACTCGGTATTTTTCGGCATAAAACTCTCCAAGCTCTTTTATCAGCTCATGCTTTTGATAGGGACTGACAAGAAGAGTTGTTGTATAGGCCTCAAAACCATTTTCCGAGGCATACCGGGCAGCCTCTTCCATTCTCAGGCTGTAGCACCCGGTGCATCTGGCCGCACCTTTGTCCTCAAGGTTTTCCCATTCAGACTGTCTGAAGTCATCATTATATACAACAGGAATATTGGTAATGGAGCTCATTTTTTCAACGTTTTCTTTTCTTCTCTTATGTTCCTCAATGGGATGTATATTGGGATTGTAAAAAAGGCCCTGAATTTCAAAACCCTCTTTTAACAGTTCCTGTACAGGATAGGTTGAACAAGGTCCGCAGCATATGTGTAAAAGTAATTTCATATCCTTCTCCATAAAATATTTCTCCTCTTTATTTCAAATAACGACAGCGCTGTTGTCTCAGGGGAATTTAACCGCCGGCAATATATAAATTATGCATTTAATTGTCACAGCTGCTAATCCTCAAATTCCAGTCCGAAATGACCGTAAGCATTCTTTGTAGCCATTCTTCCCCTTGGAGTCTTGTTTATAAAACCCAGCTGTATTAAATAAGGCTCGTAGACATCCTCAATAGTACCGGGGTCTTCACCGATGGAAGCTGCCAATGTATCCAGCCCTACGGGCCCGCCGCTGAATTTGTTTATAATGCTCAGCAGCATGTTCCTGTCCACCCCGTCAAGTCCTATCTCATCCACCTCAAGGGCATCCAGAGCATGTTTTGCCACCTTCAGATCTATAACGCCTCCGCCCATGACCTGTGCAAAGTCACGAACCCTTTTCAGAAGCCTGTTTGCAATTCTCGGCGTGCCGCGGGATCTTCTGGCAATTTCATAAGCGCCGTCCTCCTTCAGCTCTATGTTCAGAATTCCGGCCGACCGCTTTACTATCTGCTTTAATTCGTCAGCCGTATACATTTCAAGTTTATTGATTACACCAAACCTGTCGCGCAGGGGAGCAGTCAGCAGCCCTGCCCTGGTGGTTGCACCGATGAGAGTGAACCTGGGAAGATCAAGTCTAATGGAACGGGCACTTGGTCCTTTTCCTATGATTATATCCAAAGCGTAGTCCTCCATTGCAGGATACAATATCTCTTCCACACTCCTGTTCAGACGGTGGATTTCATCAATAAACAGAACATCATGGGTGCCGAGATTCGTCAGTATGGCTGCAAGGTCACCTGCTTTTTCAATGGCCGGACCCGAAGTAATTCTGAGATTGACCCCCATCTCGGCCGAGATAATGCCGGCGAGGGTGGTTTTCCCCAAACCAGGCGGGCCATACAGCAAAACGTGGTCCAGTGCTTCCTTTCTTTGTTTTGCTGCTTCAATAAACACGTTCAGATTATTTTTGGCCTTGGACTGGCCTATATATTCATCCAGTTTTTTGGGGCGTAAACTGACTTCATCAAAATCATCAACCCGCGATTCCCTGTCAATTAATCTTTCCTCGGACATATTAACCTCCATGAGCCACATTTGCGGCCATAAATTGTAATGAAATAGCACTCTCTTTTTACCTTCAGACTATTTGGACAATGACTTTAAAGCCTTCATTATCAATTCCTCTACGCCCATTCCTTCCTGATATGCCTTGCTGACGGCCCCCGAAGCCTCAAAGGAGCTGTAGCCCAAAACCATAAGGCCACTGACTGCTTCGGCTGCCGGCGTCGGACTGCCGTTCTCAAAAGCTGGAATGTCCTCGGACATGCTGCCCGCAGTGAGCTGCTCCTTGGATATCTTGTCCTTCAGCTCAAGAATAATACGCTGAGCCATTTTAGGACCAATGCCGGGGGCTTTGGACAGAGTTTTGGTATCCTGCGAAACAACCGCCAGTGCAAACCTTGATGGCGAAAGCGTTGAAATCATGGATATTGCTGCCTTAGGGCCAACTCCAGAAACAGATATGAGCATGTCGAACAACCCCAGTTCCTCCATTGTATGAAAGCCATACAGGGCGGCAATATCCTCCCTGACATAATAATGTGTGTATATTTTAACCTGGGAGCCAAACTGTCCGACACCATTTATTGTCGAAAGAGCTGTAAAAATCCTGTAGCCGATGCCGCCCGCTTCCACTATGATGCTGTCATTGCTTTTTGCTTCAAGAGTTCCTTTTATGTATGCAAACATTTTAACCTCCGCTATGTACGTTTCTTTTAGTAGGCCTTGTTCCCAAGTATCGCACCCATTCTGTGCGAGTTGCCGTGGCATATGGCCACTGCCAGCGCATCAGCCACATCGTCGGGTTTTGGAATAGCCGGCAAATTCAATATGGCCTTTACCATCTGCTGTATCTGAGCCTTTTCCGCCCTTCCGTAGCCAACCACCGACTGCTTGACCTGCAGCGGAGTATATTCAAATATATCCACTCCTGACTTTGCGGCTGCCAGTACTGCCACACCCCTGCCATGTCCCACTGTAAGTGCTGTCTTTATGTTTTTATTAAAAAATAATTCTTCTATCGAAATTGCATCCGGACTGTACTTTTCAATCAGTTCCTCAAGCCTGTTGTTAAGCACCAGAAGTCTCTGGGACAGCTTCATTGAGGCCTCGGTAGTAACAGCACCGTAATCCAAAACCGAAAATTTGTTCCCTTCATATTTTACAACACCAAAGCCTGTAATTGCAAACCCGGGGTCAATGCCCATAATAATCATGTTACCCTCCACGTTCTCAATATCAAATTTTATTATGTATAATTATATAACATATTGCATATTTATGCATAATGTTATATAATACATCTATCGAGCTGCTACCCTCGGCGGAGAAATACTATCTCAGCAGGGGGCATTCATAATATATTTTAGCATAATTTTCAAAGCTTGTTTTTTTTATTTCCATATTAGAGTTTTGTACGCTTTTTATTTTATTTTGTATTGCTGCATGGCAGCGGAAAGGATGGGGTTAATGAGTACTCAAAAGGAAAAAGTTTTACTGGCATACTCCGGTGGACTTGATACTTCAATAATAATTCCGTGGCTGAAAGAAAACTATGGATATGAAGTTATAGCAATGGCAGGAGATGTGGGACAGGGAGAAGAGCTGGAGCCGTTACATGAAAAAGCTATAAAAACCGGAGCCTCCAAGCTTTACATAGAGAATTTACAGGAAGAATTCATAACTGACTTTATTTACCCGACATTAAAGGCAAACGCCGTTTATGAGGGAAAATATCTGCTGGGTACTTCCTTTGCAAGGCCCATCATTGCAAAAAGGATGGTTGAAATAGCCTTAAAGGAAGGCTGTACCGCCATCTGTCACGGTGCTACCGGCAAGGGCAACGACCAGGTGCGATTTGAACTGACTGTCAAGGCCCTGGCTCCTCACCTTAAAATAATAGCCCCCTGGAGAATCTGGGATATCAAATCAAGAGAAGATGCAATAGACTATGCCGAAGCAAGAAATATTCCCATTCCTGTTACCAAAAAGGATAACTACAGCATGGACAGGAACCTGTGGCACTTGAGCCATGAGGGCTCCGATCTTGAGGATCCCTGGAATGAACCGCAGTATGACAAGCTGCTCAAGCTTATGGTTTCTCCTGAAAAAGCTCCCGATGCTCCCACATATGTTGAAATTTACTTTGAAAAGGGGATTCCTAAAAAAGTTAACGGTGTGGAATACAGCCCCGTACAATTGATGGATGTTCTGAACAAGGTCGCCGGTGCCAACGGCGTAGGAATAATAGACATGGTGGAGAACAGGCTTGTTGGAATGAAATCCAGAGGAGTGTATGAAACTCCCGGCGGAACCGTTCTCTATGCTGCCCACAGGGAATTGGAACTGCTCTGTCTTGACAGGGATACCCTGCATTATAAGGATATAGTTGCTCAAAGATTTGCCGAGCTGGTTTACTTCGGACAGTGGTACACTCCTCTCCGCGAATCCCTGTCGGCTTTCGTAGACAAGACACAGGAAACTGTGACCGGTACTGTAAGAATGAAGCTCTATAAAGGAAACTGCATGCCTGCAGGTGCCAAATCGGAGTATTCCCTGTACAATGAAGCAATAGCTACTTTCAGCAAGGACGAAGTTTACAACCAGAAGGATGCCGAAGGCTTTATCAATTTGTTTGGCCTTCCTATCAAGGTCAGGGCTCAAATGCTGCAAAACAAGGAAAATAAATAATTGCCCGGCAATTAATAATACTTTCTCATTTAAGGGGACAATCCGGAGCGGACTGTCCCCTTATCAGATAATACATTGATCGATCATATATATTAATTATAAATTGAGGTGTTTTTATGAAACTTTGGGGCGGAAGATTTGAAAAAGGAACTGATAAACTGGTGGATGATTTCAATTCCTCCATAAGATTTGACTGCAGAATGTACAGGCAGGACATACTGGGAAGCATAGCCCATTCCAACATGCTCGGCAAATGCGGCATCATTTCCATGGAGGAAAGCACCCTTATACAAAATACCCTGAAGGATATTCTCGATGACATTGAAGCCGGAAAGATAGAATTCGAAGTGGATGCTGAAGATATTCATATGAATGTTGAGAAAATCCTCATCTCCAGAATCGGCGACACGGGAAAGAAGCTGCATACCGGAAGGAGCCGAAACGATCAGGTTGCACTTGATATCAGGATGTATTTAAGGGATGAGATCAAAGTCATAAGTGAAATGCTTCTTTCTCTTGAGAACACTATTTTAAATATATCGGAAGCAAATACAGCTACCATATTACCCGGCTATACACACTTGCAGAGAGCCCAGCCCATAACCTTCGCCCATCATACGATGGCATACTTTGAAATGTTCAAGCGCGATTTTATGCGTTTGGGCGACTGCTGCTCCAGGATGAACATACTCCCTTTGGGTTCAGGTGCATTGGCCGGCACCACATATCCGCTGGACAGATACATGGTAGCCGAGGAGCTGGGCTTTAACGACATAACCCGGAACAGTCTTGACGGGGTAAGCGACAGGGATTTTGTCATAGAGCTTGCCTCCTGCCTTTCCATCCTTATGATGCACGTAAGCAGACTCTCCGAGGAAATCATTCTGTGGTCCTCCCACGAATTTGGCTTTATCGAGCTTGACGACGCTTACAGTACCGGCAGCAGTATCATGCCGCAGAAAAAGAATCCCGATGTGGCAGAGCTGGCCCGTGGAAAGACCGGACGGGTTTATGGCAGCCTTATGACCTTACTTACGGTCATGAAGTCTCTTCCGCTGGCTTATAACAAGGATATGCAGGAAGATAAGGAAGCAATCTTTGACGCAGTTGATACGGTAAAAATGTGCCTCCCTGTTTTCTCCAACATGCTGGCTACCATGAAACTCCGCAAAGCAAACATGTATAAGGCCGCCCAGGGAGGTTTTACCAATGCCACAGACATTGCAGACTATCTGGTTAAAAAAGGTATACCCTTCAGAAGCGCCCATGAAATAATCGGCAAGATGGTGCTCTATTGTATTGAAAAAAACAAGGCTATTGATGAAATGAGCCTGGAGGAATTCAGGAGTTTTTCAGATAAAATTCAAGAGGATGTCTATACTGAGATAAGCCTTGAAAAGTGTGTCTCGGGCAGAAACCTGCCGGGGGGCCCGGCAGCCGAAACTGTTCTTATGGCTATTCAAAAGGCTAGAGATTATATAAACTCCTTCAAATAAAAAAAATCCCCTGGTCTTTTTCAGTGATCAGGGGATTTTTTTTAACTTTTATGCCAATCTTCTAGATCCGCTTATATAAATACTGAGAGATATGTTGTTTGGATTAATCTGCATATTTATACCTGATACAGCCACTCCTCTGTTACCCAGCTGAGACTGTATTTCACTTTTGATTCTTTCCAGCAAATCATTATTCTCTTCATTTTTTTTCTTTTGTTTAATCAGCATATACTGCCCTCCAAACCCAGTATTAATTTATTTTTGCCTTTTTCTCCAAAGCCTTCCCCAGACTGAACCATGAGTCTCTCAGCTTAAAACGCATTTCCTCATCAAGAGTCCTCTCAATTATGTCATTCAGGCTCTTCCTGGCATGGATATAATCTTTGATATCGAATTCTTCCTTGGCAATTATACTTTCTATCTCAGTAAGCCACTCTTTTAAATGTTCACTGCCCACGTATTCGGAAGTGATTTTTTTTCTTATATGGGCAACTACCTGTTTAATAGCCTTCCGTTTGACATCAGTATCGGTTTGCATCTTATTTATTTGTCTTTGACTCATATTCTGTTTCCCTCTCCCTTTAAAATTATTAATACAAACTGTACAAATGTTACACCCAGTAATTTACATTAATTATATAATATTCCCTTGCTTATTGTAAACATTCCTGCATGCAAATATACCTGCATTTTGGAAAGAAAACACAACTTATTTCAGAATATCTGCCGCTATGGAACAAAGGCGGCACGCGCAAAAAAACATACTTTCCCGGACAATAAAAAATACCCCGTGCCGGCAGTTTTTCTGCCTCCTCGGGGTACTTTGGAGCTAGCTCCTAATATGTGACTAATTGCTTTCCATTCAGCCTGGACATATCCACATTTTTTTGCTTGTCTTTAGGTACTGTGACGGTTTCAGGATTTCCATCGCTGACATATTGTGAACTTCCCTTGCCCAGAGTATCAAGCCACCAGGCCAGGTCGCATTCCACTTTCTTTTGACCGGTTGACCTGACCCTTGGCAGCGCCAACGGATCAAATTTCGGTGATACCGGTGACGGCGCCGGATTTGCACCAACCAGCACAACAGCTGAATGCTTGTAATCAACACCCTGATAATTCCCTTTTATCACATATTCCTTCAGATCTTTTGAGGCATTTCCGAAAGGCAGTGAAAATGAATTAAAAGAATATCCTGGTACGATTTCATTCATCAACACCTGATTTCCGCCCACCTCTTCAAGCATTTTCTGAACAGTTTTGACCTGAGGCAGCGACACGTGTGTTTTTGTATGATTTCCAATCTCAAAGCCCTTTTCAATCAGATAATTCATCCTGTCGGTCATATTACCCGAACCCTGGAAGGTCTTTACTCCCAGGTTAACGTAAAAGGTTCCCTGCAACCCGAAATCTGGGTGTTTTTTATAGAACTCCTCCATGATCCCTACGGCTGATCTTGGATTAACTGCCAGCTTTCCGTCTTTCTCAATCATATTGAACTGTCCGGAAGTACCGTCGTCAAAGGTAAACACAATGGGTATACAGCCGGCGGGCACATTTATGTTGTTATTGAGCATATCCGTAAGACTGATCAATCTATACTTCTTCTCATACAATTCCGGCAGCAATTTCTCAAATTCATCAAAAGTTGTCGTGTATTCATTATTCCCCTTGGGATAGGACTCTACAAAATTATGGAACATTACAACCATAATCTGTCCGCTTTCATTTGGCTTTACCTTGGTGTAATCAATAACATCTATTCCTTTTGTATCCGTCGCAGGTGCAGTCTGGGAATTGCCAGTTTCGGCAGCAGGACTGCTGTCGGAGGACTGCGTTTGTTCCGATTGCCCGGCCTGTTCCGGTGCCTGTGTTTGTGTACTGACAGAATTTTCAACAGTTGTTTTATTTGTGTACAAATTATTGTTTGAACATCCTGTAAAAACTGTCACCATAAAAGTTAATACAAATAATACAGAGCATACTTTTCTCATAATCCTAATCTCCAAAGTCTCATCTTTAGTCAATTTTACCAAAGTCAATTACGGTTTAAAGCCTTCGCCTTCCAGGCGGATTAAGCTTTCAGCCGATAGTAATTGACTTTTTTATTATTTTACCCAATGCCAATCAGCAGCAGCAGCTAAAATCAGCTTTCAAAATCCACGGAATAAATGATATCTTTTACAGTTTCAATGTACTCCCCAAATTTAACATGTGCAGGATGTACCTGATAGGCCTTCATATCCTCTAAAGAATCAAATTTTGAATAAAGTACAACATCAAAAGATCTTTCAGTCTGTAGAATATCTATACCGACCTCTATTGACCTGATCAATGGAATTTGTTCCTTCAGCGCAAGAAGATCATTTTTCACTTTTTCAAGTGTTCCCTTGCTTTTATCCTTCAGCTTGAAAAATACTACATGTGTAAGCATCAGTAATTACCTCCGAAAATATTTTGTCTATTTAATTTTAACCTTTCCGACAATAAATAGTCAAATATAAAAAACCAATAATCGGCATATATATAATTAGCTTGCCGAAAAAAGTTGAAAATGGATAAAATAAAATTGTACAAAAAAATAATTGTCAGGTTTTAATAATTTAGCAATTTATTATGATAAATTATTAAAATTTCTTATTGAAATATTTGTTATAATATCGTATAATTATACAATAACCGTGTTTATTAATACATTTAAATTAGCTTATATCTATTTTTTGATAAATCCCTATTATTTAAGGGACTGACCCCGGTCAGTCCCCTCTTTTTTTTAATGTTTCAGGAACGGCAGCTTACCCGCCGTTCCCCTGCTTTTTTTGTGCCTGCTCATTATCACTTACTCATTATTTTTACTTATTTCTTATTTATTGTTTAGCTATATTTCTTTGTTTATTTATTGCTTAAGTAACTGTATATTGAAAGCAGTCCTTCCAATCTGGTCATTTTATTCTGTGGATTAAAGTTACCGTTGTCACCGTTCATTGCTTTTAATCCCGATGCTATACATACATATCCAAGAAGGTCGGGGCTAATTTTGCCGGCATCCTTGAAATCAGATTTGTATATCCCCTTCAATTCAGCCACCTGGCCCAATTTAAGGAATTTTACAAAGAATTTAGCCGCTTCCTCCCTGGTTAAAGAGGAATTAGGAGCTTTTTCAGTCTTTGTAATGATCCCCGAATTTATAAGATTGGTATACATTCTGTCAACAGCCGTTTCCTTATCTGCATTTGAATCAATAAAATAAAGGTCATTGAGCTTGCATAATAAAATGAAATAATCTTTCTGAAGCAGCTGGTCATTTGCTTTCAGTTCATTTTCCTGATATCTGATTGACAGCTGAGTGAGTATCTTTACCTGGTTTTCAGCATATAGACCTTTTATGTCGGTATAATCCGAAACATTATTCTCATTGTATACAACTCCCGAATAATTGAGGATATCACCTGTTTCGGCATTGATAATGCATGGTTTGCTGCTGCTTATGAAATATCCCAGTACGGCTTTGTCAGAATCCTGCTTTACCGGTATTATATCTTTCAGGGAAGTATTGCTGTAATCACTGACATATTGAATACCGTACCCCAATTTTGCATTATCAAAGAGTATGTCATATGCCTTCTCAATTGCAATTGCCTTTTTAGGATCATCGAATTTCACATTCTTGGTCCAATTGGAGTTGACACTTGTAACATTTCCACTGAGATTGTCATAGGTTATTGTAAGGTAGTCGTCGGGACACTCCAGACCATCCTGAACCCTGACATATCTGAAGGTAAACTGCTGGTTCTGTGTTTCATCATAAGCATAATAGGTATCGTCATATTTTACTTGAGAATAATAACCCGGTATCAAGCTCTGTAAAATATCGTCACTGATTTTTTTTGCCTCATCCTTTGTCTTTTGAGGTTTGGTACCTGCAGGAGAATCGTAATATGTCCAGAAATTAATCATATCGCCGCTCCTGGCATCCAATGACACCGATACTTCCCTTATTTGGTTTGTCTCCTTGTTGACAACCTTGGTATAGCGCAAATACCAGATGAAGGAATCACTGTTTCTCCAATCCTTCCTGAGTTCGGCACTTGCCAGGGTGAAGCCGCTGTCAAGTTTGAACTGTGCTATGGCCCGTACTTTAGTATCAAGTTCCTCTTTTGTTTTAAGTCCTGACATGTCCTTGACGGCATCCGTTTCCTCCGGAGTCAGTACCACTGCCGCTCCCGCATTGGAAGAAGCCATTTTTTCCATCATATCACTGCTGTAGAGTATCCTGTTATTGCTTGTTGTTTTTTCCACTTCTCCGGTGATTGCGTCGATATACTTGTTGGAATCCTTCGGAATGTAAGCCAGATACGATACAATTTTATCCTTGTCGGATTTAAAATTGTATACAAGCTTTAATCCTAGCTTCTCTGTAAATGCCTTCTTTGCTTCCTCCAGGCTTATGACCTTATCCGCAGACTCAAACTTGGTATTTTTGGAGTAGGTGCAGTTAAAGTTGGAAACTATTCCGGTATAATTATTAACACTTATACTGATTGTATTTCCGGGATAGTCAATACCGTTAACCTGTCTCACATAGTTAAAATTATACTCTCTGTCCTGTGAATAATTGTTGTTATCTACAGCTTTGAATTCAGAAAGAAGAGAAGGATTCAGCTGCTTAATGAATTTTTCCGCTATCTCCCTGCCCTGGCTCTTTGAGTATTTTGGAATTTTCTTGTCATAATTCGAGGAGTACTGGTATGATGAATAGCCGGATATGAAATTGTTCTCATCAATAGTAACGTTGATATACTTTTGTTCAGCTTCATTGCTCCAACCCAGGTTCCATATTACCGTACCATCCTGATTATAAATATTATAACTAAATTTGTTGCAGTCAGCCGGAATTGTTATTTTTTCCTTTACGGCCTTAATGGCATTTTCAAGTCCCTTGTCGTTTGATGCGGAACTGCTCGCCATAGCCGGTATCACAAATGTAATCAATAATGTGACTACAAGCAGCATTGAAATTATTTTTTTCAATCTAATACCCCCTCGTTTTAATAAATGATAGTAAATCTTGCCAACATATCTAATAGACGTAGCCCGATTTTAAAATGTTCCAGTATTTACACCAAATATTTAAAAATAAAATAGCAGCCGTTTTAAAAGCTGCTATTTATAAAAATATTAAGTTGCTTCAACAATCAGACCCGGGCTATTTTATTTTTGGTATTTTAAGCTCCTGTCCCACATATAAGCTGTTGTCTTTCTTTATATTGTTAAACTCCATGATGATATTGTACTTGTTAAAATCTCCGTAAAACTGTTTGCTTATTCCACTGAAGGTATCTCCTGACTTTACAATATATGTATCATAATCAGCATTTGCGTTTTGTCCTGAATTACCCTGCTGGCTGCCCGAGGAGTTATTGCCCGAACCGTTGCCGGAGGAACTGTTGTCCCTGCCGCCCTGGGAATCAACTGATGCCGCGGAAGTTTCAACGGCATTAGAATTCTCGGCATCGTCCCCGCCGTTTTGGGTCAGATCGGCACTGTCCTCCTGGCTGTTGGTGGTCATACTTGCCTGAGAGGTGTTATTATCCTTATCCGAGCCAAAAATACCGCTGTTGGATAATATAAGATATCCCATGAACAATACACCGGATATTACCAAAACACAAACAAACCCTAATATGTAATTTACAATATTGCTTTCCTTGTGCTCTTCTTCCTCTTCGCCTTCGGTTTCATTCTCATAACCCACCGGATTTATCCGCCTGTTGCCATAACCAAATGCAAGGCTTCTGATTTCATCAACCTTGATGACCATAATGGTTATTCCATCCTCCAGCCCGCTCTTCAGTGCCTCCTGATACAGGACACTGGCCATCTTGGAGGGATCGAAACCGGCATCCACCACAGCCTCCAGCCTGCTTCTGGTTATGCCGTTCAGAAGACCGTCACTGCATAAAATGATAAAATCGTCCTCTTCCAGTTCAAAACTCGGTGACAATTTTATTTTTGTTTTGGATTCCTCTTCGGCCAGTTTTAGAATCTGCTCGGTATCATTGAACAAATCAGGCGTAGTAGGATTTATTCCCAGACTTCTTAATTTTTCGGTTTTACGGCCGTTATTTCTTGAGAAGATATCTTTTTGTACGCCCTGTCTGAATAAAAAAGCTCCGTTGTTGCCCAAATTCATAACTGCCGCTCTGTTATTATCAATGATTAGTGAAGAAAAACCTGTCAATCTGGTGGAATTCTGACTTGCAATTACCGATTTGCTATATATCAAATTGCTGGACAACTGTACCGCTTCATATATTCTTTCAGAAATAGTCTCAAGAGAAAACTGCTGAATTTTTGCACTTTCGTGATATTTTTTTATTTCCCTTATGGCTGATATTCCATTAAAATCCCCATCTTCAAGGCCCATGGAATCTGATATGGCAAAGACATAATTATTTGCCGCTTTTTCAAAGGATAATTGTATACTCTGCGTACTATGACAATTGGAAAAACTTCCATTAAAATAAAAGTCGTCTTGCTCTGAGTCATTGCCCATACAGCTTATTACTGTAGCACTCAATCGTACATTTCCATCCACAGGATTTCACCCCATATCGTATTTTAGTTTTTAACGAATGACATTTTTATTGCCATTCAATGTAAAAAATTTGTCTTTTGTTGGCAGGACCGTGTAACTAAATAATATCATACAAGCTTGATTATTACAACAATAGAATGGTTTCAATAATGTAATATAAAGCGCTGCCGACAAATTTCTCAGCTCATTTCCAATTTGCCCGCATAATAAAAAACGAAAAGGTAAGCCCTTTCGTTTTTTATTAAAAATAATATTATTTTTTTGAAGAAAACGCGTTAATAATGGATTTGACAACCGAGCTTGCCACATTGATAATACTCAGCACGTTCTCAGCATTAAACGAGAATGAATCTATGGTTTCGGTAACTGTATCTTCAACTGTAGAAACAACTGATGTTGCTTTATCAAAAGTATCTTTTGCACTAACTGCAAGTTCATCAATACTTTTTACAGTTGACGGCAGCGCTTCGAGAGTTTCTTCAATACTTTCGGATTTTTTGTCAAGTATCTTGTTGACCCTGTCTACTACCTTTAGGCAATTTCTCAGAAGAATTATTAAAAATACTCCAATAATTACAGCGATACAGAAAATAATAAACCATGCCACAACACTAAGGTCTACAGTAACAGACATACACAACTTCCTTTCGCATTTATGACTTATATTCCGGTTTATTCAACTTCTTCTGCTTCTTCTTCCTTATCTTCACCGCAAATAAAAGTCTTTTCTTTTTTAACCAGTTCTTCTATTTTTTCTTTTGCAACATTTAAGCCCTCTTTTACAGTTTCAAGAGTCTCTTTGGTTGTCTTCACAAGATCTTCTCTGGTTTCTTTTCCAGACTGGGGAGCCAGTAAAACTCCTGCAGCTACACCAACAGCAGTACCAATGCCTGCTCCAATAGCTACATTTTTAGCAGTTTGTTTTTTTGTAGATCTTTTCTTCTTCTTTAATAAGTCCTTTAAGTCCATTTATCTGACCTCCTTACAAAATAATTATATAAATACTCTGCTCATTCTATTAAATAATTACCACAGATTACCTATACAAAATCATTATACGA
This sequence comes from Ruminiclostridium cellobioparum subsp. termitidis CT1112, assembly GCF_000350485.1. GTDB lineage: Bacteria > Bacillota > Clostridia > Acetivibrionales > DSM-1351 > Ruminiclostridium > Ruminiclostridium termitidis. The sequence goes on from NZ_AORV01000065.1 coordinate 148,481, forward strand.
CAGTTACCTGGAAATTGATATAATACATATGTGTTTTTTTAAGAAATTTTTTAAATTTCAAAATTTTGCCATAAAAATTCAAAACCACCAAGTCCCAATATAATAATAAGTATGGTTATTGTACCGAAATGTAAATTCTGCTAAACTAAAGCTATAATTTATCCATTGCTTAGGAGGTTTTATAATGAATAACTTGAATATTCTATTTGCATCTTCCGAGGTATTCCCTTTCGCTAAAACGGGAGGGCTTGGGGATGTTTCCGGCTCCCTTCCCAAAGCAATTTCAAAACTTGGTGCCGACATCCGGGTTGTTATGCCAAACTATAAAGGTATCCCGCAAGCATATAAAGATAAAATGGAGTTCATGGGTTATATATTTGCAGATCTCTCCTGGAGACATCAATACTGCGGCATTTTGAAGCTTGTGTACGAGGATGTCACCTACTACTTTCTGGACAATGAGTACTATTTCAGCAGGAATGAACTGTACGGTGATTTTGATGAAGCGGAGCAATTTACATTTTTCAGCAAGGCCATTATAGAAATGCTCCCTCTGATCGGCTTCAAGCCGGACATTATCCACTGCAACGACTGGCAGACCGGCATTGTCAGCCTTCTCCTGAAAGCAAACTACAAAGAGCCTCACTACAGCAAAATCAAAACAGTCTTTACCATTCACAACCTGAAATATCAGGGAATATTCCCGAAGAGTGTCCTGTCGGATTTAATGAATGTTGACTGGCAATATTTTACTCCAGACGGAATTGAATATCATGACTGCGTTAACTACATGAAGGCCGGTCTGGTTTATTCGGATTCCATCAGTACCGTAAGCCCCACTTACGCTCAGGAGATTAAAACCGATTTTTACAGTGAGGGTTTAAAGGACATATTGGTTAAACGCTCTAAAGACCTGTACGGCATTCTTAACGGAATAGATTATGACAAAAATGATCCCAAAACCGACAGGAGAATATATGCCCACTACTCTGCCGACAGTATTTCATTAAAATATGAAAATAAAAAGAAGCTTCAGGAGGAGCTGGGTTTACCTGTAAGACCCGAAGTACCTGTTATTGGTATAATCTCAAGGCTCACTGCACAAAAAGGCTTTGACCTTATAGAGCACGTGCTTGAAGAATTAATACAAATGGATATCCAGCTGGTGCTGCTTGGAAAAGGTGACGAACATTACAAACAGGTCTTTGAAGATGCGGCCTCCCGGCACAGGGACAAGGTTTCTGCCAGCATAACCTTCAGCGACACCCTCGCCCAGCGTATTTATGCGGGATCGGACATGTTTCTGATGCCGTCTCTGTTCGAGCCCTGCGGCCTGGGTCAGATATTCGGCTTCCGGTACGGCTCTGTCCCGATAGTCCGCGAAACAGGCGGACTTAACGATACTGTTTTTGCATACAACGAGGAAACCGGCGCCGGAAACGGTTTTACCTTCGCCGACTATAATGCACATGATATGTTAAATACCATCAGAAGAGCAGTCAGCTTTTATTATGACCGGAAGGATATCTGGAAGCTGATCGTCGAAAGAGGCATGAGGGCCGACTTCAGCTGGAATAAATCCGCAAGGGAATACATGAAGCTGTATCATGAGACCCTGCATAAATAGAAAATCTGTAAAAGAGCCCCTCTTCAAATCTTTATACCTGAAGAGGGGCTCTTTTAAAATTCCTAGTACTCAATTCCTTTGCGCGCTGCTATGCCCTTTTCATAGGGGTGCTTGACCGCCTTGATTTCCGAGACATAATCGGCAGCTTCGACAAGTGCCTTATGGGCATTTCTTCCCGTCATCACAAGCTCCACCTTTTCCGGCTTGTTTTTAACAAAGTCCAATACGGTTTCCAGGGGCAAAAAATCAAGTGACACAGTCCCAAGTATCTCATCCAGGATTACAAGCTCATATTGACCTGTCTGAACCACAGCTCTAACCTGTTCAAACATTTCAGCCGCTTCTCGGGCGGTATGCTCAAGTTCTTCGCCGGTCATATCCCAGGAAAATTTTTTGCAGGTAAACCCGCGGATCACCTTAAAGTCAGGCTCCAGCCTTTTTATAGCCTCAAGTTCACCTGTAGCCGCACTCTTCAGGAACTGCACCAGCAGCACCTTCAGTCCGCTGCCGCAGGCCCTTACGCCAAGCCCCACGGCGGCTGTCGTTTTACCTTTTCCCTCACCGGTATAAATGTGTACAAGACCTGTCTTATTCATGTATAATGCCTCCTCCTAAAAACTTATATTTTTCAAGCAAGCCAAAGTATATTTTTATCTATCATCCTGCGTTATTGCTTCATACAGTTCACAAACTGTCTTATTGAATACAGGATGTATGGCCGATGGATTTATTTCATTCAGCGGTTCCAGTACAAAGGTCCTCTCATGCATTCTGGGATGAGGTATATTCAAGTTTTCCTTATTTATAATCTGATTTCCGTATAGCAGGATATCCAGATCAATGGTTCTTGGTCCCCAATGTATCAATCTCTCTCGTTTAAGCACTTTTTCAATTAGCCCGCATATCTGTAAAAGCTCATCTGCAGATAATACGGTTTTTATTTCTACAACTGCATTTAAAAAATCAGGCTGCTCCAAGTAGCCAACGGGTGCAGTATTATAAAATGATGATACCGAGGTAACTTCAATCCCTTCCTTTTTACTCAGCAGTTCAATTGAAGCATTTAACAGTGCCGCTCTGTCACCTATATTAGATCCGATCCCAATGTAAGCTGTTACTTCCTTTCCTGAATCACTCAAACTAATCGCCTCTTCTCCGTTCAAGCTCAACAGCGGCATATTTAAGGTGATATCCCATAGGAGCCCATGGTTTTTTTAACAATATTTTAACCCATAATGCATTGGAAAAGCTGTTAAAAATCTCATCTATCACTTTTAATGCTGCAGTCTCTATCAAATCGTACTTTTTGGTATTTAAAGCCTTTTGGACCGCCTTACATACATCGGCATAGTTTATTGTTGCATTGATATCACCGTTGACTGCGGCGGTATTAAGGTCAGCCGATACCTGCAGAGACACGATGAAAATCTGCCCAAGCTTCTTTTCCTCTTCTGCGACCCCATGATATGCGTATATTTCCAAATCTTCAATAATTATTTTATCCATATCTACCTCACCATACTATCCATCATTTTGGCTACTCTGGAATTTTGCAAAACATCATGAACTCTGACCATGTCAATTCCTTTTGTAATACCGATTGAAGTAGCAGCCAGAGTTCCTTCAAGCCTGTCGGCAACTTCCAGGTCCAGTACCTTTCCTATGAAGGATTTCCTTGAAGCACCCAAAAGAACCGGGTATCCAAGTTTTTTAAAATCCTCCAGGTGTCTCATAACCGTAATATTTTGCTCCCAGGTCTTGGCGAAACCTATTCCGGGATCGATCATTATGTTTTCATCCGGTATATTGGCGTTTTTAGCTATTGAAATACTTTCTTCCAGTTCAAGCAAAATTTTACCTATTAAATCATCTCCATAATCTGTTCCGCCGGTCCTGTTGTGCATAATACAAACCGGCACCCTGTAAGTTGCTATTACAGCCGCCATATCCGGATCATATTTAAGCCCCCAAACATCATTTACCATGCTTGCTCCGGCTTTAATTGCAAGCTCTGCGGTTTTAGCCCTGTATGTATCTACAGAAACAGGTATCCTGATTACTTTTGAAAGACTTTCTATAACAGGTATCACCCTGTCAGTCTCAATGTCTGCGGCAACAGGTCCAGCTCCGGGTTTGGTGGTTTCCCCTCCTACGTCTATAATGTCTGCTCCTTCATCGTACATGCGAATTGCCTGCCTGACTGCAGCGTCCCGGCTGACGTAACATCCTCCGTCTGAAAATGAATCCGGCGTCACGTTCAGGATGCCCATTATATATGTTTTATTGCCCCATTCCCAGATATTTTTCCATATTTTCATGAATCTCTGTTCCATATCTACCTCCATGTGCCCGTTTGTGACATGCGGTCAGCATATCCCTACAATCCTTACAAAACTCAACCAGTGCAATTTAAATGTTACAGACCACTAATACAATAATTCAGGTTGATCACCATCAGAATACCAGTTACATTCATTTACCATAACACAATTAATACATGGTCTGCAGGATTTATCACCTTCATAGATTACCTCCCCCAAAAGTGATTTCCCTCTTTTCTTTCCACGGTGACCGGTTATTGCTTCTATAATCATTTCCATATCCCGTTTATCAAAATCTAAATCTTCAAGAATCTTTCCCGCCAGCTTTGCCCCCTCTTCAGCATGGTCCGACTTATCCTCATATTGTTTCCATCTCCCTATATCATGCAGCAGTGCTGTGACATATATAAGCTCCTTACTCAAGCCGTAAGCTCTTTCAAGTGAAATAATATAAGCCACCCTTGCCACATCAACAGCATGCTGCAAATCATGACGACAAAATTTTCGTTCCTTCTCCGCGGCTTCGTTTAACCGCAAATATTTTATGAAATCCGGATGCATCAGCACCTTTTTTACAATTTCCATGAAATAGTCACCTGTATCACATTTATTTTAAAAGCAGCATCAATCTGTTGACCAAATTGCTGTCGGTGTTAAATTTTCCGCGTAAAGTCGTAGTTGCTGTTAATGATCCGGTATTTTTTATGCCGCGTGTGGTCATACAGGCATGCTTTCCCTCAATAATGACGGCAATATCCTCCGAACCGGTTATTTTGTGCATTATTTCTGCTATATCCGAGCCAATCCGTTCCTGAAGCTGGAGTCTCTTTCCAACCATATCCGCAATTCTGGCAATTTTGCTCAAACCCAAAACTTTTCCGACAGGTATATAGGCTATTGCAGCCTTCATGTTATACATCAATGCCAAATGGTGCTCACAATAACTGAATATATCCATATCCTTTACCAGTACAATTTCCCTATTGTCCTCTGGTATAATTAAATCATCTTCAAAGGTTTTGTTGAACATTTCAGCTATATCATCATTTGAATAACCTATACCTTCAAAAATCTCCTCATACATATGTGCAACACGCAAGGGAGTATCCTTAAGACCTTCACGATCAGGGTCTTCACCTATGGCTGACAAAATACCCCTTATATGTTCTTGAACTTTCTTTATATCCACTGCCATTTGATATATTACCTTTCCGGCTTACTAAAATTTTAAGCATATTATGGAAACGTCTTACCGTCCGTCCTTATCCGTTTCACCGGTGCATTGACCGGTAAAATCAGCTTCCGGTAATATGTTGCGGCTTATAGCTTACTATGTTATAATAAATAAATATTTTTATACAGCAAATATATTATAGCATAAAGTTCCTCACTCTATATTTGCTAATTCCCCATATTATCAAGGAGGTTTTATGAATTCGGTAGAGAGCAACAGAGAACTGGCTGAAAACAAGCTCATATTACTTTATATTATAAATAATATTGAACCCCCGGTTTCAAATCTTCTTATAACAAAAATAATACTTGAAAACAAACTGATGAATTATATTTTTTTGCAGCAATATCTTGATGAACTCTGTGACGGTAAATTTTTAGAAAAGTTGGATGCGGACAATAAGAAATCCTACAGGATCTCGCCTGCAGGCAAGCAGGGCCTTGACTATTTTATTTCCCTGATACCTGCCGGAACCAAGTCACGCATAGATGAGGCTCTTCTGGACTACAGAAAAAGGATAAAGAATGAAACCAGTGTCATTGCTGATTTTGTCGCAGTTAATGAAAACGAGTATATTACAAATTTAAAAATCTGCGAAGGAAGTTTTACATATATAGATCTGAAATTAACCGTCGGAAGCAGAAATGATGCCAGAAAGCTATGCAATAACTGGACTGTAAATTCCGAAAAGCTTTATAAAAAGATTATGGCCGATCTGGATGAAAACTAATTGCCGAAACAGCCACCAAAAAAAGCAATACTTCTGAGAAGTACTGCTTTTTTTTATGCCATTTTCAGTCCATGCTTCAAACCCCTTGCAAAACATTCCCGAATTAAAAGTTCCAGTTGATATCTTATAATATCTACTCTAAGACTGGCTATCTTCTTTTTTCCATAGTCATCTTTTACGTCATTAAGATATATTTCGCAAAGTTTTAAGAATTCATATGTTTTTTCCACTCTTTGAAGAAGTGCTTTGTCATTAATTTTTTTGATATCCTCAATATTCAGATATTCATAGTTGTAATTATTTAAATCAATTCCTTCTTGCATACTTACCTCCGGAAATAGTAATTATTGAAATACTTAATATTATATTCATATTAAAAGCATTTCATTCCCAGATTATGTAAGTGATTGTTGATTTGCTCCTATTTCAGTTAAGGTAATTCTATTACAGGTGTTTTTACAGATTCCCTGTACAGAACAAACTTATTCCCGATTACCTGAACCAGCTCGGCCCCGGCAGACTCGGCCAGTTCTTCAGCAACGGTCCTGGTATCACACTCGGCATTTCTCAGTACAGTGGCTTTTATCAGCTCTCTTGCTTCGAGGGCCTCTGAAAACTGTTTGATCATATTGTCATTTATTCCGCCTTTTCCCACCTGAAAAATAGGCTGAAGGTTGTTTGCCAATGATCTCAGGTAACTCCTTTGTTTTCCTGTTAACATATATCCTCCTTATGGATCTGAAATATAATTCCAGCACATTATCTATTTATCTCGTATAATCAAATTCCGTATCCAATATCCTTACGGTATCTCCCTCTTCTATACCCATAGCCTCAAGAGCATCAATAACACCTTTCCTTCTCAAAGCTCTCTGGAAATACTGCAGGGATTCATAATTGGCCATGTTCGTAGACCCCAGGACCTTGCGCACCCAGCCGCCCTCCACAACATAAACACCGTCTTCAATGCGGATTTCAAAAGGTTTTTCCCCCTCGGCAGTATATACCACCTCTTCTTCCCTGCTTTCATCAAGGAGTATGGTATCGGGAAGGGTGCTCAATATATCGGAAACATAATACATGAGCTCCTTTAACCCCTTATTGGTAGCCGCTGATATTCCAAACACCTTATAGCCCCTGCCCTCAAGCTCTTCTTTAAAGGCCTGGTAATTCTCTTCCGAGCTAGGTATGTCCATTTTGTTTGCGGCAACAATCTGAGGTCTTGAAGCAAGCACAGCATTATACTTTTCAAGCTCTGCATTTATTGTGTCGAAATCTTCAATGGCACTACGGCCTTCAACACCTGAAACGTCAACAACATGTACAAGCAGCTTTGTTCTTTCAACATGTCTTAAAAACTCATGTCCCAGGCCGACACCTTCATGGGCTCCTTCTATAAGTCCGGGTATATCCGCTATAACAAAGCTTTTACCCTGTTCAATCTGCACCACTCCAAGATTGGGTACCAATGTAGTGAAGTGATAATTGGCTATTTTAGGCTTGGCAGCAGAAACCATTGACAAAATTGTTGATTTGCCAACATTTGGGAAGCCCAGCAAACCCACATCGGCAATCATTTTCATTTCCAGAATCAGGTTGCGCTCTTCTCCCAGGTCACCGCTTTTGGCAAAATTGGGCACCTGCCTGGTGGGTGTGGCAAAATGCTGATTACCCTTTCCGCCCCTGCCTCCTCTGGCTATTATACATATCTGACCTGGTTTTGTCAGATCAACCAGTGTCATCCCCGTCATTTCATCCTTGACCATTGTTCCCAGAGGAACTTTGATTATCATGTTTTCACCGTTTTTACCCGAACAGTTGGACGGGCCCCCATCCTGTCCAGGCTCGGCCTTGAAATGCTTCTTGTATCTGAAGTCGATCAGGGTATTTAATCCCTCATCCACCTGGAAGATAACATCTCCGCCTTTTCCGCCGTCCCCGCCATCCGGTCCTCCGGCTGCTATGTATTTTTCACGGTGGAAGGATACCATTCCATTACCGCCATTACCAGCTTTAACATATATCTTAGCACTATCTATAAACATATTAACCTCCATGAGCCATGTCTATGGCTTTTAGCCGCAACAGCGGCCGTAAAACAGTTATGAAATCTCTCAAATATCCTCCATGAGCCGGGCATTATTAACCGCAATTTGTTAGACTGAATTTATTATACCCAAGTATCGGAATATTTAAAATATTATCTTGATAATATAAGTCAGTTAACGTTAAAAAACACAAATAAAAAAGTAGAAAATGCATATCACATTTCCTACTTTAATTATTTTAATGCGATAAATTTCTTACTCGGCAACTATCATAACCTGCTTCTTATCTCTGCCAAGTCTTGCAAACTTAACCTTTCCATCCTTAAGTGCAAACAAGGTATCATCAGAACCTATTCCTACGTTTACGCCAGGATGAATCTTTGTACCTCTTTGACGAACAAGAATGTTACCGGCTAAAACGAACTGACCGTCAGCCCTCTTAACGCCAAGTCTCTTAGCCGCACTGTCACGGCCGTTTCTTGAACTACCAACACCTTTTTTATGAGCAAAAAGTTGTAAATTAATCTTTAACATGAGATTACACCTCCTCATCCATTACCTTTACATGTTTGGGGTAAGCAAGTTCTATCTGTTTAAAACCTATTTCAGCAGTAGCCATAATTATTTCGGCATCATGCCTAAGTTCAGGTAAAATATCAACATCGACAGAGCATGTCATAAAGCCATGCTTCTCTTCAAAAAAGTCCTTTATCCCTATCAGGTCTCCAAGAGCACCGGCCGCAGTATAAGCAACAGCTGAAACCGCCGCACATACTATATCTCTGCCTTCTCTTGCATAACCTGCATGTCCTTTGACAACAAACTTTATAATATTTCCTGCTTTATCCCTGCATATATTTACATTAATCATCAATAGTTAACCCTTACGCGTTGATCTTTTCGATCTGAACTTTTGTGTAAGGCTGTCTGTGACCTTGCTTCTTTCTGTAGTTCTTCTTTGCCTTGTATTTGAAAACTATAATCTTTTCACCTTTACCATGGCTGAGAACTTTAGCATTAACAGTGGCTGTTTCCAATAATGGAGCTCCAAAGTTAACTTTACCGTCCTTTGATACTGCAAGAACCTTATCGAAAGTAAAAGCCGAACCTTCTTCAGCAGCGAGTTTTTCTACAAAAACCACATCGCCTTCCTGAACCTTATACTGTTTTCCACCAGTCATTATAATAGCGTACATGATACACCTCCTACTAACAGTCTCGCCGGCTGAATGACGTATACATATCATAAAATATGTTCATCACAGGCAATAACCTTATTAAAACCAATAATGGGATTATTATTGACCCGTTATATTTGAAAGCCCTGGCCGAGCGGTTACCGATATATTCTAGCACAACAAGGTAGTCTTGTCAACGACTATCAACAGGACAAAACCTGCATATAACAGGACGAAAAAAGTACGGCACAGGTTATGCGCCATACTTTTTTGTCATACTTACAGCAATTTCCAGGAAATTTCATTCCATCTTAATTCATTTCTAAGGTTCAGAATAGTAGTGTCCTTATTGATAAGCACATATTCAATTCCAGCCATTTCAGCCCAGTCAACAAGCTGCTCGGCAGTAACCTGCGTGGAGAACACCGTATGGTGTGCACCGCCGGCATAAATCCAGGCTTCGGCGCCCACCTGGAGAGATGGTTCCGGTTTCCATAGTACTCTTGCAACAGGCAGTTTAGGCATCCGGGCAGTGGGCTGGATAGCTTCGACTTCATTTATAATCAGGCGGAAGCGGTTTCCCATATCAATCAGCGATACACAAACAGCATGCCCTGCAGCACCGTCAAATACTATTCTGGCGGGATCGGCCTTACCGCCTATACCAAGCGGATGTACCTCCAGACGTGGTTTTGTAGCGGCTATGGTAGGGCATACCTCCAGCATGTGAGCTCCGAGAATCATTTCCTCACCGGGCACCAGATTATAAGTATAGTCCTCCATAAAGGAAGTTCCCTTGTTATCTGACATTACTTTCATTACATTGGTCAGAGCAGAAATCTTCCAGTCTCCCTCTCCTCCGAAGCCGTAGCCCTGTGCCATCAGATCCTGTGCAGCCAAACCAGGCAGCTGCTTGATTCCATGCAAATCTTCAAAAGTAGTTGTAAATGCACTGAAACCGCCTTCTTCAAGAATTGCTTTAATGCCAAGCTCAATTCTTGCCTGCTCTCTGATTGCCTGCAGCTTTTCATCCGTTTTTGCAGAATCTGCAATATCATATTTATTTTTATATTCGGCTATCTGCATATCTATCTGCTCATCAGTAACGTTGTTTATTCTGGCTGCAAGATCCCCGACCCCATGGGTATTAACCGACCAGCCAAATTTAATCTGGGCTTCAACCTTGTCACCTTCGGTAACTGCAACCTCACGCATGTTGTCTCCGAATCTTACAACCTTGAGCTGCCTTCCCCATATAAATGCAACTGCTGCTCTTTCCCAGGCTCCGATCCTTTCACGGACCTTTGCGTCCTCCCAGTATCCGGCAATTACTTTGCGGGACAAACGCATTCTCGCACCGATAAAGCCATGTTCTCTGTCCCCATGGGCCGACTGGTTCAGATTCATAAAGTCCATATCTATATCATTCCACGGAAGTGCCTGATTGAATTGGGTATGGAGATGCAGCAGAGGTTTTTTCAACTGTGAAAAACCTGCTATCCACATTTTTGAAGGTGAGAAAGTGTGCATCCAGGTAATAACACCAGCACATTTTTCATTTGTGTTTGCGTCGGTGAGAACCTTCGTTATTTCTTCAGGTGTGGTAACCGTCGGTTTATAAACAATTTTATAGGGGATGGCAGAGTCCCTGTTCAAAGCTTCAACCATTGCCTTTGAGTGCTCCGCAACCTGCTTCAGGGTTTCAGGTCCGTATAAATGCTGACTCCCCGTTATAAACCAAAATTCAAAATCCTTATAATTCATCATATTATTCTAACTCCTCCCTATGTGTTAAACTTGTATGCACATGTTATAAGTTAATTTTATATCCCATTTGCAAAAAAATCAATACATTTTTCCATATCCGGACAAAGCATGTCCTACAGGCAATGCGGCGCATGCTCCAATTTGTATTCCGCTTGCCGTCAGGACTCAGGTCTTAAAAGCTAACAGCTAATGGTATATAGTACTTCAATACATTGTATGCACAAGTTAAAGTTTCAGAGGACAAATCAAGCTATCCGGGGGACAAAAGTATTATGACCGCTTATATATCCGAATATTCAGGCTCAGGAGACTCAAAAGAATAAAAAAAGGTTGATGGATACTTTTTATCTTCATCAACCTTTTTTGAACCGGTTCTCTATGTAATTATTGATCCTGCAATTCACATTCACTTAAATAGAGAACACCCCTGTTATATTTTCTGATCAGTATTTGATTTCAGCCTGTTAACCGCATTTGTATCAGCTGAATTTATTTTACCGGTACCTTCGCAATAGGGACAGTCACATTTTATCACTGTTGCAAGCTCCTGACGGATCTTCTTCCTGGTCATTTCCACCAGTCCAAGAGCAGTCATTCCTAAAACGATGGTTTTAGTCCGGTCGCTTTTGAGACTTTGCCGTAATGAATCCAAAACCATCTGCTGATGCTCAGAGTCACTCATATCAATAAAATCTATGATGACAATTCCGCCTATATCCCGAAGCCTCAGTTGTTTTGCGATTTCCTTTGTGGCCTCTATATTTGTTTTCAGCACCGTATCTTCAAGATTATTATCCCCCACAAATTTTCCGGTATTAACATCTATTACTGTAAGCGCCTCTGTCTTATCGATAATGATATACCCTCCGCATTTTAACCATACCTTTCTTGACAGGGCTCTCTCTATTTTTGTTTCAATCTGGTAATAGTCAAAAATGGCATAATCCTTGCTGAAAAGTTCAACCCTGTTCTTCAGTACGGGAGAGATCATTTCCACAAGCTCCAGCACCTTGTTGTATTCTTTTTCATCGTTTATGATGAATTTATCAATATTCCAGGTAAATAAGTCCCTCACCGACCTGTATATCAGGTTTATATCCTTGTGGATGCATCTCGGGACCGGTCCGCTGTTTTCCGACTGTTTTATTTTTGCCCACAACCTGGTTAAGAATGAAACATCCTCAATAAAATCAGCTTCATCCTTACCTTCCGATACCGTACGGACAATAAGTCCCATATTTTCGGGCTTCAGCTTTTCGGCTATTTTTTTCAGCTTCTGTCTTTCCTCATCGCTTTCAATCCTGCGGGATATACCCACATAATCTGCATTTGGCAGAAGAACCAGATTGCGTCCCGGAAGTGTAATATGGGTTGAAACCCTTGGTCCCTTAGTTCCGATAGGTTCCTTTATAACCTGGACAGTTATTTCCTGCCCGACTTTCAGTATATCTGTGATATTGTACCCGGTATAATCACGAAAAACGTCTAATTCATCATCAGTGTACTCTTTCTGAGGTACGGCATCACCGACATAAAGGAAAGCATTCTTTTCGTAGCCTATATCGATAAATGCCGCCTGCATACCGGGCAGGACACTGCTGACCTTACCCCTGTATATATTTCCTACAAGCCCCTGATGATTTGTTCTTTCAATGTGAATTTCAGCCAGCTCTTTATCCTCAAGAATACCCACTCTTATCTCACCGGCGCCGACGTCTACAATAATCTCGTTAATCATTCAAATCTCCATTCCTACGTGGAATTAGTGTCAATCACGTCTGTCTATTTCACGTGTATCCGGGTTTTCCCAAATACAACTTACAAAACCTTTCCATCCATGGGGTCCAGCAATTCCTCCTGAACCTTGACATAAAGTTTGGATCTATGAATCCTGTCTATTTCGTATCCGGCTCCCAACATTTCAAACAGAGATTCCACGAGCAATTCGGGCTTTAAATTGGCCTTGCTGCCGGCACTGACCAGCATGGTGAGCTTTATCATATTAAAAGTCCCGCAGGGCTGCAGCCCGAAATCCAGGTCGAAAATCATGTTTCGTATATCGGTATCCTTGACTCCGCTTTTAGTTTTCTTCTTTACTATTATCTCTTTTTGTGAAAGATATTTGCCTATACCGGCTTTCAGGCTCTTTTCAGTGCACTCGTGCCCGGTGCCGATCATTACAACGTATTCGGAAGCTGAAATTGTAGCCATTATATTCTGCTTTGTCTGCCTCTGTTTTGCTGCTAAAACCTCCAGCCCCTGCGGCAGCTGTTCATTGAGCCTCTCAATAAACTCATTCATGGACAGGCTGTCATCAGTAATTTCAAAGTCTCCATATTCCGCTTCACTTGTAACCCCTACGCTCAGGGGCAGACCGAACACCATGCCGGGATGGGGATTAAAGCCTTGTGAGTAGGCGATGGGAAGTCTGGCCCTTCTTATGGCACGCTCAAACACCTTCATCAGATCCAAATGTGAAATAAATTTTACTTCTTCTCCGCGCCTGAATTTTACCCGTATATTAACCAAAATTAACCTCCGTCTATCACATCTTACATGCAATTTATATAATTAACACCTTATCCGCATACTCCGTTGTTCAGAGCGGCAGCACCGCAGCCTCCGCAGTCAACTCTGCAATTGGGAGTGATTTTTCCTTCCAGAGCCTTTTTACTCTCATTTATCAGATATTGTTTGGATACTCCCACATCCACATGATCCCAGGGCAAAATCTCGTCATACTGCCTCCTGCGGGTAACGTAAAAATACGGATCCACACCGCATTCCTCAAAGGCTTTCATCCAAACATCATACTTGTAATGCTCTCCCCAGCCGTCAAATTTACAGCCCATCTGCCAGGCCCTGACCAAAACCTTGCAGACCCTTCTGTCTCCGCGGGCAAATACGGCTTCCATAAAGCTGAGCTTATTCTCATGATAATTATATGTGATCTGCCTTGAACGTATTTTATCTTTCAAATGCATTTGTTTTTCATGGACATTACCAATACTGTCCTGGGGCTCCCACTGAAAAGGCGTGAAGGCCTTTGGTACAAAAGTTGCAGTACTTACGGTTACATTGAGTCCCTTTCCCTTTTTCTCTTTGGGAACATTTCTGTATACATCAACTACCTTATAGGCTAAATCAGCTATCCCTTCAACATCTTCAAGTGTTTCGGAAGGCAGACCCAGCATGAAGTACAGCTTGACACCGTTCCAACCGCCGTTGAAAGCCAGGGATACGGCCCTCAGAAGATCCTCTTCAGTTACTCCCTTGTTGATAACATCCCTCAATCTTTGCGTCCCGGCCTCTGGTGCAAAGGTAAGTCCGCTCTTACGCACTTTCTGCGCCTTTTCCATCAAATCCAGTGAAAAGGAATCGATTCTTAAGGAAGGAAGTGATAAATTCACTTTCCTTTCCTCCATATCTTCAAGCAAGCCTGTGGTTAAAGGCTCCAGTCCCGTATAGTCACTGGTGCTGAGAGAAGTGAGGGATATTTCCTCATAACCGGTGCTTTCTTCCAGCTTCCTGGCCAGTTCCAGCAGCCTTTCCGGACTTTTTTCCCTGACAGGCCTGTATATGAAGCCTGCCTGACAGAAACGGCAGCCTCTTGTACAGCCCCTGAATATTTCAAGCATTATTCTGTCATGAACTATATCTGTGTATGGAACAACAATTTTATCAGGGAAGTATGCCTTATCCATATCCTTGATAATACGCTTCCTTATTCTGGTGGGATAATGGGGCTTCAGAGGCAGAAATTCCTTTATGGTTCCATCCTCGTTGTAGGTAAACTCGTAAAAGGAAGGGACATAAATACCTTCTATTTTGGCAATTTCCTCAAGAAAAGCTTCTCTCGGCTTGCCTGTTCCCTTCCACCCGCCGTATACATCCATAACTTCATTTATTATTTCTTCACCTTCACCCATCATAAAAAAATCAATTATGTCGGCCAGGGGCTCGGGATTGTATGCACAAGGTCCGCCTGCACAGACAAAGGGAGCTCCGGCATTTCTCTCTTCTGCCAGAATGGGAACCCCGGCAAGGTCAAGCATGTTTACTATATTTGAAAAGCTCATTTCATATTGAAGGGTAAAGCCCACAAAATCAAAGTCCTTAATTGGGTCCTTGCTTTCCAGTGAATAGAGCGGTACGTTGTTTTCCCTCATTTTGCTTTCCATATCCGTCCACGGGGCAAATACTCTTTCACAATAGCAGTCCTGTCTTTCATTCAGTAAATGATACAGTATTTTCATGCCAAGGTGTGACATTCCTATTTCATAGGTGTCGGGAAAACAAAATGCAAATCGTATATTAATGGTTTTCGGATCCTTTATAATGCTGTTCCATTCGTTTCCTGTATATCTGGATGGTTTTTCAACACTTTTCAGTAATCCGTCCGAGAGTTTTATCCCCATATCAAGCTCCATTCTCAATTAAATATTTTTACATTATTATATACTCAATTATATACCCCAAAATAGGCTCTATTGACCTAATAGGATTATTTCATATAAACAAAAAGCCAAAAAAAAAGAACAAAATAAATTCTTTAACAACCTTTCGGTAAATATTGACTGTTACCAGAATTTATTATATCAGAACAAATACAATATGATAATATAATTTTTGTAACAGTTAAAATAATTAAATTGTATTTATAATATTCCCTCATTTTTTGAAATTTAAAATTGGCGGCATATATTTCATCAGATTTTGGTATTGGCCACACGTATGTAATTATCAACTTATTTTATTCGCGTGTCAAGAAAATTTGGAACGAATAAATCAGCCAGGTTAAACAGATGCAGGAAATATTATGCTCGTTTAGTTTTGCTATAAATTTTGTTCCACAATCTTTCCTTCATTATAACATAAACATCAGGTGAGCTGATCAAAAAAAGCATCTTCCGCTTATAATGGAGTAATACAAAAACAGCAGGTTCGAAATATTATTCAAACCTGCTGTTCCCAGTGGTCGGAAATGGGAGACTCGAACTCCCGGCCTCTTGGTCCCGAACCAAGCGCGCTACCAAACTGCGCTAATTCCCGAATTACTACATTTATATATTTTAGTACGAAGATTGCAATTTGACAAGACTAAATATTTGTTAAATCAAATTATTTTTAAATTTTTATAATTTTATTTTTTTAAACTCGTCTATTTTTCCGGAAATAAATTCTACTACCTGTTTATGCTCAGCTTTTCCGTTCCCGGTTATGCTGACCGGTTCTCCGAAAGAAATGCATATGGGCTCTTTTCTGCGGATAGGGCCGATGTCCTTTATAAGTTTTCCATTACCCCAGAAATCAGTCTTTATGGCCACAGGAATAACAGGTACACCTGCTTCCTTCGCCAGCTTTATTCCCAATGAATTAAACTTTTCGGGATTGAACACTCCCTGCCTGGTTCCCTCAGGAAACAAAATTATAGAGATACCTTTTTCAATTTTCTCTTTGCCCTGGCTGATAACATTCAGCAAATCCTGCCTGGAATTTTTTCTTGACACAACTATTGGGTTCCGGCTCTTCATAACATGCCCGAAAAGCGGCATGGATATGAGACTTTCCTTGACAACATAAGTAACCTCTTTCAATGGAGCAATTATACAAGGGAAAACAAAGGTCTCCAGCGTACTCATGTGATTGCTCACAAAAACCACAGGTCCTTCCACTTTTGATATGTTATCAATACCATCAATGAAAATTCTTCCGCCGCTTTTCTCAATATCTTCTAATATCCTGTAGCTGGACTGCGCCCATGCTTCACTGTCATATTTATTTTTCACCGCCAGGTTTCTGCCATTTATGACTACTTTGCCGTAGCCGTAAACGAAATACCATCTTGTATTTAAAAAAAGCTTATCAAATATATTTCTTTTATCCCGGCCAGTTTCATATTTGTTTTCATTAAAAAAAGGTTCCATTATAAAATCACACCCAACAATTTGATTGACATGTACTATTTTAACGCTAGGGATTATTATATATCACATTTTATTCCATGTCCAGTTATCCATGGAAGCATATTATAGTATATGTTTTCCTCCTCCAAAAATAACCCTGCAAATATTTTATAAATATTTTAATTTTTTTACTGAAAAATCCCTATTTATAGAATATAATGTAATAAGACATAAAATTTAAATTTATAATAATATTGGTATGGAGATGTTTAATGAATGCGAAAGACATAAAAGTTGGAACCAAATTAGAAGTTGAAATACCTGAATACGATAGAAAAGCTGATGAGTCAACAACCAGTTACATCAGCCAATTGGCTGATGTTATAGATGACAAAACCATATGCATTGTTTCACCTATGAGTGAAGGACGATTAAAATTCCTGTCAAGAAATTTAACTATCATTATTTACTATTTAAACGAAAGACAGGAGCTCCTGTACTTCAAGGGCCAGGTAAAGGGCCATAGAAAAAGCGGGGCTCTGGATGTATTTGACGTAGAGATTGTCAGTGAGTTCAACAAAATACAGAGAAGACGCTTCTATAGACTTGATGTTGTTCTGAACTGTCTGTATAGAGTAATTGACCACCAGCCAATCAGTACCGACAATTACCAGTTCGATGATCTCAGCAATACCGAATTAACTACTGCCTACACAAAAAACATAAGCGGCAGCGGATTCTGCATGATTCTTGAGGAGCCTCTCAATTCCGGTGCAGTTCTTGATATAAGTATTGATCTGGAGGGTTCAGCCACAATCAGGGTTTTTGCTCAGGTAATACGCAATTCCAGTGAAAAAAATAAAAAATTCGAGGCCGGCATGCATTACATTAAAATCTCACCACGTGATTCAGATGTTTTGACCAGATATATATTTGAAAAACAAAGACAGATTTTAAAAAATACCATGCAAGCCAAATTAAAATAGTCCTTACTAAAGTCCGGAAGGCCATGTTTGTATGGCCTTCTTCATTACAGCTTATTATTTCATCTTATTCACTGCGCCTATTCAATGCAGCTTCTGCGTTGCTGCAGCTGCATTCTTATTGCGGTCTCTTTATTTGTACCGCCCTTGTCACAGAGGACAAGCCATGCCTGTTCCGGATATCATCCAGGGTTTTTTCAAGTTTTTCCTCTTTTTCAGAATTATTATCAATTTCATCCTCTTCAAAGAGTGACAGCTGCTTTGACCTGTTACATTTTTCAAAACTGCTTATGCTCACACCAATGAGACGTACCGGCCTTAAGCTGTTCCAGTTTTTACGGAGCAGCGCAAAACCTGTTTCAAAAATTTCTTTTGTCAGATAAGTGGGCTCAATGCCAACCTGCCTTGTAATGCTCTGAAAATCCGAATACTTTATGGTTATTTGAACAGTGCCGGCCTTTTTGTCATGCCTTCTGGCATCAAAGCCCACCTCTTCGCACATCTCAAGAAATAAGTTCCTGACAGCCTCAACATTGGTAGCATCCTCGGACAGAGTTGTAGATCGGCCTATTGATTTCATCTCCCCTGAGGTATGAGGTGCCACCGGAGAATCATCACGTCCGTTTGCATAGTTCTGAAGTTCAGCTCCCATTTTCCCCAGAACCCGGGCAAGCGCTGCCGGATCATATTCTGCAAGGTCACCTATGGTCAGGATTCCCAGATTATTAAGCTTTTCCCCCGTATGCTTCCCTACTCCGTACATATCGGTTACTTTTAAAGGCCAAAGCTTTTGTTTTATATCTTTTACCCATAATTCGGTAATCCCCATAGGCTTCTTTATTTCAGAGGCTATTTTGGCCAGCAGCTTGTTCTCTGAAATACCTATGGAGCACCACAGACCAAGGCCCTTGTTTATATCCTCCATGATTTTGCCGGCAGCCTCTGCCGGCTTTCCAAACAGGCTTTCGGTCCCCGTCATATCCAGCCATGCCTCATCGATGCTGTTCTGCTCAATAACCGGTGAATAATTTCCGAGCAGTGACATTACTTCTCTTGACCTGGCCTCATAATACCGATGGTCGGGCGGAATGAAAAGCATGCCGGGACATAGCTTTAAAGCCTGGTGAACGACCATTGTTGTTTTTACCCCAAATTTGCGGGCCTCGTAATTGGCAGCAAGTATAATGCCCGACCTGTTTCTGGGGTCTCCTGCCACCGCAGCCGGCTTTCCAATAATTTCAGGCCTCCTGGACATCTCACAGCTAATAAAGAACGCATTCATATCAACCAAAAAAATAACTCTGCTCATAACTGCTCACCTCAAGTTACACTGCTAAAAAGGAGTATCTTTTTGGCTTCAAAAAGATACTCCTTATAAACTATACGGTATTCTTATTTAGCGGCTTTAGCCATCTCAGCAAGCTGAGCAAATCCAGCCGCATCGTTTACTGCCATATCAGCGAGAACTTTTCTGTTAAGTTCAATCCCTGATTTTTTCAATCCGCTGATAAATCTGCTGTAGGATAAACCGTTAATTCTTGCAGCAGCATTTATTCTAGCTATCCAGAGTTTTCTGAAGTCTCTCTTCTTTGCTCTTCTGTCATTGTAAGCATAAGTCAGAGATTTCATAACGGCTTGATTAGCCATTCTAAAAAGCTTGCTCTTTGCTCCAAAATATCCTTTTGCAAGCTTCAATATTTTTTTATGTCTTGCGCGAGTTCTCATCGCACCTTTAACTCTTGCCATAAACCTTCGTCCTCCCTCTTATTTGTATGGAATAAGTTTTTTAATCGCAGCTTCATTAGCAGCTGAAACGTACGCACCCAACCTGTGGTGCTTCTTAGCCTTTGTTGCCTTGGAAACGAGTCTATGGCTTCTCCAAGCCTGTCCTCTTTTAATCTTTCCGGTAGCTGTTACTCTGAATCTCTTTTTTGATGCACTATGAGTCTTTAACTTTGGCATATTTATTCTCCTCCTATCCTACTGCTTTGGATTAAGTATCATTATCATACTTTTGCCTTCAAGTTTGGGTTTCTTTTCAACCACTCCAACGTCTTTTACTAATTCAGCAAACTTTTCAAGAATTTCATTGCCTATTGAGGTGTAATGCATTTCTCTTCCTCTGAACTTTACAGAAACCTTAACTTTGTCTCCATCCTTCAAGAACTTGTATGCGTTCTTAACCTTGAATTCAAAGTCATGATCCTCAATCGAAGGAGATACTCTGACTTCTTTTATGCTTATGATCTTTTGATTTTTTCTTGCTTCCTTCTCTTTCTTGGCAAGCTCGAACATGTATTTACCATAATCCATTATCTTGCAAACAGGTGGTTCTGCCTGTGGAGCAATTTTAACCAAGTCAAGATTTTTAGAATTGGCAAGCTTCTGGGCTTCCTTAGCTGCAATGATACCAATCATAGTACCATCCGCATCGATAAGTCTGACTTCTTTCTCCCTGATTTCCTCATTGATCATTAATTCATTTTTGCTAATAACTGACACCTCCGAAAAATAATAGGCAGAAGGTTAACTTCAAGTCCCCAATAATAAAAAAACAATAAAAAAAGTGGATAGAAGCAAGTATCCACCAGTAATCTCAGTCAATGCGCAAAAATACACACTTAATAACCGATATTAACCCTGCAAATCTAAGTCCGCCAGGTGAGAAGTGGAAAACTTCTTCTTGTTTTGCATAAATATGATAACAGAAATTAAGTTACTTGTCAAATTATTTTTAAAATCTGTAAATAGAAATAAATAGAATTTTAAATTTTAGAATCTACATTTTATGAACATCAATCTACAAACCCATTAATATAGCCAGACCATCTTCCGATGTCAGTTTTT
This sequence comes from Ruminiclostridium cellobioparum subsp. termitidis CT1112, assembly GCF_000350485.1. Classification (GTDB taxonomy): domain Bacteria; phylum Bacillota; class Clostridia; order Acetivibrionales; family DSM-1351; genus Ruminiclostridium; species Ruminiclostridium termitidis. Next base: position 169,122 of record NZ_AORV01000065.1, read on the forward strand.
CAAGATTGTTAAATATTCTTTCTTCATCCCAGTTCCACCACTGAAGCTTCAGCAAAAACTCAACCTTATCATCACTGAAACGCTTTCTTATAAATTTAGCCGGATTGCCGTCATAAATCGCATAGGGTTCGATGTTCCCAACAACTGTTGAATCAGCCGCAATGATAGCTCCATCTCCAACTTTTATCCCTGGCATGATGGTTACATGCTGACCTGTCCAGACATCATTTCCAATTATAGTATCACCTTTAAAAGGCAGATCTTCAATTGCGTTCATACACCAGGAATTTGTAAGCATATGGATTTTTTTCGTCCCTGGGTCCCGGCTGGCTTGAAACGAGCTTCCACTGTGAGTAGTCAATCTCAGGAAAATATGTGTCTGCTTCAAAGGCATGGTCGATTTCGGTTATATACAGCTTATGGGCCAGCGGCAGAAATGCTTTATAAATTTCAGCCCCGCCAATTATAAAAACTTCACCTTCAGCCGCATATGCTTTTGCCCCGTCTATGGAATTGACAGTTATGCATCCCTCGGGTTTAAAGTCCTCGTCCCTGGTGATTATTATGTTTTCCCTGCCCGGAAGCGGCTTTCCTATGGATTCATAAGTTTTTCTTCCCATTATTACCGGTTTTCCCAGGGTTATTTTTTTAAAGTAGGCAAAATCGGCAGGCAGATGCCAGGGCATCCTGTTTCTGCAGCCCAGAGCGTTATTCTTTCCCATTGCCCAGATCATTGAAATCATACTGCAACAGCTCCCTTTATGTGCGGATGCGGATCATATTCCGTCAGTGTAAAGTCTTCAAACCTGAAGTCGAACAAATCTTTTACCTCGGGGTTTATTACCATCTTTGGCGGCGTTCTGGGCTCCCTGGAAAGCTGCTGCTTCACTTGCTCGATATGATTGAGATATATGTGTGCGTCACCCAGAGTGTGGACAAATTCGCCGGGCTTTAAGCCGCATGCCTGGGCCACCATCATTGTGAACAACGCATAAGAGGCGATATTAAACGGCACACCGATAAACACATCGGCGCTTCGCTGGTACAGCATGCAGGAAAGCGTGCCGTTGACAACATAAAACTGGTAGAAGCAGTGGCATGGCGGCAGAGCCATATTCTCTATTTCTCCCACATTCCAGGAGCACACTATCAGTCTTCTGGAGTCGGGATTTTCCTTTATTTGTGAAATCACCTGGCCCAGCTGGTCTATCTGCCTGCCGTCGGCAGTCCCCCAGGATCTCCACTGATGTCCGTAAACCGGCCCCAGGTCACCGTTTTCATCAGCCCACTCGTCCCATATGGAAACACCGTTGTCTTTGAGATACTTTATATTTGTATCCCCCCTTATAAACCATAGAAGTTCATGAATTATAGACTTTAGATGAAGCTTTTTCGTAGTCAGCAGAGGGAAGCCCTCCTGCAGATCAAACCTCATTTGATACCCAAAGGTGCTGATTGTACCCGTTCCTGTCCTGTCTTCCTTTTTTGTGCCATTCTTCAATATGTGCTGGCACAGATCAAGATATTGTTTCATAACCCAACCCCCGTTAAATATATGTAGAATTCTCTATAAACCCGTTCAGGCAGCCGCCGACACTAAAAACATATCGAGCCGGCGGCTACTACATATTATTTCATAATTAATAATTAAACACAATGCTGATTTTTATCGTTTTATCAGTCAAAGCATACTGCTTTTTTTATATTTTTTAAACGATGTGAACAGAACCTCACTGCCGGAAGCAGCCAGTATAAACACAATCAATACCGCAAAATATCTGTACCTGACCTGAATCTCTATAAGCAAATGCACTCCGAAATAACACAGCAGGATTATTGAAAGCAGCTTTATTCCGGAAGGGATATCCCGGCTGGCCAGCGCTTTGATCAATCCTGTGAGCAGCAGTAAAAACACCAATATATAAAACATCTTTTCAACCCTTACAGCAACCTGTTCTGCCTTTTCCATCCGCGCCGGTGCCTTGAGTTTTCCGTTGTCATCTTCATAAAATTCCCATGCAAGAGTATCAAATTCAGCCCACATTACAAGAACCTTTGTACCAAAAAACTCCAGCAATTTATGGGGTTCAACCGAAACTCTCTCCTTTATGGTCTTTAGAGCCACTTTATTTCTCTTTGAAAAATCCTCTATCACATATATTTTATTCTGGTCATCATAGGAAAACTGCCCCTTCGACTGCTGATTCAAACCGGCAACGAACTTCCAGAGCGGAAAGTTATTGTTCAGGCCTTCGGCATTAATTCCGGTACTTTTTACAGCTGCCGACAGTCCAAGATTGGCAGTCAGATAAACCGCCACAAGAACAGCAGACAAAAGAATCTTTGCCACGCTTTTGTGGTTCAGCGCCTCTACGATACACCACACGACAACGGCTGTGATGATGACCGGCCCCAGGGGCCTGACCGCATTACCGGCCGCAATGAAAATAGCTGCCGCAATTCCTCTGACAAGGATATTTTTATGTTCCAGAAGCAACAGATAAATCCCCGCTAGAAACATGCAGGCTGCAAAGTGCTGATTTGTCAGAACAGCAGCCAGAAAATAAGGTGCGGGATAAATCAAATACAAAAACGAAATAAATCTGGCGGTAAAATCATTGGACACCTTTCTCGCTATGAGGTATACCAGCATATTCGAACCTGCCATGAAAAAGCAGTTCACCAGTTTCAAAGGCAGGAGTCCTGTCCCAAAAAGCTTCATAATCCCTGCATAATATATCACGGGTCCGGTCTGATAGGCCCAGGTCTTAAAATACAGATATTGCTCCAACGCTTTTTTCCCCTGTATCAGGTCTACAGCATATTTATAGAATAAGCTAAAATCCGAGACAGGCCTGGTATCGGCAAAAAAAGCCAGGGTTCCCTTAAATAAAAACGCCATTATAAAGACCATAATGGCGAAACTGGCAGGTAAAATATTCATTTTTAATGATAAAAACAAAACAGCAGCAAAAACCGGAATTGTGATCAGCGCATACAAAATGGAATTTGTATATACCGAAAACCACAAATTGAGAATTATTATATATGTCACAAATATAGCCGTTATAAGAATTATAAGCTTGCTTAATACGGATGCGGGTCTGGGCTCCATTAATTACCTCTGCTTTTTAACGTCATCTTCATTTATTCTTATTATCCCCATCAAAACCCATTAATTCACCGACAATATACAGCGGCCTTGCTTTTACCTCTTCATATATTCTTCCCACATATTCCCCCATAATACCTATCACTATCAGCATTACACCGTTTAAGAACAATGTCACCGCAATGGAGGAAGCCCAGCCCGAGACAACATCATTTTTTATAAATTTTTGTACAAGAACGACCACAAGGTATATAAAGCTAAATACCGATACCAGCATTCCTACAAAAGTAGCCAGTTTCAACGGCTTGTAGGAAAATGAAAAAATCCCGTCCCCTGCAAGCTTCAGCATTTTCTTCAAAGGGTATTTGGTTTCACCGGCAAATCTCTTTTCCCTCTGATATTCAACACTGGTCTGCTTAAAACCTACCCAGCTTACAAGCCCTCTCACATACCTGGACCTCTCAGGCAGGCACTTCATGGCATCACAGACCTTTCTGTCAATCAGTCTGAAATCCCCCACGTCCACAGGAAGTTTTACATCGGTCATACTGTCAAGAAACCTGTAAAAGGTCTTTGCAGTGAACTTTTTAAAGAAAGTTTCCCCGGCTCTCTGAAGTCTTTTTCCGTATACTACTTCATAGCCTTCCTCCCACTTGTCCACCATCTGAAGAATAACTTCCGGAGGATCCTGCAGATCCGCATCTATTATGACGACGGCATCACCTTTGGCGTAGTCCATACCGGCAGTAATTGCGATCTGATGTCCGAAGTTTCTGGCAAAATTAATAACACGTACTTCTTTATTTCCGGAGGCAATTTCCTTCAGCTTGAAGTATGTATCATCCTTGCTCCCATCATTAATGAATATATATTCCACATCCATAAAGTAATCTTTAAAAACCTCCGATAGACGTCTGTAGGTTTCGTCTATCACTTCCTGCTCATTGTAAACAGGTACTACAATCGACAACAGCTTGTTTGCCATACCATCCTCCACAAGCTCCAAAAGAGCTTAGCTTATATTCATATATGATAAAATTCCAAATTAAGCCAACAAAGCACTAAAAAATATTATAACATAGCAGATAATGTGCCGCAAATAATATAAATTCTTCTGAATATGTTATCTGTGGCCTCTTGAAATCTGCATCCTCACAGAGTATCCCAATAGAGATTATTTACATTTTTAAACGGTATTAATACATATTTGTTTTTTTTACCTTCCAGCCCGGACTCATTTCATCTGATCCTAAGATTATGGGGAGATTTAGCCGATAACAGATTAACAGATTTTTTATATAAATTATATTGGGAGTGATATTATGGAATTATTTGAACTAATCTCATACTTAAAGGAAACAGCAGATTACATTGAATTTTCTTTTTATAAGAATTCTTCCGAGATCATGGGTGCCATTTCACAAAAAGGTATTGATGAAGTACTCAATATACTTACTTTAACGGAATTAAGAAAAGGAGTCTTTGAATGTGCCACCACCTGGGAAGTCAGCCCGGATTGCTGCCTGAGCAAAAATGTAACCATTGATATGTCAGGAGAAATGATTTATATCACTGAAACTCTGGAAAGCAGGGACAGCAAAAATTTAATAAAAACCGAAGCTGTTGCCGGCAGCGATTTTGAGAGGGAATACAGTGAAATATTAAGTATGTTAAAGAGTAAATCGCTTAACAGAATTGAAAAAGATCTGTTAACAAAAGTTGTAGCTGCCTTTTTCAATTGAATAAAGTTTAAAGAAGCTGCTGGCAAATCGGTTTCCTGCCGGTTTGCCAGCTAAACCACGTGCTTCGTTTATAAATTTCAGAAAACTGCTTTTATATTATTATTTAGCCCTGGTTCTGATTTCCTCCACGATCCTGTCGACAAATTCCTGGGCTGCCAAAATTCCGAGATCTCCGTCTTTTCTGGATCTGACTGCCACAGCACCGTTTTCCATTTCCTTATCGCCTATTACCAGCATATAAGGTATCTTTTCCATCTGGGCTTCCCTTATTTTGTAACCTATCTTTTCATTCCTGTAGTCAACTTCAACTCTTACACCTCTGTCTTTCAACATCTGTGCAACCTTTTGAGCAAAGTCGTGATGCTTTTCAACCAATGGAAGTATTTTTGTCTGTACAGGACACAACCAGGTCGGGAAGGCACCGGCGTATTTTTCGATCAGCATTGCAAGAGTTCTTTCATAGCAGCCGATTGAGGTTCTGTGAATAACATACGGGTGCTTCTTTTCATTGTTTTTATCAATATAAACCATATCCAGGCGTTCTCCAAGTGCAAAATCAACCTGTACGGTTATTATTGTATCTTCTTTTCCGTGTACATTTCTGAACTGGATATCCAGCTTTGGGCCATAGAAGGCAGCCTCACCCTCAGCTTCCTTGTATTCAATCTGCAGATGATCCAGAATGGTTCTCATCTTGTCCTGAACGTCCTCCCAATCCTCCGCACTTCCGATATACTTTTCCTTGTTGTTGGGATCCCATTTTGAGAACCTGTAGGTTACATCCTCCTGTATGCCCAAAGTCTCCATCATATATTTGATAAGGTCGACAACACCCTTGAATTCCTCTTCCAGCTGTTCGGGAGTACATACCAGGTGGCCCTCGGAAATTGTAAACTGGCGGACACGGATAAGGCCGTGCATTTCACCCGATGCCTCGTTTCTGAAAAGAGTCGAAGTCTCGCCGTACCTGATGGGAAGATCGCGGTAGCTGTGGAGCTTTGATTTGTATATCATAAACTGGAAGGGACAGGTCATAGGTCTGAGGGCCATTACTTCATCGTCCTTTTCCTCGTCACCCAGTATGAACATGCCGTCCTTGTAGTGCTGCCAGTGGCCTGATAGTTTGTACAGGTCACTCTTGGCCATAAGAGGAGTTTTTGTAATGACATAGCCTCTTCTTTCCTCTTCGTCCTCAACAAATCTTTGCAGGGTCTGTACGATCTTGGCACCTTTAGGCATAAGCAGCGGCAGACCCTGACCGATTTCTTCCACGGTTGTGAACAATTCCAGTTCTCTTCCCAGCTTGTTGTGATCACGCTTCTTTGCCTCTTCCAGCCTGGTAATGTATTCATCCAGTTCGCCCCTCTTTGGGAAAGCAGTACCGTATACCCTCTGGAGCATCTTGTTTTTTTCATTTCCTCTCCAGTAAGCACCTGCGGCACTCATAAGCCTGATAGCTTTGAGCTTTCCTGTTGAAGCAAGGTGGGGCCCGGCACACAGGTCCACAAAGTCGCCCTGCTTGTAGAAGGAAATTTCCTCTCCTTCGGGGAGGTCCTTTATGAGTTCAACCTTGTAGGGTTCGCCCTTCTCCTCCATGAATCTGATTGCTTCTTCTCTTGGGAGAGTATATCTTTCCAGGGGCAGATCTTCCTTTATTATTTTTTCCATTTCCTTCTCAAGCTTCGAAAGGTCCTCAGGTGAGAAATTCTTTTCAATATCAAAGTCATAGTAGAAACCGTTATCAATTGCAGGACCGATTGCCAGCTTTACATTTGGGAACAGTCTTTTAACAGCCTGTGCCAGTACATGCGAGGCCGTATGCCTGTATGCGAGCCTTCCGCCTTCATCCGAGAAGGTGAGCAGGTTCAGGGAACAATCCTTTTCCAGCTTGAAATTCAGATCCTTGACCTTTCCGTCCACTTCACCTGCAAGCGCGGCTCTTGCCAGGCCTGCACTGATACTTTCGGCAACTTGAAGTATGGAAATACCCTCCTGGTATTCCTGAACACTTCCATCTTTTAATGCTATTTTAATCATATGCTGTCTCCTTTTCTCTATTTTATTATAAAAATAAAACTCCCGTCCTGAAGTCAATCATAAATTGACTATATAAGGACGAGAGTTATCTCGCGGTTCCACCCTACTTGCAGCTCGTTGCATATCAAAATTTTGATATTGCAGATTATAACGTAATCACCGATCAGGCTCCGAGGTGGTTTTCGGTAAAGTGCAGGTCCGGTTACTTTCAGCTGTTGTATCCGGTCTCTGAAACCCCATTTTTTACTTACTCTTCTCATCAACGCCTTTGTCAATATAACAACAATATAATTAATTATATTCTCACACAATTTATGTGTCAATACTTCAATAGGCCGCAGCACTTTGCCAGATATTGCCTGTATCAGCAATCAGCCTGTTTTACATGATTTGTCAGCCTGCCTATCCCCTCTATTTCCACCTCCACCACGTCACCCGGCTTCATGGGACCCACACCTTCCGGTGTTCCTGTTGTAACAACGTCTCCAGGTTCAAGAGGAATGACCTTTGAAATAAAGCTGATAAGGTAGTCGGTCTTGAATATGTGCATGGAAGTATCCCCGTGCTGCTTGACCTGTCCGTTCAAAATCAGCTTTACATCCAGTTTGGTATAATCCAGACCGGTAACTATATAAGGTCCTATGGGACAGAAGGTTTCATAATTTTTTCCTCTGGTCCACTGACCGTCCGACTTCTGAATATCCCTCGCCGTAACATCGTTCAGACAGGTTGCTCCCAGAATATATTCGGAGGCCTGTTCCGGCTCAATATTTTTGCAGTATTTTTTGATAACTACGGCAAACTCCGCTTCGTAATCAACCCGGTTGGATATCTCCGGCAATATAATTGAATCATCCGGCCCTATTACGGTATGAGGAAGTTTTATGAAGATGACAGGATTCTCAGGTATATCCCGGCCGGAAAACTCTTTGACGTGATCCGCATAATTCAGCCCGACAGCTACAACCTTACCCGGTTTGCAGGGTGCCAAAAGCCTGACATGGCTCAAATTGTACCTTTTATCGGTCACTGCCGGATTTTCAAAAATACTGCCCTGTATTTCGGTAATCTCATTTCCATCTAAAATTCCGTACTTTTCCATTCCATCGGCTAAAAATCTTAAATACTTCATATTAGTTACCCCCGTTCCGCGGCTTGCAGAGTCACATACCTACTTAAAACCAAATTACTTGTTTGAGTGTTATTGAGAGCAATTATAGCACAGCATAATTTCTGCTGCAACAAAAAATCCGTATATGGTGTCCTTCTGCTGACTACTCGCCTAATTTCTTGGAAATAATATTTGTTGATGCAATTTAGTACCCTGCAAGGTAATATAGGGAGGCAAAGTTGAGAAACACCAGATTTAAAAGATTTAAAAAATTCAGACATAAAAAGCTATTCAGCGTAATTCTTTTCGGTATTTTGGTGCCATTAATTTCTTTGCTGCTGGCGTATATACTGGTATCAGTACTGATATTGCCGTCATTAACAAGGTGATTGTTAATATTGTATATAATATTACATTATTCGACCGGCAAAATCGTTTATAAATGCCATTTGAAATACTTCATTATAATACTATAATAAATAGTGAAAATTTAATTATATTTTCCTCCTTTAAATTATTTTACAACCGGCTTGTTTATACAAGCCGGTTTTTGTTTTACCGGATTTTAGCGGTCTGTAACCTCCAAAACGCATATTGTACTAAATGCATATATGATCTTTTATTTTATCAAAGGTTTTCTGTTTTATTCCGGTTATTTTCATCAAATCGGTAACCTTCTTAAATCCACCGTTTTTATCTCTGTATTCAATAATGGCCTTTGCAGTTGCAGGTCCAACATTGGGCAGTCCCTCAAGTTCAGCCTGGGTGGCTGTATTTATGTTTACAAGATTGGTTTTCGCATTTCCGCCTGCTTTTACCTGTTCATCCGCAATCACTGCCCCCAGGCTGTCACTGATAATATCCACACCGCTGTTCAGGATATCCGGTGTCCCGGCTTTTTTTGAGTCTGAAGCAGGGGCGGCAGTTTTTGCCTTGTTATCCGGTTGAGCAGCACTTTTAGCAGCTGCAGCTGTTTTCCCTTTGATCTTCAGCATGGTATTATCCTCCAGCCGGTAAGCCAGATTTATATTATCCAGATCAGCCTCCTTTGTGGCTCCTCCTGCCAGCCTTATGGCATCTTCTATGACATTGCCCTTCTCAAGCATCACAACGCCGGGTTTATTTACACATCCCACAATGTAAACCTTGATGCTTTCGACTGTTTCCTCCTCCCCCCCGCTTTCCCGGTCAATACCGCTTTTTTCACTCCCCGCAGTTATTGGTGCTCTTTCTATCACCGGCTCCTTCAACGGCTGATATACCTGCTTTAAAAAGTATCCCAGCAGGCCTGAGCCGGCAACCATTAATAAAATGACTGCTAAAAGCAACACCTTGTTGATAAAGTATTGCTTTCCAAATATGCATATTTCCATAATACCTCCTTAATACTTTTGAATAAAATGACATGGTTTTAAATATTGATTTCTTGCTTTAACCCAATTTTAATGGCACAAATCACAAGAATGACGCATATTAATCTAATAAAGGCTGTTTTTTTTCGATACGCGAAATTTTAGAAATAACCTGGAAAACACTGCCGTATGCACGAATTTCAGCGGCTTAAGAAATTAAAAGAATTGATCTATTAACATTATAATACAATTACTGTCAAATTACTATATATATAACAAATGTTGTCGAAAGGTTTCATATTTTTGGTTTTTGTTTTATACTTATATAAGATGTATTTTACTGAGGAGGAAATATGAAGAAAGCACTAGTTACATTAATACTTGCCATCATTCTTGCATTTCAAATCTCACCCGCTTTTTGCAAAGATCTGGATATTGATGCAGCCGCCTACATATTGATGGACGCCAAGACTGGAAGTGTTTTATATGAATACAACCCCGACGCCCGTCTGAGACCCGCAAGTACAACCAAAATAGCAACTGCACTTGTCGCTCTGAAAAAAGGTAATTTAAGTCAGGTTATGACTGCAAGCAAGGAAGCCGTTTCCGATATCGGAGTCGGCGGAATGAATATAGGAATTATACCAGGTGAACAACTTACGCTGGATAATTTGCTCCATGCATTGTTAATTGCATCGGCAAACGAAACTGCGAATATTATAGCTGAAAATCTTTTCTCCGGTAAAGAAGAGTTTATGAAGGAAATGAATAAAATGGCTGCCGAGGCCGGTGCAAGAAATTCCACTTTCACCAACCCCTGCGGTATAGACGAATATGAAAAGGATGCGGAGCACTATTCAACTGCAAGGGATCTGGCTCTGATAGCAAAAGAATGCTTAACCTTCCCAACTTTCCGGGAAATCATAGGCCGGAAGAAATTAGACATGCTCAGTCCTACAAATAAGCATAACAAATGGAATGTATTGAGCAACACCAACAAAATGCTGGGCCAGTCATATAATTATGGACCGGATACGGGAGATGACAGAAATCAGTTTACCGTAACAGGTTTAAAGACCGGTTCAACCGTGCGTGCAGGTGCCAACTTCATTGCATCGGCAGTAAACAAGGATGGCCTGGAGCTTATCTCAGTCATACTGGGAGTAAACAACAAACCCGGAAGGACAGTTTTTGATTTTACTGAAACTTTACTTCGGGCAGGATACGAAAATTACTCAAACCAGCTGATAATTGACAGAAACGAAATAATAAAAAAAGTTGTTGTACAGGATGCGGCAGATGATGGCCAGCTGGATCTGGTGACAAACGGCAAGGTTGAGGCCATTTTACCCAATGACAAAAATCTCTGGAAGATTGATGAAAAAGTGACCATAAAGGAGAATTTAAAAGCTCCTGTCACAAAGGGTACCGTTCTGGGAAATATAGCATATACACTTGATGGAGTAAACATAGGCAAAGTTGATATTGTTTCCTCCAGAACAATCGATCAGAGTATGAACGCAAAGATTAAGGCTTATGTAAATAAATTTACTTCTTCTCCCTGGTTCAAATTTGGATCAATAACCTTGGCCGTTGTAATATGCTTTTTTATTTTAAGAAAGATATTAAGAAAAATATCCAGAAGAAGGATTTATAAGATAAAAGAAAGACATAAATGGTAATTTATTTGATTTTTATTTACTTCATATATTGATTTAATTTCAATATACTTATATTATAGTATGTGTTTGATAGTAATATATGGAATGAACCATTATGACTGGTTATGTGGGTTCTGGAGCTTGGAATGGTTCAATCGGAAACGATTAGGAGTTAAAATAACAGCATTTATTGCTTATTAAGAGAGGTGTAATCAATGAGAGCCGAACCGATTTACCAACTCAGAAAAGTCAAAGATCTAAAAGATATGATGGTTCAGAGTACAAATTTATTCGGATCAAGAAATGCATTTTTAATCAAAGGCAAAAATGGAGAATATTACGCAAAGACATATATAGAATTAAAAAATGATATTGATGCTTTGGGAACTGCTCTAATTGATATGGGTTTAAAGGATAAAAAAATAGCTATATTATCTCAAAACAGGGCCGAGTGGTGTACAACCTACTTAACGGTGACCGGAGGGGTCGGTGTGGTTGTTCCGTTAGACAGGGAGCTTCCCTACAATGAAGTTGAGAACCTTACTTCAAGAGCAGGCGTGGACGCCATTGTATTTTCTTCAAAACACAGAAGTGACATGCTGAAGCTTTCCAGAACCTCGGATATTAAGTATTTTATTGATATGGACCTGGATGCGGATGACGATAACAATTTTCTTTCACTCCCAAAATTGATTGAAAAAGGTGAATCCCTGCTGGCAAATGGTGACAAGAGCTATCTGGATGCCGAAATAGACGAAAACAAAATGGCGGCTTTGATTTTCACTTCAGGAACCACAGATCTGGCAAAGGGTGTTATGCTTTCCAGCAAGAACATAGTTTCTGACGTCATATCGGTATGTTCCATGCTGTATCTGGATGAAACCGACAGCGGACTTTCCATACTGCCGCTCCACCACACTTATGAATGTACCGCCAATTTCCTTGTAATGATGTACAACGGCTGCTGCTTCTCTTTTAATGAAGGCTTGAAGTATATCGTACAGAACCTGCAGGAAACCAGGCCGACAATTTTGATGCTGGTGCCGCTGATTCTGGAAAATATGCATAAGAAGATAATAAAGCAGGCCTCAAAGAATTTGTTGAGCAAAATAAAGTTGAATGTTGCCCTTGAAATAAGTAATTTCCTTTACTATTTCTTAAAAATTGACATACGGAAGAAAATATTCAAGCAGGTTCATAATATATTCGGAGGAAGAGTCAGGCTTGTCATTTCAGGAGCTGCCGCCATAAACCCCGATGTGTCAAATGATTTATGCGCAATGGGAGTAAGGATTGTTCAAGGTTATGGACTTACAGAATGTGCTCCTATCGTATCCGTTAACAACGACCGTGGCTTCAGACATGACTCGGCCGGGAAGGCGCTTGCCGGAATAGATATCGAGGTTGAAGATATAGGCGAAGACGGCATAGGAGAATTCGTAGTGACCGGGGATAATGTAATGCTGGGTTATTACGAAAATCCGGCAGCTACAAGCAAGGTGCTGAAAAATGGCCGCCTGTACACCGGTGACCTGGGCTATATTGATGAAGAAGGATATATTTATATAACGGGAAGGAAGAAAAATGTCATTGTAACTAAAAACGGCAAGAACATATTCCCCGAAGAGGTTGAAGCATACCTTGCAAAGTGTCCTTATGTTAAGGAAAGCCTTGTATGGGGCCGTTTTGATGAAGAGTCCGGCGAGACTGAGGTAAATGCGCAGGTTGTAGTGGATATTGATGAAATAAAAGAAAAACTCCGCCTGAATATTATTTCCAATGATGAAGTATACAAGCTGATCCAAGCCGAAATAAAGGAAATAAACAAGCAAATGCCCATGTACAAACGGATCAAGGACTTCACCATCCGTGAGGAAGAGTTTGCCAAAACCACTACTAAAAAAATCAAGAGATATGTTGAAAACATAGGCTAGTTTTACAGATATATGATAAATTAAACCAATATGAGAACAGATATTTAAAATTAAGGGTACGGAAGCAATGTTCCGTACCCTTCTGTTATGTGGATAGTTTTTATTATACTGCAGAGTTTCCTATGACCACATTTCTTTTCTGAGAGCCTGAATATCCTCATTTTCAAGGTACTCGTCATAGGTCATCTGTCTGTCGATGATTCCCTTTGGAGTTATTTCAATAATTCTGTTTGCTATGGTCTGCACAAATTCATGGTCATGGGAGGTAAACATTATTGTTCCCTTGTAGTTGATAAGGCCATTGTTCAGTGCAGTGATGGATTCCAGGTCAAGGTGGTTTGTAGGTTCATCAAATAAAAGGACATTTGCTCCTGAAAGCATCATTTTTGCCAGCATACAGCGGACCTTTTCTCCTCCTGACAGTACCGAAGCCTTTTTTAATGCCTCCTCGCCCGAAAACAGCATTCTTCCAAGCCAGCCTCTCAGGAAGGTTTCTGTCTGATCCTTGGAATACTGTCTCAACCAGTCCACAAGGCTCAGATCAACTCCGTCAAAGTATTCCGAGTTATCTCCGGGAAAATAGGCCTGCGAGGTTGTTATTCCCCATTTAAAATCACCGCTGTCGGCTTCCATCTCACCCATAAGGATTTTAAACAGCGCAGTTTTTGCGTTTCCGTAAGTTCCCACAAAAGCTATTTTATCACCCTTGTTTACTATGATATTTACATCCTTTAAAAGCTGCTCGCCCTCAATTTCCTTTGATATGCCGCTTATCACAAGAAGGTCGTTACCGGCTTCTCTTTCAGGCTTGAAATCTACAAAAGGATATTTTCTTGAAGAAGGCCTTATGTCTTCCAAAGTCAACTTATCCAGCAGTTTTTTACGGGAGGTGGCCTGCTTTGATTTGGAAGCATTGGCACTGAACCTCTGGATAAACTCCTGCAGCTCCTTCATTCTTGCCTCGGTTTTCTTATTTGCATCCTTTGCCTGCTGCAGGGCCAATTGACTTGACTGATACCAGAAGTCATAGTTTCCGAAATATAATTGTATTTTACCGAAATCGATATCCGCAATCTGGGTACAAACCTGGTTCAAAAAGTGTCTGTCATGGGAAACAACTATTACTGTGTTTTCAAAGTTTGCAAGGAAGTTTTCCAGCCAGGTTATTGAAGCCACATCAAGGTGGTTGGTCGGTTCGTCCATGAGCAGTATGTCAGGGTTTCCGAAAAGTGCCTGGGCCAGCAGAACCCTTATCTTTTCGGTACCGTCAAGGTCTTTCATCAGCTTGTAGTGATACTCTTCACCTATATTCAGGCCGTTTAGCAGAATAGCCGCATCTGATTCGGCCTCCCACCCGTTTAATTCTGCAAATTCTGCTTCCAGTTCAGAGAGGCGGATTCCCTCTTCCTCAGTGAATTCGGATTTTGCATATAACTTTTCTTTTTCCTCCATTATTTCAATGAGTCTTTTATGACCCATGATCACAGTCTTCAGAACCTCGAATTCATCATATTCATAGTGGTTCTGCTTAAGTACTGCAAGCCTTTCACCGGGTGTAATGGATACATCTCCCTTACTGGGCTCTATTTCACCCGAAAGAATCTTTAAAAAGGTTGATTTTCCCGATCCGTTGGCCCCGATCAAGCCATAGCAATTACCCTTTGTAAATTTGATATTAACGTTTTCAAATAAAGCCCGTCCCCCGTATCTCAGGGAAATACCGTTTGCACTAATCATTTTTCTTTTTACAGCGGAATAATTTCTTCCGCTATTCACCTCCATTTGTTATATTTAAATTGTAATATTTGCCCATTTACCTTTTTTAAATCTTACCAGATACATTGCCGACCTGATGGAAAAATCCAGAACCAAGGCTATCCATGCAGCAGTTATTCCGGTGTTAAACAGCAATCCCAGAATAAAAGTTACAAATACCCTGAAACACCATATGCCCACAAAGCTTGTGATCATGACATATATTATGTCCCCTGCACCTCTTAATGCATTGGATACCACAGTTACAATCGATACAAAGGGCTGTGAAAAGCTGAAAATCCTTATAGCCGCTGTTCCGATTGAAATTATTCCAGGATCATTTGTATATATTCTGATCAAACTTCCGGCAAAGATAAACAGAAGACTTGAAATTACAACAGTGATCATCAGGCATATCTTAATGGTTTTCCAACCGGCTTTTTTTGCAAGATCTATCCGCCTGGCCCCCAGGCTTTGACCGACAATAGTCGTTGCTGCCAGGCCGAAGCCGAATATTGGAACAAAACACATGGAATTAATAGACATTACTATCTGATAGACAGTTGATGCTTCAGTACCCATCCGTGATATTACCACCTGCAGTATAAGAAATCCGCCCTGCATAATAAGCTGTTCCATTGAAGCCGGTATTCCCACATGAAGAATTCTCTTAAGCAGCTGAAAATCAAAAGTCAGCTTTCCTTTCAGGCTGAAGGACAATGCAACGGATTTGCTCAGAACTACAAGCAGACTAAGCAGCCCACCCACACCTCTTGATACGCATACAGCAATTGCCGCACCTGTGATACCTTTTTTTTCAATTGTCAAATTACCAATACTAACCCCATATATTAAAACATAACTTAGAACAATGTTCAATATATTTACCACATTTGCAATGAGCATGGGCGTTTTTGTGTCGCCTGCCCCTCTCAGGGAACCGCTGATTATTATATTGGAAAACATTAAAGGCAGTGTTATCAAGGTTATCTTAAAGTAGCCGGCAGCCATCTCAACCACCGATCTTTCGGCACCGCTGAAGAATACCGAAATTACCGGTTCCGCAAAAATGATCAGCAGAATGGCTATCACTGAAGACGCCGCAAAGCCGATCAGGACACATTCCTTTATTGCCATTTTTGCGTTTTCGGTATCACCTTCCCCTATCAGCCGGGCAATAATAACCGTGCATCCGGTGGACAGGGCTACAAAAAACACCTGAATAAAGCCAAACAGGGAATTTATAAAGCCTACCGCCGCAACTGCCTGATTGCTTAAGTGCCCTACAAAAGCCAGTGAAACAACCCCTACAATCATAATCAATAGCTGTTCCACAACAGCTGGAACAGCTACTTTAAAAATACTTCCTCTAATATTATTCTCATCTACAACCATTTTTATCTTATATTAGTCAATACTCCATCTGACCAAAGCCTCTCTAAATTGTAAAAGCCCCTGTCCTCCTGATGGAAAACATGGATTACAACATCGGAGTAATCCAGCAGTATCCACCTTGCTGTTTCATAGCCTTCCTTGTGGTGTGCATGAAGCCCCATTTCGCCCAGCTTGAAGTCCAATTCGTCAGCTATTGCTTTTATATGGGTTGTGGAGGTTCCGCTGCAAATAATGAAATAGTCGGCAATTTCAGTAATGTTTTCAATATCGATTATACTTATATCTCTTGCTTTCTTTTCTTCCATAAATGATACGATTTTCTCTACCAATCTTTTAGAATCCAAATGTTTGCACCTCGTCCTAAGCTAAATTTTTAATGAAAAAATTAATTTTATTACGGATTAAAATCACTTCCTAAAATAATTGTCACATCATACCTGGAATCCGGCTGTAATTCTTCCTTAACCACCGAAATCTTCAGTACATCCTTAATAACGTCCGGTATTACACCTTTTTTTCTGATTATAATCTGTGACGTACCCTGCTTTTCCGCATTTGTGCCTGCACTGACTTTATAGCCCTGAGCTTCCAGCATGCCTCTTGTATCTTCGGCCAGTCCGTTTTTGTCGGTGCAGTTTAACACTTCTATAATCAATTTCTTATTGTCAACCGTGGATTGAGCCACAGTATCCTTTGACGGTTCACTTTTTTTCGTGGACTCGCTGTCGACAATTATTTTTTTTGGAGCACTGCTTTCCGACGACTGTTCTTTTGGCGTCTGTTTTTTTACCTCCACGACTTCCTTGTCAAATACCCCGGAGTCCCTTGTAAAATTAGCACCTACTATAATTGATGAAAATAACAATAAAAAAGTTCCAATTGTATAAAATGCAATCTTCATAAATTTACTTACATTACTCTTATTACTCATATTACTCTTATTACTCTTATTACTCTTGTTTCTCATAATTTAATAATTAACCCCTTAAATTCTGATCTGATTATTATCAGAAATCAACATTAAAATACTGTTCCTGGCTTTAATAGTATTGGGATGGATCAATCCCCTCTGGTGAATGACATATTTGATTATATTGTCAAAAGAACCGATTAAAGCCCTGTTTATATCTTCATAGGCCAGCTTTCTCACATTGTCGACCTCACTGTGTGTTCTTCCAGGCTCTATGTAATCTGCAAGAAAAATAATTTTATCCATCATATTCATTTCCGGATATCCCGTAGTATGATACCTGATGGCGTTCAACACAATTTCATCATTGACTCCGTACTTTTCACAGGCTAATATCGCACCCACTTCGCCGTGCATTAAAAACACCTGCCGCTTTTCAAGCTCACTTAGCTCTATTCCATGAATCCTGCAATATTCAAGTGTTTCATCATCTCTCAAGTTTTTTGCACAATCGTGCAGGAGGCCTGCTACGGCTGCCGCTTCCATGTCTTCACCATAATGTTCGGCCAGCGAAACGGCTGCCTTCATGGTATTGACCGAATGAATATATCTTCCCGGCTTCAAGGCTTGTTTTAACAAGAGATCCATTTGGTCCAGCTTCATAGTCATTTTCCTTTTTTATAATTCAATTGCGCTTAATTACCTTCCAAAATATCAGGAAGTAATTTTACTGCTGATATAGTTTGTTTTTAATAATATATTCTTCAACCTCTTCTTTAACGAGGTACTTAACCGACTTTCCAGCCTTGATCCTGTCTCTGATAAAGGTTGAGGATATGTCAAGAAGCGGAATTTCAAAGCTTCTTATATTTATTTCATACTCTCTCTTTAATTCAGCTAAGCGCTTGTTGAAGGCTTCATCTGAAAAGCCCGGCCTCATGACGGCAATAAAATCAGTCAGTTTGAAAACCTCCCGGGCATTTCTCCAGGTCAACAGATCCAATAGCACATCTGCACCGATTATATAGTTAAATTCTGTTCCCTCAGGGTAACGCCGGTGTAATTCTTTTAATGTATCGACAGTATAGGTATAACCTGACCTTTCTATTTCTATCGCCATAGCTTCAAAGCTTGAATTTGAACCGACAGCACATTTGACCATGTTTAATCTGTGCACAGGAGCCGTGACATCTTCCAAACTTTTATGCGGGGGCATACCTGATGGAATAAATAATACCCTGTCAAGCCCATATTCACATCTTACCAATTCTGCAACGGCAAGATGCCCTGTATGAATCGGATCAAAAGTTCCTCCGCAAATGCCAATTTTCAAGAGTGTATCTCCCATCTGGAAATTCCTTTTTATAAATGCCCGATATCCGGTAATCTGTAATATCCAAATCCCCCTTATGGAATAACGTTTTAGATATCACAGACTGCTGATTATTATAATACAAGTGATATTATAGCATAAAAATATTAACTATTTATTAAAAAATATAAAAACACGGTGTTAAATAATAGAAATTTTAAGATGTGCCTATGCGAAATGGCCTGTTATTCCTGAGCTTGCCGGTACTTTTTCATAATGACCATGGTTAGAGCTTTTAATAAAATTGCTATAATTATATAAATCGGAAATGAATATATATGCTTCCAGGTTAATAAAACATATATTTTTAAAGCGACAAATATCGGCTCGCCGACAAAAGTAAAGAACGCTGCTGAAAAAAAATTGGCCAGCAAAAATGATTTCCAGCGGCAAGCATACTGATAAACCAGCATGTACCATACCGGCAGCATTGAAAAGTTCATAGGTATGAGTCTTGGAAAATATGGTTCTATGTCAATGTAGTACTCCCATAAATTGAGCTGACACCCGAATTCGTCAAGAAATGTGACCACTGTTACCACAAGAAGCCCATAAATAAAGATTTCTGCAAGTCTTTTTTTGTCCACAAGTTTTGCCCAGATTATCCATGGAATTATCAGCATGGCCAACAACAGCCAAAACTGAAAGGAGAATACTTCAAATTTGCACCAATGCTTGAATTGCAGAATAATAGCCTTACTTTGAGCATCCAGTATCTGCTGGAAAGACGGAGATTGATCCATTAGCCATAAACCTTCCTTTATTAGGTGATATTACATGATACAACTATTATTCTCAATCAAACAGTAAATATTATTCACAATTAATCTTAGTAAACAAAAAAACTGCTTGAAACAGGCTAAGTTTCAAACAGGCTTTAACCAGTGCATTTTATCGGGTCAGTCCTCGGACAAAAACTCCAGCCAGAGAGAGCAAAGATTCATCGCACCTCTAAAGCCCATGTATGCAGGAGTATACCAGTTGAAATTCCATGAATCCAGTCCTCTGCTAATGGCCGGTGCAGTATCTTTTCCTGCCTTTGCCAGCACTTCTTTGCCTGCCATAAGAATACCCGTGATATTCCGGTCAATATTTTTCATCCACACGGCTTCATTCCAGTATGGTTAAGCTTCAGCTTTCTTTTTCTTTTGTTCACTCTTACCAATTAACCCTTGTGCTGTAAAATATAATCCGCGGCGATCTTATATCCGCCGGCTTGAATAAATGAATTCCCCAGCTCAATGCTCTTTTGCTTATAGCTGCCGTTTGTCAATATCTGAGTAACATAATCCCTTAATAGCTCCGGAGTAATTTCACTCATTTTCATACTTAACCCCGCACCCAGATTTACCAGCCGGTGGGCAACCATCGGCTGGTCATTGGCCTGAGGCACTGCGATGACTGGTACTCCGTAATACAGTGCTTCATTTACGCTGTTAAGGCCGCAATGACTGATAAATACCGAAGTTCTTTTTAATACTTCAAGCTGGGGTACATGATTTCTTATGATTATATTGCCTGGAATTTCACCAAAAGCCGCCATATCAACCTTATTACCAACAGACATAATAACTTTGTACTTCTGACCCCCAAAGGCTTCCATACATTTTGTGTAAAAATCCATGTATTGATTGTTGATGGTCCCAAGCGAAATATAAATTATTGTGCCGGTATCCAGCTCTTCCAACAGTGAATCGTTCTTTTCTGCCCTTGCCAATATGGAGAGTCCCACAAATCTAAAGCTTTCATCGAAGCTTTCACCCTCCGGCTGAAACATTTTTGATGTAAATACCAGATTCAAATACTCTCTTTTAAAAAATATATCCATAATCTCAAGGTTGTCCAAATTCCATTCCTTTCCGGCCTCTTCCAATTCTTTGTATAAAAGATCCAACTGCGGATGAAAACCCGGTTCCAGCATATGTAACGGCAGAGGCGGTTTATTCATGGCAAATGATGTACAGGAACATACAGCCGGGAGCTTCAGCATCCTGGCCACTATATTTCCCCCGCCAAGCATGGCATCATGTATGATCAAATCTATACCGGCATCCTTTATCTTTTCCATTACCAGTGGAACTACGGTTCTATCCATCTTTATTATAAATTCAACCAGTGAGTAAAAGGGATGCTCACCGCTGGGTCTGTATCCTTCAAAGAATTGCTTCAACTGAAATCCATAATCAATAAATTCGGCCCCGGCAGCTTCAATCTTCTGTTTAAACTCAGCGGTTGAGAAATAGATAACCTCCTGCCCCCTGCACACTAATTCTTTTACCAGCGGTAGAGTAGGGTTCATGTGCCCGTGTGCATTACCATTTAAAAACAATATTTTTGACATATAACCTCCTGGGATATACTCTTAGTATCTATTTACTATATCTTTATTTAATATATCATAATGATATATTATGGCTAAAAATTTTTTGCCAGACTATCAAATATAATTACTAATTTAATTTTCTTTCTTAAAATTGTGAGTCCTTATACGCTCAATGGTCTCTTCACACCATTTGATTCTGAACTCCGCGTCATATATGCCATACCTGATCGTGGAAATCCAATATGGATATCCGTCATCTTCCCGGACTTTATTACTGCTTGTGTATTCATTCTCAATGCGGTAATATCTTTCCAGGCTTCTGCAATGACCTTCCTTTACCCTCTGGAGCTCTTTTATCATACTATCGGGAGGAATAACCTTTGCAAAAGTCAGCTTAAGCAGCAGCTCCAATCTCTGAGGAGCCTGTATGGTGGGGCTCATCAACCACTCTGTAAGTTCTTCCCGCCCTTTATCAGTTATAAAATATACATTCCGTGGAGGTCTTCCTTCATTTTGTTCAACTTTCTTTGTTATGACGTTATCCTTTTCCATTTGTTTAAGCACAGGATAAATATGACCAAAATTTTCATTCCAGAAATAAGATATGGATTTATCGCAGATCTTTTTTATGTCATAACCCGAACCCGGTTCAATACTCAGTACTCCTAAAATCGCATATCTGGTTTTATTAATTTTCGGCATGGTGCACCCCAACAATATAATTAAAATAGACACTATGTTTACAATTTATTTCATTAAATAATATATCATTCTGATATATATGTCAATATCGCTGACGCCTTTTATAAACTGAAACTGTCAATAATAAAATTGCCGTCCTGGCCGATTCTCACATAAAACAATTCATTAAAACCCTCTCCAAGTGTTGGTGGCTCAAGTTTTGCATGAGTATTTCTGATTCCCGGTAGAGGTACATTCTCTTTACCTTTTCTCTTGCTGTTTCTATAAATAGCCTCTTTAATATCTGAATTAAAATAATAGCCAATAACTTTAAAGCGGGCACTATGGGCCATATCAATATACCTCTTTCGATCAGCAGCAGTAGAATTTGTATTGTCCACGACAAAAGATTGTCTGGCTTTAATACAGGCCTCCAGAATAATACTTTCCCTGGTCCGCGTTTTCAGCATATCAAGATTTATTCTGATATGAGTATTTATAAAATTTTCCTTATAAAATGTGCTCTTGCCTGTTGCCTGTATACCCGTAAAAATTATGGCTTGCATGTTTACCTCATGAAGAAAGTCTTGATTTCCCCGGGAGACTTTGCTTTTTCCTTTACATGTAGTATAGTTCCCACCCTCAAATACTTTAAAACTTATTTCATATCAGTAGTTTTAAAATGATAATTCCTTTTAATATTTTTTGTGATGTGAAAAATTTTTGGCGTTTCACAAAATTACTATACCATAATAAACAGCTTACCCGGTATCCTCAAAGATTGAGGTGACCAGTTAAGCTGTTTTATAAAGTTTCTTTTTACCAAAGTCAATTACGGTTTAAAGCCTTCGCCTTCCAGGCGAATTATGCTTTCAGCCGATAGTAATTGACTTTTTCCCTATATCCTTCCTGTAGTGCATACCCTCAAAGCTGATTTTCTCAATACCGGCATAAGCTTTGCTGATAGCCTTTTCCATGTTTTCTTCCACCGCCGTAACACCCAGTACTCTTCCGCCTGCCGTATAGAATTTACCGTCGGTACAGCTTGTACCTGCATGGAAGATAGTTAGGTTTTCATCTGCTTCTGCTGCTTCCAAACCGCTTATTTCAAGGCCGGCAGGATATTTTCCAGGGTATCCGCCCGAAGCTGCTATAACGCATACTGCAGCATTATCGCTCCATTCGATTTTTATCCCGGCAAGCTCCTCATCTATTATGGCATTAAATATGTCCAGCAGATCGGTTTTAAGTCTCGGAAGCACGACCTGAGTCTCAGGGTCTCCAAAACGCGCATTGTACTCAATGACTTTAGGTCCGTCTTTTGTTATCATCAGACCAAAATATAAAATTCCTTTGAATTTACGGCCTTCCATGTTCATAGCCTCTATGGTTGGTATGAATATCTCCTTCATGCATTGCTCTGTCAGTTTGCCGTCATATATCAAGCTTGGTGAGAAGGTTCCCATCCCGCCTGTATTCGGCCCCTGATCATGGTCAAATACACGTTTGTGGTCCTGTGACGAAACCATGGGCACTACAGTCTTTCCGTCCGTAAAGGCCAATATGGACACCTCGGGGCCCTCGATAAATTCCTCTATGACAACCTTGTTTCCCGCTTCTCCGAACACCCTGTCATTCATGATGCTGTTCACTGCAGTTTTGGCTTCGGCTATGGTCTGAGCTATAATAACACCTTTTCCAAGTGCCAGGCCGTCGGCTTTGACAACAACGGGTGCGCTGCAGATATCAAGGTACTTTAGCGCCCCGGCACTGCTCTCAAATACCGCATAACCGGCAGTAGGTATATTGTATTTTTTCATCAGATCCTTTGAAAAGGATTTGCTGCCTTCTATAATGGCTGCCGCCCTGACCGGACCAAAGGCTCTGATGCCTGCAGCCTCAAGTGCGTCTACCATCCCCGCCACCAGAGGATCATCGGGTGCCACCACAACAAGATCCATTTTATTCGCTCTGGAGAAATTAACTATCCCCTCGATATCCGTGGCTTTAATGGGAACACAGGAAGCAAGTTTAGAGATACCGCCATTTCCGGGAGCACAGAACAATTCACTTATCTTCGGGCTTTGAGAAAGCTTCCATATTATTGCATGCTCTCTTCCACCCCCGCCAACTACCAAAACCTTCATTTGGACCCTCCCTGATTTTCTTAGTGGTTTGTAACATCTTAGATGTTATTGACCATTAGTGTTTGAAATGTCTCATTCCTGTTAATACCATTACTATGCCGTGCTTGTTGCAGGCATCGATTGATTTCTGGTCATTCAATGAACCGCCGGGCTGGATTATTGCCTTGATCCCCGCCGCTGCAGCTGCTTCAACACAATCTTCAAAGGGGAAGAAGGCATCCGAGGCCATAACAGCACCCTTTGATCTTTCTCCTGCATATTCGATTGCGACTCTTGTGGGAACTATTCTGTTTGTTTGTCCGGGGCCGACGCCGATTGTCATCTTACCCTTGGCAAGTGCTATACCGTTTGATTTTGTATGCTTGACCACCTTCATGGCAAACACCAGATCTTCCAGCTGTTCACTGGTAGGTTCAACATCTGTGACAACCTTCAGCTCCTCTTCATTAAAGAGCTGGCTGTTATACTTCTGAACCAGAAGACCGCCGCATACCTTTTTCATATCAAGCGTGTCTGCAGAAACTTTTTCCGAGATTCCCTCAAGCTTGAGCAATCTGATGTTCTTCTTCTGTGAAAGAATTGCAAAAGCCTCATCAGTAAAGGATGGTGCAACAACTATCTCAACGAAAATCTTATTGATCTCTTCAGCTGTTTTTGCATCTATTTCCCTGTTGGCAGCGATGATTCCTCCAAAAATGGATACGGGATCGGATTCATAGGCTCTCATGTAGGCTTCATATATTGTTGCTGCGCTGCCCACTCCGCATGGATTGGTATGCTTGACGGCGACAACCGTAGGCTCGTCAAATTCCTTAACAAGTTCGATTGCACCGTTTGTATCGTTTATGTTATTGTAGGACAATTCTTTTCCGTGAAGCTGAACGGCACTTGGCAGAACTCCTCTGTTGGCTCCCACTTCCTTATAGAAAACAGCCTTTTGATGGGGATTCTCACCATAGCGCATATCCTGTACCTTTTCAAAGGTAAGTGAAAGAGTTTCGGGGAAGTCAATGTCACCGAGGGTATCTCTGAGATATTTGGCTATAAGTGTGTCATAGTGACTTGTATGTTCAAAAACCTTGTATGCAAGTCTGAATTTTGTTTTCACACTTACATCACCTGTTTCATTGAATTCCGAAAGCACTTTTTCATAGTCTGCAGGATCGACGACAACTGCAACGTCCTGATAATTCTTTGCGGCAGCTCTTAACATGGTAGGTCCGCCTATATCAATATTTTCGATAGCTTCTTCAAGCTCCACGTTTCCCTTTAATATGGTCTGTTTGAACGGATAGAGATTTATAACAACAATATCAATGGTTTCAACGCCCAAGTCCCTGATCTGTTTCATATGTTCTTCATTGCTTCTGATGGCAAGCAGTCCGGCATGAACCTTGGGATGAAGTGTCTTAACCCTTCCATCCAGACACTCGGGAAAACCTGTGATGTCCGAGATGTTTGTAACCTTTAAGCCTGCGTCAGACAAAGCTTTGGCCGTACCTCCGGTAGATATGATCTCCACACCCTTTGCAGCCAGATTTTTGGCAAAATCAACTATGCCTGTCTTGTCCGAGACACTGATTAGTGCACGTTTAATCATTACCCAATCCTCCAATCGAATTTTTAAATTGAATATTTTTTACTCGCCGCCGATAGGACGGGAGCTGTTTTCTTGATCAGTACCTTCTTTCCCTCAATAACCAATCTGTTTTCAGCAAACAGTTTAATGGCTTCGGGCAGTATTTCCCATTCGGCTTGCTCCATAACCCTTTTCTGAAGAATTTCCGGAGTGTCACCCTCCTCTACATAAACAGCCTTTTGAAGTATGATGGGTCCTGTATCGGCCTCAAGCTCCACAAAATGTACTGTTGCTCCGGTGATTTTAACACCTGATTCCAATACGTGTCTGTGGGGAATTATTCCGTAGAACCCCTTTCCGCAGAATGCGGGAATCAATGAGGGATGAATATTTATAACCCTGTTTGTGTAATATTTGTTAAAACGTTCTCCCAGAATGGAGAGAAAACCCGCCATAACAACCAGCTCCACCTTATGTTCAACAAAATGGCTGATCAGCGCTTCGTCGTATTCATCTATATTATTGAAGAACTTTCTGGAAATACATGTGCCCCCTATTCGGTATTTTTTTGCCCTCTCAAGAGCAAATACGCCGGGTTTGCTGGATACGACGGTCGCAATTTCAACATTCCTTATGTATCCGCTTTCTATCTTATCAATTATGGCCTGAAGGTTTGAACCTCCTCCAGACACCAATACGCCTATTTTAAGCATATGATTTCAACTCCTGTTTCGCCTTCTGTGACAGTTCCGATAATATATGCCGCTTCGCCTGCTGATTTAAGATAAGCTGTAATTTCCTCAGCCTTTTGGCCGTCTACTGCCATAACAAGCCCTATCCCCATATTGAAGGTGTTGTATATATCTCTGTCCTCCATATTGCCCAGGCCTCTCAAAAGCTCAAATATGGGCAATACCGGCCAGGTTCCCTTTTCAATATTAACTTTTAGACCTTCAGGTAACATTCTTGGTATATTTTCGATAAAGCCCCCGCCGGTTATATGTGAAATTCCCTTTATCTCATATTTTTCAATCAATTCCAGTACGGTTTTCACATATATTCTGGTTGGCTTGAGGAGTTCTTCCCCCAGGGTGCAGCCCAGACTTTCCACATATTCCTTCAAGTTCTTTTCGGTGGGATTTATCAGTTTGCGGACCAGGGAATAACCGTTGCTGTGAATACCCGAAGAGGGAAGTCCTATCAGCTTGTCTCCCGCCTTTATTTTTTTACCGTCAATGATTTTGTTCCTGTCCACTATCCCAACGGCAAAGCCTGCCAGATCATACTCGTCAACAGGGTAAAAGCCCGGCATTTCGGCCGTCTCCCCTCCGATCAGCGAGCAGCCCGACATAAGGCAGCCCTCTGAAACGCCCTTTACGATTTCTGCAACCTTTTCGGGATAGTTTTTGCCGACAGCGACATAATCCAGGAAAAACAACGGTTCTGCACCGCTGCATACTATATCGTTCACGCACATTGCAACACAGTCAATACCCACTGTATCATGTTTGTTCAATAGAAAAGCCATTTTCAATTTTGTTCCTACTCCGTCAGTACCCGAAACCAAAACAGGCTGTTCATATTTTGACTTGTCCAGGCTGAATAAGCCCCCGAAGCCTCCCAGCTCAGTCATTACCTCCGGTCTGAACGTACGTTTTACATGGTTCTTCATTAACTTGACTGCTTCATAACCTGCCTCAACATCTACACCTGCATCTCTGTAAGTGGTCATATTAACCTCCATGAGCCGCTTAGCGGCCACAAAATATTATTGATGAAAATTTACTCACTCCCACACCGGCTTTGCATCAGCTGCCGCAGCTGAATTTGTCTCCTTCGGCCGGAACTTCTATGGGATAGTCACCCGTCAGACAGGCAGAACAGAAGCCGCATCTGGAATCAACAGGAGTCTGCAGGAGTCCTTCCAGGCTCAGGTAGCCCAATGAATCGGCACAAATCATTTCTCTTATCTCTTCGACAGAAAGCTTGTCTGCTACAAGCTCTTTTCTTGATGATATATCAATTCCGAAATAGCATGGAAATTTAAGAGGGGGTGAGCTCACTCTCATATGTACCTCTTTTGCTCCGGCTTTTTTAAGGATCTTTACTATTCTTCTTGTAGTGGTACCCCTGACTATGGAATCATCTATGATTACGACTCTTTTGCCTTCAATTGTCTTTTTAATGGCATTGTGCTTTATTCTGACAGCCACCTCTCTCATACCCTGACTGGGCTGAATAAAGGTTCTTCCCACATATCTGTTCTTGACTATACCCTCGCCATATGGAATTCCTGTCTGCTTTGAAAAGCCGATAGCAGCGGATATGCCTGAATCAGGCACACCTATTACAACATCTGCATCGACCGGATGCTCAATAGCCAGGAGCTTTCCAGCTTCGTACCGGGACTGTTGAACGCTTGCCCCGTCAATTACGCTGTCGGGTCTTGCAAAATATACAAATTCAAATATGCAGAGCTTTGTATCCTTGTTGTTGAAAACTTTTATAGATCTGATTTCATTATTTTCTATGGTTACAATTTCACCGGGTTCGATATCCCTGATAAATTCGGCGTTGACCGCGTCAAGGGCACAGGATTCTGATGCAATGACGTAGGAGGACGAGGTCCTGCCTATGCATAACGGCCTGATGCCGTAAGGGTCCCTGACACCCAGCATTTTGTTTGCGGTCATTAAAATTAGTCCGTAAGAGCCCTTAACGTCCTTCATCATTTTTTCAACCGCTTCTTCTAAGGTCTCTGAAGTAATACTGTGCTTTGTAACCAGATTAACAAGAACTTCTGTATCATTGGTGGTTTGAAAAATGGTTCCGTTGTCTTCCATCTGTTCTCTGAGAATTGAGGCATTAACAATATTACCGTTGTGTGCAAGGGCAATTTGTCCGTTTCTTGATCTTACAACTATGGGCTGTGCGTTCTCGCGTTTGCTGGCGCCGGTGGTGGAGTATCTCACATGCCCCACAGCCATTGTACCCTGAAGATGGGTTAACAGCACCTTGTCAAAAATTTCAGGAACCAGACCCATATCCTTGTGAAATACGATGGTTTCCTTGTCACTTACTGCAATACCAGCGCTTTCCTGTCCTCTGTGCTGAAGTGAGTACAGGCCGTAATAAGTCATTCCTGCAACATCCATATCATTGTTATCAGTTGAATATATCCCGAATACTCCGCACTCTTCATGCATTTTGTCCATCCTGTCGTCGAAGCAGTCAAGGTTTTCGCATTGCATGCATTGTCCAAATTCACACATGAGTAACTCCTTTTTATTGCCTTATTGGTTTATATTTCCTCAAGTTTCTTCTGAAGTTCCTTATTCTTTTTTTCTACTTTTTCAGCCAGGGATTTTTTATATTCAACCATTTTGTCCCGTAAACCGTGATAAGCTACCGACAGGATCTGAACCGCAAGCAATGCGGCATTTTCGGCTCCGTCAACGGCAACCGTTGCAACTGGAATTCCAGATGGCATCTGGACGATTGAAAGAAGTGAATCAAGTCCGTCAAGTGTTGACGACTTTATGGGTACTCCTATAACAGGAATTGGGGTGTAGGCAGCCAGCACTCCCGGAAGATGCGCAGCCTTTCCCGCCGCAGCTATGATAACATCGATTCCGGTTGCTTCCGCATTCCGTGCAAACTCGGATGCCTTATCAGGTGTTCTGTGAGCTGAACATACCATTACGTCACATTGAACTTCAAAATCCTTTAGAATTTTAATACAGCTTTTCATTACCGAAAGATCGGAATCGCTTCCCATAATTACCGCTACCCTGGCATCTTTAGAAATACACATGCTATTTGCCTCCATTGTTAATATTAATATTAATTAATTGTGAACATTTTTAACCTTTTTAAAAAAATTATTCGCCTTTTGATACAATAATATTATCAAAGAATAAAGACCATTGTCAATTAAAAAAGCGAACAATTTTCAATTGTTCGCCCCAAATATTCGGATTATTGCAATATCCTCAAGTGATCTGCTCATACATTACCTGCTTAAAATTGGCATTTAAAGCGTCAGCAGATAAACTATCAACGGCAGCGTAAATATGGACAGAATGGTGGAAACAAATATGCCTTCGGTAGCTGCATTATAGTCGGAATCATATTCCAGCGCCAGTGCCGAAACTATGGTAGAAGCCGGCATGGCAAGCTGCAGGGCTACAATCCTCTTTACAAACAAATCAAAGAAATTGCCGGTTGCCTTGAAAAACAATATTGCCGCCACCGGTACTATAATCAGCTTGAACAGCGAATAGACAAGATATATTGCCCTGTCGAATATATCCTTTATCCCCTGGATCCTCACTCCGGAAAGTATCAGCCCTATAAATATCATGGACAAATAGATGGTAATGTGCCCGAGATTATAGAAAGCCGAATAGAATATATCCCAGATTGACTTATAAACAAGGGTATTTTCAAAGTTAAATGTCCCTTTCAACAGGATAATGAGCAGTCCGCCCATAAAAGCCAGAGTATTTGGATTGACCAGATGGGACAGATTGTCCCTCCAGTTTTTCGTATTATGCCTGTTGAACAGGTAAACCCCCAGTGTCCAGAGGATAGCGTCGTTTGCAATGTTAAAGAATATGGCATATACGATTCCCTCATCCCCGTACATTGCTTTAAGCAGCGGGTAAGCCATGAATATGACATTTCCGAACATTGACTGTGCAATGTATATATTTTTTGTCTTTTCGCGGATACCCATCAATTTACACGGTCCCAGTGAAATAAACCCGCCCAGCAATATAAAAAATATACCGAGAACAAATATGAGAAAACCGTTTTTAAGGGTCTCACCGGTAAAGGAGTAGTTTCCCATGGTTGTAAATATTAAAAACGGCATTGTTATTTTCAATATCAGAGCCGAGATGTATTTGTGGGAATTTTCCGGCAGGAATTTTCCCTTTCCCGCAGCAAAGCCGGTCACACCCAGTAAAGTTAATATAAGTATCTGTTTGAGAATAATTTCTACTTCGTTCATTGTCTGCCTCCGAAAATAGGTCAAGGTCTGTCGCAAAGATATAATAAAAGCGACCTGTACAGCCGCTTTTATTATATAATCTTATTACTTTATTCTGTTAAAGTCCATAGCTAAATACATATTTATTTACTACATGCAATTTGCAATTTAATGTACACGGCTCTCTGATTTAATTTACTTAATCTTCTCTTTTATCTTCTCTTTGGTCTTCTATTCCGGCATCAGTTTTTGTTACCGCACCGTTTTCTACAATAGTTTGTAGCAGTCTTCTTATCTCGGCTATATCTCCCGATGTTCTGGAATAGTCTATTGCTGTTCTGACAGCAAGTATGGTTATAATAATCCCGATACCAATAAAAAACAGGTATACAATTGCCTCCATATATTCACCTCCAAGGATTTTTCTTGATTAAGATTTCTTAATTAGATTTCTTCAATTAAATATACCACATGTTAACTAATTAGTTCCATGTTTTTGGAGGCTAATTCAACCGCTTGTATGAGAGACAGTATGGAAACATCATAAACCCATCTTAATATGATGCTGGCTAAGCAGCTTTTCGCTTGTAAATCCCTACTGATGCAATATAGGTGACTATCAGAATTCCAAGGCACCAAAGTATCGCTGTTATTGCATTATTTCCGGCACTTCCACCCAGGAGCAGTGAACGTACCGCTTCGATAATGGGTGTCATGGGTTGGTTTTCTGCAAATATACGCACCGCCGGAGGCATGGTTTGAGTTGGTGCAAAAGCTGAGCTAATAAAAAGCAGTATCAACAAAATATAGCTGAATACTCCTGCGCCTTCGGCATTGCTGGCCAGCAGGCCAAACATAACTGCTGTCCAGGTCATTGCCAGAGTAAAAATCAGTAAAATCACGGCGGCAAGAAGCCAACCGGCAATACCTGCACCAGCTCTGAAGCCCATTACAAATCCAAAAACAAGTATCACTACAGTTGAAAACGAATTGAAAAGCACTGATGTGAGCACATGGCCTCCCAGTATTGCTGATTTTGCAATTGGCATCGAATGAAAACGCTCGAATATACCTTTTGTGACGTCATTATTCAGGCGGACTGCGGTATAAGCTATCCCGCTTAATATGCACATCAGAACTATCCCGGGCACCACATAATTAACATATTTGATTGATCCGGTGTTCATGGAACCGCCGAACACATATACAAACATAAGCATCATCAAAACAGGCATAGCAACCACGGTAATTATGGTATCGACGCTCCGGAGCGTGTAATTCAGCACCCGCCCCGTCATGACCATCGTATCGCTGATATTGTTTTTAACTTTGGACAACATAGCCATTAAATTGCCTCCTTTTCCTTGTTCTCACCGATTATGGCCAGGAAAACCTCCTCCAGTGTCGGCAGCTTTTGAGAGAACTCAGCTACAGGTATTCCTTGTTTCTCCAGTTTATTCAATATATCGGTTATTTGTTTTATACTTCCGTCGGTAACAACCGAAAGAGTTGAATTCTGTATATCCTGGCTGGAGCTGTATTCTTTCAGTAAATCCCGGACTGCTTGTAACAGCTTTCCGTCATTAAATTTCAATTCTATATGCCCATGAGGCAGCAGCTTTTTTAGTTCTGCTGCCGTCCCCTCTGCCACAATTTTTCCATCATTAAGGATTGCTATTTGATCTGCCAGCTGGTCAGCTTCATCCAGATACTGTGTGGTTAAAAAAACAGTTATCCCTGAACGTGAGAGCTCCTTAATAATTTTCCACATAGCTATGCGGCTTTGGGGATCCAACCCTGTAGTCGGCTCATCCAGGAATATGACCGATGGATCTCCAAGAAGGCTCATTGCCAGATCCAATCTTCTGCGCATACCGCCGGAATAGGCTGCAACGCGCCTGTCGGCCGCATCAGTTAATTCAAATCTACTCAGCAATTCATCCGCCCTGGAATTGACATCCGAAAGATGCCGGAGCTTTCCGATCATCCGTAAATTCTCTTTTCCCGTCATAACCTCATCCACAGCTGCGTATTGTCCTGTCAGGCTTATGGCTCCTCTGACCTTATCAGCCTGACTCAAAATATCCAGGCCGCAAATTTGCACACTGCCTTTATCAGGTTTCAATAAAGTGGTCAGAATCTTGACAGTCGTTGTTTTACCCGCACCATTTGCTCCGAGAAGTGCAAAAATACTGCCTTTTTTAATTGTCAAATTAATTCCTTTGAGTACTTTTAGTTTCTTGTAGGATTTCTCAAGTCCTTTTACCGAAATTGCAATATCAGCTTTAAACATGTTATGCCTCCTATATTACCGTTACATTTGACAGGTCAGCTTTTGTTCCCTTTAATACTGCGTAGGTCACCTTATCCATGGCAGCACCGTCAAATATTGCTTTTTTGGGCTCAGCCCATTTGAAGGACACATCTCTTAACACAGCATTTCTGAAGGAAGTTCCCTTCAAACCGGCTTTCTCAAAAATGGTACCTGTCAGAGTCATATTGTCAAAGCTCACACCTGATAAATCAGAAGAACTGAAATCTGTATAATCCAGAGTACAATTGCTGAAACTTGTACCTTTGAGATCACCCATTTTTAATATGGCTTTTGTAAGATTGGCTCCGTCAAAATTAACATTTCTCAAATCGGACATATCCAGCTTTGCTCCGGTAAGGTCAGCCCCATTGAAATCCACATTTCTCAGATTGGACATATCGAATTTTGCTCTGGTAAGGTTGGCTCCCACAAATCTTACATCAACCATGTCGCTGCACTTAAAGGAGCTTTCAGAGAGATCTGAGCCGGTAAAATCCGATCTTTTCAAGTCACTGTAATCAAACTTGCTGTCATGCACAGCTACCCCGATAAAATCTGAATCCTGGAGATTGATTTTGGAGAAATCCCTGCTTGTCAGATGTTTCAATTCTCTTGTATTGACTGATATACTTTCTATGATTTCCTTTATATCTCCAATGGAGCTGACTGTCATGTTATAGGCAGTCTCCTCATCATAGCCCTGTTTTGTATAATCATTCAATCTCTCCCGCAAATCACTGAGAAGTTCTTCTTTTAGTTCCTTTACTGTGGACAGATCCTCATAAGGTTGAAATATATCGTTTAGATATTTTTTTAATTTATCGCTCATTTCAATATCCTCCATTTTTATAATAGTAGGTCTAATATACGTTTTGCATCTTCCCAGTTCTGCTTGTTTGCAAAATAGGTACTTTTGCCTTTTTCAGTTATACTGTAGTATTTTCTTCTTCCTCCCTGAGTCTCGTCGCCCCAGTAGGAGATTATGCTTTCATCACTTTCAAGTCTCTTCAGGCTTGAATACATGGTAGCTTCTTTAAGCTCATACTCACCGTTTGAGTTAACATTTATTAATTTTGAAATTTCATATCCGTATTTATCTCCGTTCAGCAGCAACTTCAGAATTATAGTATCGGTATGCCCTCTTAATAAATCCGAGGAGATTTTATTTTCAACCATTTGTTCACCTCCGCAATTACACTATATATCAAATTACTATGTCTGTCAAGGTAGTTTTGTGATCATAGTAATTTGTGGGCAGTCTTTTGAGAGACAAAATCGCTTTATTAATGAGGCGGTACAATTTTTGTAATTGTTTTGGTTGCGCCCTATTTCATGAAGTTAGTGCGGAAGTTACCAGTTGATGTAAAGAATTACACAGGTAAAGCGAATCTAAATTAATTAGCACAACGCGTTAAATTAACTACTGTGTCAGTTAATCCATTAAACTCGCCGGTAAAATCGGACAAAAAAATGGCTGCCGCGTCTGCGACAGCCGTATAAGAGGATATATTTAAAGGAGACAATTTATCTAGATTTTTATTACAGCTTTTACAACATCCTGTTTATTATTTATAACGTAATCAAATGCTTTGGCGACTTCATCAAAATCAAATTCATGAGTAACTATACCCGAAATATCAATTATACCCTTTGCTATGGCTTTTATAGCCGTAGGATAAATATTTCTGTAACGGAATACAGATTTTATCTGTGCTTCCTTTGCCATTATTTTTGCAAAATTGAATTCTATTATATCCTGTGGAGCCAAGCCTACCAATACAATAGTTCCGCCATTTTTGATCAGGTAAGGAGTCTGGGAAATTGTCCGGGCAGAGCCAGCGGTTTCAATTACCGTATCCACACCCTTTTTACCGGTCATTTTTTCTACTTCAGCGAAAACATCTGTTTCAGCAGCATTGATTGTTGCAGTGGCTCCCAGCTTTTTAGCATATTCGAGTCTCTTTGGTATAACGTCTACCACTGTGATATCAGTAGCGCCATAAGCCTTGCAGGCCAAAAGGGTTACAAGTCCGATGGTGCCTGCTCCCAATATTACTATTGAATCCCCAAGCTTCACATTTCCCTGAATTGCAGCGTGCATTCCAACTGCCAGAGGTTCTACAAGTGCACCCTCTTTAGTTGTTATATTGTCAGGAAGCTTGAAGCACATATTTTCCGGAAAAGCGATATAGTTCATCAGGGAGCCATGGTATGGCGGTGTAGCCAAAAACTCCACATCAGGACACAAGTTGTATCTTCCTGTTTTGCAGAA
Source organism: Ruminiclostridium cellobioparum subsp. termitidis CT1112 (assembly GCF_000350485.1). Taxonomy (GTDB): domain Bacteria; phylum Bacillota; class Clostridia; order Acetivibrionales; family DSM-1351; genus Ruminiclostridium; species Ruminiclostridium termitidis. Next base: position 203,812 of record NZ_AORV01000065.1, read on the forward strand.
TTCACACTGACCGCAGGTAATGCCGGGCTCAAGTGCTACTTTGTCTCCAACCTTAAGATTCTGGACATCGTTTCCTATCTCGACAATAGTTCCGGCGCACTCATGACCCAGTATAAAGTCACCGTTAACAATAAAATCACCTATTTTGCCGTGTTCAAGATAGTGTACATCCGAACCGCATATCCCAACGTATTCAAGCTTTACCATTACATCCCTGTCCCTCAATTTTGGCATTTCAATGTCTCTGATTTCCATCTTGTTGATGCCAGTCATATATGCTGCTCTGTTTTTCATCATTAAACCCTCCTGTAATTTGATTTTAAAATATTAGCTGTCATTAAATCACGCTTATTATAATGTATATTAAGAAGTCTTTTAATTAGATTTGGATAATTTTTTAACAATGTTAAATGTATATAAATTCAATTGCTATTGTTTTCAACTTTAATTTTAAATACTTTAATGTATTTAGTAAATAGTTTTATTATATAGTTTTATAAAAGTTTTATAGTTATCTTTTAGTAAATATTTATAAGCAGCCTGTTATTATTTGTGATACATTATATTGCACCTGAGATGCGTGAAACACATTTCACGCATCTTCAGTGCAGTTAAATCAATAAATCTCATTAATAATTACTATTTTATTGCTCCGGCTTTCTTCAATACATCAATATACTCTTGAACATTATCCTTGTTAACCAATGGGTTTCCGATATCTGTATCAATTTGCTTTTCAGCTCCGGTTAAAAGCTTGTTGCTTGTTTCCATCAATTTTGTTGCAAGGTCATAAGCACTCTGCATACAAGTTGAAGTCATCTTGCCTTCCTGTATTAAGAGAAGAGCTTCTGCAGTTCCGTCAACACCGTAAACAAGCATGTCTTTGAACTTTGCATTGTCTTTTACAACTTCAATAGCACCTGCTGCCATGTTATCGTTCATTGAGATAACGGCATCGATCTTATCATTGGCCTGAACCCAGTCTTCCATGTACTTCATGGCTTCATCCTTATTCCAGTTTGCAATCTGTTCTCCAACAATTTTAACATCAGGACGTTTGTCAAAGAATTCCTTCTGCCAGCTTGCACGTCTTTCATCAGCGTGGAAGTTACCTGAAGGTCCTTTTAATACAACAACCTTAGCATTCTGCGGGATTTGCTCCACTGCTGCACGAGCATTAACAGCTGCCTGTTCATATGGATTTGCATCTACCGAAGATGCTCCTTCAATACCTGAAATACGAGCATTTGTTGTTATTGCAAAAATTCCTGCTTTAACAACCTTTTCAACATATGGTCTTTGAGCTTCACCATTGTTTGGCTGTACTATAACCAGATCGTATTTGTTTGTGATAGCATTTTCTATCATGGAGTTTTCTTTTTCATCATTTGCTTCACCGTCAAATACATCAAGAGTTATGCCCGGATACTTCTTGGCTTCATCTTTAACAGCATTTGCGAGCCATGCAGCAAAGGAATCTGATTGTGCACGAGCAATATATGCTATTTTATAAGTTTTCGCTCCGCCATTACCAGTTGTTGTCCCTGCAGCTGTACTGTTTGAAGCGTTTGGTGTAGCTGTCTTACCACAAGCAGCGAGTAAAACAATTGCCAGTAACATTGAAAGTACGCTAATCAGTCTCTTCTTCATTGTTGACCATCCTTTTCGCATAATTTTTTTTTATTTTAAACAGCTTTGTGCTGCTTAATACTGTTTTGTGTTATTGATAACAAGTTTTAAATAAAATACTATAAATAAAATGCTCTAGCTAAAATACCGCGAACTATTTTGCTTTTATGGCTTTAGGCTTTTCCTTGTCTTCGATTCTTCCCATTGCACTCTTTGTTCTTCTGTTCTTTGAACGGATATCATAAATAACCGCAAGGGCTATAATGGCACCTCTGACTATCTGCTGCATATAGGAATCCACACTTGCCAGGTTCATAATGTTATCCAGGAAGCCCACTATGAAGGCACCGGCCAAAGTACCTGCAGCAGTACCGACACCGCCTGAGAAGCTTGTTCCTCCGATGATTGCGGCTGTCAGGGCTGTGAATTCATAACCTACGGCTCCGTTAGGAAGACCTGCATTAACACGGGACATGAACAATACGCCTGCCAGACCCACAAATATACCATTGATAATGAAGGCCGTATATTTTACTTTGTGAACATTGATACCTGATGCAATTGAAGCTTCCTCATTTCCTCCCACAGCATACAGAGATCTTCCGAACCGTGTGTGCTTCAGGATATACCACGTAAAGATGGCTATTATTACAAGGAATATGATAGGTATAGGAATAATACCGGCTGAACCCTGACCAAATACCACGAAATTGCCAAGCTGCAGTAAGTTTTGCCCCTTAGTAAACAACAGTGCCACACCCCGGGCCATCGTAAGCATTGCCAGCGTTGCAATAAACGGAGGTGCCTTGAAGGTACTTACCATTATGGCGTTTACAATATTACATACAACACCTGTTACAATACCAACCAATACGGCTATTACCAATGAACCGGTTGATTTGTAAGCCGATACGGCAAACACTCCCGACAATGCAAGTACCGAACCCTGGGACAGGTCAAGCATGCCTGATATGATGAGCATTGTCTGTCCGAAAGCCAGAATTGTTGTAACTGCCAGCTGTCTGGATATATTTGTAAGGTTATTGGGTGTTAAAAAGTTTTCATTTATTATTGAACAAATAAAGAATAGTACAAATAGTACCATAAAAATACTGTATTTCTTTTTAGCCGTACTCCATACATTTTTTAAATCCATTTTAGTTCACCTCGTTAGATATTAAAGTTCCGGTAGCATACTTCATTATCAGTTCCTGCGAGAAATCCTTCCTTGAAATCTCACCTGTAATTGTGCCCTTGCACATAACATAAATTCTGTCACACATACCAATCAATTCAGGTAATTCCGAAGAAACCATTATGACTGCTTTACCTTCCTGTGCCAAATTGGTCATTAGCTTGTAAATTTCAAACTTGGCTCCGACATCAATACCTCTTGTAGGTTCATCCAATATCAGTATGTCAGGATTTCTGATCATCCATTTTGCGAGAACAACCTTCTGCTGATTTCCTCCGCTTAAGGACTGGATAGTTGTTTCCAAAGATGGAGTTTTTACCTTCATTTTTGAAAACATATCAGAAACGATATTCTTCTCTGTCTTGTGGTGAAGCCTGAACCGGTAAAATACCTTTTGCAGGAAAGACAATGTGGTATTTTCCTTTACTGACCTTACAGGGATTATTCCATATCTTCTCCTGTCTTCTGAAAGCATTACCAATCCGTTTTCAATACTCTGCCTTACATTTTTGATTTTGACCTCTTTACCCTTGATGGTAACTTTGCCGTCTGTAATTGGATCAAGACCGAACAGAGAACGCATGACTTCTGTTCTGCCTGCTCCCATCAAACCTGCAAACCCGATTATTTCACCCTTCTTAAGGTGGAAGTTCACATCGTGGTATACATTACCATTGTTCAGATTCTCAACTCTGAGGATGTCCTCTCCTATTTTCACTTCTTCCTTAGGATAAGTGTTTGTAAGCTTACGGCCTACCATAAGCGCTATTACCTGTTCAATATCCAGTTCTTCCCTGGGATGGCTTTCAACTACCGTACCATCTCTGAAAACTGTAATTTCATCAGCTATCTGGAATATTTCATCAAGTTTGTGAGAAATATATATGATACTCACACCTCTTGCTTTTAACTCTCTGATCTTCGCAAACAGCTTTTCTACTTCCTTTAGGGTTATGGCCGATGTCGGCTCATCCATGATGATGATGTCAGAATTATAAGATACGGCTTTTATTATCTCCAGCATCTGTATATCTGAAACAGTGAGATCCTTGAGAAGCGTCGTCGGAGAATATGGCAGATTTTCTTTTTTCAGCAATTCGTTGGTGCGACGCCGTACTTCCTTCCAATCAACATTTCCAAGTTTTCCAACAGGCAGATTGCCCAGGAAAATATTTTCCTCCACCGTCATTTCAGGGACATAGTTCATTTCCTGAAATATCATTGAAATCCCAAGACTTCTTGCCTGTATGGGATTACTGATTTTTACCGGTTTTTCATCAATGAATATTTGACCGCCGTCAGGTTGATAAACACCATTAATTATTTTCATTAATGTTGATTTTCCTGCACCGTTCTCACCGCACAAAACATGGACTGAGCCTTTTTTTACAGTAAAATCGATTTTATCAAGTGCCTTTACCCCTGGAAAGGATTTTTCAATTTGTGAAACTCTTAATTTAATGTTTTGATTCATATCCCTCTCCCCGTAAACTCCCCTGAATAGATTTGTTCTAAATTTACAGCTGCAATTCAGAGCTAAAATGGCAATTATGAATTCCTATACAAATATACACTTATCAGCAAATGTTTTCTAAAACACATTCAGCGAATGTATTTATATAAGACTTTTATAAATTACTTTTAATAAGATTATATCGTGTTTTTATACAAAGTCAATATACAATTTTAAAATAATCAATTTTATTTTAGTGATTTTGCATAAAGTGTCCACGCGGCTATACAGCTGTTCCTATATGTATCCTCATAACCCACTTTTTAGAATTATTTTGAACGGAAATTATGAATTAATAAAAAAAGGTACGTAACCCATAATACCATCAATTTGATGAAGGATACATACACTTTATTTTTCCAAAAATCTCAGAATTTATTTAAGAAAATAAAAAATCTTTGAATTATTTGAATTATCAGATATTTTTTATAAAATCTTCAACATGGAGCAGAGCTGCTCCCACTGCCGTTGTTTCCAGCTTGTATTTACATACATGCAAATATGTTCCGTCCACTTCAAAGGTGTTGTATCTCGATACCTTTTGTCTCAGTTCGTCAAGATATTCATCCATGTATGCACCGGCATACCCCCCAAGGATTACCTTACAGTCAAACAGCATCCTTAAGTTGTTGATGGCTACCACAAGATATGATACATACTCCTCCCATATACTTTTCTGAGGCTCCTTACCTAATCTTAAAAGTCTGAAAAACTCCGCAATATTCCCATTTGTGCTGTCGGATAATATTTTTGCAGAACAATAGGCATCCACACAGCCTTTTTGTCCGCAATAGCAGGTTCTCCCGGCAGGAGCGATGGTCATATGACCAAATTCACCGCCCCGCTGATTTTGACCATTGTAAATGTTTTTGCCTATTATAATGGATCCGCCCACAGAATTGTTCAGAGATAAATATGCAACACTTTCGTCTGTCTTGTCCCCCCACCTTTCGGCAAAACCGGCAGCATTTGCATCATTGCTGAAGGTGCATCTGTATGGGATAAATTCTTCAAAGGCAGTAATGCTGCCGCCTTCAAAGTCAATAACCTGGGCGTAGCTCACCGAACGGCTGTCATCGGACAAAATAGCAGGCAATGCTATACCGACACCCAATATGTTCTCAGGTTCTATTTTGCAATCCAGGATAAAGCTGTTTACAAGATGGCCTACACCTTTAAAATATTCCTTTGAGTTGACAAACGGAAACAACTTCCTATAATTCCTGATAACTTTGGCACTGAGATCTATCATAACAATACCCACATGGTTCCTTGTTATGTCCAGACCAACTGCATATTTGGCCGTACTGTTATAGGATATGGCCTTGGCCTTGCGTCCTCCTGTGGACTCAAACAGGCCTGTCTCTATGACCAACCCGCGTTCATATAACTCCTTTATATTTTGAGTCACGGTTGGCAGACTCATATTTAAAGAGTATGCTATCTCCTGGATAGAAATAGGTTCTCTCATATATAGGAAATTATATATGGCATTTCTATTTATTTTTTTTACCTCGATACTATTTACTCTACCAGTCGTCATAATAATCTCCCAGTTTTATAAATGTCTTTTAATAATGTATTTATAATAATATATTTTGATTTTTAAAGCAATCCAAAGTTTAAACAAAAGAAGATAAGGATTTTTATGATAATTTTTATATTGTGACAAATAGGAGTTGTATTTTATGTAGTTTCTACAGTGATTTTGTTACATATGCTTAATTATACCATATTAATACAGTATTATATATGAATTTAAAAAATATATTGTATACATATCTTCAAATTGTTTTAAATAAAATACATTGATGATATAATCAAAATATAAAAGTAAATATTGTCGGCGTTGCAGTATTAAAAATTAGCTTCATGCGGAGGAAATGTTATGTGCATTCATAATCGCTTGTTCGCTTTAATTTTTAGAATTCTGTTTTTAGCAGGTTGTGGAATCGGACTTTACCTCAACTCGGGCCTTCCCAGCGGGAAGCCCGCACCTTACATGCTGATTTTTTATACTATTCAAAGCAATGCCTTATGCTTTATTTTCTTTGCCATCCTCATAATTAAAACTTTTCTGGATTTAAAAAACAAAGGTATCAAGGGTACGACGGTATTTCTTCCTCATTTCAAGGGTGCGGTTACAATGGCTATAGCCGTGACTTTCATAATCTACCAGTTTGTTTTGGTTCCAAAGTTTTTGAATGCCCCAGCTGCTGCTTACAGTATATTCAACTGGCAAAACATGCTGGTCCATTATTTTGTTCCGATTGCGGCTTTAACCGATTGGCTGGTTTTTGATGAAAAGCTCAGTTTCCGTTGGTTTGATCCAATAGTATGGCTGATGCTTCCCATTGCTTATTTTATATTTACTCTAATCCGAGCCAGATTCGGAGGCGTTATTGAAATTGTTAAAAGTCCTTATCCATACTTCTTTATTGACGTTGAACTGCTTGGCTGGATTAAGGTTATCAAAAATGCTTGTCTGTTGATTTTGGGGTTTTTAGTTCTTGGCTACCTGATATTCATTGTAGATAGAGTAAAAATAAGGAGACATTCCCCGAAATTTGACGTATTACAGACGAGATAATGTCTAATCCTGCCACATTGTAATGTAAGTGCAATGAAAATGTTTTAATATTGTGTTATCATGTTACCATGCATTTAAAAAAATTATGTATACTAGGAATTGTCACAATTGAATTTTAATGCCTACATAAAGTTTTGTCTGGTAAAACATATTTTTAAAACTTTCTTTATTGATTGTATCATCCTGTAATTAATTCTTTTTGTTTCAAATCTATTACCAATTCCTGTTGCAATTTTTTTATGTGGGAAGTGGTTTTTTATTGCGTGAAAAATACAAAGAATACGTAGTTTTTTAAAACCATTTCTATACAAAATTTAATATAATACATAATTTATTGGAGAAAACATGAGTAAAAAAAATAAAAATGCAAAACACCTTTATAGCAATCTTACCCGGAAGATTAAAGCATATAAAGAAAAATACCCCAGAAAATTCAAATATTATTTGATTTCAGCCTCGGGAGCATTGGTGATAACCCTCGCAGTTGCCGTAGCCACTTCTCTTCCATCCGGCTCAAGTATTCCTTTATCCACGGCGGATAACCAAACCTCAGATACTTTTGCACTCCATGCCTCTGACAGCACCCCGGCAAAAGCCGTAAAGGGCGCTTCGTCTGAAGCAAGTGCGGAAGCCGGTAAATTTTCAGCAGAAAAGGTCTCCCGCGGCAAAAAAGCGCCCATGGACCCTTCAAAAGGTGACATAATAAAGCTTGGAGTAAAAGACGAAATTGTTACCGTTATCCAGCAAAGACTGGTTCAGCTCTATTATCTGGAGTCGGACGAGCCTACCGAGGAATTCGGTGAAGCAATAGAAACATCCGTAAAACTGTTTCAACGAAAACATGAGCTGGAAATAACAGGTGAAGTCAACGCTGAAACCTATAATTTGCTTATGTCCGACGACGCAAAAGAATACACCGTGTACATAGGTTCTGAGGGCACAGATGTGGAGCAGCTTCAAACGCGCCTGTACGAGCTGGGCTACCTGAATAAGGTCACAAGTTATTTCGGTACTGATACTGAAGCTGCAGTAAAGGAATTCCAAAAGAGAAATGGTCTTTTTGATGATGGAAACGTAGGTAAAAATACCCGTGAAAAATTATATTCTGCTGAAGCGGTACCTCTCTCCTTCTATTTGGGTGACGAAAACGACGAAATACTGAAATACCAGCAAAGACTCGGTCAGCTCGGTTATCTGACAACGAAGCCCGACGGAAAGTACGGTAACGATACGGTATTGGCTGTAAAGCACTTCCAGGATATCAACGGCATCATAGCAGACGGATATATGGGACCTGCCACAAAGGAACTATTAATGTCCGGTGATGCCCAGGAATATTGCATTAAAACCGGTGACAAGGGGTCGGATGTTGAAAATATTCAAACCTATCTGAAAAAACTGAAATATCTTAAGAGTGTAACCGGCTATTTCGGCTCGGATACAAATGACGCTGTAATAAATTTCCAGAAACGTAACGGACTGTCCGCAGACGGTAAAGTTGGATCACAGACCATAAGCAAGCTTCTTTCGGACAGTGCAAAAAGCTGGAACGGCGGCTCTTCTGGCAGCGGTTCAAATTCAGGCTCGGGCGGCAGCAATTCAGGGGGAAACAGCGGCAGTGGCAATGATTCGGGCTATTCCTCCAGTTCAACGGTAGAACGGATAATTTCAATAGCAAAATCAAAAATCGGTTCCAGATACGTATACGGTGCAAAGGGACCTAACACTTTTGACTGCTCCGGTTTTGTATATTGGGTACTGAATCAGGCAGGTATCAGACAAAGTTATATGACCTCCTACTCCTGGCAGAATACAGGCAAATTCCAGAGAATTTCAAGCATGAAAAGCATAAAGCGCGGCGATATAATTTCCTACCGGGGACATGTGGGTATTGCCCTGGGCAACGGTCAGATGGTAGATGCATCCTCCAGCCAGGGAAGGGTAAGGATTACCTCAATCAATTCATCCTATTGGATAAATCATTTCGAATGCGCATACAGAATTTTTTAGTACCGGCAAAATATAATATTCGGCAAGTCATCTGAGTTCCATGAGAACTCATTGCATTAAACAAACAGCAGCACGTTTGGAAAAATGCCCCCGGCCTTGTGGCGCCGGGGGCATTTTTTTTAAAATCAAATAATTAATTCAAATAAACAATTCAGGTAAACAATCCTGAAATAATACTTCCTAACAGCCGTGCAAATTTTATCTTGATCCACCCCGCAGAGTTCCGGGTATAATAGCTGCAGTCATTGTTCAGCCAGCCTTTTTCCTTCCAGTAGGTATAGTCAAATGTCCAGGTGTCTTTGGTTCTCTGCCAGTATTTCTGCTGTACCTTGAAGTAAATCAGAGAATAAACCGACGGATACCTCTCAGTTTTGTGTGTAATTGCATTGTACAGCCTGGCAGACAGCTTTTTGATTTTCTTGAGGTTCTTAATTTTTATATCTTCTTTACCTGTGAGAGCCCCCGTTCTAAACCTGTCTTTTCCCACAGATATACCTCCCCAGGCATTAAAAGCCCTTTCCATGGTTTTAAGAGCGTGCTTTGAGGAATATGTACCCGAAGTTGTCAGAATTATGGCCGGTTTCCCGCTAAATGCGGGACGGTGGTTGTTAAAAGCCATCCTGTCAATCCAGTTTTTCATAATACCATTGACATCTTCCACATAAACAGGACTTGCCAAAACAACACCGTCAGCACTGTCCAGCCTCTCTTTTATTCCCGGAACTTCATCCTTTAAAGGACAGCTCTTTTCTCCCCTGTCAAAGCACCCGCGGCAGCCCCGGCAAATTTGTACATCCGAATGCGCCAGGGACACAGTTTCAAACTCAGCACTTAAACCCTGCCGCCCTGCTGTCAGAAGTATTTCCTCTTTTATGCATTCCAGCACTCTTGCCGTATTGCCGTCTTTCCTGTAACTGCTGTTCAATAGCAATATTTTCACAACCTCACTGCTCCATTCCATTTCAATGATCAGACCATAAACCCCCATATACAATATACGTATATTGTGTGGTTATATTATCCCAACCCGGTTTTTTACAATATAAACTATACCTGAGATAAATAATAGGGCAATAACAGCATTTTTTACAGCCTTATCGCTTATTTTTGAATCTATCTTCCTGCCAAAAAACATTCCGATTGCCACCGCAGGCAATAAACTTAAGCTTACAGCCAGAATTTTAAGGTTAATCAGGCCGTTGATACAGTACATCACAAGCCTGAACAGATTGTCAATTACGAATACAAAGCATAAATTACCCCTGTAATTACTCCTGCTGCCGGTCTGTCTTCCAATGAAGGCAGCCAGAAGCGCACCGATGCCAAACAGCCCCATTAAAACGCCTGAAATAATTCCAACCATGTAAATAGCGGGACCATTGACTTTGCTTCCCTGTGCTTCAGACAGCCGAGGCTTTCTGACATACATTTCAATTGCCAGTAAAACAAGCACTGCTCCCAAAATGGTTTTTAACTGCTTGTCCCCGCCCATATTGAGCAGTAATATGCCTGGAATATTCCCTGCAAGCACCATTATTGACAAAGGCGCAACAATTTTTACATCTATGGCTTCTCTATCCTTCCACGCCATGTAGATATTCGCAGGCAGACCCAACAACAGATCTACAGGAGTTATAAACCTGTTTTCCTTGACTATTGACAGAAGTGAATTAATTATCAGTGTATTGCCAAAACCCGTCAGGCTTTTAATCAAATATGCTCCTGATACTGCTAAAAACAAATATATCTGTATTTCCATCCCGTATGACCTTTATTTTTTTTCTTCATACCATTCCACAACTTTATTCCTTTTTTTGTAATATATCTTAAGAAAACTTGTACTGATGCCGTATTTGTCATATCCCCCGGTTCCCCTCTGGTATATGGACAACGCCACGTCACGTTTCTTGTCGTCGGCAGCATCCTTGACTCGCTTGTCCGCCAGTATCCAGCTGTACATGGCCGTACCCCAGTTTATATTTACAGCGCCGTCAAGAGGTTTGTTTTTTGTTTTCAGCTCTGCCGCAAGATTTGCGCAATTCCCCCGGCTGATCTGAAAATACCCGTAATACTTGCCTGTAGAACACTTCTCGTCGAAATTGCTCTCGGTATAAATCAGTGCAAGCATATCTATATAGTTTACTTTTCTTTTTTTGCAATAATCCCAGAGCAGCTGTTGATGCTCCTTTTTCATTGGATTCTGCTTCCTATACCATAAATCCTCTTCATCTTCATTCTTGTCTTTCGCTTCTGCATCAGGAGGTGCGGCAGCCTCCACTCCCGGGCCGGGATCTGCTGGATTTTCTGCTCCTTTTATTCCGGATTTATCATCAGCTTTGTTAATATCTTCTCCGTTTTCTGCAGCTTTTTTATCTTCTGCATCCTGAGTAACTACTATATCTTTTGATTCTTTTGTATTGTTTTCATTTTTTGTATCTTTTGTATCTTGCGGGTTTGCAGTCTGGCTTGTTGCAGCTGTCTTGTCTGAAGTAACCGTATTTGTCTGAGCGTACGAATGAATGGGTGAAAAACAGCTTATTGCAAAACAAAATGCAACAATAAGTGCTAAAAGTCTTTTACTTTTCTTCAATTCATCTTCCTCCGGACCGAATATTTTGGTACAACATGAACATTATATCAATGCTCTTCCCTTTTTGGAAGTTTTTTTAACTGTAAACTACACTTCATTTTTGAATACTTAATATCTCCAATAATCCGGAAAACCATCGTAAAAAGGCAATAATAGAACCGTCTTAGAAATATCTAACACGGTTATTTATATATCTGTTGTAAACTTTGTTTTCCTATTCTCCAGAATCTCCTGCTGCCTCAAGCCCCCCGCGGCACACGCGAAAACCTTGATCGGCGCCCTTTCCATTGGCCTCGAACTTGCCTCTGTAAGACGATTCGCAGCATTTGACGTCCCCGAGCCAACCGCCGCCCTTCCAGACCCGCAGAGAACCGCTGTTGCTGCCCGGGTCCCCATACCAATCCCAGCACCATTCCCTTACATTGCCAGACATATCGTAAAGTCCTAACTCATTGGCTTTCTTGGCGCCGACAGCTTTTGTCCTGTTTTTGTTGTTTTCTATCGCAGGCCAGCTCCAATCCCCTGAAAGGCGTTTATTGCCTGAATTTCTCCAATACCATGCCACATCTTCTTCATTGTTGCTTCCACTGTAGGTACAGCTCCCGCTCAACTGACCCCCGCCTGCGGCATATTCCCACTCAGCCTCGGTGGGCAGACGGTAACCATTGGCCTCCGGATTTGAAGTCACCGTCCATTTTATATCATCGTTTTCACTCTTATTATCCTGATCCAATTTATTCTTATCTATATTGTAGTACGGCTGCAGGCCCTCTTTAACACTTCTTTTATTGCAGTATTCCACACAGTCATACCAGCTCACCGTTTCTACAGGCAAATCATCGTCTCTGAATTGTGATGGATTACTTCCCATTACCTCAGTCCATTCTTTTTGAGATACCTCATATCTGCCCATATAAAAGTCTGGTATTGATACGTTTTTTTCATAGTAATTGGACTTTGTGTTTACGAAAGTCCCGCCCTTGACTAATACAAAGCTGTCCGTCTTTTCTTGCGAACAGGCGCTGATAACAATCATTATGGTTAATAAAAGGAAAATAAATAGTTTTCTCATGATATCTCTCCTTTAACCTGACAGGAAGTATTGTAGACCGTAATGTACTTCCAATGCTTTTTAATATGAGGCCGCCGGCTGTGAAACCGGCAGGCCTTAGCAAAATAATGTTTAAAATAATTCCAAATACTCTGGAAACACCAGGTTTCCATAAGCAGACCTGCTCAAAAGGCAGGCTGTTACCATACAGTTACGTTGGCGTAGCCGCTGCTCTGATATCCCTCTACGCATAATGCCTGATAGGACCAACTGTTTCCAAGATTCATTCCCTTACTCCTCCATGCATTGACATGGTTGGCAAAATTGATTTGAACATTACTTCCGGTTGCTCTCTTGGATTGTCTGACACTCCAGAACTGCTGGAAAGTTTGAGTACCATCGATGGATGGTGCGTTGTAACGCATACTTGTATATATGTCATAAGTACCTCCATCACTGGACACTGTGCCTTTATACGTACCGGTGGGTCTATAAGTGCCCCAGGAATCAACAACATAATATTCTATGAGTGAATTTCTCGTCCATCCGTAGAGAGTCAGATATCCATTGCCTGAAGGCGAAAAAGCGCCGGCATTGTAGTTTGCCACCCTGGATGCCGATCCGGTGTTCCAGCCTTTACCAACAACAAAATTTCCGCAATTTGTCCACGAAACACTATAATTGCCGCCCGATCCATTGGTAGCGTTTACTGTTCCGCCCCCATCCGTCCAATTTTGCCAGTAATCTGTAGCAGCATATGCAGTTCCTGCAAATACGCATGTAAAACTCATTGTAATCGCAAAAAATAATGCCAAAGCCTTCTTATTTAATTTAATCATACTATAACCCTCCTAAAATTTTAATTTTACTTGTCAATACCTGTCTGTGTACTATTTGATATTTTTAAATATTTTTTTAGCAACCACTCCCTTTCATGTTTTTGACGGCTGCTTCACTTTTCCGGACATTACTTATCCTGTGTCGTATACCGTTAACATCTGACTGTCACCTCCTTACTGAGAAGATATTCTCACTTGAAAACATAAAATTGGAATTCAAAATAGAAGGAAACCGGTAAAAATGGTAAACCAAATATACCTGCAATAAATATTTACATAAAATTATTGCATAGTTGCCTGAGCCTATAAAAGCTCCGCTTTTTTAATAGATTTATTAATTGGATTCATATTGAAATAGAATTTCTTCTGTTACTGGAAATTAGTAAAATACTTTTTGATTGAGTTATGAAAAATTTTTCGAAGGAAAACACATTGCTGATAATTACTTAGTTGTGAACAAGAATAACTTAATAAGATAATATGTAAGGAAAATTTTCATAAGAAAAATACTATCCGGTATATTTCTTTTCCACCTCCCAAATGTAAATTATTGTAAATTACTTTTCAAGTTAATAATACCATTTATATATAATATTGTAAATAGATTTTCATGCGAAATGTTGTCAGTTTTATAAAAATATTTAAAAAAGTTACACCTTGTTGAATATTGATACGTTTTGATGTAATACTTTCTGCAATAGTAATCAATAAGCAGACTTTTATTTTTAATTGGGCCATGTTATTTCTGTGTAACTTGCCGGTCCATGGACAGGATTTTTTATAATAAATGTGCATGATATCCAAAGTTTATCATTCATTTCGAATGTTTATTTTATTCATCCTTGACCACATAAAAAAGCCGTAAAATGCATTCATCAGATATACCGACCACATTGACACCTGAATCATATCCCCGGCCAGAACCCACATGGTAACAGTAATAATATCAACGACAATCCAAAGAATCCATTGCTCCTTATATCTTAGCACCATAAGTGCATTAGCAATTATGGAAATCACAAGTGTAGTGCTGTCCAGCCAGGTTTGGCTGCCTCCAAGCAGTTCCAATATGTATTGGCAGCTTATAATACCGATGACTGTTCCACAAATATATAACCCAATCTGCTTAAGACTCATTTTCTTTGACTTGACTGCATTTACATCCTCATGCATATGTTTTTTCCACATATACATGCCTACAAACTGGGTCGGAAGATAGTAAAGTGCATTTAAGGCAACCTGCCCGTAGTATTTACCTGTCATGGCAATTACGATATATGCGGCAATATTTACAAAACCAAAATAGTACTGGGACTTTTTACCTGCAGCACAAAGCACAACACAGAAAACTCCGCATATTGCTGAAAGTGAATTTATTACAAGATATAAAGCTGAACTTTCTTTATCAACAGCTGCAAAATATGTTGTAAATCCTATTAATATAAGCACCTCAAACCACTGAAAGGGTGTCATGAAGTTCACGAACTTCGTAATCGGCTTCGTGTTATTTTCAACTTTCATCATCTTTTATGCTCTCCAAGTAATTTATCAATTAGACTAACCGACTTCAAAAATCTCTCCTGGTAATCTCCTGAAACTACCTCTATATTGTATTTTCTTTTTTTGTACAGTTCCTTTATCTTATTACTATAGTGTTCCCTATCAGCTGCTATTACGGAACTCCTGTCACCTTCCTGAACAAAATTCACATCAGGCTCTAGAAATATCACCAAATCATAATTGTTTAATTCTGCAATTGCATCAGCCAGATTTTCATTTATAGCCTTGTCTTTTCCATCAAGAAATTGAATATAAAACTTGGTAACCAGACAGTCGGTATCTTCAAAAAGCACCTTGTTACTGGATAAAAGAGCTTCTCTTTCCCTTGACTTATGTATTAAAAGTATATCTGTAAAATCCTCCGGTAGCATTAACATACCGGTGCCCGAACGTTCAGATAAATTCTTTCCTATCTCCTCTAAATAATTCGTGTTATAGTAATTTGCAAGGTTTATAGTCAAAGTTGATTTACCGGTACTTTCTCCGCCCGCAAGCAGCACCTTTTTTACATAATGAGGCTTTACAATATCCGGAAGCCATTCCCAATGAGCCATAACATCTGCTCTGATTTCAGCAGATGAAATTTCATCCCTTTGAAAGAAAATGTTTTCTGATTCCGGGTAGCATCTGGCCCAAAAGCTATTCATATCGTAATCACTGCCGCAAAAAACAACATCAATCTTTTTTCCTGCAAATTCTTTAACCTTTTCGGCATCCTTCATCCAGTATTCTTCTGTGTAATCCTGTTTCGTCTTAACATGATCTTGTAAAATGAATAATCTTACATTTCCCATATGCTTCGTTAACTGGTATATCCAGCGATATCTTACCCTGATATCTATTTCATCCCTATTAACACCTTCACTGATCACCACAATCAGGTCTTCACACTGATTTGCCGCCTCTATGATACAACGCACATGTCCTAAATGCAGCGGGTTGAATGAACCGCCATACAATCCACATTTAAATTTCATTTTTGTTATCCATTCCCAATCATATTAGTTTATTCAATGTATTTTGTATTAGTAAGTTAGCCCGTAAACTTAATAGTCGATAATGCTCTTGGACCCATCAATGTTATTTATATTTTCTTGAATTTCACCAATACGTTCTTCATATACCGGTATCTGTACATTTGCTGATATTCTTCTCAATAGTTCAATTTTTTGTTCTTTTGTTAAATTAAACTTTTTTAATACTGTGATCCACCATACAGGGTCTCTATAATCACATACATCAAATTCTATTCTGCATTTGGGATCAGTGTATATCATAGTTCCACAAGTGCCATATTTGTTATCTTTTGATGTATAAATATCATAATTTTTAGTTAAATCCATTTCGCTCAGCTCCCTTTTCAAAGAAACTATATATTTACCCGTAACAAACCTTATAGTTTCAATGTTCTATTGGCATCAATATCCAATATATTAAATTGCTAGTCGATATTTTCACTTCACATACAAATTTATTCATAACTATATACTACCAAATTATACTATAACCATCGAGCCATAAGCCATATAAACTTCTAAAAAAATACTTTAACTAACTTTGATGTTACCATCGGAAGGACCTCCAGATGGTTAATCCTTTATACCTTTTGAGCAGATTTCTTCTTTGAAATATCTTCATTATTCTGACTTTTTTCTTTAGCAGGACTTACCTGTGGAGATAGATTAATTTTCAGTGCATCTGCAATTTTTTTGCATTCATCGAAAGAATATTTATCCGGGAAACTGGTAATATGTTGGGCCAATTGTTCTGGCTGTAATACCGGTATATCAGAAAAATGTTCTTTCAGTTTCTCATCCCAGTCAGCAAATACAACAATTGTATTAACAAAATAGTTTCCCGCTTGGTTCTTCTGCAGAAAATCATTTAAAAGTTTAGAATTCAATATTCCTTGCTTTATCATATTATACTGCTTATTATACTTTAGATTCTTTTGAGCAGAATCCTTCCAATTCTTTGTATCTATGGTAAATATACCTTTGGGACAAACCACAATGTGGTCAATTAAGTTGTTTTCAATTTTAACTTCATTAAATAAATAATAATCGCTGGGGAGTTTTGACAAAAGCCTTATAACATCAGAATCTTTAAAGTTATGTATGATACTCTTGATTCCTTTTACGATAAACCATGCGCTTAATGCTAACAAAACAGCAGTTATCATTGTAGGAACATTCAAAGGAATGTTAATCTCACTTAAAGGACTAATGAAGTCCTTTAGTACTGTAACTGCTCCTCTGAAAAATGTTTTTAAAGCATTTACAATTGAGTATGAATAATTAAACGTTATATATCCTGCAACTATTAAGATTAGCCCTGTACACAGGTAAGAAATAGGCTTTCGTATAATGCTTTTTTTCTTTGTTTGAATAGATGCCATAAGAACTCACTCCCTTAATCTTTCTTCCGTCTATAAACATATGTATTTTACTGTATAATATTATATTAATTTGTAATTAAAGTCTATATTTTCCTGTTTCCTTAAAAATGAAATGCATGGAGTAAAATGCTCTTACTTGGCTTGAAAAATAATAGAAAAACCGCCTTAGATATACCTTAAAATCGGTAAATATCTAACACGGTTATATATAATCATCTGAAATTTAAAACCATAAAACCCTTTTTGTTAATAAGCAAAAAAACACTAATACCTCCGGCAGCGCTCGGCGTTCTTTAATGTACCCGGCTTGCCGCATAGTCGCTCTGCTCCCTCCCGGTCGCATTGCTCCTTGCGCTGCGCAATAATCGCCTTCGCTTCTTCTGCCTCCGGCAGCGCTCGGCGATTATTCCCACTCAATCGTCGCCGGTGGCTTCGAGGTGATGTCATAAACTATTCTGTTTATGTGCTTGACTTCGTTGACAATACGTGTTGAAATACGCTCCAGCACATCATATGGAATCCTCGCCCAGTCAGCGGTCATAAAGTCTGTGGTTGTTACTGCACGCAAAGCCAGAGTATAGTCATAAGTTCTTTCGTCACCCATAACTCCCACACTTCGCATGTTTGTCAATACTGTAAAGTACTGGTTTATTTCTCTGCCAAGGCCTGCTGCCTTTATTTCCTCGCGGAAAATGTAATCGGTATCTCTCAATGTATCGAGTTTTTCCTTTGTAAGATCACCGATTACTCTGATAGCAAGACCTGGCCCCGGGAAGGGCTGCCTCCAGACGATGTCCTCAGGAATACCCATTTCTTCTCCGGCCTTTCTTACCTCATCCTTGAACAGATTTCTCAAAGGTTCGATTATCTCCTTGAAATCCACATGATCGGGAAGTCCCCCCACATTGTGGTGGCTCTTGATAACTGCCGCATCACCGTGACCGCTTTCTATTACGTCAGGATAGATTGTTCCCTGGACAAGGAAATCAACCTTTCCGATTTTCCTGGCTTCGTCTTCAAATACCCTTATAAATTCTTCACCTATGATTTTTCTCTTGGATTCAGGGTCGGATACCCCTTTCAGCTTTTCCAAAAATCTGTCTTCACAATTAACACGGATCATATTTATATCATACTGGTTTCTGAATACCTGCTCCACCTGATCTCCTTCATACTTTCTCAAAAGTCCGTGGTCGACAAATATACAGGTCAGCTGCTTTCCGATTGCCTTGTGAATGAGAACCGCCGCAACAGAAGAATCCACTCCGCCTGACAGGGCGCATAAAACCTTCTTGTCTCCAACCTTTTCCCTGATGGCTTTGATCGAATTTTCAACGAAAGATGACATTTTCCAATCACCTTTGCAGTGACAGATATTTAACAGGAAATTTCTCAACATTTCCTTTCCCTTTGGAGTGTGCATAACCTCAGGATGGAACTGAACCGCATACAGATTTTTTTCAACATGCTGCATAGCTCCGGCTGGGCAATTTGTAGATTTAGCAGTAATGACAAACCCTTCGGGCGGATTGCTCACATAGTATGTGTGACTCATCCAGCAGGTGGTGTTTTCGTCAACATTCCGGAAAAAGGGCTGGGACTTGTCCACACAAATCTCCACCTTGCCATATTCACGCTGTTTGGCGGCTTCAACCGAACCTCCCAGCATGACGCTCATAAGCTGCATGCCATAGCATATTCCCAAAACCGGAATACCAAGCTCAAATACTCCCGGATCACATTTCGGTGCACCTTCATCCAGTACTGAATTAGGCCCTCCAGTGAATATGATGCCCTTGGGATTATATGATTTAATTCGCTCCAGTGACGCACTGTAAGGAATGACCTCACAGTATACATTAGCTTCTCTGACGCGGCGTGCTATCAATTGGTTGTACTGTCCGCCGAAATCCAGCACCAATACCATCTCATTGTTCAAAAATAACAACTCCTTATTCGTATAATAGGCATATTTTAAAGCTTAATACTTTAAGTCATATCAATATTTTAATATTATATCGAATTTTGTTTGGTATGCATAGCATCAAAAATGCTTTTGTAAATAAAATTTTGTAGTCAAATTGAATACTTAAGCATTTAAGCGCATAATTATTCACAATTAGCATTTATTGGATTCGGCTAACTATAAAATCAGGATTAATTGGCAATAAACACCGGGCATCAGGTTTCCTTCAGTTATTGGCAATGGGACCGAAATCGGTAAAATTCCGTCAGTCTTTATCATAATCATGGAAATTATTACAGATCATTCTTGACAAAATCGTTCTATATTATATAATAATATTATTAATAATCGTACTTTTCCTATTAATATCGTACATATGTCCGCAGATGACGCCAATCTTTCATACGATTTTTTCCAGGAACCTTATTAAAATAAATACATAAAGGAGATCTGCCATGGATTACGAAACCAAGGTAATAACGGCAACCGAGCTCAAATTAAATTTAGGTAAATACCTTGACCTGGTGAGTAATGACAATGAAGTAATCATTACAAAAAACGGAAAGAAAGCCATCAGACTGACCCCTTACATCAATGACATCGAAAGATATTTTACAGTGAAGGAAAAAGCCCTGGATTATCGGTATGGTGGTAAAAAGGTGTCCTATGAGGAGTTCATGGAAATCTATGAAAACAGTGAGCTCCGTATGGAATACATCAATGGTGAGATAGTCCTGTTATCTTCGCCCAGCACCTTTCACCAGGTAATCTCCGGCAATTTGCATGTAATTTTAAGAAATTATTTAAAAGGGAAAACCTGCAAGGTTTTCTATGCTCCCTTTGATGTACACTTTTTTAAGAAAGACTTGAAAACTCCCGACGTCATGCAGCCCGACCTGCTTATAGCCTGCGATCTCGAAAATACCGTCACTGAAAAAGGACGGTATATGGGAACACCCACTCTGGTTGTAGAGATTTTGTCCCGGAGTACCCGGTCAAAGGATATGGTGGATAAATTGAACACCTACATGTTGTCGGGTGTTAAGGAATTTTGGGTAATTGATCCCAAAAACAAATCTGTTCTTCTCTATGGCTTTAAAGATTGTGAAATTGACTTCCATTCAGTCAGCAAGAATAATGATATTGTAACGTCATATTGGTTTAAAGATCTGGAGGTTACCCTTGAAGATATTTTTGAAGGCTGAAACAAGCCTTCAAAAATATCTTACCTGATTGTTCATATTTCAGAGTGTCAATGTATTTTATTCATCAAACTGTTACCTGCTTTATACAGTCTGCCCTGGCAGGTGTTTTGCTCAACCATTTTTGCTTCTATCATATCCTGTAGCTTCCACCAGCTGGTATTCCAGTTGCAGAAAACAGTTCTTTCGGCAGGGGCCCTGCCAATCAGCCTCTGTACCACAATATCAGGGTCGAGATGCTCCAAAAATCTTATGGTTCTGTCAATGAACTCATCAATGGTTATCGGCTGAATTTCTCCACGGGAATACATTCTTTCCAGCTCAGTATTTTTAAGAATAAACAGCGAGTGGCACTTCACCTGTGAAACACCAAGGGCTGAGATTATCTTTGCCCCTTCAATAACATCGTCCACATTATCCATGGGAAGGTCGGTTATATAATGGGCGCATATACCAAGCCGGTATTTTCTGATCCTTATTGCGGCATCTATGAATTCCGCAAGTGTGTGCCCCCGGTTAAGCAGCTTTAGTGTATGATAATTGACAGTCTGCAGTCCGAGTTCCATAACAATATCTATTCCCTTTTCCTCTTTCAGTCCGGCCAGAAATTCCATATACCTGTCGGCAATACAATCAGGACGGGTTGATATATATATTGCAACAATTCCCTCCCGGCAGGCTTCGGATATATTTTTTACGAACAGCTCGTATGGAAGGTAGGTATTTGAATAATTCTGAAAATAGGCAATAAACTTTTCACTTCCATAGTTTTTCCCTATATACCTGACGTTTTGCTCCAGCTGATCTGCAACCGAGATTTCACAGGACAGATTTTCGAAACCTGCCCCTTCTTCTCCGCAAAAAATACATCCCGCCCAACCCAGACTGCCATCCCTGTTCGGGCAGGTGACAGGCAGGTTTAGCGGGAGTTTATATACCTTTGAGCCGTATTTGTCTTTCAGAAATTGAGAAAATTTATTGTACAGCAATGCAGCTTCCTTCCTGCCTGTAAGTTTCATTTACCATTTCATATACTTTAGTTATGGGTATACCGTTCTTGACGGCTATACTCTTGCAATCTTCATACTCGGGAGCAA
Organism: Ruminiclostridium cellobioparum subsp. termitidis CT1112; assembly: GCF_000350485.1. Classification (GTDB taxonomy): domain Bacteria; phylum Bacillota; class Clostridia; order Acetivibrionales; family DSM-1351; genus Ruminiclostridium; species Ruminiclostridium termitidis. The sequence continues at coordinate 225,452 of NZ_AORV01000065.1, forward strand.
ATTTATGTATATCACCCATGCTGGCGACTTTAACTCTCACATCTCCGTACATTGTATTAACCTTCACAAATTCCCTGTTCATACAAAACCTGGCCGACCTTTTTACCCTTATCCCCAGGGTGGAAGTCTCACTGAATATGACATCCGAAAACTTTTTCTCATCTCCGCATTTTATCAATACTGTCAGCATTACCGAAGGTCTGTTTTTCTTCATATATATGGGTGTGTAGTATACATCAAGTGCACCGGTGTCCAGAAGCTTCTCCATAGTATAGCCCAGGATTTCGGGAGACATATTGTCAATATTGGTCTCAAGTATTGAAATTTCATCGTTAGGTACGTTGTCCTGCTCGTAAAGTGTGCCAACCACCGCCCTTAAGGCATTAAAATGGCCGGTATTCCTTTTTCCCATACCATATCCCGTTTTTTCTATGGACATGGGAGGCATTTTTCCAAAAGCAGAACAGGTCATTTTAAGAATTCCGATACCTGTGGGAGTGACCAGTTCAAAGGGAATATTCTCAGTCACCAGAGGAATTTTGCTGTTGCACAGCATTTCCATGACAGCCGGCACAGGCACGGGTAATAGACCGTGTGCGCATTTGACAAAACCCTTTCCCTCATGCAGCTCGGAGGCATATATCCTCTCAACCCCGAGCATGTCGATGCATATGCATGCACCTATAATATCTACTATTGAATCGATTGCTCCAACCTCATGGAAATGGACCTCGTTAATATCCTTGCCGTGTACCTTTGCCTCGGCACGGGCTATTTCCCTGAAAATTCTGGTACTCATAGCCTTGACTGCCGGCTTCAGACCGCTCATATTAATGATATTTTCTATATCGGCAAGGTTCCTCTCCTGGTGGGAATGGCTATGTTCATGCCCGTGACTGTGGTCATGGTCGTGATCATTATCGTGCAGATGTTCGTGATCGTGGTTATGATCATGGTCGTGGTCATGATCATGGCTGTGAAGGTGGTTGTGCTCAGAACTGTGTCCATGAGCCTGTTCATTATCATGCTGATGTCGGTGCTCATGGTCATGATGATGGTCATGAGTATGACCGTCACCATTTTCGTGCCTGTGCTCTTCACATTCGTCATGGAGTATAACATTTACGTCAGTACCGGTTATGCCATTTTTAACAACCTTTTTTATCTCAATGGAATAACCGTCCACTTTAAGCTTGTCCAGTTCCTGTAAAAAGGCTTTGCTGTCAAGCCCCAGGTCCAGCAGGGCACCAAGGGTCATATCTCCGCTTATTCCGGAAAAACAGTCAAAATATAAAACTCGCATTAATTCCTCCGCAATACTAAATAGTTAATCGATATTTTTTAAAATTTTAATCTTGTTATACCCTAAATTTTGAAATATAAACACTAATATAACAAAACTCTCCCGTACTGATTTCAAGAACGGCTAAAGCTTGTTGATATTGCTGGCCAGGTAGCCTGCGCCGAAGCCGTTGTCTATATTGACAACACCTATACCGCTGGCGCAGCTGTTCAGCATGGTAAGCAGCGCCGCCAAACCGCCGAAATTTGCTCCGTAGCCTACACTTGTGGGCACTGCTATCACCGGCTTGTCAACCAAACCGCCTACCACACTTGCCAGAGCCCCTTCCATTCCTGCCACCACAATTACCACATTTGCCTGGGTAATGGCATCAATTTTGGACAAAAGTCTGTGGATACCTGCTACACCCACATCGTATATCCTATTGACCCTGTTGCCCAGTACTTCTGCCGTAATTGCTGCCTCCTCGGCAACCGGGATATCGGAGGTTCCGGCGGTTATAACCGCAATATGCTTTTCACTGACAATTATCTCTTTTCTTTTGACAACAATTATCCTTGCAGCCTCATGGTACTCAGCATCGGATATGACTTCGCTCACTGCGGCAAAATCCTCTTTTGATGCTCTTGTGGCCAGTATATTATTATTCTTTTCCATTAATCTCTTAACTATTTCAACAATTTGTCCGCTGGTTTTCCCTTCACAGTAGACAACTTCAGGATAGCCGACTCTGATGCTGCGGTGGTGGTCTATCTTTGCAAAGCCCAGATCTTCATAAGGCAATGCCTTTATTTCCTTGAAGGCACGGTCTATTTCAACTGTCCCGTTCTTAACTCCTTCAAGCAATGCCTTCAATTCTTCAGAATTCATACCAATCCTTCTTTCCGTTACCTGTTAGTATTAAGCCTTTGCATTGCCTTTAAACGGCAGCATTTTCACCGGACTTTTCCATTGAAAGGTATGCATTTATAAAGCCGTCCAGATTTCCGTCCATTACACCGTTAACATTTCCTTCCTCATAATTTGTGCGGTGGTCCTTTACAAGGGTATATGGGCAGAACACGTATGACCTTATCTGGCTGCCCCAGGCAATATCCAGCTGGACTCCCTTCAAGTCCTCTATCTTCTCTTTCTGTTCACGCTCTTTTAGCTCAAAAAGCTTTGCCTTCAACATCTTCATTGCAGTATCCTTGTTTTGGAACTGTGAACGCTCGGTCTGACAGGAAACTACAACACCGGTGGGTATATGTGTTATTCTGATGGCGGAGTCGGTCTTGTTTATATGCTGTCCTCCGGCTCCTGATGCCCTATAGGTATCAATTCTCAAATCATCGGGATTGATATTGATTTCTATGGTATCATCCAGCTCGGGCATGACATCCATGGACGCAAAGGAAGTATGTCTTCTGCCTGAAGCATCAAATGGAGAAATTCTGACCAGACGGTGCACTCCCTTTTCTGATTTCAGATACCCATATGCATTTTCCCCGATAATGTGAATTGTTACACTTTTAATTCCCGCCTCATCGCCATCGAGCAGATCCAGTATCTTTACTTCATAGCCTTTAGCCTCTCCCCACCTGGTGAACATGCGCAGCAGCATCTCCACCCAGTCCTGGGCTTCTGTTCCCCCGGCACCTGCATGCAGGGTAAGAATGGCATTATTCTTATCATATGGCCCTGTCAGCAAGGTTTCCAACCGCAGTGACTCAAGATTTTTTTTCAGCTTTTCCAGCCCTTCGCCTACCTCGGGTATTACACTTTCATCCTGTTCTTCAATCCCCAGTTCGGCAAGAGTGATTAGATCCTCCCACTGGGAGGTCAGGTTGGTAAATCTCTCTATTTTTGATTTAAGATTCTTTGTTCTTTGAAGTATCTTCTGCGAATTCTCCATATCATTCCAGAATTCGGGTTCAGAAGCCTTGTGCTCCAACTCGGTTATCTCATCGCTCAGTCTGGCGATGTCAAAGTGAAGCCCTCATTTCCTCTAAATTGCTTTTCAAGCCTTGAAGTTCAAGCTTGTATTGTTCCAGCTCAAGCATTTAATCATCCCTCTCTAAAGTTAATAATTGATTCTGTACATTACTATTATATCCAACGTCTAGCCTTTTGCCAAAATAAACTTTTCTATAGCCTGTGCGACACCGTCAGCTTCATTGGATGCCGTTATGTAGTTTGCAGCAGCCTTGGCAATTTCTTCACCGTTATCCATGGCTATGCTCATACCGGCATATTCGAACATGGAAATATCATTTTCGTTGTCTCCGATAGCTATCATCTGTTGGGCAGGAATACCGTAAATATCGGTTAATTTAGCCAGAGCCGAACCTTTGCTGACACCTTTGTTCATTACCTCGAAATTGTCGAAGTTGGAACTCATGACATCAATCTCACGGAGCTGTTCCATATCTGCTCTCACTTTCCTGAGCTGCTGCAGATCATCGTTGACTATGACAAATTTCAGCACGGTATCCGGAATACTTTTCAATTTGGCTTCCATGTTTTGTACCACTTCGATATCCACCCGGTCCTCAGACGGCAGAGACCTGTTTCTTTCATAATACTTTTTGGATGTAAAACCCAATCTTTCGGTCAGCATGGTATCACCGGCATAAACGTGGTAGTATACGCCATGCTTCTGGCAAATGCGGTTAATCTTTAAGCTGACCTCCACATCCATATAATCCGAATATATTATTTTACCGTCGATTTTATCTGTAATAACAGCTCCGTTACAGGCAATTATCGGATCCCGGGAACCTATTTCCTTTGCATACAGCCTAGCTCCGGTATACACTCTGCCTGAGCACACAACAACCTTAACGCCCTTTTCCATTGCTTGGGAAATTGCTTTCTTATTTCTCTCCGATATTTCCTTATCCATATTCAGCAGCGTTCCATCCAAATCTATTGCAACCAACCTGTACATTAATTCCTCCAACCAGGCTTCAACCGGCAGCAGTGCAGCAGCGCCCTAACCAAGACTGTCGGTAAAAGTCCTTATCCTCTTCATTGCTTCGATTATATTTTCCATTGACGATGCATAACAGGCACGGACATATCCTTCACCGCATTCTCCGAATGCTGTTCCGGGCACCACCAACACCTTCTGCTCAATCAAAAGTCTTTCGCAGAATTCATCCGAACTGAGACCCGAGCTTTTTATATTGGGAAATACATAGAAGGCTCCCTTCGGTTCAAAGCTCGAATATCCTGCTTTCTGAAATCCGTCCACCATTACTCTCCTGCGTCTGTTGTACTCTTTTGCCATCATGGCCACATCGTCATCACTGTTCTGCAGTGCCTCAATCGCGGCATCCTGAGCCGTTGTGGGGGCACACATGATACCGTATTGATGTATCTTTTTCATCTCACCGATCAGGTCCCTGTGGCCGCAGGCATAGCCCAGACGCCACCCGGTCATGGCAAAGGATTTTGAGAATCCGTTGATTACAACCGTCTGTTCCTTCATTTCCGGAAAGCTTGCAATTGAAGTATGCCCGCCTTCATAAGTAAGTTCGCAGTATATTTCGTCCGACAGTACCACTATGTTTTTGTCCTTCAGTACCTTAACCAGTTCATATAAATCCTCTCTGGTCATTATAGCTCCTGTGGGATTATTGGGAAAGGGTATGATTACTACTTTTGTTCTATCAGTAATGGCATTTTCCAGCTCTTCAGCCGTCAGCTTAAATTCATTTTCCTGCTTTAGCGGAATGGTGACGGCTGTAGCGCCTGTAAACCCAGTACAGCCCTTGTATGCCACAAAGCTGGGCTCCGGAATAATTACCTCGTCACCGGGGCCCACAAGAGCCCTCAAAGCTGCATCAATTCCTTCACTTCCTCCCACCGTAACCAATATTTCATCCACAGGATTATATTCCAGTGAAAATTTTCTCTGCAGATATTTGCTTATCTCTTCCCTGAGTTCAATAAAACCTGCATTGGAGGAATACTGTGTATGCCCGTTTTCCAGCGAATAAATTCCGGCCTCCCGGATATTCCAGGGTGTTACAAAGTCAGGTTCCCCCACTCCCAGGGATATGACATCCTTCATCTCGTTAATCAGATCGAAGTACTTTCTGATACCCGAAGGCGGGACATTTTTTATTCTGTCCAAAATCATATCTTTCATTATCATATGAAAATCGGCTCCCTTCTATCTATGGGTTTTTCCTCAAATATGGTTCCCTTGTCCTTGTATTTTTTCAATACAAAATGGGTTGCACAGCTGAGAACCGATTCAAGGGGTGCAAGCTTTTCCGATACAAACAACGCAACTTCCTTCATGGTTTTCCCCTCAATGATTACAGTGAGGTCAAACCCGCCCGACATCAGATAACAGGCTGTAACTTCAGGATATTTGTAAATTCTGTCGGCTATTTTATCAAAGCCCAGCCCTCTTTGAGGTGTCACTTTGACTTCTATAAGTGCCGTAACCTTTTCCCTCTCGGTTTTATCCCAATTGACCAGTGTACTGTATCCGACTATTACATTTTCAGCTTCATATTTCTTTATGGCTTCCGTTACCTCTTCAACCGATTTGCCAAGCATAACCGCTATCTCCGCCGCTGTCACTTTACTGTTCTTTTCCAAAATCTCCAGAATCTCTTCCATTTTCAATCTCTCCTTTACATTTTTATTTAGTCGTTATTAACTTATAAATAATATCTGATCAGAATATTTTTTTAATATAATAAGAAAGGTGGCACAAAAAAAACCCAAGTCCTCCAAAACAGGGACGAAGGTTTCCGCGGTACCACCCTAATTAATGCTGCAATGCATTCACTCAAATAATGCGACATTAATTACACTAATGTTTACATTACGCGCCTGTAACGTAGCGTCACGTCTTTTTCTACTTGCCGTCTCCGACTTTCGAAAAATCTGCTCCCGGGCTGCCTTCAATACCAACCAGTACCGGAATCCCACCAACAGCGACCTGTTTACCGGCTCTCTTAAACTGATTCAATACTTACTCTTCCCATTCACAGCATTTAAATTTATAAATTTGTCACCCTACTTATTTAATGTATGCAATATTAATATATGCAATAGCCATCAAAAAAACACAATAATTATTAAAGCTTATTATAATTTAAATTATCTTTTTATTCAAGTATAAAAATAATTTATACTTTTATTCCTTTATAAAGCCTGACAGTTCACCCTCATATTTTTTAAGCTTGCCGACTAGTTCCACCTTTAAGACCTTAAGTTCTTCCTTTATATCCACAAGCTTTTCTTTTTCTTCTTCCACCTGTTTTTCAAGATTTTTCTTCTCGCTGATGGCCTGAAGTTTTGCGTCGTTAATGATAGTCTCTGCCTTTTCCTGTGCAGTAATAAATGCAGTGGCTATCTTTTCCCTGTCTTCCTTTATCTGCTGAATATTTGAACTGATCTCATCATATTTGGATTTGATATCACGATACTGGGCTTTAACATCAGCAATTTCCTTTTCCTTGGCTTTAAGCTTTTCTTCATACTCTTTATTTAATCTTTCAAGATAATCATTCACATGTTTTTTCTTGAAACCGAAAAGGGCCGTAGAAAATAATTTTTCCCCTGCCATAGTACATCCTCCCACAAAATATTTGTAGTAAATGAATTATTTTATAATATCTTCCATTATAACAAATGAATCTCTTAAGGGCAAGCTTGAACAAATCAACTGCCGAAAGAGATTCATCATATGGAAATAAATAATATTCTCATTTATTGTAAAAAAGAATTAACTAATATACTGCTATACTGCAAAGCTCCGATTCTATAAATGTTTATCTATGAGCTCGGCAAACTCATCTTTTGCCCTGGCTCCCACAATCTTTTCGGCAACCTGGCCGTCTTTAAATATCAGCACAGTCGGTATGCTCATTATTCTGAACTGGGCAGCCAGTTCACCCTGGTCATCCACGTTTACCTTTGAAATCTGAACTTTCCCCTCATAATCCTCTGCCAATTCCTCCATTATTGGAGCCACCATCCTGCAAGGGCCGCACCATGATGCCCAGAAATCAACCACTACCGGCTTTTCTGATTTAAGTACCGACCCCTCGAATGTATCTTTGGTAATATCAATTATTTTACCTGACATAAAAATTTCCTCCTGATTCACATGTTGGTTGCTAAAACTTAATTTATTTATACCCATTTGAAAAATTATTAAACATCTCTGCCGGCTAATATTCCTTCAAGGAATTAATGTTAACCTTATTCCCGTCGATGGAAACAAGCGTACCGTTAAGTACCTCCAAAAACTCTCCTCTGAATGAAGCTTTCAAATCATTTTTAACATTAATAATTTTGTTCTCACTTCTATTAATATAATAAACATTTCCGCTGCCGGATACAACTATATCTTCCGGAGGCACAGGTTCTTTCAAAGGAGTTTTGGTCCAGTCATCAGTAAACCTGTTTTCTGTGATCTTCTGCTGGTATAGCTGAGTCACCTTTCCGTCGTCCCCCAGGGCTGCAATAAACAGGGTATCGTTTGCATCTATATCCAGGATCCTCACATTTTCGGAATCAATGGTTATCTTTGATTTTGACTTATCCATATCATTATACACATAAACCGGTTCCCCCGGGTTCTGATAAACCAGCTTGTTAACATAGGCGCTCTCCTTGATAATTGCGTCAGCACCAAGGGTTAAAACATTTGAATACTGGTTCATGACATTGATCCTGTAAATTCTTGACCTTGTCTCCGAAGTATTTAATTGTGCATAAACTACGTTTGTATACGGTGAAAGATCTATATCCATAACTTTGCTTTGTGCATTTACGGCTTTTATCTCGGGCAGATCCCTGATAGTTCCGTAATCGGCCTCATAGGTTGAAATCTGTATCACTCCCCTTTTACCGTTTTTGGTATCCGAGGAGTAAATAATCATATCCCTGTCAGGCAGCCACTTGAAAAATGTTATCATATCGTCTTCAAGACCGGATATCTTTTTATCTTTTTTCGCTTTTATATCCACTATATGCAGCGCTCCGTCAGTGTCCACATATGCGCCGAATCTTGAATTATATGATACCTTTACTTCCTTGACTCCGTCTGCAACTGTGAAAACTCCAGTCACCGGCTTTTCCTTCACTTCACCATCAGCCGTTGTTATACTAACCGAACCATCACTATTTAAAAATATATTATTTATATAAAACAATACACAGAATTGGAACATTACTGCTAATAATATCCACTTATACCACCTAGCTAAAGTTTTCAATCAGGTACCATTCGCCTTTCCAGCCCACATAAATGAGTTATGAATAAATGTACGCACCTACCGTGAGCCGGGTAAGGCGTGAAGCAGAGCTCTTATTCTACGGCATTACCATAAATACCGACGGAACCGATCTTTCACCCAGAGCGTCAGAAGGTGTATTGATTACCTTTCCGTCATAATACATCGTTGTTGAAGAACCTCCGTCCAGATTGGCAGCATTTACGGCGCCATGCTTGAGCATGATGTTCTGAACTTCCTCCAGGGTTGCTCCAAAGGATTTCAGGCTTCTCCCGTCAATAACCAGCATGAGCACAGAACCATCTTCTTTTTGTCCTATTACTGTTCTTGGAGAGATACCCCATCCGCCGTCTCCCTTTACAGTGGGTTTACCGTTAACTATCAGAGGAGGACCGAAACTGATTGCCTCCTTAACCTTGTATTTATTCAGATCGTTCTCCGAATGCTTCCCTACTATGAGCATACCATCTTCAGTAAAAGCGATGGTATCACGTTTTTTGTCCTTATCCTTGATTTGTCCGCTTATATACTTGCCGTTACTGATCAGATATCCCAGCGGAGCGCCTCCTGTTCCTGCCCATTTGGTGTCAATAAAACCGCCTCCGTTTATGGCTGCAATGGCACCATTTCTTTTTGCTATACTGCTGGTGGTTTCACCGGCTCTGGGCATCTGATTGGAGTATCCGACCTTTATTCTGGTGGGATCTTCTATCAAAAGCATCTTACCTTTAAAATTGGAGCTCTCAACATCGAAAAGTTCAATCTCCCCGGTGTGCTTTACTCCAAATTTAAGCATTTTTATTGCTTCGGTATCTAAATCCGATATTGCATAACCGTCACCCAGTATCCTGGATATTGCATTGTCCGACAAAAAGGCCTTCGGAATTTTCTGAAGCGTAAAGGAGTTCCAGGTCATCCCTATTATGGTTCGCTTTACGTTGTTGAAAGGACCGTAAAAGACCAGCAGCGGTGTTGTTAACGACATAAATAAAAACTCAAATATTAAAAAAACAATAAAGCTTTTCAGCTTTGATTTTTTCTTTTTTTTCTTTACCTGCTTGAGCTGATTTTGCAGCCCAAACTGTTCATTTACCGTTATGTTATTCATTTAGCCCCCTAAATCAAATAAGCCCCACAAAGTGCAAACAAAAAGCATACACCCTCGTGTATACTTTTTAGTAATCTAATATAAAAAGTAATTATATTATAATATTGTTATTGGTATATTTCAAATGAATCACAAAAAATTAATATTTGTAACATTAGTGACACAGGATACTGGAAAATCTGCCATTTTCTACACGATCTTCAATCTGTCAAGTGCCCGGTGCACACGTTCGAACAGCAGCCCTGCCAGAAACCATGCGGGAGCATAATCCAGCCTGACAATACCCTCAACGGCAAATCTGCCGAAATACTGCCATGGATATACGTGCAATATGCTCAGGATCAGTTTTCCGGTTGTGTATTCTATTCCCCAAATTATCACAACCCAAACTAAACCTCTCAGTACAACATTCCAGGAACGTATAATGTCATGAAGAGGTTCCAGGAAAACTCCGCATCCGTATATAAAAAACATCCACAGGCTGGTATATGCCTCAAGGGTCATATTGCCGTTGATTAACGAATATAGTCCCGTCCAGACTATTTCCATACTCCAGCCGATAATACCGTAAATAAAAAATCGTTTTATCATATTTATCATAATATATATTTTTTTCACATTTTGGTACTTTTTATTTATCAAAATCATAAATTGTGAAAAGTATTTTTTTCCATTTGCTGAAAAGCAATCATAATTTAACGGCACAACAAGTTAAATTAGCTCGTAATGCTAGTTAATAATTTGTTTTGCTTTACAGATAGATTTAATTAGAATCAACTGGTACGAGGGACAACTTCATAAAATAAGGGCGCACGGTTAAAAACAATTGCGATAAATTGTCGCCAAAGGTAAAGTGGTTTTGCCGACAAAGCAACAGGACGTTGCTTTAAGCTTCAAATCGAGACAGGATGTCAAGTTTGAGCGACGGCAAAACCGCTTTAAATGAGGCGATACAATTTATGTAATTGTTTTGGGGGCGCCCTTATTTTATGAAGTTAGTACGGAAGCTACCAGTTGATATAGAATATTACACAGGTAAAGCAAAATTCAAATTAATTAGCACTACGCGTTAAATAAATTTTAACATTGTATTAATTAATGATAAACGCTACCAATAACATCTTCTTTATGTTATTATATCAACAACTGAAAATCGGATAAGCAAATACAGCTTGAATCATATAAATAACGGGTAGAAATATATAATCTACTAAATAACAGATTGGAGGATGCACATGTATCTTGTTGGAAAAATCAACGTAATATCAGCCCTGCCTGAAGAATTTAAGAGATTGAGCGATATCGCATATAATTTATGGTGGTCATGGAATCCTGAGGCAATCGACCTTTACAGGGAGATCGACTTGGAGCTGTGGGAAAAGCTGGGCAAAAACCCCGTACGTTTTCTGCAGGAGGTAAGTCAGAAAAAGCTTCAGGCCAGGCTTGAAGATAAGGATTATATGTCAAGGCTTCATAATGTGGTCGCTGCCTTTGACAGCTATATGTCCGAAAAAGACACATGGTTTTCAATAAATCATCCTGAAAGTAACGGAAAAAGAATTGCATATTTCTCTGCCGAATACGGTCTAAACGAAGTGCTGCCTATTTATTCCGGCGGTCTGGGCGTTTTATCGGGTGATCACTGCAAATCTGCCAGTGATCTGGGCCTTCCCTTTACTGCAATCGGTCTTTTTTACAAACAGGGCTATTTCAGCCAGAGAATCAATATTGACGGCTGGCAGGAAACCAGCTTTAATAATTTGAATATTTCCCAGCTTCCCATATTGCCGGCACTTAATTCAAACGGCGAGCAGGCTGAAATCAATATCACCTTTGCGGGCAGAACCGTATATGCAAAGGTCTGGAAAGTACAAATCGGCAGAATCAATCTTTACCTGATGGATACCGATGTGTCGAAGAACAATCCTTCTGACATAGCCCTAACTTCAAGGCTGTACGGAGGAGATCATGAAACCAGGATTCAGCAGGAAATTTTCCTTGGCATCGGCGGCATCCGTGTTTTGGATGCACTGGATATCCACCCCACGGTTTATCATATGAACGAGGGACATTCCTCTTTCATGGGACTTGAACTTATAAGAAAACTTATTAATGAAAAACATTTAACCTTTAAGGAAGCAAAGCAGATTGTGTCCAACTCCGCCATATTTACTACCCATACCCCTGTTCCGGCAGGAAATGACACCTTTCCGCTGTACATGATGGATAAATATTTCGGAGATTTCTGGGGTCAATTGGGACTCAGCAGATATGATTTTCTTGAACTGGGACTGAAAAATCCCGAGGATCAGAATTTCAACATGACAGTCCTCGCTCTGACGCTTGCCGGCAGAAAAAATGGGGTAAGCAAGCTTCACGGTGCCGTCTCCAGGGATATTTTCGGAGATGTTTGGCCCGGTGTACCCCAGGATGACGTTCCCATAACACACGTAACCAATGGAATCCATACACTGACCTGGTTATCGCCTAAAATAAAGGAGCTTTATGACAAATATCTCGATTCCGGCTGGAAAACCAGGATATATTCCGCTTCCACTTTTGAAGCTGTAGACAATATTCCTTCCGGAGAGCTCTGGAATACCCATTTGGAATTAAAGCACAAGCTGATCGGTTTTGTAAGGGATAGGCTGAAGGCTCAGAAACTGGCTAACGGTGAATCTATGGAAGCGGTAAGACAGGTTGATACCTTCCTTGATCCCAATGCGCTTACCATCGGTTTTGCTAGAAGGTTTGCAACCTATAAGCGTGCAAACCTCATATTCAGAAATCTTGCAAGGATACAGAATATCCTTAATAACCCGGAAAAGCCGGTGCAGATTATTTTCGCCGGTAAAGCCCACCCTGCCGACGGCCCGGCTCATGATGTCATCAAGAATATAAACGATATAGCAAGGCAGGAAGGCTTTTATGGAAAGGTTATCCTTCTTGAAAACTATAATATGACTGTTGCCAGAAATCTTGTTCAAGGCGTTGACATATGGATGAATAATCCAAGAAGGCCTCTTGAAGCAAGCGGAACCAGCGGTCAAAAGGTCTGCATTAATGGCATCATTAATTTCAGCATTCTGGACGGCTGGTGGTGCGAAGGCTATAACGGTGAAAACGGCTGGGTTATAGGTGATGAGACCGAATTTGACAATGAGAACTCCCAGGACAATATAGACAGCGAATCCATATATGACACTCTTGAAGGAAAGATCGTTCCTCTTTTCTACAAGGTTAACGAGAAAGGTATCCCTGAGGAGTGGATCCGTATTATGAAAAATTCCATAAAGTCACTGGCCTGGAATTACAGTACCGACAGAATGGTAAAGGAGTACACCGAGAGAATGTATCTGCCCGCCATGACCGGGGCTTCAAAGCTGTTGGAGGATAACTGCAATACGGCAAGAAGTTTCAGCTCCTTTGAAGAACATATGAAAAACAATTGGGCCCAGGTGCAGCTTATGGCAGATAAAAACCACAATGACCTGAAAGATTACAGGTCAAATTCCGGGCAGGAAATCAACCTGTGGGTCAATGCCCAGTTAGGTGCAATCGATCCGGCAAACATTATGGTTGAATTATATTACGGAACTCTGGAAAACGGGAAAATAGCAAATGCACAGGCAGTTGAGATGAATTGCACCGAAAAGCTGGCCGACAGCCTGTACAGATATTCTCTGAACCTTAGAATTGAAGACGGCGGAGAATATGCCTATACTTTCCGTGCAACCCCAAAGCATCCGGATATGATAAACAGGTTTGATATGGGCCTGATCCGGTGGGTAATGTAGAAAACTCCAGTTAAATGTTTTCTGATATATTTAAAAATTGTATGGTTACTTGTAAAAATCCCACCGGATTAATCCAGTGGGATTTTTATTTTAGTACAAATTATGGATATAATAGTACGGGAGCACTATTCTCAGTAATTTATTATTTGCAATTCCCTCATTTCAAGACGGCCCTTTATCTAAAAAGAGCCTTTACGCAGTCCCGCTCCACTTGCCGCACTTGTCCCCCCAGCACGCCACAGGGTCGTCATCCAGTGTGATCTGGACAATTTCACAGCAGTTGGAGCACCCTGAGCATTCCCTGCTTTCGGTGGTATATGAACCGTTAAGCTTGTCAAAGCCGTTAAATTGTGTTTTTCCCGAGGCGTCCTGTACACTTTCCCTTGCCAGCAGAGCCACACCGTAGGCGCCCATGACATCAAAATGCTCCGGTATTATGATCCCGACTCCCAGAGCTTTTTCAAATGCTCTGACAATACCTATATTTGCCGCTACACCGCCCTGGAATACAATCGGAGAATCCAGCCTTTTTCCTTTTGCCAGATTTGCAAGATAGTTTCTGACCAGGGCATCACATAAACCGCCGATGATATCTTCTCTTGAATGTCCCATCTGCTGTTTATGTATCATGTCGCTTTCGGCAAAAACAGCACACCGTCCTGCTATTCTCACAGGATTTTTAGATTTTAACGCATATGACCCGAAATCCTCGATTGCTATCCCTATTCTGGAGGCCTGCCTGTCCAGGAAGGAACCTGTCCCGGCAGCACATACGGTGTTCATGGCAAAATCATGGACCACCTGGTTTTTTAACAGAATAATCTTGGAATCCTGCCCGCCTATTTCAATAATAGTCCTGACATCGGGTATTGTTTTTTGTGCTGCCACCGCATGGGCCGTTATTTCATTTTTTACAACATCGGCTCCCACTATTGCAGCTGCCAGCTGCCTGCCGCTTCCTGTTGCTCCGACACCCGATACCACAATATTCTTGCCGATCCTCCGGTCAATGTCCTTCAGACCTTTCCGTATGGATTCGATGGGCTGCCCTTCGGTGCGGAGATACTGCTTGTCAAGGACATTGTTCTCCTCGTCAATAAGTGTGATATTTGTGCTTACCGATCCTACATCAATACCCATATAACATTTTATTCTGTTCATTCAAGTGCTCTTCCCTTCTCTTTTTAATTAAATCGACAAATGCTTCAACTCTGGTATTAAATCCGGCTTCCCCCGTCATTTCGTCCCTGATGATAGTCATTACGGGAATCTGATGATTTTCTTCCACCGCCGGAAGAATAGCCTGTGATACAATCTCAGGCATGCAGCCCAGGGGATAAATATGAATAACGCCGTCATAGCCTTCCTTTGCATGGACGACGGTATTGCCCACGGTATGATGGGCATGTCCGCCTACCATACTGCTCATATATGCTTTTGATTCTCTTACGTCTTCCGATTCCACAGGCAGATGAAGACCCTTCTTCAGCATGTCATTTATGATCCAGCCGCTTACCGTAACCTGTCTCGTCACTTCCACCCCCATATTGCCCAGCATTCTCTCAATGGAAAAATTCGCATATGGCTCGATTGTGGTGTAAATCTCTCCGACAATGCCGACTTTCAAGGGCCGTGCCTTTTCATTTACCGGCAGCTTTTTAAGTGTCTTTTCTGTCTGTCTTATAAATTTTAATATTTCTTTCGAACCACTGACCTCCAGAATCCCTGTTTGGAAGCCGCGGTATATTTTATCAACACTCCCCTTTTCAAGCTGCCTGGCCCGTTTTATACGAGACAGCCTTTCCAGGTTGTCCAGCTGAACCGCCACATTTTTAGCTGCGTTCACCGCTTTTGCAACGTTTAGATAGTTTGAGCCGCCGCTGACCTTCTTAATCCTCGCGGCCAGCTCCTTCATGCCCTGATCCGGAACCTCAAGAGTTATAATATCCATCTTTATTCCGATCTCGACGGCGGTTTTTTTCAGCATCTCTCCGAAGTATCCCAGCTTGCACGGTCCGCAGCCTCCGGTTATCAGCATGGTATCGGCGCCCATTTCATGAGCCTGGAGCATATTTCCCACAAAAAGCTTAAAGGGCAGACAATGTGCTTCAGAGGTATATTTTGAGCCCAATTCCAGCGTCTTATTTGTATTAAAGGGCGGAACCACGTATTCCGAGCCAAAATCGTCCAAAAAGGATTTTGCTGTAATATAAGTATTACCTATATGAGGAAACGTTATTTTCATGGGTTACCCTCCTCACAATCATATCTACAAATGCCTCCAGTCTGGTGCAGAAGCCGGTCTCTGCCGAATGTTCATCCAAAACCAGCTTCATAAATGGAATGTCACTTTCCTCCCTAATTTTCTTTTCAACCAGTTCTATCACAAAACTGTCCACCCCGCAGCCAAAGGAAGTTATGGCAATAACTCCATCTATTCCGCCATTTTCTATGAGCTGAATGCTTCCTCCATATGCCCGGGTTCCATAATCCCAGAACAACATTTTGTCAAGTTCCCTGCATTTTTCCTTTGACTCCCGGTAATCCAGCATATCCAGCGTTACGATTCCTATCCCGTAATCTCTCAGCTTCCTCATCAATTCCATGTTTATAAAACTGTCATATACCGTATAGCAATGGCCTAAAACAGCAACCGTAATATTGGTGCTGCGTTTCTGAATGACCCGCAGGGGCATTGAACCGATTTCCTGCTTGAACTCATCGGTCAGCATTCCGGATTTCATGACCTGCCTCTCATTTCTGTATGCCTCCAATGCATTTTTATAGGCATTTTTTATTTTTTGTTTATCCTTCGTTATAAATTCACCGGTATACTGCGCGGCAAGCCATGAATTTTTTTCGCTCTTCCTCAGATTGATTTCGGTATCGATTATCCTGGGCATTAATTTTATGGAATTTCTTATCATATCCTGAACTCCGGCGACTTCCGGGCAGATGTACTGTTTTTTTGAGATACTGGTAAAACGCGGCAGGAAAATAAAGTCCGCTTTTCCAAGCAGATTTATCACATGTCCGTAATATGCCTTTATTGGGAGACAGGCTTCGGAAACGCAGTTATTGGCACCCTCCAATAATATGTTTTTGTTGGTTTTATCCGAAATTACAATTTCTGCTCCCAGTTCGGTAAAAAAGCTTTCCCATAGGGTGGAAAACTTATAATAATACAAACCTCTCGGTATTCCTACTTTGACCATTCAAGCCTCCATTGATTCATATTATGCAAATGAATGGAATAAAAAAAAATCCACTCTCAATTCATTATTGACGTGGATTCAATCTGTTATACTTTATTATTATTCTGCTGAACTTTATTATTTTATAGAGGCTTTATTGATAATCCCTTTGTAATAATTTTCTGAAACTGCTCTGCTGAAAATCAATTGAAGAACGATATATACTGCGGCAATTTTTGCGCTGGCACTCCAAAATTCCTTATATAAATCATTGCCTCCCATTATTGACTGGATAATAAGCATGAGGCAGGCACCCATAAATAAACCGAGGATAAGAGGGATAATAAACAGGAAACCTGTCTGGGTATGAATAAATTTCCTGAATTCCTTTCTCATTACTCCGATTTTTCTTAACTGTGAATATTTCTTTGCCATCTTATCGGTACTTTCATATTGGCGGAAGAGCAATATCAGTATTGAAGACGCAAAGAACAAAATGCTTATAAAGTTTGTAACAAATACAAAGTTTGAATAAAGGTGTCTCATTAGGGTATAGCCTGCATAATCGCCAAATACGGTAAAATGCTGTGACAGGGGATTGCTGTTGTCCCTTATCCCGTTCAGCCTGTCGAAAACAGGCCCTGTTTTTTTCCATTTATCCACTCTTATATCGTGTATTATACCGTTAAATTCTTTATTTGAGCTTTCAAGCTCTCTGTAATTTTCATCGGCAACAACCAGAATATATCTGTTTCCCAGAACAATTTCACTGCTGAAATTGTGATTGGTGACAGTGCCTTTCATTAGGAGTTTTTTTGTTATAACACCGTTTGTTATTTCAATTTCCTTGAGACTGCTCTCTGAAGGTACAGCCAGGGGGTCGGCTGCAAGAATCTGTGCTTCACCGCTGCCTATTGCCAACTGGTCCCCGGTCATAATATGCAGTGTGGATCTGCTTATGATACATACCGGAACGGCAGGGCTCTGTGAAGCTCCCTTATCTGCCGGTGATGCCGGCACACTTTCAATTTTGTTTGCAAAAGTACAGGGATATCTGAAATGCTCTCTCAGCCCTGCGCCGCTTTCCCTAACAAGCTCATCCGCATAGCCCTCTTCAAACCTGTTTACCCCGAAAGCCTCAATATAAGTTATTACCTGTTCCGGAGTCCTCTCTACGATTTTTTCGGATATACTCAGCAGTGCAAAGGTGGAAGCCGAGCATAACAATATCATTCCGCTGAGTATACTGAGAAGGAAAAGCACATTTGCATTCTTTTTTGAAGTATATTTCAGTTCCGAAAGATTGAGCAGGCTCCTGCCGTAAAGCTCCCTATTCCCTTTAACAAATGCCGAAAGAATTCCCGTTATATGTGATATGACCAGATACATTCCGGCCATTCCTGCAATAATCGCCAGAATAATGGGTATTCTTTTCATAGCTATATCCCTTGACATTGCTGCTGACACCGAGGTTGAAGCAAATACCGCCATCAGCACAAGCCCCGCGGCAGCAAGACCGCTGTGACTCCGGGCGGTAAACTCGGATTCCCTGTCCGAGGTCATCAGCCTTTTAATGTTCATTTTTCTGCGGGAAAGAATAGTTATAAAAATATTTACCCCATATATGACGATGAATATTGCGGCAGTCAGCAAATAGCTCCGGTAGTCAAGTACGAATCTTCCGTTTTCTTCTCCGATTATTTTCATATTGATCATGTAAACCAATCTGGAAAAAACCGTTCCCACCGCTATTCCCAACACAATTGAGGCAGCCAGTATCACCAGATCCTCAAGAATTATCAGTCTGGATATATCCCTGTAAGTCATGCCCATTGTCATGTAAAGCCCGAATTCCTTTGACCTGCTTTTGTTTTTGCTGCTGTTGATATAACTGATAAATCCTACCGAAAAGATGGATAAAATAATGACCATTATTGAAAAAACATATTCGGATCCCATTCCTGCCCTGTTCATAAAATCATTGATTTCCTTGCTGAAGGAAAGATTGCAGAAAATGAAAAAAATAGATATGGTGAAGGTACTGCACAGAAAAAAGGCGATATATTTGCGAATCCCGAATTTGAAATTTTTCCACACAATTCCGCTAAATTTCATCTTTATCAGCCTCCCCTTCAAGTACAGCAAGGCTGTCTATTATCTTCTCAAAAAATTGGCTTCTGCTGCCGTCCCGGAGCTGTTCAAAGCATATCTGACCGTCCCGTATGAATATAATTCTCTTGCAGTAGCTTGCTGCAAACGGGTCATGGGTGACCATCAATATTGTTGCCTTTTCATCTTCGTTGATTCTTTCAAAACAGCCCATTACGGCTTTAGCTGACTTGGAATCGATGTTTCCGGTGGGTTCATCGGCAAATATTACCGCCGGGTTGTTGACAAGGGCTCTTGCCACAGCCGCCCTTTGCTGCTGTCCGCCTGAAACATTATAGGGATGTTTGTCTGCCGCCTTCTCTATATCAAAAAGCTGCAGATACCTGTTTATTTTCTCTTCAATCTGAGACATGGGCTTTTTATCAAGAATAAGCGGCAGCATGATATTTTCTCTCAGTGTAAGGCTGTCAAGCAGGTTGAATTCCTGAAAAACAAAACCCATCCTCCGTCTTCTGAAAAGAGCAAGCTCCTCAGCCTTCATGGAAAACAGGTCCTGATTCTCAATGACCACATTGCCGCCTGTGGGAACATCTATGCCGCTCAGCATGTTCAGCAGCGTGGTTTTGCCGCTTCCCGACGGTCCCATGACACCCAGGAACTCTCCTTCATTTATGGTCAGTTCCACACCGTTAAGAGCATTTGTGCTCTGCTTGTTTTTTTGGCCGTAATATGTCTTTATCAGATTTTTAACTTCAATTAATGCCATATGCATTCCCTCCGTTTGATCTCTTTAATCAAATTATAAATTTACGGAGAATAAATAAGTATTCAACAACCTTTCACAAAACTTACATTTTTGAAAGAATAGCAGTTTTTGCGTACTGAAGTTTTACGTTACTGAAGTTTTAATTTACGGTAGATTACCGACACACATGTACCTGAGCCGGAATGGGATTCCACAACAATCTCGTGGCCCAGCCCCTGGGATATTAGTTTAACTATGTACAGTCCAATACCGGTGGCGTTTTTCATCTTCCTGCCGTTTTCCCCTGTGAAGAAGGGGTCCATTATCTTCTGAAGGTCATGTGCCGGAATCCCTATTCCGTAATCGCGTATACTTAATATTGTCTTATTTTCATCAGTTTCAATTTTAAAATCCACTTTTTTCATTTCCTCAGAAGCACCGGAATATTTTATGGAGTTGGATATTATCTGTTCAAGCATCACAGCATTCCATTTTGAATCGGTAAGTACTTCGGCCCTTTGAATTCCGTTGGGAACAATATGGGGACATACGTTGTTATAAATAAAACTCCGTTTTTTGCTGTTGATAATTTTTATCAATTCCGGGTATAAATCCACAGACTCAGGCTTATAATCCTTGTTGAATTCATTGATACGCAGATAGTCAAGCAGATTGTTCAGCATTTCAAGCTGTCTTTTATTTTCCTCTGAAATATCCTGAATGGTGTTATACAAGCCACATTCCCGCCTATCCTGGCAAGCCGTGCCGGGGGTGTTTTGAACGGCCAGGTCGATGACCGTTACAGGTGTTTTCATAGCGTGGATAAACTGTGAGATAAACCTTCTGAAATCCAGGTTCTTTTGTTTCTCTTCATTGAGTCTTGTATTATAATGCCTGTGGATTTTGATAAGCGTCGAATTTATTTTCCTTACATAATGCTTGCCGGAATAAACCTCGTCCGGGAGGTTTATTTCTCCGGTATCACACATGATCATCAATTTCCTGTAGGAAAAGTATTGTACAAACAGAAACGGTCCGGATAGGACAACAGAAAGACAGGCCGGATAAAGCCATTCGGTGCTGTCCATGGAAAGATTGAAGAAAAGGATAATTACAGCTGTATTTATGATAAGGAGAATCAGAAGGGAGAGCTTGTCTTTCAGGAAACATAAGAATATGGATAATTCCTGTTTCATAAGCTCTTCTCCTCTTTGGACCGGGTCAGGGCTGCAGCATCAAGAAAGTAGCCTGCTCCCCGTTTAACTTTAATTGCATTTGAAAATCCAAGCTCCTGGAGGCGTGCTTTCACTCTGGTCATATTAACCGAAAGGGTATTTTCCTCAACAAAGGTTGCATCATCCCATAATTCCTCAAAAAGCTCTTCCCTAGGAACCACATTGCCCGGTTTTTCCATAAGCTTCTTAATAAGCCTATACTCGTTTTTTGACAGCATGACCTGGTTATTCCGAGTCTTCAAGGTCAGTTTTTCGGTATCCAGTTCTAGCTCTCCCGCCTTTATTACAGTGACAAACAAATTGGCTGCCGCCCGGCTTCGCCTGAGCAGCGCTCCCATTTTGGCAATGAGCAGCTCAATATCAAAGGGCTTGGTTATATAATCATCGGCACCGAATTCAATTCCCATGACCTGTTCACTGCTGCTGTTCCTTGCAGATATTATGATGATGGGAGTTTCCGAAACACGCCTGATATAACGCACGAAATGAAAACCGTCCAGATACGGCAGGTTGATATCCATAAGCACAATGTCGGCCCTTGATTGCTCAAACTGCTTTTCCACATTCTTAAAATCGGTTACTTTTTCAACAACATAGTTATATTTGGCTAATCTGTCAGCCACCAGACTTGAGAGAGCCAGATCATCCTCTGCAAGAAATACCTTCGGCATACAATACCTCTCATGTTATCTTGTGTTCTTTACGGCCCAATCCTGTATGGCCTTACCTATAG
Organism: Ruminiclostridium cellobioparum subsp. termitidis CT1112; assembly: GCF_000350485.1. Classification (GTDB taxonomy): domain Bacteria; phylum Bacillota; class Clostridia; order Acetivibrionales; family DSM-1351; genus Ruminiclostridium; species Ruminiclostridium termitidis. Next base: position 246,923 of record NZ_AORV01000065.1, read on the forward strand.
AATTGGCCATTTGTACCTGGTTGTCATAATTAGACAGCCACTGATACTCCTCGGGATTTGACATAAAGCCGCCTTCAACCAATATGGCCGGAGATTGAGTAACTGTGCATACCGAAAGGCTCTGCCATCTAAATCCTCCATCATCGCGCTTCAGGTCTGCTATCAGGGAATCCTTCACAAAACCTGCCGCAGCCTTTGAACTGTCCTTTGAATATAATACCAGCAAACCCACGTGCTTTGTGTAGTCTGCCGTCACATCCATGGAATTGTTGTGTATGGAAACCGCTATATCGGGTTTCTCTTTTCTTATTAAATTTGCTCTTTCATTTAGGCTGACAGTCTTGTCACCTGTTCTGGTCATAATAACCGCGGCGCCTAAATCCTGCAGATACTTTCTGGTATTTAAAGTAATGGCCAGATTGAGCTGCTTTTCATACGGGCCGTATTTTCCAAGAGGCCCTATGGCTCCGGTTTCGCTTCCCCCGTGGCCCGCATCAAGTAAAACTCTCAGGCCTGTCAGAGGTTTGCTTCCCGTGCCCGAAATCTTTGGTGCATTCTTGAGTGATAAAACAAGTGCTCCGTTTTTATACTGGGCATAATACCCGAAATAGTTGTCAGGTGACTTCAAATTAAAGGTGTATTGGGCCGCACCGTCGACTGCCATATAATCTATGGACTTGAAAATGGCTGCTCCGGGCACTGCCGACCCGGCATTAATACCTGTCGTACCATATATTTTCAGAATTACTGCCGCCGGGGATGCTTCTATGCCAAACACCATATTAACAGGCATTTTAAAAGTAATGTCGGTATAGCTTCCGTTATCCTTTACGTTTATGGAGGATATTTTGTTGGAGGCCAGCGGTTTGTCATTTACTACCTTAACATATTTTTTGTCGGTCCAAACACCGCTTTTCAGCAGATAATAACCGTTCTGCTCACCTACGATGTAATCCACCGCACCGTTTATCAACGGAGTAACCCTGGATTGATCCGATGACGGTCCTGACCTTGCCACGGCTTCGGCCTCGGAAGTGCTGACAAGGGCATATTTATAATACTTGTCGGATTGAATGCTGAGAATATTGCCCTGCTTGCTTGTTATTTTCTGTCCCTTGTACTCCATGACAAAAACAGGCTTGTCAAGATTCAATATTTTCTGGCTTCCCGGCACTGCCGGCATGGTAAAGGTTCCTTTATACCTCGCCGGGGTGATGGCCCCTCCGTTGGAATCCATGTCACCAGCATTGGCAAGCTCCACCCTGTATTTACCTATCTCCACCCACACCTTTGCTCCGGTGGGCGCTACACAGGAAAAATCAATTTTCTGACCTGTTTTCATTGTCATGGACGCTGTCGGCGAAAAATACCCTGTCCTGAAGCCCGGCTTGTTCATCTGATAGGGAGCAGCGGAAGCCGAGGCAGCTGTCCTTGTTATTTTAAATATGGTTTCCTTATCCTTATGCTTGAAAACAAGTACGTTCTCACCAACCTGAAGCTCCTGGTAAACCGTAAAGTATCCATCCTCGGAGGGAGTTATCTGATTGCCGTTCAGGTACAGCGGCTGATCGGGGTCACAGCTTCCCATTATACTCACCTTTGAGGAGGAGGTTTTATATCCGTTGCCGGGAGCTGCAATATAAAGCTGACGGTCTTCGGGCACCGGGCTGCCGGCATCCCTGCCTGCCACATATATCCCTCTGAGTTTGTCCTTGATTCCCAGCACATTTGCTTTCAGATTCGAATATCCGTAGAATATGCTTCCGCTGACAGCTTTGCTTTCTCTGTTCATTGCAATCTGCTTGGGTATCTGCAATGGGTCAAGCCACTCGTTGGCCTGTGAGGGATCATTTATCTTGTAGGCGGCATGTCCTACATATAATTTTACGCTGCTGCCGCTGCATACATTTTTCCACCAATCCAGAATTACCGAATAATCCGCAATCTTAAAGCCTATATTCCAGTATATCTGAGGAGCTATATAATCTAAGTATGCTTCCTTTACCCATTTCTTTGTATCGGCATAGTGATCGTAATACGTTGATATACCGCCCTGTGTATCGGATCCTTCTGCATTTTTATCCTTGTTGGACCATATTGCAAACGGACTGATTCCAAACTGAGCCTGAGGTTTTATTGCTTTTACAGTGTCGTATGTACTCTTTACCAGTGTATTTATATTGTTCCTGCGCCAATCGTCCTTATTGGTGAAGGAACCCTTGTATTTTTCGTAGGATTTGCTGTCGTTAAAGTCCTTACCGTTGCATTCACTTTTTGAGGGATAAAAATAATCATCGAAATGAATACCGTCCACATCATAATTTTTAAGAATTTCGGCAACCCCGTCGGTAATGAGCTTAATGGCTTCGGGTGAGCCCGGATCGAGATAAAGCCTGCCGTTACCTGCCGCCACTACAGCACTGGATATTTTTCTGGCAGGATGGCCGGCTGATAAAGCGTCCACACTTTTAACCGGTTTTGAGGTTGTGCCCATTGAAAGTCTGAGAGGATTCAGCCACGCATGTATTTGTATGCCCTTTTTATGTCCCTTTTCTATTATATATGCCAGGGGATCAAAATTCTTGTCATTTGCTTTTCCCTGCTTGCCGGTCAGATATTCAGACCATGGGAAAATCGAGGATTTGTACAATGCATCACCTGTAGGACGCACCTGGAAGAATATTGCATTCATCCCCATATACTCAGCATTATCCACTATTGCATCAAGCTCTTTCATTTGCTGTTCCGCACTTAGTCCCGGCTTGGAGGGAAAGTCAATATTGCTTACCGTCGCGATCCACACTCCACGCATATCCTCAACTGCAGCTATTTCCTGCGCATTTGTCACATTTCCCGGATACTCCCTTTCTGTAAAGACCTTGTACCCCACCACTGGAAAAAGCATCAAAATAACAAGTAAAAGACAAACTACTCCCGCTTTTTTTCTCATTTTTACCCCCACATCATTAATCATAAAAATCAAATAGTTAAAATTACCAAAAATACATTTCTATTATAAATATAAACAATTCGACCTTATATCTCAACAAATCTTAGAATATTTAATAATTTCTTAATATAAAAAACACAGTTTCAGCAAAAAAGTCCCATTCCCCGGTATTTTAAGGGATGAGACTTTCGCCTTGAATATATATTTTATTTGATTTAGTATTCCCCTGTCGGCTGTGTATTCATTTCTGATAATTTCATTCCGGACAGTGTAATAAGACAGTACGGAGCATTGATAGCTTTTATGGTCAAGTAAGTGTTTTACAGGTTTCGGGTGATTTAAATTAACGCATTGTGCCAATTGATTTAGATTGCTTTACCTGTGTAATTCATTATGTCAACTGGTAACTTCCGTACTAATTTCATAAAATAGGGACGCACCCAAAACAATTGCGGTAAATTGTATCGCCTCATTATAAAGCGATTTTGCCGCAATTGTTTTTAACCGTGCATCCTATTTTATGAAGTTGTCCTCGCGTTACCAGTTGGTCCAATTAAATCTATCTGTAAAGCAAAACAAAATTTCACTTAGCACAATCTGTACGTATTTGCCTATATAATTTCTACTCTTTTTTGTCCGCATGACTTTCTCAATATTTGACCTATATCTGTTTTTATCTTCCCGCATATTGCCTGTCTACAGTATTTTGGTGCAAACACTATATTGCAATTATATTTAGGCCAGCATATAAGGAACTACTACGCAGACAGTGAAACGGCTGCTGACAACAAATGGGCTTGGCCTTATTAGTATAAGGTGATTGAAGCAAATGCTTATACTATTCGCCTGTTCTTTCTGTCGTATATCACAACGGTTACAATAGAAATAAGAACAATCACAGCATTTGCGGCAATTGTTCCCGCCCAAGTCATAGTCATGGTGCCAAAAATTGGAGATACCGCATTGAACATGGTGTGGAATAACACGCACATAAACACACGGCCTTTTCCTGATATTTTGTAGATTGCCCCATTGAAAAACCGAAATGCAATGAGTTGAACTGCAAACATCCAAAAGTTAATGAGTCCCTCTCCGTGATTCGTCCCCGGAATGAAGAAGAGAGGAATATGCCATAAAGTCCAAATGATTCCAACAGAAACGGAGGATAAAACAAAGCCATATTTTTTGTCAAGCTCAGGCTGCAATATGTACATCCAGCCAGCTTCCTCCAAGCCGCCGATAATAAGACAACCAGGCAGGGAAAGGAAGAACATATAAAATGGAAGCACCATTTCGGTACGGCCTGAAACTGCAATATGTACCAAAAAATACAGCGCAAGCCCTGCAGCAACGAATAAATAAAGAGATATGTTAATTTTGGCGTAAAAAACAGTTTTCAACCATTCCTTAAAATCTGCTATTTTGTTATTTTTCTTCAAAACTATATATGAAGCAATGGCGGGCGACAAAATATAGATTGCAAAAGGAATATTCATCCCGAACTGCTGTAACGAGTGAACCCAATTGTGAACCGAATATCCGAATTGCCCAAGAGCAATCAAAGCACCTGACACAAGATAGGCTATGCAAAATGTCAGCATCGTAAATTGTACTGTGATTTTTTTGTCTGTCATGATTTCTTCACCTCGTATTTTGAAGTATACGTTACCATTGTGAATCTGTAATAAATCCATTCTACCACATAAATACAGTCATATCACTTGTGTTTTCTCTTCCCTCTCTGCCTGACAGGACTTTTTAGAAGTTCGCCAGCTTAACAAGGAGGCTTTATATTTTTCACTCAAAGCTATAAGCTTTCCGGAACCACACGCAGAACGTGTAGTATTCGTTACACAATAAAACAGCTCCCGAACAAAAGGAGGGGTATCATAGTGGCAAAAAGTGAACCGGATATAAATCCCTGTGATGGGGCGGGCAGCTTCGGCTGTCAGGTCTGTCGCTTGGATATCCATGAGCTCATATTCCTCAGGTACTGCTTCTGTTTCACAGGATGGTTCCTCCGGCGTGTCCATCAGCCCAATGTCGCGGTAGTAAATCCAGATATCCTGTTCGGCAGTGCGAGAGTATTTCTGCGGTTTTTCACCTACCACGATCTTCTCAATGAACAGCCGCAGGATTTCCGGCGCGAGCTCCGTGATGTTGCTGTACCGTTTGGCTTTGTCAATAAACTGTGCCACATTGGTCAGTGAGTTCTGAAGTCGTTCCAGCCGTTGCTCCAGCTTCGGGAGCTTCTCCCGTAGTTGCGCCTGTTCCGTAGTGTACTCTGCAGACAGCAATCGGAAGTGTTCGTTGGGGATGCGCCCCAGCACATTGTTCTCCGACAACTTTTGTCAAGGAGGTTTGTCCAACTATTTAAAAATGTTTTAATATGACATATAGATGTCGTGTTCGTGTGTTATAATATCGTTGGTGATGAAAATGAAAATTGACCGCTTAATCGGTATTCTGACTATATTACTTCAAAACGAAAAAACTACCGCGCCGGAATTGGCACGACATTTTGAGGTGTCGCGGCGAACGATTTTGCGTGATATTGATGCGTTGGCTATGGCTGGCATACCCATCACGGCAACAAGGGGTGCAGACGGCGGTATAGCTATCATAGATGGCTATAAAATCAATAAAGGTATATTAACGTCGGATGAATTGCAAAATCTTGTGGCTGCTTTGAAAAGTTTGGATTCTGTATCAAGTCAATCAAACTTTACGAATATAATGGCTAAACTTGCAACGGGTAACAGCATTGTTTCATTGGCAGATAGCATTGTTATAGATTTGTCAAGTCATTACAAGGACAGTCTTTCTGAAAAAATCGAGTTGTTCAAACGGGCAATTTATGAACATAAGACAGTTCGCTTCGATTATTACTATTCAAAAGGGGAAATAACTCGTGAAATAGAGCCATATTTTATCCAGTTTATCTGGAGCACTTGGTACGTATTTGGTTGGTGCAATTTAAGAAATGATTTTCGGCAATTTAAGTTGAATCGTCTGTGGAATCCATCAATAACCGATATTACTTTTATAGCTCATCCTATCCCAAACGATAGAGCCAGTAGCGGATATGCTACGCCCGAGCCTTATAATATAAAAATCCTATTTGATAAAAGCGTCCGTTTTCGCTTAATTGAAGAATACGGATTAAACAGTTATGAGGAAACCGACACGGGCTTGCTTCTATCACTTGATTATACTAACAAGGAATATATTTTCTCATGGATACTTGCATTTGGCGATAAAGCTGAAGTATTGGAACCTAAAGAAAGCCGCGATGAATTTGCTCGCTTGGCAAAAAATATTTCTGAACGCTATGAATGAATGTGACATACAGTTGTCGTGTTTGAAATTGTAGAATGATATTGAAAATGCGATGAAAATGGAGGTAGTATTGTGGTTGATTCGAGATGTGGGTTACATTGTTCAGACTGTGATTGGAAAGAATCTAACGGCTGTGGTGGCTGTATTGAAACGGGCGGGCATCCATTTCATGGAGAATGTCCGATAGCTATTTGTTGTCAGAAGAAAAGCCTTGTCCATTGTGGAGAGTGCGATGTCATCCCCTGTGGCAAGCTGTATGCTTATTCCTATCTCGACCCAGAACACGGGGACAATGCGCAGGGGGCGCGTGTCGAGGTCTGCCACCGCTGGGCGGCTGAATCAGGTAACCAGGTGTGGCAGAATGTTTTGTTGACGGATAGTGGATGGTATTCCAGCTTTGAGTGCTTTGACAAAAGCACAGTGCATCAAAACATCATCCGCAGGTTTCACGAGATGTTAGGTAAGCCGGCAGAACAAGCTAAAGTTCTGTTTATCCCCACTGCGGCAAACAGCAACGAGTCACGCCCAGCAGCCGGAGCTTGCTTTGCAGAGCTATTAAGCGCGGGGATTTTGCCGAACAGCATACATATTTACGATATCGACGGCACGCTGACTTTAGATCAGGCCATGACCTATGACGTAGTCTATGTTACAGGCGGAGATACGAGCCATCTGCTTCGGCGTATGAAAGAAACCGGGTTTGACGAAATTGTAAAAAAGATGGTCTATGCGAATAAAATCTATGTGGGAGCTAGTGCGGGTAGCCTGATTGCTGCGCCGAGTATCGGTAAACCATATGACAAAGAAAAAGCGGGGCTTTGTCTTATTAACGCTTATCTTTCATTTCATTGCCCCAAGGGTACGGAAGTGAGAACGGACTTACCGTTGCGGCATATCCCGCTGACAGGCGGACAGGCCTTGACGGTAAGCTGGGCAGGGTATGAATTGATCGATGCAAAGGAGCGTGAATGAAATGGAACAGCCAGACAATCAGGGCTTGCGGATACTTTGCATTTCAGCTTCTAATAATTTTCGTCCGGGGATAAAAGAAACCTATTCCTATCAGATTTGCAAGTCCGTTTTAGATGAAGCTAAAAAACACATAGCTGGCATGGAGGGTGAGATTGTCGAACTTAAAAATCTGGATCTTAGTCCATGCAGAGATTGCGTGAAATGTCTGAGCAGCCGACGCTGCGCTACAGACGATACATTCAATCGGCTTTATGAAAAAATAATAGCCTGCGATATCTTGTTTATCGTATCCCCGCACTATGCGCCGATCCCGGCGAAGCTGTGTATGCTCCTTGAGAAAATGGAAGAAATTACTTTTTACCGATGGGATAAGGACACCTCGTATCAGTCAGAGGTGTACGGCATAAAAACGGCTGTGATTGCTCACGGCGGCGGCTCAGGTAACGAAGTTGCTCAAGCCGATGGGATTTCTCAAAAGGATTATAAAAAAGTTGTCAACGACCCAATAGCTAATGCACTGCATACTATACAGCTAAAACTGATACCGTATGATGATGAATGGAACACAGGCATAGTCGTGAAACCTGAAACCGCCGAGCAAGGATTTGATAAAAAAATCGGGCAATATGTTCGTCAGGTCTTGAATGTGGAGGCAACATGAACATAGTCGATAACGCTCCACATTTTACTGGGTTCCCAAAAGATTTTACGAACCTTTTATTTTCATTACAATTCAATAATACGATTGAGCTGCTGCCTGAAAACAAATTGGCCTACAAGCCACTTATTTCAGAGCCATTGACACTCTTATTTAATGGGCTTACGCAAACGGCTTTGTCCGTCAGCGATACACTTATCACAAAGCCATCAAAATGCGTATCGACCATGTACAGCGATATGCGATTTTCAAGGGCAACGCCGTTGAAAGGATATATGTATATACGGTTTCGTGAACCTTCAAGTGAGAAAGATATTTTAGGTCTTTATTTCGATATGGGCTGCGATTATTACGGTTATGGCATAAGGATATACAAGCAGACCAGTGCAGGCATGGAGCGTATACGGGGAAAAATTATTGAAAACAGCCAGTCGTTCATGAGGGAACTTGATAAATTGGACCGATTGAATATGGCGATTATCGGTGACAAATTCGCAAAAGATCACTATCCGGAGATCAATAATGAAGCGTTAAAAAATTTGCTGAATAGAAAGAGTTTTTATATCGAACGCGCTTGTCCAATAAACGAATCCGTCTATAACGGCAAGTTACAGGACGAGATTATTGATGCATATCAAAAGTTAAAAGGCTTGTATCTCCTCTTGCGAAAGTCATTATATGGGAATTAGCGACGGGCGGAAATTGCCCATCGCTGCGTTGTTATATTTCCATATCCTGCTTTCGTGTGGGTTGCTCCCTGCGGGTTTCCGCTCTCATAATGGCATAAACATTCCTGCGGATTTTCTCAACCTCGGCGGTATCGGTGAGATGGTTACGGTCGATTATATACCGTATCAGAATAAACAAAAATGAAAATTTACGGTATGCTTTACAACTCTATAACAAAACGCTGATAATATTATTAAAATAAAATAAGGAGGTGGAGTAATTTGGCATCTATTTTAATCGTTGAAGACGAAACGGCAATCAATGAGCTTGTAAAAAGAAACCTACAGCTTGTGGGCCATCAATGTGTCTCTGTTTTTGACGGAAAAACCGCCGTTTCTGAAATACAGAATCAATCCTACGATCTGATAATTTTAGATATTATGCTGCCGGGGCTTGACGGGTTTGAAGTGATAGAGCAAGCAAATAAAACACCCACGATTTTCCTGACGGCGAAAAACAGCCTGCCTGACCGTATCAAGGGCTTTTCCATGGGAGCAGACGATTATCTGACAAAGCCCTTTGAAATGTTAGAATTGCTGGCCCGCGTGGAAGCAGTCCTGCGGCGGACACAGAAAAACGCGAGTTGTTTTGAAGCGGGAGACATAAAAATCGATTTTGGTAGCCATCAGGTATTTCATACCGGGCGGTTGGTTGAATGTACTCCAAAGGAATATGATTTATTGGAAGTCCTTGTGAACAACCGGAATATCGCGCTCTCCAGGGAAAGACTCTTGGAACTGGTTTGGGGCTACGATTTTGAAGGAGATACCCGGACAGTGGATGTACATATACAAAAGCTACGTAAAAAGCTGGATTGGGACGACAGGATAAAAACCGTGTACAAGCTGGGCTACCGTTTGGAGGCAGGCCGATGAAGCAGCGGATTTTTTTAACGACGCTTGCACTTTTTCTTTTCTTCTTTAACCTTGGAATTTTCATTGTTTCCGTTACTATGTTCAGGGACACGGTAAACCGCGCGGAGGAAAGAATCCTGGGCGAACATTATTTTATCGCCTCCGCCCTGCTCAAGGATTTCATTGCAGTAGAAAGCCGCGGGGCTGACTTGGACGGCTCCATAAGCTTACTGTTAAAGCCTTACAGCTATCTATCAGGAGACAACAAGACGAGGCTTGCGCTTTACAAAAACGATCAGCTTATCTATTCCGATCAGAACGCCTCTGTACTGGAGGACAATTCCCTAAAGCCACCGGTGGGCGGAAACCGGCTGGCAACGATCCGGAAGGCGAGCAATCAAACATATGTTATCGTCTCGGGAAAGCTTTCCGACCCTTATCATTCCTACACCCTGGTTTATCTTTACGATACGACGGAGGCCATCAGCTCATGGAGCCACCTGAAAAATAATTTGTTTTTGGCGGGATTTGCGCTCTCCATCCTGCTCGCTTTTGGCCTGCTTCTTGTACTAAACCGGATATTCAGGCCGTTTAAGCAGATTTCCCGGACAGCCAAAGATATCGCAGGTGGTGCGTATGAAACCAGGCTTCCGGTATCAGGTGGTGATGAGCTTTCTGAAATGGCCCAAAGTTTCAATCACATGGCGGAGGAAATCCAGCTCCGGATAACGGAATTGAAGAATGCCGCCGATCAAAAGCAGCAGTTTGTTGATAACTTTGCCCACGAACTCCGCACGCCGCTGACCGCAATCTACGGATATGCGGAATATATACAAAAGGCTGTCATGTCGGAGGATGACAGCCTGTCGGCGCTTCAATACATTATGTCGGAAAGCCGCCGCCTGCAGACGATAGCGTTTCAGTTGCTGGAACTTGCCAATTTGCAGAACAATCCGCTTACCTGTGAGGAATTGAAAGTATCCGACCTCTTTCATTCGGTCAGGCAAACGCTGTATGGGAAACTGGCGGGAAAATATATCCAGATAGAGTTTTGCAGCGAGATAGAGACGATACGTGGAGATGTCTCTCTACTGGAAAGCCTGCTGATCAACCTGATCGACAACGCGATAAAGGCATGCGGAAAAGACGGCCACATCGATGTTCGGGCAGCGATGGAAAATGAAAAGAAAACGATCAGTGTTCAGGATAACGGAAAAGGTATGACCCAGGAAGTCCTTTCGCAGATCACCGAACCTTTTTATCGGGGAGAAAAGTCACGGAACCGCAACGACGGCGGAGCCGGGCTGGGGCTTGCCATCTGCAAGCAGATTGCTTCGAGTCACGGCGCGGAATTGAGTTTTATCAGCCGGCCCGGCGAAGGAACAACGGCAAAAATAACTTTTACAACTTCACAATAACTTGATTAAAACTCTATAATTAAGGCCCCGTATACTGATCCCGTGATCACAAATTAAAACAATAAAGGAGAGCTTCCCATGAGAGAAAAAAGATCAAAAGGAAAACAGTTCAAAAAGACCATTTTGGCCGCCACGATGATTATCGGGGCAAGCACGATGATATTCCAGGGGCTTACACAGGCGGCTGCGGCTGCGGAATATAACAAAACAGATACAATTCCGACAAGCTATGTCAATGTGGATGCATCATCCTCAAAGGAATTGCCTGAAGGCTATGAAAAAGCCAATTATTCAATTAAGTGGATCAAGCCGTATTATGAAAACATTGAAAACAAGACTCCCTCGGAAAAAGACCTGACAAAAGAAGAAGCGGCGGAGCTTGCGGCACAATACCTTTGGCAGGCGTATGGCGTGAACCTGGAAGGCCAAACCATTGAAATGCATTGGCGGGACGATGGACTTCCGATGTGGGATGCTCAGGTTAAGATGGAAGGCCAGGACTACCACGACGGATATCGTGTGGATGGTTATTCCGTGCGGATTGATTCGGTTACCGGCGACTTGCTTCACGTATACATGAACAGAACGCTGGAAGAGAAGGTTAATGCAGATTCTATTGACAAAGACGAAAGCAAATATGAACCTACGGCAAAAGAGCTGGCAGAAAAATATGATGTCGTTCACGGCGATATTGAAGCAATTAATTGTGTCGGGCAGGCATACGACAGCATAGAGGGTGACGTGCTTATCAGTTTCAAAATCCAGGGTAAAAACGGCGAAGTGGCGTTTATAACCTTTTCCCAGTATGACGGGGTGCTGGAGCAGATCGAATATAATGATCACTATAAGTTTAACTTGCTGATGAGTGAAAAAAGTCGAGAGGAAATGAAAGCAGAGTAGGAAGCGAGATCCGCCCAAAGAGCAGCGGCCGCTGCCAACGGGAGCAATTAAACGAAGCGTTCCGAACTTTGTTTGCAGTCCTTTTGTCACATGTAACCCAGTACTAAGCGGCGGTCCTCCAGGCAAGAGACTCTATCATTTGGGATATGGATAGATATAGATTTACGATCCTTTCGGAATATCCCATAAAAGAGTTGCAAACAAGGCCGTCTCCGTTACAGCAGAAAAATAAGCTCGCGCGCGAAATAAAAATCCCTACAACTTTTTAGGAAGTCAGCTTTCTTTATTTGGGAACAAGAAACGTACACAGAAAAAAGCAACAGGTGACTATTGGCTCCTGCTGCTTTTTATGTTCCGTATTCAGTTTGCCTTATGAGGTGGGTTCACAACTTATCCTTGTGACTTCCCACCTAAAGTCCGGAAGCTGTTTATTATATTTCTTCAAATTAAATTACTGTTAATTAAGCTTTGCCATCTGAACCGAGAACGTTAACGATCTTGTTCTTAACAAGTCCCTTTATAGCTTCTCTAGCTGGTTTGAGATATTGTCTCGGGTCGAAGTGGCTTGGATTTTCAGCAAAATACTTTCTGATGCTGCCTGTCATTGCAAGTCTCAGGTCAGAGTCAATGTTGATTTTGCAAACAGCCATTGCTGCTGCCTTTCTGAGCATTTCTTCAGGAATACCTATAGCATCTGGCATTTTTCCGCCGTTGTTGTTGATCATTTCAACAAACTCAGGAATAACTGATGATGCACCGTGGAGAACTATTGGGAACTTGGGAAGTCTTTTTTCAACTTCTGCCAATATATCAAATCTGAGTTGTGGTTTCTGTCCCGGCTTGAATTTGTATGCACCGTGGCTTGTTCCGATAGCTATTGCCAAAGAGTCAACACCTGTCTTGGTAACAAATTCTTCAACTTCATCAGGCTTTGTGAATGCTGCATCGGCATCTGATACATTGACAGCATCTTCAATACCTGCGAGTCTTCCCAATTCAGCTTCAACAACTACTCCTCTTGCATGGGCATATTCAACAACCTGTTTTGTCAATGCAATGTTGTCTTCAAAGGAATGGTGTGAACCATCTATCATAACCGAAGTGAATCCTCCGTCAATACATGATTTACAAAGTTCAAAGGTATCACCATGGTCAAGATGCAGACATATTGGAAGGTTGGTTTCAATAATTGCAGCCTCAACCAACTTCATGAGATAAGTATGATTTGCATACTTTCTGGCACCTGCCGATACTTGAAGAATAAGTGGAGCATTTACTTCCTTTGCTGCTTCGGTTATACCCTGAACTATCTCCATGTTATTAACATTGAAAGCACCTATGGCGTATCCGCCTTCATAAGCTTTCTTAAACATTTCTGTAGAAGTTACTAATGCCATTTTTAAATGCACTCCTTTTATATTTTATTTTACCTGAAATCCTATGTTTTTGTGGCCTGCACATCTTTGCCTTCAGTACAAAAACTATGAATCCCATTTTATAATAATTATTATTTATCAAAAATATTCTTTTAATAAATAATAAGGTAATTCCAGAAACCCATCGTTTCTATTTTATGAAAAATTCAGCTTAAAATCAAGGGAATTTTTGATATTTTTTTGTCAATGGCTAAGCAGCAATAATAATATTCAAACAAAAATCAAATATTATTATAAAACACTACCTATAAATCTGAATGAAGCAGCGAGTGATTCAGAATGCTAAATCTGCAAGAAATGAATATGTATAATTGCAATTTATTATCCATTATGCTATATTTTAATGTGATTGCGTATTGTAATATCAGCCTTTCAAAGAAAGGTTTGGTAAAAGCAGCGTACATTTATACAAATTAATATAAATCATTAGGAGGTATATACAATGACAGTTTTAAAGGGTGCCGCTATCTTCGGACAGTCAGGTGGACCAACTTCAGTAATTAATGCAAGTGCCTGCGGCGTTTTCCAGGAAGCATTAAAACAGGAAGCTATTACAGCTGTATACGGTGCAGCTCACGGAATCAAGGGTATTCTTGATGAAAAATTCTATGATATGAGCAAGGAAGATCCATACGAACTTGATTTATTAAAAACTACTCCTTCTTCCGCTCTGGGATCAGTTCGTTACAAGCTCAAATCAGTTGATCAGGATGAAACTGACTATAAGAGACTCGTTGAAGTTTTCAAAAAATATAACATCAGATATTTCTTCTACAATGGCGGAAACGACTCAATGGATACCTGCAACAAGGTCAGCAAGTACATGCAGAAGGTTGGTTACGAGTGCAGAGTAATGGGTGTTCCAAAGACTATAGACAATGACCTTTTCGGGACAGACCACTGCCCCGGCTTTTCAAGTGCCGCTAAATACATTGCCACTTCTACCATGGAAGTTTACCACGATGCAAGAGTTTACAACACAGGCATGATCACAATATTGGAAGTTATGGGAAGAAACGCAGGATGGCTGACCGCTTCAACAGCATTGGCTACTTACAAGGGTGCAGGTCCTGATTTGATATACCTCCCTGAAATAGATTTTGATATGGATCAGTTCCTTGAAGACTGCGCTGCAATCTACAAGAAAAACGGCAACTGTATCGTAGCTGTTTCAGAAGGTATCAAGGATAAGAACGGAAAGTATATCTCCGAGTACGGTTCAGATCTTGCCCAGCAGAGAGATTCCTTCGGACATGCTCAATTAGGAGGTCTTGCAGCTACTTTGGCCGCTATTGTTAAAGAAAAGACCGGAGCCAAGGTCCGTGGTATAGAATTCAGCCTTCTCCAGAGATGTGCAGCTCACTGCGGTTCGGCCAGCGACGTCAACGAATCCTACATGTCGGGTCAAATGGCTGTCAGATATGCAGTTGAAGGTATGACTGACAAAATGGTTGGTTTCAAGAGAGCTGAAGGAAAAGAATACAAGTGCGAAATTCAGCTGCTTGACTTGAACGATGTTGCAAATACCGAAAAGAAAATTCCAAGAGAATGGATCAACGAAGCCGGAAACGGTTTAAAACAGGAATTCATCGATTATGCATTACCTTTGATACAGGGTGAATCAACTCCTCCAAAGGAAGATGGACTCCCAAGATTCGCCAGGCTCAAGAAAGTATTGGCTACAAAATAATAAATATTCATGCATATATTCAAGAACAGGTTACATTTTTACTGTAACCTGTTCTTTTTTACGTGCTTATGAGATTTGCCCGGCACATTCCCGGCACATTAAAGAACGAAAGTCCATTAATTCAACCTTTGTTTTATAATTGTTCAAGTTAAATTACATCTGATTTAAGTAATGAATACAAATCAAGGTCAACCACTCCTCTTCCTGTCCAAAATACCCCCTGTCTTATTGTTCCTTCTTTTAGAAAACCATTCTTCAGCAACACATTTCCCGATCTGACATTGGCAGGCATTACAAAGGCCTGTATTCTGTTTATATCTGCAGTGTCAAACAGGAAACCGCATAAAGCATTTACGGTTTTGGCGGCATAACCCTGTCCCCAATAGTTTTCGCTTAAAGTGTAACCAATTGTAGCCATATTTACTTTTTCGTCAAAATCAAATATTTCTGCTACTCCAATAATCCTGCCTGCATTTTCATTGCTGCAAATACCGAGGTAGATTATCTTCTTTTTGCCAAAATCTCTTTCAAAATGTGTAATCATATTTTCCACTGCGGACTTATTTTTTCTGACTTCTCCGGTCTGAATCTGAATATGTTCTCATTGTTATATATGGAAAACAGCTCATCCACATCTGATTTTTCTATTTTTCTAAGTGTAATTTCATCGGTCCTGATATAAGGAAATGCTGAAAATAAGCTTGTTTTTTTCACTTTACCCTTTCACCTCCATATATCCGGTTATAACAGGTACCCATAATTCATTTTCAGGTTGGTGCCCCGGTGCAAGAAAATTCTCTATGCAGGGCAGATTTCCAAGTTGGTAGCCTGAGGTAGGAAGCCATTCGGAGTATATGCGTTTCCAGGTATCAATAACATTTGGAAAAACAGCCCAGCCTGACGGTGGAATTAAAAGTGTTTCCATACCCTCGGAGACCTCACCCTGGTATCTTGCCCCCATAAAATACTCAAACTCTTCCTCCCTGATATCGGAATCTTTTCCGCATATACCCAGGATGCCTTCCATTTTACACTGCGGCTTTTCCCAGGACATATCAATCAGCGTTTGGAGAAATCGATTTCTTCAGTTAAATTTGTTTCTATGTACTCCAATGCATTATTAATGCTCTTAATCCAATCCATTTGATGCCCTTCGAGTAATATAATAATAAAAACAAGATAATGGTGTCCGACTTTTGTTGCACATGTTTGCAGGGTTCACTGATATACGTTTGCATGTTGAGTGTCTGCCAAGTAATCTTCCAAATCTTTAATTTCCAGCTCTCTTATAAAATATTTACAGGTACGTTCTTAGAGTTCTCTTAATGCAAAAATAAAAACTTAGTGAAATCCTGGACCGTATTGAAATAATAGTCGGAGTGGATTTTCATATACTCCCTGATCTCAGGAACAATATGCGACCAGCCGGCGCCTGCAAACTCCACATTGCATTTTCTGGCCATATCCAACCCCGGTTTTAAATCGTCAACCACCAGTATATCCTTAACATCCAGATTGTACCTTTTCATAGTCTCGTATATTGGATATGGGTTGGGTTTTCTCTGGTGTTCCTCCATGTCCCAGCCGAAAATCAGGTCGGGCTCCATATTGCAGTTATGTAAATAATCCCTCCGGATTTGTTGGCTCTCGGAATGAGAAACCACCGAAATAAGGCCTCCGTCCTCCCTAAATTCCTTCAACAGCTTCTTGACGCCTTCATAGAACACCGGTATCCTGCTCTTTGTATAACTTCTCCATATTTGATACTGGCACTCCTGCTCTTCTTTTGTAAACTTCATAATGTCCCTGCACAATTCATTAAACCCCGGATTAAAACAATGTGAAACAAATTCTTCAAGGCTGGGGGGCTCCATATCCGGCCGCAGAGTCCTTACTGCTTCCACAAAGGAAGGATAATGAATATCAGGCGTACTTTTAGTAACAGTATCGTCATGGTCCAGTATCAAACAACGGTATCTCATATTTTTGTTTACCCTCCTGATTTGCATTTCCTTTTTGTTTCCTCATCTACCAGTTCCCTAATGTTTTTAATAACTTTATCAAAATCCATATATGAATTACCATAGTTTAAATTAAATTCATAGTCGAAATCAGAGGGATTCCTTCCCTGATTGTGCTGCATTATTGTCTCCAACTTGTCCAGAGCTTTGACAAGTTTTGCTTCTAAAGTCACGGCAGTATTGTACTCATTCCAAAGGTCCTTAATCCTTTGTTTCGGATTTTGCGGCAGATCTTTTACCAATGTACTTACAGCATCTGCCTCTCTTTTCAATTTTCCGTCCGGGTCGCTTTCAAGCTTTGCCGACACGTCACCCTCATAAATTTCACCAAAGTCATGTATAATGCACATTCCCAATACTTTACCCACATCAGCCTCAGGAAAATATTCCGCCAGAGAAAGTGCGAATACTGCAAGCCTCCAGGAATGTTCTGCGACACTTTCCTGCTTTCCTTCAGAGGTCCATGCAGTTCTTGTTACATTTTTCAGTCCTTCAATATCTTTTATAAAATTAAGAATATTATATATTTCGGTCATATGTGCCTCCGGTTAATTTCTTATTTATTATTTTAAACAATATAATATAATTAAGTCTGTACATCTCAATAATTAAACCTGTAAACTTTCTTTTATCCTGAAAAGCCACTCCTTAACCATTGCTTCAAATAGATCAACCTGTTCAAACTGAAGATTATGTCCTGCTCTGTCCAGTACTGCAAAAGTGGCTCTAGGATATTTTTCCAGTATATCCCATGCATCCTTATAACCTACACAGGAATCCTGTCTCCCCAATATAAATAACGCCGGTTTTTCATATTTGTGATCAATAAGACCGGCTTCAAATGAGAAATAATAATTTTCTCTAAGCTTCTCAAGAAAACCCATATCCGCCATATTGACACCGGATAGTATCTCGGATTTGTATCTTTCTAAAATTTCCATACTCTGTACGACGGACATTTCTTCGAAGCCTTCCGCTTCTTCTTTTGACAATCCGCCAAGCAAGGATTTATTCCTTACCAGAACGGTTTTTTGCGGAAGGGTTCTGTTATTGTCCCTCTCCTTAACTACAGGACAGAGTAAAAAAAGTCCGTCGATGTTATTTGCCTGATGGTAAGCAACTCCTCTCGCAAGGTAGCCTCCGTACGACTCGCCTGCAAGCAGATAACGCTGTCCGGGAATAACCTTTTCAATAAATTGCAGCACCACCTCCAACATTTTGTCGGAACTGGTTATCCACTGCTCTCCCTTTGTCCTTCCCATTCCGGGCAAATCAAGATAAATCCGCTTATAGCCCTGAATTGTATTTAAAATGGGTTCCATACAGCCAACCATCATTCTGTGGTCTATTGTATAGCCATGTATCATTATTATTGGCCGTCCTTCGCCATACTCTTCATAATAAACAGATATATCTCTTAATTGGCACTCCATTTTTTTCTCCTCCCAATATCTTTTTCTCCAAAAATCTTCCATAACTATGGTAATAGTATACCAAACGTATGTTCTTGTCAACAATGCTTTATCTGCGCTCACATTTGAAATAAGCCACAATATATAGTTTATTGCTTTAATATATTAGCATATCTTGTAGATTTTTTCATAAATTTTATCTTGAATTTTGGGATATCACTTGACTTTTAAATCAAAGTTAATTTATACTTAGTATGTAAAAATTAATTTTAAATTTTGATTCAAAACTGTCATGCAACTGGCGGAAGTGGAGATTACCACACGGGAGTATGACTTTTAAAAGCCGGCCGCCTGGGCGCTTAAAATGCCCAGGCGGCTTTTATTTTGCTACTTTTGTCTTGCAGAGTAAATCCCTTGGCAGAAAAAATCATATAGGGAGGCAGTACTTATGAATCTATCTTTTCCTGAATTTAAAAGCGGCAAATGGAATAATACCATCGATGTTCAAAATTTCATTCAAACAAATTACAAACCTTACGACGGCGATGAAAGCTTTCTGACCGGTTCAAGCATAAAAACAAAACATTTGTGGGAAACCTGTAAAAGCCTGCTGATTGAAGAACATTTGAACGGAGGAGTTCTGGAGATCGATTCCGGAACCATCTCGGGTACTACAAGTCACAAGCCCGGTTTTATAGATGAACCCTTTGAGGTAATAAAAGGGCTCCAGACAGATTCACCCCTGAAAAGGGCCTTTATTGCAAAAACCGGCTATCGCATGTCAAAGCAGGCCTGCGAACAGTTCGGCATCTCGCCTGCGCCTGAAATAGAAAGTATTTTCAGCAAAGAAATCAAAACACACAATGACGGTGTTTTCAGCGTTTATTCCGAAGAAATGCGCAGAGCGAGAAAATGCGGAGTCATCACAGGCCTGCCCGACACATACGGCAGGGGCCGGATTATCGGAGACTACAGGCGGGTGGCGCTTTACGGTATCGACAGGCTGCTGCTTCAAAAGCAGCAGGACTCTGAGGCCCTGCCGCCGCAAATGTCCGAAGAAGTAATCCGGCTCAAGGAGGAAATCCACGATCAGATCTCAGCACTTAAGGCTTTGATAGAACTGGGCAGTTCTTATGGCTTTGACCTTAAGCGCCCCGCACAGGACGCCTTTGAAGCAGTTCAGTGGACTTATCTCGCTTTTCTCGGAGCAATGAAGGAAACCAACGGCGCGGCAAATTCCCTGGGAAGACTCAATGTGTTCTTTGATATCTATATAGAAAAAGATATTGAAGACGGCATATTAACAGAAATTCAGGCCCAGGAGCTCATAGACCAGTTTGTCATAAAACTCAGATTCATAAGACATTTGAGAGCCAAGGAATACAATGAGCTTTTTGCCGGTGACCCCGTATGGCTGACCGAATCCATTGGCGGTATTGGAACGGACGGAAGACATATGGTGACCAAAACCTCCTACAGATTTTTGCATACCCTGAATAATCTTGGTGCAGCTCCTGAACCAAACCTGACAATTCTCTGGTCTCCAAAGCTGCCAAAATCCTTCAAGCTGTACTGTTCCAAAATATCCATAAAGACAAGTGCCATACAATATGAAAATGACGAGCTTATGAGACCTGCTTACGGGGATGACTACGGAATATCCTGCTGTGTTTCTGCCATGCGCCTTGGAAAGGACATGCAATTTTTCGGAGCCAGATGCAATCTCCCCAAGCTTCTGCTGCTTTCATTAAACGGCGGCAGGGATGAAATCACCGGCGAACAGGTGGCTCCGGCACTTCCCCCTTACGAAGGGGATTACCTGGAATATGACAAAGTGCTCGACAATTTCAATAAGCTTCAGCAGTGGCTTACCGGACTCTATGTAAATACCATGAATGCCATTCACTATATGCACGATAAGTATGCCTATGAGAGACTGATGATGGCGCTGCACGACAGCGATGTCAACAGGCTCATGGCTTTTGGTATTTCGGGCCTTTCAGTCATTGCCGACTCCTTGAGCGCCGTAAAACATGCCAGGGTCAGAATAATCCGGGATGAAAGAGGCCTTATCACTGATTTCGGGCTCACTGAGGACTACCCGCAGTTTGGAAATGACGACGACCGTGTGGACAGCATTGCAAAAGAAGTGGTAGAAGTCTTCTATAACAGCCTGAAAACCCACCCCACTTATAGAAATGCAAAGCATACCCTATCTGTGCTGACCATAACTTCAAATGTCGTATATGGTAAAAAAACCGGCTCAACACCCGACGGCAGAAAAAAAGGAGAGCCCTTTGCTCCGGGCGCAAACCCCATGCACAACAGGGACAGATCGGGTATGCTGGCCATGCTTAATTCCGTTGCAAAAATACCTTACAGCTGCTGCAGTGACGGAATATCACTTACACTTTCAGTGATCCCGGCGGCATTGGGAAAGGAAGAAAATACTGAAATAAGCAATCTTTCGGCACTTATTGACGGCTATATATTGAACGGAGGGCATCACATAAATATAAACGTACTGGACCGGTCAACCCTTGAGGCTGCCATGAATGAGCCCATGAAGTACAATCAGCTCACAGTCAGGGTCTCAGGCTATGCCGTACATTTTATAAAGCTCTCAAGAGCCCAGCAGCTGGAGGTACTGTCAAGAACCTTCCATGCAAGGGCATAAGGCCTAAAACATGGAGCTGCCTCAAAGTAATATAATTATAATAATATATCCCTGATAATAGTGCGCGAGTGCAACTTCAAAAAAATGAGAAGCTCCATTAAATGTTTCACATCTATTTAAATTGTGTTAGTTTTGCGACACATCTCTTCCGTCCAGCATATTTACAAACTCCCTCATAAAACAGGGCAAATCCTCAGGACGGCGCGAAGTGACCAGGTTGCCGTCAACAACCACCCTCTGGTCAACATACACACCTCCCGCATTTATAAGGTCGTCCCTGATGCCGGGATAACAGGTACACTTCCTGCCGTTCAAAACCCCGGCCGATATCAGAATTTGCTGCCCGTGGCAGATGGCTGCAACAGGCAGCTGCTTCTCCATAAAATAGCAGACTGCCTTAAGAGCAGCTGAATTCTGCCTGATTTTTTCAGGAGCCTTTCCGCCGGGTATCATCAAACCGGAATATTCTTCGGGATTGATCTCTTCAAAACTTATGTCTGCATTTATTACAAAATGGTATTTACCGCTTACGGACCCCTTTTCAAATGATGCCGTGTCCACCCGGATCCCTTCCTCAAGCAGTCTGAAATATGGATAGAGTACTTCGGAATCATCATATCCGTCAGCTGTGATCATTAATATTTTCATATATACATCACCCTTTGAATAAAGTATTATTAACATCTTTTTATCTGTAAAGCAGGCAGGATATTAAAAATAATATCCTGCATTACATCCTCATCATTGCTTACGGTTATTATATCTGCCGCCTGCTTGACACAATCCCTTGCATTTCTCACAGCAATGCCCACATCAGCCGATTTTATCATTCCAATATCATTGTCGTAGTCACCTACGGCGATAACGGTCTTTTGGCTGAACCGGGGCAGCTTCTTCAGCCCTTCCAGAGCCATGCCCTTGGAAACATTCTTTTTCAAAAGCTCCAGATAGAAATCCTGGGAAAAAACGTTTTCAAGTCTCTCCTCCAGTTCAAAAGCTTTAAGGGCAGCCTGCGCCTCAAACAGATTTTTACCGGTATCGAAGAGTATTGCCTTGTACCAGTCCATTTCTGAAACTTCAGCCAATGCAGAATACCTGAACACCTTTTTTTCCCTTTCAACAGAGGGATCCACATTTCCCTCGGGCGAAACTATGTACATCATTTCAGGAGTGAAGATTTCCACTGTCATATTCTCAAAATTTTTTAAACAGTGGTCAACATATTCATCAAGCATATGTTTTTCCAGAAATTCGGACTTTATATCCCTGTCCTTTTCAAAATCATATACCAATGCACCGTTGTAAAGGATGCACGGACCATTGGGTTTCAGATCTCCCATATACGGTCTGATACTGTATTTTGTTCTGCCGGTTGCCACTCCGAAAATTCCTCCATGTTCAATGAAATATCTTATGGCATTAAAATTTTTCTGCGATATTTTAAAATTTGAACCAATAAGAGTTCCATCCATGTCGCTCAATATCAGATACCGTTCATAGCTGTCTATCATGTCCGAACCTTCCTTTATATTCATAATGATAGGGGCTGTCCCAAAAACTTATATTGTATAAGTTCTGAGACAGCTCCCCATTAATTAAAGTATTATATCTATATCAACTTTGATTTCTGCAAAAGATTTCTTATAATAACACAAGCTTCGGCTCTGGTTATGTCAGCCTTTGGAGCAAGCATTCCGGCATCCTTTCCCGAAACAATACCAGTATCCACACATGAGGCAGCACCTTTGACCGCCCAGGAAGCAACCTTTGATGAATCACTAAAACCTGCAAGAATCTTTTGGTATTCATCAGGATTTGCTTCAGGCTTTAATCCGGTAATTTCCATGGCTTTTGCAATAACAGTCAGAGCCTGTTCGCGGGTAATCCTGTCTTCCGGCCGGAATTCGCCGTTTCCGCTGCCGGTCATAAGCCCGTATGCTGCTGCAATGGAAACAGCATCATGGTACCAGGCTTGAGCGGGTACGTCGGTAAAGGAATTATTTCTGCTGTCTGTGTGCCTGAGCCCCAGAGCATTCACAACTATAGCAGCAAATTCCGCCCTGGTTATGCTTCCTCCCGGATTGAAATTGCCATCTTCCGTACCCGACACTATCAATCTTGACCCCATGTCGTTTATTGCCTGTTTTGCCCAGTGTTTTTCAACATCCTTGAAGGACTTTGTGCTTTCTATCAGCAGATATGTACTGTTGGTAAGGCTGTTTATCCTTGCATAATATTTTCCGTCAATGACAGTTATGGTGGTAGGTACATGGAACAATGCCCCATCCTGCCCTGCCACAACACCTGTAGTGATGCTTGCAGGATCAGCACCTTCCGGTACTGCCAGCCGCCTTTCGACATAGCCCTTGAAATTGGAAACCTCTACTGTTTTGCTTCCAGCTGTACAGGTTATTTCAAATTCAACCGGCCCGGTTATCACCCGGTAGTTGTTTTTGCCGGCAGCTTCCCTGATCATGGCTTCCGTTTCTCCGGATACTTCGGATAGTTTCACTTTAACTTTTATATCCTTCAGCTCAATGTTACTGCCGAATTGAGGAAGAATATCATCTATCCCCATCATGGCGGCAGGAACATTGTATATCATGCTGCCGGCCTTGATTTCAAGAACAGCCTGCTTTGCTTCCATATTTTTAATACTTTGAGCATTAAGTACCAATATTGAAGTATCATCCCCGGTGTCAAACGGTACGGTAATCTTTGCCCCATTGTTCAGGCCGCTTATTATTTCCTGTATCTTGCCATCGTCAACAGTAACAGAGGTAACAGTTTGGCCGCCGGTCTTTTCGGTAACTGCAGAGGCAAATTTTCCTTCAATTCCGTTTACATATATTTTTACACTGGCTTTTTCAGCTGCCGGAGCTTTTGTATTGCCGGAAGTATTGCTGCCTGACGAATTTCCAGGACCAGAAGTACCCCCGTCATTGCCCGAAGTACCGATAGGAATAACAACATTGGATGCTACTGATTCGGGGCCGCTGCCGGCACTGTTTACAGCTCTTACCGTAAACCGGTAGGAAGTGCCGTTGTTCAATCCCGTGACAACTATGGTATTTCCCGTTCCGGTTGCGGTTATGCCTCCGGGAATTGAGGTTGCAATATACCCAGTGATCGGGCTTCCGCCGTTATCCTCCGGAGGAGTAAAACTTATTGTTGCACTGCCATTGCCGGCTGTAGCACTGACTCCGGTAGGTGCACCAGGTACGGCGGCAACGACCGCACTGATCTCGTTTGAGTTCCTGCTTACTCCATACTCATTTACAGCCCGTATTACAAAGTAATAGGTCTTGCCTCCTGTTAAGCCGGAAGCCCTGTAACTCAGCACAGTACCATCCACCGTGGCTGACGCCGCTCCGTATACTTCTGAGGTTTCAGATTTGTATATTTTATAACTGTCTGCTCCCGGAACATTGTTCCAGGTCAATACAATTTCAGAACTTCCAGCTGCCGCCGAAACACCGTCGGGCGGGGCAGGAATACCGGTTGGAACTGCCATTGCCTGATTTGAGAGCGGACTTTCGCCATATGCATTAACTGCTGTTACAGCCAGGTAATAGAGGGTGCCGTTTGTAAGATCCTGTATATTATATTCATAAGTAGCGCCATCAACATATTGTATAAGGTGTCCTCCGGCTGCGCCGTCAACATTATCCAGATATATTGCACCGGGAGAAGTCGAACCTCCGTCGGCAATATCTATTGCACCTGATGTTGTATTTGTAATCATTGCTGTTGTGTTCACATCAGCTGTACTCATGTATATTGTGTCGGCATATATTTTATAGCCTGCGGCACCTTCAACAGGGCTCCAGCTGATTTTAACCCCGCCGTCTCCGGCAGCTGCAGACAGTATTTCAGGTACGCCGGCCGCAGAAGCGCGAGGTTGGGCCATGACCTCTCTGGAGTAACTGCGCTCAATACTGCCGCTTACAGCCTTTACTGCAAAGTAGTATTTTTTCCCGTTTACAAGACCTGTTGCATCATAGCTGTTGGTCAGGCTTCCTGCAGTCCCCAGTTCGGTATCATATATCCCCGATACCGTGCCTGAGAATACTTTATAGCCTTCTGCGTCGGCTACCGGATTCCAGCCAATCACGACATGTGAATCTCCCGGTATTACCGATGATATTACCGGCACCTCCAGAGTACCTGGAGCAGTCCGTACACTTGTGAGCGGAGTGCGCAATACCGCGCCTTCCTCATTTGTTACATTGGCGCACCACCAGTACTGTGTATCGGGCGATAAACCCTCCCACAGCTGGGTAACCGTTCCCGACATATTTTCCTGTTTCCCTATGAGGTTGTTTGTGTAAATACCCACATCCAGTCCACCGGTCTCCAAGGTCTTTATGCTTGTGTCAAAATCCACGTCCAGTTCATAAATATCCTGTGATGAAGCCGTTACTCCGATGTCATAGGAGCTCAATTTGGGATTGTCAAAGTAATTGAAGTCATTTAAATAAGGAGAATATGAATTCATATAGATCTTATCGTTTTCAAGGTCGAAATAGAGCATTTTTATGTATTGCAGACCGCCTTCGGCTGCTCCCTGGTAGTCGGTACAGATCTGATATACCTTGCGTTCCTTTATGCCATCTCCGTTATCGTCGAAGCCGTCAACCTTTATTGCAGCCCCAAAGTAATGTCCGTTGATAACTGCAAAAACATTTGGATTTTTAGCTACCACCTGTTCCTGCACGAGCAAACCTGTATAATCCAGAGTACCGCCCTGTTTCAGATAGCGGTGTATGGCAATGATCGCCTTGCGTTCGGGATACTTCGCCAGAACCTCGTTCATCCAGTCAACTTCCGGCTTATAGCAATCCCAGCTCATATATAGAATGATAAAGTCCTGTCCTCCGGCCGAAATCAGATCATAATGTCCGAGATTATTGCGGTAGGAACCTCCATAATAGATATTCTTATTATACCTGTCTTCTCCGAAATACTTCCAGTAGCTGTCAAATTCCTCATTTCCCGATGCCACATCATGGTTCCCCGCAAGCACTCCATTGGGCATTCCCGCATCATCAAACAGTTTTTGTGCCTGATCGGCTATCTTCCATTGTTCTTCCCGGTCCCATTCATCGATCAAATCTCCCGTATTAATGGTATACTTGATATTATAATTGTCCCGGTTATCCAGGATCCATTGATTCATTTCAGGATAATGATGAGGCCAGCTTTCTACATAGTATTGCGGATCGGATATCCATGCAAAGCTGAAGTCATAGTTTTCAGGCACACCTGTGCCATCCCATGCCTGGCTGCCTTCATTGGAGCCATTTCCCGGGCTCTGAGCCGTGTTCCTCCCCGATGTGGACGGAATACTGCCTTCACTCCGGTTTTGCACCAGCAGCAGTGCCGTACCGTCTTTTATATGATTTTTTGCTTTGAAGGAAGCCTTGATTCCCCCCTGGTCTTCAGAAGCAACAGGCTCCCATTTGTTTTCAGATACATTGAGCACATACATCTGAAGAGTACCGGGTGCATTGCTGCTGCCTTTCCAATCGGCCTCGATCAGATCCTCATCCTTCAGTTCTCCCGTCTGTATTTGGAAAAGCTGATACGGAAGCTCCCTGTCACTGCTTGAGCTCAAACCGCCTGAGCTGCCGTCGAACACCGGATTGTCCCCGGCTCCTGAACTTACCTGAATATTATTATTTTGAAGAGAAAACTGTTTACCTTCCATAAAAGCTACGGTAACTCCGGCATTATAACCGCCGTTCACCTGTACCGATATGGCTGCCGACGTGCTGCTTTCCTGTTCAACCTGATTTACAGCAGCATCGGGTACAGTAATATCCGTAACGAAGGTAACCGATTTTTGAGTGGTTTGTCCCAGCATATCGGTAAAGGAGACATTCAATACATGTGTCCCGTTGCCGATATCACTTGAGGAAACCGTATACGGCAGCGATATTTTCCTGCCGTCCAGGACCGCTTGGGTCTTTGAACTGTCAATATCGCTTCCGCCGTCATTGGCTGCCGGGGAAATAACATATCCCTGATCCAGTTTTTGTCCCTCTTCAAAGCCCACATCCACACCGGGTCCGGCATTATCTGAAATTATGGACGCACTTGCTGTGCTGCCGCCCGCAGAAGCCCTTATAACATGTCTTCCTTCGGCCAGGGCCGCCGTATCAAGTTGAAAACCCCTGCCCTTCAGCATTTCCTCCGGAATTGTAAAATGTACATCCAGTGAAAGACCGCTGCTGCCAATTGTATATTTATCCGAATAGTTTATTCCATTGTCGGGATAGATAAATGTTCCGTCAGGTAAATATAGCGCCATATTGCTCATTGCAAAGCTTGCATAGGTTCCGCCCTCCTGAAAGGGACTTCCCTCGGTACCCGCGCGGAGTGTTACCGTTACCTCATAATCTCCGTCGGCCTTCCTGACAAAATCGCCGCTGTCTATATGAGCTCCTTTCAAGCCCACTCCTGCCCAGCTGGACAGCAGCTTTACAGCTTTACCGCCCACAGTTACGGCATTTTTATAATAGGAAGTCAGATTGTCGGACTTGTACGAGAAATATGCTCCGTTATGCAGAACCGGTACAAGAGACTGCGGCTGACCGTCAATCTCAATATTTATCTCATCGTCTCCGTTCAACATTATTGCAGAAACAGGAATGACTCCGCTCACAACCTGGTTATCGGATACATTCAAAGTAATACCTTCGGTTTTTACCGTTGGATTGATGTCCACGCTGTAAACCGGGGTATCATAATATCTGTATGCATTGTACGCTCTTATGTAAAACGTTACCTTTTTGTGCCCCAGAAATTCACTGGCCGGGATGGAGGTTATGAGCTGCCTGGCAATACGCTGAGTTTTTTCAAGCTTGACCCTGTACTGAACTTCGTCATCAAACCTGTAATATGTCTCAATTGTATTTACCCCGGTTGCAGTGTCATAACAGTCAAAAGCCACATTCAAGGCAATACCTTCATCAATTGCTTGCGGTATGGCCTCTCTGGGTCTGAGCACCATGGTGCTTCCGTCGTCTTCAAATCCTCCGTAATTGTCAAAGGCAACCCTTTGGGCAGGCACCTGCCAGGCTTTTACACTGCCGGGAGTGGGCGTGCTTTTTGTTTCGGCCTTGACCATCCGTATTCCGTTATCCCTGCTATATGTATAATCGATTGTAGTGGTTTTTTCCGTATCATCTATTTCATCTTCATGGTATGTGCCCAAAACTACAGGCTTTTCATAAACATTGCCTAATTTTATGGTTCTTTCAATATCAGGGCTCATACCCGAATAATTCACTTTAATTATGGACTTATTTTCTTCAAGTGCCACACCATAGTGCTGATTAAACTGCGCAACTGTTTTTTCATCATCGTTTATCCATACTACCAGCGTTTTTCCCGGATCTATGTATAGTGCATTGGTTGCAAAGGTCCAGCGCAGGTATGACAAACCCGACGGGTATTCATAAAACACATTGTAGTGGCTGAAGTTGATAGTATGGTCCGAATTATTGTAAAATTCAATATAATTATATTTCGTATCCTCGGTTTTAAGCTCTGTCATCAGCACCTGCGGCTGCTTTGCCGGGTCATATGCATATTGGATACCTGAGGTTTTCTCCTCAGACCTGGTGGTTTTTGTATCGTTATAAGCTTCAATATACCAGGTCACAGTATCCCCCCATAGCTTTGTCCGGGGGACAGTTACACCCAACTTACCGGTTTCGGTGCTTTTCATTGGGAATTGCTGAAATCCCGTATATTCACTTTGTTTCAAAAAAAGACTGGCTGACTTTGTATCTGTAAAATCGGCCGAAACAGTGAATGGTTCCTCACCGGAATAATTATCCTTGGCAAATATATTTGAAATAACCGGCTGATTTGGAATCGTTGGAGGAGTATATTGTTCTTCGGATACAACTCCGGGATTGGGGGCTGTTTTTTGACCATAAACTAGCATGACAGTACCTTCGGCAGGAGCCCGGAATTCAATGCTTTTCCCGTCTGCCGAATCTGTTGCAGGTGTAAAAGCAGCCTCATATATCAAACTTCCGCTGCTGCTCTTTATCCGCATACTTCCGTTATATGTATTGTAAAAACCTTTACATGACGATGAGTCTATTTTATACACCGGCACGCTTTCCTGGATGCCGAATGCACTGCGGAAATCGCTGATGGTTGGGGTCTGGCTTTCAGACGCAGAACTGTACTTGCTTGAATAATATGCCCACAAAACGGCACAGCTGTTGGCAGGAATTATAACATCCCCTGTCTGCCCCAAGAAAGGCATCAGGTATTCCTTGTCTTCAGTTTTTCTGTAGTGATACAGCTTGTAATCCCTGGAGAGATTTATATCGCTGTCTGTGGGATTGTAAATCTCCACATATTCCATAGGGTCAAACACGGCCGAACCTGTGGGAATCCATTGGGGTCTGTCTATATCATCTATATAGACTTCGGTAATTAGAATATTGGCTGCCTTTTGCGCAGCTGCCACCCCGCCGCTGCCTGCAAACATTGAAAATGTCAGCGCAACAGTGCATACCCCTGCAACTATTTTTTTTAGAATGCTTTTCATGACTACCTCCATTACTTATTTTAAATTTCTTTGCTCATACATTAGCCAAATCGAAAATTATATTAGGGAATGCTTTAATAACAACCTCTCAGGAAATTCCAGGTCATTATTTAATCATTCCTAAGTATATTTAATAAAACAGGATTAATCTGTACAGTTACTGTTAACTTTCCGTTATTTTTAATAGATAGATAAAAGTTTTGTGTAAGATTCGGAATGATCTGAGAAAAACAATAAAAATGTAAAATGAAAAGTAGTTCCAATAATTCTGGTATTATTGGCATGCTGCGAAAAATGCCTTCTTGTTTAATTTTCTCAGAAAACATTTTGGAGAATTTTTCTATTGACCAGATTTATAATTTAAATTATTTCAATATATCTTCAATCTTTTTTGATATACCCGTAAAAATTACACCTATTGCCACCGCTCCTGCATCGGGATAGTTAAGGCTCCTCTCGCCCAGATAGCTGGCCCTGCCCTTTGATGCGACATAGGAACGGGTTTTTTCTCCCCCCTGAACTGCAGACACCGCTGCCAGCTTGGAAGCTTCGGAAATTGACAATCCTGAGTTTGCACTTATTCTCAGAGACTGTGCCGCCGGAATCAGTGCATCCAGCAAGGTCTTGTCCCCCAGCTTCGCCCCGCCCCTCTTTTGAATTCCTTCAACGGCACAATTGAGCATTTCCGCAATACCGTTGAGGTCCAAAGCTGCGGCTCCGGCAGAATATTTGGCAGCACTTCTGAAGGCCGAACCCCAAATTGGCCCTGAAGCCCCGCCGCAATACTCGGTGATGATCATACCGACATCCTTCAAAAAATGTCCGATACTCTCCCGTGACAGCTCGCCCGATCTGGCTTTAACCTCTCTGAAGCCTTTTGCCAGCGACATTCCAAAGTCACCATCCCCGGCAGCAGAATCAAGCTGGCAAAAGGGCACCTCGTTTTCAATAATGATATCTGTCATGGTTTCTATAATGATTTCAATATGTTTTACTGTAAGCACATCCATTTACAACACTCCAATCTATATTTTTAGTTCCGGCGCAGACTCTGTCAGAGCAGCCCGAAAGCCGGCGTATCGGCAGGACTGTCCAGATAGGCCATAGTTTCGTCATCCAGCTTTAACAGTGAAATTGAAGCACCTGCCATATCTATTGCCGTCATATAGTTTCCCACGAAAGTCCGGTATACTTTTATTCCGTGCTGATCCAATATTTTTCCGGCGCTGTTGTTGAGTATATACAGTTCCTGCAGGGGCGTGGCTCCCAGCCCGTTGATCATAAGAGCTGCTTTTTCACCCCGAACCAGCGGCATATCTTCAAGAATCATGTCCAGCAATTTTTGTGCCAGATCATCGGAACCGGTGATTTTTTTCCTTTCGACACCCGGTTCACCGTGTATACCCACTCCAAATTCCAGCTCATCTTCAGCAAGGGTGAAGGTAGGCGTACCTTTGGCAGGAACGGTACAGGAGGTAAGAGCAAATCCTATTGAGCGGACATTTTCAGCCACCTTTTCGGCTATCCTTTTCACCTGGGGCAGTTCCAGACCTGTCTCTGCAGCGGCACCGGCTATCTTGTGCACAAAAACGGTACCGGCTACGCCCCTGCGGCCAACCGTATACAAACTGTTTTTTACCGCAACATCATCCTCCACATATACTTTTTCTACTGCAATATCGTCATCTTCCTGTGCCATCTCGGCTGCCGCCTCAAAATTCAGCTTATCCCCGGTATAGTTCTTTATAATGAGCAGTGTGCCCTTATCCGTTTTATTGTTTACAATGGCATTATATACCTGCACGGTTGACGGAGACGCAAAGACATCTCCGCAAACGGCCGCATCCAGCATGCCCTTGCCCACAAAACCTCCGTGAGCGGGTTCATGGCCGCTGCCGCCTCCACTTATCAGGCATACCTTGCTTTTATCGGGCTGTTTTCTCGATAAAACCCTGTATTTTGGATCAAAAACCAGGTAATCCGGATGGGCCCGTTCCATGCCCAGGCACATTTCATTTACAACTGCTTCAGGACTGTTAATAATTTTTTTCATAGTAACCTCCATAGTATGTGAATAATCAGTATCAAGCCCTTGAATACCCTGCTTATGCTCCCAATTTATCTGCAACCAGGATAGCGGAATACACATCCTCCGGTGTCACTTTAAACGGCATGTTATGTATTGTCTCACCCTCGGCACAGGCCGCTCTGGCGACAAGCATCAGCTTTTCGGCGTCAGGCTCTGTGACACCCACATCCTTGAGGCAGGTTGGCAGCCCTACGGTTTTAAAATATTTTATTATAGTGTTGATTTCTTCTTCGGGAGCATTTTCCAGTACAAGATGAACCACTACCCCAAATGCCACTTTTTCCCCATGATAGTAATGGTGGGTATCCTCCAGCTGTGTAAGGCCGTCATGGATTGCGTGGCAGGCTGCAAGTCCGCTGCTTTCGAAGCCCAGACCGCTCAGAAGTATATTTGCCTCCACAATATTTTCAAGTGCCTGGGTGACAACTTTGGCCTCACAGGCAGCCTTTGCCTTGACCGAATCCTCCAGCAGCGTCTCATAGCAGGTTCTGGCTATTGCAAAAGCAGCTTTTGTGCTTTTGGCGCCCGACATGTTATCTGCATTTGCACGTACACAGGACCTTGCTTCAAAGTATGTAGACATGGCATCACCCATACCTGCCACCAGAAATCTTACCGGCGCTTTTGCTATAATAGTTGTATCAACCAGTACAATGTCAGGGTTTTTATTCAGATGGAAATACTCCACAAATTCATGAGCTTCATTGTAAATTATGGCAAGTTTACTGGTGGGAGCATCGGTAGATGCAATGGTCGGTACGATGATAACAGGCTTTTTACCGATGCAGGCTGCAGCCTTTGCCGTGTCGAGAGCCTTTCCCCCTCCAAGCCCGATGAATACACCGCAGCCGTTGTCTTCCGCCAGTTTCATCATGCGTTCAATTTCAGCCTTTGTACACTCTTCCTTAAACTCTCCATAAATAATTTTAAAAGGATTTTTTTTGATTGAATCATCCAGGTACTTCTGGACACGTGCCTGGTCATCTTTGGAAGCTACCAGCAGAGCACTGTCTGAAAATTCCAGTACCAGTTCGCCCAGTTCGGACAGCACATCCTGCCCCTGAATATACTTTGATGGCGAAATCATTATTTTTTTCATATCACACACTCCTTGTAAAATAAATTATTTACATAATATTAAATTGGTCTTTATATAACTTAAACCTGGAATTTAATTTTGTTTATTTGTATCCGGCAATTGAAAACCTGAGCCAGAACCGCGCTGTTTCTCCCCGGGGCAATACCAAATGGCCTCCCGGCATATTAAGCCCGTTTACAGGTCCTGTCTGAGGCTCAACACACAAAAAACCCTTATTGCCTCCGCCGTTGTAAAGCACCCACTGTGTAAATTCCGGAGAAGCCTGGAATAAAACATCTCCCAGACGTGCAGCCTGGCTTTCAGCGGTATAATAATCCGAAATCACCTGTCCTTCGGAAACACAACCCTTCTTGAAACAGAGCTCACGTTCATTCAAAGCGCTGAGCTTTCCTGTGGGAAGATGACGTTCATCCCTTTCCCAGCGCTCTTTTATGGCTACTGAAAATTCCCCGGGTGCGGCAAAGCTGGTATGAAAGCCCAGCAATACCGGCATGTTGCAGCTGCCGTCGTTGAGTATCTCTATGTTTTGGGTGAGACCCTCCCTGTCAAGTTCAAAGGATAACTTCATGGAAAAGTCAAAGGGGAACCATTTCCCTCTGTTTTTTAACAGGCATGTGGCACTTCTGTCTGTTACTTCAGCCGCCTCAAAGGGTGCATTGTACAGACTGCCATGCAGGTGGCTGCCTGTGTTGGGTTCGTTCACCGGCAGACGATATTTCCTGTTTTCGAACTTAAAAATGCCGTCTGCAGTCCTGTTTGGAGGGAAAAGCACCGGATTTCCGTACAGACATGGATTTTCCCTCAGCTGCTCAATATTATCCGGTGTGCGTAAAACCGGGAGACCTTTATATTCAAGTAAAATCAAATTCGCCCCGAAGGACGGCAATACTTCAGCCTCCCAGTCCTCAAAGCCCAAGTGTATACAATTTTCAAGCATAGGTTTTCAGCCTTTCCAGGGCAGGCAGGTCACAGCCTGTGAAGCCAGCTTTACTGTCTGACCGCATACTGTAAACTCCGCGGGTATGTCTGAATCGTTCCAGAGTACCAGCAGGATTTGTCGGTCTGCATTTTCATACTGGGTCATGCGTACTTTTTCCGGTAAAACAGGAGTATGCCTGCACACAAAACGCCCCCTGTAGAAAAAATCCCTGTACATTTTTTTCAGCTCCAGCAGCTTTTTAACATAGGCCGCATAATCTGGCAAATCACTGATTATGGACTTTCTGCCCCGGTATATTGAAACGTCGAACCGGAAACCGTAGGCAAATGAATAGTTGAGTATCCTTTTGAAATCCTCCCGGTCATCGTGCAGAAATCTGTCCGACATGATGGGCTCGGGAAAAGTCCTCAGAAACATATCGGGAAAAGCAGTCTCGCCATAAAAATTACCGTACTGGCAGCCGTGATGGTAATGAACGTGGGGTGCAAAAGCGTCAACGCACTGCTCAGTTCCGTAAGCCACTTCCGGCCCGCACAGCCTGACTATGGCATCCATATTTTCAATGCGCCATTTTGCCTCGGTATCACCGCGTTTTCCATGCTTATGTGTTTCATCAAAGCAGATTTTCGGCAGATGTCCCCCCATCTGGTCATAAAATATGGAGTCGGGACCGAAGGAAAGCTTTGTCCTTCCATTTTCCAGCAGCTTCTCCTGCCACTGTTCCGTTGCCTGGCAGGCCGATACAAAGCTCTTGTACCCATAGCTCCGCAGCAGCATGCCATCGTTTGAAAACTGGTAGTGCTCACGGTATTCATTGAGGTCTATATCCTTGCGGCAGATCTCCCTGCCGGTTTCCTGATAATAGTCGGTAGTTATATCGATAAGGACCCCGTTGGTGTAGAGTGCCACATGCCCTCCCATCTGACGCACCTGTGCGATGGCGTCCTTCAAGCCCTGCTCTCCGCCCAGCTCCGGGTCGGCCTCATACCGGGGATAGCCGTTGTCAAACCGTCCCTTCCACCAGCCAAACACCAGCAGTGTATTGAGTCCGTATTTCATACCCTCCTCATAAATACGGGGCAAATCCCCATACCTGAAAAATACCTCGCCATACTGGTGCCTCAGTATTATTCTCTGCCAGCCCGGCATATCCTGAACCCACTCAGGTTTTTCAGGCACTGAATACCAGTTGCCTCTGGCCCAGTTCCCGTAGATATCGGAGCCTGTTCTCCAGTCCCCCTCGTTCAATGAGATTACAGAGTGCGCGCTTTCCAGCCTTTCTCCCGGTTGAACCAGCATATAGTTGGAAATCGAAAGAATCATCCTTTTCCCGGAGCCTCGCGGATTCAACCCCGCCGCCAGAGTAGCAGATCGGAATTGATTGTCATGGCGGCCCACATACAGGAAATGCCCTCCGCTTTCCACACCGGACCAGCACATTGCCGCATCGCAGGGATACTGCACCACATTCCATATTTCATTGTAGTCTGCCGCCATATACTCGCTGTGTGATTTTTTAAGAGTTTCCCACGGGTTTATGATTTTCTCCCCCAGCCCGTTCATCTTGTAATAGATGTCCTTTTCGCGCTCAAGAGAAGCGATTGAGGACAGTTCCACAAATGGAAGCTGCAACTCATTGAGCCTTGCTCCGCTTTGGTTTTCTGCTTCGGCCCACATTTCCAGCGACTCATATGTGTGGACCGCGGCTTTTATATGAATTTTGAGCTTTACATCAAATACCCGCCCGTCATCACCTGTCAACTGAGGATAACTTATTATGATTTCATCTTTAAATTTTTCGGCAGTACCTTTTTGCTTTGAAGAACGTATTGTCATGGAACGGTAATATCCGTCATCCATGTGACAACGCCAGAAATCAGCCTGCTCCCTGTTTTCAAGCGGAAGCTCCCTTGCCGACCATATTATCCGGCTTCCGTCACCGCTGATCTGTAACTGCAATTTACCTGCCTCCAACGTCTCGTATTGATACATGTTCTTATCCTCCAAAAATTTGTCTCATTTTGAGAGCCTGTTTAATGTCTGCTGCAAAATCCGACAAAATGGCGGGTGCAATGAGACTTTAAACAGGCTCTGAGACAGCCCCGCTTTACTTGATTACGATATCTCTATTTCTGTGAGTTGTAAGCGGCTGTTGCTTCCTGCTCCCACTCTTTTCCGCCCTCATTTTCCCAGCGGGCTATGGCTTTCTTATATTCCTCTTCCAGATTTCCCTTTGTTGATATAAGCTGACAGAATACTTCCTTTTCTACAGTCTTTAAATTCGCTCCGTAATTGGTGTCTGCTTCAAAGGATGTGTAGATGAAAGGCCATTCTATTGTACACATTGCATCGGCCATTTCCACGCCCTGTTTGGTCTGTGCATTAAATGTACGGCGTTCGGTGGTTATCTTTGGTCTGATGAAATCGGAATAAACAAACACTCCGTCATTTCTGTTGGTTGTGCTGTCGTCATATGGTTTAATCATCTCATAGGTGCCGGCAGCTTTGTCGACCCAATTAAAGTGCTTGCCTTCAACACCCAGACGGAGAAGAGCATTTCCATCTTCGGTCAGGAAGAAATCAATAAGCTTTACGGCTGCGGCAGGATTCTTGCAGGTGGAACTTACAACAACACTCGGTGTATAGCTGGGATAGATTTTCCCCTGGGCCGCCTGGCCTGTGGGCCCTTTTATTGCTGCAAAATCAAAGGTAGGCACAGGATTTTCGGTGTAGCGGGAAGGCATCCAGTTATTAGTCGGTCCCGGGCACTGGAAGTCAAAAGCTCCTACCTTACCGTTCCACAGCTTGCCAAAGGAGTCCATTGTGGGGATGGTGGCAAAATCGGGATCCATTACCCCGTTCTGGTACAGCTTCTGGAAATATTTAATGGCATCCAGGAAGTTTTTATGCTTCAAGCCTGTGGTTACAGTACCGTCGTCCAGTTGGACGGGACGCAGACCGTTCATGTTCGCTGCAATACCATAGGCCCCCAGTATGCTGGTGAAATTGTTCCAGTTGCCTACTATGGAAGCACCAAGTCCTAATGTGTCATTTTTTCCGTTGCCATCCGGGTCATTGAAAGTAAAAGCATAGAGTACGTCATACAGGCTGTCCAGATCGGTAGGCATTTCCTTGCCGACTTTTTTCAACCAGTCGGTACGGATATTCATATTCTGTGCATAATCGTGATCGGCGTTGAACAGTGCATATACTTTTCCGTCCTTGTTTAAGGGATGGCTGGCAAGCACTTCTCCAAGATTGTCCTGAATTGACTTTGCATCCTTAACATATTCCGTCAGGTCGGACAGCATCCCGTTTTGTTTTAACTGTTCGGCGTCAGATATGGTCGACGCCCAAAAGATGTCAGGTAGAGTTTTTGCTGCGATCAAGGTATTTAGCTTTGAGGCTGAATCAGCCAGTGAAACATAGGTTACCTTCAAACTGCTGTTGGTCTTGTTTTCGATTTCCTTCAATACTGAGTTGGTATCCGGCGGAGAATTGTCACCTACCACCAGCATGCTTAATTCAGCAGGACCAGCTGCTGATGCAGAAGCCGTCTGCCCAGCCGAAGCACCGGAGCTTCCTGAATTTTCCGAAGGTGAACCCCCGCAGGCACTCATTGTAAATGCTATTACGGCAACAAGTGCTGCGCTTATAATTCTTTGAATCCTTTTCATACGCTCTCTCCTTAACAATTATTTTTTTGGTTATTTGTAAAACACCAAAACCCATTTGCAGGTTTCAGCATAATATTATCCCTTCACCGCGCCGGTGGTTATGCCGGTTGTATAGTATTTTTGCAGGTACGGGTATACGATCAGTATAGGTATTACAGAAACCGATATGGTTACCATTTTCAGAGTTTCCTCCGTCACCCTGGCAGCATCGCTGATGCCCTGTATGCCCG
This sequence comes from Ruminiclostridium cellobioparum subsp. termitidis CT1112, assembly GCF_000350485.1. Classification (GTDB taxonomy): domain Bacteria; phylum Bacillota; class Clostridia; order Acetivibrionales; family DSM-1351; genus Ruminiclostridium; species Ruminiclostridium termitidis. The sequence continues at coordinate 284,589 of NZ_AORV01000065.1, forward strand.
AAAGTACCGCTCCTGAACCCGCCGAGGAAAACAGGTTTCTCAAGTAAACCTGCAAGATCTGAAGACTGTTGTTGTTAATGTAAAGGACTCCATCCAGATACGCATTCCAGTTGCTGACCCCGTAGAACATACCGACTGCTGCCAGAGTGGGAGTCGAAATGGGAAGAATTATACGGAACAGAACGGTTATGGGATTGGCTCCGTCAATTCTCGCAGATTCCTCCAGACTTGCCGGAATGGATTGGAAATAGTTTCTCATGATGAACAGGTTGTAGGCACTCATTGCGTTTGGTATAACCAGCGCCCAGAAAGTATCAATCATATGAAGGTCGTTTACAAGAAGATATGTAGGAATCATGCCGCCGTTGAACAGCATTGTAAAGAATATGGCAATACATAGGAACTTTCTGCCTTTCAGGCGCGACAATGAAAGAGGATAAGCCAGCATGGCCGTCAGTATAACACTGAGCAGGGTTCCCACTGCAGTCCTTGCTATGGTATTCCAGTACGCGTTATACAGCTGCGGCTGTTTCAGCACCAGTTCATAGCCTGTAATGTCCAGGCCCTTGGGCAGGAAGAACAGTCCTCCTGCCGACGCCCTCTGGGAATCGCTTATAGAGTACATTAAAACATGCCAGAAAGGGTATATTGTAATAAACGCGATCAGGAACAAGGCCACACCGTTTATGATCATTCCGATTATTTCTGCTTTTGACTTTTTCATGGTATCCTCCTTAGATCATGCTGCTATCAGGATCAGTTTTTTTAGCGATAGCATTTGTTATGATAACCAGCACAAGACCGATCACGGACTGGAACAGACCTGCGGCAGTAGCAAGCGCAAATTGTTTGTTTTGAAGTCCCACGCGGTACACAAATGTGTCTATGATATCGGCTACAGGATTTACCATAGGATTGGTTATGGCAAAAATCTGGTCAAAACCAGCATACATAACCTCACCGACACGGAACATCAGAAGTACGATTATTGTGGATTTTATACAGGGAAGTGTTATATGTATCAGCTGGCGCCATTTTCCCGCGCCGTCAATGGAAGCTGCCTCATACAGCTGATCGTCAATTCCCATAAGGGCTGCCAGGTAAACGATTGTACCCATACCTGCATTTTTCCAAACATGGGACCAAACAATCACCGATTGAAAGCTGTCCACATCTGTCAGGAGGTTGGGAAGCTGTCCGGTATATCCTATAAAATTGGCTATTTCACGTATTCCGCCCATACTTGGAGAAAACAGTGCGTACATCAGACCATTTATTACCACCCATGAAACAAAGTTCGGCAGGATAACCGAAGTCTGGATAAATTTTTTGCAATTGCGGCTGTTCACCTCATTTATCATCAAAGACAGTATAATCGGTATTGGAAAGCCGATAACCAGCTTCTGCAGGCTGATTACAATGTTGTTATACAATGCTCTTTGAAATCCGATCTGGGAAATAAGTTTGCTGAAATTGTCAAATCCCACCCAGGTGGAATTGTCGGGATTAAAAATGTTATAGTTTTGAAAAGCAATTGATACGCCATACATCGGTATGTACTTGAAAACAAGAAAATAAAGAAGCCCCGGAACCATAAGAAGATAAAGCATATATTCACTTCTCATATAGGAAAAGATTCCCCGTTTTTTAGGAACAGCGAGTGGCCTGGTCTGAATTGACATTTTTGTTTCTCCTCTCTGGAACTAAAAATTGCATAAATAATATAGAGTTTTTGAGATGTAAATTGTTGATATTTCATAGTATAATCATTTGAAATGATTATGTCAATATTTTTTATTTATTTTAAAACAAATTTTTAAATATATTTTTGTAACTTGTCCTTTGTTTGATTTATTGATAATATAAATACAATGAATTTAAATAAATACAAAGAATTCAAATAATTACAAGGAATTCAAAGAAAGGAACAAGTAAATTGACCGGATGCTGTTTGAAGATAAAAGAGTCATTAAGTGGACTTACCAAAAAAGAAAAGCTGGTGGCAAATTATATACTTCAATTTCCACAGGATGTCCCCAAAATGTCCATCTATGAGCTTGCAGTGGCCAGCGGAACAAGTCCCTCTGCAGTAGTCAGGCTCTGTAAAAGTCTTGGCTATGACGGCTACAAGGAGTTTTGCAGACTGCTTACCGCAGACGTCAGTGCCAACAGGAAAGATGACATAGTTTACGAAGATGTGCGTCCCGGAGACAGTCTTTCCTCCATTGCCAAAAGTGTTGCCATGAGTAATATCAGAGCTATTGAAAGTTCTCTGCAGATTTTGGACGAAGCCCAGCTGGAGCAGGCTGTAGACGCTATTTCAGAAGCCGACAGGGTGGATTTTTACGGAGTCGGCACCTCCTGTCTTGTGGCCATGGACGCTCACAGCAAATTTCTGCGTATAAGCAAGAACAGCAACGCCAGCGAAGACCCCCATGTGCAGGTTTTAAGCGCAGCCACCCTGAAGAAAGGCGATGTTGCCGTCATCATTTCCTACAGCGGTGAAACCAGGGATATACTGGTTATTGCAGACATTATCAAGAAAACTTCCGCAACAGTAATTGCTGTTACAAAATACGGAAAAAATTCATTGAGCACACTGGCAGATATAAATTTGTGCACCTACAGTACTGAAAATCTCATCCGCAGCGGCGCCATGAGTTCACGGATAAGCCAGTTTACCATCATCGATATTTTATACACGGCGGTAGCCAGCAATAATTATTCAAAGGTGAAGCCTCACCTGGACAAATCACTGTTTGCCGCCGGACGTCTGCGTTCAAGCAAATAAAAACAGGAATGGTTGGAGCCTGGAAATACTCCATCCGTTCCTGTTTTTATTTGCGAAATTCATATCTATTATCCTGTTTATTATCTCGACCGGAAGACCTTTGCCGGTTTTGCCCCAGGACTGATGCTGCCGGATACATAGTCGTAAAGCTTATGATTTGTTGAAATAAAATGCCTTATCAATTCATCGTAGGGCCGGTTGCATATGTCTATTACGCCATGCTGCATGCACTCGCCGTCAAAACGTCCCAGCAGAGGCTGATCATTCATTTCAAAATAATGAATTCCAATACAGTTTTTGTGATTCATAGCCCCCTGCATATAGTATTCACACGCCCTGCCGCGCTCCTCCTGAGTTTCGGCAGCCAGCAGGCCGCAGGACAGAAGTCCCTTGTCGGCCCCTCCAACATGCCATTCTCCGACAATACAGGGCATGTCGGCAGAATCCGCCGCAATTTTCAGGCTGGGCACCGCCGAATCGAAATAGCAGTTGAATGAAATAACCTCAAAGCACTCACTGCCTGCTATTTCATTCCTGCTGATTTCGCTGTACCGCATTCCCAGGTTCATGTGATTGGGATCTACTCTGCGCAGGGCATCCCCCGGAACCTGTGAATATTTTTCCAGAAGCCTGGCCCTTAAAAATTTCATATCTTCCATGGCTTCAGCACTGAAGCCGTCCGCATGGGAAAAGGGCGCATACAAATCCTCAAATGCTCCGAAACTCCGGTTCCAGGCCCCATTCAATGCATCTATGATACCATATTTATTGCGCAGGATATCTATAAGCGCTGTTTTTGATGCCAGCCTTTGAGGATGGGCAAATACTCTCTCGGCAATATTGACCGAGGTCTGGAACTTCCATTCCGGTTCGTTGGTGATAAAGTATCCTATCATGTACTGATTTCCCGCAAAAGGTGCCAGCTGTTTTTCGGCAAATAACCTTGAACGCTCCTCATACTGCCGGGAGTATACATCCGGAAAGTCACGGAATACAAGCTCATCCGTGAGAGGAAAATCCTTAAGCGTCCACACAAAAGGAATCCTGGCTTGAGCCAGAAAGTCCATAACTCTTTCATCGCCGTAGTTATCTACACCGACACCGATGGTGTTGAAGCCCCACCTTTTCAGCCTGGCGCTGTTTATTTTCAGCCAGGCCTCCCACCATTTATCAGGGCCGAAAGCTCTTATCATGTTGGCACGTGCAAAGTTGAACATCTTTCTGTTTTTACCTGCCTCGGGACCGTTCCTCTTGGCGAATTCCGGTATCCTGTCGGCGGTGGTCCAGGCAGCTGTGTAAGTTTCATCTTCGGGATCAGGAAGCCAGGAAAACAGGTTTTCCATTTTATCCACAAAACCATGTACGCCCATCCTGCTGCCGTAACACATACCGTTGCTGAAAAAAGCATACCCGTCAGGATCTGCAAGCCACCAGCGTTTACCGTCATAATGCGTATGAAAGAATCCGGTAGCATCAAATTTCAGTGCCTTCCAGCCGCCGTATACGCTCCAGCCTTCAGGGTAGCTGTTGTCCGTTTCGGAGCGTTTATACTCCTGCTGGAGATATTCCACCATTTCTTCCACACTGCCTGTTTTTGAACTCCAGCTTTTTTGAATCCACTGCCCCATTTCATCCACCATCGGTTGGCCTATGACCTTCATATCGGGAAGGGCATCGGAAAGATATGCCTCAAAAATGGTGATGCTGTTGAAAATACGGCTGTAGCCAGGATGGAAATACAGCTCCACAGCATTCATTTCAGTAATGGCACATGGCTTGCAGGTGACCCTTGCCTTCAGCATTCCCGGCAAGGTCAACAGGAAAAAGCGCTTGGACTGAAGTGCTTCAAGGTCCACAACCAGCTTCACCCTTCTTGTAGGAAGCATTTCATAATTGATATGCCCCGGTTCCTCTCCTTCAGCCGGTTTGGCCTTTTCAAAGCGGAAATCCAGAAGCATCTGGGAATCCATGTCCGCAAGCATGTCAACAATAAAGTACCGGTAATTCCCCCAGCTGACATCTCCCATTTCAGCAGTTTCGCCCTCAAGCCTCAGCCTGATGAAACCGTCGGCATCGGGCTCAATAACCCGCAAATCCCCGCCATTGAGTTCTGTTCCCTGCAGTAAATGGAATTTTTTTAAATCAATATTCTGTTTATTCATTTCAAGCCTCCTGATTTAATAATTGAAGTAGCTTTACACTGCCCAACTCAAATTTTACTGTTTCTTTTATTACGAAATATATCGCATTTTAAATTAAAATTCAAGACAATTTGTTTCGTATTCAAAAATACTTTCTGATATTTTGTTTCATATTTTTCATTTGAGTATCCCATGGTATACTTATGTAAAATTTTAGAAAACCATTAATATGTGGGCTTTTGACCTAAATATTATTTTTATATAATTTATAATTTCCGAAATTATTTTCATCATTATTATTTTTTTTCGAAAATACTATTGACGCTTTTTGGTGTTAAATATATAATTGTGATAACAGGAATATAAGCCTTAAGTGGGCAGCTACCCTGAACATGTTATCTTAAGGTCATTCTTACTACTAATTAGGAGTAACGGCTGGAAAGACTTTTAGTCGGAAAAGCCGGTATCATCTGCCCGTTTGCCGGGCAAACAAATAGCTGGTGCATTAAATAAATTTAACCCCATAAAAAAGTGTATAAAATACTTTTGTCGTTGGCACATCTGGGGATAATAGAGGAGTTAACAAATTTCATTACAATTTGTTGCCGCTATTGCGGCTTAAAGCCATAGCATGGCTTGGAGGTTAACATGCAACTAATACCAAAAACAGGACTATTGCTGATTGCTACGTCCCGCTTCCGTGAACTTGGCAAAGGCCTTGCGCAGGGCGATTACGGTTTACGAAAGGAAACAGAAGCAGATCAATATGTAAAGGAACTTGAGAAATTCAGTAAGGTATCGTTTCCCGGTATAATTTATACCCGTGAGGATATTGAGACTGCCATACAATTTTTTCAGTCCGAAAAAGTTGATTGGGTTTTTGCACTGTTTCTTTCCTGGTCAGAGGATTTTGCCTGGGTACGGTTTTTGCGGGATATGGTGCCTGTACCTGTCTTCTTTGGCTGCAAAACCAGAGACAGTATTTCATTCACCGATACCGCCGATGAATCGGACTTTGTAGAATTTCTTTCGGCCGGAGGGCTTGTAGGTACCCTTGAAGCATCCGGCTCAATAAAACGTTTCGGCAGGCCCATGCTGGTCACATCCATCGGGCAAACCGATGAGCTCATGCTTGCCGCAAGACATTTTTCACAGGCTGCCGCAGTCCGCACTGCTCTTCGCAGTATCAGCTTCGGTTTGCTGGCCTCGTATAATGAAGTCATGTGGTCAACCTATGTAGATCCTTATAATTTTTTTATGAAAGCCGGTCCGGAGCTCCGATTTCTTTCTGTTGCCGGTCTGACCAAAGAAATCGGCACAATTGACACTAAACTTGTACATAATACCCGTAACATTTTAGAGAAACAGTATCAGGTTTTGCCTGACGTTGACGTCGAAAAATTCAATGCCTCCATCCGCGCCTCCCTGGCTGTTGAGAGCATGGCGCGCAAGGCAGGTGTGAGCATGGTGGTGCTCAACGATGTGGATCCTGTTCTATTGACCGAGGTAGGCCTCCGTCCCGGATTTTTGCCATGTCCAGGCACTGATGACGTTGCAGTCGTGCCGGAAGGGGATATCGGAGGAGGCCTGGCAGTTTACATTTTAAAAAAGCTATCTGGAAAACCGGTCAGCTTTATTGAACCTTTTCATATTGATATGAAACAGGACTGCTTTGCAGGAGGCCACGCAGGACCAAACGATTATACCGATCCTTCCGGCAGCGTGAGGATTGCCAGAGATGTCAGGTTTGCAAAAACAAATTACAAGCATGCCGGGGCTCCCTTTGCCTGGTATGTGATTCCTCCGGGACTGAAAACAATGCTTCATGTCTCGGAATGCAACGGCCGTTTTAAAATGGTATGTACCTTGGTGGAGGCCTTGCCCTGTGAGCATTTTATCACATCCTATTCCCACGGCCTTTTCCGTCCTGCGGCCGGCACGGTACAGGAGCTGTTTCAAAGGCTTGTAAGTATTGGAGTTACTCAACACTACGGTATAGTCTCCGGTGACTACACCCGTGAATTGTCATATTTGGCACAGTTGCTGGATTTTGATTTAGAAATTCTATAATTCTGGTGTCATCTAATAAATGTATGAAGCTCAATTAAGAATCATATAAGAATCATAATTAAAATAAAAAAAATAGTGAGGTGCCCGATAATGAGTTTTATGTTTAATCCATACCCATATGATGATCCAAATGCCGTCAATCATATTTCCTTTAATTCTGAATTGAAAAGCAGCATCACTCCCGATTCACCTGCATCGGCCAAAAAGCTGGCCGCACAGGTCAAGGATATGCTTTCGGGGTCCCCCCGCTGCATTATAGGCCTTGATGGTTATATGAGTGCACCTATGGACAGTTTCAAGGGACTTCTTTCGCTTCAACTGGCTCTTAATGGTATCCAGGTCGATACGCTATCCACTGAAACACTCTTCCTGGACAGCGATACGCTTTACGAGAAATTTCTTCCCTACCTGCCCGAGGACAGGGAAACCGATCCTGTCCTTCTCTATGGTTCCCGTTATGAGGAAGGTTATGAAAGCCTGATGCAGCAGAAAGAAATTGAAAAGCTGTCTGCCAGGCTAAAGGAGTTTTCCGAAAAAGGAAAAGGTGTACTTGTCATATACGGTTACGGAGCACTTATAGATGCTCTCCGCCCCTTTTACAATCTTAAGCTTTACATCGATATGACCCAAAAACGTACTATTTTGAACATCCGTGCCGGAGCCTTCTCCAATCTTGGCTCAACCAGGCAGATGACGATAAATCATATTCTCCGCCGCAGCTATTACATAGATTTTGAAGTAGCGGCAGAACTGCGCGGACAATTAATACACAATAATGAAATCGACTATTATCTGACCGGTGACAATCCCGATAAGATAAAAATGCTCCCGGTCAATACTTTGAAAGCACTCTTCGATACTATGGTCAGCTACCCTCTCCGCTGCCGTCCGGTTTATCTTGAAGGTGTATGGGGAGGGTTCTATATAAAACGCCTGCGCAACCTGCCGGAGGATATGAAAAATTGTGCATGGGTTTTCGATTTGATTCCCATGGAAGTCTCCATTGCTGCCGACATTGATACAATGGAGCTGGAATTTCCCTTCTACTGTTTTGTGCAGGTAATCGGTACAAAGCTCATGGGTGAAAAATCCGCAAAAAAATTCAACGGCTATTTCCCTGTCAGGTTCAACTATGACGACACCTACCATTCCAGCGGAAACATGTCAATTCAGGTTCATCCCAACGGTGATTACATAAAAGGGAATAACGAACTTGGACGCCAGGATGAAAGCTATTACATGGTCGTTACCGGCCAGGAGGCAAAAACCTACTGCGGTTTCCGCCAAAATGCAGATGTGGAGGAATTCATCGAAAAAGCCAGACGTGCCGAAAAATACGGAGAAGGCTTTGATCATGACGAATATGTATACTCCGAACCATCGGTTGCAGGACAGCAGTTCCTGATACCTGCCGGCACCATACATGCTTCGGGACGCAACCAGGTCATCCTGGAGATCGGCAGCTTGACAATTGGTTCCTATACTTATAAAATGTATGATTATATGAGAAAAGACTTGGACGGTAATCTTCGTCCCATTCACACATACCACGGCGACAAGGTGTTGCGCAGGGACTTCAAGGAAAGCTGGGTCAGGGAAAACCTTATCCAGAAGCCCCGTGTCATCCGCGAAGGTAATGGATATGAGGAAACGGTTGTCGGAGAACATGAGCTTCTGTATTTCAGCTTGAGAAATGTGAGGTTCTTTGAGAAATATGAAGATGAAACTACCGACAGATTCCATGTCCTGGTGCTTGTTGAGGGCGAAAAGTGCCTGATCCGGTCACTGACCGATCCTGACCGCTGTTTTGAGCAGAATTATCTTGATATGGTTATCGTCCCTGCCGGTTTTGGACCTTATGAGGTTATAAATAAAGGTGTCGGCAAGGTTACAATACACAAAACCCTGTTGAAGGACGGCTTTGAAAATGAGTAAATCCGATGCATGTGTTCTTTCCATAGACGCAGGAGGAACCTTTTTAAAAGCCGCGCTTGTTAAAGGTGACGGAACTCTTGTAGAAAACAGCTTCCTCCGGGTGCCTGTCAATTCCCATGGAAGTGCCGGCGCTATCAGCAGTTCTTACAGGCAGCTGGCGGTTCTCGGTCTGGCAAAAGCCCGTGAGAACAATCTTGATCTGTCGGCAGTGGGCGTATGTATTCCCGGTCCCTTTGACTATGTTGAAGGAAAGAGTCTGATGACCCATAAGTATGCCTCTGTAAAAGGCTTGCCAATGCGTCCATGGCTGCAGGAAAGCCTTGGTGATATTCCTGTCTGCTTTCTTCACGATTCACATGCCTTTTTACTTGGAGCACTGTGGAACAGCACAGTTTATGGAGCAGAGAGAACCGCAGGCGTTATAATCGGCACAGGTTTAGGATTTGCTTCCATGCTGAACGGCAGAATATATGCAAACCTGCAGAACGGGCCGGGTATCAGTATATTTTCAAGACCTTACAAAGGCCGGACCAGCGAAGACTATGTTTCGCGCCGGGCCATACTGTCCCGCTATTGCGAGCTGACAGGCTGCACTCCGGATACCCTTGACGTAGTTGATATTGCAGGGCTGGCATATCAGGGGCAGGCAGAAGCTCAACTGGTTTTTAAAGAGCTGGGACAGCATCTTTCTGAAATAATACATGATATCCTGCGGGACAACCATTTTGAAGGCCTGCTTCTGGGAGGGGCCATTTCGAAATCTGCCGGTTTGTTTCTTCCCCAGCTCAAAAATGACCTGTCCGATCTGCCGCAGCTGCGTTACATTGCAGCTGCAGACGATATTGATATGGCACCGGTATTTGGAGCAGCCCGTGCGGCACTTTTTCCGCTCCATTACCAGTATGAATTGACATAAATAATAACAGTATTTTAGTTTTAAGGAGGAAGCCTTATGTCCAGCTGTTGCCTGCGTCTTAAGGAGCTGATGAATTCCTTTGCTCCCAAGGAGCAGAAAATCGCAAAGTTTATACTTGATTTTCCCGGCGAAGTTGTAAATATGTCCATAGAGGAGTTGGCCGATGCTTGCGGCACCAGTATGTCCTCGGTTGTCAGGCTCTGCAAGTCTGCCAATTATTCAGGCTATAAGGAGCTCTGCCGTATGCTGTTCACAGACCTGGCCCTTGAGCAGCAGGAGGTCACACCCTACAATGACGTAAGGCCCGGTGATTCCACCGAATCCATCGTGCAAAGCGTTTGCAGCAGCAATATCAAATCAATTGAAAATACCAGGGCATTTCTGGATATCGAAATTCTTGACCGCGCCATAGATGTAATAAGTGCTGCAAAGCGTGTGGACTTTTACGGTGTGGGCACCTCAGGAATCATAGCAATGGATGCTCATAATAAATTTGTACGTATTCATAAGCTCTCCATGTCCAGTTCCGATCCCCACGACCAGCTTTTATGCGCCACCAGCCTCCAAAAAGGAGACGTGGCAGTACTTATCTCGTATAGCGGCGATACAAAGGATATCCTTGAAACAGCCGAAGTAATACGGAAAACAGACGCAACATTAATAAGCATCACCTGTTACAGCAAGAATCCTCTCAGCCAGAAAGCCGACATCAGCCTGTATTCCTCATCTTCCGAGACATTGATCCGCAGCGGTGTAATGGGGCAGAGAATCGGACAGCTTACAATTATTGATATTTTGTACACTGCTGTGGTAAGCCGGCTTTACGGCTCTGTAAAAATCCATCTGGATGAAACAAGGCTGCTCTCGGCACGGAAGCATCTCCATGGAGGCAACCAATACCAGTAATCGCATCAGTGAGATTCAGTCAAGCACCTGATTAAGGGCTGCTCAAAAAGTACAAACCTGAAATTTTTATGTTTTACCACATTTCAGGTTTGTACTTTTAATATAACTTCCCTTTTATCAAAGTTGTACCCTCAGCCCAGACTTAAAGACGTACCTGTAATTGAGCGCCGTTGCCATTATTTCGGCAAGAACCGCCATGCAGAGAAAACCGGCTCCGAATGCAAGCAGGATATAAGGTGAAACAGCAAACCGAAGATTCCAGCCCACCATATTATTCATGCCCTTTGTCATAATCCACCCCAGCATCACACCGGAGGCCTCCCCGACGACAATGCCGAAAATGCCGTAAAGAATGCCTTCTATCCCGCTTTGCAGCATCAGATCCCATTTTGCGGCTCCAAGCAGTTTTGTGACAGCCAGAGAATACCCGTTATTCTTTATATTCATAGAAATGGAATTGACGAGTATCAGAATACCTGCCATAACCAATACGACGATCATGCAGTCAATGAGAGAAAGAAACTGCCCGTCTGATTTTTGTTCTGCATTTCGCATTGCATCCATGCTTAGCACCTGAATGAAGCTATCGTTGACACTCCGTGCAATGCCTGCTTTCAGGCTGTCAAAATCCGCATCGCTCTTTTTAAACACGTTGACGGCCCGGATGGTATAATTTTCGAAGGTACTCAAAAATGCATCCTCCGAGATGATGCCTGTCATCCCGTTATTATTCAAGGTTTCATAAGTTCCCACGATTTTGAACGTCTGCATTCCTGTCCCGGTATCCACTGTAACGGTATCGCCCTCTTTTAGCCCCAGGTCGTTCGCCGCTTTCTTCGACAGGATCATGGTATTTTTGTCAGAGAGCTTCCGTGCTGTATCCCTGCCTATTTCCCAATATTCCGAGAAGTTCTTCAAGGTGGTGTCGTCAAGCCTGTAACCTTTCATCTGCACGTTATCACTGCCGAGCTTCAGGTATTTCTGGTAAATGGGATAGGCCCTGTCCACGCCCTTTGCCTCCCCAATCTTTTGCAGCGTATCGCTGTCGATGCTTTTGCCCGTCACAGAGGAAACAATTGCGTCACCATAATAAAAGCCTCTTTCCATCCGTTCTATGGCGTCGCCGATTTCGCTGACGATCAAGTAAACACCTGTCGAAATTGCAATAACAAAAGAAAAAAGTACAGCCAGATTGATGGCCTTTCCAGACTGCTTGAACAGGTTGTTTTTCACCGTAAAGCCGTTGAAGGGAGAAATGCGGTTGACAGGTTTCAAAGTCAGCCGCACAAAAGGAAGAAAAAAGACAAGTGCGGCAAAATATATGCCGGCCGCAAGCGCCACAAAGGTAACGAGCTTTCCGAGGGATGAGGAACCCAGTAAAATCCGGAGGACAACCAAAAATGCAAACAATACGCCCGCTGCAAGCTTGCGTTTCAAACCGACTGCATTCTTGCGGTCATATTGCCTGAAACCCGATACAATACTCTCCCTTGCGGCCCGCCGGGAAGCTGGAAGAGATGTAAGCAGGCACAGGAGCACGGCACTGATTGCCACGGCGCCAATCCCGGTCAGGGGGAACGAAACCCGGATCGTCATCCCACCGCCGCTGAAAGAATTATCTACAAGGCGGATCAGCCCCAAGGAGCCGAAAGCACCCAGTGCAATCCCCAAAGCGGTTCCGATACAGCCGGTAATTAAGCTCTTTTCCAGTATAAGCCCGGTGATGGACGTTCCTTTTGCGCCCAAAACCTTGAGAATGGAATTCTTCCCGCGCATTCTCCGTACAAACTCATTGACCGTGACGTTGATCAAAAAACCGCCCAAAAGCAGCGTCAGCAGACCAAAGCCCAGCATAACATCAAAGAGAGAGCTTGCCTGATTGAGAAATTCCTCCGCCTTTCCGGCAGGATAATCAACCGTATAGCTGCCATTCAAAGCCTTTTGAAGCAATGCCTTTTCCTTTTTTACGTCTGTGCCGGATTTCAGCATCAGCTTATAGGTCATGGTTCCATATTCATTATAATGGCGGATATCGGTCAGGATACATTGACAAAAATTGCCGGTGGCAATGCCTGCATCCTGTACTATGCCCGAAATGCAGTAAGTGAAGCTGCCCCGGTTTGTCCGTATCAGCATCTTGTCCCCTGTTTTCAGCTGGAACAGAGATTCCATATTCTCGGTAATCAAGCATTCTCCGTTTTCCGGAAGCTTTCCCTTCAGCAGCTTATAGCCGCCATACTCCGCTTCCCTTCCGAAATCTGCCGCCATCAGCGTAAGCGTATGGTAGCTGCCGGCCTTTTGGTAATAGGAATCCTCGCTGAAAAACGGAACCGAGTCTTTAATAGAAGAATCCTTGTAATTTAAAATGGCATTGCTGACCTTTTGATCAGCAACAGAGGTTACAATCAAGTCAGCCCCGGAACTCCCCTCAGCCGCCATTTTAAAAAACTCCTGTTTCGTGGAGGAAATGGTAGTGGATGTAGCAACGATCAGCGCCACCCCCAGCATAACGGCCAGTATTGAAAGTATGTTTTTTGTTTTCTCCTGAAAAAACTCCCGTTTAAGCAGCAATCCTCTCCAGCTCATATGATCACCCCGTCTTTGAGTTCGATTACGCGGTCGGCAATAGACCTTTCCCCGGCAGAATGGGTCACCATCAGCAGTGTGGCACCCTGCTCCCGGTTGATCTGCTGAAGCAGCTCAAGAACTTCTGTCCGATTTTTGCTGTCAAGATTTCCAGTCGGCTCATCGGCAAAAATGACCGCCGGTGCGGCCACCAGTGCACGTGCTACCGCAACCCGCTGATTCTGCCCGCCCGAAAGCTGCTCAGGCGTGTGCTTCATCCTGTCCTCCAGTCCGACATAAAGCAGCAGCTGTTCTGCCTGCTCACGGGCTTTTTTAATTGGCGCTTTTTGAATCAGCAGCGGCATCATCACGTTTTCCAAGGCCGTAAGCTCGGGCAGCAGATGAAACTGCTGGAACACAAAGCCCACGTTTTTGCGCCGGAACATGGCTCTGCCCGATTCGCTCAATTTGCAGATGTCGGTGCCGGCAAGGTCTATCTCTCCCCTGTCTGCATTCTCAAGCCCGGCCAGCAGGTGGAGCAGGGTGCTTTTTCCAGACCCGCTTTCCCCATGAACTATGATAAATTCGCCTTTCTTAACCGAAAACCCGATATTTTTCAAGACCGGTATTTTACCGCCAGAATAGCTTTTACCTAAAGAACTGACTTTCAGGATCTCTTCATCCTGCCTGATGGTTTCCATTATTCCTACCCCCAAATCAACATGTATTATACGTCCTATTTTAAAAGTCTCCCCGCCGGTCCGAAACATGCCGAAAGTCACAACATATCACAAAAAGCAGCCTGAACATTACTAAAGTAATGCCAGGCTGCTTTTTAATTGTCTATTATGTCTATTTTTTATGGAAAAGGGCCAAAAGCTGTGTCCTCCTTTGGAGGTTCAGTTTATTTAATATTTTGGAGACAGCATTTTTGACTGTCCCTTCGGAGATAAACAACGCATTTGCAATCTCCAGGTTGCTCTGCCCTTTGGCGATCAGATTTACAATCTGCCGCTCCCTTTCTGTCAGGCCGTCAATTGCCGGCGGCGGCTCGTGCTCCTGTCCGGCGGCGTTTATCGCTTTGATCAGCTTTGGCGTCACATCCGGGTCAAAGATCATTTTGTCCTGATAAGCATTCTTAATGCTTTTAATAATGAAATCAACGTCACTGTCTTTCAGTAAATAGCCGCTGATTCCGCTCTTGATACCATTGAACAGGTATTCATCCTCATTAAAAGTGGTTAAGATAATTATTTTTACCTTCGGGTACTGTGCCTTGATTTTTCCTGTGGCCTGTATTCCATCCATCTTGGGCATCCGCACATCCATCAGGATCACATCAACAATATGTTCTCCCAGTTGTGACAGAGCTTCATAGCCGTTTCCTGCTTCGCTTACAACCTGTATTTCAGGATCGAGGGATAAAATTTTTTTCAGGCCTTCCCGAACAACAACCTGATCGTCCGCGATCATAACTTTTATCATGTTTCAATTCCTCCCGGCAGTATGGCTCGGATAGTAAAGCCCTTATTTTTTGCACTGGTGAAGCTTATTTCTCCGCCGGTTTCCTCCACGCGCTCCATAATACCGCTGAGACCGAAAGACTTGTGGATATCTGCACAGCCCGAACCGTTATCCTCAATGACAAGTTCAACACCATCTTCCCTGCAGTGAATGGAAATCTGTATCGAGCTTGCGCTGCCGTGCCGGATGCTGTTGGTTATTCCCTCGCGTATGGCCTTATGTATGACCTCTTTGACATGACCGGGGGCCTTATCCGCCTCACTGTCATAATCCAGACCGATCCTAACAAGGCCCAGTTCGTCGAATTTTTGAATAATGCACTGGATTTCTTCGCGCAGGTTGATGTTTTTATCCAGCTCCCGCAAGCTATATACGCTGCTTCGCAGGTTTGTGACGCACTCCTTGAGGAGATTCTCAATCTCGTCGAGCTGTTTGTCCTTTTCTTCCTGGCTTTTGCCCTGAATTGCTTTTAAATATTGTACGTTCATCACCACCGCCATGAGGGAGTGTCCGAGCGAATCATGAAGTTCCTGTGATATGCTGCCCCTTTCCTTCGCAAGGAGATATTCCCGTTCCTGAAAAGAGTATTCGATCAGATTGGCATTAAGAACCTTCAGCCGTTCCCGTTCCCATTTGAAATAGTGTATCCAGGCAAAAATGAGTAATATCAGGGCATAGCAGACAAACACCACAATGATGTCTGAAAAACCGTGCCTGAAAATTTCATGCTCCGTCACAAAAATGGCGTAGCCCTCCGCGCCCATAAATCCGGCGAAATGGAATGCCACCAGTGCCTTCGGTACTTTGCCTTTTTGTATGGTGAAAATATCGTGGAGCAGGAAGAAGTAATATATCTGGACCATGTCGGCTCTTCTTGCTGTAAAGAACAATAAGCACAGAGTAATGGACAGAATTAAAAAGGCGGCAGAATGTCTGCCGACAAACGGCAGGCACAGCCTTCCAATATCAAGCAGAATCAGCAGGGTTACAATTACAAATAAAAGCACAAATAACGGTGAGTTCTGCCGTAGGACAACGCTTATCCCCACCGCCGCCCAGACAAGCAGAACAAACCGGGCCGCCAGATAAGGCATTTTCATATTTAAAATTTTTTGCAGAAACTTTATCATATCAAAAGGAGTTTTCATAATATTTTCATCTCTAAAATCTCTACAGCCATTTCTTTAAAAATTCCAGAGCGTAAGTCCTCATCTCCTGTGTTTCATAGTGTCCCACCGGGTACTTTTTCAACTCAAAACATTCGCTGCTGTTATCATTCAGGTATATTTCCCTCAATTCCTCATTGACTGAATCCAAACCCTTATGAGGAGTGATCCTGTCAAAGATTCCATTCATGCTCAAGTGGGGTCTGGGGCAAATGAGAGCATTTATCCGGGCAGTTGAAAAGTATTTCAGCAGACCGGGCACATAATAATATACACCGTGCTTGTCAATGCCCTGGGTTTCGATCAATGAGTTATACTCGGTCATACTGCAGATGTCAACGCATACCTTGATCCTTTCATCCACAGCCGAAAGCCACCATGCCTTGTTTCCGCCCATGGACATACCCAGTGTGGCAATACGCCCGGTATCCACATCAGGTCTTGTAAAGAGGTAGTCAATGGCTCTCATGCTGTCATAAACCATCATTCCCCACATTACCCGCCCTTTCCAGAGCATTTCCTTGAATATCTCGGTTTCAGTTCTTCCCCTTCTATCTCCAAAAGCCCATTCATCTATGCAAAGTACCGAAAAACCGCATTCGGCAAGGTCATTTGCATATGAAGCCCTGTTCAGGTAGGGTGCACCGTTTATCAGCTCCTGCCTGCCTACATCATAATGTCCTCCATGGGAATGATTGAATATTACTACGGGAGTTTTTTCTCCTGCCTTTTTTGGAGTTATAAAATAAGCGGGTACCGGCTCAATACCGTTCAGGTCCAATATGAGATTTTCCAAATGGAATTTTTCTCTTTCCTCCCTGGAAATCAGCCTTGAATTCACAGGAGCCCGCCTGTCGGGCAAGTCCCCCAACAACCCGTATAGTTTTGCTCTGTCCTCGGTCCTGCTCATATTTCCCCCACCTTAATTATATTGAATGATTATTTTTCTTTTTTCCTGCTGCTTTATGTTTTCCGGATACCGGCCTGGGTTTTCCATTTGTTGACTTCAAATTTACCGAGGGCTTTTTACCGGCTGTAATATTCTGATTTCTTTTCAAGTTCTTCCGCCTGGTCACAGAGTATCCAAAATAGCCCAAAGAAGCCCCCAGAGGGTAGTACTCTCCGTGGGAATAGCATATAAGCTCCGCTTTATGAAGATCCAATTTCCCATTTTCGTCCAGAAGCTTTTCGTCCACATTGGTTGCTACCACTTCAGCCAGGAACAAATCATGTGAACCCAGCTCCATAACCTGCCTGACCACGCACTCAAGATTTACGGGACATTCCCTTATTAATGGAACCTCAACTTTGGAAGCACTTTCGGGTGTCAGCTTCATTTCTGCAAATTTATCAACATCCTTCCCCGATTTTACACCGCAGAAATCTGTAGCAAAAGTCAGATTCCTCGTGGGAAGATTTATAACAAATTGTCCTTTTTGTTTAATCAATTCATAGGAATATCTTTGTTTCCTCACTGATATAGATACCATGGGCGGATCGGAATTTATTGTTCCCGCCCACGCAAGAGTAATAATATTAGGTTTTCCATCACTGTCTGAACAGGATACCATGACCACAGGCACCGGATTCAGCATGGTGGAAGGCTTCCATATCTGTTTAGCCAAAAAAACCGCCTCCTATCAGCTATATTAATTTAATGTGCTGTGCTAATTGGTTAATCAGCCCTGCATCTACCTGGATGACATAAATGAAAATACAAAAATCGCAGCCGAATTCCAATAGGTTGCAACTTCATTAGAGGAATAGGAGTTCATATCGTCTATGTAACACTGTGCCGGAGCTTTTCCCGACAGCTTTGACCTGGACACATCGTCCTCCAGCGCAGAATCGGGACCTCCCACCAGCAGTCCCGGAACCGGTTCGGCCACACCGTCTCCCACCGATGGTCTGTGGTGGGGCTGCATGACCTTTTTACTGCCGTAGCCTGTAATATAACTTTGATTCATGGTATTTCTGCCAAGGAAATAATGAACGCAGTTCGCTGCCGTTTCTGTGTATTTTTCATTATTGCTCAATTTATCGGCAATTAATAAATGTATGGCATGATTGGCCACATTCATATTACTTCCCCAGGTGTATTCCATTTTATGCATTGCCAGCAGGTAGCCGTCTTTTTCAGCAGTACTGACGAACATATCGGCTTTTTCAAGCCACGCTTTTTTTATTTCTTCAGCCTTTTTGGAATCAATCGCACTCTGATCTGAAAACAAATATGATATGGCTGCAAAACCGCTTACATTCTGCCACCCCAGTCCAAAACCCTCAGTTCCGTAGTTTGCCTTAAAATAGTCATTATACTTTTTATCCCCTGTTGCTCTAAGCAGTTCGGCTGCCGCCCAGGCTTTTTCATCCTTGCCTGAGCTGTCGCCGTATTCTCCCGACGTAACATCCTGAGGATTTTTGTATTGAACAAAATCCTTGTTCGTTTCCAGCCAGTTCCAGGCCTTTAATGAAGCAATCCGGCACTGTTGCGAAAAAGAGGGGTCAAAGTCCTTAAATATTCTTGAAGCCATGGCTGTTACAGCAGCAAAATCTGCCGTGGCAGTGGTTGATACCGGCATGACCAGAAGCTCATCCACATCGGTATCCGGCATGGCAGTCAAATCGGGAAAGTTTCTGGAGGTAACCTTGTGGTACACTCCGCCGGTCTGCTTATCCTGCATTTTCAGCATCCATGTCAGACCGTATTTTACTTCATCCAAAATATCCGGTATATTGTTGGTGCTCTCAGGTATATTGTATTTATTTTCAAAGCTTTGGGGATAAAACTCATAGGCCAGCATAAGATCGGCAGCCGTCACGGCAGCAGGCACCACATATCTGCCGTAATCCCCGGCATCATGCCAGCCGCCGCTGACATCTATTTCGGTTTCCTCGTTCCCATACAGCCTGGCCCTGCCTGTATGGCAGGATGCATGGGCATACTCCCCTGCATATTTTGAGTCCAGTGCCATTCCACACCTTTGATAATATAAGGCTTTTACCATTGCCTCATTTACTTTTGAAAACAGATTACCGTCACCTATTTTAAAGTCGTAGGATTTTCCAAGGCCTTCAACCGAAATATAGTAACTGCCGACGGTTTTTAACTCTGAAAAATCAGCATAGGAGACGGTATCACCGCTGGATTCATCATTTACCTTGCCGGTTGTATCCTTGGATAAAACAGCCTTGCCGGTTGCAGTTTCTATTACCTTGAACTTTTTGTCAAAGCCTTTTATGATTGCAATTTTTTTATCATCAATTTTATAACCGACCTGATTTACAAGTATATTTTCACTTAATTCCTCGGAATTTGCCGTCCCATTTCCGGCTGCTGAAGAGAGGCCTGTTTCTCCGGCTCCTGCATTGGTTGGCAGGGTACTGTCCGCCGGCTTTGTTTTTGAGGTGCATGATGCTGTCATAAATATTAGACTCCCGGTTAATGTAATAGTAATTATTCTTTTCAATAAATTCATATGTACACTCTACTTTCAGACTATTTTAAGAAAATACTCCTTCAATTATATAGCATTTTTAATGTAAATTTATTAATTTTTTATTAATATGCTTTCACGGAAATATGCCATGTATCCGTATATAACTAAATATTATACCATATAAGCCAAATACTGCTAATAAATTTTTGTGCACAAAAAAAGCCTTATGTTAACATAAGGCTTTTTTAATCAAGCTTATCCCAGTGTAGCGTGAACCCTTGGCATCCACTCGCTTATGGGTATTTTCTGAGGACAGTTTTCTTCACAGACTCTGCACTGAACACATTCGCTGGCGTGATTCTCCTTGTTGAAGAAATTGCTGTAAGAAAATCTTGCTCCCTTTAAGTCTTCATGAATTACACTCTCATTGTACAGTGCAAAATTCTTTGGAATGTTTACATTATTGGGACATGGCATGCAATAGGCACATGCGGTACACGGTATGGCCGCCCTTTGAGCATACCTGTCTATTACCTTACAGACAATGTCCAGGTCAGTTTTGTCCAAGGTTCCGACACCGGATTTGCCGGCAGATACAATATTTTCTTCAACCTGCTGCATAGTGCTCATACCGCTTAATACAACCGAAACCTCTGGCTGATTCCAGAGCCATTGCAAAGCCCAGTCTGCTCCCGATTGATTTTTTCCGTTCTCATCAAGAATGGCCTTGATATCTTTTGGAGGGTTAGCCAATTTACCGCCTAAAAGAGGTTCCATTATTACAACTGCAATCCCTTTTTCCGCCGCATATTTTAACCCTTTTTGACCTGCCTGGTTTTCAATGTCGAGGTAATTGTACTGTATCTGGCAGAAGTCCCACTTATCGTATCCATCTATTATTTCAATGAATGCTGAACCTTCATCGTGGAAGGAAAACCCGAGATATTTGATTTTTCCGGCCTTTTTAGCGGCTTCAGCCCTTTTGATAATATCAAACTTTAATATGACGTTATTCCACGAATTCCTTGAAAGAGAATGAAGCAGATAAAAGTCTATGTGATCAGTCTGAAGTTTTTCAAGCTGCTCGTCAAGTAATCTGTCAAAATCTTCAGGCTTTTTAATTAACCAGGTAGGGGATTTTGTAGCCAGTTTTACTTTTTCCCTGTAGCCGTCTTTCAGTGCCTTACCCGTTACTATTTCGCTGAAGCCATCATGATAAACATATGCCGTATCAATATAATTAACTCCCTTATCAATGGCATAGCGCATCATTCTTATTGCTTCAGCCTCATCAATTTTGTTCTGCGGCTTGTCGCCGGCTGTTTCAACTTCCCTGGTGGGTAAACGCATTGCTCCGAAACCAAGGGCAGATACCTTAAAATCCAGACTTCCGAAATTTCTGTACTGCATAATCATGCCTCCTGTAATAAATCTTATTTTTGTCCTGCGAGTCAAAATTTTACCAGGTAGAGTATATGTATTTTGTTACGTATCAAGCAACCCATACATTTTTTTATTGCCGTCCATGGACGGCATCAGCTGTCTCAGCTGATTATAACCGGGTTATAGCAGTCCCCGCCTCCAACAGGCGGCGGGGACTGTTTTACCTGTACCCCTGCGTTATAAATAAAGTGTATACCTTAGAGTGCACTTTAATGCAATAGTTTTTTGTTAAATGAAAAGGTAAATTCTTGATTGCATTGGAGGTTAGCTTATTTTAAAGCCGGTGATTAAACTGTCCCGGTTCCCTGCTACCTCATACCATATTCCGGCTTCTGCATCAAATTCAATGGAAGTCTCCCCGTACCTTACTTTTACCCTGCCGGTTTCTACCGGTTTGATTTTTGCCAGCACCAGTTTTCCGGAGCTCCACTCAATATTCACTTCAAAGCCCCCTCTTGCCTTCAGGCCGGTAACCGAACCCTTGTCCCACTCCTCCGGCAGGGCAGGAAGGAGCAGAATCTCATTGAGGTGGCTTTGCAGCAGCATTTCTGCTATGCCGGCCACTGCTCCCAGATTGCCGTCAATCTGGAAAACCTCCAGTTCACCTTCTGTTTCCCCCAGGGGAGGATGAAGTCCGAAGAGATTGTCATACATGGCGTGGGTGATGAACTGCCTGCAATAGTCATATGCCTTTCCGCTCTCCCTCAGCCTTGCAAAAATCCCTATAAGCCATGCACAATTCCAGCCGATGTGACCGCTGCTGTTTTCCAGCCTCCTGTCTATCAGCCTTTTCACCGCCTGTACCAACCCTGGCGTATCCTTCTGGTTTATCAGCGCAAAGGGGTGGAAGGCAACAACCGGCGCAAAATGCCTGTGACCGGCATCCACTTCCCTGAAATCCTCAATCCACTCCTGGAGCTGACCGTATCTGCCGATTTTGAATCCGGGCAGCAGCGGCAGCTTTTGGGCTAAAACCGCTGCAAATCCGTCATCCATGTGGAAACGCTCATTTGCTTCTATAATATTGCCGAACAGTTCCTTTATCAACGCCATATCCATGGTGGAGGAATAGCTGACACTGCAGGGTCGGCCCTCTGAATCAAAAAAGCTGTTTTCCGGGGAAGTGGACGGACAGGTGTGCAATTTTCCGTCCTCACCTTCTACCAGCCAGTCCAGACAAAACAGCGCCGCACCTTTCATAACCGGATAGCAGGTTTCAATGAGGTATTCACTGTCCCGTGTAAAACGGTAATGTTCGTATAAATTGGCACACAACCATACGCCCGCCATAGGCCAGTAGGCATATTTTGCCAGACCCGAAACAGGAGCAGTCTGCCTCCAGATATCCACATTGTGATTCACCGCAAAACCGCTGCAGTGATTGGTCAGCTCGGCCGTTTTCACTCCGCTGTCCTTCAGTTCCCTGACCATATCAATGAGCGGGGCTTCACAGTCGCTCAGATTGCAGACACCTGCCGGCCAATAATTCATTTCCACATTGATATTTGTTGTCCAGTTGCTGCTCCAGGCCGGCCGCATGTCCTCATTCCAGATTCCCTGGAGATTGGCGGGCTGGGAGCCTTCCCGCGAACTTGCTGTCAAAAGATACCTTCCATAATTGAAGAGCAGGCTGAACAAGCCGTTGTCCCTCTCCCCCCGTTTAAAACGCCGGATTCTCTCGTCGGTGGGTAGCATGGCTCTTTCCTCATCTCCCAGCTGTAAACCAACACGGCCGTATAGACTGCGATGATCTGCAATATGCTCTTCCTTAAGAACAAGGTATCCCTTTTTCTCCGAAGCTGTTATCCGCTCTCTGCAACAAGATTCCAAAACCCGGTCATTAACTTCCAAGGGGCTGTCATAACCCCTGTATCCGTTGGCCGTACTCAGCAGCAGCAAGACTTCGCTTGCATTCTCTATAGTTATTTTTCCTTCTTTTGCACTCACTTTCCCATGGTCCACAGCCGCCTTCAAATGAATATGAAATCTCATCCCCGGGCTTTCAGTATCATATACAACAGGATTCCGGCTACTGACATAATTGGGTTCCACATGGGACGGAGCATTTCCATACAGTACCAGGCCATCTTCACCATTCTCACCCACTCTGCACTGCAGCCGGCTCTCCAGTCCCACCGTCAGATTGAGCCTTTGAGCCGATGGGCTGACGATTCTGACAGCCATGACATTTGCAGGATAAGAGACAAAAACCTCACTGCTTATCAAACTCCCGTGGGCCTGAAAAGATGCCGAAGCTACGGCTGTCTCCAGGTCCAGCTCCCTGCGGTATTCAGTGAAATCCGCCACATCATTATAACTGATGTGCAGCGTTCCCAAAGGCATATAGGATTCATTCCAGCAGCCCAGCATATCCTGCTCCATCAGCTTCTCCGCTTCATGGTACTTCCCGTTGAAAATGAGACTGCGTACGCCGGACAATTGCCCGGCTGCTACGGGAACCTCTTTTACTCCGGGCACTCCGGACCATAATGTATCCGAATTAAGGCTAATACGCTCCCCGGGGCAGGAGCCGTAAACCATGGCTCCCATATGCCCGTTTCCCAGGGGAAGAGCCTCTTTAAAAGCCCGGGCAGGCCTTTGATACCACAGTTTGGAATTAAGATTCAAGCTCATATATATTCTCCATTTCGTAGGTTGCACATTTTCATAGGTCGTACATATTCATAGGTTTGTACATAGAGGTAAAGTCCAATGTAAAGCCGGGCCTATACCCTTAGCTGCGGCCGCGACCGCAACCCGAAGGGCGGCAGCACCGCAAGAGCCGACCACGCATCTCCCGCCCGCCATACCGGTGTAGTTGAAAGTTCAATTGCAATCACATTTTCACCCTGCTCCAGAACCAGCTCGAAATCATAGGGAGTACCAATGCGCCTGCCACAGGACTTTCTGTTGACAAAAACCTCCACGGCATCCGGCAGTCCCTCAAGTGCAAGAACAGCCTGCCTTGGCCCTGCCTTCTCAATCAAAACAGTTTCATAGCGCACCATGCCGTTGAACTTACCTTCGGCCGCCCAATCGGTTAAATCCGGAAAAACTTCCTCTTCCCCGATGTCGCACAGCCACTTGAAATCAGGATATTCACTCACGTCTGCACAGAATACCTTCCATGCACCCTGCAGTTTTTCACAGCTGTCTCCGGGTGTAAAGGGCGGTGCATACGGGGCTTCATCCGTTAAAATGATAACAGCTGCTTCCCCCGGTGCCAGTTGCAGCCGGAAAGATGTCTTTCCTCCAGAAATTCCCTCGCACAGTGTATATATCCTGTTCTTCCACCCGTCAAGCCTCAGAACCTTTCCCGTACATTCCTGAAATGCAGCTGTTACAACAGTATCTACAGCATTTACCGTATTCTCATTGAAAAAGTATATGCAAATCCCGCTGTCATTCCGGTAGGAATAGGTACGCAGATCGGGATAAACTCCGTCAGTCTCTATTGCAGGCCCTATAGCTTCCTGCACCATTCCGGCAAGCGTTTCAAGTGAAACCACCGGGACGGCGGCCAGCTTCTTCAAAACTTCAGCCTCATCGGGTATGTCCTCGCAAACAGCCCGGGGCACACCCTCCAGCAGGAATACGGGATACCCATTTTGTACCGCCTCACCTGCAAAACGCGCCGCCGCCTGCGGAATATATTCACAGTACGGAATCACCAGAGCGCGGTAGGCCTGTGTACCCGCATGGAGCAGGGTATCAAATTTCATACCATATTTTTCAGGCTCTGCAAACAGGTCATTGGGAACAACATCACATTCTATCTGATGCTCCATCAATGCTCTGAGGGGCTTCTGAAACAGCATGGCACCGCCCGCCCATTCGGCATCGGCATGGTACAGCACCGCAACTTCGGCCAGATAACGTCCTCCCGAAAGCAAATGGCTCATGCGGTTCATATATGCCATCAGTTCCCCAAAGTGCCAGTATTGCGGATGATTCCCCCCGGCATAAAAATGCGGCGGGCAGTCGGGGTCCGGAAAAGCCTTGGGAGAAAAAGCGTGGGGAACAAAGTGGTTGATGCCCCGGCACAGCATGTGATCAGCCAGCCATTTCATAAGGGAAACGCCTTCCTGCCAGCCGTATGCTCCAAAAATCTCACACATGGCCCTTCCTTCTTTTTTTGCATCTATGTGGGCCAGGGAGCTGCCCATTTTTGCCAGTCCGAAATGAAAGAATTCCCCGTCCCTGTCGGACGCCACCCATTGGTGGACGGTCTGGGTGAGCCCGGGCATGATCTGCAGCAGCACCACATCAATCCCGGCCATGCCCATTCCCGAAATACTTCTAAAATAATGTCCCGTGCTGCAGCCCAGCCTTCCATGGGAATTGTCGTCCTCTATAATATGTCCGATATGTGAAACGCCGCGCTGGCTGCACCACTGGTGAATCTGCTTTGAAAATGCGGCCTCCAGTTGAAGGGTCACTTCATCCATATAGGCATACCGGATTTTACCGGTAGCCTGTCCCGCATAAAACCACAGCGCCGCAAGAAAGATAGAGAAATCGTCCTTCCAGCGTTTCTTCAATCTCTCTCTCAGTTCCCCGCTCCAGGGGATAAATTTCATGCCTTTTCCCAGCCGTGCCTGAAAATCATAGCCCGGCAAATTGCCAAATTCCTGCTCGTCGGAAAAAAAGCCCATAAAGGTTTTGCCGAAATCCTCACGGTACCTTTCGTAATGGGGCCTGTATACCTGATCAATCAGTACGCCCACCGATTGTGAATCCAGTATGTTAAAATAATCCCTCTTTCCGTCGCCATGGTGGGTGGCGTATATTATAAACACCCTCCATAACCCCCGGGGTACATCCCAGCGAAGCCATCCGTTGCGCACCTGCGCCGTCAGCTCCACACCCTGCCTGAGATCAATATCCCCCGTATCCGGGCTGGTCCGGGGGTAAGCCGTTACAGCTATGAGTTCATCGCCTTCTCCAAGCACGGCGTCCACCAGCATGGCACTCTTTTCCAGGGGGCCGTTCACATCGGCATGCCACTCTGTCAGAAAAAGATTGGCCAAATTCTTATGGGCACCTGAGAATACTCCATTGGCATGGCCGGTTGGAAAACTGTCGTCATCCAGAAGCCATACCTGCATATTATTGGTGCGCGCCTCCTCCATAATGAGATCCATGTCACGCCACCAGTGCTCTCCGGCAAAATCCGGGTGAGGCCTTGATTCCACACATACAGCTGAAATATTGCTTTCACGGATGCGCTTCATTTCCTCCAGAAGGACCTCCGGAGCCTCCCCGTGCTGCCAGAAAAACGGAAAAATATAATTGTCCTGACGGTTCTTTAAAATCTGCTGCAGTTTATTGTCCATTCTTATCCTCCCTGGCTGCCCGGGCAAAAATTTCTACCCCGTACTCTCTGACCATGCCCTGACAACCCGGTGAGACCGGCCTCCAGGTCTGATCTATTTTAAGGCTTTGGGCCTTATTCGTATGATTTATGGCAAACATATAGTCGTTTTTTCTGCCGTTCCTTACAGTGAGCTCCACACCATCGGGTGAAGCGCCCCAGTTTGGAAGGGACAGCTCCGATATCAGATAATCCGCCAGTCTGTCCATCAGAGGTCCATCCGGCTCTGTGGCAATGTAGAAAGCTTTGCCTTTGCCAAAACCGTTTACAGTAATGGCAGGGGTATCCTTATAGAATTCTTCCTTATACTCCGCAAGCACTTCCGCCCCTTTCAGCGTGACAATGTCACACCATTTCCGGGCTTTTCCCCTCTCTCTGCCATTTTTCCATTCAACTTCAACCTCCATATCCAGAAGGCAGTCATAATCCCTTATGACAAGGCCGCTAAGCCTGCCCAAATTCCCCGGCAGTTCCCTGTCCAGCTCACATACACTGTTGATGTTCTTTACGCCTGTCCGCATTGTAAGCACTAGATTTCCGCCGTTGGACACATAATTTTCAAATTTTTCCTCCAACTCAGGTGTCATGAGAATCTGCAGTGGTGCTATCACCAACCTGTAAGCTGAAAAATCATCCTTTTCGCTTATAAAATCCATGAGAACATTGCGTTTGTAAAACCCGTCATAATATTTTTTTATCTGGTCAACATAACTAAGTTCAGGGTGATGAGGCTGTATTTGAAAGGCCCAGTCCTGATCATAGGAAAAGAGGACAGCCACCTGGGCTTTTGTTACCACTCCATGGATATCCTCCATGACAGGAACCATTTCTGCAATAGTCTTTTTTAATTCCTCATACCGTCTGCCCGGAATACCACTGTGAGGCAAAATCCCATGCCAGTACTGCTCGGTTCCCACAGTACAGGTTCTCCACCTGAAGTAGACTATGGTATCGGCTCCGTGCGCCACACAGTGCATGGTCCACAGTCTGAGCTGGCCGGGACGCGGCGTTCTGCCTATAATGGCACCGCCGGTAGGGCCTGCTTCCAGTTCCATCATCCAGAAATTCTTCTTCTTTACTCCCCTGATGAAATCCAGACATGCCGAAATCTCAAAATCCGGCTGTCCTTCTCCGCTTTCAAAATAATATCCTGTAGGGTACTGGTCGTTTGAGGCAAAATCAAGGTTCCTGCCCAAATCGAAATAATTGGTTTTATCATATAAGCCCATCATATTATGGGTTATAAAATGGTGTGGACATATTTCCCTGATAATATCTACCTGGAAATCCTGGAAATCCACTATCAAATCCGAGCAAAAGCGCTTCCAGTCCAGTAAAAGAGAAGGATTATGGGCTGTGGGTGTCTTTCTGGGAACCGGTACCTGCTCGAATTTGTCATAGTCCTGGCTCCAGAAACAGGTTCCCCATTCCCTGTTCAGTGTTTCAACATTTTTATATTTCTTTTTCAGCCACTGCTGAAAATGCGCCTTGCAGGAATCACACATGCACAGGTTCTCATGGCTGTTTCCCAGCTCATTGTCAATCTGCCAGCCAATTACATCCGGATTGTCCCTATAGTGCCCGGCCATGGCAGTTACAAGGCGGCCGACATGCTCCCTGTAGGCCGGATTGCTCTGGCAGTCATGATGCCTGCCTCCGAAGCTTTTTACCAGGCCGTCGGAATCCACCGGAAGTATTTCAGGATTTTGTTCGATTATCCAGGCAGGCGGTGCCGCCGTGGGTGTACCAAGTACAGTGCTGATCCCGTTTTTTCCGAGGATCTCAATTGCTTCATCCAGCCACTCAAAATGAAATTCGCCCATGCGGGGTTCAAACCTGGCCCAGGAGAACTCTCCCAGCCGGGCCACCTGCAGTCCCATCTCCCGCATCATGGAGGCATCTGTTTCCCAACGCTCCCTGGGCCAATGTTCAGGATAATAATCCACTCCAAAAAAAATACTCATATTTTATCAACATCCCCCTGTCGTATATTTTTTCTGTACTGCTTGGGGCTTACCCCCACCACCTCTTTAAATATCCTGCTGAAATAGTTCACATCATTGTAGCCCGTCATTGCGGCAATTTCCTTCAGGGGCCATTTGGAATCCGCAAGCATTTCCCTTGCCTTTGCGATCCGTAGATTGGTCATCAGTTTCATTGGGGATATCCCCTTGATTCCTGTAAAAGTGTTTGAAATATAACTTGCATGGTATCCGAATTTTCTTGACAACTGTTCAAAAGAAACAGCCTCGGTATAATGCTGGCATATATACTGGTAAATCCGTTCAACCACTTCATGCACATTAAGATTCACCTTGGATCTCACCACATCTTCCTCAATATCCCGCATAAGGCCTGCAATGCCTTCCTTGAAATCCCCGAAGCCGGCCGATGAACAAACAACCTGTTCCACCTTTGAAAGCAAATCCTCCAGCAGATACAACTTCTGAAGAAAATCATACCGGTTATATATTTCAGAAACCAGATATTTGGCGCTGAATTCGCAGATCACTTGCGGCAGCCTGGCTTTCTTCCATTCTTCGGCCAGCAGCAAAAACTGATCTATCACACCGGCAAGGTTTTCGTTGCCCAGCAATTCATGGATGCTTTTACGCTGCTGGCTGTTGATAGCAACATAATTTTCAATCGGTGCGGTATCCTCTGGTATGATCACACTGCTTTTCCCAAGCACGATACGGTTGCTGAGATTTATTCTGGCCTCATGATGGATTTTATTGAGCTGTTCAATATCTTCAAAAGGGTTGCTCAGGGCAATTGTCAGCGGCATATCCAGTTCCTTTGCATAATTGCTTGCCTCATTGACAAACCTTTTTACATGCATTACGCTCTCATCGGTGACAGAGATGAAAACAATCTTCTCATTGGTCACCTTGGCATCAAGGACACAGCATTGTCCGCTCTGTCCCATTTTATCATTGATCCGCTTTTCGATTTCCGGCGCATTCCAAACTGTATAGTCAGGTGTTATAAAATCCACCGAACGCACCGAAAAGGCTCCCAGGCACAGGAGCGCCAGATAATGGCAGCAGTATTTTCCAGGTACCTCCGCTTCTTTATTTTTCTCAGGATGATTATTAAACAACAGTTCCTGTATATACCGCCTGTAATTGTACATTTTTTTATTTTCAACTTTTTCGCATACCTTTTTCATTACCTCCCGGAATTCCTGATAGGTAAAAGGCTTCAATATATAATCATTGACACCGTACTGCATGGCCGTCCTTACATACTCAAAATCACTATACCCGCTTAGAATAATATATTCTATGGACGGCATAACTTCACGGGACTTTTGAATCAGCTCCAGACCGTTCATACCCGGCATTTTTATATCGGTAAGCACAATATCGGGTTTAAGTGTTTCCAGACTTTCCAGCGCGCTTTTTCCGTTGAAGCAGGCCCCCACAATCTGCAAGGGAAGATTCAGGTCCGGGATCATAGCCATAATCCCGTTCTGAATAGCCGGTTCGTCTTCAACAATAAGCAGTCTTGACATAGTTATCACTCTCCCTCAAATGAAATTACCACTCTGGATCCTCCGTCTGGGGTATTGCTTAAATCAAGCCGTATCTTCCCATTTGAATACAGGCGTAATCTGCCGTATGTGTTTATAAGAGCCAGTCCGCCGATCTGGAAATCGGAGGAAAACATTCCCTCGTCAATTTCACGGTTTACCGTCTCAAATTGTTCCTTTAACCGGGCAATGGCACCTTCTGTAAAACCCCTTCCATTATCCTCTATGGCGATATTCCAGCCATTTTCATCAATACTTCCCCTGATTATGATCCTGTATGGAGGTTCAGCATCCTGCAGGCTGTGCTGAAAGCAGTTTTCGGCAATGGGCTGGAGTACAAATTTGGGAATAGTCACCTGTTTTAAGCATTCATCAATCTCCAGTGTGTACTCAAGATAATCAAGATACCTGTATTTCATTAATTTCAGATAATTGGACACATGTTCCAGCTCCTGCTGTATGGTCACGGTTGACTGGGTCGTATCTGTAGAGTAGCTCAGCATTCTGGTAAGAGCAGAACACATGTCCATGATCTCAGGCGCATTTTTTTGCCTGCCCATCATTCCGATAACCGCCAGGATATTGTGCATAAAGTGAGGATTTATCTGAGCCTGGAGCATTTTATAATAAGCCTGGATTTCCCTGGTGCGGAGCTGCATCAATTCCCCTGTCGCATGCCGTATATCCTCCAGCATTTTTTCAAAAGCATGGGTGAGCTGGGTTACCTCATTGTTGGTATCGGCTACCTGCAAATCCACCGAAATAGTGGCATAATCAATGCGGCTCACATTGTCACGCAGTTGTCGGATGGGCTTGTAAAGGCTTTGCGTCACCCCGTAGACAATCAGCAGCAAGGCTGCAAGGATGGTAACGGCACATATTACAAAAACCGTAGTTGTATTGTTGACAGAAGCCAGATAATGCTCGGTATTGACCAGTAAATAAAGCTTCATATCATAATCATTGAGCAAAGTGGAGCAAACGATATACTTTTTCCCGTCCAGGGACATTGACTGTATGGTCTGGCTGCCCGGCCCCACCTCACAATTCCGGACCAGCGGTTCCATAGCTCCGGCCGGGGCACCGCCGGTTGAATAAAACATTGTATTGTCGTCCTTCACCACTACCGTATGCACCGGATAGCCCGACAGCTCCATGGTAAATATTTTATCCAGGTAGGTTTTTTCAAACTGAACATCAATTACTCCATAGGTTTTATATTCATTTTGAATCAGCCGTACGAAGGAAAAGGTTTCATTCCGGGATCTTCCGTACATATCCTCAGAGACAGGTGAAATATATTTGCTTATATTGTTTTCAAGTACGTAACGGATCCAGGTAATCCGTGAAAGAGCTTTCTTGTCCAGTGTTACACC
Organism: Ruminiclostridium cellobioparum subsp. termitidis CT1112; assembly: GCF_000350485.1. Lineage (GTDB taxonomy): Bacteria > Bacillota > Clostridia > Acetivibrionales > DSM-1351 > Ruminiclostridium > Ruminiclostridium termitidis. Next base: position 315,771 of record NZ_AORV01000065.1, read on the forward strand.
GTTATAAATGTCCACGCCCACATAGTCGTAGTTCTTTGATATTACGTTAAAACTCCGGTTATTGAAATACGTACCGTTAAGACCGATAATAACATCCTGTATCCTGCTTTTTCCCTGGGGATGGAAATAAAAATAATTTTCCGGTGCATTATCCTGGGCAATTTCATTCATTGCAGCCTGGACTTCACTGCTGATGGCAACCCCGCGCGATATACGGCTCATTTCGTCCAGCACTCCCTTAAACTGGTCCGAAACCCTGGAAGTCATCTGAATCAAATTATCCTGGGAGGATTTTTTCAAATTTTTGACCTGAACCTCATAATAAATACTTATGAATATCAGAAACAAAAGACCTATTATTGTAGAATATGCCAACAGCAGTTTCGTAAGATAACTTACATTTTTCAGCAAAGCCCAAACCTCCGAATCCGACAGATATTTATATTATCATACACAATTATACCAGCAGTAATACTTATATATCCAATCGTATGCCTGTAACAGCTTTGCATCTGTCAGCCTTTCACCGCACCTGAAACCATTCCTGAAATAATATATTTTTGTCCCGACAAATAGATGATTACAACAGGCAGGCTCGACATCAGTATATGTGCGCAAACCAGATTCCAGTCAGAGGAATATTGGCCTATAAACCCGTAAATCCCCAGTACAAGCGTCCATTTCTTAGTATCTGAAAGCAGGTACAAAGGGTACTGGAAATCATTCCAGATAAACATAAACTGCGTGATACAGGAAGTGATAATCACCGGTGTCAGCAAAGGAAAAAGTATTTTAAAGAACAGCCTCAGTGCCCCGCAGCCATCCACGATTGCAGCTTCATCCAGTTCCCGGGGAATGGACGACACCGCGCCGTAGGTGAGAAAAATCGTCAAAGGCGTGAATATTGCCACATAAACTAAAATAATGCCCTGATAACTATTCATCATATGGAAATATTTCAATATCTCTATCAGGGTGATTATCTGTACCGGAATGACAAGGCCCAGCAGGAAATAGTTATAGACAGTCCGGTTCAGTGAGGAACGCCTGCGGTTGAATACAAATGCGGCCATTGAACCCAGGATCACGGACAAAAGCACTGCTGCTCCGGTAATTAAAGCGCTGTTCATGAGAGAGCGGAACACCGAGCCCGTTGTCAAAACCGTTTTAAAGTTTTCCACCATAAAGCTTTTAGGCAGCAGCAGATTCATGGCATCTGCTTCGGCCGACGACTTGAAGGAATTTATGACCACCAGCAGCAAAGGCAGTAAAATCAACAGACTCAGTGCCCAAAGCCCCACCAGTGCCAAACCTTGAAAAAAGCGTTTTTGCCTGTTCATCTTTCCACCTCCAGTTTTGAGAACACACCGTTGATGACTGCAAATACAGCTACAACAAACAGTGTAAGTACTATATTGGCCGCACCTCCGGTAGCAAGTGCCCCGTTGCCCATATATTTGTAAATCCCCGTACTAAGCACTTCAGTGGAAAGGCCTGGGCCTCCTCCGGTAAGTGCAATGACAATATCAAAAACCTTAAGCCCGTTAATAATACTGAGCAGAATATTTACATTTAATGAAGGTATCATCATCGGCAGAGTGATACTTTTAAACTGCTGCCAGTTGTTTGCTCCGTCAATTGTTGCAGACTCATAGTAATCCTTTGAAATTACCTGAAGTCCGGCTAAAAAGATTACCATGCAATAACCCGTACCCCTCCATATTTCAACAAGTATTACCATCCACATGGCATATGCGGGATTCCCCAGCCAATCGGTAGACGAAAGGTTTGTGCTGAAAAATGAGAAAAATACATTAAGCAGCCCGGTATCGGGCATAAAAATAGATTTGAAAATAATACCCACTATAAGGGTACTTAAAACCATGGGCAGAAAGTAAACCGTCCTGAGCAGATTTTTGGTCTTAAGCTTTGTATTGAGCGCAAGAGCCAGCGCAAAACCAAATACATTTTTAAACACGGTAGTGATAAGCGCAAAAAGCAGAGTATTTTTTAAACCTGTTTTGAATAAACTGTCATTCAACAGGTTGGTGTAATTCTCCAGTCCAGCAAAAGACTTGGTAGAGGAATAAATAGTCCAGTTGGTAAAGGAATATATGAGCCCCAAAAGGCCCGGTAAAATAAAAAGAATTGTGTAAATGGCAAAAGGTACTATCCAAAAATAGTTGGGATAAGTCTTTTTCATATTCATTGTCATACACCTCAATTTCCTGATGCTCTGAAAAATATACGTTATTGAACATCGGGGATAAAGCCGACAATTTTACAGGTACCGTAAAATCCATTGACCTTATCCCCGTGTGAAAATCCTAAACAATCTCTGACTTGTTAAAACCCTTCCAATCCAATGGATTTTGCAATTTTTGCCCTCATGGTATCGTATTCCTTTGCAGCAGCTTCAGGTGTTTTTCCACCTATGATAACTTCCTGTCCCAGCTTGCAAAGACCGTCATAGTCCTGCCCCTTCACCAATGAATTGTGTGAACGGTGAGTCAAATATTCCCCGCTGTTGATTTTGTCTGAAAGCTTTTGTGCGGCACTTGGAATTTGTGCCTTAACATCCTTGAAGGGAGATATGGACTGCAAATTGCTGTAATATGCATTTAAATTATCCTGCTCTGCGGCAAAATTAAAGAAATCCTTTACAATATCAACATTTTTGCCTGTTTTAGGTATATACCACTGTCCGCTTGTTCCTGCAAAGATTGTTGTGTTATCCCCTATATAAAACGGAATAAACTCTATTTTATCAGCTGTTCCCGGATATTTTTTCTCAATTTCATTAACCCAGGAAGTCAATCCTACACCTACGCCCGCCTTGCCCTCGGCAAAAGCTGCAAACTGTCCGTCCCAGGTGTTTGCCATGGTATTCGGTCCGAGATAGCCCTTGTCGTTAAAGCTTTTCAAATCTGCAAGACAGCTTACAAAACCCGGTATTTCAGAGTATTTTGCCTGATTGGTCTCCAGCTTTTTCGGAAGTTCGGGATCTTTCTGTATGGCCGCCCACAGCGAACCGCTGGTCATCTGCCCTACCATCCAGGGATCTTTGCTTCCCAGATACAATGGCTGTATATTGTTTTGCTTTAAAGTGTCAAAGGCTTTCAACAGCTCATCTTTACTGGTCGGAATGGGAATATTGTATTTCTGGAATACCTCGGTATTAACTGCAAAGCCCCATAAATCCTGACCCCAGAGCGGAAGTCCCCACACCTTGCCCTCAGCCATAAAATCTTCCTTATTGATGAGCTTGTCCACCCATGGTTCATTGGTGAGGTCCACCAGCTTTTGTTCAGGCATCATATAGTTCAGTTCCAGTACCGACGCTGAATTAACCATAATATCCGGGAACTCATTTGTTGCAAATTTGGTTTTAATGATTTCAGAGGCTTTGTCATCAGGCAATACCTGAACATCAAATTGTACGCCTGTCTTGTCGGTATACTTCTGGAACAGTTCATGCATTGCAGGCTTTTCCCAGCCCTTTGCCATAACAATACTCAATGTAACATTTTTCTTTGGAGCCGAAGTCGTATCCGTTGAAGTACTGCTGCCGCTTTCGGCAGGCTTTTCTTCTCCGCAGCCTGTCAGAACAAATGCCATGGACATCATAACCGCCAGACTCATTGTCAATAGCTTCTTTCCGTATTTCATTCTGTTTCCCCCTGTTCATTTGTTGATTTGTCTTTATTGTATCCCGAATTGAACAGCAATTATATTCAGATTTCACAAATAAAATATGGACTATTTTTTGCACCGGCAGGATACGGCCATTTGGATATAAAAAAGCCGGTAAGCTTTTCAGCAATACCGGCAGCATGAACTTTTATTCTTTTGATTTGTCATCCGAAATTCCGGTTGAACATACAATTCAACGGTGCATTGTACCTTGTGGTTTCATATATATTCTCAACCGCAAGTAAACCATCTGAAACCATGTCCTTCATATCACAGCACAATTTTTTGGCATATGGCTGAAAATGCTTGTTTTCCTTGCTGTCCACTATCAGAGCGGTGAAAGGACCTTTTTTGCCCGAAAGGCCTTCTGCAAACACAAGCAACTTTTTCTTGATATCCCACCTGCAAAACAATATCATCAGATAGAAGCCCATACTGTTCACACACTCTTTTAAATGCCTGGCTTCAATTTGCGGATAGACCAGTTTCAGAAAATCCCATTTTTTATTGGTTGATTTCACCAGCTGATATCTGTTAAAAGCGTGAGGCTTGCTGCTGTAATTCCCTTCAATGATTTGCCTGTCCATCTCGGCTTCCAGCAGAAGATGCTCTCTTATATCAGGGGCATATTGGGTTATTTCCCCGTGCAGGCCGCTGTCCAGTACAAAGTGGCAGGCCAGCCCCATCAGATACCCAAGTGCGGCATTGCTTTTTTCCTGTCTGATATTTACAGCTGCACTGTCAACCAGGTCTCTGGCAGGCCGGAAATGGATCTCCTCCCCCAGTACATTTATTTTGTTATTCATATACGGCTTATAATAAAATAACAGATCGGGTCCCTGCAAGCCCAGATTGAATACAGCCCTGTAATTATGAATAAATTCACCTATTTCAGAATTATCCCTATTTATCTTTTTTAATATTTCCTGTCCGAAATAATAATGAGCAGCTATACTAGGCATATGTCATCGCTCCTGTGCAATATTATATTCTTTAATTACAGAATAACCGGCTTGTTATGATTTCAAATTATACTGGTGTAAAGTTTGTGTAAAAATTTTTATTGACAAAAAATAAGTCCCGGGCTTCAATTCATCAAATTGAAACTCAGGACTTATAATAACCAATAAGTTAATTATTTATTTGTCATTTCAGGATAATTTTCTCTCCGTACATAGTGTGTGTGCAGTACCTTATGGGCCTTATGGCTTCCGGGCTCACCGAAGTATTTTTCATACATTTCCTGTACGATTGGGTTCTCATGGGACTTTCTAATGGTGAGGCTCTCATCCTCCCTGTATATTGCCTTCGCCCTTTCAGCTCTGAGGTCGGTCCAGCTTCTGACAGATGAAGGCTGGATGGGCTGTCCGCCGCCATTGACACATCCGCCGGGGCAAGCCATGATCTCAACAAAATCATACTGTGCCTCTCCTGCCTTGATACTGTCCAGCAGCTTTCTCGCATTGCCCAGACCATTTGCAACGGCGGCTCTCACCTTCATGCCGCCTATCTCTATGGTAGCTTCCTTGATGCCTTCAATTCCCCTGACAGCAGCATACTCCACAAGATCAAAGGATTTTCCCGATACGATTTCGGCCACTGTACGCAGGGCTGCTTCCATTACGCCGCCGGTGGCTCCGAAAATAACCCCTGCACCTGTTGCTTCACCCATGGGATCATCAAACTGGCCGTCTTCCAGACTGTTAAAGTCTATTCCCGCTTCCTTTATCATTTTTGCAAGCTCTCTGGTAGTGAGTACAACATCTACATCAGCAAAGCCTGCCGCCGACAATTCCGGCCTTTGAGCCTCGAACTTCTTTGCGGTACACGGCATGATTGAAACAACAAATATTTTAGCGGGATCAATACCCGTTTTTTCTGCATAATAGGTTTTCAGAACAGCTCCAAACATTTCATGGGGCGATTTGCAGGAGGACAGGTTATCCAGAAATTCAGGATAATTGTGCTCGCAGAATTTGATCCATCCGGGGCTGCAGGAAGTTATGACCGGAAGTTTTCCCCCGTTCCTGATCCTGTTCAGCAGTTCGGTGCCTTCCTCCATGATTGTGAGATCGGCAGCTGTATCGGTGTCAAAGACCTTTGCAAAGCCCAGACGGCTCAACGCCGAAACCATTTTCCCAGTGACTCTGGAGCCGATGGGCAAACCGAATTCTTCTCCAATTGCCACCCTTACGGCAGGAGCAGTCTGAACCACCACATGGAGTTCGGGATCTGCCAGCGCCTCCCAGACTCTGCCGGTATCATCCCTTTCCTTCAAGGCACCTACGGGACAGACACTTATACATTGTCCGCACATGGTGCAGGGCACATCAGCCAGGGATTTGTCAAAAGCACAGGAAATGACCGACTTGAAACCCCTTTCGGCAGCACTTATGACCGATACGGTCTGAACATTCCTGCACACGCTTACACAACGTCTGCAAAGTATGCATTTATTGGGATCTCTTACTATTGAAGGTGAAAAATTGTCCAGAGGCATATCCGTGCTCTCGCCCTCAAATCTAAGTTCGTTGATATTCAATTCCTCCGACAGGGTCTGAAGCTCACAGTTCCTGTTTCTGACACAGGTGAGACACTTCTTGTCATGATTGGATAAAATCAATTCCAGGGTTACTTTTCTTGCTTCTCTTACATTTGGACTCTGGGTGTATATTTCAAGTCCCTCGGCCACAGGATAAACACATGCTGCCTGAAGTGCCCTTGCCCCCTTTATTTCAACGACGCACATCCTGCATGCGCCTATTTCGTTAATGTCCTTCAGGAAGCAAAGTGTTGGTATTTTAATGTTGGCCTGCCTCGCTGCCTCTAAAATAGTCATATCCTTTTCAACCTGCAGTTTTTTGCCGTCTATTGTTATATTAACCATTGACATATCGCACTCTCCTCCCCTCATATTTTCGCTATGGCCTTGAATGGACATTTTTCCATACAAGCACCGCATTTTGCGCATTTGCTCTGGTCTATCACATACGGAACCTTCTTTTCTCCGCTTATGCAGTTCATTGGACAGACTTTTGTACACAGACCGCAGCTCTTGCATCTGGCGGCGTCTATGGTGTATTGCAGCATGGATTTGCAAACCCCGGAAGGACATTTCTTCTGATACACATGGGCTTCATACTCATCTCTGAAATATTTCAAAGTGCTCAGTATGGGGTTTGGAGCAGTCTGTCCCAGACCGCAAAGTGCCGAAGCCTTGATATTTTTAGCCAGAAGCTCAAGCTTTTCAATATCGCCGTCCTCACCTTTTCCTTCGGTTATTCTTTCAAGTATTTCATGCATGCGCTTTGTACCTATCCTGCAAGGCGGACATTTACCGCAGGACTCGTCCACAGTGAACTCGAGGAAGAATTTAGCTATGTCAACCATACAGTTGTCTTCATCCATAACTATAAGACCCCCGGAGCCCATCATTGAACCAAGAGCTATCAGAGAATCATAGTCTATGGGTGTATCCAGATGGGATACGGGGATACATCCGCCCGAAGGTCCTCCTGTCTGGGCAGCTTTAAACTTTTTGCCCTTTGGAATACCTCCTCCTATATCATAAACAACCTCTCTCAGGGTAGTTCCCATCGGAACTTCCACAAGACCGGTATTGTTGATTTTTCCGCCCAGTGCAAAAACCTTTGTCCCCTTGCTCTTTTCCGTTCCGATGCTTGCAAACCATTCGGCGCCTTCAAGAATTATTACAGGAATGTTCGCATAGGTTTCCACATTGTTAAGTATGGTAGGTTTCTGCCACAATCCCTTAACAGCAGGAAAAGGAGGTCTTGGCCTCGGTTCCCCTCTGTGCCCTTCAATGGAAGTCATCAATGCGGTTTCCTCACCGCAAACAAAAGCTCCCGCTCCAAGTCTTATTTCAAGATCAAACTTATGGCCGGTACCGAGTACGTTGTCCCCAAGTATTCCGTATTCTTTTGCCTGTCCGATGGCTATTTGCAGTCTTTTTACAGCTATGGGATATTCCGCTCTGACGTATATGAAGCCCTCAGTTGCGCCTATGGCATATCCTGCAATTGACATGGCTTCTATGAGCGAATGAGGGTCCCCCTCAAGTACGCTTCTGTCCATGAATGCGCCGGGATCGCCTTCGTCGGCGTTACAACAGACATACTTCTGATCCGAGACCTGCTTTGCGGCAAATTCCCACTTTATACCCGTCGGAAAGCCTCCGCCCCCTCTTCCGCGCAAACCTGATCTTTTTATGGTGTCAATGACCGCCTTGGGAGTCATTCCGGTCAATACCTTTTCAAGCGCCCTGTATCCGTCGAAAGCTATGTATTCATCGATATTTTCAGGATTTATACGCCCGCAGTTCCTCAGTGCTATGCGGTGCTGCCTCTTAAAGAAATCAACACTTTCAAGTGCTTTTGAAATATCCTCCGCTTCCTTTTCCCCTGCAAGCAATCTCTTGACAATCCTGCCCTTGAGCAGATGCTCTTCAACTATATCTTTGACATCTGCAACTCCAACCCTGGTGTACATGGCGCCTTCAGGATACACCACAACGATGGGACCTTCGGCACACAGACCGAAGCAGCCTGTCTTGACAATTTTTATCTCACTTTCCAGGCTGTTATCCTTGAGCAGGGTCTCCATTTCCTCCATGATTTTCAAGGAGTTGGAGGAAGTACACCCCGTACCTGCACAGACCAGCACATGTGCTCTATATAATTGCATAATTTCAACCTCCATAATTATTTTTTGGACTCTTCAGCTCCAATAGTAAGCTCAGAACATACCTTGCCGTTTACAATGTGCTCCAATACAACTCTTTCAGCCTTTTCAGCAGTCATTTTCACATAGGTAGTCTTATTTCCCTCGCTGTCAATAATATCCACTATGGGTTCAAGCCGGCATGCACCTATACACCCCGTCATAGATACGGTAATATTTTGCAGCTTTCTTTTGTTTATCTCTTCCATAAAAGCTTTCATCACCGGTCTTGCACCCGCTGCAATACCGCAGGTAGCCATTCCGACAATAACCCTCAGACCATTTTCATTTGATCTGAGCGAGATCTGTTCAAGTGTTTTCCTTCTGATCTCATCCAATTCAGCAATTGACTTCATTAAGTACACCTCCGAAAATATTTTTTATGCCGTCATCAATATACTCTTTCAACCAGTTTATAACTGCATATTCCGTAATAATCACACCCTTAAGTGATTCAGCAACCTCCCGGGTATCCAGCCCGAAGCTTCCCTTTTCACCTTCCAAAAACAACATGAAGCGTATTTCCGGATTTGATGATATCAAGGTAATCATGGTCTCACCCACATCACCCACAGGAAGCCTGTCGATGTGGTCAATTGGAAAGGCGGCTGTAATCTCCGTTCCTGCATCCTTTTGAGAACTTAATTTGAATTCACCGTCACATTTTAAGGCAGATTCCTTTAACAGCGGTATTCCCAGTCCTACTTTGCGGGAAGTCCGTGTTGTCATAAAAGGATCTTCAACCCTGTTCAGCAGTTCGTACTCCATTCCTGTGCCATTGTCTGTTATTATGAGTTTCAGAATATTTTTACCAAGTAATGAAATGTATTCGTGTTTTAATATTATTGAGATTTCTGATGCTTTTGCCTTTATAGAATTTTGTACTATATCAAGAATATGAAGTGATAAGTCTCTCATATGTAGCTCCGGTTTTATAAGTCTTTATATTGTTCCAGTATCCCGGCTACATCGTCAGGAACCAGTCTTCCATGGACATCGTCATTAATCATGATTACAGGAGCAAGACCGCAGGCACCAATACACCTGCATGCATCCAATGAGAATTTCCCATCTTCAGTGCATTGTCCTACGTCTATGCCGAGTTTCTCCCTGAACTTTTCAAGAATGTCCCCCGAACCTTTCACGTAGCAGGCAGTACCCATACAAACATTGATTTTAAAACGTCCTTTTGGATTTAATGAGAATTGAGTATAGAAAGTTACAACACCGTAAATCTCAGCAAGCGGTACGTTCAATTCGTCGGAGATTGTTTTCAATACCTTCTCCGGCAGATAGCCGTATACCTCTTGAGCTTCGTGCAAAACAGGGATAAGAGCACCTCTGGTCTCTTTGTATTTTGCAATGATTTCTGTGAGTTTCAAGCTGGTTTCGTCTGCACATCCGCAGCAGCACTCATTTGCACTCATTAATTTTGACCCCCTCTAAAAAATGTATTAATTTAAATTGTTATAATATTAACAATATTCGTTAATATTATAACAAATAAAGTTGAATTATTCAATAAACCTGTTAAAAATATATCAAATTATAGATAAGGTACATAATACTTATTTTGCATGTAGTCTGTTTTAATTTTGTATGGAAATTTTTTAATAGAATTGAGTTTTGTGATCCAATATATAACTAAAAACCTCCAAACGATGCATATTCACCCATTTGGAGGCCTGTTGGCAAGCTTATTCCTCGAAGTCGTATTCTTCTTCCATTCTTGTTTTAAATTCCTCGAATACATTATTTAATTCATCTTCATCATCAACAGTTACGAAGGAATCCTCTCCGTCATCACCGTGGTCGACCTTGAGGATAACCACTTCATCAGCTTCTTCATTCTCCTGGTCTTCCACCGGCAGAAGAACTACATATTCATTTCCGTTCATCTCAATGGTATCGATATGTTCAAACTCCACTTCTTCTCCGTCTTCTCCTACCAATATTACAATGTCGTCTCTTTCTTCATCCATATTGCTCATAATCTATTTCCTCCTGAAACCAATCGAATTTATTATTTTATTACTATTTATCAAACAATAATTTCAATATTTTTACACTAAAATTATTGCTTTAATAATATCACACTTATAAAGGATTTCCAACAATAAGTTTTATATGTTATTCCTGCTCTGTCTGTCCAAATATCCCTGGAGAATGAATACGGCAGACATGGTATCGACAATATTCTTTTTGTTTGAGGCCTTGATCCCAAGCTCATTCATCGCCCTGTGGGCCGATACCGTTGTAAGCCTTTCATCCCATTTGACAATGTTGAAATCACCCAGTTCCAGCAGTTTCTTTATAAACGCTTCGGTGCGTTCTGCCCGTGGACCTGCTGTTCCATTCATGTTAAGTGGATAACCTATCACAATATCTTTGACTTCGTACTGCTTTATTATCTCCATCAGCCTCTCAATTGCCTTCCTCAGGCCATCCTTGCTCTTTACCGTCTCAAGCCCCTGTGCAGTCCAGCCCATAGGGTCGCTGACAGCAACGCCTATCCTGGAATCTCCGTAATCTATGCCCAATACTCTCAACTTTAACCTCCACCGCCTTACAGCGCCGCAAAAAATAATAAAAATCCCTTTCCTTATCCGCCGCCGCACATAAAAATATTTCAGGAAAAATTAATAGGCACTCCTTTAATTTAGAGTGCCTTAAAATCTTAATAATATTTATTCCACAGTATTATTATTGCTTTCAAGGTAGAACTTCAGCACTTCCTCCAGAAGCTCGTCTCTTTCCAATCTCCGAATAATGCTTCTTGCATTTTTGTAATTTGTGATGTAAGTAGGGTCTCCTGATAATATATAACCTACCATTTGGTTTATGGGGTTATAGCCCTTTTCCTTAAGCGCCTGATAAACCGAAATCAAAATCTCTTTGGCTTCATTATCCTTTTCCTTGTCTACATTAAACATCATAGTTTCATTAATGCCCATTTAATCACCTTCCTAGCGTAGCCGTAGTCTCTCATTATACGCTTTTGTAACCTGCCGAACCCTTTTTTTGGGTTTTTATTCTCCTTATACGCTATATATTAATACTAATATATCCTTTAAGCTTTTGCAACAACTTTACTGTGTCAATGACAAAATTTGTTATTTATTTCCACCTTCCAATCCAGGTTGAAGTCTTTATGTCTTATTTACCATAAAATATTACCTTCAAACAGGTTTCCGGAAACTTTTTTCAATTTTGTATTGACTATTTTACCTGTTATTTCCTGGCCCCCCTGTGCCCCAACCCTGATATAATTTTTGGTAAGGCCCTCGATATATCCTTTTTTGTCATGAAGTTCCTGTTCGTACAGCACTTCCATTTCTCTGCCAATAAATTTGTTTAAATACTGTTCTTCCAACCGTTCGGACAACGCAAGCATTTTTTCGCTTCTGGCCTCCTTGATTTCGGGGGCAATCTGGTTTGCCGCCCCGGCTGCGGGAGTTCCCTTTCTTGGAGAGTATTTAAACACATGGATCTTTGAAAAACCTATTTTCTCTGCAAATTCCAGTGACTTTTTAAAATCCTCTTCGGTCTCTCCCGGAAAACCCACCATAATATCGGTAGTTATGGCTGCGTCAGGAATATACTTTTTAAGCAGGGCAGCACTTTTACTGTATTCCTCCGATGTGTATTTCCGGTTCATAGCCTTCAGGGTGTTGTCACACCCGCTTTGAAGCGAAAGATGATAGTGGGGGCAAAGTTTTGGCATTCCAGCCGCAACTCTGACAAACTCTTCTGTTATGGTAGTAGGTTCAATCGACCCCAGCCTGATCCGTTGTATACCCTCTATCCCATTGAGCTTTTGTATTATATCAAGCAGATCTGTGTCTTTCAGGTCCCTGCCGTAGGATGCCAGATGAATACCAGTCAGCACTATTTCAGTAAAACCGTGCCGGGACAGCTCCCTCACTTCCTCTATGACATCCTGTGGCTTTCTGCTTCTGATAGGCCCTCTGGCATAGGGTATGATACAATAGGAACAAAACTGGCTGCAGCCTTCCTGTATTTTAAGGTAGGCCCTTGTTCTCTCCTTGTAGGTACTTACCTTGAGTTCTTCGAAGCTTCTTGAAGTCATTATGTTGTCCACGGCATTTATTTTGCACTCACCGGCTTCGAGCCTGTCAACGTACTCCAATATTCTATTTCTGTCCTTTGTCCCGATTACCAGGTTCACACCCGGTATTTTAAGCACATCCTCGGAGGAGGTCTGAGCATAGCATCCCATAACAGCTACAATTGAATCCGGGTTGGTTTTTTTAGCTTTTCTGATTGCCTGCCTGGACTTTCTGTCACTGAGGTTTGTTACAGTACAGGTATTAATTATATAAATGTCCGAATTCTGATCAAAAGATACAATTTCGTACCCGTTTTGTTCAAACAGTGAGGAAACTGCTTCCGATTCATATTGATTAACCTTGCAACCGAGGGTGTAAATAGACATGGTTTTCTTACGCCCATGCATATCGGCCTCCCGGAAACCAGGACTTGAATCCATGTTGCCGTTTTTGCTTTCCAACATTATAAAACCCTTTCTAGATACATCGCAAGCGCATATATGATGTACCACAAAGTATAGCATTGTATTGACGGTTATTTCAAGGATGTATTTTACATAAAGTCAGCAGTTTATTTTATATAGTTTCACTAATCTTATACATTGAGCCGTTAACTAAAATTTATAAATAAATGCGTGTGGTCATTATTGCATGTGAAAGAAGTCAGTATCGGGGGAAATATTATAGAGATAAAATAAATTAAGCATTTGCCGGTTGGTTGCCTAGAAAATTGTTAAAGTTGAGAAGCAAATACTTGTCCACTCTCAGAGCAGCTTGCCTGCAGCAAACTCGGCATGGACAATAAACGAGATATGGGCTATAGCCGCAAAGCGCATAATCAATTGCGTCATAAAACCAAAACTTGAGGTACTATCAAGATAGCCGCGCATGTAGTCCTTCTCTTCCACGTTAACAATCTCTGCTGACCAAGCTTCCAGTTCTCTTTTGGGATTTTCCAGAGAAAAGAACGACTTTGCTTCACTGCCTGCCATTCCCACCTCTTTATTAACCGCCTTCAGGCCCATGGCATTGGTGGCGTCAAAAGCAATCATGCCGCCTGGAAAGCGTTGTGCCATAGTACTTATAAGAAGCTGAACCTGCTCCTTTTTGAAATAGTAGAACAGGCCTCCGGCTACAAAGACGATTCCCTCCTGAGGCTTAAAGTCAATGGCATCAAACCAGGAATAGTCGTTGAGATTGCATACAATATTTTTCTCATGCTCACCGGTGGGGATGTGGGCTTCCCTCAGAGTAATGACCTCTGCCATATCCATGTTATACCAGGGATTTGTATCATTGCCTATTTGACGGCGCAAAGTGGACAATCCCGCCCCCAGTTCCACCACGGCAGCTTTGGGATGGGCTTTTAAGTAATGTGTAATTTCCCAGGCCAGATCATACTGGCGAACAATGGTGTTAAGCCAGGTGTATTCCATTTTGTAAATCTTTTTATCCGAAAAATCAATGCCTAATGCTCTTATGATACGTTCAGCATCCCTGTCTGGAAACAAAACCGGATAGCGGTGTGCCGCAAGCATACGTCCCCATAACGGGATGCACAGGGTATGCTGTACGGTATTTGTCTTTAACAGTTCGGTACCGGCTTCACTCATAGCTTAACACCTCTTTGGCTATATATTTAAACTTCCTTGTGCCTTTTAAGATTACCTGCGCAATCTTCCTTTTAATCCCATTATAGGCATGGCTTCATCGAGGTGTCAATCATCGTCCACCATCCCTTTTGCACATAGGGCACTTTCAACGCTCAAAGCCCTGAAACAACTGATATTATTGAATGAAAACAGCAATGAAAGTTTGTAAAATATGCACAACAACCCCTGAAACGCTTGGGCCACATGGGCTTTGAGGATTTTAGCCCATAAATGGTACAAGGTGCATGAACATCTCGATTGACTAAAATATAAAAAGAAGATAATATTAAAGTATAAATTTAGCAGTTTTGATTTTTACCTTTTAAAGGAGGATGGGATAATATGAAAGCATTTGACATTTCTTTAAAATCAATTAATGATGTAAAAGATTTCGTTAATATTGTTAACAAGTATGATTTTGATGTTGATTTGTCATCAGGCCGCTACATTGTTGATGCAAAGTCAATAATGGGCATCTTCAGCCTTGATTTGAGCAAACCGATCAGAGTAGAAATTCAAATTGATGATTGCGGAAACTTCTGCGAAGAAATCAAACGTTTTGTAGTTTAATTTCGGGCAGCCGCCGCTGTTGATTCGATTTCAGGCGTGTATGCGCTTAAATAAGGAGCTGAGCAAAACCAATTTTATAAAGTTGGCTTTGTTCAGCTCCTTTTTGATTTAGCTTACTTCTTCTTTCTTTTGCCCTTGCCGTTAATTTTATCGTATACCTTCTTGTCTATGACCTTGCCTTTTTTATTCGGTTTCTTTTCAGCCGCCTTTTTGCCCGTCCTGGGTTCTGCTCCAAGAGCCCTGTCCCTGTTGGTTATCACTTTCCCCCTGGCTCCTGTGTTTTTTTCTTTGCCGGCTTTTGCCTTATTTGACCTGCTGAAGATAAAATCATCTTCGGCCTTTTCATCAAGGACTGGAAAATCCTCATCTTCTTCCCCTCTGTCGGCAAGCACAAATTCGATTTTTCTTGTGGAAAGATCGGCCCTGGCCAGTATAACGCTCACCGTATCACCGATTCTGTATGTTTTGTGCGTACGTTCACCTACCAGTGAATACCGCCTTTCATCATAGTTATAGTAGTCATCCTCCATGCTGCTCATTCTTACAAGTCCCTCTATGGTGTTGTCCAGCTCTATAAACATACCGAATGAAGTTACATTGGCAATGATACCTTTGAATACCTCTCCCTCGTGAGCCTTCATATATTCTACCTTCTTAAGGTCTTCGCTCTCTCTTTCAGCCTCGTCGGCAGCTCTTTCCCGTTCGGAGCACTGCTTTGCTATTTCGGGCAGCATTCCCTCCAGCTGGCCTATCCTCTGTTCGGTCATTTCACCTTTCAGATACTGCTTCATAATCCTGTGTATTATCAGATCGGGATATCTTCTGATAGGTGAAGTGAAATGACAGTAGTATTTGGCTGCCAGCCCGAAATGCCCCACGCTTTCACTGCTGTACTTTGCCTTCTGCAGGGACCGGAGCATGACGGTGCTGATAATCCTCTCATGCTGCGTGCCTTTAACCTTTGCCAGCAGGTCCTGCAATGCCCTTGGATGTATTTTATTGATTCCCTTGATGCTATAGCCCAAATTATAGATAAATTCGTTGAGGGCCGTGATTTTCTCCTCATCGGGGTCCTCGTGGATTCTATATACAAAAGGTGTATTGGTCCAGAAGAAATGCTCGGCCACCGTTTCATTGCATATCAGCATGAACTCCTCAATAATCTGGTTTGCTATGGTTATTTCATACCTTTTAACCTCAACTGGTTTTCCCTTTTCATCCAGAATCACTTTGGCCTCATCAAACTCAAAATCTATGGCACCCCTCTGGAACCTTTTCTTTCTCAGCAGCAGGGCAAGTTCATGCATTATGCGGAAATCCGGTACAACATGGCTGTACCGTTCCATCAGCTCTTCATCATGATCTTCAAGAATTTTATATACATTGGTGTAGGTCATTCTTTCGTCTATATTGATTACACTTTCAAATATCTCATGATTGTAAACCTTGCCGGTTTTATCAATGTCCATCATGACGGTAAAACTCAATCTGTCAACCCGGGGATTCAAGCTGCATATGCCATTGGACAGCTGCCGCGGCAGCATCGGGATGACCCTGTCGACGAGATAGACACTGGTTCCCCTGTTCAGCGCCTCCATATCAAGAGGAGAGTTTTCAGTCACGTAATTTGTGACATCGGCAATGTGCACGCCAAGGCGGTAGTTCCCGTTTGGAAGCTTTTCCACCGATACGGCATCATCCAGGTCCTTTGCATCCTCTCCGTCAATTGTAACCATTCTGAGGCCCCTCAGATCCCTCCTGCCCTTGATCATATCCTCAGTGACGGTATCGCCGGCCTTTTCAGCCTGGGCCATTACGTCGGGAGGAAACTCCTCTTCCAGGTTGTAGGACTTTATAATGGATAATATATCGGTACCCGGCTGGTTCACATCCCCGATTATTTCGATTACCCTGCCTTCGGCATTTCTCCTGGCCTCGGGGTATTTTAATATCTCAACCACAACCTTCTGGCCTTTTTTTGCTCCGTTGAATTCCCCCTTTGAGATAAAAATGTCGCCGGATATCCTCTTGTTGTCAGGGATGACAAAACCAAAGCTGAGGCTCTTCTCAAAGGTTCCCACAAGGGTGGTATTTGCCCTTTTGACTATCCTTACTATCTCCCCTTCCATCCTTCTGTCCGAGGAACTCTTCCTGTTGACCCTCGCAACGGCCTTGTCCCCGTGCATGGCACCATTGAGGCCGTCGGCGGGTATAAATATATCCTCCAGCATTTCATCGTCCGGAATCAGAAAGGCATATCCCCTTTCATGCCCTTGAATTCTTCCGGCAGCCAGGTTCAGCCTTGCCGGAACACCATATCTGTTGGCATGGGTTTTAAAAATTCTTCCTTCCTCCTCCAGTTCGTTCAACACCTGACTGAAGAATTCAATATCCTCGGCAGGTACGTCAAGTACCATTGCCAGTTCCTGAAACAGCAGCGGTTTATACGCCGATTCCCTCATAAATGCCACAATCCGCTCTTTTCTTTCTTCCATCCTTGTCATAAATCTTCTACCTTTCAGTCCCTTATTTAATATCACAGGACCAGCCGGAGTTTTTCCGCCTGTTTATTTAATGTAAATTTTCAAATCATCTGTTCATATGTTTTCATAAATGATAAATATATTATACCTGCATTTTCAGGCAATAATGCATCTTTAATGCCATATATACACATCATATGCAGAATATTCAGATCATCGGCCGGAATAACCGCTTGAGTTGTCGGCGGTAAATATCTTTCCTACAAAATTATCCCATATATCAGCGTATCTGCCTATGGACCATTCGGCCATTACAATGGTTTCACCTTTTGCCAGCTGAATTTTCAGCAGCTGTTTGCCGATATTGCTGCTGTTCTTTATAGTATAGAGACTCAGGCTGTTCCCGTCTACAAGAACGGCAATATCCTTATTGGGCGACATAAATGCATCGGAGGTCCAGGGAAGCTTTGACTTTATATCATTCCACTGGATATTCATTTCATCATAGTGTATCAGCCTTGAAGGAACCATAAGTTTAAGATCAAAGTCCTGGTACTCTTTTTCATAAGGCTGCTGGAAATACAGCCTGCTCTTCAATATCCAGTGCCCGTTGCGTCTTGCAAGGGTGAAGTTCATTTCGTCAACCTTTTTGATGGCTTTATCTGCAGCCTCTCCTTTCAGAGATGTAATAAAATTATTGGCGGCTTGTTCATACACATTTTCGGCATATTCATTATTGATTTCCGGAAACAGAGCAGCCTTGCCCTCTTTCAGGGTTTCAACCGGGTAAACCCTGTATTCCTCCCCATCTCCGGTGCCGATGTAGTCGTTTCCCAAAAAGGTTATCCTTGTTTCAGGGCTTATTTTCAGTATATTTCCTTTAAGCCTGTCCATTATGCTTCTATCTGGAATATCCCTTTCGATAAAGGGTTCTGCATAAATTGCGTTAATATTATTTTCATTTATTACCCCCACCTGCCAGAAACCCTTTGCCCTGGGCAGCAGCAGTTGTTTAGCCCCACTTACGGTCTTCACCTCTCTGTTCTTGGAGTAAATCCACAAGGTTCTGTAAGAATTATCCTCTGCCCGTATTCCAATAAGTATGCCGGATCTCAATAATGGGTCTTCTTCATATTGACCGTTGCTTACATTCTGTCCTACATTTCCCAGACTTTTTTCCTTCAGTTTGGCATCCACCTTGTCGGAGGTCTTGCTTAAGGCCAGAAAACCGTTGTCGATATATACATATGCCGTTTTTTCATCGGTCAGGATGATTTCATAAAACAACTGGTTGTCCGACGAAACATTGACAACCGATATATCCTGTTTTCCCAAACCAAGTTTGTTTCCATCAATCCTATACTTGCTTTGTATAAAGGAATCGGCTGTTGTCCTTATAACCCTGTAACGAGGCTTTACACAGGTATCGGTTCCCACTGCGCCCAATTCGCTGTCGAATATGGCCCATTGATCCAGATATTTATTTTTTATACTCTCGATATTGATCTTGGTATCCTTGTTCTCAGGTATGGCCGATATGAACCTGTCTATTTTCCATGTTCCCTGGACTGCCATCCTGTCATATTGAGGGGGATTTATGGTTTCCTCAATGTCAAACTCAATGCTTGTACAGCCGGCAGTTGAAAAACAAAGGATCAGCACCAATATTGCCCATAATAGTCTGTAATTTGGTTTCATTTTTCTCCTCATAAAAACTTCATAAAACAATACACATTTATTCATACACTGCACACATATTTATACATGCACTTTTATATACACTAGTAGTCTGTAACATCTAAATTCATATATCGCAGACGGTTAAATTCCTCCAGAACTGCGTTGTCGTCAGTTGGAACAAAGTGATTATTCCGCCATCCTCCGCCTTGTTCCGAAAAAACTTTCCTTGCCGGACAATATAAGTTTTAGATGTTGCAGACTACTAGCAGGGTATTTTTACCGTTACCACCGTTCCCTCCCCCTGCCGGCTTTCAATGGTCAGTTCCCCATTGTGCAGCCGGACTATTTCTTCACAGATGGAAAGGCCCAACCCTGTCTGCGATTTGCTGTTTTTCCCCTTGTAAAACTTCTCTTTGACAAACGGAAGCTCTTCACTGCTTATGCCGCAGCCGTTATCCTCAACCTTGAATACCACCTGTCCCTGGTCATGGAAAGCCCTGAGAGCCACATTTCCTCCCGGCTGGGTAAACTTGAAGGCATTCCCCAGCAGGTTCAGCAGTACCTGCTTCAGCTTGTTCCGGTCCAGATCGATTTCAGGAATTTCTTCACAAACGGCGGTGAAATTTATATTTTCCTTTTTCGCTCTGGTTATCATGTGTTTTCTTATATAGTCAATCAGCTGGGAAACATCTGTTTTCTGCCTGTCCAGCTCAACCTTTTCCGATACGAACCTGGAAAAGTCCAGGAGCTCCTCTACCATGTTTGTGAGTCTGTCGCTTTCCTTGACAATAATATTCAAGCCGTCCTGGATTATTTCCCTGTCGGTAAACTCATCGTCAATTATTGTGCTGGCCCATCCCTTGATGGAGGTTAATGGCGTCCTTAGTTCATGGGATACCATGGATATAAAATCATTTTTTATCCGCTCCCTGTTCTGAACCTCGGTAACCATATAATTCAGGGTATCCGACAGAACACCTATCTCGTCGTTCCTTCCCTTTTTGATTCTTATATCCAGATTTCCCTTGGCCATCATACCGGCCGCAGAGGTGATATCCCTCAAAGGGTGGACTATGCTGTGTGCCAGAATAACACTGATTATTATTGTTACAAGCACCACCACAACACCTATTATTATGAATATACCCGATATGTTGAATATGATCCTGTCAATGTCGGACAGTGAAGTTACAAACCTTATTACCCCCACCTGTTCGCCGTCTGCTTTCAACGGATAGGCTACGGCCATAATGTGCTCTTTTCTGCCTCCGCCCTGGATAAACCCGGTCCAAACACCCTTCTCTCCCTGTACTGCATCTTTAAAATCGGCAGTCTGGACCTTTTGTTCACTCCCCATTCCTTCCGAGTCCAGCAAAACAATGCCGTCCTTCTGAATAATCTGAACCTGCGCATTGGTCTGTCTCCAAAAAACATCGGTGTTATCAATTATGTTTACTTCCAGGGATACATTTGAAAAGTATTGCGCATAAAAATCTGAGGCCGTACGGACCTGATTGGTCAATATGCTCTCCACATTCCCGTAAAAGTAAAAACGTGTAAAGTATATCAGCAGCCCCTCAAAAGCCAGCACACTTATCAAAATAATTATTATGAAATTCCCCACCAGCCGGGCTCTAATGCTTTTTTGAACCGGTTTATTGTTTTTGTCCCCAGTCATGTCATTGTTCCTTTCTCCATCTGTAGCCCGTACCCCAGACTGTTTCTATATACATAGCTGCGGAATTTTTATCTTCTATTTTGCTTCTGAGCCTTCTAATATTCACATCCACTATTTTTGTATCCCCTATAAAATCATAACCCCAGATCTTGTCCAGCAGCTCGTCCCTTGTAAATGCCTTGTTCTGGTTTTCAAGAAATAATTTTAACAGGAGATATTCCTTGGGTGTAAGCATTATTTCAGTTCCATCCTTGAAAACCCTCTGTGAGTAGACATCTATCCTGAAAGCTCCGCTGTTCACAGTCTCAGCCCTGTCATTGGCTTTGTTCCCGCCAAGCCTTCTGAGCAGGGATTTAGCCCTGAGAATAAGTTCTGTTGTATTAAAGGGTTTCAGCACATAGTCGTCGGCACCGAATTCCAGACCCTTTATCCGGTCAATGTCCTGCCCTCTTGCTGTGAGCATTATAATACCCATGTCGGGAAATTCTTTTCTCAATACTTCACATACCTGAAAGCCGTCCATACCCGGAAGCATCACATCCAGCAAGACTACGCTGGGCCTTTCCTGTCTGGCTTTGTCCACGCCTTCCTCACCCGAGCCTGCTTCTATAACTATGAAATCATTTTTTCTGAAATTTATTTTGAGAAAGCCTCTGATGCTCTCTTCATCCTCAACAATCAACACTTTGTTTTCCATAAATGCTTCTCCTCAAAAAATCTCTATCCTCTTTATTATACCTCATTTGAATTTTTACCAATAGCCAAGAAAATTTGGAACATTAAAAAACTCCGTTCAATTTTGCTTGAAAGAAGTTTTTATCCGATTTATTTCTTATTGTTTTCTGCATAATAAGTGGAGCACTCAAAATATTCCTTTCCGTTCTCAAGTGAAATATCCCGTGCCTGATAAAGCTGGCTTATGGTAACCAGCTGATATCCTCTGGCCCTTAGTTCGC
This sequence comes from Ruminiclostridium cellobioparum subsp. termitidis CT1112, assembly GCF_000350485.1. Classification (GTDB taxonomy): domain Bacteria; phylum Bacillota; class Clostridia; order Acetivibrionales; family DSM-1351; genus Ruminiclostridium; species Ruminiclostridium termitidis. Next base: position 337,293 of record NZ_AORV01000065.1, read on the forward strand.
TGATTACCACTTTGGCGGCATCCGCAGTTGACTTATATATATCGTGCATTAATATAATGTCCCCGTCTTTAACCGTGTTCAAAGTCCTATGTACTATTTTCTCCTTGTCTCTGCTCTTCCAGTCCAATGTGTCAACCGACCACAATATCAAAGGAGAACCTGCACATGTTTTGACATTCTCATTTACACTTCCATATGTGGGACGTGTCAGGAATGGTGCTTTTCCTGTAATAGCTTCCAAAATATCCGATGTTTTTTTTATTTCACTTTGGATTTCCGACTTTTTCAGCCTGGTCAGCTCCCTGTGGGAATATGTGTGGTTCCCTATCTCATTGCCGTTTTCAACAATGGTATTTATAGTACTCTTATATTTTTCAGCCCTGCTGCCCAGGACAAAGAAGGTTGCCCGGGCATCATTTTTTTTCAGTGCTTCAACAATTTCAGCGGTATATTTGGGGTGCGGGCCATCGTCAAAGGTCAGCGCTACCATTGGCTTGCCCTGATCGGCCATACCGCTGGCAGGGATGTCTTTTTGTCCGCTGCCAGCTTTTATTTTACTGCTATCTTTTATTTTGTCACCATCTTTTACATTATTATTAATTTTTGTATTGTTGCTATCCGTTAGTTTGTTGTCATCTGTTGTTTTGCTGCCATCTGTTGTTTTATTGTCATTTGCTATTTTGTCGGGTTCTACCGCATACTGCCTGTCTGCCGGTACATTTTCCATTGCAGCTTCCTTTAATGTTCCATTGCCGTCCTGTACAGCAGCATACGCCGATACGCTTTTTTCGCCGGCGCCATAGCCGCTTGTGTAGCCCACTGTAATAATCATCAGAATTAATAATACCAAAGAAATTTGAATAATCTTTTTCATTTGTCCACCCTTTTTTCATAAAGAACTTATACTCAAATTCTATTAGTTACTATGCTCCAAAGGGTTACAAATTAACAAAAAAAAAGTTACGGTTCAGTAACTTTTTCAAAAGCTTTCAGGGCCAGTTCTACGAATTCCTGCTGGGCTATACCGAGCTCTGCAAATTTATCAGGGTGAAGCTCCCCTGACCTGATTTGCTGCAAAACAGCTCCGGCTGTGGTTTCGGGCACCATAGGCTTATGCCGGGAGCAGTAATTGATTATGTAATCCGCAACAAAGTCCGAAAGGTATAATGCTTTGTCCATTTTTCTTTTTCTAGGGATATTATTCCTGTCATTGTGTGCCCTGACAGAATACACAACAGCTTCGTCAACATCCAGATTCTCCAGGATTTCAGCTCCGGTAATCCCGTGTAGTCCGGGCCGGTCAAGTGTCTTTTCGTAATCGATATCGTGCAGTAAACCAGTCAAACCCCACAGGGCTGTATCGGCATTGAAATATCCTGCAAGCTCCTCCATTATTGCTTCAACAACCAGTGATCTGAATAAAATATGTCTGTCAAAAAGTCGTAATTTTAATTCTTCGAGTGCTTGAGCCCTGTTCAAATGATGACCTCCTTAAATACTGCTCATGGAATTCAGCTAACGCTCAGTAAAGGAATACAGTATAACAAAAAGCCCAGTGCACGTGGTACGCCTGGGCTTATTTCCATTTCTTAAATTATATTGATTTGATCAGCATGAAGAGAACAACTGAAGTAATAAGGAATGCTATAGCGGCAAAAGCAGTATATTTGCCCAGCAATGCATCAATAGTACGTCCCTTGTTCTTTCCAAAGAAGGTTTCAGCTCCACCCGCTATCGAACCTGACAAACCAGCTTGCTTTCCAGATTGAAGTAATACAATAACAATTATCGAGAGAGCAAAAATGATGTGAAGTATATTGACAATCCATTTTGCAATTTCCAATTAAAACACCTCCTAAAATAGACAAGTAACATTCTAGCATATTCAAATGGAAAAAGCAATAAAAAAGGGGCAAGTTATTTAAAAAGGTTGAACCAGGCTTTGAGCCCCGGATATTCCGCAACTTCATCCAATTCTTCTTCTATTCTCAAAAGCTGATTATATTTTGCAACCCTGTCGGTTCTTGAAGGAGCACCGGTTTTTATCTGCCCTGAATTTGTCGCAACGGCTATATCAGCTATTGTAGCATCCTCGGTTTCTCCCGACCTGTGTGAGGTTACTGCCGTATAACCCGCTCTGTTTGCCATTTGTATGGCATCAAGGGTCTCGGTCAGGGTCCCTATCTGGTTGACCTTTATGAGTATTGAGTTTGCAACGCCCAATTTTATACCCTTTTCAAGTCTTCTGGTGTTTGTTACAAACAGGTCGTCTCCAACCAGCTGGATTTTCTTTCCCAGCTTATCGGTAAGCAGCTTCCAGCCCTCCCAGTCCTCCTCCGAAACACCGTCTTCAAGAGAGATTATAGGATACCTGTCGCACAGATCTGACCAGTATTGAACCATTTCTTCCTTGGTTTTTCTTATGTTGGTCTTCCAGAAGAAATAGGTTCCGTCCTCCTGGTACATTTCTGTAGCAGCCGCATCTATAGCTATCCGGAAATCGTCTCCGGGCTTGTAACCTGCTTTTACGACAGCCTCCAATATGACCTGTATGGCCTGTTCATCTGTTTCCAGATTCGGTGCAAAGCCGCCTTCATCACCAACTGAAGTACTCAAGCCCTTGCTTTGCAGTACCTTTTTCAGATTGTGGAACACTTCGGCGCACATTCTCAAAGCCTCCTTGAAGCTTTCGGCACCCACAGGCATTATCATGAATTCCTGTATATTAACGCTGTTGTCGGCATGTTTTCCGCCGTTTATAATATTCATCATGGGGACAGGCAATGTCTTGGCATTGACACCACCTATATATTGGTACAGGCCCAGACCCAATGCCTCAGCAGCTGCTTTGGCAACCGCAAGTGATACTCCCAGGATGGCGTTTGCTCCCAGCCTTTCTTTGTTTGGAGTTCCATCCAACTCAATCATCAACTTATCTATGGCAACCTGATCGAATACATTCATTCCTTCAACTTCAGAGGCAATCACGCTGTTTACGTTTTCTACGGCAGTTTCCACACCTTTGCCCATGTACCTTTCGCTGTTTCCATCCCTTAATTCTATGGCTTCAAAGGCACCTGTGGACGCTCCTGAAGGTACCGAAGCCCGTCCGATATAGCCGCCTTCCGCAATAACTTCAACCTCAACAGTGGGATTTCCTCTGGAATCAATGATTTCTCTGGCAAAAACGCTTTCAATAGGTATATATTGTTTCATACAACTTCTCCCTTCAAGGTAAATTCTTCGTATTTAGAATAACATTGCAACATTACCGTTGTAAATATTTCCCTCATAAATCTTTATTTAGCACTTTGTTCATACCAATAATTATTATGTGTTAATTTCTGAATATCATTCAAATTAAATCAATCTGTAAAGCAAAACAAAATTTCAATTAGCACAGCAGGTCAATTTCACGTGTGTGCTAATCCTGATCAGTATTAACGGTAATAATTGTACAAGTTAATTTATTATTTACCCGCAAACGGAATATTTAAACAAAAATTTGGATATGCCTGTCAATTAATTGCCCACGGACAGAAACAGTCCCGGGAAAGTGCAAAAATCCGGCTGCACCTTCCCGGGACTATCCCCACTATTCCTTAAGCCTTTTACGGCTGCCCCAAAATATCACCAACCCCCCAAGGTGACAGGCGGAATCCCGGACCTTCAAATCCGCTATATTTGGGGTAATACTTTCCAAAGGGTTCAGATTCACTCCGGTTTTGCGAATATCCTGGCTTCGCTATCCGGCATGAAGGGTTTTAGAGCCAATACAAATGATTTTCAATAACATCCTGCATTCCTTGACAGCATTAATCCTAACTATGGTATCATGTTTCCGGCGTTTCTTGGTGTAACAAAAGTAATTTAATTTCTCCTGACTATTTTGCAGATATTAATGGTATAATTCCTTGACCCACTGAACAATCAATTCGTCAAGCCTGTTATTGATAGCCCGGAGCTCAGGCTCATCATTTATCCCCTTCTTGTCAATATAATCATGCAATTTTTCTCTAAGCTCCTGAATTTCATCATTAAGCTTTTTGTTTACTTTTGTCATCAGCTTCCTCCACAATATAATTCTTTTATATCCCATGATATACTTACCATATTTTATCATAAATTACATTATATGTATAAAAAGAAACTTTTTTCACAATTAAATATATTTTAACGTATATTTCGTTCAAATTCAACAAAAATTTAGAATATTTTGTTCGTTTTACGTAAATTAAAAATCCCAGATGTTATATTAGTTATCAGGAGGCATGATATGGGATTCGGTGACAGATTAAAAGAGTTAAGAGAAGAAAAAGGTATTACACAAAAGGAACTTGGCAGAATTGTAAATATCTCAGACAGAGTTATCGGTTACTATGAAGCTAATAACAAGTTCCCCAAAGATGAATATGTTCTTAAAAAGCTGGCAGATTTTTTTGATGTGTCTATTGATTATCTTGTTGATCGCACCTCGAACCGCAAATCTCTGGACGGGTTCATTGCCGAGTCCGCGTCGGCTTACGGTATCTATCTGAACGATTTGCCGGAGGAGGCAATAAAACGCATTAAAGAATATGTTGAGTTGATGAGGTTAAAATACAATAAAGGTAATAAGGTTGAAAAATAAAGCTCCCGGTTAATCTGGGAGCTTTAAAATTTATATATTCTTATATCATTTGCATGGAATCATTTATATATTGCTTTAGCTGTATCTCATATTCGCTTATCAACTGCTTCCTTCTGTTCTCAAATTCCGTATGGTCCTGTATATAATCCGTACCCTCGGGAACAAAGTTTATTCCGGTATATTCGATATCATTAGTCTTTTGGGGCAATAGATGTATTAGTTTCCCCATAGTTTTGTTCATACTTCCTCATCCCTTCACTAAATACTTTCCTTTCTTTGCTTTTCTTTAGTATATCAAATTTCTTGACTATTACTTTAAATAATTCATCCTGATAGTAGTTCACTGTCAGTATATGTATATATGCCATAAATGGCTTAACGAAATCTCTGATTTCATCCATGGTTCTTCCGATTTGTACGTCGTCAGCCATCTCTATCTGCAGCAGCGATATTATTCCCTGATTTTCGCAGAATACCGGTATGGCAATATATTGGGTCATTTTTTCATTACTGTTTTTTCCGTATACACACTCCTTTTTGATTTCAGCGGCATTGGTCAAAATAAAAATATTATTCTGGTTATTGTTAAATATTCTCACTTGAAAATAACTCTGATCCCTGCCCAGGTAAAAATGCCTGTCAAATACGCTGGGAGATATCTGATTTGCATTGCCGTAGCTGATCATCTTTATATATTCTAACCCGGATCTTTTCTCTTTAAACTTCTGCATAAGAGAAACCTGATGCGTTTCCTTGTCCGTTGATATTTTTATGGCATCATATATATTATGGCATACAAGCGCAGCAATATCCTGGTAGCTGAGATTGCTGAAATCTGATTTTGTTGGGATTGAGCTTGATTTTACAGATATACTGCTTGTAATATCATATAACTTTCTGCCTATCGTCTGGTTTATGACTGTTTCCCGGTTGACTATTTCCCTGATGCATTTTGTTGATTGCACCTGGTATTTCTGGTAGCTGTCAATTAAAAGTACCAGCCAGTTATAAACCACAATAAACACGAACGTTACCAGTATATGCACCTTATCCTGATAAAATTCCAATTGATTGAGTTTAAAAGTATGGAAATCTGAGAGCTGCATCTCGAATGCAAATACAACTGTAAACAAAAAATTGATTAAGGTTCTTGCAAACGGGGATTTTAAAATGTTATAAAACCTGTTAATAAGCCTGCCGAATTTCTTGTAGTTCCGTGAAACTTTCTTAAAAAACATAACAGTCTTTACTGGTTTTTTCATTTTCTTATGCCTCCCTCAAGTTGTATGTAAATATATTCTATATCAGTAATATTATACCTCTTCCAGGGAAATAAATTATACCTTATTTAATGGGCGTTGGCAATATGCTACTGTTACTATTTTTATTGAATTTAATCATTGGATTTTATATGAAGTTTTTTGGGTAATAGTGTCTATTTGTGTAGAATTATGATATAATTTATAAAGTTAAATTATTTTTTAGGGAGGCAATTTCTTATGTACGCAGTAAAAACAAACAAACTTTTTAAGTTATTGGCATTGATGTTGTTATTGGCAATTTTTGTTCTTCCGTCCGGAATATTGACAAATACAGCTCAGGCAGCAGCCAAGCCATCAGTTGAAGCAAAAATGACAATCGGTACGGGAAGTATTGTAGGAAGCTTTGATTTTTATTCCAAGGAAGAAGGAAAGTACTCTTTAAGTGTATCAGATCCTGTAAAGAACGCCACTTACAGCTTTACTTCCAGCAACACAAAAGTACTTACAGTCAAGGCAAGCGGTACAGTAGCATATTTAACCGGTGTAAAAGCAGGAACTGCAACAATTACGGTTAATCAAAAGCTAAGCGGCAAAACAACCAAAGTAGGAACCTGCGCTGTAACTGTAAAAAATTCCGTAATACACCAGGATTTCGTGCCTGAACTGCCTTTAGGTTCAAGTGTGGCCAGCGAGCCATTGGTATTTGACTACCGTAATAATGACGCAACTTATACATATGCTTCAAATAGTAAAAACTTTTCTATGAGTGAAACTATTAAGAAATTTGACGGCATGAATTTCATATCACAGAGTTTTACTGCAAAAGCACCTGGAACATACACCATTACTGTTAAGGAAACCTATAATAAGATCACCAGAACAGTGGGAACCATAAAGTACACTGTAAAGAAGGCCACAGTATCTGCTGAGGGTTCAGTGGATCTGGGCGGCGATGTATGGGCATTCGAACTTTTAAACAATTACAGAACAGACGTGCCTTACTATTTTATTTCTGATGATAAAAAGGTTCTTGATATAGTTTCCGATAAAAATTACGTTTCTTTAAAAGGTTTGGCAGAAGGAACCACAACCTTGAAGATATATGAAAATGCTAAAGCAGCTGATGAAAGCAAACTTATCGGAAAGTGCAAAATAACAGTTAAAAAAATAAAATTGACTGATCTTAATATTGATTTTGATGAGACTGAAGCTTATGTTGGCGGAGATCCTATTGAATTTTCGGTAGAGAAAGAGCCGTATAACGCTTTTGATGAAATTACAGTCACTTCTTCCAATCCAAATGTGGCTAAGGTCAGCGAACTTGATGAAGAAGGTTTCGGTACCATTTCACCTGTAAGTGCAGGAACAGCCACAATCACCATAACCTGCGGTGACATTACCAAAACACAGGACATCACTGTATCAGAAGAAGATGAATATTAATATTTAGATTTAAATCTAAATTTATAAAAAAAATGGGACTGTTTCGACAGCCCCATTATTTTTTTATGTTTTTTTATGCTTTATTTAATTTTCCGGCCAGATAGGTGTAATTATTTATTTTACAACAAGTGATTTTCCTGTCATTTCTGCGGGTTTTGCCTCTCCCATCAAATCAAGGATTGTAGGTGTAAGGTCGGCAAGTTTTCCTTCCTTAAGTTTTGCATTTTCCAGACCGATGCCTATCAGAGGCACCACGTTGGTGGTATGCGCGGTGAAGGCTCCGCCGTTTTCATAGTCAATCATCTGTTCCGCATTTCCATGGTCGGCTGTGATAAGTACTATTCCTTTCTGAGCGGTTACAGCATTAACAACCCTGCCGACACAGGTATCAACTGCTTCAACAGCGGCTTTTGCGGCGTTGAAATCGCCTGTATGCCCAACCATGTCACAATTTGCAAAGTTCAATATGATAACATCATATTGCCTGGAATCTATTCTCCTTACACATTCATCCGCAACTTCATAAGCACTCATCTCAGGCTTCAAATCATAGGTCGCAACCTTGGGTGAAGGAATGAGTGCCCTGTCCTCGCCTTCATACTGGGTTTCAACTCCTCCGTTGAAGAAGAAGGTAACGTGGGCATACTTCTCTGTTTCGGCTATTCTAAGCTGTCTGTAGCCAAGCTTGCTGATGTATTCACCAAAGGTATTGTCAAGAGTCTGCGGCTTGAATGCTACAACCACGTTGGGCATGGTCTTGTCGTACTGGGTCATGCAGACATAATACAGCGGGAAAAAGCCGTTGGCTCTTTCAAAGCCTTTGAATTCAGGATCAACAAATGTCCTTGTAATTTCTCTGGCCCTGTCGGGTCTGAAGTTGAAGAATATTACAGAATCATTGGCTCCTATTGTTGCTACCGGTTTTCCGTTTTCCAATATGGCAGTTGGCTTGACAAATTCATCATATTCCTTCTTTGCAAAGGAGTTTTTAACAGCCTCAACAGCCGAGTTGGCTGTCAGGCCCTTGCCCAGCGCCATTACCTCATAAGCCTGCTGCACTCTGTCCCAACGGTTGTCTCTGTCCATTGAGTAATATCTGCCCATAACCGATGCAATTTTTCCAACACCTATCTCAGCTATTTTTGCTTCCAGCGCTTCGGTATACAGCTTTGAACTGTCGGGCGGCACATCCCTGCCGTCAAAGAAGCAGTGGACGAATACATCCTTCAGTCCGTTCCGCTTTGCCAATTCAAGCAGGCCGTACAGATGTGTGTTGTGGCTGTGAACGCCACCATCCGACACCAAACCGAACAAATGGAGCTTTGAGTTATTTTTTTTGCAGTTTTCAACAGCCTTCAGGAACTCTTCCTTTTCAAAGAAGTCCCCGTCACTTATGGACTTGGTAATTCTGGTCAGTTCCTGATATACTATTCGTCCGGCACCTATGTTTGTATGCCCCACCTCTGAATTTCCCATCTGTCCGTCGGGAAGTCCCACATCCATACCGCTGGTATGCACTATTGTGTTGGGGCAGGTTGCAAGGTATTTGTCAAGGTTTGGCTTATGAGCTGCGGCAATGGCATTTCCATCTGTTCTGGGGTTGTTGCCGAAACCATCCAGGATCATTAATGTTATTAATTTCTTATCCATATGATATTCTCCTTTAGAGTGTATTTAAGCTCCCATTGCACACATCATTTTGGCGTATTTTGCGCCATGCACAAGCAGATCTTAAACAGGCTCTTATATTTTAACGGTTACTATTTAAAACTGGCTATAATGTCCATTTTACAAATCCTTATCACAGTCATCCTGTCACATTTATAAATATTCCACTCGGGGGCTTGTGACAAACATTTTTATTTGATAAAAGTTGTAAACTTACAACTTGACCCCCCAGCACCTACCGGAGGGTCAAATTTGAAATTATATAATTCACTGAACGTAATTTATAAAGTCATTTATATACATTTATAGCAGTTGAACTTTTATGCGGTAATTTTAAGCGTTAGCTATTACTGTAAATTCGTCAACCTTTAAGCTTGCTCCGCCGACAAGTCCGCCGTCGATATCCGACATTGCAAAGAGCTCGGCTGCATTCTTTGCATTTACGCTTCCGCCGTACTGTACTCTTACCTGTTCGGCTACTTCTTCACCATAGAGCTCGCATACAAGCTGTCTGATTATGCCGCAAACCTCGTTAGCCTGCTCGTTTGTGGCTGTTTTACCTGTTCCGATAGCCCAGATAGGTTCATAGGCTATGACAGTCTTCTTAACCTGCTCAGCTGTGAGGCCAAGCAAGGCAACCTTGATCTGGTATCTTACGTGGTCGGCTGTAACTCCCTGTTCTCTCTGGGTAAGGGTTTCACCGCAGCAGATTATTGGAGTCATTCCGTAATTGAATATGGCATGAGCTTTCTTGTTGATCATTTCATTGGTTTCACCGAAATACTCTCTTCTTTCAGAGTGTCCGATTATTACATAATCAACTCCGAGATCAGCCAGCATCGGGCCTGAAACTTCACCGGTGTAAGCACCTTTTTCCTCCCAGTGCATGTTCTGGGCTGCTACCTTTATGTTTGTGCCTTTTACAGCTTCAACAACTCCGGGCAGGCAAACAAAGGGAACACCCACAACTACTTCATTTGAAGCATCTGCAATACTTGCTTTCAATTCATTTACAAATGCAACGGCTTCCTTTGGAGTCTTGTTCATTTTCCAGTTACCTGCTGCAATAGTCTTTCTAGGATTTTTGTCCATAAGTACAGCTATACCGGGAAGAACCTTTCCTTCGAGGAATTCCAGCGAAGCTCCGCCGCCTGTTGAAATATGAGTGATCTTATCCGCAAAACCAAGTTGTTCAACAGCAGCCGCTGAATCTCCTCCTCCGACTATTGAAAGAGCGCCTGACTCCGCAACAGCTTTTGCAACTTCCTTTGTACCTGTAGCAAAATTAGGGAATTCAAATACCCCCATCGGTCCGTTCCAGATAACTGTCTTGGCTTTTCTGATTTCTTTTGAAAACTTCTCTATTGTGAGTGATCCTATATCCATACCCATCCATCCGTCAGGCATGGCATCTGAAGGAACATATTTTATTTCAGTGTCATTCTTGAATTCCTGTGCAACCATGCTGCCTATCGGAAGCATCAGGTTGACTCCCTTTGCCTCGGCCTTGGCCATAAGAGTCTTTGCAAGCTCAAGCTTGTCGTCTTCACAGATTGAATTTCCGATGTGGTAGCCCTTTGCCTTCAGGAAGGTGTAAGCCATACCGCCGCCGATTATTAAAGTATCAACCTTATCTATAAGGTTTTCAATAACTGCGATTTTGTCGGAAACCTTTGCACCACCCAGTATTGCAACGAAAGGTCTTGCCGGGTTGGCCAGAGCCTTGCCCATGAAATCAATTTCCTTCTTGATGAGATATCCGCATACGGCGGGTAAATAATCTGCAAGACCTGCAGTTGAAGCATGAGCTCTGTGAGCAGTTCCGAATGCATCGTTTACAAAGATTTCAGCCATGCTTGCCAGCTGTTTTGCAAACCCGGGATCATTCTTTGTTTCTTCCTTGTGGAATCTTACGTTTTCAAGCATAAGAACTTCTCCGTCCTTCAATGCAGCAGCCTTGGCTTTAGCATCTTCACCTATGACGTCCTTTGCCATGATAACTTCTTTTCCCAGCAGCTGGCCCAATTTAACTGCTGTGGGCTTCATGCTGTATTTATCTTCAAAGCCATCCTTCGGCCTTCCCAGGTGGGAAACCAAAATTGTCTTTGCTCCCTTGTCAACAAGGTACTTGATGGTAGGAAGTGCACCAACTATTCTCTTATCGTCAGTGATATTTCTATCAGCATCCAATGGTACGTTAAAATCAACTCTTACAATAACTCTTTTTCCAGCCACATCGATATCTTCGATGGTCTTCTTGTTCTTCATACTCATAAGTTCACACTCCTATATATATTTTAATAACACATAGATTCAATAAAAATTTTCCTGTTATAGAAAATTTTTTTATCCTTATATGCCGTTTTAACGAGACTGATATGCTCACCGTCTGAAAACCGGATCAGTAAGAGGTACATGTGTCCCCAAAACAATTCGGACATTGCCGTCCCGTTATAGAACTGAGTCTAAATTTCAGGAAAATTCTCTTATTTGTCTGCTGTCGCACATACTATGTATATTATCCAATTTTCCATAGAATCATTACACTTGGTGGATGATTCTTTTTAAATAACCAAAGTAATTTTACCTCTTTTTCAGTGTTATTTCAATAGTTTGTTAGTGAATTAACAAAATACTTTACATGACATGTACCGGATTTTTTGATAAACTTATTGATATAACTGCAACTAATTTATTAACGGTAAAACGGGAGTGAAGCTGAAAATGGTAATACAGAGGCCGCAAATACCGCAGGATCTGGCAATATCCTGCAATGTGGGTGAAATAATTTCTGAACTGATGGAATCCGGCTATGATATAGAGAACTATCAATTTAAAAACGGTATATTTGATTGTACTTCATACTCAGCTATGCTGTTCTTCAATAAATGCATATTTGAAAAGTGTACCTTCAATAAAAGCAATAATAGTCATATATTTGAAAACACGGTTTTCAAGGATTGCGATTTGAACGGCATGGACTTTACCGATGCAGGCTTCAACAGCGTGGAATTTATTAATTGCAATATGACCGGAACTAATATGACCAGGGCCAAGCTGCATGATGTGACAATAAACGAATGCAGCTTGCGGTATTCCATTTTCTCCAATGCTGATTTTACGCGGGTTTCCATCCAAAAATCAAATCTGTCCAACTGCTATATATGGGAAGCAACTCAAAAAGACCTGTTTTTCTCCGAATGCAACCTCACTTCGGCAGAACTGGCAGGCACCATGCTAAAAGGCATTGATTTCACCACCAGTGATATTGATGGACTTTTATTGAGAGGGCCGGAATTAAAGGGTGTGATAGTCAATGAATTTCAAGCCCTGGCTCTGTCCAAAATACTGGGTATTATAATTAAATAGTACTTTAAATTAACGCGTTGTGCTAATTAATTTAATTTTTTACTTTACCCAGGTGATATTTTTATATCAACCGGTAACTTCCGCACTAACTTCATAAAATAAGGACGCACCCAAAACAATTACCAAAATTGTATCGCCTCATTTAAAGCGGCACAGTTTATGCTGAAAAGGAGCCTGAAAAACGTTTTACCGTCCTCCAGACTCCTTTTCATAGAAAAAAATTTATTTACGCAGGTTGTTAATTGATATCCTTATGCTTTCAAACGGGTCGATCCTTATATCGTCCTGTTCAATTGCCACCCATTTAAAGCCTGCCTGTGCCGAAATATCATAAAGCCCTCTGCAGTCGATAATGCCGGTACCTACTTCGGTCATCTTTTTTTCTGTCCTGTCGGCCATATCCTTGATATGAATGGTTTTTATGCGTGAAATATTTTTTGTAAGATATTCCGCAGCCTCCAGGCCGGCATGTGTTACCCAATAGCAGTCAAGCTCAAGGGATACGTTCCCGGGAGATGTATTTTTAAGTATAATATCCTCTGCCATTTCTCCCGAAAACCTAGGTTCAAATTCGTGGGCATGATTATGATACATAAAATGTATGCCGTTCCTGCGCATCTTCTCGCCCCATTTTTCAGCTTTTTCACATAAACGCAGCCAGCCGTCCCTGTCCGCGGACTCATACCAGGCCAGGCTTATATATTCAATCTCCAGTTCATAACAGTATTTGACAAGTACATCCAGCTCATTGGTCAGAATATCGGCACTGGTATGAGTTCCCAGGGCTTTTAAATTGTATTTCTTAAGCATTTCCCCCATATCGTCCGAATTGATATCAAAGAAGGAATAAAACTCAACACCATCATAACCGGCTCTGGATACTTCCTTTAATACATTTTCGAAATTCTCGCCGCATTTTTCTCTTAAGGAATAAAGCTGCAGGCCTATATCAGGTTTCATAAATATCAACTCCTTTTATACATTCACCGCATTTGGCGGATTCAAATATTGCATCGATAATCCTCATTACACGCATTGCCTGGGCAGGTGTAACAATCAATTCCCCCTCACCCTTCACAGCCTTTGCAACATTATCATAATAATCCTTGCAGTCGGGCTCCATTTGGGGCAGAGGGAGTTCATCGATTGTTTCCACCGGCCTCGGCGCCATGGTCTTTGTCGGTCCCGCACTGGTGTGTACGATACCTTCCTCCCATTTGAACTCAACCAGGTTGGCTTTAAGAATTTTTCCGCTGCATTCCCAATCGTTTATGACAAGTGTTCCGGAATCAGTGCTTATATGCCATCTTGGCAGCGGAATAAAGGTATAGGTGTCAACCTCAATCAAAGCACTTAGCCCGTTTTCAAATTTAAGCAATACTTTGAAGTTATCATCCACACCCTCAAACTTCACGCTGAGCAGATGGGCGTAAACCTCTGTAACAGGACTGTCCACAAGCCAGAGCAGCTGGTCCAGCAAATGTACTCCCCAATCCAGTAGCATTCCGCCGCCGGCCTCCCTGACGCATCTCCAGTCTCCGGGAATTCCCCGGGAGCCCTGAACACGGGATTCAATGTAGAAGGGCTTTCCTATAAGCTTCCTGTCAAGGGCTTCCTTCACTATCCTGAAATCCTTGTCCCAACGCCTGTTCTGATGAACTGTAAAAATTTTCTTTTCCTGCTTTGAAACCTCAAGGACTTCCTCCAGTTCCTTTGCATTCATCATAACAGGCTTTTCGCATATGACATGCTTTCCGGCCCTGAGTGCCTCAATGGAAAGCTCCTTGTGGAAATTATTCGGGGTGGCTATTATGACGAGTTCAGTGTCATCCGAGAGGCATTCCTCCAAGGTGGAATATCCCTTATACCCTTTTTTAACACCTTCCTGGACTTTCTGAGGATTTATATCATAAACCCCGGTTATTTCTATTGAATTTATCTGTTTTATCTGTTGGGCATGAAATGACCCCATGCCGCCAAATCCGATTATTGCAGCTTTTATACTCAAATTGACCTCCCAAGCCGTATCACGGCTTTGAACCGCACAGCGGCCACAAAATATTGATGAAGAATTTTCCTTCGTATCCGGTGTGTTTATGCCCACCACATGCCGGTCGGCTTTTCTTCGAACAACATCACTCTTTTCAGGAAAGCAACTGCTTTCTCAAGTCCTTCCTTCGAAGTCATGAGGCTGTCTTCATGTTCAATAGACATAACATGATTGTACCCTGCAAGTCTCAGCTCACTGCAAATTGCCCTCCAGACCTCTTCCCCGTGGCCATAGCCCACAGTTCTGAATATCCAGGACCTTTCATTTTCTCTTCCAAAGTGTTTGGAGTCCAGGACCCCGTTCCTGCTCGTATTATAAACATCAATTCTGGTATCTTTTGCATGGAAGTGATATATTGCTCCCTTCAGTTCCCTTATTGCCGCCACGGGATCAATACCCTGCCAGAACAGGTGTGACGGATCAAAATTTGCTCCGATTATATCACCCACCGCCGCTCTCAGCCTGAGAACCGTGTCGGGATTGTACAGGCAGAAGCCCGGATGCATTTCAAAGGCTATTTTGTCCACACCGTATTTTTTTGTAAACTCGGCAGTCTTCTGCCAATATGGTATAAGGACCTCATTCCACTGCCATTTCAGAATTTCCTGAAAATCATCTGGCCAGGCACAGGTTACCCAATTTGGATATTTCGAATTCTCACTGTCCCCGGGACAGCCGGAGAAGGTTACAACCCGGTCCATACCCAATTCTCCTGCCAGCTGCACCGCCGCCTCATATTCCCTGTGGAATTTCTGTGCTATCTCCTTCTGGGGATGTACCGGGTTGCCATGCACCGACAATGCGCTCAGAGTCATTTCATATTTGTCAAGGGTGTCCTTGAACTCTTTTATAAGGCTCTTATTCTTTATAAACTCGACGGCATTGCAGTGTGCGGTTCCCGGGTAGCCTCCGCAGCCGATTTCCACTGCCTCTACTCCGATACATTTCAAATATTCCAGGGTCTGCTCCAGACTCTGATCACCCAATAAAACGGTAAAAACTCCCAGTTTCATACAATCTCCTCCAAATATCAGTCAAATTTTGATATATAATTTTGATTTCCTAGTCATTAAAGTACACCGGTTTGCCGGTGCTGGCAGATTCATATATGGCCTCAAGGATCTGAGTGACCACCAGGGCCTGTTCCGGGGTTACTGTAAGTTCGCCCTTGCCCAGGACCGCATTGATAAAGCTCAGCTGTTCAAGTACTTCAGGCTTTTGTTCCCCTCCTTCGAAGAAAGCGACTCCTCCGGCATTAAAATCAGGTTTGAGAACATATTGATTGCCGTTTTTTACACCGTTGATTCTGAGTCCGTCAAGCATATCTGCTCCAGCTTGGGTACCGCACAGTATGGTCGCGGCCTCCAGGTTCTCCAGGGAATTCAGTGCCCAGCTGGACTCAAGTAGGATTGTGGCACCATTTTCCATGACAACAAAGCCAAAGGCGCTGTCCTCTACTGTAAACTCTTCAGTATTCCAGTCACCCCAGATATTACCGGTATTCTTTTGACTGTTCAGCTTGTGGTATGTAGTTCCTACGGCATATTTGGGCTTGTAGTTATCCATCATCCACAGTGTAAGGTCAAGTGCATGTGTTCCGATATCTATGAGGGGACCTCCGCCCTGCTCATATTCATTTAGGAAAACTCCCCAGGTGGGAACAGCTCTGCGTCTGATAGCCCTTGCCTTTGCCATGTAAATTTCTCCCAGTACACCATTTCGGCATTCTGCCTTAAGGTATCTGGAATCCGAACGGAAACGGTTCTGGTAGCCTATGGTCAGCACTTTGTTGTTGGCTTTTGCAGCGTCCACCATTTTTTTGGCTTCAGCTGAATTTATGGCCATGGGTTTCTCACACATGACATGTTTGCCTGCGTTGAGGGCGGCTACCGTTATTTCACTGTGTGAACGGTTTGGTGTACACACGTATACGATTTCAATGCTGCTGTCCTTGAGCAATTCCCTGTAATCGCCATAAGTTTTTGCGTCTTTTGTACCATACTCTTTTGCAGCCTTTTCAGCCTTTTCGGGAACGATATCACAAAAAGCCGCCAGATCAACCAAACCTGTCTTTTTTACACTGGGCATCTGCTTTCCGTTTGCAATTCCGCCGCAACCAATTATTCCTGCTTTTAAATTTGCCATACTATCCTCCGTCTGCGTGCTCCTCACGCTAAAAAGTAATAAAAACACCTGTGTTTTGCCGCGCTTCAGTACGCTGAATTGAAATTGTCTTCTGCTCGCATTGATGTATCATAATAATGTATTATAATGATGTTTTATGATGATATATTATATTGACAATGATAATATGCTTTTGATAATATCAAAAGTAAATTACTCTATAATATTAGACAAAAACTGATGTTTGTATAGAAATCTTAAGAGGTTGGCCTATGAGTGCTTATTTTGAAATATCCAGGGAATCGGATAGTAAAATTCACATTTTCAGAGTCATGGATAATTACTGCGAACCCCATTTTCATTCCAATATTGAATTGGTATATGTCGTCAGCGGTAAAATGAACATCAACATCAACGGCCAGATCAAGTCTATGACCGGAGGCTGCATTTCAGTTGCAAACAGTTATGACATACATTCCTATACAAATATTGAAAATTCGGATTCCATAGTCATGATAATACCTGTGGAGCTGGTCAACAGCTACATAGCGGCTATTCGTTCCAAGGTTTTTTCCAGCTCCTTTATCGAGAGCTGTGAGAACACCAAAAACATATTCAACGTAATGGAAAAACTGCTCCAGGCCCAGGATTCCTCCAACGAACTGGTCAGCAAGGGTGCGGCTTACTATATACTGGGCCTCCTGTGTGATTGTGTGGAGCTTATTGATAAACCGGCGGTAAGCAGTACAGACCTTGCAAGAAAAATTCTGGTTTATTTGCAGCAGAATTATTTGAATTCCCTGTCCATAGAAACTCTTGCCAGGCATTTCGGGTACAACAAGGACTATCTTTCCAAGTTTTTTAATTCATATCTGGGCTGCGGTTTTAACAGCTATATGAACGCCCTGCGTTCCCGCCATGCCGCTCAGCTGATTTCAAGCGGCAAATCAGACCTTACGGATATTGCCTTCATGTCGGGCTTCGGAAATTACCGTACCTTCAACAGGGCTTTTCTGCAATCCTACGGCATTACTCCGTCGGATTACAAAAAAAGACTTGCAGGCTTAAAGCGTGCAAGTCAGCTTTGCTTATAGGAATTTATAGCTTTTTATTGAAATGTTAAATTTGACTTTCCGACATAATATCAGAGCTGCTTTGATTTTTCCCAGCCCCGGCCAAAAGCGTAATTATGATGGCGGCCACCAGTACTATTGTAACTCCGAGCCCGCCCTCCAGTCCGAAATCTCCTCCGTTGATCAAGGTGCCTGTTCCCGCCGGCACAAAGGAAAAAACCGAGGCCTTTATATTTATACCGCTGACTGCAATTCCAAAAATGTTTCCCTGTACGAAATTCCACATGGAATGTATTGCACAGACTCCCCATATATTTCCGGTACGGAGCATGTAGACCGAAGCAAATATGCCAAACAGCGTAAGGTTTATAACAGGCAGCAGTGATATTCCATTGTTTAAAATATGCATCAGGGCAAACAGTATGGAATTCAGCAGTATTGCAACCACAACCGTTTTCTTTGCCGCTATGGAAACCATAAAATATCCTCTCAGCATAACCTCTTCGCTCATACCCTGGAAAAGGAAAGCCAGGAAAAAAGCAAAGACAAGTCCAAGGCTGTTGCCCAAAATCACCCCATTAAAGGCAAGTGCTCCGGTAAGCCAGCAAATCAGGACTCCAGCTCCGAACATCACCGCACCGATGACCAGCCCCAGCAGGTAATTGAAAACAGCTTTCCTCTTTACAAAACCCATCGAATAAAGGCTGCGCTTTTCTATAAATCTGCAGTAGACTATGACCAATATTGTCACGATAATTGTACAGAACAGGGTTAAAAGGCTGAACCAATTCACGCTCATCATTTCCCTCGCATAATTCATACTGTCAGCCGGATTTGTGAAATCAGCCCTCCCGCTTGAGATATCGGCCACAACCTTTATAATTGCTCCAATGGCCACCGGCAGACCGGCCGCAATCTGTGTAACAATAAACACTGCAATGAATATCAGCACCTGTACTGCCAGGTTGGGCCTGAACCGCGCCTTTTGTGCCTCAACTACAATATCAGGCTTGTTTTTCAATAATTCCAGCATATTGGACCTCCTGTTTTAATTTATTCCGAATAGTGAAAACCTCTTTACTTTAATATTGTCATTTATCATATATGTCCAGGTGGCAGCCGGAGTACTGTACCCTCTTACGGCAAAATCAGCCTCACTTACGCCGAAATCCGTCTGCTCCAGCTCCTGCAGCATGTCATCCTCCAGCCTGTTCATAAGAGAGTCAAACTCCTGTATAACCAGCTTCCGGTATTCATCCAGAGGGACTTTTCTGGTAGCTCCCACCAGGTGAATGCCTTCCTGTACACTTTCACAGTACTCCAGAAAAGTATACCAGCATTCATCAATAAAGTGAATGGCTGCCCTTTTTCCAACAGCATCGACCTTCCCGGTGCCATACTGCCCGCACAATTCCCTGTACAGTTCAGGTCTGCTTGCCGGCAGCAGGGGCGCTGCCTTCATATACAGTATTTCATCCCGTTTTTTTGTCAGCAGTCTTCTCTGGTATTCCAACAGCAGGGAATATTTCCCAAGGGTCTTTCTGGCATCAAAGTTCTGGCCGTCAACTACCCTCTGGATATGATTTATTAATGAATTCAGCTTGCTGTCCTCAATTTTCTCCTCCTGCCTGTAACCCAGATATTTTTTGGGCAGCAGCTTACGAATCTCAAACCTGTTGAGGAGCTCGTCCTCAAGGCTGATAAAAAACCTGGAAGCCCCGGGGTCCCCCTGCCGGCCTGCACGCCCTTTCAGCTGCTTATCAATCCTGATACACTCGTTTTTGTTTGTACCTATCACATACAGGCCGCCTAAATCAAGAACCTTGTTGGTTTCCACAGATGCCGGACAGCCATCTCCCAATTTTATGTCCACACCTCTTCCGGCCATATTTGTTGAAACGGTGACTGCACTCAGTTTTCCGGCATTTGCTATTATTTCGGCCTCCTCAGCATCGTTCCTGGCGTTGAGCACCGCACAGTCAATCCGGCAGTTTTGCAGCCTTTCTGCAAGGCTCTCGGACTCCTCTATACTTGAGGTTCCTATGAGTATGGGGCGGCCTGACTTATGAACTTCCAGAATTTCTTTTATTATGGCTCTGTCCCTGGCTGCTTTATGAGTAAATATCTCATCGGGATAATCCACCCGTATACATTTTTTGTCCGGTTTAACCACATAAACCCTCCGGTTATAGGCATCCAGGAATTCCTCTTCCGAAGACTGGGCCGTTGCAGTCATACCGGCCATTTCAGGATAAAGACTGATAAAATTCTGTATGGTGATCCTGCCAAGAATCCTGCTGTTCGGTGTATAACTGATCCCCTCCAGAGCCTCTACCGCCATTTGCAAGCCAACATGCCACTTTCTACGTTCGGCAACTCTTCCGGTGAATTCATCTACTATCTCTATCCTGTTGTCCCTGACGATATAGTCAACATCCCTTTTCAAAAGGGTTTTGGCGTGCAGCAGATTGTTTATGAATGTCAGCAGCTCCAAATTGTCCCCGTACAGGTTTCCGCAGTTCAACTCCCTTTCGAGAATGCTTATTCCGGTATCGGTAAGAAAAACATTCCTTTTGTTTTCATCAGTGAGATAATCAATCTCCGGTCTTAATTTCTCAATGCTCTGTACCAGCTTTTTATCTATACTCCCACATTCATTACCGTCTTTTCCTGCTATTACAAGAGGAACTCTTGCTTCATCTATCAGGATGGAGTCGGCTTCATCCACTATAACATAGTTAAATGAACGGTGTACAAGTTCTTCCGGACTGTATACCAGTGTATCCCGTAAAAAATCAAAACCTGCTTCCTTGGGAGTCATATATGTGATATCCGCCCTGTATGCCTTTTTACGGCCTTGGGCTTCCATGGCACCCTGAATGAAATCAACGCTCAGCCCCCAGGCAGAATATACGCTCTTCATCCATATGGCATCTCTTCGGGCCAGATAATCATTAAAGGTCAGAATATGAACACCCTTGCCGGCAAGCGCATTCAATACCGCCGGAAATACCGCCGCCATGGTTTTGCCTTCGCCGGTGGGAAGCTCGGCGATATTCCCGAAGTGGAGAGCTATACCGGTGAGAAGTTGGGAGTCATATGCCTCCAGCTTGAAGCTGCGCCTGCAGAGTTCTTTTGTTATGGCATAACATTCCGGCAGATAACTATCTGTAAACGCTGTTTCTCTCAGCAGTTTGTTGAGCAAAACATTGTCCGTGTCACGGCAGTCCTTGTACTTATCGGTCAACCATGCAGAAAATTTGTCTTTAAATTCTTTTACTCGATTTTTGAGCCCTGCGTCGGAAAGACCGGTTAATTCGATCCGTTTTATTTCTTCCAGCAGTTTGTCATACCCGGAAAATTCAGCCGGCCGGGCCAGTAATTTTAACATTTTTTTAAACATAAAGTCCTCCTGTATTTGATTAACTTTTAATGATTCATCAAACACAGAAGGCCCGGATCCTTAATAGCTTTATATATTGTTGTAATCTGCCGATTCCTTCGTCCCAGAATATCCAGATCAATTGAAAGATGACCCGATATAATTTTGCAACATGCCGCAAACACTCCGATACTTATGTGACACAGAAGTGCCGCACGGAATATTTCCAGCTGCATAATAATTGGATATTGTATAAAACATGATAAAAACAGCAATAAATAATTATTTATAAGCATTTAGTTTTTCCTGAGTTAAATTTTTTTTCACGCTTGTTAAGAAGTCTAATCTTATTATATATCATACAAATCAATTGTACCGCAATAGAAACCGAGAAAAGCTAGGAAATATTCTCCAGTGATGGTCCTCAGCAATAAATAATATATTGTTTTAGTCCTTAGGAAAAAGAAAGACAGTCATCGTGTAGACAACCGCCGTAAAATCACTAATATGATAGAACTTTAATTATTGTAATTTGATTATGCTTTTTGCTTCTTTTAAAAGTTTAACTGAATACTCAGGATACTCCATTTCTTTAAATTCTAATATAACCTTTTCCAATTCAGAATAGTCTCTATCAATATTAAAATGACATTCAATAAAATATCTAAAAGTCTCTAGCGTCAATATCGGAAAGCAGAAACTTGTAAGTATATAACCATATTTTATTGGCTTATCCAATTGCTATTCACAACCGAAAGCTGTTCCTCGGCCTGCCACATGGCGTAATACTTGCCGCGCTTTCCAAGCAGTTCCTGATGTGTGCCCTGTTCAACGATCTTTCCGCCCGACACCACAAGGATTTTATCCGCATTTTGAATAATCGAGAGCGTATGCGCAATCATAATCACGGTCTTTTTCGACCCCAGCAGATTGCGGATGGCCTGTTTGACGGCCAGTTCATTTTCTATGTCCAGAGAGGCAGTGGCCTCGTCCAGAAGCAGGATAGGGCTGTCTTTGAGTATGGCCCGGGCTATGGAAAGCCTCTGACGCTCGCCGCCCGACAACTGATTGCCGTTTTCGCCGGTCGGCGTCTCATAGCCCTTTTCCATACTGCGAATAAAGGAATCACAGTTTGCCAGCCGGCAGGCTTCTTCAATCTCATGGTCCCCGGCTGTGGGGCGTGCAGAGCGAATGTTGTCCCTGATGGTATCATTGAACAGAAACACGTCCTGATCCACCATTGAAATTTGACTCAACACTTTTTCGGCGGCAATATCCTTGATGGAAATCCCGCCAATCCTTATATCCCCTGACTGCGGCTCGTAGTATTTGGAAATCAAATTCAGGATGGTTGATTTTCCGGAGCCGGAATTGCCCACTATGGCGGTAAGTTTTTCATTTTCCGCCGTGAAACTCACACCCGTCAGCACCGGCTCGTCAGCTTCATAGGAGAAAGTCACATTCTCAAAAGATACATCATGGCTTTGCGGTGAAAAAAGAATGTCTGACTGGTGTTCCTCTTCCTCATCTATCACCTTTATAATCTGCCGCCTGGAAATCATCAGGTTTTTGTAGGAAGTCAGGTCAATAAAAATCGTACCGGCCAGTTTTGCCACAAAGATCGGCAGCATGACTACCATCAGGTATGTGGCAGTATCCAAGGTCCCTGACAGCCACGCACTTCCGCCTGCAAAAGCTGTAAGGGGAAGGCTGCACCAGGCAAAAATGCTGAAGGTTACTCCGCTGGGAATGATCCTTTTTTCATAGCGGTAGCTGATGTCGCTATAAGCGCGCATGGAATCAGTGACAGTTTGGTTTTTTGTCCCCCCGCTTCCATATGCCCGGAAGGTCTGGATGCCGGTGATGTATTCCACAATGTTGCTCACATTGTCGGCCAGGATTTGATTTTTTTCTTTCCCATATTTCTTCACCGACCGGAAGGAATCCCATAACGTCGGAATCAGCAGTAGATCGGCGGCCAATGCGATCAATCCGGCCGGAGGATAAACAATCAGGGCAAACAAAATCATAAGCGATGTCAGGGAAATATTTTTAATAATGTCGCCCAGCTTGTGTGTCAATATTTTTTCATAATTATTGACATCGCTGCTCACCACATTAATGTATTCACCCGTCTTGCCCTTTGTATAGCGAGAGAGAGGGATTTTACCGATCTTATCCCCTAAAAACAGCCGGATTCGGTTGCTTATATCAGCTCCGCCAATTTGCCCCTGGGTGTATCCGATACCATAAATGATCAGCCGGATGACAAAAATGGCGGCGAGAATACCGGTCAGGGTAAATAGCAGCTCGGTATCCAGGTTTTTCTCTATCAGCGCCTTGATGGGAAAATATATAATCATCAGATTACAGCCTGCCAACAAGCCTTCCAAAAGATTCAGAACCATAGCCAGATAAAACCGCCGGTTCTTTTGCATCACTTTATCCGTGTTCATTACAGAGCGCCTCCTTCCATGCTGTATGATATCCCTCGTGCCTGCTCATAGTCCCGCCATGCCTGCCGGTAATACTCATTGCTTTGCTTTACCCCGTCATGCGTGCCTATACACGAAACGGTATTGTTTTCCACCACGGCCACGCGGTCGCATTGTAACACCACGCCCAAACGGTGCGCCACGATAATAACTGTTTTCCCTTTGCATAGATTCTGGATGGCCCGGTCGATCTCCACCTGATTTTCCGGGTCGGCGGCTGAGGTCGCCTCATCTAAAATCAGAACAGGAGAGTTTTTTAATATGGCCCGTGCAATAGCAATGCGCTGCTTTTCACCTCCTGAAAAACGTGTGCCGTAACTTCCCACAAGTGTGTCGTAGCCATCGGGCAGGCCCATGATGAAATCGTCTATCTGCGCCTGTCTCGCTGCCTTCCGGACTTCTTCCAATGCGGCGTTTGAACCCATACGGATATTTTCAAGCACGCTCCCCTTTGTCAAAAAGGTTTTTTGGAATACGATGGATACATTTTGCAGCAGTGTCTCATAATTGATATCTCTGACATTCTTTCCACCAATCAGGATTTCGCCCTGATTTACATCGTAAAAGTGGGCGATAAGCTGGACGACAGTGCTTTTACCAGCTCCGGACCTCCCAACCAGCGCCAGCTTCTCCCCGTCCCTGATTTCCAGATTGACATTTTGCAGGACGTCGTTCTTTCCATCATAGGCAAAGCTCACATTTTTCAGCGTGATGTCGTGCCTTTCAGGAAAACCGCCACCGCCTTCATAAGATGGAATTTTCAGGATTTCATCCGCCTTGCGCACACCGTCAAGAACCTGTGCAAAGCTGGAGCCAAGCTCCTGCAGGGGACGGAGCTCAGTCAAATAAAGAGAACCGACATATGCAAACAATATAAAGGCACTTGCGCCCAAAGAACCGTTCAGGAACATTAACCCGCCCAGGGGAACCATTAAAAGCAGCCCGCATTCGACGACAACTACGTATGCAGCGTAAGGAGGCCCCATCCTTCGCGACATTTTCACCCATACCGAATGCTCATCCTCCACGGCGCGTGCATACCGTGTGAAGGAACGGCTTCCCATATTATAGGCTTTGATCAGCTTCATCCCGTTGATATATTCAATGATTGTGGCATTGAGGTCGGCAAGAGACCGGTAAGCCCTTCCCATGAGTTTATCCGCCCCGCGAAACATCAGAAACATGACAAAAAAGGCAAGAAAGAGGGGAATCAGCGATACCAGTGCCAACTGCCAGTTTACTGTACAGAGATAGATGAAAATGGCAACAGGACCGCTGACATAATAAATTAAGTCCGGCAGATTATGCGCTAAAAACAATTCCAGCTTTTCTATCTTCTCTGTCAAAACAGTTTTCATCTCGCCGGTATTCCGTTCGTTCAAGCTCCCTAACGGAATTTTAGCCATGTGGTCCACCACCATGCAGCGCACCTTGAACAATGCATTATAAGCCCCCTTGTGCGACAAAACACCGGCAACGCCGAACAAAATAAAACGCAGGGCAATGGCGGCGGCAGCTATCAGACCATACCGCAGGACGGTTTCCTTCGTAAATGAATGAGAGTAAACGCTTTCCATGATCCTATACACCGAGTAATATGGAATCATGGTACTAAGACCGCTGATCAACGATAAGCCCGCAGAAAAATAAAGGTAATATTTATCCTTTCCCGCCCATTTGAGCAGAAGACCAATTGGATTCTTCTCTTTTTGCTTCATATGCATACTTCCTTCCAATTTCAGTGTAATTCTTTTGTCCGGTTTCAGCCCCCTCAATGTCATCCCTCCTTTGACCCAGAATGAAAAAGTCTTGAAGCTTCCCGAGATTTTTTTGATTCACTGCGAAATCCTCCTGTACCGTACCGGAGTCAAAATGTACCACACGGCTGCAAACAGCCGAAATGAATTCGTAGTCGTGGGTAACGACAAAAATGATCTTACCCCCGCGGGCAATCCTTGAGAGCAGCCTTGAAACCTGCAGCATTCCGTCAAAATCCAGTCCGCTGGTAGGTTCGTCGAATATTAAAATCTCCTTCCGGCAGATCATGCTGACCGCCACAGCCGTCCTCTGCTTTTGTCCGCCTGACAGGGTGTTCGGATGGCGGTTTCTGTATTCATAAAGCCCAAGCTCTTTCATGGTTCCGGTCACAATATCTGCATCAGGATTTTTAATGCCAAAACAGCATTCTTTCTCCACGCTTTCTGCAAACAGTTGATAGTTGACATCCTGCATAACCATATAGGAGGACTTTAAACGCTGCTTTGAGTCCATTCCCTTTCCATCCCAAAGGCACGCACCGGTGCAGCCTTTATGCAGGCCGCAAAGGGCTCGTAAAAAGGTGGACTTGCCTGTGCCATTGTGCCCTGTGACACCGATGATCTCTCCACGGGCAGCGCGTAGATTAATGCCGCTTATGACGGGCTGTTTTTTATAGTACAGAGCCATGGCCCTGATATCCAATACAGGCAGGGCTTGAACAGCGGGTTTTGGCAAAGGCTTGACGCTGTGTAGGTCCATTGCGCGCAGGCCCATCTTCTCCCGCTGCACCGCAGGGATGGATAAAAATTGTTCAGGCGTATAGATACCTCTGACTTTCCCCTGTTCCATATAGACAATCCGGTCAACAAGGTCTTTCAGATAGTACAGCCGGTGTTCAGCCACAAGTATGGTTTTCCCCTGCCGTTTTATCCGGATCAGGTTTTTTCGCAGGTCTTCAATTGCGTCCACATCCAGATTGGAGGATGGTTCATCCAGTAAATAAATATCTGGATTCATGGCGTATACCGAAGCAAAAGCGATTTTCTGCTTTTCACCTCCCGACAGAGAAAAAATACGCCGACCCTGAAGTTTTTGAAGCTTCAGATCCTTGACGGCACCATCTACCTTAAGACGCAATTCATCAGGTGGTACGCCCTCATTTTCGATTCCGAAAGCGATCTCACTGTCGGTATCCACGTTAAAAAACTGTGTGCGGGGGTTTTGAAAGACCGAACCAACTTTTTCCGCAATCTGATACATAGGCAGTTTCGCGATATACCGTTCATCAACGATCACATCGCCGGTCAGTTCCCCGGCAAAGAAATGGGGAATCAGCCCGTTTACAAGCCGGGTGACTGTGGTCTTGCCGCAGCCGCTGCGCCCGCAAAACAGGACGCACTCACCGTCTGATATGGTGAGATTCAGATCCTGCAGCCGGTCCTCGCTCTGCCCCGGATAAGCAAAGGAGACATGCCTGAATTCGATCATATCCATCCCCCCCGCACAGCCATTCCGGCAATAAAATATAAAAGGAATGCACAAGCCGCCAGTGCATCGGCAGCCCCGAACCGGATCTGTATCAGACAGGTTCTGGGCTCAGGGTTCTCAATTCCCCGTGTTACCGATGCAATGGACAGTTCGTCAGCCGCTTTGGAAGCCGACATCATAAGCGGTACATAGACACATTCGGCGGTTTTGCCCGGATGGGCAAGCAGCCCTCCTAAAGAAGGCGAAACATCCCTCATTTGCATGGCATCTTTGATAAATCCCCAATCCTCCCGGATCACCGGCAGATACCGCAGCATCACAGCCAACGGGATCACGATTTTCCTGGGAACATGGAGCCGGTGCATGCCGGTCATAAATTCACTTACCTTTGTGCTGCCAATCATGATCCCTGCCATTAAACCACAGGGATAGACCTTATGGACAAGACCTAAAAACGCAATGAGCATGGTTTGCAGCGTACCGTACAGAAAATCCCGTGTCAGTATGGTCAATGCAAAAAATACGGTATAGGTCAATGCTCCAAGCAGGGAATAACGTGGTTTGCCGCAGGCAAAACCAAACAGCATAATCAGCAGCACCAGGCCTGATGCATAATACAGCGACGGCGAAAGGGTAGCGGAAAGAATAGTGAAGATCATGAGCAGCAACTTGGTGCGCGGATCAAAATGCAATTTTCTCACGCCGTAATACCCGCTTTTTCAAACTGCTTTTTCAACATTTTGTTGCCCACCCAGCCACTGAAAGCCGCTACCGTCAGCGTGCCGATAAGAATGACCGCCAGCACCCAGTTTTGAGCCGAGGCATTCATGGTATCAATATAGGCCTGTTCGGTGCCTCCCCGCAGCATAGTGCTGGCCCAGCTTGCAGGATCGATAAAATACATAATGTATGTACCTGTGCAGCCGATGGAAAAAAGCATATATGCTAAAATATTCATCCTGACGCTTTTATATTTCCGGGAGCCCGCTGCAAAGTCGGCAATGATGCCCATGACGATGTAACCAATATCCATTGCCCAATGCATGCCGGTGGCAAAAAATATGATTCCTATAAGTATTCCCGCCGTCATCACCGGACCCCGTTTGGGAACCTTTGCTATAAGCAAAAGGAATACCGGGCCGCCAAGCAGCGCACTGCCAAGGGGCATATAAAAGGTGAGTACGGGGTTGGGCGCAAAGAACAATCCCCCAACCAAAATGGTAATGAACAGCAGAGCGGAAAAAATACCGATGGTGACCAGGTCTTTGACAGTCAATCCTTTACGGTTTGCAGCTGGTGAGTTTGACATATGTTCTCCTCCTAATATTTGAATTATTATCCTCCGGCGTGATTTATTGACTGCGCCGGTTTAAAATGTTACTATACATATGAGTTAGATATGGCTAACTCATACTTGTTAAGTATACAGGGTAGTGTTTTATGAAACAATTACCCGGCGGTACATTCGTCGGATCGTGTCACATATCCGTCTGATCGTGTTAAATATGGAGGCCTTAGTTATGAAAAACACCGCAAAAGCTGTACAGGAACCGTTTTTGCTGGAAAACGGTTTTTCTTTGGGAGAGGATCCTGCGCTTTACAATACTGCGGGTCAATACTATAAACTTGATCCTCAAAAAGGCAGCGGGTACTATTGGTTGTACACTCACGAAAACCTTTTTGGTTTTGCCGTGCATGATTTTGTTTTTTATGAGGATTTCTTCCTTAACTGTGCCCTGCCGGAGCATTTGATCTTAACCTATTTTGAATCCGTTTCGGGCGAGAGGCTGGACCCCTATAAGCGATTGACAGCCGGGTACATGGAAGGCTGTTTGTTAAACCACGAGGGCTATCGAGCGTTCATCCACAAGAACATTCCCATTCGCTCTATCGGAATTGAGATTATGCCGGAATACTACGAAAGATACTTAAAAGAAAAATATCAGGAAGAATATACAAATCCGCAATCCGCCTTTTTAAGCATTGATGGAACCATAGATTTCCCTGATATGGTTTTGCTTTTGCATCAGGTAAAGAATTACCGCGGCGAGGGGATGGCGGCAAAGCTGTTTTACGAGGGAAAGGCGGCCGAGGCAATTTCTCTTATTGTGGAATACACGAAACTTATGCGCACAAAGAATGCGCACAGTATTTCCGAAGAAGACATGAAGCACCTGGAAACAGTTACTGCTTATATAAACGATCATTTTGCCTTTGATTTGCGTCTGGAACAGCTTTCAAAGATTGCATGCATGGGAACGACAAAACTAAAATCCACCTTCAAGGAAGTACATAAATGTACCATTACGGAATATATTCAACACCGAAGAATGGGACAGGCCGAACACCTTTTATCCAATACGGAATTAAGCATAGGGCAGATTTCACAAATTGTGGGCTATGACAGTCCCAGCAGATTTTCTGTACTTTTTCGCAAGAGTACGGGATTGCTGCCCTATGAGTATCGCAAATTATCTCTGAGGAAATAAAGCTCCTAAACCGTATCGGAAATCTGCCGGAAGACCGAACAATAAGTCATCTTTCTTCACCCTGATTAAATGAGAATATATTTTTGAAACCCGGTATACATTGATTTCGACCTGTAATAAAATGCGGACCTCGACAGTGGACATCCAATTTGAGGGCAAACTGAGTACATGGGGACAAATGGTATGTGTCTTTAATCTCTTTTGTTATTTATATACTTGCTTATATATTCATGAAATAATTCCATATCAGTATTTGTTTTAAAAGCTCTTTTTGGGATAATACAGGCACTGATTGATCCTATATAAATAAAAATGTGTTGATTTGAAGAAACAATCTTCTCGACCCCACTCCAACTAATTTTATTCTCTCCATTTTCACTTTGCTCCAAAACACCTTCCTCATTAACGGTAACACGATGTTTGCCTAATAAGTCTTTATTTTTACCCTCATCAACCATTTTGGATACTCTTTTTGAAAAAGCCCACACAAAGTATTTGGGATAGAATACTATCCAGACTACAGAAATTACAATAAAAACACAAATCCAATATAATAGCGGCAAATCAGTCACTCCTGCAATTAAAAAAGGAACAATCATAAAAATAATCGGTATAAAATATCTTTGAATGAGCAATGACTTTTTAATTATATCGGAATGATTGACATGATAAATGTTAAAATCAATATAATCCTGTTTGTTTAAATAGTATTCAAGCTCCATGCTGCATACCTCTTTATACTTTTTGCAAAATTGTTCATGCAATTATATTTAATATAAAACTATTCTTTGTATATATCCCAACAATAGTCCTGTTACAATATGGAAAAAATGTTTTTTTCAAAAAAAACGGCATACTTCAGATTTTTCAATCTAAAGCATACCGGCATATAAAATTGCATTTTATTGGATGTATCAAGAATTAACTATCTAACTAAATTTTACTGACTCAGGCAATCGCTTAATCGCCATACCCGTCGGGATGGGAGGAATGCCAGCTCCATGCGGTTTCAATGATCTTGTCCAAATCATTGTATTTTGGTTTCCAGCCCAGGATATTGATGGCTTTCTCGGCCGAAGCCACGAGAGTATCAGGGTCTCCCGGCCTTCTGGGAGCATCTGTGGCCTTTATGGTTTTGCCTGTAACCTTCCTTGCAACTTCGACTACCTCCCTGTTGGAGAAGCCCTTTCCGTTTCCAAGGTTGAAGACATCACTGCCGGCGCCCTTTCTGAGATTTTGAAGCGCCAGAACATGTGCCTGGGCAAGGTCAGATACATGGATGTAATCTCTTACACAGGTTCCGTCAGGCGTGTTATAGTCATTTCCAAACAGCTTGATTTCCTCTCTCTTTCCCTGGGCTACCTGAAGAATTATAGGAATAAGGTGTGATTCCGGTGAATGTGCCTCCCCTATTTTTCCGCTGACATGCGCACCGCAGGCATTAAAATATCTCAGCACCGCATGTTTTATTCCATATGCTCCATCGGCCCATTTCAGTATTTTTTCAACAGTCAGCTTGGTCTCGCCGTATGGGTTGATGGGAGCAGTCTTATCACTCTCTTTAATGGGAATATTTTCAGGTACTCCATAGGTAGCGGCAGTTGAAGAGAACACAATTTTATTCACTCCTGCTTCCTGCATAACGGTTAACAGGTTCAAAGATGCTATGACATTGTTATTGTAATACTTTAACGGGTTGACTACACTTTCTCCCACCTCGATATATGCGGCAAAATGAATTACAGCTTCGATTTCATTTTCTTTGAACACTTTTCTTATTTCATCAATATTTCTTAAATCGGCCTGAATAAACTTTCCGCCAAGTACAGCTTCCCTGCGGCCCTTCTCCAGATTATCCAATACTATTACAGCTTCATTGGCATCCAGAAGCTCGGCCACAGTGTGGCTTCCTATATATCCGGCACCGCCTGTCACTAAAATCGCCATAAACTCCAACCTCCCGTTTCACTTATATTTTTTATATTAACTGCTCTTTATATCAGTTATTGACACTTGATTTTCCACAACATTTTTAACTATTTATTTACTGCATTTTTGCAGCTTATTTACGGCTACAGCTTTATTTCTCTTGCTCCGTCGCCTATTTCACTGACATAAAACTCCGGAGTTATGCCTGTCTGCTCCCTGTAATTCCTCCCTACCTGTTCAATAAACAACTGCACTTTATCTTCGGGCACTATATTTACTGTACAGCCTCCGAAACCGGCTCCGGTCATTCTGGCACCAATTACTCCTTCCACCTTTATGGCTTCGGCGGTCATGGTATCAAGTTCCTTACCCGTTACCTCATACAGGTCTCTTATGGAGTCATTTGCTTCGACCAGAAGCCTTCCGAGCTCTTTGATATCATTTTTTTTCAGTGCGTCCACAGCTTTAAGAACTCTGTCATTCTCATATATAACGTGAGTTACTCTTTTTCTGACAACCTCATTTTCTATTTTATCCTTGTATTGCTCAAATTCCGCAGGTGTAACAGCACATAGATTGTTTTTCCCGGGGAGGTACTGCTGCAGAATTCTTAAACCCTCTGCGCATTCACTGACTCTTTCGTTGTATTTAGATTCTCCAAGAGAGCGTTTTTTCTTTGTATTTCCCAGGACTATTTTGTAGCCGTCCAGTTTCAGAGGCAAATATTCATACTTTAATGTGGCGCAGTCAAGAAGTATGGCGTGGTCTTTTTTACCCATTGCAGATGCAAACTGGTCCATTATTCCGCAGCTTACTCCGCAGAACTCATTTTCGGTCTTTTGTCCCAGTACGGCCAACTCCACCATATCTACAGGCTTTGTGATACCATGTGCTTCATTGCCCAAAGTTACCAGACTGATTGCCGTAGCAAGTTCTATGGCTGCAGAAGAGGACAGGCCTGAACCCAGCGGAACTGTGTCATGAAAAAGCATATCCACTCCCACAAGCTTGTATCCTGCATTTTGAAGGAAATATGCAACACCTGCCTGGTAATTTCCCCATCTCAAGGTTTTGGCACTCTCAAGCTCATCCAGCTTAACCGCCACCCTGTCGGGAAGATCGGTAGCCGCAAGTCTTAATACATTATCCCCGTTCACCCTGGCTACCACGGTGGAATCCAGGCTCAGAGCCGCCGGAAAAACATAACCGCCGCAGTAGTCAATATGCTCCCCTATAAGATTTACTCTTCCAGGACCGGAAAAAATACGCAGATCCTCTTCACTTCCTCCATATATTTCACAAAACTTTTTCTTGAGTTCCTCATAATTTTTACTCATTCCACATGCTCCTTTCAGAAATTATTGATGAATTCCTTTTCCGCTTTATAATTCCGTACAGCCCATGGCTTTCATAAATCTGTCAAAGGCCGCCAGGCCTTCCTCCGTTTGTTTAAATACACCGGTATGTTCAAGACAGGTTTCAAACTTTTTACCCACCTCAAGTTTCAATATCTCATCTGCGCGTTCAGGCTCCATATTTATTCCGTATTTGGCCGCC
Organism: Ruminiclostridium cellobioparum subsp. termitidis CT1112; assembly: GCF_000350485.1. GTDB lineage: Bacteria > Bacillota > Clostridia > Acetivibrionales > DSM-1351 > Ruminiclostridium > Ruminiclostridium termitidis. The sequence continues at coordinate 370,010 of NZ_AORV01000065.1, forward strand.
AACTCTTCAACCCATGGCATATGCTTATATAATAAATTCTCCGGGTCATAAATATCCACCATGTTCGAATGTCCGCAAAGAATTTCCTTGATCTTTTCAATTTCCGTTTTAAGCCTGCCGGGAAGTATTGCAAGTCCCATAACCTCTATCAGGCCGATGTTTTCCTTTTTGATGTGATGAATTTCCTTATGGGGATGAAATATTCCGTCGGGATGCTCATCATTGGTCCTGTTGTTCCGCAGTACCAGGTCCATTTCATATTTTCCTGCTTCATTTCTTCTGGCTATGGGCGTTATGGTGTTGTGAGGCACCCGGCCGCTGCCGCCTTCTGTGAATGCCAGTATGTCAACACTCTCATCGCTGTATTCTCTCCAGCTGTCCAGCACATATCCCGCGAATTCCACCAGCTGCTCCAGACTGTCAGAGGCAGCACGTACAACCGAAAGCGGCCATTTGACTGTCCCTATTTCAATACCTTTATGGTCATCAGAACGGAAGTGCCTTATTACGGCCGCCTTTTGCATGGGAAACAGGTAATTCCCGCCCTGGAAGTGATTATGGCTCAGTATGGACCCTCCCACTATGGGCAGGTCTGCATTTGAACCGCAGAGATAATGAGGGAATTGTCTTACAAAGTCCAGAAGCCATCCGAAGGTCTTTTTTGAAATGGTCATGGGAACATGGTCCTCACTCAGAACAATGCAGTGTTCATTATAATAGACATAAGGTGAATACTGCAAATACCACTGTTCCCCGCAGAGGGTCACGGGAATAATCCTGTGTGTCTGCCGTGCAGGAAAGTTTATGCGGCCTGCATAGCCTATATTGTCCACACAAAGCATGCATTTGGGGTAGCTGCTCTGTGGCTGAAGCCTCTCCATTGCTATGGTCTTTGGATCTTTTTCAGGCTTTGTGAGGTTTATTGTGATCTCCAGGTCGCCGTACTTTGAATTGGCCTTCCACATGATGTTTTTAGCGATTTGGGCAGTCCGGATGTAATTTGACGCCGTACAGAGGTCATAAAAATAGTCGGTTGCTGCTTTAATGGATTCCTTCCCGGCCAATTCGCTGAATTTTGCTACGATTTCGGCTTCCCTGGGAATAATAAGTCCCATCAGCCTGGTGTCGAAAAGTTCTCTGCAGGCATACACCTCTTTGTCATACAGACCCTTTTCTCCGGCGTATTCCAAAAGGCGGTCCAATATTTCGGTGGGGTACTTAAGATCTTCCTCTGCCGTCTCACCATAATGGGGTTCATCCAGCTGCAATAAATCCAACAACTGGTTCCTGGCGATTATTATATCCAATTTATCAATTAAGCCGTGCTTTCTACCGAATTGAAGAAGCCTTTCAACTTCATAAGCCGGTTTGATCACTCCAACTCCACCCTTCTGTTATTTTATGATTAATTTTCTGCGAATAAAACTTCATAGCATGTAGTTATTGTTTATGCAATATTGTCAGAAAATCTTTTATTTACCGCAATTTTATAATATCATTATATATAAAGAACAACTTTACTTCTCTGATTATTTTATTGTTTTTTGATACTATTTTACGATTTAATAATTATATTTATAGAATGGAGCATATATGATGGAAGTATCAAAGGTCTATAAGCCCAAATCCTTTCCAATGGATTTTCCATTCAGTATTAAGTTTACCGATATGGAACCTTTTTATTGCATGAATCATACCTTCCATTGGCATAATTATCTTGAAATAGCTTTTGTAAAAAAGGGCAAGGGAATATATTATGTTGAAAACAGAACTTATGAAATGAACGAGGGAGATATAGTGGTTATCAATAATATCGAACCCCATTATATGGAGGTCCTGCCCCCCGTTAATATGGTCATGCCGGTAGTAATGTTTGAACCTCAGCTGGTCTGGTCTTCCGAAAGTCTTTTTGATTATAACTACATGGAACCTTTTTTTGAAAGAAGCTCCAATTTCAATAATAAAATTGACAGTAAAAGTGAAATAGGCCGGAAAATTTTTGCAATGCTGTCCGAGATTGAAGACGAATACGTAAATAAAACCGTGGGCTACAAGCTTATGATCAAAGCCAAGCTGCTCCATATTATTACCTATCTTATCAGGCATTACCAGGATTCCAGCAAAAGCACCGAAAGCATCACCTCCAAAAGCAAAAGGCTGGAGAAGCTGGAAAAGGTGTTTGACTATATAAATGGGAACTATTCACAGAAAATAGAGCTGAACACCCTTGCAGAACTGGCATATATGTCCCCTAACTATTTTTCAACCTTTTTCAAACAGTCAACCGGCTTTACACCGATTGAATACCTTAACAAAATGCGTATTTCCAAGTCCATTGAAATGCTGCGTGAAACTGATTTTTCGGTAGCTCAGATAGCGATGGACTGCGGTTTTAACAACCTGGCAAACTATAATAAAATATTCAAGCAGCTTACCGAAACAACTCCGACCCGGATCAGAAACGGTAAGTAGATAGCCAATAAGCAGGCATATACGTATATACTAAATTGTTTTGCTGTTCAGGAGGCCGTTTATGAAAAAAATAGGAGTAATTGCAGATACCCATATACCAAGAAGGGGTCATAAGCTCCCCGAATTTTTGCTGGAGGAGCTTGCCGGAGTTGACATGATAATCCATGCAGGGGACATTTGCAGGGACTACGTTATATACGAACTTGAAGAAATCGCTCCCGTATATGCAGTTTCAGGGAATAATGACGATGAATATCTGGAGGCAATGCTGCCCTCAAGAAGGATTCTTGAAATTGAGGACTGCAGGATAGGCATTATACATGGTCATCACCCCGGAAGGACTGCGGCTGAAAGTGCCAAAAAGGCATTCACAGGCGAAAATGTAAATTGCGTGATATTTGGCCACAGCCACATCCCGGTCAATACCACAGTAGATGAAATACTTTATTTTAATCCCGGCTCAGCCATGGATAAGAGACGTCAGGAAAAATACAGCTTTGGAATTTTAAGGGTGGATGGACATTCCATAACCGGAGAAATTATAAAATTTGACAATAAAAAATAACCATCATTAATTATTGGATGCTTGCAATTTTAACATCAATGTCTACATCCTGGCCGTAGTCAACAGCAGCAAACTCGAAACCAAAAAGCCTGAAAAATTCTTTTCTGTATTCTTCCACATCAGATATTTCAGTGATATTTTCATTATTTGCCTCAGCCCAATATTTCGCTACCTGAGCCTGAACTTCAGGGCGCATTTCCCAGTCATCCATACAAATACGGCCCTTGCCGTCCAGCTTTAAATTTCCGGAATACACTCTGTCGCTCAACATCCTGTACATTTGTTCAATAGTACCCTCGTGAATATTCATCTCTTTCATTACCTTGAATAAGACACTGATATATATCGAAATTACAGGAATAGCGGCACTTGCCTGTGTTACCACGGCTTTATTTATTGATACGTACGCGTTTCCGCCGATACTGTTCAAATTCTCCGTTATTTTTCCGGCGGTGGCCTCAAGATCATCCTTTGCTCTTCCAATTGTGCCTTTTCTGTAAATAGCATGGGTCATATCGGGCCCCACATAAGTGTATGCTATTGTAACAGCACCCTGTTCCAGTACATCGGCCTCCTTCAGTGCATTCATCCACATGGCCCAGTCTTCACCGCCCATTACGGCCACCGTTTGCCTGATATCTTCTTCGGTGGCAGGTTCTATTGTTGTTTCAGAAACCTGCCGGGAATGAAAATCAACGGTTTTTACAGTACATGGAGCACCAATGGGCTTTAAGACCGAATTAAATACTTCACCTGTAACAGGATGTGTCCTCCTGGGGGAAGCTATACTGTATATGACCAGATCCACCTTACCGAGATCCTTTTTTATCAAATCGATTGTTTGCTGCTTTATCTCATTTGAGAAGGCATCACCGTTTATACTTTTTGCATACAGGCCTTCTTCCTTCGCAAGCCTTTCAAAAGCGGCTGAGTTGTACCAGCCTGCCGATGCAGTCTTGCTGCCTGAGGCGGGTCTCTCAAAAAACAATCCGATTGTAGCCGCCCCGCAGCCAAAAGCAGCAGCTATTCTTGAGGAAAGTCCATAGCCTGTTGAGGCACCGATAACAAGTACTTTTTTAGCACCGGGGATTTTCTTCTGCTGTTTCACATACTCGATCTGCTTTCTTACATTGTATTCGCAACCGGCAGGATGGGAAGTGGTGCAAATAAAACCTCTGAATTTTGGAGCTACGATCATAAAAAACCTCCTGTTACTCTTAATGATTTATTAAAACATTAAATTAAATTCATTTTTTATATAAGTATAACACAATTTTGGGGAAATTAAAACTAGATATTAGTACTTGGTTATAAATATAACCTCCATTAATTGTATAAAAAACCGTCTATAATGTATTGAGCATATGAATTTCACACACATTACAGGGCTGCATGGACTGCAAGACATAAAAGGTCTGCAGCTATGCCGCAGACCTTTTATGTCTTAATTTATGTTCTAATTAAAAAAATCAATTTTAATTATTTAGCATCAACCTTAGCCATATGTTCGATAAGGTTAACTACTTTGTTTGAATAACCCCATTCGTTGTCATACCATGATACCAACTTAACGAAGTTACCGTTCAATGCGATACCAGCTTCAGCATCGAATATTGAAGTACGTGCATCGTGGATGAAATCAGTTGAAACAACTGCATCTTCAGTGTATCCGAGGATACCCTTCAATTCATTTTCAGAAGCCTTCTTAACAGCTGCTTTGATTTCTTCATAAGTAGCTGCTTTTTCAAGACGAACTGTAAGGTCAACAACTGAAACGTCAACTGTAGGAACTCTGAAAGCCATACCAGTCAATTTTCCGTTCAATTCCGGAATAACCTTTCCAACTGCCTTTGCAGCACCTGTTGATGAAGGAATGATGTTTCCGAGGATTGATCTTCCGCCTCTCCAGTCTTTCATTGAAGGAGCATCAACTGTCTTCTGAGTGTTGGTTGCAGCGTGAACTGTAGTCATAAGACCTTCAACTATACCGAAATTGTCGTTGATAACCTTAGCTAAAGGAGCCAGACAGTTTGTTGTACAGGAAGCGTTTGATACAACTGTCATGTCCTTTGTATACTTGTCATTGTTAACGCCCATAACGAACATTGGAGCATCAGCTGAAGGAGCACTGATTACAACTTTCTTTGCGCCGCCCTTTATGTGAGCTGAAGCCTTTTCAGTAGTAGTGAATACGCCTGTTGATTCAACAACATAATCAGCACCGCAAGCACCCCATGCTATAGCTGTAGGATCCTTTTCAGCAAATACGGCGATTTCTTTACCATTAACAAGCAATTTACCATTGCTGGTTTCAACAGTTCCTTCAAACTTTCCATGAACTGTGTCATAAATTAACATATATTTCATGTACTCGAGATCGATAAAAGGATCGTTTATTCCCTTTACTTCCACATTAGGGTTGTTTATTGCAGCCCTGAAAACGAGACGTCCGATACGTCCAAAACCATTAATACCCATTTTTACTGCCATTGTTGTTACCTCCTAAGTTTTTTATTATTATTGGAAACGACATTTACTCGTTCCTTAACCAAGCAAATTAATGCTTATCAACATAATAACTGGTTTCAATTTCCTAAACCAAAATTAATTCTATAATATTTCAAAAACATTTTCAATAGTGTAAACTCCTAAATTAATAATAATTTAACAAAGTTCAATTACACACTTTTCTACAAAGCTGACAGGATTATAGGATAACTTGGCTTTTCTCAAGCCTTCCAGGCCCAAATCCTGTTCGCGGTTTACAAATTCCATATGAGTCCATTCATTGGCAATAAACTGCTGGTTTATTAGTGGATAGAGCCCATGTATGTCAGCATTTGCCTTTTCTATGTGAATTACAGCCGTATCACTGTTCAGCTGCTCACCGACAGTAAAAGCCTGCGGTATTCCATCCACCTTTATGATTGCACCCTTTAAGCCCAAAAGCTTGTAATTGTCAAGCAGATCGAGATTTGCTTTTCTTTCTGCCACAAGACTGTCCTGTTCGGTATAGTTTCTCTGAATACACCAGTTTTCCAGTATGGTTTTGCAGTCTGAAATATTGCTCTCGGTGATTTCTTCATACTCAAAGGTATAGAGCTTTTTGAACTTGTTAATGTGATTTCTTTTTCCGTCAAGCTTTTTACCTGCCAGGGTTGAAAGACTTGTTACCGAGTATAGATAGTCATAGTTGTCCCTGTCCTCAGTGGAACTATAACAGAAGCCCAGTGACTTGAAAACAGCGGCCTGTTCGGATGAAACTCTCTTCAGCTTAAAATTCCATCCCATCTCCGAAAAGTATTCTCTCAAAATATAAAGCGTACACCTCAGCTCGTCCGTTCTGCCGTAATCTCCGATTGGAAAAAAGCAAAAAGGCTGATCCTTATCCATAATTGATATTATGCATAAAAAGTCATTTACTATGCTATATTGTATTTTGTAGTAATCCCTCCACATGAAGAAATTCGTAAAATTCAGCTCGGATACCCGTAAATCGGCTATTTTGAAATACCTGTCGAAGCACTGCTTATCATCTATGTTTATTTCTGAAACTTTCAAAGTAGTTATGTGCAACACCAAATCCCCCTAATGTTTTCCGACGCAATGCAGTAAATCTGTTAATTACCTAATATTCTTCAATATTGAAATTAAAAACAATACGGCATTCTCCATATCGGTAATTGATATTTGTTCGTCCACACTATGAACCTTCGTCATGCCAACACTCAAGTCCACAGCCTGAATCCCTTTTGAATTTATTATGTTGGTATCGCTTCCTCCGCCTGTAGTTACGGCCTCAAAAGCAAAACCGCTGTCAGCGGCAGCACTTTCCAAAATCTTGACGATTTCGGATTCCCTGGATATATTAAATGCCGGATATTCAATTTCCGAAATAAATTCTACCTTGCCGCCCCATTTTTCGGCCGCCTTCACAAAACACTCGCGCATATGCTCGGTTTGTGCCTGAAGCTTTGATTCATCACGGCTTCTGGCTTCCCCCTCTATCTCTACCCTGTCGCAAACAATATTTGTTGCAACACCGCCATGCACCGTACCTATGTTGGCTGTTGTTTCTTCATCTATCCTTCCGAGTTTCATGGATGAAATTGCATCTGCCATGATGGAGAAGGCACTTACTCCGTTTTCAGGTTCCATACCTGCATGTGCGGCCTTTCCCTTAATAACAGCATGTATCTTGTTCTGGGATGGCGCTTTGACTGCGGCACAACCGATCCTGCCGTCACTGTCCAATATAAAGCCGTATTTGGCATAAATCCTGCTGTAGTCCAGATTCTTGGCGCCCAGCAGACCCATTTCCTCTCCAATTGTAAATGCAATCTGGATATCTCCGTGGGAAACACCCTGTTCCTTTATTACCTTTAAAGTTTCCAGTATCACAGCAATACCGGCTGCATCGTCCCCTCCGAGTATTGTGGTACCGTCACTTTTGATTATATCCCCTTCTATGACAGGCGTTTTGCCTATTCCGGGAACTACAGTATCCATATGGGCTGTTATCAGGACAGCCGGAACATCCCTGCTGCCTTTTACCGTGCATATAATATTACCGCACTGGCCTCCGAGCTTTTTACCGGCATCATCTTCAGCGGGCTGATACCCAAGTCCCGTCAGCTTCCGTTTCAGGGTATCGCACATTTGTCTCTCTTTCAGTGACAAACTGTCTATCCTGACCAATTCAACAAATTCATCAACCATTCTGTTTCTATTTACCAATCAGACCCACTCCTTAAATTTTTTCTACTTATCCCTATTTTTTATTAAAATACTTCTGGTATGCCTGCACGCCAAATTTGGGCAGGACAAGCAATATAAGCTTGAATTGTCCCACGGCTTAATATAAGTAAAGGGTAATCTTCACTTATAATATACCCATTTTTTTATATTTATCACAGTTTTAATCATTTATTAACAGTAACTTATCCTGTAAAAATTAATTACACCAAATCCATTACCAATTGTATTTGACCATTTTCCCCTCGGTCTTAAGGTTTTCAAATTTCCTCTGTCTTAGAGTTTCATAGACAACTATAGCCACCGAATTTGACAGATTTAAAGACCTTATTCCCTCTTTCATGGGAATCCTTATACAGGTTTCCCTGTTGTCCTTCAGTAATTCCTCCGGCAGACCCGCCGTTTCCTTTCCAAAAAGTATAAAACAGTCCTCTTCATAGGTTACATCGCAGTAATTATGAACAGCTTTTGTGGTGGAATAATAGAGCCGCCCTTCCCCATGCTGTTTCAAAAAATCCTGCAGACTGTCATAGTACTTTATTTGTGCTTCCTCCCAATAATCCAGTCCTGCCCTTTTGAGATATCTATCTTCTATTGAAAACCCAAGCGGGCCCACCAAATGCAAAACAGCTCCCGTTGCAGCACAGGTTCTTACAATGTTACCTGTGTTCTGGGGTATTTCCGGTTCAACCAGAACAATATTAAGCGGCATTAAATAACTCCTTTCATGGAACTAAAAGTATATTTCAGTAAAAATTTGCTCAACAGAAAAAGATGGTATGAACCATCTTTTTTAATATACTGGATATATTTTAACATTTTATTTATAACATAATCAAATCTTAATCTTCTACCGATATGTCTATTTCCAGAACTTCCTCATCATTCAAATAAAGCGGTATACAGATGGTCTTCATTTTTGAAGGGGATATCTGAAGATTTTCTCCAAGCAGCAGCGACGGAGGAGTTATCTCAATACCTATTCCTTTATTATAAAGTATGGTAGCAGTGTTTCCTAAAATCATATTGGTAAGTTCGGACAGCGCGCTCTTTGATATCTCATTCAACTCTTCCACCTGCATGCCGAACATCATGGCCGATGCTATCTTAAACGCAACAGGTTTTGTCATGGTAAATACGGCCTGTCCTCTTATTTTTCCTGTAATGCCAACTATAATTAAAATTGCTTCACCCCTGTAAGGAGCAGACTTCAGAAAAACTTTGCCTAATTTTGCATCAACATTAGCCACTTGTTTTAATACAGTCTGACTAGCCTCAATGAATGGGTTTATGTATTCAATATTCATCTTTATCCACCTTATTTTTTCATAGATTAAATTGTCTTTTAAACTGTATGAATAAAAACCATACCTAATTATATATAATTTTTATACAAAATTCTATATTTTTTTCAAAAATCCTTATATTATGCAGAATTTTGTGTAATTTGCTGTATTATTTGACATTGTTTCATAAAAATTTATATATTGGAAACAAAAATAAGCTGCCGCAAAACTAAAACAAAATGAAATACATGAAAGGAAATACGCAAAAGCAGATACGTAAAAGGAAGTACATGTGATGTATTTCATTTGTCTTATTTAGAGACAGCTGCTATGACTATCTTTTTGCCTTTGGTTTTGCCACTACAGACATTATATAGCCAAAGGTTATGACAGCTCCAAGCCCGGCAGCAGCGGCTTTGAAGCCTCCTGTAAGTGCTCCCGTCAGCCCTGTCTGATCCACTTCATTAAAAACTCCCTTGGCCAGGTTGTAACCAAAACCGGTCAGGGGTATGGTAGCACCTGCTCCTGCAAAATCCACCAGTTTCTGATATATGCCCAATGCGGTCAAAAAAACTCCTGAAACCACAAACAGTACCAGTATCCTGGCAGGCGTAAGTTTTGTCTTATCGATCAGCACCTGTCCCACAGCACAAATGGCTCCCCCGACTAAAAAAGCGTTAATATAGCTCATATGCATTCTCCTATCCACATGTTACGAAAATTATATAAGGGTTAATCAAGACTTCTATGAATAGCCACCGCATGGGCTATTCCGGGAATGGACTCTTTTTGCTGGGTGCTGACAGGACTCATTAAAGCCCCTGTGGCAATAAACAGCACCCTTTTTAAATTGCCCTTCATTATTTCCTTGTATATATAACCCGCAAAAACTGTAGCCGAACAACCGCAGCCACTGCCTCCCGAATGCGTATCCTGTTGTTTTGTGTCGAAAATCATGACACCGCAGTCATTATATCTGTTTTCAATATCAAGTCCATTCATTTTAAGTAAATCAAGACATATTTTCTTACCTACCTTGCCCAGATCACCGGTTATAATCAGATCGTAATAATCGGGAACAAGGCCGGTATCCGCAAAGTGCGTAAGAATTGTGTCTGCTGCCGCCGGGGCCATTGCCGCCCCCATGTTGTTTGTGTCTTTGATTCCCATATCGTTTATTTTTCCTGTCGTTACATGCCTTATAAAGGGTCCTGTCTGTTCCGAGGTCAATAAAGCCGCTCCAGAGCCCGTAACAGTCCATTGTGACGTGGGAGCCCTCTGGCTTCCCAGCTCCAATGGATACCTGAATTGTCTTTCTGCCGAACAGAAGTGGCTTGAAGTAACACATACGACATTATCGGCATAACCGCCGTCTATCAGCATGCTTCCAAGGCTCATGGACTCCGCCATCGTAGAGCACGCACCGAACAGACCGAAAAATGGGATATCTGTTTCTCTGAGGCCATAATTGGCAGCAATACATTGGTTCAGTAAGTCACCGGCCAGAACATATTCAATCTGGTCATTGCTCATACTGCCCTTTTGAAGGACCTTTGCAAGGGTTTCCCTTACCAGCTTGCTTTCGGCCTTTTCCCAGCTGTCTTCACCCCAGAGTTCATCAGGAATGATATAATCAAAGCTTTGTCTCAGATTGCCCTTACCTTCCTTGGGGCCTACAATACTTGCTGTAGCCCTGATTGACGGCGGCTTTGCGAAATATACCGTCTGTTTGCCTAAATGTTTTTCTGCCATAGATAACTCCTCAAATTCAAGATATAAAGTAATGAATAATCCCAACCAGCACAGATGAACAAATACCAAAGACAATGACCGGACCTGCAATAACAAACATTTTAGCAGCCGTGCCCATTATATATCCTTCTGTCTTAAATTCCATAGCAGGTGATACCACAGAATTTGCAAAGCCGGTTATAGGGACAATGGAGCCTGCTCCCGCAAAGCGGCCGAGTTCATCATATATATTCAGGGCAGTAAAAAAAGCACCCAAAAAAATCATTATGGTGCTGGTAAGCCCTGATACCATTTCAGGATCAAGCCCTCTGCCCTTGAGCCAGTTAAAAATCATCTGACCTATGACACAAATGATTCCTCCTACTACAAAGGCTTTAATTATATTGATAAATAATTTTGAATTTGGTGAAACACTTTTGACATATTTGGAATATTCCTGTTTAGTAAAATTCTTGTTCATAGCCCCTCCGTAATAATTAATTTACCAGAATATTTTTTGCAAATTTCCTGAAATTATTACGGAAAATCAATTAAATGTTACACAAATTCAGCCTTTTTAGGTGTGCCACCCGTTGATGCTCCCATAAATGCAATTACTGCAATTATGATACAGAGCAATAGAATACATAATATTATTAAAACAGTCCTGTTTTTTACAATGCCGATTATTCTTTGCATACAAAGTCCCCTGTCCGTATTAGGTCCTGATTAACTCCTTGTGCAAGTTTATTATTTGGGTGATGGATAGAAAATCTATAATACACCAGTACGCGAGTACAACTTCAAGCAATGGGTAGCACAATAAAAATGCTTACTGAAATTGTAGGTGAATAACAGGTATTTTAGCCGGCAAAGTGACAGGAGGTCACTTTGAGCAGCACGCGAGACCCGGATGGTCGAGTCGCTGCGACGGCATAAAATGCTTGTTGTGAACCGTACTATTTCAAGTAAGCTCTTTGTGTGCACCCATTGCTTGACGTTCGTACGGAAGTACTGGTGTATCAGTAATGTCATTTTAAAGAATTAATAAACTTGCACAACGTGTTAATCAATTTCCGTTGGCAATCATTTTATGCTTTATATCCTTTAATATCTTTTTCTCTATTCTCGACACCTGGACCTGTGATATTCCCAGCAATTTGGCAATCTGAACCTGGGTTTTTTCCTTGAAATATCTCAGAATAATTATCTGCCGTTCCCTGGCATCCAGTGAATCCAAAATCTGCCGTATGGCGATTTTATCTATTAGATCCACTTCACTGCTGTTGTTGTCGGCATTTATACGGTCAATCAATAAGATGGGAGTGTTGTCACCTTCCCCTACCGTACTGTAGAGGGATTCCGGCGTACAGCCCGCTTCAAGTGCAAGTACAAGCTCTTCAGGAGACACATTCATTCGTTCTGCGACTTCATTGACAGACGGTTCCCTGCCGAGCTCCTTGCTGATGATCTCTTTTGTGATGCGGGCTTTTGACGCAATTTCCTTTAACGATCTGCTGACCTTGATTATACCGTCATCTCTTATAAATCTCTTGATTTCCCCGATAATCATAGGTACTGCATATGTAGAAAATTTTACATCATAAGATATATCGAATTTATTAATGGCCTTAATCAGTCCGATGCTTCCTATCTGATATAAATCATCAACCTCGTAACCTCTGTTTTGAAACCTTTTCACTATGCTCCAAACCAGACCTATATTCTTTTCGACTAAAGTAGCCTGAGCCTGTCTATCCCCGGCTTTAGCATTTATGATAAGTGTTAGAACTGCTTCATCGGTCATATCCTTCATAGCTTACCTAAACCTTTCCGTCACATATTACACATACTGCTGTTCGCAAATACTGCTCATATCAACATTATTGGCAAGCCCATATATTTTTATACATTTATAGTAAATATTTACATGTGTACGTATAAAAAAACTTACCCCTGGTAATTAAAATAAGATAATCAGGACTTTATATTCTTAAATAATGTAACAGTGGTTCCTTTATCAGGTTCAGATACGATGTCCACTCTGTCCATGAAGCTTTCCATTACTGTAAAGCCCATTCCTGAGCGTTCCATGTCAGGTTTGGAGGTGTATAGAGGCTGCCGTGCAAGTTCCACATCCTCTATTCCTTTTCCCTCGTCGGAAATTACGATTTCAATTCCGTCATTATATAATCTGCATACCATTCTGACTATACCGGAATTGTTCTCATATCCGTGGATTATGGCGTTTGTTACTGCCTCCGAAACAGCAGTCTTTATATCTGCAAGTTCTTCAACAGTAGGATCCAGCTGCGATGCAAATGCAGCCGCAACTATCCTGCCAAATGCCTCATTATTTGATTTACTCATAAATTCAAGTTTCATTTCATTTATAAGCTGCATAAAAACTCCCTCTGCATTCACGCATTAATACGTGGCTGCCAACAAATAGTGATTTAAACACTTGTGTCAAGCCATTTCCAGGCTAATATAAAGGCTCCGGTTATCCGCACATGGAGGTAAGCGCATCCTCCAAATCGGCATAGGCCGGAATTATTTTTAGAACACCGGACATCTCAAATATTTGCATTAATTTAGGATTGGCATTTACTATTGCAGCTCTGCCGTTAAGTTTCTGAATATTTTTATACCTACCTACAACTATACCAATTCCTGAACTATCCATAAAATTCACTTTTGAAAAATCAAAAATTATATTTTTTACTGTTGACTTGATAATCTCGCTGTCAATTTTTTGCCTCAGGTATTGAGCCGAATGATGGTCCATATCCTCCATTATTCTGATAACCAGAGTGGTTCCCTTCCTTAGTAACTTTACATCCAAGTATATTGCCTCCTTATTTTACAGTACACTGAAATAGATTGTTTTAACAGTGTATCTGCCGTTAATATGACAATATACTATTCAATATTTCCCTTCATTTACCTTTATTTGGCAGTATTTCTTTTCAGATTGTCCCTCAATTGATCGGCAATCTCGTCAAGTTTTCTCAGTCTGTGATTAACTCCGGATTTTCCAAGTCTGGGATGAAGCATTTCTCCAAGCTCCTTGAGACTGGCCTCACTGTATTCCAGCCGCAGATTTGCTATTTCAACAAGATTTTCGGGCAGCTTGTCCAAACCTATTGAAGACCGGATAAACCTTATGTTCTCCACTTGTCTTACAGAAGCATTTACAGTCTTTTCAAGGTTTGCGGTCTCACAGTTCACAATGCGGTTGACACTGTTCCTCATATCCTTGAGAATCCTTACGTTTTCAAGTTCCATTAGTGCTCCGTGCGCCCCTATAATATTGAGAAAATCAACGATATTCTCCCCTTCCTTTATATAGGCCACATAATTTCCTTTGCGGACAATTATTTTCACATTTATGCCATACTCCTGCAGCAGCTCCCTGATCAATTCCGCACAGAAGCAATTGCGGGTGGATATTTCAAGGTGATAGGTTTTCTCAGGGTCGCTTATGGAACCCCCAGACAGAAATGCAGCACGCAGGAAGCTCTTTTTGCAGCATACCTTTCTCAAGGTCTTTTTAGCCGGATTGTTTTTATCGGAAAAAGCGCTTATTCCGAAATCATAAAGCATTTTGTTGATCAGCTGCATTGAAGCAAAAATTACCGAATATGATACATGCTTTTTCAGCCTGCTGCTTCTCCTTATGGCAACCTCCGGACTTATGCCGTATACCTTCCTGACAGTAGAGTATATTCTCCTGGCAAATGCGGCATTTTCGGTCACCATCTTTATATTCCTGTTGTTTTTCTCATTGGAAAATAGGTTTCCCGTCAGAATAACCCCGAAAATTTCAGATTTCATACAGCAGGTTTCGTTATGCAATTCCACTCTGCACAGCTCGTCCTTTACTAACGTTGAAAATGACAAAACATCCGCTCCTTCCTTTGACAGCCGGTATGCAATCAGCATTGCCTCCCGCTGCCAAGCTCATACTTCACGCATCAATCAAGCCCCGCATCTTCAATGGCAGCCCTCAGTATTTCGGCCACGCTCCAGGCCTGAGCAAAACAACCCCTTGGGCGGTGCGGGCTGCTGCCGTCAAAAATTTCTGAAATATTTCCTACTCCGGCATCCCTCATATGATCTGCAAAGGGCAGAATAAAATCCAGAGCAGCCTTTCTTGCTTCAGCCGTATTCCCGTTGACTCTGACATAGGCCTTGATGAACCTGCCCAGAAGCCAGGTCCACACAGTTCCCTGGTGATATGCGCCATCCCTGCTCCACACGTCGCCGGAGTATACTCCCCTGTACTGCCGACTGTCCTGAGACAGAGTCCTCAGGCCATAAGGCGTGTACAGCTCCTTCCATACCTTTTCCACAACACTCCTGGCCTTATGGCCCTCCAATACCGCATGGGACAGTCCCACGGCAAGTATCTGGTTGGGCCTGATGCTGCCGTCGCTGCCGGCTTCATTAACCACATCGTACAGGCACTGCTGCTCCTCATTCCAAAACACCTTTTCAAAGGAGGCTTTTGTTTTTGAAGCCGGCTCCAGGTATACATCCCTGTCCGTAAACTTTTGTGCCAGTTCCGACATTATCATCAGGCCGTTGTACCACAGGGCATTTATCTCCACTGCCTTCCCGTGTCTGGGGGTGACCACCCAGTCTCCCACCTTTGCGTCCATCCAGGTCAATTGGGTATTTTCATTTCCGGCTGTTATCAAGCCGTCACCTGTCATTGCGATATCATATATGGTTCCGTTCATAAAATGCTCACATATATTTTTCAGGCAGGGGTATATCTCCTCTTTGATAAATTCAAAATCCCCGGTATATTTCAAATAGCTGTTTACTGCCTCAAAATACCACAGGGCTGCATCCACACTGTTGTATGCGGGCTTTTCACCATCGTCGGGAAACATGTTGGGTATAAGTCCGTAATCAACATATCTTGAAAAGGTATACAAAATCTCCTTAGCGTCGGCAAACCTGCCTGTGGTAAGGGTCAACCCTGTAAAGGCTATCATTGTGTCCCTGCCCCAGTCGGTGAACCACGGGTAACCGGCAATTATTGTGCTGGCCCTTATGGAGTTTCTGTAAACGATAAAGTTATCTGCGGCCAGCACCAGCTTTTTGACCAGACCGGATGAATAGCCTGTTCTTTTTAGCAGCTGTTCCATGCGGCCCATCCGGTCGGATATGACCCGCACCGCGTCTGAAAGCTGTTTTTCGGGATTGAATGCGTCCTGCATCTCACCGGACAGGCCAACTCCCTCACAGCAGGAAGCCGTAAAAGCAACGGTTTTGCATTCCCACGGGTTCAATTCAACACTGAAAAAACCGGGGATGAAATGATCCTCCATGCAGTCAAGTCCCCGCTCCTGCTCAAGTGTGTAAAACATATTGTAAAAGTAACAATCCTCCAGCTTCCTGATTTGTCCTCCGCTCACTCCCATGCGGAGGCTGACGGTCGAACCGGCAGGATAAACATTTATTTCGTTGCCGATGATTTTTGTCACAAAATCAAGATTTTCTTTAAGACTCCTGTGGTGATGGTCCCTGAAATTGACCAGCGGTGTGAGTTTGAGAGAAGCCTTCCTGGAGCCGTTCCTTATTTCGTAGAGCACTGCCGTGGTATTCTCTCCCTGTTTCATTGCTATTTTTTTCTTTATGACAATATCCTCATGGTTAAAGGTGAACTCTGGAAAAAAATCGTATTTCATCCTTGTGAGCCTGTCATAGCCGTGATTTATGTACTCTTCATTATTAAAGCCCTTTGTCATGAAAGAGGACAGGGATACCTGACTGCCGTCGGTGAAAATTATATCCTCAAGCAGGTTTGACAAAAGCAGATATCTGCTTGTAGGAGGTTTGAGAGCTCCCACCAGCAGGCCGTGATACCTTCTGCTGTTGGAACCGATCAGGGATAACGAGGCATAACCTCCCGTCCCGTTTGTCACTATCCATTCCCTTTCACTTCCCTGATGAAAATCATACCAGCAGCTTTTACCAAACTCCATTAACTCCACCATTTCCCGTTACCCGATTTTATTTATCCTGTCCCTGGAGTAGTAATAATCCAGGATTCTTTCCTTGTCTTTTGACAGCACCAGATCTGAAACCAGCTCTATTATTTTCTTTGCCAGCTTGTTGGAATCATGTCTGACATAATTGTTGGTTACTGCTTTAAAATCACCTGTGATCAATTCTATTCCCATTTTTTCAACAACCTCGGAATCAACCTTCACAAGCTCGGCACCGTCCTGTCTGTATCTCTCATTTAATTCCTGGGGAATAGGTGCGGTATTTACAACACAGAAATCAATAATGCCCTTTTTGGAGTGTTTTTCAATGGCCCTGATGTGGTCACTGAGTGTATACTCCTCGGTTTCACAGGGCTGTGTCATAACATTGCAGACGTAGACCACAATTGCCCTGGTTTTGAGCAGGGCCTCACAGACCCCTTCCACCAGAAGGTTTGGAATTATGCTTGTATAGAGGCTTCCGGGGCCCAGAACAACTATATCTGCCTCCATTATGGAAGCAACCGCTTCTTCCAGCGGTCTGACATTGGACTGATTAAAAAAGACCTTATTTATCCTTGCCCTGCTTTCCCGGTTTCTATGCCCGATATTGTGCTCGCCCAGTATGGTCTCTCCGTTTTCGATCTCGGCGCACAGTCTGACGTCATCAAGTGTTATGGGAAGTACCGTTCCTGTAACGGCAAGTACGTCACTCATCTTTTTGACGGCCTCTTCAAAGCTGTCGGATATCCCGTCCATGGCAGCAAGAAAAAGATTGCCAAAACTCTGACCCTTGAGCATTCCGTCCTGAAACCTGTACTGAAGCAATTTCTGCATGATGGGTTCGGTATCGGCCAGCGCCAGGATACAGTTTCGAATATCGCCCGGAGGAAGCATGCCCAGATCGTCTCTCAGCATACCCGAACCGCCCCCGTCATCAGCTACCGTAACAAGTGCGGTAAGGTTTGAGGTATATTGCTTCAGACCCCTGAGCATTGTGGAAAGTCCTGTCCCTCCGCCAATTGCAACAATTTTGGGGCCCTTTACCAGAATCCTTTTTTCATGTAAAAGGTTGCTCAAACCCTCGGCATTTAAAGTTGAACTTATATTTCTGTGATTAATGTCTTTTAATATGGAATTTATCAGGGCCTTCAATGAGCCCAAAACAGTTACAACTCCCGCACAGGCCAGCAAAATCATTGAAATAATAAACAGAGCGCCGTAACTGTGATACTTAAGCACCAGTATAATAGCAAAGCATATTAATGACAGGCCCGCAACAAGCAGCAAACTCCACCTTCTAATTCCAAAACCCGGAATCAACAAATCAGAAGCCCTCATTTTCCAACCCCTCTACCATCTTTCTCTATATCCCTGTGTTCAATAATAACCCTGTGCAGCTTGGCTTCAAGTCTTCTGAACAGCTCGTCGGCTATGGCCACAGACCTGTGCCTTCCGCCGGTACAGCCTATTCCGATATCAAGCTGCGATTTACCCTCCTTGATGTAATTGGGAATGAGAAAATCCAGCATATCATCAAGCTTTTCAAAAAATGTCTTTGTCTCGGAAGCCTCAAGTACAAAAGCCCTTACCATATCATCCTTGCCGGTTTTGTGTTTCATGGGCGCAATGTAGTATGGATTGGGGATAAATCTCACATCAAATACCAGATCACAGTCGGTGGGTATCCCGTATTTGAAACCAAAGGATAATATATTGATTATAATGCCCTTGAAAGTCTTTCCCTCTACAAAAATACTGTTGATCTCCTGCTTAAGCTGCCTTGTTGCAAGTGTTGAAGTATCTACTATATAATTTGCCTTTGATTTTATTGTTTCAAGAGCTTTTCTTTCCTCCTTGATCCCCTTGACAAGACGGCCTTCCGGTGACAGGGGATGCTGTCTCCTGCTCTCCTTGTACCGCTTGACCAGCACATCGTCATCTGCTTCGAGGAAAAGAATTTCGTAAGAGAAACCCGACTGCTTCACCTCATTAAGTGCCGGAAACAGGTCGTGGAGCAATGCACCGCCTCTTATATCAATAACCAGTGCAATTTTTTCCATTTTGCCTTCACTCTGTGCACTTATTTCAGCAAACTTCGGTATCAGCGCCGGAGGCAGATTATCCACACAGAAAAAGCCGATGTCTTCCAGATATTTAGTTACAAGGCTTTTCCCAGCCCCGGACATTCCAGTTACTATTACGAATCTCATGTCTTTCGAGCCCCCATATCTTCTGTATATATTATCCTATACCGTCACTGTTATGGCAATGTATATTAAGGAATGATCAAATAATAACTTCCCATTTCTTGAAATAATTAAAAATCTCCTATAATTCTTATTTCAGGTTCCAGCTGTATGTTAAATTTCTGATTTACCGTGTTTTGTATATGTTTGATTAAATTAAGTACATCGTGACAGGTTGCATTTCCCCGGTTGATTATAAATCCGCTGTGCTTGTCGGAGATTTGAGCTCCTCCAATGCCAAAGCCCCTCAACCCGCTGTCATCTATCAGCTTCCCTACAAAATGTCCTGCCGGCCTTTTAAATACACTCCCGGCGCTGGGCCATTCCAGGGGCTGCTTATCCTTGCGTTTGAAATTAAAATCATCCATAAATGCCTTTATTTTTTCAGGGTCGTCTTTCCTTAGCTTTAGCCGGGTTTTAAGAACTATTCCCTTTGATCTTTGGATCACACTTGATCTATAGGAAAAACAATGTTGTTCTCCCCTTACTGTTTTAATATTTCCTTCCCTGTCCATATATTCGGTCTCCTGGACAACCATGGACATCTCGCCCGTATAGGCACCGGCATTCATTGTTACGGCTCCTCCCATAGTCCCCGGGATTCCTTCTGCAAACTCCA
Source organism: Ruminiclostridium cellobioparum subsp. termitidis CT1112 (assembly GCF_000350485.1). GTDB lineage: Bacteria > Bacillota > Clostridia > Acetivibrionales > DSM-1351 > Ruminiclostridium > Ruminiclostridium termitidis. The sequence continues at coordinate 389,689 of NZ_AORV01000065.1, forward strand.
GACCCGAGAGTGAATTTGCCAGGGCTATTTTAGCTGCCCTTGCTATCAGTATTCCTGCTTCAAATTCCAAAAATTCATCCTGCACGGTATAATTTTGAAGATTGTCAAAAATCTTAACAACCACTCCCCTGATGCCCCTGTCTGAAACCAGCAGGTTTGTGCCGTTGCCCATAATCATATATGGCGTGTCCGAGCTTGCAAAGTACTTGACCATTTCCCCCAGCTGAGCCGTATTATCAGGGATTGCCAATATATCAGCCGGTCCTCCGATTTTAAACGATGTGTGCCCGCTCATAAGTTCATTAATTAAAACTCTTTCTTCTCCCAATAATGAAGTAAGCTTTTTAACCAATTCTTTATTATCCAAATCTCAGCACTCAACCTTTCTAAAAGATGAACAAACGCAATTCATTCATCTCTTTATTCTGTTCTGCCTTTCCAGCAGATAATCTTCCATTTTTTCAACAGAAGTGGTTATGACCAGTTTCTCAGGCATATCGACTTCTGCAATCAATCTTTTTACATTTTCAAACTTTCCGATATTAAAGCTTATATGTGCATCACTTCCGGTTGTTATCCTGACACCGTATTCTTTGCACATGCGCAGGATTTCCCTGCAGTTGTTTTCACTTCCCTTTCTGACATAAAAGGAATGGTTGTTTATTTCTATGAGCTTGTTATTTTCTTTTGCCGCTTTTACCACCTTTTCGATATCTATCTGGAACTGGGGATTTCCCGGATGTGCCAGAACATCGATATATGGATTTTCCAGTACTTTTATTGCAGCCCTTGTATGGTTTTCTACAGTTGAAGGAACTATACATATGTCGTGAAAACTTGCCAGAACCAGCTCCAGCCCTTTTAAATACCTACGGGGCAAATCCACTTCTCCGTCATAGCTGACGATGTTCAGTTCCACACCTTTTATGATGCGTACCCCGTAGAGTACCTGGGGTATTACTCCCAAATTTCCGAAATGGTACAAAAATGGTGCCCCGTTCATTGCCGGACCATGATCCGACATATTTATCATCTTTATCCCGTTTTCATAAGCTTCCCGTGCATTTTCCTGAATTGTGCTGTATGCGTGCCCGCTTGAAATTGTGTGCGTATGTGTATCTGCTATTAAATTCAAAATGTACCTCCCTGACCTTTATAATAAATGGGACTGCTGTAAAACAATATGGATTAATGCATGTGATACAGATGTTTCTCTGCATACATTAATCCCAAGTTCCGCAGCACTCCCGTTTTCAGTCTTTAAAACCCGTATCCTTGTATTCGGTGGATTTGTTGATGTTGCCCAGAACTCGCTCACTGAGTACCTTGGCAGCATTGTATCCCATTTTCTTCTGTCTGTTGTTCATTGCGGCAACTTCAACTATAACTGCCAGATTTCTTCCCGGGCTGACTGGGATTGTCAGACAGGGAACCGTTATGCCCAGTACTTCGGTAAATTCCTCCTCAAGTCCAAGCCTGTCATAAACCTTTTTATCATTCCAGTGTTCAAATTTCATGACCAGATTGATATTTTCAGTCATTTTAACCGAACCGACACCGTAAAGGTTCTTCACATCAAGTATACCTATACCCCTTATTTCTATAAAGTGCCTTATTATATCCGGTGCCGTGCCCACAAGAGTTTTGTCGGACACCTTTCTGATCTCTACGTTGTCATCGGCCACAAGTCTGTGTCCTCTTTTTACAAGTTCAAGTGCAATTTCGCTCTTACCCACTCCGCTTTCTCCAAGAATGAGTATACCCTCTCCATAAACTTCCACCAGAACTCCATGGGTACTGGTTCTGGGAGCCAGCTGCAGGCTGAGGTATCTGATGACTCCGCTCATGAATCTGGAAGTGACATCATCCGTTCTCAGTACGGGAATATTATACTTTCTGCCCACTTCTATCATCTCCGGAAATATTCCCAGTCCTCTGGCCACCACCATGCAGGGGAAACCACATTTGAAAAAATTATCCAGTCTCCTGTAACGGTCTTCCTCCCTCAGCTGCATCAAATAGGCAGTCTCTCCCTTTCCTATTATCTGCATCCTGTCGGTGCCGAAATACTCCATATATCCTGCCAGCTGTAAACCCGGTCTGTTTACGTCGGCCGACGAAATCTCTATATTTTCATAATCCTTGCAGCCTGTGAGTTCTTCCAGCTGAAATTCTTCCATAATCTCTTTTACCGTTACAGAAAACATATTAACCTCCATGAGCCGCAATAACGGCCACAAAACTGTAATGAAATCTCTTCACTCCCTCACCCGCTGTAAGGCGAATAAAGGAGGTTAATTGGCCATGTGCGCTTTCAAAGTATTGAGAAATACTTGAATATTTCGCACAGCCATAAATTCTCAGGTTAGTTTGGAAGACGAGCGTTAGCAAAGTCTTTCAAGTTAACCTCCATGAGCCTACTTAATTATCTCCTAAAATACTTGCATTCAATCCCTAATATTATATAATACCGGCCGGAAAAAGAAAACACGGCATTTTAACCAATTTTGGCGAATAAGACTGTATAATATCCTCGTCCCAACTTCAAAAATGGATCGCTCACAAAGTGCATGCCTGAAATTTCAGGCATGCACTTTTAATGAAGCTTCCCATTTATGAAATACTACTTCCTGCGTTTTACATTGATCCTCATTTTGTAGAACGAACGCCATACGAATACAAGGGCGCATGCCAGGAAGGCTATTCCCACAAAGGGCGCAACATCCTTGAAAGACTCCGATATGGCTATTTCCATGGCCAGCAGTCCAAACAGGGTAGTGAACTTTATTATGGGGTTGAGCGCTACTGAAGAGGTGTCCTTAAAGGGATCACCCACCGTATCTCCAACCACCGTTGCGTCATGGAGTTCGGTGCCCTTTTGCTTCAGATCCACCTCCACCACTTTCTTGGCATTGTCCCAGCAGCCGCCGGCATTAGCCATAAATATCGCCTGGTAGAGTCCAAACACTGCAATTGATATCAGGTATGAAACAAATAATGCGACCGAATCCGTTCCGCTCCTGGGTGCGGACAGGAATGCAAAAGCAAGCGCAAAGGAGAAAATTGCTATAAAGATATTGAGCATTCCCTTTTGTGCATACTGCGTGCATATTTTTACAACTTCCTTTGATTTATCGGTTGCAGCCCTCTGATTTGCATCCTCATCAAGCCGGATATTCCGCTTGATGTACTCCACCGCTCTGTAGGCACCGGTGGATACCGCCTGGATTGAGGCCCCGGTAAACCAGTAAATTACCGCTCCTCCGCACAGAAAACCTAAAATCGTATATGGGTTGAGAATATTCAAAACCTGTTCCGGTTTGACACCCAGAACATTTTGTATTACCAGTATCAGCGAGAATATCATTGTGGTCGCCCCAACAACAGCAGTACCTATCAATACCGGTTTTGCAGTGGCCTTAAAGGTATTCCCGGCACCGTCATTGGCCTCAAGGTAATATTTTGCATTTTCAAAATCAGGTTTGAAGCCGAAGTCACGTTCAATTTCCTGTTCAATCTCGGGAATGGTCTCAATGAGCGACAATTCATATATGGACTGCGCATTATCAGTTACAGGCCCATAGCTGTCCACCGCAATTGTTACGGGACCCATTCCAAGAAAACCAAAAGCCACAAGCCCGAAAGCAAATATGGACGGGTAGGACATAATATCTGCAAGACCGAACTTGCTGGCCGAATATGCAGCAAACATAAGCACGATGAAAACCATGCCCTTCCAGAAAGCACTGAAATTACCGGCTACAAGGCCCGAAAGAATATTGAGGGATGCTCCGCCTTCCTTTGAAGATGTCACAGTCTCATTTACATGTATTGATTTCGGGCTTGTAAATATTTTTGTAAATTCGGGGATAACCGCAGCACCCAGTGTACCGCAGCTGATTATTGTCGACAGTACAACCCACAGGTTCCCGGCCTTGTCACCGATTTCGGTACCCGGGCCTATCATGATAAAGCTTACCATAAAGGTTACAATTATGGACAGTGCCGACGTAATCCAGACAAGACTTGTCAGCGGCTTTTCAAAATCAATGTCGGGCAAACCTCCGAATCTGATTTTACTGAAAAGTTTATTGATATAGAAGGCCGCCACCGAGGTTATGATCATCAGAACACGCATGGTAAATATCCAGATGAGCATATCGCTCTGCAGTTCACCGGTTACAGCCAGGACTATAAAGGTTATCAGTGCCACTCCCGTAACACCGTATGTCTCAAACCCGTCGGCAGTGGGTCCGACACTGTCGCCTGCATTATCGCCGGTACAGTCTGCAATAACTCCGGGATTGCGGGGATCATCCTCTTTAATCTTGAAAACAATCTTCATCAGGTCCGAACCGATATCGGCAATTTTTGTAAAGATACCTCCGGCTATACGGAGTGCGCTTGCACCAAGGGATTCGCCTATTGCAAAACCTATAAAGCTTGCACCGGCCAGTTCATTGGGAACAAATCTCAGTATGATAAGCATCATAATCAGTTCAACGCAAATAAGTATAACCCCAATGCTCATTCCCGAATCCAGAGGAATACTCAGCAGTTTTAACGGCTTTTTCTCCAGGGATGAAAATGCCATCCTGCTGTTTGCCAGAGTGTTCATACGTATACCGTACCATGCCACGCCGTAGGAGCCCAGAATACCCACAACCGTCCAGGCCAGAATAAGTATTACTCCCCCGACTCCTTTCTCCTGTAAAAACCCAAAATAGAACGCAATGCAAATGCCTATGAATACAAGCAGCAGTGCCAGGAATTTACCCTGCTGCACCAGGTAGGTTTTGCATGTTTCATATATTGTATCGGCCACATCCAGCATACTCTTGTGTGCTTTTATTTTTTTTACCCGGATAAATTGAAACAAACCGAACAGCATCCCCAGAATACAAACCAGCATGCCCACGTAAAGCAGATTGTTCTGACCCCTGGATAATTCGGGCGTTACCAGATCTGCTTCACTGGCAAATGCCGTAAGAGGAATAAAAGTGACTATCAGAATACTTGTCAATAGTACCTTAGTTGATTTCTTCAGCAACCTTATAAGTTGTGAATACATGTACCGTCCCCCTTTTACCGAAACGGGGGATAGCAAAACCAAAAACCTTTTTTTCGATAAAATGTCAGCGAAAATATAAGTGCATTATTATTTTGCCATCCCCTGAAAAAATTTGTACAGTATATTCTATAAGGAATGTATCCACAACATTCTGGTTTCCATGAAATAATTTTCAGACATTATAATTAAATATGATGAATTATCTCGTACAAGCTCTTTTGATGTAGAAATAAAAGACACCCTTAAAAAGACAGAGCATCAGGTCTCACATAAAAGCTGCTGGCAGAGCTTCTCCAATTTTCCGTTTCTCTGCCATTCCTCTATTGTTTTTTGACCCAGAAGCTTCAGCTGGTGTATATTTTCCTCGCTGGCATCATCCATCCCCTTGCCCAGCTCAGTCAGACTTGACTGTATCCTGTAATACCTGCTATCGGTAAGCAGCTGACGCAGCTGATAATCAACAGTGTTGCTGACCCCGTCAAACACGATGCCCAGCATGGGCTTTGCCCAGTTTATCAAGCCCCAGTCCCTGGCCTCCTCATAAGGAATTGCCCTGCTCAGTTCACCCGTACCGAGTGATACCAGCATAATGTCAGCCTGGCTGCCGAACATGACCTTCGCCTCGGCAAAGGCGCACATGGAAGGATTGTTGGCATAAACACCTCCATCTATAAATGTATAATAGTCGGCACCTTCCTCCTGGTTCAAATTCAGCTTAAAGGGTTCAAAATATGTAGGAGCCGCCGAACTGGCCCTTGCCACCTGCCACATGGGAAAATTGTAGTTAGCCTTCTCAGGTTTTTTTGCATGGCAGCTCTTGAAGAAAAACGGTGTTCTGAGGCCTATCTCATAAGCCGGAACTAAAACAGGTGTCAATGCTTCCGCCAGCATTGACTCACCGAAAAAGTCCTTTAAAACCGACTCTATTCCCGAGGATTTATACCTTTCGTCGGTTACCCCATCCAGTGTTGCTATTTTGTGAAAAATATTGGTGGAAAATATCTTGTTTCCCTTATCGGCGTAGAAATTGACCAGCTGTCCGGCGGTGTATGCAGGCATATCTTTATTGTCCGCGGACGGCATTGCCAGGGCCAGTGCCATTATGGACCCGGTTGACGTCCCTGCAATAAGGTCGAACATCCGGTATATGGGTTTTGAGGTCATTTCCTCAAGCTTTGCCAGTATCATGGCAGGAATTATTCCTCGTATTCCGCCTCCGTCAATCGATAAAATTCTTACTTTTTTCATATGCAGCTCCCTTCCGATGCATTTTAAATTAATGCGCAAAGCATTAAACTTAACCGGTAGTGCTGTAAATTGCCTCTCAGCTTTGCATTGGCACAGTTTATGCTGATTATGCAGGTACGCGAGTACAACTTACAGTTTATAATTTTACATTATCTTACTGCAAAAAAATAGTACTTTTCCCATATAAAGTACTGCAATGATATCTTGCACAAGAACGAATATCTAATTTATCTTTTTGTGCTAATTTAAGTCCAATTTACTCACGCCAAGCGCATGGTGATTCCATAAGGTATCCTTGACCATCTCCGATTTGTCCTCGGAGCAGTCAATAATCAGAACGACCTCTGTTGCCTTTTTATAATTTTGTCTGTTGTCATTATACTTTCTTAATAAAAGCAGTTTGATTATCAGACCTATTGCAAAACCCACCACCAAACCCACGAGACCCCAGAATATCGGGCCTAACTTCAGCACAAATCCATAAATAGTCCCAAAGAGCATCAAAATGGTTCCAAAAATAGTAGCCAGGTCTATAAGACTCAGGCCGTCCGACTGATGTATTGTGTCAAAAAGCTTCCTTTTTTCATTTCTTTTGTCCATGGGTACGGCAAGAATAGCCTCTTTGGTGATCCCATTCATCTGTATGGCCGTTATTGCTTTTTCCAAGTAAATCGTATGCTCAAAAGTAGATACAATATACACCTTATCACCTCTAGCCGGGTTAGTATTCCCTGGTATGCAAAAGCCGTCGTACTGATAATGCTTTTTTAGAAATTTAGCCTGTTCCCAGTCAAACAGTTTATTGTTCTCCACGGTATTTACATAGGCATCATACATTCCGAATAAATATACCGAGGATATGTTCAGCGTCCAATGTTCATCAAGAATATTCTTTGCCTGTTCAAATTCTCCAAGAAAAGTGAGATGTATTGCCGGAAGAGCCTTTGAATAGTAAAGTATAGCTATCCACCATCCCAATGTAAACAAGGCATTTACAAGCCTGTGGAGGTAGAGCTGTCCCACCCCTGGCATGAGCAACGACCAGAATGCTGCCACCCACGGTTGTCTCTTGTCGAGATAATTTATTTCCAGAGAGTTGATTCTGAAACTTTGAATTTCGGCATCTTCCCTTGCTGCAAGAACATAGTTGTTATTAACATCAACTGTGGTTCTGTAGCTGTCCCAAATGGCAAAAATATATACTGCATTATAAAGCAGAAGCCATCTGGTGTCCAATACCTCTTTAGCCAGCTGATATCTGCCTGTAAAAGTATAGAGTATTGCTAAATTGATATGGGCATTTAAATTGATAACCACTTCCCATATAAACAGCACAAAGCCTCTTAAATATTTCGCCAGCAGGATATGCCCGAGTCCGGGAAATGCCGCAGACCACCACGCTATAACGCAAGGATTCCGCAGATGAAGCTGCGATGTACCTAAAATTCCTAAATAGGCAATCTGACGCCTCGATGAACTACCGGTTGATTGCTTGTTCTTTGATGTATTAATGTTCACTGGGCTTACTCCCTATTTTTTTATTTCATTAAATAATTTTCCCCAGCCTGATATTTTTATCCAATAGAAAAAAAGAAATTTCGGTACACTAAAAAACCGTTCATTATAATGTTAAACATTACAATAAACGGTTTCTTGGAGCGGGTGATGGGAATCGGACCCACGCAATCAGCTTGGAAGGCTGATGTTCTACCATTGAACTACACCCGCGGGTATATGGAGCGGGTTAAGAGATTCGAACTCTCGACTTTCACCTTGGCAAGGTGACACTCTACCACTGAGTTAAACCCGCATCACTATCACGCAAAAGTTATTATAAAGGGCCTGGTCCATTTTGTCAACCATTTTTCTCAAAAATTTATTTTAAATTCCTTTATGTCAAATGCCTGCCAGACTCCGGATGATATAATACACCAGGGGTATAAATACTGCCGGGAGAAGATTTCCCACGTTTATCTTCCTTATCTCCAGAAGATTTATTCCTATTGCAAAAATCAGGATTCCTCCTACCAGTGACATTTGAGAAATAACCGCATCGGTGAGCCAGGGTTTTATAAAGCCGGCAAGCAGGGTTATGCCTCCCTGGTAAATAAATACCGGTATGGCCGAAAATGCAACCCCCACACCCATTGTAGCAGCAAAAACAACGGCTGAAATACCGTCAAGGATTGATTTGGCAAACAAGGTGGAAGGATTGCCCGAAAGACCGTCCTCCAGGGCACCAACTATAGCCATTGCCCCCACACAGTAAACCAGACTGGCCGTGACAAAACCTGTGGAAAATGATCCGCCTTTTGCCGGAAGCTTGGATTGAAACCACTCTCCCATATTTTCCAGCCTCTCTTCTATCTTTAAAAGCTCTCCTATAACTCCTCCGATTACAAGACTGAATATCATAAGCATTATAAACTGCCTGTCCAGCTTGTTTCCGTCAATTATAGTCAGCATTTCCTTTATGGTGCCCGATATTCCTATAAACAAGACAGAAAGACCAATTCCCTGCATTACAATTTTTTTATATTTCTCAGGTATACCGCTTCTCAGCAGGGTTCCTGCCATTCCGCCCACAATAACCGCTCCGGTATTCACCAGGGTTCCAAGTCCAGTCAAAATTTAACACTCCCCATAAAATACTAATATTAATACTGTCTGTATCTTTAATCCAACACAATTAAAAGAACGGGATACGTTGTTTTGCCAGCTCTATCAATTTCTCCTTATCGTTCAGTTCAGGGTTTTCCAGCACCCGGTCGAACAGGTAGCCCAACATTTCCCCCACTTTCCGGCCTGGCTCCATTCCCAGAGAAATTAGGTCATCTCCGTTCACAGCCATGTCGGAAAGGCTCAGGCATTGCCCTTTATCCTTGATTTCCTTATAGATACGTTTTATATTATCCAACTTTACAAGCCTTTTGTCCAGATAAACAGGATTCTGACCCATTGCATCGGCCCTCTGAACCTCCAGAAGACTTAAAAACAAGTCCTCTCCAACCTTATTTAAAACCTTTCTGATTGACTTCCCGGTGTCAAAAATATCCACATCATGGTATCTTACCAGCGTCAGTATTTTTTTTATGGAAAGCTTGTCCAGGCGCAGATTGTTCAGAATGCTATCCGCCATCCGGACGCTGACCTCCTGATGTCCGTAAAAATGGTCAATGCCCTGGTCATCGGTTGTCCTGCTGGAAGGTTTTCCTATGTCATGCAGCAGCATGGTCCATCTCAGAATACTGCTGTCCGGAATACTTTCCACTGTGTGGATTATATGTTCAGCAACATTGTATATATGATAGGGATTATTTTGCTCGGTGTGATAGCAGGCTACAAATTCCGGCATTATATGTTCCAGAAGTCCTGAATGGTATAATTTATTGAAACAGGACGGGTTCTGTGAAGTCAGTAGCTTATCTATCTCCTCCCTTATCCTCTCCCTGCTGATATTTTTAATCAATCCGGAATTGCCGGATATTGCATCAAAAGTATTTTTTTCTATTTCAAAGCCCAGCTGTGCACTGAACCGGATTGCTCTCAGCATTCTGAGGGCATCCTCCTGAAATCTTGCCCCGGCATTTCCCACCGCTTTTATTTGCCTGTTTTTTATATCCTGCAGTCCTTCAAAATAATCCACCAAGCCTGTCTGATAATTATAGGCCATGGCATTGACTGTAAAATCACGTCTGGCAAGATCCTCCCTGAGGCTGGCTGTAAAGCTGACATTATCCGGCCTTCTGGAATCCGAATACTTTCCGTCCACCCTGTAGGTGGTTACTTCAAAAATCTCATCCTCAACCGCAACACTGACGGTACCGTGCTTGATGCCGGTATCATAGGTTCTGCCAAAAGTTTCCTTTATATCTGCCGGCAGTGCGCTGGTTGTAATATCCCAATCATGGGGATCCTTCCCCAGGACGGAGTCTCTGACACAGCCGCCGACAATAAAAGCCTCAAAACCCTTTTCATTAAGTTTATTGATGATATAACCTACACTTCCGGGATAGATTATCTTTTTCATGTGCTATACATCCGCCTCTGCTTTATAATCCGCCGCCTGCTGCAAGCCGGGTCCTGCCTTTATCTCCGGACCCAATTTTGCATTTGACTTTTTACTATGTAATTTTATCACAAATTACCTGTGTTAATACACCTGTCTTTTTACATATCAAAGGAGGAATTGGAGCTCAAAGTGTTATGTACAAAAGCTGTAATATTACTTACAGGTATAATAGCCACCGATCCCACAGAAGCTTTTTTGTTGAAAGGGCAAAGCCCGCAGAAAAGAATATTGCCATAACTGCTGCAGGCATTTCCCAGCGGGCATGCCGGAGGCATTGCCGGCAGCATCAGAAGTTTTATATATGTGGGGGTACTGCCGGTCAAAACTCCTGTAAAACCCTTGCCCACTTCGCCCCCGGCGTTTACAAATACCGTTACCGTCTGACCTGTAAACTGTCGGAAATCCATATCAAATACTGCCTTATTAGCCTCCTTGACCGCCGGAGCATCTTTTGCATGATTTGTAACGTTTTCTGATTGCTTCCTGAATCGCCTCATATATAACACCCCAAAAAGAACTCTTGATTCATTATATTAAATTAATTTTTTATTTGTAACAAAAAAAAGCAGATTGAATAGTATGGTATTAGCCTGATAAAATTTGATGTTTCGAACATTTGCGGGAACTGAATTTTATCTATGACTACTTGAATTCATAACAATATTAATTTTGGAGGGAGTGTTTTTTTATGGGTGGTTTCTTTGGTGGTAAAGGTGGTTGCTTTGATGACGACTTTATATGGGTCCTCATAATTCTTGTTATTCTGTTCTGCTGCTTCTGTGGAAGAGATCGTCACGATTGCTAACAAAAAATAAACTCAGGGGTTATGTACGGCCCCTGAGTTTATTCTTAAAGCGTTCTAAAATTTACAGATCAACTTTTTTCAATTTTACCTTTTCCTTCTTTTTCTCCTGATGTTTGTTAATAAGGATGGATACAATCACACTTCCCAGCAGGATTGTAAAAATTGTCAGCAAGGAATATATTATGGGTATTTCCTTATGCCAGAACATTATCCCCAGCTTGACACCGGTAAACATAAGTATCAATGCCACGCCATACTTTACATATTTGAATTTTTCCTGCATGGCAGCCAATACGAAGTATAAGCTTCTAAGTCCCAATATGGCAAATATATTTGAAGTATAAACTATAAAAGGATCTCTTGATATTGAGAAAATGGCCGGTATTGAATCTATTGCAAACAGAATATCGGAAAACTCGATAAGCACCAGTATTGCGAAAAGAGGAGTGGCATGGAGTACATGATTTACCTTGACAAAGAACTTTTCTTCATGCATGGTATCTGTGACCGGCAGAACTTTGCCAAGGAGCTTTAAAACCTTGCTGTCCTTATGATCTCCCGCCTCATCCTTGCTTAACATCATTTTGGCTCCGCTTATAATAAGTATTATACCGAATACATATAAAATCCAGTGAATTTTATTAATAATGGTTATTCCGAGCAGTATAAATATGAGCCTGAGCACTATAGCTCCCAGTATGCCGTAATTCAGCACCCTTCTCTGATACTGTGGCTTTATGCCGAAACTTGTAAATAAGATCAGAAAGAGAAATAAATTATCCACACTCAAACTGAGCTCTATCATGTATCCACCTAAAAATTCCAGCGCCTTGTGCTGTCCTTCAATAACATATACTCCTGCATTGAAAAGTATAGCAAGTCCGATCCACAGCAAAACAAATTTTATTGCTCTTTTTGTTGACATTTCAGCCTCCTCAAATTTTTAGCAATATCAAAGGCAGCCATTCCACCTTTTTTTGCCATTTAAAACAAAATAAAAAACCCTGAATGCGTAAAACATTCAAGGTCTTGCTTCCCACTCTGGAGAATAAAGCCAGGCTATTTTAATAACCGGTTGTTGACTTTATCGCTTTTAAGCTACTCCCCTTTACTGTACTAAGTTTAGCAAAATTATTCGACTTAGTCAATCAAATGACTGTAATTAAATATATTTGCAAAAAGTAAAATAGCTATTCATCCTGATTTTGGCTGAAATTCATTCAATTATAATATTTTTATGCCGGCATTGTTTTTTACAAACAGAGGCAATGTATCAAGCGGAGCCTCCGACTCAATCCACGTACCACCCTCAAAGGTGCGGCCCGTGCCGGTTTCCGTCCAGCATGCCCCTCCGGGCAAATAAACCCTTCTCTTCCTCTCCCCCTCATAAAGTACCGGCGCCACCAGTATATCAGGTCCGAACATATATTGGTCATCGATGTCCCAGGTCCCGGCATCGGCCGGAAAATCATAAAACAGAGGTCTCATGGGCGGAGTGCCCTTTTCATGTGCTTCTTTCATCAGCCCTAAAATATACGGCCTCAAATTTTCACGGATAAGCATATATTTTTTGAATATTTCATATGCCTCTTCCCCATAGCTCCAGACTTCATTGGGTGCACCGCTATAGCACATGCCTCCCCCGCTTGTCCCAAGGGGTTCTCCTGCCGGCACCCTGTCCCCGTGCAGCCTGAATACAGGACAGAATGCACCGTACTGGAACCAGCGTATTATACATTCGCGGAATTTGGGATCCTCAGGATCTCCGCCGTGAAAACCGCCTATGTCGGTTGTCCACCAGGGTATTCCGGCCAGCCCCATGTTGAGGCCGGCTTTGAACTGGTTTCTCAGGGATTCGAAACTGGAATCTATATCCCCCGACCAGACCAGTGCGCCGTACCGCTGGCTGCCGGCCCAGGCACAGCGCAGCAGGTTTACTATATTGTTCTGCCCCTCCTGCCTCATCCCGTCGAAAAAGGTCTTTGCATACATAAGGGGATATATGTTTCCAATCCGGACATTCGGACCCAGGTGATAGCGGTAATTTTCAAAGTCATATACCGAATATTCCGGTTCGGCCACATCCAGCCAGAATGTATGTATTCCGGCGTCATAATAGTTTTTCTTTACGGTTTTCCATACAAAATCTCTGGCTTCTGGATTTGTCGGGTCATAGAAAACAGTGTCACCCAAAAAATCCATTGTTGTTCTCAATCCGCGTTCGGTCCGGACCAGGTACCCTTTTTGCAGCATTTCGGCATAGTTGTCACAGGTCTTATCCACTGTAGGCCAAACCGATACCATCAGCTCGATTCCCATTTCCTTCAGCTCTCTGACCATTCCTTCTGGATCGGGCCAGTAATCCCTGTCAAATTTCCAGTCCCCCTGCTTTACCCAGTGGAAATAGTCAATAACGATTACATCTATAGGCAGGCCCCTTCTCCTGTATTCCCTGGCCACAGACAGCAGTTCCTCCTGTGTCTGGTATCTGAGCTTGCACTGCCAGAAGCCCATTCCGTAGTCAGGCATCATCGGCACCGTACCTGTGGCCCCCGCATAAGCTTCCTCAATCTCTGAAGGAGTGTCTCCCGCCGTGATCCAGTAATCCAGCTGTTTTGTGGAAAAGGCTTTCCACTCGGTTATGTTTTTGCCGAAGGTAACACTGCCTATTCCGGGGTTATTCCATAGGAAACCATAGCCCAGGCTTGACAGTGCAAAGGGAACACTTGCCTGGGAATTTCTCTGGGCCAGCTCCAGCGTGCAGTTTTTCAGGTTCAGATAGGGATGCTGATATTGGCCCATCCCAAATACTTTTTCTTCCGGGTCGGATTCAAATCTTAGAGTCAGCTGGTAATCCCCGCCGATTATGGGCTTGAATTCCCGGGAGTCAATATTCAGCGAGCTGCAGAATTCCTTTAAATTATTACGGTTCCGTACAAATTCCTCCAGCAGGACTTTATTATTTTGATTAAAAAAGGTTACTTTTCCTCCCTCCGATACCACTGCCCTGATCCTGCCGTTTGTAATGCTGGCAGTATCGCCGTTTATTTCAATTTTTGCCGTCAAAGTCGTCTGGTGTAAAAGTGCCCAATCCTCCTGCTCCACCGCAGCCTCATTTGTGGCCCTGACACGCAGGCTGTTCTCACCCCAGGGCTCGATCCAGAGTTTTTCGGAATCATACCTGCGTATAAGTCTGTTTCCATCAATACTAAAAAAATCACTCATTTGTATGCCCTCCCAAATCTGTTTAATACATGTCAATATCACTGCCGTCAGCATGTGATCAACCTTTTACCGCCCCATTTGTCAAGCCGCTGATGATATATTTCTGCATAAATATAAAAATCAATACAACCGGCAGTATGGTCACTACCCCAAAGGCCATTAGGTAATTCCAGGCAATCCCGTACTGTCCCATAAAATTGAATATTCCGGCTGTAATTGGTCTCATCTCCTGTTTATTGATAAAAGTCATTCCATATACCAGATCCCCCCATGCAAACAGGAATGAGAAAACAGCCGCCACAATAACTCCGGGATAGGCTATGGGAACCATTATCCGCAGAAAGGCGGTAAAGTGGTTGCAGCCGTCGATTTTTGCCGAATCATCAAGTTCCTTGGGAATAGACAGGAAGTATGTTCTTAAAATCAGAACCGAAAAGGGAATCCCTATTGTACAGTCAGCAATTATGGGTGACAGATAGGTATAAAGGATTCCTGTCTTATTGAATATTATGAAAAGCGGGGTCAGTACAAAAACCGCCGGCAGCATTTGTGTCACCAGAAACAGCAGGATAAAAAGCTTTTTGCCGTAAAATCTGAATCTGGCAAGACCATAGGCTGCCGGAATTGACAGAATTGTGGAAATGACCAGCACACTTACCGAAATGACAGCACTGTTGAAAAAAGATCTGAACATATTGTACTGACCGCTTCCAAGCTGAGAAACATAGGAATCCACAAAAATCCTTTCGGGGAACAGCGACGGATGACTCCTGAATATGTCGGCTTCAAACTTCAGGGAGGTAACCAGCATCCAATACAGCGGAAAAAGGAGTACGACAGCTATTATAACTGATACTGCATTTAAAATTATTTTCCTAACCTTCCGATTTTCCATCCTACATCACCTCTTCTTCTCTGACAAGCCTTAAATAAAACAAACTGACAACGAACAGTATTAAGAATAATATGTTTGCAACCGATGCCCCCTTGCTGAAGTTGAATTCAGTGAAGGATAATTTGTATGAATAGGTGGAAAGCATCTCGGTAGCATTTACAGGTCCGCCCTGGGTCATAACATAAACCAGGTCAAATACTTTAAAGGTATATATGAAACCAAGTACCAAAACAGCCTGTATGGATTCCTTCAGCATGGGCAGAGTTATGAAGAAAAACTTTTCAAACCTGCTGGCACCGTCTATATTGGCACTTTCATAAATATCACCGGGGATGGTCGAAAGCCCGGTGGTGATAAGGATCATATTAAACGGAATACCGATCCATATATTGGCGATTATTATTGCCCACATTGCTGTACCGGAATATACAAGCCATTCAACAGGCTTGCTTATAATATGCAAATTCATTAAAAATTCGTTGATTATACCGCCATTGGCACCAAACATAAATTTAAACATAAGTGCCGTGACTGTAACAGGTATCATCCAGGCTACCATTAACAACCCTCTTACTGGCTTTGAAAAGGTAAAATTCTGATTAAAAAACAGCGCAAGAGCAAAACCGACAACAAATTGAAAAATGATGGAACCCACTGTAAAAATCAGTGTATTGGGTATAGCTGCTCTTAAAATGTCATCCCTGAACAGCTCGATATAATTCTGAATTCCCACAAATTCCTTGACCTCATTGTTAAAGGTCATAACATCAACATTCTGAAAGCCAAGGATTATATTATTAATTATCGGATAACCGATAAAGGCCAGCATGAAAAGTAACGCAGGCAGCACAAAAAAGTAACCCACGGATTCATTTCCAAATATTTTAGTCCTATGCTTCATCCAAGTCACCCACTATCTTATTAAGTTAGATGGGATTGCCTCAAAAGTACATTCTGAGACAGTCCCATCACAGTCTGCTGTTGTGCTTTATTTAATGGCTTTATCTATTTTTTCCTGGGCATCCTTTGCTGCGGCTTCGGGAGTCTTTACTCCTGCTATGACCTCCTGCAGTGCCTGGGAAACAGCATTTGAAAGCTCGGGCCATTTGGGATGTGGGCCTCTGGGCTGCGCATACTGCAATTCATCAATAAACACCTTGTATATTGGATCTCCGGTGAATTGAGGATCGGAGGCCAGATCCTTTCTTGAAGGAAAATATCCGAATTTACCGATGTAACCTTTAAGAACATCCACCTGTGTAACGTATTTCAGGAACTTAACCGTGGCATCGACATTTTTGCCGTTTACAACACCCCAGTTTTCACCTCCCAGAACGGACGCATACTGTTTGTCCTTGGGTATTAGAGTTACATTCCATTTTAAATCCGGTGCATCCTTTTGCAGGGTCGGTACCTGCCAGGGTCCGTTGAACATCATGGCAATCTTTCCCGCCATAAACTGTTTCAATACGTCGGACTGTACCCAGTTCATAACTTCCTTGCTCATGGAGCCGTCCTTCACAAGGTCAGAAATCATTGTAAAAGACTTTATGCCTTCGGGGCTGTTTATCTTTGTAAGGTCACCGCCTGCAGAAAGTATCCACGGCATGAACTGGAAGGTTCCTTCCTCTGTTTTTGGGGCTGATACACCCAGACCTGTCACTCCGTTGCCGGTGAGTTTTTTTGCTGCAGCTCTGAGTTCATCCCAGGTTTGCGGCGGCTTGACTCCCGCTTTATTCAACATGTCCTCATTGTAATAGAGAGCCAGGTCATTACTTCCGAAAGGAATGCCGTAAACCTTGCCGTCTAAAGTACAGGATTTCCAGGGTCCTTCAAAATACTGCTCCTTATCGGGCCAGTCCTTGATTTTATCTGTAATATCCGCAAACAGGCCCATAGCCGCATATGCCGCATGGTCAGGATTATCTATAAGTACCAGGTCAGGAAGCTTGCTTGCTGCAAGTCCTATGGACAGCACTTTCTTAAAGTCCGCAAAGGGATAATACTCATTGGTCACTTCAACCTCGTTTTGTGAAGTGTTGTACTGCTTGACTATGTCAGTCAGGATCTGCTGATGGTCTTTATTTTCCCAGTAATACCACAGGGTGACTTTTGCTTTTTCAGCCGGTGCGGCGGGGGTGGATACTTCACTTGCCGCCGAGCCTCCTGAACTCTGGGGACCGGTACTTGACGAAGCTGTCCCGTTTGAACTTCCGCAGCCTGCAAACAATCCAAGCACAAGCATGGATACCATAAGAAAAGCTATAACTCTTTTCATAAATACGTCCTCCTAAAAATTCGTTCTGCTTTTGATGATTCCCGCGCGCTTGGGATCAATTGCTTTTACAACTTAATTATAGAACGTAACCCGGTATTTGATTATTCCAAATGTCTAAGAAAGGTGGATAAATCCAAAGTAAAATAAATCGTAGTGCTAGTTATCAATATTACCAGTAAGAATTGTACTGATTATATCGGTACTTCCGTACAACTTCAATCAATGGCTGCACACAAAGCGCTTACTTTAAATAGTACGGTTCACAACAAGTATTTTACCATGCTGACCATTGCTTGAAGTTATACTCGCGTACCGGTATAATCATATAACGACTTTAACTATAATGTTGAGAGTTAATTTAACTAGCACGATGAGCTATATTAAAAAACCGTTGAAATGAGAAGCCCACAAAGGAAACACCTGAAATCTGTACGCTCAACACAAGGCTTTTTGCTGGAGCTTCAATTTATTGATGTTGTCCTCGTGCACTATGATTAATATTGATTTAATGTATTACAATTGTATTATTTTGAGACAAGTCTTTTTGACAGCAGCGTGGTGCTATGTTGCTACAATTCTGATGACCATCAAGTTTGGTGTACCCTTGGTGCCTCGGCGGTTTTTAACAGAAATCCATATCTCCGTTCCCGCTTATCATTTCTCTTTGTAAATTGAAATTTCGCGGCTACACATAGAGCTCATAATCTTTTGAGTGAACATACTTCATCCCGATAAATTAGCAGAAATTCCCTTTGCCATTCGACCAGTTTTTTCTCATTGTTCCAAATCCACTTATCAATGGATTCAGATTCATCAATCCATTTTTGCGGATAATTGAAATTCCCAATAAATTGAGGAGACTGGTAATCATGTTTACCCAGACAAAACATATGATGAAGCTCTTTCCATGAGCAACGTGACAAGTATTGCGCTGTCAACTGTAAGTCTTGCATATCTGCAATTTCATAATAAGTCCAGACCCCACTTCGCAAGGAGTTCCCGAACCATTGAGAGATTGTGCTGTATATTCGGAGACAATCAGGAATATCAGCCGTTCCCATTTTAATTATCTCTAGCATGAAATCCGTATCAACATGATAAAAGTCACTTATATCTGTTTCTTCAAGTTTTTTATATAGCTTTTCAAATTCCATACTATTCTCCATCAAAAGGCTTAAATTTATATTTCCCTTCATATATACACTCCACATGCTATGAAGTTCCGTTATTTCGCTAATTTTTCCATATCGGCCTGGGCTGCTTTTGCTGCGGCCTCAGGTGACTTTCTCTGGGTCAGGACTTCATGGAGTTCACCGGTAACTATTTTTGATATTTCGGGCCAGTTGGGATCAGGACCCCTGGGAATGGCTTTGTGGACCTCTTCACCGAACAGGCTCACTCCAGGCCGGTTCAACTCTTCATCCACCGGAACGTCCTTCCTCGAGGGGAAGTATGCCATTGATTTTGTAAAGGTTCTTACATTTTCAGCACTGCAAAAGAATTTCAGAAATTCAAAGGCCTTGTCCTTATTCTGACCTTTAACAACACTTATATTTTCACCGCCAAGAATTGTGACTGATTTTTTATCCATGGGAATCCTGACAATGCCATATTCCAGCTCAGGCGCCTTGATCCTGAGCTCGGACAGCTGCCACGGGCCATTGAGCATCATGGCGACTTTCCCGTTGGCAAACTGCTTCATCACATCAGCCTGTGACCAGTTGATGATTTCCTTGCTCATTGCCCCCTGGTCCACCAGCTCGGCCAAAAATGTAAATGCCTTTACAGCTTCGGCGCTTTGAAGATCGGAGGTATCGGCTCCTGCAGAATACAGCCATGGCAGAAACTGAAACATTCCCTGTTCGCTGTTTTGTGCACAGATCCCCATTCCATGGACATTTCCATTTGACAGTTTAAGAGCTGTTGTTTTCAGCTCGGACCATGTCTGCGGAGGACTGAGTTTCTTATCCTCCAGCATTTTTTTATTATAAAACAATGCCAGGCAGTTTTGGCCTATGGGCATTCCGTATATCCTTCCCTTGTAAGTACAGGCTTCTATTGAATTTTCATAAAACTGTGTGAAATCCTGCCAGTTTTTGATATTGTTGGTTATGTCCTCAAGAATACCCCTTTCGGCTAAATACGCATAATCCGGCACATCATAGATGACCAGGTCTGGCGGGTCTCCCTGGGCCATACCCGTCAAAAGTTTTTTCTTCAATTCCTCAAAAGGCACAAACTCCGGTATTGCTTCGCTTTCCTCCTGCTGGTTGTTAAAGGCATTGCAAAGATTATTGACGAGTGAAAATCTCTCCTGTCCTTCGTAATAAAAAAGCAGAGATAATTTTGTTCTTTCAGCATTTCCCATCCGGGCCGGGGTATTGTCCTTCTTCTCGTCGGCACATCCGCTGAAAGAATATAAAAGTAATATGCATGTGATTATCAACAATAATTTTTTCACAGATCTCACCACCAGATATTATTTATATGCTTTTTGATATTCCCCCGGGGTCAAACCGGTTGTTTCCTTAAAAACCCGGCAGAAATATTTGGGATCGGAATACCCCACCTGCCGGGATATTTCATAGGTTTTCAAATCCTTGCCTATCAGCAGCCCTTTTGCTTTTTTTATCCTGAACTCCTTAATGTAAGTACTGAAATTTATACCCATCTCCCTGTTGAAAAGAGAACCGAGATATTCCGGTGTTATGTTAAGCCGTGCCGCGGTCTGATCCAAAGTTATACCGTCCTTGTAAAATTCATTCACCAGGCTTACCGCTTTCTTGACAATCAGACTTACAGCCTGTATTTCCCTGTTTGAACCGGCTGTGATTTTTTCAATTATTGAAAACAGTGCACTATGAAGCTCATTCCAGGTAATTGAATCTATGAGTTTCTGCAGTGTTTCCTTCTGGTTTATTGCTTCATAGAGATCATAATCCGTCTCTTTGATCACATTTATGATTGAAGATGCAAACCTGACAAAGGCTTCAATGACCCCTGCCGGGTGATAGAGCTCCTTTCTCCACCAGGAGGCGAATTCTTCAAAAAGTCTGTTCAGCCTGCCCGGATCATTTGAAAATACACAGGCTTTTGAAGCCGACTCCAGCTCAATCGGATAATGAATGAGCTTTGTGTTTATCTGACGGGTTTTGGGATAGGATATCAATATATCTTCTCCAAGCACAATGGACCATTTCAATTCTTTTCTGATGGTGTTTATGCTGTTTTTTATATTTTCCGGTCCGGTGAACTGTATCCAGCCAAAAGCCAGGCCTTTAAAATCCTGTCCCAATATATCCCTTATTGCCCTGTTTTGAAAAAACCTTTCATAAGCCTGAAGGTTCTCACTATTGTATATTAAAACTATAATTTCCTGATGCAGGGCCAGATCAAATATTGTAAAGCTGCCCGAACCAAAGCCTGTCAGGTCATCTGCCAAAATTATCTTCAATTTGTTTATATGGTCCCGGTCATCTGTACCGTAATAAACGCTTACAGCCGCAAATTCCGTATTCTGTCCAAGCCCATACCTGTCGGATAAAAACCGGTACATTTCTTCAACTTTATCGCTGCCGCCCATAACAATATTTTGAAAAATATTTTCAATGGAGCTGAGCACCTGAGTCTGATTTGCCTCCAGCATTTTCTCCATAAGGATTTCTTTTTCAATGTTTAATAGGGTTTGCTCCAGATCGTTGGCTGTTACGGGTTTAAGAAGATATTCACTTACACCCAGCTTGATGGCTTTCTGAGCAAATTCAAAATCCGAATAACCGCTGAGAATTATTGTCTTGTGCTTTATACCTTTTTCCTTCAGCTTTGAAAGCATCTCAATCCCATCCATCAACGGCATTTTGATATCGACGATAACCAGATCCGGTTTATTTTCCAAAATCGTGTCAACTCCTGCAAGACCGTTTTCGGCTTCGGCAACAACCTCGTATTCAGGCTTTATCTTACCTATAAGCTTTACTACCCCTGAACGAACTCTATATTCATCTTCCACCACAACAATTCTCATTCCAGGCTCCTATCTGCGTATACTGCCGGCCAAACAACAGTTTCTGCTACAGTTTTGGTATTTTAAGGGTTATGGTTGTACCTTTTCCCGTTTCACTCTCCACCTGCCAGCTGCCGCTGTCTCCGTAATACATCTTTATCCTGTTAAATACGTTGCTTGCTCCCAGACCGCTTCCTTTTGCCGTGATTTCCTTATCATCGGGTGAGTTAAGTTTTGAAACAGTCTCAGGATCAATTCCTTTACCGTTGTCCCTGATCACAATCATTATTGAATTCTCCCGACCTTTAATGCCTATATCCAGGACCCCTCCCTTGTTAATTCCTTCAAAACCATGTATTATCACATTTTCTATAAAGGGCTGGAACAGAAGCTTGTGAATATTAAAATCCAGAACGTTTTCATCCACCTCCATGAAGCACTCAAAAGAATAGTTAAATCTGGTCTGTTGAAGGTAAATGTACTGTTTGAGCCATTCTATCTCTTCCCTGAGTTTTACTATGCTGTTGCTTTTATTAACACTGTAACGCAATATTTGAGCCAATGATTTGAGCATATTGCTTATTTCATGCTCATCCTTTTCAATTGCCATCCAGTTGATGGCATCAAGTGTATTATAGAGGAAATGTGGGTTGATTTGAGCTTCAAGGGCTCTGATTTCAGCCTCCTTCTGTTTGAAGGTAGCTGCCCTGACCTCTTCCACCAGCTTATTGATCTTATAGATCATTTTATTGAACCTGGCGGCTATTGCAGACATTTCATCCCCGTCGTCGTCCAGTTCCACTCTTACGGACAATTCACCTTCCTGTGCTGTTTTCATGGCATGCAGAATTTTTCTGATGGACCCTGAGAAATTTCTTGTAACATAAAATATTATTATTATTGAAAACAGCAATGCCAGAATTCCGAAGGTTATTGTCAGTCTCTGCGTCATATACACTTTGCTGAAAAGAAAACTTTGATCTACGGCATTTACAATTATCCAGCCATTCTTTTCACTTGTTAATGAATTTGTTATTATGCTGCTGCTGTCAAAGTATGATATTTTCCGGGCTGCAGCCGTATATCCATCCTCCTGTCCATTTGTTCCGGCCGGGTCAAACAAGGAAATATTGGCACCTATGAGGTCTTTATCCGGGAAGGATATTATATATCCCTTCTTATCAACTATAAAATTTACACTTCTCACACTCTTTTTTGCCTCTTTCTTTGCATCCACCTCATTGCAGGCCCTGTAAATTATGTCTTCATCAATGCTTATTACTATGACTCCTATGGCATCCTTTCTGATATCATTAAAATCCACCATTTTATTAGCAATATGGAACAGGTAATATTTCTTATCACCCAGCTGGGATGCATATGAGGTCGGAATTAAAACCGAACCCTTGCTGGAGGTTATATCCCGGTAGAATTCAGACTTTTCAAAATTCTTGTTCATCCAGGAGCTGTCCAGTGAAGAAGCCGTCAATGTATCGTAAAATGCCGTCTTCCCGCCTGCACTCAGGATTGCTATGCTCCTGATCCCTTCCTTCGAATTGGTAAGCTTGCTCAGCTTGTCACGAAGCAGGCTTATCTCCATGGCACTGTCGGTTTCGGCATTTATCTTTTTAACAAGCTCTATTATCTCATCGTCGGTATATATCTGATAAAGTATGTCCATGTAGGAATTCAGAGTGGTATTGAGGTTCTTTTCGGTTTGGGCCAGGTTATAGGTTATAAGCTCATTGACATTCTCCTTCATGGCAGAAGTAGTATTGAAGTATGAGATTGATTGAACCAGCAGCATGGGAATTATAGAAACAAATATAAAGGAAAATATGAGTTTTGACTTGAAGCTCATTTTTTTAAAGCTGTTGCCCATTTTGCTTTCCTTTATTTTAATAAGAAAACGTTTTTTTCCGGCAGAAATCAACATTGTATCTCCTATGATTCCTTAATTGTATTATATATAAAATCACCTTAATAATATCAAAAACGTATCCAAACGGCAAATGAATTTAAACAAAGCCGTATCAGGCAGGCTGATACGGCTTCATAGGTTAGATAGCTGCACTTTTTTGAACATATTTGCATACATTCAAGCCCACTCTGTAGGCTATGTGCGGCAGCAAAGGCACAATTATATATAATTATAAATTTATCAGACAATTTCAATATTGGCAAAATTATTTCTTTTAAGTTTCTCTATTATGCTCCTTACTTCCTTGGAATTAAGCTTCCGCTCACCCGCATACTCTTCAAAAGAATCGGATATTTCCTGGATTTTTTCCTTAAGAGTATCCAGCGGATTTTGATATCTGGGTACAAAAAAGTCCAGACCTATGAGTTCGTTCTGCAAATACATACCTTCCATGGTTCTCCGGGCTTTGAGCTTAAAGGGGGTGTTTTTATACCTGATAAGCTTGGTTGACAGGTTAAGACTGCCCAAGCTGTCAAGGCTGCTGCTCAACCCGCATGTAGTGCAAATGAACAGGGTTTTTGAAAACCTGTTTTTCTTGGTATTGCTGCCGCAGACACTGCAGCTGTGGAATATATCCACCGAACTCACCTTTGCCGGAGGGGGAAGACCTTTTTGCGGCAGCTTGTAGTCAAGAATTCTGACAAGGTCATTATACTGTTTGCAGCCAAATACCGGTTTAACCGTTTTTCCCTCATCAGTCCAGCTCAATTTGTCACCCTTGCCCGTCAGGTTCTGGAGAACCACCATTGATTTGTTTTTTACGGCAAGGTTTACAATTTCACTTGCCAGCTTATACATTTCTTTTTTGCGCTCCGACTGGTTTTCAGAATTCCTGCAGTAAAAGGTGCCGTTCAGAAGCAGGTGTCCCTGCCCGTCAACGGCAGTGTAGTTCACAGCGCTTTCCATGCCCCTGCTGACACCGAGAAAAGTGTTCGTTTCAATTTTATCGTCTTCGGGCAGATCTATGCTCAAGCTCAGATAATATTCATTGTTTTTGTTAATCAGCCTTGCAGTTCTGAGCATTTCGGGCTTTTCAACCGCCTGCAGCAGAAAATCAAGCTGCCATTTTCCGAAAGAAAGGGGTACTATAATAAAAGTTTCCTTTTTTAAGGCCTTCGCTTTCTCGGGTTTCTTTGAAATATAATTTAGCTCTCTGTTAAATTCATGACTGCGCCTGTCCTTGCCGTTCCGTGTATTCATTAAAAAAAGCTTGGCGAAAAATTTCTGATTTACGGCATCGTGCAGGAGACAAAAACATCTCTTGGTGTCATATCTGCAAAAATAAATGGGTCTGAGTTTTTCCCCGAGGGTCACCGGCTCATTCTTAAAACCCGGATATGGCATTTGCGGATTATTTTTTTTCTGAACGAAATAGCTTGCCAGGGTCATGCCCAAATCAAGCTTAAGCGAGTCCTTGAAAGGTTGAATGTCAAACCTGTTTATTTCTGCCGACAGATCGCTGTCTATCCATTTGGACAGCCCCAGGGTGCTATATGTCCCCTTTTTCGATCTGCACCGCTCCTCTATGATATCAATTTCAGAATAGGCTTTGCCCAGCAAATAATTGTATGCATTATTATAATTCAAAAACGCCTTATTGATTATATTTCTCTTTGCCGCGCCGGGTTTATGAAGTTTTAGATGTATGGTCCGCAAGCCCATAGTCTTCCTCCATCCATATATGCTTATATTATGTTAATTAACAATATTCTATCGTTATATGCTTTCCGGCCTGTCTCAGCAAACCCGCTATCTCCTCGACCAGCTTGAACTTCAGTCCCATATTGAGAGGAAATTCAGGATTCTGGTGGGCGGGATTTATAGCCTGGCCGATAAAAAAGTAAATGCTTGTGCTTTCCTCAAGCAGCATCTTAGCCAATCTTGAGGCTCCGTCCTTTTTATTCAGCTTCAAATAGTCATTCATGGTACTCTCAGGTGAAACACAGGTCTTTAGCAGCTCCAGAGTTTTCCTGAGCGTCAGCACGCCCTCGGTGGTGAGATTTATTCCGTCTATTTCGGCAGTGGGAGGCACCGACGGATTGAAGTACTCAATGGAGGTTTTTATTTCTTTTTTTGTTATACGTGCGACAATCTGCGAGGTAGTACCTCCGCAAATAACCTTTTTGCCCTCCCTGCCGACAAATCTTGTGACAATGTCCCTGTCGTTCTGGGAATCAACGGGAGGCCCGATCATCAAATTCAGCTTGATAGGCTTTTTGGCCTTGAGAGCCACAACGGTGGTGTCATCACCGGGCTCATTGGCATAGAGGCTGTCGCAGGCCGCCAAAAGCAGCTTGGCAACAGCTTTTGAGGACATATCCTTTTTATAGGTTTTCTGGACATATTCCCTGACGTTGCCCCACTGCCAGCCAAGGTCAAGAGTTTGGCCTATACCTGCGTGGATAACTCCGTCGCTGATCATAACAAACAGATCATCGGGACTGACGGTGAATCTTGCTTCATTAATAAGTTTTCCGCTTATTTCACGGCTTTCGGTTTCAATTTCCAGCAGTTTGCCCTTGCGCAGCCTTATTATGGCAGGGTTGTCGAATTCCACAAGATAGCCTTCACCGTTATTGAATATCTGGATAATTGAAAAAGTGGAGTAAGCGACTCCTCGTTCCTTACAAACAGGCAGGGTACTGGCAATGGTGTTGACGGCTTCATCAATATCCAGCCCGTTGGACATAATGGTGCCGATTATTTTGGAGGTGAGTGTGGCAAGTATATTGGCCTTGACACCGCTTCCCAGACCGTCGGCCAGCACAACCACAACCGAGTCCGAGCTCCTGATTATCTCAACCTTGTCTCCGCACAATTCCTCCCTGTATTTATTTAAACTTTCGTAATTTACATCAATGTAGAGGCTCACTTGACTTCACCCATCTCTGACATAATTGATTTTTTCAGTTTCGTCAGGGCAACCTTTGTCTCAGCAGTTGTTTCGCCAAGAAGGCTTGCAATTTCCTGAGCAACTCTCATTTGTTTTTCCATGACCTTTTGAGCAATATCAATATTCTGCTGCCGGCTTTCATAAATTTTCTGTCTTTGATTTTCCTCATCGGTTATATCATTTATTATCACAATCAAAGTATTATGCTTGCTTACATTTATTACAGACTGCCTGACTACCATATTAAAAGTCTCATAGACATATTTTTCGTCGTATATATTTTCCCCGCTCTCAAGAACTGTTTCAAACATTTGGCAATCCAGGACTTCCCTGATATTCATGCCTTCAACGTCGGTAGCACCCAATTTGAACATGGTTTTCGCAGACTTGTTTACTTCCTGTATGTTCAGATTTTTATCCAGTGCGAAAATAGCATAAGGAGTATAATTGATTATGATATTCGAAATGGATTCCGCTCTTTCCCTCATATAGGGCAGACACATGTGAACCTGTGCTTTTCCAAAATACACGGCTATTGCCTTTTCCCTGCAGGAGGGATATCCGCAGGCACCGCAGTTCAGTTCCTTGTCTTCGCTGAATTTACCGATACTGTTCAATATTCCTTGAATTACAGCTTCCGAAGGCAGTTCGGCCTTTTTGGATCTGTCAATAAAGGTTTTGGACAGCTCTATTCTGGTGGCCGCCATCAGAGAATTGCCGCTGTCATTCTGATTGGCTGCCGTCCTCTTTGCATAGTTGAGAAGTCTTTCCCTTGAGGCTAAAAATCCGCCCGGAACATGTTTCATACACGGCCCCGCAATACAGCCTCCGGTGCAGCTGCTCATCTCTATCAGATAATTTTCCATATTGCCTTCATCTATTGAATTCAATATGTCTATGCATCTGTCAACGCCATCAACACTGATGGAGCGGTAATTTTTTTTGCTGTTTCTGTCGATTGTCTTGAGAATTCCTCCGGGAACCGGATAAATTCTGGTAATTGTATCAAAATTCTTCATTTCATCTGCTGTGGCTTCTTCCTGGTAGATGCCCTCTTCCTCCAGCCACTTATCCAGTTCCTCGAAGGTAATCACCGCATCTATCTGGTTTTCATTCTGTAAATCATTGCATTCCTCTTTTTTTGAAATACAGGGTCCGATAAATACAATTCTTATTCTTTGACCGTAGGTTTCCCTTAGCATTTTGGCATGGGCGATCATCGGTGACACAACAGGCGCCAGCTGGTCCCTGAGCCGGGGATAATATTTTTCTATCAATAAAATGATGGAGGAACAGCAGCTGGTAATAATATTTTTCATTTCCCTTTTTTGCAGCAGTTTCTCATACTGTCTCGAAACCAGGTATGCGCCGTTGGCAGTTCCTTCAATATGAGTAAAGCCAAGCTTTTTGAGAGCAAAATACAGCCATTTTTCATCATAGTCAAAGGCAGAAATAAATGAAGGTGCCAGACTTACGTACACCTTTTCCTTTTTAGCGATAAATTTCTTCACCTTTTCTATTTCGCTGTTTACGCTTTTTGCATTCTGAGGACAGACTTTCAGGCAGTTTCCGCACAGGGTACATTCCTCATGAATAATCTCGGCCTGGTCATTTCTGAAGGCTATTGCGTTAACAGGACAACTCCGTATGCACTTGTAGCAGTTTTTGCAATTTGCTTCCCTAAATTGGATTACACTCATAATTCCGCCTCTAATCGATTAATAACCTTCTCATGAAAGAAACTTTCGGCATTGACGATAGCCACATCTCCGTAGAAAACATCACCTATTTTTACGCATACACCGTTTGTACACTTGCCCATACAAAAGGAAGCTTTAAGCACCGCTTTTTCTTCCAAACGGTTTTCCTTAATAAGTCTCTGGAAGCAGTTTATGATCTGATACGAGCCCTTGAGATGACACGAACTTCCCACGCATACATAAATATCAAGCATTGTACTTATCCTCCATCTGCATACCAAACATAATAAAGATGTTCTTTGTTAAACAAATAACAATATAATTGTAAGCCATTGTTAAATTTATGTCAATCCATATGTGGCCTGTTAATATATCGTTTTGTTTAATTAATGCGTCTTATTGCCGGTCAAGTGCCACTGATGCATTTTTACTTGTAAATGCATCAGCGTGCACTTTTCCCGGCAGGCAACCATGTTTTCCATGAATTCAACTACTTATTTTCACATCCGCAGCAGTTATATTCCATATCGGTTCTGGCAGCATCTACAACCGAAAGCATCCTGCAAGGGTCATAACCTTTTTCTGCTCCACTTGTGCTAATTTCACAATTTTTCTTTCCAGGCATATTTACACCCCATTTCTTTATTTTCTGGATTTATTGGGTACTTTTACTTTGAATTTTTTTCATTTAACCTGCTTACTTATGGTGTCTGTGAAGTATCTCCCTGTTGCTCTTCAATACTCCCTCGTATAGAGCTTCTATGGCCGGGTTGTCTTCGGACCTCTTTATGGGGGATGCCGTATCAACCTTGTATATTCCCCTGGCTCTCTTTCTTCGTACGTCATTGTTCTGGGGAATAGGCTGTCCTGCGCCTCCGACACATCCGCCCGGGCAGGCCATGACCTCGACGAAATCAAACTTCTCCTCACCCCTGAGGATTTTTTTTATGAGGTTTTCAGCATTTTTCAGGCCGTGAGCCACACCGATCCTTACCTTCTGACCGTCAATCTCGGCTGTGGCCTCCTTGACACCTTCCATTCCCCTGACTCCCGAGTATGAAATACCTTGCAGCACAGCAGCCGTTCTTTCCTTGTAGTAGTATCTCAAAACA
Source organism: Ruminiclostridium cellobioparum subsp. termitidis CT1112 (assembly GCF_000350485.1). Lineage (GTDB taxonomy): Bacteria > Bacillota > Clostridia > Acetivibrionales > DSM-1351 > Ruminiclostridium > Ruminiclostridium termitidis. The sequence continues at coordinate 418,972 of NZ_AORV01000065.1, forward strand.
GCTTCCGAAACACCGCCGCTGACTCCGAAGATGACACCTGCACCGCTTGTGAAGCCAAAGGGCATATCCAGGGCTTCATCTTCCAGCTCGTTAAATACGATACCGTTCTCCTGGATCATTATCGCAAGCTCCTGGGTTGTTATGACCATATCCACATCCGGGATTCCGCCTGTCTTATTTTCAGGTCTTGCAGCTTCAAACTTTTTGGCTGTACAAGGCATTATTGCTATCACTATATTTTCTTTTCGGTCATCTTTATAGAGTTTTTTGAACTGCTCTTTTATGACAACACCGAACATCTGCTGCGGCGAACGGCAGGATGAAACATTGTCCATCAATTCGGGATGCTTCTGTTCGGCATACTTGAACCAGGCAGGGCAGCAGGAACTGAACAGAGGCAGCTTATCCCTGTTCTGTATTCTGTCCATGAGTTCTTCCGCCTCTTCTATTACCGTAAGATCGGCGCCCACCGCCGTATCAAATATCTGATCAAAACCCAGTTTTCTTAACGCAGCAACTATTTTGCCCATGGTGATGGCGCCGGGTTCCATTCCGAACTCCTCACCTATGGCCACCCTGACTGCAGGTGCAATCTGTGCGATTACACGCTTGTTCTTGTCCTGCAGGGCTTCATAGGCCCTGTCCATATCCTTCTTTATCATCAGTGCACCGGTTGGGCAAACTACACGGCACTGTCCGCAGTTTACACAGTCAACCTGATGCAGGGCTTTGTTAAATGCAGTGGTAACCTGAAGTTTTGAACCCCTGTATGCGAAATCCAATACCCCGACGCCCTGAATTTCCTGACAGGCTCTGACACAGTCTCCGCAAAGTATGCACTTGTTGGGGTTCCTTACAATTGAAGGGCCAAGATCATCAACAGGCATCTCCTTCTTTTCCTGCCCGAATCTGATCTTCTTGACTCCCACCTTCAGAGCGATTTCCTGCAGCTTGCACCTGCCGCTTTTTTCACAGGTGGTACAATCCCTGTCATGGTTTGCAAGGAGCAGCTCCAGGATCATTTTTCTGTGCTTTTTAAGTTTTTCGGTATTTGTCCAGACTTCCATTCCATCCTTGGGCGGAGTGGAGCAGGAAGTCAGTGTGCTCCCCCACTTATCCTCAACCATGCACATTCTGCAAGCGCCGTAGACGCTCAGTTCGGAATGGTAGCAGAAGGTAGGAAGTTCTATTCCCGCTTTGCGTATGACGGCAAGAATATTCTTTTCTTCATTGAATTCAACTATCTGTCCATCTATAATCATGTTTCCCATAAAAATTCTCCTATCTGCGTGCTCAACGTACTAAAGTACGTGCACGCTATACTACAGTATTGAAAAGACGCTTGAGTTTTTGAAGCATGAAGGTTACAAATCCGTGCAAAGGATGCATCCTTCACACTCTTTGCGTCAGGCCTCCTTTATGGCCTTAAAAGCACAAGCCTCGATACAGGCACCGCATTTGATGCATTTATCCGGGTTGATGGTGTATGGTTCTTTTACCTTGCCCACAATGGCCTGAACAGGGCAAAGCCTTGCACATTTGCTGCAGCCCTTGCATTTCTCCTTCTCAATTACAATTGAGCCCAGGGCTTTACATGTATGTGTGACACATTTTTTGTCTACAACGTGCTCCACATATTCCTTCCTGAAATGCTTCAAAGTGCTTGCTACGGGACTTGCGGCAGATTTGCCCAATCCGCACAGCGCCGTACTGCTTATGGTGTCGGCCAGTTCTTCCAGCAAATCAAGATCCCCGACGGTACCTTTTCCTTCGACTATCTTCTCAAGGATTTCAAGCATTCTCTTGGTTCCTTCCCTGCACGGAACGCATTTTCCGCAGGACTCGTTCTGTGTGAAGTTCATAAAGAATCTTGCAACCTCCACCATACAGGTATCTTCGTCCATAACAACAAGTCCGCCCGAACCGATCATGGCTCCCACCTTTTTCAGGGAATCAAAGTCCAGGGGCAGGTCCAGGTGTTCCTCTGTAAGACAGCCTCCTGAGGGGCCTCCTATCTGGACGGCCTTGAATTTCTTTCCATCTTTGATGCCGCCTCCGATATCGAATATTACTTCTCTCAGGGTAGTTCCCATAGGTACTTCTATAAGCCCGGTGTTGTTAACATTGCCGGTTATGGCAAAGGCTTTTGTTCCGGGGCTGTTTTCAGGTCCGATGCCTTTGAACCAGCTGCTTCCGTTCTTTATTATCAGAGGTACATTGGCAAAGGTTTCAACATTATTAAGGACCGTAGGCTTCTGCCACAAACCCTTTTCAACCGTTCTCGGAGGTTTTACCCTCGGCATGCCTCTTTCACCTTCTATGGATGCGGTCAATGCGCTTCCTTCTCCGCAGACGAAGGCTCCCGCCCCTTTGTTGATGTTTATATCGAAAGAGAAGCCGGAATTTAATATGTTCTTTCCCAGCAATCCGTGTTTTCTTGCATCTTCAATTGCTATTCTCAGCCTCTCCACCGCCAGAGGGTATTCCGCTCTGACATATATATATCCGGCAGTGCTTTTGGTTGCATAACCCGCAATGAGCATGCCTTCAATCACACCGTGAGGATCGCCCTCCATGATACTTCTGTCCATGAAGGCTCCCGGGTCGCCCTCGTCACCGTTACAGACAACATATTTTACTTCGCTGTCCTGTCTGAGCACCTGTGCCCACTTTCTTCCGGCAGGGTAACCTCCGCCACCTCTTCCTCTGAGGTTTGAATCAATGATTGACTGACATACCTCATCAGGCTTCATTTCAAACAACACCTTGCTAAGGGCTTCATAACCGCCTTTTGCAACATATTCCGCAAAGGATTCGGCATTTATGCTCCCGCAGTTTTTCAGAACCATTCTGGTCTGCTTGTGATAAAAGGGTATATCTTCCTGTGCTTTATAAATACGGTTTTCAGCGCTGTACATGAGACGTTCTATGGGTTCATTGTTAATGAGTGTCTTTTCAACGATCTCAACACAATCCTCAAACTGAACCCTCAAATACAAATAATTTTCAGGCTCTATTCTAACCAGAGGACCCATTTCACAGAAGCCGTGGCAGCCGCTTTTCTTTACTCCTATCCCCTCTTTTTCATAATCCAGTTCCAGATCAACCAAAAGCTCATGTGCATCTATAAGTTCTCTGATCCTGTTGTAGATTTCAATCGATCCGCCGGCAACACAGCCTGTACCGGCACATACCAGGACCTTTTTTTTCTGATTATCCAGGGCATTTGTCGACTTGGCAGAAAAGGCTTTTAATTCTTTGAGATTGTTTATTTTCATTGTCCTTCACTCCTTAAAGTCCTTAATATTTCAACTGTTGAATCGGGTGTCATTTTTGCGTAGACCTTGTCATTTATGGTGATAACGGGGGCCAATCCGCAGGCACCCAGACAGGAAACCGTTTCAAGCGTGAACAGCATGTCATCCGTTGTATGTTTGCTGTCACTCAAGCCAAGCTCTTTTCTCATGGAATTCAATATGGGGATGGATTTCCTTACATGACAGGCTGTTCCGTCACAGACCTTGATAATGTACTTTCCTTTTGGAACAAGTGAAAAATTTTCATAGAAAGTTGCTACACTGAATATTTTCGAGAGATTGACATCCAGCTTTTCCGCAACGTATTCCATCAGTTCTTCAGGCAAATACTTGTACTCATTCTGGATCTCCTGCAGAACCGCGATCAGATATGATTTGTTATTATCATATTTTTTTAAGATACAGTCGACAACTTCAAATCTTGAATCGTTCATTTTTATCTCCATTTCTGTTTCCCGTGCCATTTATTTTTTGCCTTAAAAGCAGGTACACTTTGTTATTTTTTTATCACAGTAATTTTAAGCCCTGAGGTCAGGTATCATCAATGTTTATATAGGGATACAATCGTAAAAAAATATTGTTAGATAAGGTAAAAAAAAGCCTGCGAAAGCAGGCTTCAAAGATAAAGATCATTTAAATGGATTTTGGGGTTATATATTAAAATTGAATTGTTTTAGGTTGTCCGGTAAATGATGAAATCGCCGCTGTTGCATTTTTTAAATTAAAATACTTCATACTTTCCATCATCGGCAGCATATAAGGATTTTAACGAAGGATTATCTTCAAGCAGGTGTTGTCTTGCCTCTATTCTGTCGTCCCGAACTGCAACTGCAGTCAGACGGATCCACGAGCCATCCTTAGACATACCTGAAATTTCAACTTTTGGGTTTTTAATCATTTGAGCAAACACATTTTTTACATTGCTTGTGGAAGTATACAGCTTGCCTTCAAAAATCCCCAATGCACCGAACGGACGTACTCTCGGCTGATCATCGTCCATGGTTGCAAGATAAAATGTTCCGCATTCTCTTAAATATTCCAGTACTTCTTCCATTATTAATTACTCCTTCATTCTTTAATATTACTGGTTGGCGGCATCTCCCCAGACACCTACATCCCTGAGTCTGGCAATTATGGGAAGATGCTGGGTGCACTTGCCTTCACAAATGCCGCATTCAATACATTCCTTAGCCTTCTTGTATTCAATGCCCCAATGATTTTTGAGATTATTTAAAACCTCCTGCTCATTTTGAAGTATCTTGTTGTTATAGGCCAACATGAATTTTGATACGGGGATCTTCTTGGGACAATGTTCACAGTAACGGCAGCCGGTACATAGCTTATCCATGGAATTGAACAGCTTTCCTTCAATTTCCTTCAGCTTCTTTTCATCAAGTTTTTTAAGGTTTTCACCTATATGGCAGTTCTGCACGACCTCTTCAACACTTCCCATTCCGGCCAGTACGGTTGTAATTTCGTCATGGGATGCATTAAATCTCAAGGCTGCATCCACTACGGTTTCGTCATCCTCGCTTCTGATGAAATCAAAATATTCAGCCTTTTGTGGAATCAATCCCCCGCCCAGCGGGTTCATTACAGCAACACCAAGTCCCTTTTTACAGGCAGCCTGCAAGCCTTTTTGTCTGAATGGGAAATTCAGTATATTATAGCCCACTGTCATACCCTCAAACAAATCCTCGTTAACAATGGTTTCTATTTCATCACCATTGCAATGGGTTGAAAAAACAATATGCTCTATAAGCCCCTCTTCCTTTGCCTTGAGAGCTGCCTCATAAGCGCCGCCCTTAACCATCCTGCTTTTGAAGTCATCCATATTCAGAATGCACCAGATATGAAAGAAGTTGATTTTTTCAAGGTTCATCCGCTTCAGGGAAGTTTCCAGCTGCTCCCTGAGCTTTGCCCCATCTTTCTGGCTGCTTTTGGTTGAGACATAGAACTGCTTTTTCATGTTTTTAAAAGCATGGCTCATTATAAACTCACTGTTGTCATCACAGTAATAAGGCGCCGTATCAAAATAATTGACTCCAAGTTCTCCGGCCTTTACAACAATCTCGGCACACTTATCATAGTCATAGGTATCCCCCGTCTTTAGAAATCTCATTCCCCCAAAACCTATAACGGATATGTCTTTGCCGGTTTTACCGTATTTTTTATAAATCATTTTTACCTCCATACTACAACAATTTAATAATACAAGAACTATTGAACATTAGCGGACAAAAATTCATGGTTTTCTTCATACAAAGTTTAGTATAATACCATTTGACTCCTGTGACAATGTATAATCTTATCTAAAAACCCTGACAATTTTAATCAGATTAAAATAATCAGGGCCTGCTCAATTAATTTTCAGCTTAATCAAGAGTTAATTTATTTCCATTTTCCTTCAGCCATTTCCTGTGATTTTTATAGTCAGGGCAGACTTTCCCCACTAAAGCCCAAAAGTTTGAAGAATGGTTTAATTCCTTCATATGGCACAGCTCGTGAACTATCACATAATCCATCACTTCAACCGGAGCCATGACCAGCTTCCAGTTGAAATTGAGATTCCCGCTGGAGCTGCAGCTGCCCCAGCGTGTTTTTTGTTCACGTATGGTCACTCTTCCCGGTGACACGCCAATCTGCTGCGAATAGGCAGGTAATCTGCCTTCAAGCTTTTTGGCAAATTGTGCTACATACCATTCCCTCAAAACAGCCCTGAGCTCTTCGGGTTTTTCCGGCACTTTATGGTATACTTCCAAGCTGTTTTCTCCCAGCCTGACTACCGGCCTTTTCAGCAGCCGGTCTTCAATAAGTTTAAGTTTATAAACCCGGCCCATATAAAGATAGCCCTCTCCGTCAATAAAAGCTCTGGGGCCGTCTGAACCGGCAGCTTGGGCTTCTATTGCAGACAATTTGTCCAAAATCCAGGAAGCCTTTTTCTCAAGCAGTTCCCTTATGGTGGTTTCCGATACCCTATACGGTCCTGCGACAGTTATGGCACCGTTTTTGTCTATTGAAATACCAATGCTCCTTCTGCCGGTTCTTTTAAGTGTATACTTTAACTCCCTGCCTCCAAGCACTATTTTAAGTTCTTTAAACTGATTGCCCGCATAGGTTTTCAAATTAACCTCCCAAGCCATTTTATGGCTTTGAGCCACATAGCGGCAACAAAATTGTAATGAGATTTATTTTCCTTCATCGCTATCAGGCACAATAAAGGTGGTTATTCAATACGTTCTCAAGATTGATATTATCAAAGCAAAATTTCCATGTCAACTTTGGGGCCGGGGATTGGAACGCAATACTTTTCAATTTTTCCGGCACTTTTGAATATACATATATAAGGATTAATATAAGGATTAAAATTGGGGTGTTGCTAAACAATGAATATGGTCGTCAAACTCAGGAATGAATTGTCCGGTAAATCATTACTGAATGAAAAATTAATTAACCTTTTTATATGTTTTATTTTATATTCATTTACAGGTTGGGTGGCAGAAACCATATATATGTCAATATATCATGGGCACCTGGTAAAAAGAGGATTCCTGATAGGCCCCCTGTGTGCGGTGTATGGTATCGGATCGGTTTTAGTGGTTTATATCCTCAATCATATCAAATCCCATCCGTTTCTGGTCTTCATATGTGCCGCCCTTATAACCTCGGTGGTGGAATTGTTGGCAGGACTTCTCCTGAGTATATTGACATCAAAACGTCTCTGGGACTACAGCGGTGATTTTGCCAATTTTATGGGATATATCTGTCTCAGGAATACAATTATCTGGGGGATAATGTCTCTCTTCCTGGTTTATATCATCCATCCCGCCCTGCTGAGATTTATCGCACTGATCCCGGCAAAAGCCAGAGAGGTGATCTGTTTTTCAGCGGTGGTCTGGCTCTCTGCCGATATCAGCATTTCGGTTTATTCCAGCCTGAATGGTGTTAATAACCTGGTATGGCTGTCACAGGTCGTTTCCCGGGGAATTTCTTTCCGCTGGATGCCTTAAGACAGTTCTAAGCTTGTCAGGAGCAGTCTTTCTCGGATCTGACAGGTAGATTTCGTGATGCTTCCGCAGCAAACCTGTTGCGTCCTTCAACTGGTTCTGCTCCATAAATTGCCGCATCAGTTCCACAGACTGCGGCTCGGTTGCATATGGTCCCCTGTGGAGGATTTGTACGCACAATCCCTCGGTAAATGTCTCGAACCTTGCTTTTGAAACATCAAGTTCAGGTTTTTTCTTTCTGCAGGTATGGACAGCCCATTCAAAAACCTCGGGAGTCACAAAATCAGGCTGTCTTATCATTGAGGTCCAAAGCCAGTTGTCACGCCTGTAGAAATCAAACGCTCCGTCTTCATACCACCACAGGCCTTCAAGGGGCGGCACCACATATTCAAAATATCCTGCCGGTTGGGCTCCGCTCATCTTTGACATTTTAATTGTAAAAGTGATGCCGTAAAGAATGCCGACAGCCTTTTCATATTCACTGCCATTGGGATCACCTGCCCCATCCACGCATATGAAATTCATGGCGGGGACTTCAATCTGCCGAGGGATTTCCCCAGGCATATAAAGATCTCTGTACTGTTTTTTGAAATCAAATTTTTCAGGCATGTAATACCATCTCCTCATTTTCAGTCTCAAATCTAGTCTTAAGGAAATTATATACGAGGAAATATGACAACTGATGTCATATTTCATGAAATTGTACTCGCGTACCAGTTGATTTTGATTAAATCTATCTGTAAAGCAAAACAAAATTTTAATTGGCACAACGCGTTAATCTAATATAGCAATTCTTTGACTGCGCTTACCCTTTCCTCTACAGACAAATCCCCTTCAAGGGACAGGACGGGACAGTTCAAGCCGTCCAGCCAGGCTTTGTGCAAGGTTTTGCTTCTAATCTCCATTCCACCGTCATCATATCTGGAAGCCCATTGTATAAATTCTTTTGAAGCTTCATACATTTCCCCGCCTGCTTCCAGAGCTTCCTTTCCATATCTCTGCCTTTCTCTTTCAATAAGCCTGGACAGCCTTATATCACCGGGAAGCCATAGAAAAACCACAAGCTCAAAGCTTGGAATGAACACATCTCCCCACCCGCATAATGAACCCGAAAGGACCCATTTGTCAGCAGTATGAATATCCTGTTCAAGGATTTTTCTTCTATCTTCGGCTGGACGGATGTTTTGAAAAGGTGGCCATGAAGGCAGCCAGAAATAAGAATCGGTGTCAAAGTGCCTGTAACCCAATTCCTTCTCAAGAGCACAGCCCAAAGTAGTTGTACCAGAACCTGACGCCCCAAGAATGTGTATGTGCCTGATCATACTTTCCTCCCGCTGTTTTTTATAATATCAACAAAAGCGTATTGCCCGAAGCAAAACCTATTCCCAGTCCTTCCATATATCGGGCTGATAACCCACCGTAGCCTTTTTACCGTTTCTGACTATGGGTGAATTATATAGCTTTGGATTTTTGAAAAGCACTTCCTCCGCCACTTTTCCAACACCGAGATTCCTCATGTTCAAGCGCTCATATTCTTTGCTTTTCTCATTAATTAAAGCCTTAAGCCCGACAGCTGATTTAACGCTGTCAAATTCACCCTTGCTTAGCCCGTATTTATTCAATTCGATATACTGATAGCTGATTTTCCGTTCTTTAAAGTATCTCTCGGCCTTTTGAGTATCAAAACCTTTTGTTCCAAAAATCTGAATATTCATTTAAAATTTCTCTCCCAAAACTTTCAAGTTGTCACCGGTTACCCTGTAAACCGTCCACTCGTCCATAGGAACCGCACCCAGCTTTTTATAAAATCTTATGGAAGGCTCATTCCAGTCAAGCACCCACCATTCAAGACGTCCGCAGTTTCTCTCCAGTGCAAGCCCTGCCAGAAAGGCAAGCATAATCTTCCCCATTCCCTTTCCCCTCATTTCGGGCTTTACATATAAATCCTCAAGGTATAAACCTGCCTGACCCAAAAAAGTAGAAAAGTTATGAAAGAAAAGAGCAAAACCGACAGGCTTTCCCTCATATTCTCCTATAATTACTTCAGCTGCCTTTTTGCAGAAAAGTGAATTCCTCAGTCCTTCTTCAGTGGCAACCACCTGATCCAACATTTTTTCGTATATGGCCAGCTCCTTTATAAAATCCAGAATCAGGGCAGTATCGCTTTCGTCGGCATAACGAAGCTTAAAGCCCTCCAGTTTCGTGTCGATGAACTTTTTCATGCATACCTCCTGCAAATAGTCTTGCTGCAAACCTCCGTATCCTTTGGTGGTCCGAAGTCTATTGCGTAATAAATATATAAAAAAATATAGTCCTGGTGAACTATATTTTTACACTATATTTTTAAAATTTGTATCTGGCATTTATCAAATGCCGGTATATCAATTCCTTTTCAGCCTGGACCATATTTGTCAACTGGGCTTCAGTTGAATACATGGAGTTTTTATCCCTGTGAATAATTTGAATTCCGTATTCATTTCTTCCAAAATTTTTAGATTTTCTAATAACTGTGGCATCGTATTTTGAAACAGAATTACTTAAAAATACGTTTATTTCGATCAAATCATCGATTTCAAAATCCCCCGGAGAATAAATACACATGCCTGAATAGCTAAAATCCTTAATACAAGCGCTTTCCCTCTTGTTGGATTCCAATAGCTTTACCTCTCCGAGCAGAGAAGTCGGGAACCTTTCATATTGTCTTTTCTCCAGTTCCTTTGCAATATTGATCACATTGTTGGAGCATATTATGTACTGCTCCTCCTTGGGGTTGACACCTACAACACTTCCCCCGTTAACCGTAAGATTTTCCCTTTCATCCATCATCCCGATCAATACTGGATCCCCTTTTATCATTTCGGCCACATGATTTTCACTATCGCTGATTTTAACGGTAAATATTTTATTGGTATCGCCGCTGATAAAAGTGCAATTAATTGGTTTTAATTTGTTGTAATGTCTTAATACAAGATTTGTTTTTTGCATATTATCACCCTGATTATTATTTTTTGTATATATTAAAATTACTTCTGCTAAATTCTACTGCATCTGCTGGTCTTTCGGGTAAAACAACATATATATAACAATCTAAAATAATCCAATAAAAAGAAATCTATTAAAAGAATATCACATAAAATCTGGAGCAACAATACTGTCCATGAAGTATTTAACACATATTTAACCAAAAGCTGCTAAAATTTATGCAAACCCGTCTTAATTTTTGCCGGCAAAAATTTTTTATGTAGAATGGAACTTAGACACTTAATAGCCTGAAATCCTCATTGAATAACAAAATGGATTAATGTAAAATGTTTATCGGACCGTGTTGCATTTTATTGAATCCTTTACATGGCCCGGGAGGTCAATATGGGTACTTCTTATAATTTTGAGCAGGCCTGCGGCAAAGTCATGGACTCGGCCTACCGCCGGGAAGGTATCGGAACTCTGGGAGAAAAAACTCTTCATGCAGTCCTTAAGCACTATTTCGAACCTGATGAAAGCTGCCATGAAATAAAAGTTGGCTCCTATTACGCAGATATACTGAATGCTGAAGGAATAACCGAAATCCAGACCCGGCAGTGGAACAAACTGAGGGGAAAGCTTAAGGCCTTTCTCCCTGAAAACAAGGTCACACTTGTATATCCTGTTGCGTATACCAAATGGCTTTTATGGATTAATGAAGAGACAGGCGAAATAAGCAAGAAAAGGCTTTCTCCCAAAAAAGGCTCCGCTTATGATATCTTCTTTGAATTGTACAGAATAAAAAATTACCTGGATAGTGAAAATCTCCGTTTATGCATTGTATACCTTGATATCGAAGAATACCGCCTGCTTAACGGCTGGAGTACCGACGGCAAAAAAGGCTCCTGGCGGCATGACAGGATTCCCAAAGACCTGCAAAAAGTAATTTATATAAACAATAAAAGTGACTACTCCAGACTTATACCCGAATCACTCCCTCCCCGCTTTACAAGCAGAGAGTTTCAAAAAGCCTCAGGCCTGAGCCTTTCAAAGGCACAAACTGCTTTAAATGTTCTATTTTATGTTGGGGCTGTTGAACGGGTTGGAAAAGAACGGAATATGTTTATTTACGAAAGAAGATAATTTTAAAAGGTATTAAAAGTACATGTTTGAAATTGCAGGCAAAATACTTGTGCGAGCCCTGAAAAATTTTAACATGTACTTTTTCTCTATATATGAATATTCTGCGCACCCTGCTTCTTAAGAGTTTCTCTGACAGTATCCTTATCCCCGGATTCACATTCAACCATTACTACAGAACTTCCCGAATCGATAACAGCCTTTATTTCATGTTCTATATCTCCGGGTACTCCCCAATTTACCATTATCTCTTTAAAATCACTGCCAATACTTCCATTGACCAGACTGACTATGGGACGTGCCTGTATAAGAGGGCCTGTTCCCGCAAGCATAAAACCATTTATTCCTGATGCCGCACCTGTAACTCCTCCCATAAAACCGAAGTAGGGCACCTCCAGACCGTCCTCATGGTCATTAGCCACCTGTCTCTCCCTGAAGTCCTCCTGGTTCTGATGCCCGAGAACTTCAATTTTAAAACCCTGCCTGCTTAAATATCTGGCTGCTTCAATAGCAGGTGCCCTGCTGATAAAATATCCGGTTGCTATTTCCATATTAACCTCCATGAGCCACATTCGCGGCCACAAAATGTAATGAAATTTCTTCGCTCCTCTTGTTAATCCCAGTTACCTTATGAATTAGTATTTCTTTTATCAATATGGACTATTCGGTAATTTCTTCTAACTTTTTAAGCTTTTATCAGACAAGGCTTTCCCTTCTTCGTAGAATAGGTAACTATTAACAATTGGCTGCATAAATAATTACTGTTGGAGTAATATTTATGCAGTTGAAACTCCCAAACCGGATTTTTGGATTGGCAACCGTGAAAGAATAAGGTGCATGTATGAAACCATTGGTATTTGTAAACAGTTTGACGCTCTCCAGAATATTTTTAAGTGTCCTGTTCTATTGGACCGTATCATATTTCCCTGAGCAGTTTGTCTATCATATCCTCATTTTTGCAATAATTTTTTTAACCGATTTTTTCGATGGAAGGCTGGCCAGGCAATATAATGTTGAAACCAGGGCAGGTGCTGTTTTTGATGTCGTTGCTGACCTATTCTTTGTTACATGCTCCTTTGCTGTCCTGATCAGAAATAACATCCTCCCCTTCTGGATTTTGATTGTTGCAATAGTAAAATTTGCCGAGTTCTGGGTAAGCTCCATGGTATCGGCAAAAAAATCAAAAACCGTTGCAGGTGTATTTATTTTCGATGGCCTTGGCAAAGCTGCCGCACTGCTGTTGTATGCATTATCCGCAGTGGGTATTATGGCGTATGTCCTGCTGCCCGTAAATGCGGCTGCTGTCCTTGTTCTCTTTTACTGCGGTCTGGTAACATTGATGGCAGCAGTTTCATCCGTAAACCGGGTCTATCTTTGTATAAAATAGTAATTCGCATATCGAATCGGTCCCATTTTTAAACATTCTTTGTGAATTTATATTGTAATATAAGGTAAAAAGAATATACATAAGCTGTTTATCATAATAAAAAATATTGAACAATTTCAGCACATAATAGCATGCTATATTCCGAATAGCATGAAACCTATTGTATTAATTGCGAAGTTTGCAAACATGTGGACCAGCCATGAAACATAAATATTGTCATATTTCTCATCCAAACGGTTGAATAGCAGCCCTGCCCCAAAAAGTCCGGCAATCAGGAGGACAAATAAGCCCGGACTGAACCAGTTGGTCATTATGGCTATATGATATGCCGCAAAAGCCGCAGCACTGAATATGTATGCAAATTTTCTTCCCGCCGCTTTTTTCAGCCATAAGAACGCAACACCTCTGAAAAAATATTCCTCCAGCAGGGAGTTAATGAAAGAAATATAAAGCGCCACAAAAATGAAATTATCCCTGGTTACTCCAACATTGTTCTGTAAGGCTGCAGTTACTTTGGAAAAGTCCAAAAACGATGATAGTAAAAAGTAAACTCCCAGTATGAAAATATATACCCCTGCTCCCAATGCGGCAGCAAAGCCCAAACTTTTCCTGTTAACCCTCAGCAGATTTTTCAGTTCCAACTCTTTTTCAAATAACGAATATATCAGCGGCAGCCCGGTAAACAGCACAATTTTTATTCCTGATTTAATTGCATAATCAGGCCTGATAACCGCATCGACATAGGCCATTACCACGCAGCCAAGCAGTACTGCGGTGATTATGGACAAAATTCTTCTTTTTCCATTGAGTATAAGCATAAATTAATTCTCCTGTCGGAGTATTTTTTCAAAAGCAAGCCTCTTGCTTCGGTCTTCCAAATAAATTATACCGCAATACGCGAATCCGTTCTTTTTTAATAACCTCTGCATGGAGATATTCTTTTCATGGGTATCCACCCTTATACCTGAAACTGATTTACGGCGGCATATTTTTTCAGCTTCATTTATCATAACGGAAGCCAGACCCGTACCCTTCAAACTGCCGTCAACAGCCAGCCGGTGAATGACAGCATACCGGTCGGGTGTAAGCCATGCACCCTCATAAATATCGTTGTAGGTCTTTTCCCCGTCAAAGGAAACGGCTATTGTACCGGCAATCTTACCGGCATTGCTCAGAACATAGCCGTGTTTATTCTCTATATCCCTTTTAATTGTCTCCATATCGGGATAACCATTCTGCCACTGGTCGATTCCGGTTTCCTTCAAGTACTCCTGCGCCTGGTGTATTATATTTAATATGTGATTTATATCGGCTTCTACTGCTCTTCTAAATTCCAATAATACAGCTCCTTTATTTTGATTAATGTAATATTAACATTTATTCATGAGTTATCAAGAAGTTTCTGTTACCTATCCATTTTGTCATGCCATTCCATTTTAAGGTTGAATAAGCAATAATATTTGTTATAAAATATTTCTCCTTTCCAATTTTACTACAATAATACAGTTTTGTAATCAGGATTAATACACTTTGAAAGTTCGCTCAATAATTTAACCAGCCCGGCTGAATCAGGCCGTTATATTTACACGCGCAACCTTATACAAAACCGTTATTGCTGCCGCTATAAGGATCATACCCATAAAAGCAGGTGCGGCATGACCAAGTGATACATAAATTTGACCTCCAATGATAGGACCGATTATTCTTGCCAAAGATTGAATAGATTGACTGCCGCCTTGAATCCTTCCTTGCTCACTGGAATCGACAGACTTGGAGACCATCCCATTGAAGGAAGGCCCAAAGATCGAATCACCAAAACCAAATATAAACATTCCAACAATAAAAAGAGGATAGAAGGAGAATAAAGCCGATGCTGCAATAAAACCGTAGCCTGTAATCTCCGAAACCATCCCAAGGATCGATATCTGTGCGTCACTGATTTTCAACAAAAGCTTTGGCATTATGAAACCTTGTGAAATGATGTCCTGTACGCCCATAATTGAAAACATAAGTCCGATCAGTACAGGTTCCCAATTGAAAGTATCTATTGTAAACTGTGAAAAGACTGCCTGTAAAGCTCCGTTGGGTACCCAAAGTAAGAATGCTGAGACAAGCAGCCTTTTTAAGTTTTTAGTGGAAAGTACGTTTACTAGCTGTGTGAATGGATTCAGTCTTACAAAGGTAATCTTTTTCAGTCTGTTATTCCTGTCAAGGCTCTCAGGCATATATAGAATTCCATACACAACATTCAATAAAGTTATTATGGCTCCGAAATACATGGGTACTGAATAACCAAGCCTGGCAAGTAATCCGCCCAGAGCAGGTCCAATGGCGGCACCAACACCTGCAACCGCACTCACCCACCCAAAATATTTGGTTCGCTGTTCTCTTGGAGTGATATCTGCAAAATATGCGAAGATAGTACTTATGCTCCCGCCAGTTATACCCTCTATTATGCGTCCGGCAAACAGTATCCATAGTGCTCCTCCTATGCCAAAAACCAAGTACCCGATTGCCGAACCAAAAAGGCATACCAGTAGCAATGGACGTCGGCCATATCTGTCACTCAAAGCTCCAAGTCCCGGGGCCGCAAAAAATACGCAGACTGCATAAACAGAGGTCAGCAGCGTAACAGCTATAGCTTGATCTCCGGGATTGCTTATATAAGGCCGTACTAAGAACGGGACGACAGGCGCTATGATGCTGAAGCCTATTCCGCAAAGAAACACAGACATAAGACCGAATATTAAAGCCTTTTTATCGACGTTTTGTTCTACGTTCTTTTCTATATTCTTTTCATTGTGTAATCTAAATTTAAACACGTAAATTCTCCTCTCAAAAGTTATAATTTTGTTTCCTTGGAAACATAATTATGGTAGCATGATTTTTGTTTCCTTGTCAACAAAAATTACGGCAATAAAAATGCAGCCTGTTCTCAATAGAGTTGGCTGCCTGTGTTTTTATTTTCATTATTAAAATTTATTCAGATTTAATATCTGCACCCTGTTTCTTTATTTCTTCATCCAAATGCCTGCTGTACTTTTCCACCAGGCCAAGCATACTCTCGAGCTGTTCCTCGGTTACCTGATCAAATACGGCTTTGTCCCGCTCACGAAACTCTTTGTGCATTTCCTCATGGATCTTATAAATTTCCTGTCCTTTTTCAGTAAGCCTGAAATAGATTTCTTTCTTGTTATCCGGCTTCCGGTAGCTTTCGACAGCACCTTTTTTTATGAGCTTCCTGGTCATTTTACTTATGGCACCGCTGGTCATATAAAAGGATTCCGCAAGTTTTGTCACGTTGGAATCCGCATTTCTTCCAATGTATTCCATACAATGTACTTCGGAAGACTTATAATCCTCAAAACTGTCTTTCATCCTGGAATTATTGAGCCAAACCATCTTGTTATATAAGTTCCTGAAACTCATTACCAGCTGTTCTTCTTTGTTCATGGCCTGTCCTCCCAACCATTGGTATATCAACAACATTATATTAAATTTTTGTTTCTTTTTCAACAATGTGTTGTGCTGATTAAAATTTTGTTTTGCTTTACAGATAGATTTAATTATAATCAACTGGTAACGCGAGTACAACTTCATGAAATAAGATGCACGGTTAAAAACAATTTTAGTAATTGGTTTTGGTGTGTCTATTTCATGAAGTTAACCCGTTGTGCTAATTAAAATTTTGTTTTGCTTTACTGATAGATTTAATTATATTCAACTGGTAACGCAAGGACAACTTCATGAAATAAGATGCACAGTTAAAAACAATTGCGGTAAATTGTCGCCGAAGGTAAAGTGGTTTTGCCGGCAAAGCAACAGGACGTTGCTTTGAGCTTCAAATCGAGACAGGAGGTCGAGTTTGAGCGACGGCAAAACCACTTTAAATGAGGCAATACAATTTTCGCAATTGTTTTGGGGGCAGCCTTATTTCATGAAGTTAGTACGGAAGTTACCAGTTGATATAAAAAAGTTACAAAGTTAAATCAAAAATTAAATTAACTATAATAAGCACAACGCGTTGAAGTTGTTATCATTTAATATAAAAAATCACACCTTAAATTACACCTTCAAATCTCTTTTCCTGTAAAAAGTATAGGTTACCCATAACATTACGGAGATGATTACAAGTGACAATACGACAAATACAGGCTTTAAGCCCCCTTCATACAGCTGCTGGGCTTCAAAGTATTTAAACGGGGTGATATACTTAAGTCCTGCAAGCTTATCATTCATATCGGTCAGAATGGCTATGATAAAGGTTACCAAAAGTATTGTCGTGGCAATTGATGCGGATACTTTGGGATTTTTGCTGACAGCGGCTATACCGCTCCCTATGAAAAGGAACAACAGCTGTGCCAGCAGCATTCCAACCATAAGGATGAAAATATCACCGTTTACCTGCTCGCCTTTGGCGTATTGGTTAACAATAGCAATTGAGAATACCAGCGTTATAATATTCAGCACCAGGATGTTCACCAATGCAGTTGTTAATTTTGCCGTTACCACCGTAAATCTCGAAACAGGCTTTACCATTAAAAATTCTGTTGTCTTATCCCGTTCCTCCTTTGCAATAATATTGGCACCAAGCATGGCTGCATGAATTGTAACCATTATCAAAAGATACAGGAAGAGCATGCCATAAAAACCGCTTGCGGTTGTGACATCCAGAGTTCCAAAACCCAGGACTGCCTTCAGGGCTTTTGGCATTTTATCCAATATATCTTTCATTGTTTGGCCCGAACCTGTATACGACGTAAACTTTCCCATTCCGGCAGCAATCATGAAAAGCATTCCAATACTCCAAAAGATAAGAGACTTTCGATGCGCCCTCATTTCTCTTATAAAAATGTTCATATTAACCTCCATGAGCCTTATAGCGGCTACAAAACTGTAATAAAATCTTTTTCACTCTTATATCTTATACTGCGTGTACGTCTTTTCTGGTATATACCAGATAGCTGGCCGTAACCGCTGCAATGACAAAAGCCGCTCCAACGATGATGTATGGCATTTCATATGCATTGTTTTTGACAATATATCCATAATCAAAGTATTTGAAGGGTGTTATATACCTTACCGTCTCTTCTCCGATTACCGAACCGAACATGTTTACTATAAAAAACCCGAAAACAGTGCTGAGTGAAACGGCTATGACGGATCTGATTTTACCTGAAAGAACCGCTACGATGACTCCCAGGGCCATAAATATCAACTGTATAAACAGCAGGGTTATGGAAATCAATATTACTGACTTTACGCTGAAATCAGTTTTTACAGTAAGTGTGGCAAGTAAGGTTACGGCAAGATAAATAATGTTGGTTATAACCAGCGAAACAAAGGCTGCTGCTATTTTTGAGGTCATAATTACCGCACGGCTTACAGGTTTTGTCAACAAAAAGTCGGCAGTCTTCTCACGCACCTCCTTGGAGATTATGGAAACTCCAAGATTCATAGCCTGGATGGCACCACACAATGCCACGTACACAAATACAAAGGAATAAAAGCCCTCAAGTGTGGACAAGCTTGCCACATACACGCTGAGCAATTTTTTGACAACCTCCGGCAGACTGTCCATCAGGCTCTGAAACTCTGCAATATCATTGCCCAGGCCCTTGAAGATCAGAATATACATTACTGCAAGTGCTGCCATGGAACAGGCCCAAATAATTATTGATTTGAAGTAGGACTTCAATTCATGCAGAAATATATTCATACCCTCAGGCCTCCTTTTCATAGTAGTGCATAAATATCTCTTCAAGGCTTGGCTCTTCTATCCAGACATTTTTCAAATCAATTTCGGTTATTCTTTTCAGTATGGTGTTCACATTACCTTTATACAGGAAGCTGATAATATTGCCCTTTAGCTCAAGGTTACTGACTCCGTTTATCTGGAAATGGTTTTTATCAATTCCGCTGTTGATTTCAAGCTTGAATTTTTTATAATTGTTTTCGGTGAGATTGCTCATGGTTTCAAGCTTGATGATCCTGCCCTCCTTGATTATGGCAACACGTGTGCACATTCTCTGTACCTCGCTGAGAACATGGGAGGACATGAAAATTGTAGCACCTTTTTTATTCTCCTCCTCCAGCAGGTCAAAAAACTTCTGCTGCATAAGAGGGTCCAGTCCGCTTGTGGGTTCATCGAGAATTATGAGCCTGGGTTCATGCAGCAGTGCCTGTACTATACCCACTTTTTTTTTGTTTCCAAAGGATAAGTCATCCACTCTCTTTTTTAAGTCCAGATCCATTATTTCAGCCAGATCCTCTATTCTTTTGCTGCAATCTTTTTTATAGAAGCTGGCGGAATATTTCAGCACATCAATAACCTTCATCTTGTCATAATAAAATACCTCTGAAGGCAGGTAACCTATTTCTTTAGCTATTTCAGGGGCATTTTTTATACAGTCGGCTCCAAATATTTTTGCGCTGCCTGCAGTTGGATATATCAATGACAGTAAGGTTCTTATTGTTGTGGATTTACCGGCTCCGTTGGGACCAATAAAGCCAAATACCTCACCCTCTTCCACATTAAAACTTACATCAATTATACCTCTTGATTTTCCATAGGTTTTTGTAAGATTGCTTATTTCTATAACATTCATTCATGAACCCCTCCATCCTTATAAAACATCTTTTTTAACATATTCATATAAACATCCATTTCCTCCAGCATTTCATCATAATCCACTTCATCCAAAGGTACTTTTTTTATCCGGGAAATCACCTTATTTATCACGCCTTCACTGGTCCAGTCTATTATTTCAATAGCCCGGGCCACATCAACATTCTCACGGAACACGGATGTATCAATGCCTTCATATAACTTATTCTTTCCATATACCATCAGTTTTTCATTCCTGCTCCGGATGTCATTCTTTATTTCGTTGGAATCATCCATGTATGCTGCTGCAACAAATTCAAAAATCAGAGGATGTATTTTGTGAACCTCAATCTTTTGCAAACCTGCCTGCCTTCTCCTGTCAAAAATATCCGTTGTTCCGAAGTCTATTTTCATCAGTATCTCATTTTTTATGATTTCCAGAGTGTAGTTATATAAAAACATAAACAAGTTCTTCTTATTTTTAAAATAGTGAAACAGAGCACCTTTGGAAATTGCCGCCTCCTTTACCATGTTATCGGTCGATGCATTTTTATAACCCCTCCGGGCAAACTCCTTCATGGCAGCATTGAGGATCCTCTGCCTTTTTTCCTCATCAAGCTTTAAGAAATTAGAATAAATAGTACTGCCTCCTTTCAAGTTTCAAAACTCACAATCAGCCTGTTTTCATAGTTATTCCGGTACCGTTGCACATACCGGAATTCATTGACCGGTTGAGTCAATGGCATAATTATAATCCCGTTGACTCAACCGGTCAATAGCAATACAAAAAAATTTTTACTAATAAAAAAAGAGACCGTAACAGTCCCTTCTTTTATTAGTAAAATTATCTTTTTATAATGTTATCCCTGTATACCTTCAAATAGCTTTCAATCAAAGCCTCATCTGTGACCTTCGGGAGATATGGACTAGTAGGTGAACAATAACCTGCCGGTATGTTGTATACCCTTTCCATAACGATCTTGATGCCCGGGATTGTTCCGAGATTCCGTACCGAATATGCTTCGGCTATTTCATTGGTGCGGTATTGTATTTCCCGGGCCTCTTTGTAGTTTCCTTCCTTCATCTTTTCCAGCAGAACTTTGAAATCATAGCAGGTTATTGCCTGAAGTGCACCAATGTTGCCGTCTGCACCCATTATATCGGAGCATATTACAAGGTTGTCGGCTCCGGTGAGTATATTGATATCCGGATTATATTTTTTGAATCTTTCAAGTATATAAAAGTTATTGTCTGTGAACTTTATTCCCTTAAAGGTAGGAACAGCCTTCATGGCCTCCAGGAGTTCCTCGGGATCCACTCTTTCTCCGCCTGTGAGCATTTCTCCGTTGGAGGTCCAGTATATATAGAAAGGCGTTTTTGGGGCTGCCTCGGATATACGTTTGAAATATGCCACATTATCAGCAAGTGTGGACCTGGGAGAAATCCCCACTGAAGCTACTGCATATGCTCCATGCTCCTGGGCATGGCGTGCAAGTTCAACCGAATCATCCGGATTTTCATTATATCCCACATGAACGAATATTGGCATCCTGTTATTGTTTGCTTTTAAGACCGCTTCGGCCCAGGTTTTTCTCTGCTGAACCGACAGATACATGCCTTCTCCTGTCCAGCCCAGCATGTACAGCCCGTCAGCCTTTTCCTTCGCATACCAGTCTATGAGCGGTTTCGCCGAATCCACTAAAATATTTCCATGTTCATCCATAGGCGTAATTAATGCCGGTAAAACTCCTGTAATTAATTTAGACATAAAAACAACTCCTCTATTTTTTATTATTTTTTATCCTTTTACCGCACCGCTGGTAAGTCCTGCAACAAAGTACTTATTCAGACATATAAAGACTATCAGCATGGGAACGACTGCCATCGTTGTCCCGGCCATCATCAAATCCCATGAAGAAATGGTCTCTCCGCTGCTTTTCATTGATATAATCCCAACCACCAGAGGCTGGCTTTTTGGGTTGCCCAAAGTGAACACCATTGGCAGCAGGTAGTCATTCCACGAATTCATAAAGGAAAGCAATCCGACTGTAGCTATCAAAGGTTTTGTCAATGGGAAAATGATGTTGCAGAATATTCTGAAAAAACTGCAGCCGTCAACCTTTGCCGCTTCATCGATCTCCTTCGGTATTGAATCTATGAAACCTTTTGAAATATAAAGATTTGTAACATTTATTCCAAATATATATATAATTATTACTCCCCAAAGAGAGGTGTTAATATTGAGCAGTTTGGCTATTTTAAGCTGCGGATACAGATACAGGCTCCCTGCCGAAATAAACATTGATGAGGTTATGATAAGCAGTATCAAATTTTTACCGCGGAAGCTGCTGCGGGAAAATACATAACCCGAAGTAATTGAAGTAATAATAGTTCCTGCTACAATAAAGCTGCACATAAATATGCTGTTCCACATATAAGTCTGAAAATTTGAAAGTTTCCATGCACGTACATAGTTGTCAAAGCTTATTGAGGAGGGAAAGAATGATGTTGATGTCAATATATCTGCTGTTGATTTGAAAGACGATAATATTATATAGAATATTGGAAATATCACAATAACGGCAAATACGGTCAAAAGCAGATAAATTGGTATGGATAGAAGTGAACTTTTTGTTTTCATGGCATGTTCCCCCCTTAATATAGATCGCTTGACTTCTTTGTAGCTTTAAAATATACTCCGGTGATTATCCCCAGAATAATAGCGGTAATAACCGCCAAAGAAGCTGCGTAACCGTACTGGCTTATTGAATCGGCCGCACCGTATGAGAAGAAATACTTGAAGGTATAGGACATTACAACTTCTGTTTTACCTCCAGGCTGTCCGTTTGTGAGTACCAGTACAAGGTCGGACATTTTCATGCTGTTTACAATTGCCAGCATCAATACTACCCTCATTACAGGCGCCAGCATTGGAAGAGTAATTTTAGAAAATTTCTTCCAGACCCCTGCTCCGTCAATTTCAGCACATTCGTAAATTTCCCGGGGTACATTCTGAAGCCCCATTATAAAGAAGATCATATTTGTCCCGAAACTTCTCCATATACTGGCAAGTATGATTACCCAGTCGGCAAGCCACTGTGTCCCGAACCAGTTTATATTCTGCTGGATAAGTCCGAAGGCTTTAAGCAAATAGTTTACCGAGCCTCTGAAGGGCTCAAACATAAGAAAGAATACAAGTCCCACTATGGCACTGCTGACAATTGCAGGCATAAAAAATATTGTTCTGAAAAATGAGTTTATTCTTTTTGTACTGTTTAGAACTACTGCAAGAAATAATGCGAAGGGAATTTCAATGGCCAGTTTTATTGCCACAATATAAAAAGTATTTAGCAGAGATGCCCAGTAATGACTGTCCCGTGTAAATGCTCTGACGAAGTTATCAAAGCCTATAAATTTAGCAGTTGTCATACCGTCATAATCAAAGCCTGACCAGCGTATCAGCCATAGCATGGGATAGATGGTAAACAGGGTGAAACCTATCAACATGGGCAAAAGCATAAGGATAGCCTGAATATTGTCTTTTTTTACACCCTGCCTGTATCCGCCAAAGGAGCCAAAGGCTGCTGATTTATTTAATTGTTCCATGTGTTTGTCTCCTTGTTTTTCGGGAAGGTGTAAAGTACACGCCTGAAATCTGTACAGCTCAATACTTGTATTTCACCGGCAATTTCAGGCGCATACTTTTAATGGAGCTTCCCATTTATTGAAGTTGCCTTATTTTGAGACAACCCTTTTCATTAAATTATTTATTTAAAGCTGGTATCCCATTCCTTATCAATGTATAACGTCATATCAAAGCCATCGGCAACCGCTTTTTCCAGCGCAGTGTTGTAACGCTTGTCGAGATCAGCCAGAACTTTGGCGATATCAGGATCCGAACCTGCCACGAGATTGATGATGGTGTTCTGGTATGGCTGGCCCTCAACAGTTATGCCGCCGTCGGGAGGAGTAAGTGTAAAATATGACCGGCTGGTGTCTGCGAACTCTTTTGTACCTGCCTTTGTGAAATTGCCGGAGGATTTCTGCTGAATATCTTCTCTTGCTATGAAGTCAACTTCCTGTTCCTGAATTGCTGTCTGAATCTCATCACTCTGTACAAGTTCATATACTTTCATAGCTTTTTCAGGCATATTTTCGGCGCTTGGTCCAATACAAAGTGCATCTGCAATCTGGGCGTAACCTTTGAATTTTTTGTCCCTGCTTAGAACAGGAGTATCGCAAACGCCCATTTCAAATTTGTATCCCAGCTTAGCCACACCGTTAACGTCCCAGCTGACTCCCGGCATCATTGCTATTCTGCCTGCCGCAAACTGAGCAACGCATTCATCGAGTCCCATTCCTTCGGCGCCAGGGAATATACTGCCGTCAGCCTTCATTTGAAGTATTTTGCCAATATTCCCGGTAAAGTCTGAAAATTTGAATTTACCTTCTTTAAAGTCGTAACCCATGTGTCCGACAGAAGTTGCAAACTGTGTGGCAAAATACCATTTGCCTGAAGAGGCGGTATCTTTCAGATGTATTCCGTAACCATAGGCTTCGCCCTTATTGTCTTCTGTGATCTTCCTGGCATAGGCCACCACATCGTCCCAGGTTTCGGGAGGTGCGGTAAAACCTGATTTTTCAAGTAAGGTCTTGTTATACATGAACTTGGTGTTCAAAACCTTAAAAGGTATGCTGTAGGTTTTTCCGTCAAAAGTGGTATAACCTTTTATGAGTATATTCTCATATTTTTTGAGGAATTCGGGGCCGCCCGGCAAATCATCAATCGGCAGCATCCACTTTGATTTTATAAACGGCTCTTTAACCGTTCCGACAAATTTATATATCTCGGGACCTTGCTCGGCAGCCAATGCTACCTTCAGGACATCATTGTAATCTCCGCCGAATATCTTGTATTCGATGTTTATCCCGTCTTTCGTTCCTTCTCCCGAGTTATATTGCGCTACTATGGGATCAATAATTGGCTGATACTGGTTATCATTTGTCCATACACGGACTGTCTGCATTTTAACATTGTCAGTTTGAGAACTGCTGCTCTGAGTACTTACCGCATTCTCAGATGAGCCGCATCCTGCAAACACACTTGCTGTCAATGCCAAAGAAAGTACACATCCCAGACCTTTTATCAATTTTACTCTCACTGATATCTACCTCCTGAAAATAATTGATTTAATGAATTTTATAATACTTGCCGGTTTTATGTCTACTATTTATTCCGACTGACGACAACGCAGTCCCGGGAAAATTTAACCTCCGGCAATGTATGAATTCAGATGTTACAGACCACTGGATAGAAAGTTTAAACAAATACATATGCAAGGGCCCCTGCCTTTTGTTCCCTGTTAAAACTTTTTATTACCTTGCTATATTTATAGCTTAACAGACTGCAAAAAGTTTAAAATACAAAAAGTTATTCTTGTTGGTACAAAATATTAAGATTTAAAACCAAAGGTACAAAATATTATGATTTGCCTTCCAACCAAGTAATATCTTAACCTTGAAGGTATACATAAAGGCCTGTATAATACAATATTAACGAAGGTATTCAAATAAAGGAGAATAACACAATGAATATCAGCATAAGAACCAAACTTGTATTATATTTCCTGGCATCCATTTTAGTACCCACATTGATTATAACCTCAATAGTATATGTACGTTCTACAAGTATAATAAATAAAAAAATGAATACCCTTATTGAACGCAATATAGACTCGGCCCGTTTGATCGTAGAGCAAAGGCTGGAATTTATCAATGAGCTGACAACTCTTATATCCATAAATCCCGATATAAAAAATGTCCTGAGTTCCGATCCTACGGCAGACATGCCTGTTAATATCAGGGAGATAATAACTCTCGACCGAGCGCTGGACAGCTACTATCTTACCAATTATCATGTTTTCACCAATTCCTCGGTCGTACCGAAAATATATATGGTAAACAAACCTAATTACGCACGGTACGACCTGTCCACAAAAATTCATGACATATCCGAAGCCGAGCATAATCCCTGGTTCAGCCAGCTGAAAGATAAGAGCATGGTGGTTGTCAACAATCAACCAAATGATCAGATCACAGTCGCAAGAAAATTATATGATTTAAAAAGTGCAGACAGGGTTGTATACGCGGCACTTTTGACAATTGATATGGATAAAAAATATTTCAACTCACTCTTATCCTCCTATAAGGCCTCACCCGGAACGGAAATCTATATACTTGATGAAAACAATTCGGTCATTTTAAAAAGTGATTCCGCAACCAGTGATTCCTTGAAATATCTGGAGTCAAATATATCTGATAAAAAGCTGGAGCTCCTTTTTGATACAAATCATATTACAAAGAGGGATACCGTCAATGGAAGATCCACACTGATCTCAACCGGCGAAATGCGTTCTCTGAACTGGAAGATAATCAGTTTTACCAGGGTCAATGAAATCAATGCCGACCAGAATAACCTCAATCACATTGTCATACTGCTCTTATCCGTTTGTATGGTAGTCGCACTCCTTACTGCCTTTGCCTTATCAAAAAGTATTTCAAAGCCTATAATAAAGCTTGTAAAATCAATGGCAACCGTCAGAGATCACAATTTTGAAATCAAACTGGATTATAAAAAGAAAGATGAATTCGGGTATCTGATCGGGCAGTACAAGCTGATGATCGGGCAGATCAAGGAGTTGATAAACCAGCTTTACACCAGTGAGGCCAACAAGCAAAAAGCCGAATTGAATGCAAAGGATGCCGAGCTGCGGGCTCTCCAATCCCAGATAAATCCCCACTTTTTATATAATACGCTGGATTCCATAAACCTTTATGCCGTAAAATATAACGTACCGGTCATCAGCGACATGATAACCTCCCTGTCAAACTTTTTCCGCTATGGTTTGTGCAAGGGAAAATCCGTTATCACCATTGAAGAAGAGATAAAACATATGGAAAGCTATATGGAAATACAAAATATGAGATTTAAACAAAAATTGAAATATACAATAAATATTCCCCGGGATATTGGAAAATACCAGATAGTGAAGCTGGTACTTCAGCCCCTGGTAGAAAACTCAATCATCCATGGCTTCCAAACCTCAAGCCGCGAATGGATTCTGACTATTTCAGGCCGGATTGAAAATGATAATATTATATTAAGCGTAACTGACAATGGTGAGGGCGGGGATGTTTGCAGACTGAATGCCCTGCTGGATTCCGATGAAATCCGGAATGAATCCATAGGTATATTTAACGTACATGAAAGGATCAGAACAACTTACGGTAAGGAATACGGACTCCATTACTACCGGAACTCCGATTACGGAATTACAGCAGAAGTCGTGATACCATGCACCAGGATGGGAGGAACCTTAAATGATAACAGTACTATTGGCTGATGATGATTTTCTTGTGAGAGAAACACTATATGAAATCGTACCCTGGAAAGAGCTGGGAATGGAAGTCATAGCCCAGGCAGAAAACGGAAAACAAGCTCTTAACATGTGTATAGAACTCAAACCCGATATCCTGTTCACAGACATCAAAATGCCTTTTTTAAACGGTCTGGAGGTGGCAATAAGTCTTCAGGAACTGGATATTAAAACCAAAATCGTGCTGATAAGCGGTATTCAGGACTTCAACTATGCCAAAACAGCCTTATCCATAAATGCTGCGGGATATATTTTAAAACCTATACAGATTAAAGAAATAATTGAAGTGCTGAAAAAGATCAGAAACAGTATTGACATGGAGCAAAACCGCGAAGAAGTATATTACAGGCTGAAAGTCCAGCTTGAAGAAAATATGTACCTGATGAGGGATAAGTTCCTTGGCAACCTTGTCATGGGTATAATTACCGACCAGTATTTAATATCCGAAAAGCTTGAGTACTTTCAGATACCCTTGAAGGTTAATGAAAGCATTATATTGGCTGTGGCAGAAATTGATGACTATGTCAAGCGTGTAACTGATAAGGCAGAGAGCTATAAACAGTTTCTTAACTTTTCGGTGAAAAATATTATTGAAGAAACCCTGGTCAATCATCAGGCCGGTGTTTGCGTTTATACCAATGACAATCAATTTGTAATTATATTCAACAGAAAATTTTCCAGTGAAGAAAAAATGACTGTAATATTTGATGAAATGCAGGAATTACTTTCGGATTTCAATAAAATAACGCTCTCTATCGGCGTTGGAAATCAGGTTTCCAGTATGGAAGCCCTTGCGGTTTCCTATAATAATGCCCTCAGTGCTCTGAATTATAAATTCTATACCGGAAAGAACTCCATCATTCACATCGGTGACATCAGCAATACCCAGAAGCTGTATCAAATGAGTGATTTCAATGTTTATTCCAATCTCAATCTTATGCAGAAAGAGCTTTTGTCACAGATAAAGCTGGGTGACACCGAAAAACTTTCCAATACAGTGGAGAGATACTTTGCTTTTTTAACTGAAGTGAAGCTTTTTACAGAAGAATATATCCGTGGAGTTTGCATTGAGCTGATAATCAATGTTTATCAGGAGATTTTTAAAACAGAAACCGATGTACAGGAAATTTTTCCTCACTATCTGAATTCGGTGCAGACAGTTTTGAAATCTGAAACGGTTTTTGATATGAAACAAACCATATATCAGATGCTGGAACATATCTGCAAATATTTTAAAAGTAAATATTATCTGAAGCACGGCAACCTGGTAAGCCAGATAAAAGAATTGGCTGAGAAACGTTATATGGAAAACATCACTCTTTCAGATATTGCCAATGAAGTATATATGTCGCCAAACTACATTTGTTCGGTATTCAAAAAGGAAACAGGTATAACAATAAATGAATATCTGATTAAAGTCAAAATGGATGCAGCAAAAAACATGCTGAAGGATACCAGGATGAAAATCCTTGAAATTGCTGAAAAGCTGGGCTACGACAATCCACACTACTTCAGCTACTCCTTTAAGAAATATACAGGTCAGACTCCCCAGCAATACAGAACCTGACCATTATTAAAATATCTCAGGCAATTTGTTTTTTGGCAGTGATTTTATTTTTTTTGATTTCGGCCATTATCCAAATAAACACAGGGAGAATAGCCTGAAAGGGCAGGGCATAAAAGGGATAAATCTTAAAAGCCCAATCCGACATTGTCATAATATCTTTATATATGAATTGAGCAAAATACACCATAAGCAGGCCCAATTGGATTACAACCGACCTGTAATCATTTAGATTGCATACTTTTGCAACACCCTTTGCTGTAACAAACAGGCATATACTGATTTTTATCAAAGCCGCAACTCCAAAAACAAAGGCCACCGACACCTCTATCCTTTGGAGAAATTCTCCGATGCTTATCCGGCTGACAGCCACATGGGAAGGGAAATACAGGCTTGTGCCAAGGGGTCCTAAAATCAGAATATTTCTGATGGTTATAGCTATAATAAGCAGACCGGCCAAAAATACTCCGTAAAAATATACTCTATATGGAGATTTCTTTGTTTTCAAAGTGAAGAATACCCCTAAAAAAACCACCGACTCTGCAAAGGGAAAAGCAAAAGAAGAAAAGGCTCCATCCAGTATGGAAGTAATTGTACTGCTGAAGAAAGGCTTTAGATGGTTAGCTTTCATCTCAGATATTCCCAGAAACTGTACAATGATTATTATAACAACCAAAATTGGCAGAAGATATGCACATGTCCTGCCTATAACTTCTATTCCCAATTTCACTGCCATTATTGCAACAGCTCCAATAGTAACCATGAGCACAAACATTGGAGTTTCAGGCATTACCACGACATTGACAAATTCCCCAAAGTTTCGGATTACCATAGCCCCCAGATGAAAGGCATACCAGACATAAATAACTGCTACAAACCTTCCGCCTATTTTTCCCAACAGTATGATTAATATATCAAAGATATCCCTGCCTTGAAATATGGTTTGAATCCTTGCATAAATCAGCAGAAATGGTATTGCCAGCACTAATCCGATTACCCCTGAAATCCACCTGTCGTTTTTGGCATCACCGCCGATTCCCAGGATAAGAGTACTCCCTATTGTAAAAATTATTAAAATACATATAGCTTCCTTGTCGGTAATAACTTCCTTTCTCATGCTTACCTCCTGCTGTACCTGAAGTCTTTCAGGTTAACCCTGCTTTCCGAATATTGACTCTATAAATTTCCGAACAGGCGCTTGAGGGCTGGGAATTTCCACATTAAAGCACAAAAGCAGCACTATTATCAGGGAAGAGGTCCATAACACTGCATTTACAACAAAATCAGCCCATTTTTTTTCTTTATATAAAGGAATAAATTCATATATTGCCAGAATGGCATATATTATGACTACCATTACACTCATAAATTAGTTTTTTCTAACCTCCAGTGGTTTCGAGAGCATAGCACTGTTTTTAATAATAATTTTTGTTTTTACATTTACCTGTAAATTCTTAAAATTTTCATCCCAGTTATCTTTAATCTTTTGCCACTCCTTATAATGATTTTCATAAATTCTTTTACCAAACCCGAATACATCAGTTCCATACTCCTGCTGAATTTTTTTTATGGTTTTCTCCACCCTTTCTTTTAGTATGGTTTCACTTAATTTAACGAGCTCCTCACGGCCTTTTTTACCTATAAAATCCTTGCACCCTCCCAACTCGGCAAGAGTCACCGTCGTCTCAATATCAACATTCATTTTAACTTGATTTTTGTTAAAAACCGGCTCGATTTTTGTCTTGCTTTTAAAAATTTCAAATGAGATGGGAATTTCTCTATCTTTATCTTTCCCCTTTACAGTTTCCACCAGCAGACCACCCTTGATATTATCCTGTGCAAACAGAATATCCTTGGTTTCCTCTTCACCCACAATTCCTATCAGTTTGTCACCCCTGAATATTGCTGTTCCTCCGACAGCAGGAGTTTTTTCACCGCCGTCCATCTTTTGCAGTTTAACAGCGGCCGCACAGCCATATATACCTTCCTCAGCCATATTATTGGCAAATTCCCATACTTCCGTTCTGGGAGCTTTTGATAAGGCATCCTCATTTTTTAACATTTCTTCCATTTCAAAGGCTTTTATGCTCTGAATTACTTCTTTTCCCTTAAAGATATCCTCCGCAGTGTTTTCGGTGGAAATAGCAAGATGTACATTGGCTCTGGTTTCTGAATCCCGGTTAAACCAATCAATCATCTCTATTACACCTTTCTCTGCAATTTCCTTGCTTATTATCAGGATTTTGTTATGACTCCAATAAAGTCTCTTCCCTGACACCGAAATAGCATTTCTTGCGCAGTCAAATATTGTATCGCCTTCGGCTGACATCAGTTTTGATTCTGTAATTGCATCGTTTCCGGCGGCAATCTTTACAATTTCAACAGTCAGTTTATACCTTGCCTTTTCACCCTTATCCACAGCAGCTCCCGCAACAATGGCCAGGTTTTCGACTTCCCTGTAGTTCCAGCAGGCGGTGGTCACAAATGAATTTATTAAAATGATGATTGCAAGCAAAATAAGCTTAACATTCCTCATCTATTATTTCCCCTTTTGTTTTTTGGACCCTGCCGTACCAAATTTCTTGCACCGATAATTTTTGGTCTTAAGGTCATTGACCACCAGGGAGCTCTGACCAGAACATCCTGTCCGTCATGATCTTCTATTTTGGTGGTGCCAAGCATGTAGGGTACCCCGAAAGACCGCAGGCTCATGAGGTGTAACAGTGTTACAACAAACCCGAAAATAAAACCGTATATTCCTATAAATGCCGATGCGAACAACAGAAAAAAACGTATAAGAATAGAAGGTCCTATAAAGGTTATATTCATTAAGTTTACAATACCTGTAAAGGCCGTAACAATGACTATGGGAGCACTCACAAGCCTTGCTTCAACGGCTGCCTGCCCCAATACAAGCGTTCCGACTATATTGACGGCCTGTCCTATAGGTGTCGGCATTCTTGTTCCCACCTCCCTTAAGAGGTCAAAAATCAAAAGCATGATAAACATGCTGAGGACTGTGGGAAAGGGAACACCTTCCCTTGAAGCCGATATGCTTAACAGCAGAGGTGTCGGCAGCATCTCCTGGTGATAGGTGACAATCGCCAGAAATACGGCTGGTACACTTATGGACAGAAGTAATGACATACCCCTGAACAACCTGTTTATGGATGCAAAGATATAATTATTGTAATAATCTTCATTGGACTGTATTGTTTCAACAATCACAAAAGGGACCGTCAGCACTACCGGGCTGCCGTCGACAATGACAGCTACCCGGCCCCCCAGCAACCTTCCGGCAACGACATCAGGCCTTTCAGAATAGCCGACCGTTTCAAGGGGTGAAAAGGGCTCATCCCGGATCAATTCCTGAATATAACCCGAATCAAGCACTCCGTCAATTTTGATTTCATCAAGGCGTCTTTCCAGTTCTTTAAGGACATCCTTTGAGATTATGTCATCTATATAACAGATACATACTTTTGTATGGGTTCTCTCTCCAATCTCCCTGAATTTGAACTTTAGCTCATGGCTTTTGATTTTACGTCTGATCAGGGAGATGTTCATAATTATTGATTCGGTAAAGCCTTCCCTGGGACCGCGTACTACCTTTGCAGACTCAGGTTCGGTTATGGAGCGGGTTTGCCAGCCCTTTGAATCTATTAAAAGTACCCTGTCACAGTTCTCAAGCAGAAAAACCGTATCCCCGGCATACAATGCAGCTGCTATTGTATTAAAATCATCCGATACCGAGATATTGTTGGCGACAATGATTTTATACCTTAACTCATCCAGCAGATTATGGTTTGAAATATCTTGTGTTAAATCATCGGAAAGAATTGGCTGGATGATGTTTTCATTTATTATCTCACAATTCACCATACCATCCAGATAAAAAATACAGCATTTGGCCGAATCCAGATGTTTATTCTGAAATACCCTGTACATAACGGTTTCATCCCCTGAAAAAGCATTTTTTAACAGCACGATATTTTTTTCCAGGGACTTGGTCAGCGTTCTAATGCTCACGGTATCTTTCTCTTCACCGGCGGCCTTTTCAAGTTTCTTTTTGCGCAGTATCTTGTACATATTAACCTCCATGAGCCGCAATAGCGGCCACAAAATGTAATGAAAACTTATATCCTTTATCGCAATGTGGCGAATAAAGGAGGTTAATTGGCCATGTGCGCTTTCAAAGTATTACAAATACTTTGAATATTTCGCACGGCCATAAATTCACAGGTTAGTTTTGGAAGACAATCGCAAGTGAAGTCTTTCAAGCTAACCTCCATGAGCCACATTCGTGGCCACAAAATGTAATGTAAGTAATTATCCTTCTGACCATCAATGATTAGTTTGCGCAAAGGAAGCCAAGCCTAGTCATAAATATCATATTTGATTTATAAAATTAAAGTATCCCATAAAAAAACTCTTCCAATACAAATAATTCATATCAGAAGAGTTTTTATCACTTGTTATTCCTGTTGGAGGTTTTATTACGGAATAGGGACAGGCCTCCGAACCCGCCTATAATAGCCATATAAAAACCAAAATCATACCACCAGCCTTTATTTGCAACTTCGTATACCCGTATGTTTTTGTCAAACAGTCCCCAAATCAATGATATGGGAGAAATCCAGCCATGCCAGATACCCCAGAAAAAACCTGCGGGTTTTGAAGCGGTATATGTGCCGTCCCCCGGCACACAGCCTGTCAATACAAATAAAATCAACACTCCCAAAGAAAATAATACTATCTTTTTCCTCACGGTACACCCCCATTTATGCCTGAAATTTTTTTGCCATATATAAGTAGTAGTCTGTAGTATCTATACTATGATAAGTTCAATACTTTATTTCTTCTTTTTTCCTTTATTTTGTGCCAGTTGGATGTTTTCAGCCACTCTGAATTTAACAATCCTGCCGATCAGCTCAAAGGGCATGGGCCTGTCAGACGGAAACTGTACCGAGCCTTTTGCTCCCTTGTACACCGACAATTCGTCCTTAAAAGCTTCAATACCGCTGGGAGTGGGATAGAAACCTATGTGCTTCTTATATGCAGCAAAATGAACAAGATTGCCATGCAGGGTAAAAGTCGGCATCCCATAGCTTATTTTTTCAGCCGCCTCAGGAGCGGCTTCCTTTATACACTGCCTTATCTGCTGTAATATCTGCCGGGTATCCTTATCGAACTGAAGGATATATTCGTCAACGGTTTCAATAGGTTTGGCATCTTTATCCATAAGTACCTCTTCAACAAATTTATTTTTATATATTTTTTATAATTATAGCATAATGATGCCCATATGTTTACAATTAAAACCTGTTTCTGCTATACTATTGTTTGTCTTATTTTTTTGCAATATAAATCATATTTTATAAACTATACAGGTGCCGATATGAAGAAAATAGTTATCTCTGCTTTTAT
Source organism: Ruminiclostridium cellobioparum subsp. termitidis CT1112 (assembly GCF_000350485.1). Lineage (GTDB taxonomy): Bacteria > Bacillota > Clostridia > Acetivibrionales > DSM-1351 > Ruminiclostridium > Ruminiclostridium termitidis. The sequence continues at coordinate 452,818 of NZ_AORV01000065.1, forward strand.
ACTGCTGATTTTTTTACTTTTTGGGACACCGGCATTCGCTGATGTTATAACTACGGATGCTCACTCTTACATACTAATGGATGCCAAAACAGGCCAGGTGCTTTGTGAAAAAAACGCCGACGACAAGTTATATCCTGCCAGCACAACAAAGATTTTGACAGCTGTTGTCGCACTGGAAAAAGGTGATTTGAACCAGATGATGGTTGCCAGCAAGGAAGCCGTCAAGGATATCGGACCGGATGGTATGAATATTTTTATAGGTGCCGGTGAAATATTGCGCATGGAAGATTTATTGAATGCCATGCTTATCCAGTCGGCAAATGAAACGGCAAACATTCTGGCGGAAAACCTCGCACCCACCCGCAAGGATTTTATAGATATGATGAATGAAAAAGCCAGGAAATTGGGGGCCACCAATACTCATTTTACAAATCCCAACGGAATGCACGATGATGAGCACTATACAACTGCACGGGATCTGTCAAACATAGCACGTTATGCCATGACAATTCCCAAATTCCGCGAGATTGTTTCAAAAACTTCATATAATATGGCCCCGACAAATATGCACAAAAAATGGGATGAGCTCTATACAACCAACAAATTTTTGTACAGAACATCAGACTATTTCACAAAAGTAACAGGTATCAAATCAGGTTTTACCAGCCAGGCCGGTTTCAATCTTGTATCTTCGGCAGTAAATAAAGACGGCATGGAGCTTATCGCTGTGGTATTGGGAGAAAAAGACCATACTAAAAGCAGGGTCGACAACGATTCAAAAAAACTTTTGGAATACGGGTTTCAAAACTTTTGTGCTCAAACGCTGATTGATGCGGGGAAAGCTGTCAGTAATGTCACTGTTGCCGGAGCTGCCGGTACAACAAATGTAGATCTGGTTACAAAAAGCGAATTTGCCTGTGTCCTTCCTCTTGATTCCAATCTGTGGAATATAAACTTTTCCGACAATATAGAGCCGAAGATTGAAGCCCCTGTAAAAAAGGGAGATATACTGGGTTACAGGGCTTATGAGAGAAATGGTACCGAACTTGGAAAGGTTGAACTTGTGGCTGCAAGCAGTGTTGAAAAGAAAACTGCCGAAGGTGCGAGTGGCAGCAAAAGCCAATTAGCCGAAAACAAGCAGCAAAAAAGTTCTCTGCTCATTAATATAATAAAAATCGTTCTTATTATTATCCTGGGATTAATCCTCCTGCGCATTGTGCTGCGATTTATTTCACGAAGTATAAAAGCGAGAAGACGCAAAAATAATATTTATGACAATAAGATAAAATTTAAATAGGAGTTTATTCCATTTTTAGTATTCAAATTCCAAATTATGTGTTAGACTATAAATAGTTGGACAGCTTTGTAGTAACATCCTCTGCTTTTCATAAATATTTCAAGCAAGATATTTTGCCTTTTAATATTGTATTTTTCACACTGAATTCCCCTTCTCTTATTTTCAGTATTACAAAGTGTTTATACTTTGTCCGGCATTTGTTATTTAATAAACAAATATACTGAAAGGAGAATACCCCATCATGGAAAAATTAAAAAAGTACATTTTCAGAACCTGCCCTAAAAGCGGCAAAATTACCGGATTCAACTTCAAATCACGTCTTTTGTGGCTGTTTTTCCCTGCCATCGGACTGTTTGCTTTGATCTGGTTCTTGATCAGAGTCATTCCCAAACCAAGCAGGGCCAGTTATCCATGCCAGCAGATCGCCGCGCCTATCGCAGCCAGTTTTGTTTTATGGATAGCCGGAGGTTTCGGCTCGGCGTTGCTTTTGAAAAAGGCAGGTAAAAAAATCCGGCAGTCCAGGTTTGTTTCAGCAGGCGCTCTAATCGCACTGGGTCTGGCTGTGATCATAACCTGGTCTTTTCAGATGTTTCCGTTAAACAGCTCGGCCTATACCTTCAAGGACGGACCAAACCAACCTATGGGCCAGGGGCGCGGAGTTTTCCCGGGAAGAGTCTCCTGGGTGCATGACCCCAATTCCACCTCCTTCAATTTCAGCGGTAACTGGTGGGAAGATGCATATAACAATCAAAGTGCCATAAATACAATGGTCTCCTGTGCCATAAAAAATGTTTCGGGCAAAACCGACGATTCAGCCGCCTGGGATGAGATATTCAAAAACTTCAACCAACGTACGGGTAAGGGCAATGTTGGATACCAGCCCAATGAAAAGATTGCAATTAAAATCAACCAGAACAATACCACCGGCCACTCCAACACCAATCAGATAAATGCCTCACCCCAACTGGTCCTCTCACTTTTGAAAAGCCTCATAGATTCGGCGGGAGTGAGCCAGAGCAGTATTACGGTTTTTGACTGCAGCAGGTTTATAACCGACAATATTTACAACAAATGCCATGCCCTGTACCCCAATGTCATTTTTGTAGACAATATCGGGGGAGACGGCAGAGTGAAGTCCACATATGTAAATAATACAATTCCCTTTTCCATAAACAACGGCAACCAGCAAACGGGAATCTGCAGCAGTGCCGTCAATGCAAATTATATTATCAATATGGCGCTGCTGAAAGGTCATGCCGGACAGGGTGTCACTCTTTGCGGCAAAAATTTCTTTGGTGCTACCAGTATAAACTCGAACTTTATGCTCAATTCACATAACAATTTCGATTCACCCCGTGACGGCAATCCCAAATTTATGACATTCACTGATTTCCTGGGCCACAAGGATCTGGGCGAAAAAACAGTCCTATATATGATAGATGCCCTGTACGGGAATGATGTCGTGGCAGGAGCACCGCATGTAAAATGGCAAATGGCCCCCTTTAACAACGATTGGCCCTCCAGTTTATTTGTATCCCAGGACGGAGTTGCAATTGATTCTGTGGGTATAGATTTTTTGAAGACCGAATTTACAAATCTGGCTGATATGAACTACTGTGACACATATCTGCACGAAGCGGCAAAAGCGGACAAGCCTGACTCGGGAACGGTTTATGACCCCGAAAGAGACGGCGTCAGATGCAAGAGCCTGGGTACCCATGAACACTGGAACAATGCAACCGATAAGAAGTATTCCAGGAATCTTGGCAGAGACACCGGTATTGAGCTGGTTTATACAGACCCTGCCCAAACCCCGGCCATCCTTTATGGGGATGTAAATGAGGATACCAGGGTAGACGCCCTTGATCTGGCCTTGCTAAAGAGTTATCTTCTGAATTTGGCTTCCCTGTCCGAAAACGGGCTGAAAGCCGCCGATGTAAATCAGGACAATTCTGTGGATGCAACAGATCTGGTGCTGCTGAAGGCATACCTGGCGGGAACTGTAAAGACCCTTCCGGCAAAGGGACTGTAAGGTGGTGCAAAAAGGGTTGGCCAGCCAACCCTTTTTGATTTTATCCTTTTTAATATTTTCTGCCGGATGTGTGCCATATGAAGCTCCGTTCTATTTCTGCCCCGGCTTATTCCACAGACTTCAGCGACTCAATCATGTCGATTGTCTGCAATTTAAAATAAGTAACTATCTGCATAATTACAGTAAATACAATGGTAAGCAGACTGGCCAGAATAAAACTGGGCCATTTGATCACCTTGAAAAACAAAGGTGCAAATTCCCCAACAATATCGACGACAAAACTGTGCAGGAATATCCCCAAAACCAGGCCCACTCCGATACTGATCAAAGTCAGGATAAAGGCCTCCCGGTAAATGTAGCCGTTGGTCTCCCCGTCTGTAAAGCCCAGTACCTTGAGGGTTGCAATCTCTCTCGTCCTCTCGCTTATGTTAATTGATGTCAGATTATACAGGACAATGACTGCAAGGAGTGAGGCTACCACCACAATCAAAATAATGATGCTGTTTAAGCGTTCGCTGCTTTCAAGGGCTTTTTGCATAACGTCACCGGTATAAACCACATTCAATACCAGGTCACTGTCTATGAGATGCCGGGCCAAAGCTTTTTCATCTCCGCTGTGATTGGATACAATGGCATTATAGGCTGCAGCTTTGCCGAAAACCTTGTTATACATGGCAATGTTCATGTATATATAATTGGAGGTATAGTTTTCGGCCACATCGCTTACAGTCAGCTTATATTCATTATTGTCGGCATCTTTTACAGCTATGGTATCACCTTTTCCAACACCGGAGACCTCCGATAAGCCCAGTGTAATGACAACACCGCTGTCCTTCAGGGATAGCCTGCTCCCGTCAGCCGTGCTTTTCAGATTGTAATAATCATAAAAATCCTTCTCATTTTCAGGTACAATCAAAAAGAGATTCTGGGACTTGTCATGGGTTTCATATTTGAAAGCAGTTTGCCTGATCAGAAGAGGTTCTTTTATCTGTTCCTGCTCCAGCAGACTTTTCAGCTCTCCGCCGAGCTCCCTGGCTTCTTCATTTAATATGATCATATTGTCGTAGCGGAAGATTTCTCCGAACTGCTTTTCGGCGACACCGTTCATGCTGTCTCTCAGGCCGAAGCCTGCCAGCAGCAATGAAGTGCAGCCTGCCACTCCCACTATGGTCATAAACGCTCTTTTCTTATACCGGAACATATTCCGCATGGTAACCTTCCAGGTGAAGGAAAGTTTTTTCCACACCGGACCGATTTTCTCCAGTAAAATGGTCTGCCCCTTTTGAGGCGGCACCGGACGCATCAAGGTCGCCGGCTCCTGTTTAAGCTCACTGCTGCACGAAAGGATGGTCACAAAAGTCATAAGTAACAGGGCAACCGCTAAAATCAACAAAAACAGCGGCATATAATATTGGATTACAAGTGACGGAAGTATAAACTGGAAATTTGAATAGATAAGAGGCGGAATAACACCGCAGCCTGCAAAAAATCCGGCTGCCGCCCCTAAACCCGTGGCAGACAAAACATAGAAAAGATATGTCGTGATTATGCTGTTGTCCTTATAACCAAGCGAGGTCAGGGTTCCCAGTTCGCTCCGTTCTTCTGCTATCATCCTGGCCATTGAGTTGGAAGTCATAAGCACTACGATAAGTATGAAAAAGAAGGGTAAGACGGCGGCGACCGCAGTAATCACATCTATTCCGGATTTCAATTCACTGTAGCCCACTGCGGTATCCCTGTCTAAAATATACCACTGTGGTTTTTCAATTTCTGAAATGTCTGTTTTTGCCTTGTCTATCTTGGATTGGGCGTCAGATATCTCCGTATTGAATTTTTCCAGGTTTTCGTTATATTCCCTGTATCCGTCATTGAGTTTCTTTTCATTTTCGGTTATTTCAGTTTTGCCTTCCTGAATTTTAATTTTTGCCTTTGCTATTTCAGAGTTAAAGGTATCAATCCCCTTATTCAGCTCAGCTTCCTGAACAGTTAACATATCAATGGAGGACTTGAGCTTTAAAAGTCCTTTGTACGACTCCGAATATTGCCCAAGTGCGGCACTGAGCCGGGCATGTTCGTCACTGCCGGCCGGAAGCTGCTCCAGCTGCGCCTGCATGGCCCCTATGGCCGAGTCCAGCTCCTTGATTTTTGTGCCTAGCTCCTCCCTTTTAATTCCGTTTTGTGTCAACGCTGAATTTATTTCATTCCAGCCGCCGGCAATATTAGTTTTAGCCGATTCAAACTGAGCATTTTGCTTTTCGGTATTTTTTTGCAGCTCCCATTCGTTTTGAGCAAGCTCAGCTTTTCCGTCCCTCAGTTTCTGCGCATTCTTATCAAGCTCGGCTTTTGCATCGTCAAGCTTTTTTTTGCCTTTTGCCCTTTCATCACTGAGTTTTACCTGGTTTTTATCGATCTCATCGTTTGCTTTAGTGTAAATCTCCTGATACCGGGCATCCTCTCTGCCGGATTTTATTTTAACCAGTTCATCCCTGAGCCCTGATGCTGCCTTGTCATAAGCCTTTGAATATGCAGCTGCAGCTTTTGTATCCCTTGCGGTAATATAAATCTCAGTATAGGCCTCCAAAATGAAATTACTTTTTTCAACAAATATAAAGGAAGCCAGCTTACCGTCGCCAATGGTAGTACTTCCGTAATCCTCGGCCAGGTATAATACCGACTCAGCCGTACCAACAACAGTGAATTCGCTGTTCCTCAATTTTTCATCTATATCACTTGTAATCCTGATTTTATCGCCTGTCTTGTAAGTCCTGTCATCAGCAATACACTCATTTTCCTTTTGAGGCATCCTGCCGCTGATCAGCTTGACTCTGTTGACCGTCTGCTCTATTGCATGGACGCGAATGGCTTTATCCTGGTCCAGAACATCCAGTGAATAGCTCGGGACAACGGCATTTGCATTGTTCAAAACCTTAACCGCATTGGCGTCCTCATCGGTAAGGCCCATTGAACTGACTATTTTAAAATCCGTCAGGTTGTAGTCCTTATAATAATTATCGGCTACCGAGATCATATCAGGTGCAGTTGTCTGTATTCCGGCAAAAAACCCAACTCCTATCATAACTATAATAAACAGTGACAAATACCTGCCAAAGGATTTTCTTATTTTTTTCAAAGTGTTTTTAAACAGCAAGCCAATCACCACACAATCTCTTCTGCTTTTTTAGGATTTTTATTGACCGAAACATCCTTCACAGTTCCGTTTTTTATTTTGATTACTTTATCCGCTATATCCGCAATTACGGCATTATGGGTAATCAGAACCGTGGTCATACCCATTTCCCTGCAGGTTTTCTGCAGAAGTCCGATGATCCGCTGTCCTGTCAGACTATCCAGCGCACCGGTGGGCTCATCGCACAGAAGCAGCTTGGGATTTTTTGCTATGGCCCTTGCTATGGCAACACGCTGCTGCTCTCCCCCCGATAGCTGGGAAGGAAAGTTTTTCATGCGTTCAGATAGTCCCACCTGCTCCAGTATGGCTTCAGGCTTCAGAGAATCTGGGCAGATCTGGCAGGCCAGCTCAACGTTTTCAAGTGCGGTCAGATTTCCCACCAGGTTATAAAACTGGAATACAAATCCGATATCCCTGCGCCGGTAATCCACCAGCTTCCTTTTGCTGTATTTATGGATTGGATTTCCATCCACCAGTATACTGCCGCCGCTTGGACTGTCCATCCCTCCAAGCAGGTTCAATACCGTTGTCTTCCCTGCACCTGAGGGACCTAATATGACAACAAGTTCACCTTTTTCCACTGAAAAAGAACAATTATCAACTGCCGTAATTCTAACATCTCCAACTACATATTCCTTTTTTATTTTTTCAAATTCAATGAGTGCCATCCATTTGCCTCCATATTTATTAAACACTGTGTTGACAATTATACTAATGTATATTATATTGACATTATGAATCAAAAACAACAATCATATATTTTATATCTGTAAGCTTCTCAACAAATATTAAAAATATGTTTAAAAAATATCAAATTAATTTTTGGTAACAGGGGGATTGGTATGGAGGGCAGGAAACTGGACAGGCGCGTAAAATATACCAAGATGGTTATTAAAGACAGCTTTGTTAAGTTCTTAAAACAAAAACCCATTTCAAAAATATCGGTTAAGGAAATCTGTGACGATGCAGATATCAATCGCGCCACTTTTTATTCCCATTATCTGGATCAGTATGATTTGCTCCAGCGCATTGAAAACGAAATAATTGATGATATCAACGAATATTTAAAAGGCTATGATTTTAAAGACAATAAGCTTATTCCTGTTGAAATGATTGAGAAGATACTTGTATATATAGAGGATAATGCTGAAGTTTTTGACCTTTTGCTGAATTTAAACGGGGACATGAAGTTCCAGCAGGAGGTAATAAAAATCATAGGCAGGCAGCACTTTATTTCCATGCTGGAAAATGACTCCCTGAATAAGGAAGACGCCGAATACATATTCCGTTTCCTGGCAAGCGGTTCTGTCGGCGTCATCCAGATGTGGCTTAAAGACGGTTTGAAAAAGCCTGTCAGGGTCGTGGCCGAATTGATACTCAAAACGGCGTTCAATGGCAGAGCAGGGTTCATGTGAAAAGCTGCCGTCAGCCATTTCTCCCCATGAGATATTGAGCTATTCTTTTCAGCCTTCCCCCGGAATAATCAAAGAAATCTTTATAAGCTGGGCAATAGTAGTTCAGCACGGGCCGGCCATTTTCAAAGGGCTCCCTTGTCCTTCTGCAACCGCCCCGGCACAGCTGAAAATGCCGGCACTCCCTGCACTCAGGATCAATAATTTTAGATACCTCCACAAATCCCGTTCCGTTCCGGGAGTTTTTCATTTCATCAAACCCCGTATCCCGTACATTGCCAAGATACCAATCATCGGTTACATAAAAATCACAGGGATATGTACTCCCATCGGCTTCAACTACGTAATAGCAGGTACAGAAGCCCGCCATACCGCAGGAATCTGGCGGATACCCCATCAGCATGTCGGTCAGGTCGTCAAAGTACCGTATGCTCACTCCGTTTCCTGATATAAAATCCTGATACCACAGATCAAATAAAGTATTCAAAAACCGCGAATATCTTGCCGGAGTCAGCGAATAATCCCTTCCTCCGGGAATTTCATTCAAAGGGTCAAGACACGGTATGAATTGCAGATATTTAAAATTATTCTTTTTAAAAAAGTTGTATACTTTGTTTACATGTCTGGCCGTCACAGCATTTACAACTGTCAGGATGTTATAATCAACCCCGTACTTATTGAAGAGGCCGATAGTATTCATTACCTTGTGAAAAGAACCGGCCTCCAGTGTATCAACTCTGTTCATATCATGAATTTCCCTGGGCCCGTCCAGGGATATCCCCACCAGAAATTTGCCGGCAGCGAGAAACCGGGACCATTGCTCATCAATTACCATGCCGTTTGTTTGTATTGAATTATTCACCTTTATATTCTTTGAATTGTATTTTTTCTGATATTCCACAAGCTCCTTATAAAAATCAAGGCCCGCAAGTGTCGGCTCTCCGCCCTGAAAAGCAAATGTGCATGAACCTTCGGCATATTCAAGGGCCTTCCTGACAAGTGTTTCAAGCATATCCCGGTTCATAGTCCCATAAGAGCTCCGGGTCCTGCTTTCAGCAATGGAATGATAAAAACAATATTTACAGCGTAAATTACAATTGCTGGAGGCCGGCTTAATTAACAGACTCAATTGCGGCATATTGATAATCTCCTTTATCCTGACGGGTATAAAAATAGTTACTGCATAGAGTTGCATTGAAATTATTTTTGATATTATCAAACCGGCATATTATTGTCAAATACGCACTTATTTATATTTCTTCAATTATTTTTATTCCCCTGCTCTGTCTGCTTTATATCTTTACCTTTTTTGAGCTGCAGCTTTGTAAACTCTGCAATATGGTCATCAAGTTCTTCACTTTTCTTTAAAATTTCCGAATAATCCGAATTCTCAAGAATCAGAGAATTCAATTTTTCCCGTAATTTTTCAATGTCATTTTTTTTCAATTCCATACCCCTCACTTAAAAGTAGATAACAATACTTTTCGAATATAACATAATTTTTCGTTCCTGACGACTATAGTCGGTTTATAAAAAGTTGCTTTTGTTTAAACTTTGGATATGATATCAAAATAAAATCATACAGGAGCAATAATTTATGCTATTAGAAGAGTCTTTAGCCACCGTATTGAAAAAATATAGATCACAATGTAACCTCTCCCAGGAAGAATTAGCTTTCCGGTGTGAGCTTGACAGAACATATATCAGCCTTATAGAAAGGAAAAAAAGAAGGCCCACTCTGAATGTGATTTTTAATATATGCAGAAATTTAAATATTAAACCAAGTCTACTCGTTAAAGAAATTGAAGATCTGATGCTGCAGGATGTATGAAAATAGGAATTAATCCTTATTACTGACAATACAAAAAATTAATTGACAAAAGAAATTTTTAGAATATAATTATAGATAAATCAAGTCTGTAATATCTATCATGGAGGTGTTGTTTTGAAATATACCAAAGCTACAAATTATGCACTGCATATCATGGCATATATTATCAGCCGGGAGGACAGCGCAAACTTGAGCCTGCAGCCGCTGGCAAGCCATATGAACATATCACATACCTATCTGTCCAAGGTATTGACACAGCTTGTCAAGGCCGGGCTCATCCAGTCAACTCCCGGCATGAACGGAGGATATTGTCTGCGGAAGAAGAAAGAGGATATATCTTTTTGGGATGTGACACAGGCCATAGAGGGAAGCGCCTCACTTTTTACCTGTGAGATGGGTGAGGAGAAATGCAGGCTGCAGCAAGTTATGCGCGATGCAGAATCATGTATGGAATCCTATCTGAAAGATAAAAAGCTCTATGATGTTGTCAGAGAATTTCCTTCACAGGGCACCTTGGAAAAATAGCTTATACAGAATTTTTTTGCTCTATTGCAGATAATTACAGTCTGCAATATATATGATATTATTACATTACTGCTTTTATGAGGAGGATTTACATGTCAAAACAGAATCATGACACAATGGATGAACAGAATTTCAGGAATAAGATAGACTTTTTGGATGGAGCCGAGAGAAGAAGACTTCTTCCTCCGGAGGAAATACTGAATATACTGCCCATAGAAAAATCCCACACCATTCTGGATGCGGGGGCCGGTTCGGGTTATTTGACGGTTCCTGCGGCGAAACTGGTAAATGGTGCCGTCTATGCACTGGATATGGATGCACGGATGCTGGATGTGATTGATGAGAAAGCCAGGGCAGAAAATATCACTAACATAAAATTGGTACCGGGCAGCATTGACGACATACCTCTGCCGGAGGAATCTGCGGATATTGTCCTGGCCTCCCTCATACTGCATGAGGTAAGGCCGCTTTCCAGGGTCCTTCAGCAAATACGCCGGGTACTAAAGGAAGATGGGCATTTCCTGTGCCTGGAATACGAAAAAGAGGAAGGGACAGTCCCCGGACCTCCCATGCACATCCGCATCCACTCCTCCGAAATGGAGCAGGAATTGGCTAATGCCGGATTTCATGCAGTCCAAAAGGTATATCCCGGGAAATCAATCTATATCATTACCGCAATAAAGACGGCAGTTCAGGTACGGTGATTGCAATTAACAGTGTACGATGAACCCTGACATGGCATCCGGCGTCATAAGCTTTTTTATTTTTCTGTCTCTCTCAGCTGTCCCAGGGCTCCTCCCGGATGCCAGCTGACATATTGCTTTGGTGTTATTTCCTTAATCTCCTGAAGTATGATGCTTAAACCTTGCAGCACCAATATTTCAGCAATAATTGACGCCCTGGGGGCACGGTTGAGAGTATCCCCCTCGTGTTCCACCCCTGCAAACAAAAATGAGTCCCCCTCTTTTGCAAGCCAGGAACTGGTGTTTCCCGTAACGGCAATTATCTTGGCTCCGTTATTTTTAAGTGCGGCAACTGTCGCTTTTAATTCAGCTGTTTCTCCGCTGTTGGATATGGCTATTACCACATCCCCCGGTCTCACCTGCCCCGAAGAGCCATGAACGGCTTCAGTGCCGTGGAGCTCATAGGTGGGTGTGCCGGTGGATGATAGGAGAGATGCTATGTATCCCGCCACATGCCCCGGTTTTCCAATGCCGGTTATATGCAGTCTGTTTCCGTTTTGTTCTGCTTCCAGTATGATATTCACCGTTTTTTCATAAGACTTTATATCTATATTTTCCAAAAAATTTTTTAATTCTGTTGAAGATGTATTTATGAAGGATTTTAATATACTCTCCTGACTTTCAGACCTCATATTACCGCCCTCCTGTAATTTTGACCCTTCCTTTGGACAGAATCCATCAATTCGGCCACTTCACTGTATGTTGGCAGAGATGGCTGTGCACCCAGTCTGGATACGGTTATTGTGGCCGCATAACTGGCAAATTCTATTGCATTTTCTTCTGACATTCCCGAACATATGGCCGTACAGAAAGCACCTACAAAGGAATCTCCCGCAGCCGTAGGATCAACTACTTCCACAACATCGATGCAGGGATGAAAAATATACCTGTCCCCGGTTGCCATCACAACCCCATTGCTTCCGAGAGTAACTATGACATTTTTAACCCCTCTGTCCAAAAAGTAACCTGCCGCGTTTTTTACTGTGGAAAAGTCAATACCGCTGCTATCCGCAACTATTTTTATTCCGGTCATATCAAACGCCTCGTGCTCATTGGGCGAAATATAGGTGAACTTTGACATAATCTCCTGGCTGACAGGTCTTGAAGGTGCCGAGTTCAGCATTACCGGCACTCCTTTTGAATAAGCGAAATCTATGACGGCTTCGTTTACTTCGGCAGGAATTTCATTCTGAAGAATGACCATGTCATACTTTGAAATTTCATTTCTGAGAAACTCTATATCACCGGGAACCAGGGTCATATTTGCACCCGGGAGGATAAGAATCCTGTTTTTGGTTTTCTGTCCGTCCCTTACTTCAAGGGTTATGTTTCCCACGCCAGACGCCGCACTTTTATCCTTTATGATATGGTCAACATTTACATTGGCGGCAGATAAGGCCTCTGTCATCAGGGTGCCGAAAATGTCGTCACCCACCTTCCCCACCATGGTTACCTCAGCCCCCAGCAGGGCAGCCTGCACGGCCTGATTTGCGCCCTTGCCCCCCGATGCGGTGCTGAAGGACCGGCCGGTTATTGTCTCTCCCTCCCCGGGAACTTTATCTGTTCTGGAAATCAAATCCATCATAAAACTCCCCACAACGAGAATTTTCGGCTTTTTATCCATTTAATCACTCTTTCATTTTAATATTTTTACAGAACAGGGTATCCACTACACCCACGGTTAAAAGAATATTGGCATAGGTTCTCTGTTCACCGGTGGCAATTGCCAGCTTAATATCGGATTTCCTGCATTCGTCATAGAATTCAAACCGGCCCAATTTCTTGAATTCAATCCCATCCTCCAGTATTTTGCCGAATTCAGCAAAAATAGCGGGCTCTCCGGAATTATCCGGACTCATGACCTCGGCTTTTTCAATGGCTATGGTTTCCTCCAGCACCTTTAAAACATCGGTTACAAGAGGTATTCCGTGGGTCAGGTTCAGGTAAATCAGACGCGTATCGGTTCCGGTATTTGAGTCCAGCGGGTAATTTCCGTCGGCAATGAGTATCCTGTCACCGTGCCCGCACTCTGCCAGTCCCCTTAAAATTTCAGAATGTGTACATGTTGTCTTAAGCATATTTCGCCTCCCTTCACAAAAATACTTCAATTATATATTCTTTCTGATTTAATTTTATCTTTACAGCAAGTTTGTTTAAATTGGGTAATACTCGGATTTGGTTTGTGTTTCTCGGATGTTTGGGTGCATAAAAAAACACCGTTGGCGGATAGTGCTTACGGTGTTAATAATCATCCTCTGTATTCTATTTTGAATTCATCCGCTTCAGGGTTTCGTTCATCTGTGCCGAATATTCCTTCATGGCCTCTCTGGGCTCCTTGCCATAGGCTACGTCATTAAAGCATTTTTGTATGGATACCGAAATTTCAGGATACGCCGCTGTTATTGGTCTTACTTTTGCTGTTTTTTCCAGCTGCTCCAGAATCATCGGATAAGGGTATTCCTTTAAAAAAGGCGCCTTGTCAAACAACGATTTTCTATTGGGCAATGCCCCTCCTTCGATAATATCAATCAGCTGCCCTTCCTTGCCGGTTTTAGCCAGTATTACCCTCATGGCAGCCGCCTTGTCGGCAGCCTTGTTGGTTATGGAATAACCCCAGCCTCCCGAGTTTGACGCAAGTCTTTCCCCTTTGGGCAGCGGCATTGCTCCCCAGTTCAAATCAGGAACCGTTTTTAAAGTACTGATGATCCACGGTCCGGTGATCCACATAGCGATTTTTCCGGTCTGAAAACCGTTTGGAATCTCGGTCAGAGGAGCTGATTTGTCTATTACAAACATCCGGCGGAAAAGCTTTAATGCATTTAAATTCTTCTCACTGTTAAAATAGCCGTCCACTGTGGTCCCTTCGGGATTCATTATTTCGGCCCCTGCCTGCCAGGTCCAGGTATTGGACACGTAGCTCTGCCCTTCATGAGCGATATTAGGCCCCGCCATTAACGGCAGTATTCCGTATACTATAGTCTTACCGCTTGCATCCTTCCGGGTCAGCTTTTTGGCTGCCTCAACCGTCTGTTCCCAGGTCCAGGCATCCTCCAAGCCATGGGCAGGCTCCAAACCCGCCTCTTCAAGCATGTCTCTGTTATAGAACAGGACACTGTTCGTCTCCTCGTGCTGTGCCCCCCATATCTGTCCTTTATAGGTCCACCCCTGCCTGACAGCGTCTATTATATCCTCACGGTCCGACGCATCCCATACATCATCCAGGGGCACTATGGCTCCGCTTTCGGCATAGGCCGAAACATTGGGGGAATCAACGCCTATTACATCGGGAAGCTCCCCCGAGGACATTGCCACCTTCAGCTTGCTCTCATATTGTATATTGGGAATATAATTCATCCTGACATCTATTTCATCCTTGATCAGTTCATTGCACTTTTTATCCGCTCTCCTCACATAATCACCGTCTACGGCCCATACGTCAACAGCTTTCTTCTTGGCTGTGCCCGACGGTTCTGCGGCTTTTGATGAATCCTCCGAGGCAGATGGCGGGCGGGTATTTGAAAATTCATAAGTATCAGTACAGCCTGTCAAATATGTTGTCAGAAAAAATGATAAAATAATTATTAACGCAGGCATATTTCTGGCTCTTCCCATTTTTATTTCCTCCCAGCACTTTTTATTTGAAAACTGCCATAAACGGATAAAATAAATGCTACCGGCTGCTAATATTATAGTCTTTTGGGGACACACCTGTTATTTCCTTAAAAACCTGGCTGAAATGCTTTGAATCGGAATATCCGACCATTTCCGCGATCTGATAGATTTTTAAATCCATACGCTTCAGCAATTCAATCGCCTTTTTCACCCTGTATTTTTTTAAATATTCAGTGAAATTTTCACCCAGTTCGGCCTTGAAGATTTCACTGAGGTAGTTGATATTTAAATACACCTTTTCCGAAGCTTCTTTCAAGGATATATTTTTTGAATAATTTTCTTCAATGTAGTTCAGAACCTCTCCGATTATTTTTGTCCTATGCTTTTGTTTTTGGCCGGCGTCCTGTTCCTTCAGCAGCGGTATGCTTGATTTCAGCCTTTTTACCTGCTCCTCCTGTTCAAGCCTGGCCCTGCGTCTTTCCACCACAAATTCCTCCGCCTTTTCAAGTGCTGCATATATCTCCATGTACTTCATTGGCTTTAATAAATAGTTATACACGCCCAGGTCGATGGCCTTCTGGGCCAGATTGAATTCAGCATAGCCGCTGAACACAAATATCACGGTATCCGGGAACTCCTCCTTGACAAGCCTGCTCATTTCAAGCCCGTCCATATCAGGCATCTTTATATCTGTTATAACAACATCGGGCCTGGAGCTCCGGATTACCTCAAGCCCCTGCACTCCATTTACTGCAGTTCCCGCTACCTGCCAGTCCCTGCCGGCAGACTTCAGAACGGTTTTCATTCCGTCCAGCACGATCTGTTCATCATCAACTATTACTATGTTCAGCATGCACTATCCCCCCAGGCTGTAATACTTTTGGGACATTTATATTAACACAGGTACCTTCTCCCAGTTTGCTTTCAACCGTTATTCCATACTTTGCGCCATAGAACATTTTTATTCTTTCGTTAACATTATTCAAACCAATACCGGGTTTTTTCAGAGAAGAAGTATCGGCTCTGTTCAACAGGTGTTTGACTTCCCGTTCGGACATACCCTTACCGTTATCAATGATCTGAATTATTATTTCCTCTTCCTTTTCATATACCTTTATTATTATAAGCCCCTTCTGAGACTGGAATTCCAGGCCGTGTTTTATGGCATTTTCCACAATGGGCTGGATTAACAGCTTCATGATATAGCAGTCATTGGCTGCTTCCTCAACCTCGTATTCCACATCCAGCCTGTCTTTGAACCTTGTTTTCTGGATATAAAGATAATTATCTATCTGTTTTATTTCCTCCCTGACCGTGACCTGATCGCCGCTCTTGCTTATGCTGTAGCGCAGCATATCGCTGAGTGCCACTACCAGATTTGAAATTTCGTGCTGCTCGGCTATTACAAGCATCCAGTATATGGTGTCAAGGGTATTATATAAAAAATGAGGATTTATTTTGGCGTTAAGATTTTCAAGCTGGGCCTGTTTAAGCTGTATCTCTTCTATATAAACCTTGCCGATAAGTTCTTTAAGGCTGCTGGTCATATAATTGAAGCCGTCACTGAGATCCTTCAGTTCATCGTTTGTCCTGGCTTCATATTTTACATCCAGATTTCCTTTTGCAACCACCTTTACCAGCTTGGTCATTTCTCTTATGGGTTTTGTTATTTTAGTGGATATTAGGAATGATATTGTGGATGAAAGAGCTATTACGACTATTCCTACCACAATAGCCATCATTTTTATGCTTCCGGTCTGGTACAGCACGTCCTTTAAAGGTATTGTGGCCGCCACCTTCCATCCGTTTCTGCCCGAGGTGTCATAAATCAATACGTTTTTCAGCCCGTTTATGTCAATGTAAGAGTATCCGGCATCTCCGGTATTAACGATGTCAAAAACCGGCTGCTCAATTTTTGCAGATGTTTTTTCTCTTTCGGAAGAAGTCATTATAACCCCTTCTTTATTTATTATATATATTTGTCCGTTCTTGCCCAGACTTATGTTTTTTATAAATTCATAGAGCTTATCCTCTTCCACATCCATTAAAAGTATACCCTTAATGCCTGGCTGGAAGGAGTCTTTAAAGCTTCTTATGCCTGAAAATATTTTAAGGCTCTGCTGACTGTCGGAAAGATAATAAGTCTGTGGGTAAATACCGCTCCAGTGAATCCTGCTGTCTTCTATCCGGTAGGCATCTATCAGGCCCTCCCGGTTTAAATCCCTGATGCTGTTGATACTGCTTGTAAATGGATAATGGTATACATCTCCGTCCACACCAAAGTAGTGAATGGCCAGCAAATCCCCTTCTATTACTGTCAAATTCTGAACCTGCTCTGCGAAAAGTCTGGGATAATTTATGTTTTCACCATACCCCTTTGTAAGTATTTTTTCCATTTCGGAACCCAGAATAAGGTTTAAAGAGTACTTGTCTATCTTTTCCAGAAACATATCTATCCGGTTCAGGGAATCAGATATTGTCCTGTCGGTTAATGCTATAAAATTCTTTTCTATAATCGAAGAAGCGACCCAATACGCAAAATAGCTGAAAAAGGATGTCAGAGTTATGTTTATAATAATAAAGGCTATCATTATCTTGGATTTGATACTTTTCATGTAATATTCCTCTAAATATAGAAAATCTGAAATCATCCCGGAATTGCCTGAGAGCTGTTTATCTGAGATTATATAACATCCCCCGGACAAGTGCAAAACAATAATACCCAATATACTGATATACTGAAAATATTAAAGGTTTTGAGCCGCTTCTTCAACAAGAAAATTTTACTGTTTTTAGCTTATGGTTTAATTTCACCGAAAAAACTTTTCCCCGGGAACTTATAAGGAATATCAAAAATTTCAGCAATGGTGCAGGCTATATCCGAGAAGGTCTCTCTCGTACCCAGATTCACATCCGGTTTTATATTTCTGCCGTATAACAGCAATGGCACATATTCCCTTGAGTGATCAGTACTGGGTGTAACCGGATCACATCCGTGATCCGCGGTGATGATAAGAAGGTCGTCGTCTCTCAAACGGCTTGTCAGACCGTCCAGTCCGGCATCGAACTCTTCAATTGCCTTTTTGTAACCCGGTGCATTGTTTCTATGCCCGTAAAGCATGTCGAAATCTACCAGATTGGTAAATATCAGGCCCCTGTCCAGTTTCTCCAGATACTCACCTGTAAGCTCCATTCCGTGTTGGTTATTTGACGTATGAACCGCCTCGGTAATACCCCTCCGTGAGAAAATATCCTCGATCTTTCCCACTGCAGCCACAGGCAGGCCCTTTTGCTGCAATTCATCCAGTATCGTCGGTGAAACAGGCTCCATGGAAAAATCCCTCCTGCCGCCCGTTCTCCGGAAATCCGGATATTGGCCTGTGAAAGGTCTTGCGACCACTCTTCCCACGCCATGCCTCCCCTTGAGGATTCCTCTTGCTTGTTTGCACATATCATAGAGCCTGCCAAGGGAAATGATGTCCTCATGGGCGGCAATTTGAAAGACGCTGTCGGCCGAGGTATATACGATGGGATAGCCGGTATTGACATGCTCCTGCCCAAGGACCTTTATAATTTCAGTACCCGAGGCGGCATAATTTCCTAAAATATCCGTCCCGGCCGCGGCTTTAAATTCATCGATTATTTCGCAGGGAAAGCCCGACGGGTAGACCGGGAACGGCTCTTTCAGCTGTATTCCCGCCATCTCCCAATGCCCTGTTATTGTATCCTTCCCCTTTGATACTTCTGTCATCCTTCCATAGCAGCCATAAATGCGGGGAGGTATATCCAGATAATCTACCCCTTCGATTTTTCCGAACCCAAGCCTGCAGAGATTGGGTATATCCAGCTTCCCACAGGCCTTTACGATATTCCCTACCGTATTGCTCCCCTGATCTCCGTAGCAGGCTGCATCCGGCAATTCTCCAATTCCCACGCTGTCCAGTACTACAAGTATTACTCTGTTAATCATCCCAATCACCCGCTAAACCAATTCTATTTCTATTTCATTATCCGTTTGGAGGTGCTGTTCAATATATTCCTTCGAAAATCTAACGTTCAATCCGGTTTGATCACAGAAACTCTCCTCAACCGGCCGACTGTTGAATTTCATCTTCCCAAGCCTGTATTCACCCCAGTCAAGTCCCTTTTCATTAATAACGGTCAATCTCATATTCTTTCTCAGGTATACAAAATCAACCCTGATTTTCTTGTCCTCCCCAAATTGCTCCTTTACCAGTTTGGGTGAAATACTCAGGTCTCCCAGATTGGGCTTGATTCCCATAATCTCCGTTATTATGCTGAAAATCAGCCATGAAGCCGATCCGGTAAGATAGTTGTAGCTCCCCCTTGCGGATTTGGAGTCAATTGATGCAGGAACTCCGGGAAATATCCTGCTCTGTTCGGAATTCATGCACAGGCCCGTAAGGGTTGAAAACACCTCATACCCTTCTCTGACAAGGTTATTGGCATATAGGCCGTTCATGTACTTAACCACCATGTGATTATACTGTCCGCCGTTCTCACGGGTTTTAAAAGCCAGCCCGAAACCCCTGCCCATCACATCGATAAGGTCAGGCTCCCTGTGATCCGATCTTAAAATATATCCGCCGAATTCATTCCTGAGATATTTATTTACGCTTTTGTGTATTTCCCTTGCCCTGTCCTGTCCGGTCAAACCTAAAACCATAAGGTAGGCCTGGGGCGTCAGGCTGATGTTGACAGTCCCCTGTCCATTTTTTCCGCCCAGCCTCCTGAACGTATCTGTGTAATAACCGTTATAGAAGGAAAAATCCTTATCCACCGTTATATATTCCTGTGTCCTGACCAACTCGGCCCCAAATACCGACTTTGCCCTCAAGTCCTCAATCAAACGCTTTATATCCACTTTGACTTTTCTTCCAGAGAAACCTTTATCCAGTATGTCATAGTACTGTTGGAGCCTTTTCTGCTTCTGCCTGAAATCACTGTAATCAACGGCATTTTTACCATCAAGCCTGTCCAGTAAAACCAGCATTTCCTCAAAGAGCTCAACAGACTCGCCGCCTTTTGCATGGAGTATCTCAAGGCATTCACATATACCTTCCAGGTTGGCTGCATAGAAAGCCGTAAATTGAACGGTTTCTCCGTTTTCTCTCGCCATGTCCATGGTGTCGTCCCAGTCACCTGCTTCCAGCAGTGTGATGTTGTGAATTCCCACATTGTAAAAGGAGGTAAGATTTTGTATGAGCAGATGCTCCAGCACCGAGCCGTAATAAAGCTCTCCGTTTTCAGTTTTCTGTTTCAGCCCGTATTCGGGAGTCCATGAGCTGTCGGTACCTTTTCCCCGTCTGGTTATGTTGTCCTTGTAATAGGAGACCTGTTCAAAAAATATGTCCAAATCTCCGGTTAAATCCATATACAGCCTGGTTGTAAAATACGGCCAGACGCCGTGGTCCGACCAGGTGCGGCCCAGATTGCTCCTATGGGCGAATTCCCCAGGCCTGTCTCCCACCAGTGTGGCATTTGAGCCATCCAGCTTTACACCGTTATAGTTGTTCATTATATCCTGCTTTGTGCTGTAAGGATCGGCAATTATGATTGCCAGCAAATCCTGCCATAATTCTCTCCAGTACCGCTTGCCTGTGCCGTAGCCATAGTCGGGCAGATAACTGCTCCCGAACACCTTCCTTAAAAACGGCTGAAAATTGACCCATTTCAGGAACTTGTTCAATTCCTGGTCTGCAAACTCAAACTTCACCAGATCAACATAGTTCTGCCAGTATTCCCTGGTCTCATTCAAGGTATTGTCAAATTTTTCGGCAGTGTTATATTTTTTTAAAGCCCATTCTTCTATATCACTGTATTCGTCGGTAATGCCCTGAACAATTATGAATTCCCTGGTTTCACCGGGTTTGATTGCAGCAGCTGAAAATTTGACGGCTCCCACCGCTTCCTCACCGGTCAGCTCCATTTCATTGAAGTCCATGGGCGCCTTGTTTTTATATACCGCCTCGGGAGCTTCCAGCGAACCGTTTTCACCTATATAGTCGTACATCCTGCCCCAGCCGCCGGCAGCCGGCTCTCCTCGGCCTGTAAAGCCCATTACCGCATATTTTGTATTATTTTGATAACATTTTTTTTCGTCGTGTATCATAAAGGGCTGGACAATAACCCCATGGGGATTCGGAATAAGCCTGTTGCAAAGGGTGCTTACATCCCTGTGATCCCTCAGGTTCAAAGTACTGCGTCCATATACAGGGACTGCATAGAAGGTATCGACCTCGATCTCGTCAGCGCCCATGTTGGTTATTCCTATTTTGACCAATTCCACAGTGTCATCATTTGAGGGGATAAAAACTGTGATATCCGATTTGATTTTATATCCGGCACTCACCCTGCTCAATTTTATCCAGCCTATCCCTGCATTTATTTCGGTCTCTTCATCATCAATACCTTTAATGCTTTTAAGCTGGTGTTCCGCACTGGAACCGGTGCAGCACCATATCCCCCTGTCTTTTATGCTCAGCCATACATTTCTCCCATCCTTGCAATGATGGAGATCCTCCGTGCTTTTGGGCACAGTGAGATATTTGTTGTAGTCCAGCAGTATATCCCCCTTCAATTCGGGAGTGACATAGGATTTCAGATTATTGTTGCATAGAGGAAAGTACATTCTTGAGTTCATTACAGGATTTTTCATCAGCAATGAACCATCCTTTTTATCAGTAAAAGTCCATCCAAACTCATTTTTTATTGCCATGATATTCTCTCCTTATTTTTATTTGATGCCAAACAGCTGTCTGAGAGATTTTTCTCATCTATTATTTCAGACCTGTAGTCGCGATATTTTCAACGATATGTTTTTGGAAAATCAGGTAAATAATCAGTATGGGAACAATTGAAAGGGACACTCCCGCATACAGAACACCGTAATCGGTGGTGTACAGGCCCATTGAAAGTCTTGTCAATGCCACCTGCAGCAGCATTTTGCCCTCGTCATTTATAAATGTAACCGGAACTATAAAACTGTCCCATTGCTGCAGGAACACCAGGAGCCCAAGTGTCAGCAGCGGTGTCTTGGCCAGAGGCATGTATATCCTGGAGAATATCTTAAAATGCCCGCAGCCGTCCAGAATTGCAGCTTCATCGAGCTCCTTGGGGATATTGCTGAAAAACTGCCTCATGAAAAATATCCCGAAAGGTGAAGCTAAAAATGGCAAAATCAGCGAAATATAAGTATCAGATAACTTCAAATCCACCAGCGTAAGATACAGGGAAATTATGAGAATTTCAATGGGCAGCATTAACATGGAAATAAAAATCATAAATATAAAGCCCTTGCCCACAAAATTGATCCTTGCAAAGGCATATCCCGTAAGGGAGTTGATTACCAGACTTCCGGCCGTTACACTAAAGGCAACAATGAGTGTATTTATTATTATTTGCACCATGTTCAGCTGCTGGAACATCCGGTCAAAATTTAAAAGTGTAAATTCCTTTGGAATAAATGTATATAGTGACAGGTCTGTAAACTGGCCTATTTCCGCATTTGGGCGGAATGCATTTCCAACTACCCATATAAAAGGTACTATAACTAGCAGAGCTACCAATGTCAAAAATATATACATGGCAGACCTTAGAATAATGTTGGTTCTTCTGGCTTTAGAATTTGTATCCATCTTTTTCCTACCTTCCCTCCTCGTTGTTTCTGCCGTCTATTTTAAATTGAAGGAACGTGATTATGATTATTATCAGGAAGAGTACCGTGGACATTGCCGTGGCCGGTCCCACCTGCTGCAAGCGGAAAGCCTGTCTCCAGATATAATGCACTGCAGTATCGGTGGAACCTAAAGGCCCGCCTGCAGTCATTGTAAAAGATGGGATAAACAGCTTGATGGCGTCCATTGTGGTGATTATTACCACAAAAATAGTTACCTTCCGCAGCATGGGTATGGTTATATGGAAAAATCTCTGTATATTGTTGGCACCGTCTATATAGCTGGCCTCCTGAACCTCTCTCGGTATTTCCTGCAGCCCGCTTATGAAGATTACCATAAAGTAGCCCCAGGACTTCCATATACAGGTAATACCAACTGCTATAAGGGCCTGGCTTTTGGAGGAAAGGAATTGAAACGGTCCCAGATTAAGCAGGCTCAAAACCGAATTTGCAAGCCCGAAGGTGGGGTTGTATATCTGTTTCCACATAATGGCTACCGCTACAAAGGAGGTTATGGCAGGAATAAAGTATATTGTCCTGAACAGTTTCATACCCTGAAGCTTTTGGTTTACAAACACTGCCATTATCATTGAAATGATTGTCTGTACGGGTACAATAAACAAAGCCAGCTTGAAAGTCACCACAAGAGAATTGAGAAAATCCCCGTTGTCGGGCAGTGCCTTAAAGTTGGCAAATCCCACGAAACTCATCTTTCCCGACATCAGATTATAATCCGTATATGCCAGGCTGAAGAGCTCGATTGCAGGATATATAAAAAACACACCGATTATTACCAGCGCAGGAAGAATAAAAAGATAACCTTGAAAATTCTCCATCACCGTCTTGCCAATTCTACGATTATTTAAGTTTGTCATTTTTTCACCTCAATGTGACCGATATGGCAGTAATTCCGGTATACAATACCAATTACAATTACCGCCTCTGAAAACCAATAGTCCAGGTTTCAGGCCGAAGCCTTTCAAGCCCAGGAACCTGAAACCCGAACCTTCGATTTATATTACTTGGCGACTGCCAACGCTTCGTTCATCTTTTTTGTTGCCTTTTCCACAGCCTTGTTGACATCTTCACCAAAGGCAACTTCGGCAAAGCAATTGGTCAAAGCTTCTGAAATCTGCGGATATGCAGGTGTAACAGGTCTCGCTTTTGCTGTTTTTACCAGCTGGCTGTTAATTATATCAAATGGATATTCCTTGTAAGCAGGATCGGCTTCCAGGACAGATTTTCTGGCCGGAAGGTTTCCGGTTTTTGTGCACCACACAGCCTGCCCGTCCTTGCCTGTAATGGCCTGAAGCACTTTGTACGCATTGTCCTTGTTGGCTGAGGCCTTTGCTATTGCTATATTCCAGCTGCCTGCACCTGAAGCGCCCTTGGCATCCTGAGGCATTGGAGTTGCGCCCCACTTTACATCAGGAAAATCCTTTTTCCAGTTTCCTATGCACCAGGGTCCGTTGGTCCACATAACGACCTTTCCGGTTTCAAAGGCATTTACAATATCCTCAGTGGTGGCATAACCGTTTTTAAAAAGATCGGCATAGAACTGAATGCCCTTCTTTGAGGCTTCACTGTCAAAATAGCCTGTAGCCGTAGTGCCGTCAGGTGACATAACATCTCCGCCCGACATCCATAACCAGAGCATCTGTGTATAGGTCATTCCCTCATTCTTGTTTGCAAGTGAGAACATCTGGGGCTGTATTGCATATCTTTTACCGGGTATTGTAACTTTTTTGCAAACTTCCATTAATTCATCAAAGCTCCAGGCATCCTCCACCTTGGTTGGAGCTACAATTCCCAGTTCGTCAAAAACCGTTTTGTTGTAGAAAAGCACTGTGTTGGATTCATTCAGGGGTGCAGCCCATATCTTGCCGTTCCAGGTCATGGCTGCTTTTGATGCGTCAACCAGGTCATCAAAGTCCTGTTTGTCCCAATACCCGTCAAGGGGCTCCAATACATCACTGGCTGCATAGCTGGCTATATTGGGTCCGTCCAGAAGGATCAAATCGGTAGAAGTACCTGAACCAAATGCCATTTTAATTTTGTTTTCGTATTCATTTTGCGGATACTCGATGATTTCCAGTTGGGTATCGAGCTTTGCAGATGCGACTGCTGCAAGTAACGCATCCTTGGGCTGATCCGGAAAGGATGCCAGTGTCACCTTTGCGGAAGCTCCGGCCGATCCGCCCGAAGCGGCTGCCTGTGAGGTCTGCGCAGCAGTCTGTGCTGCGGTTGACTGTGTGCCTGGAGTATTGCTGCTGCTCCCGCAACCGGCGGCCAGAGGCACCACCATAAATACCGATAAAGCCAGTGCAATTAATTTTTTCATAACATATCCTCCTTTAATATTGTCTTACGCTTAAATTATAAGCCAGGAGGCCTCATATTGATTTTCACTATCTTTGGATAACTTTATAAAAATATTGGGTAATAGCAAAATTACTCCGGCAGCAAAAAAAGCTGCGCCAGATCAACTCCGCACAGCTTTTTACGCATTTCCCCTTATTTGGTTAGTTTTCCAATTGATCACGATAGCTTTTAGGTGTCACACCGGTCACTTTTTTAAAAAGAGAACTGAAATAGCCCTGTTCCTTTATTCCTACCTGATAGGCCACCTCATACAGTTTCAAAGATTTATCCTTCAGCAGCTCCTTTGATCTGGCAATACGTTTATCCCGTATATACTGGCTGAAGGTCATGCCCACTTCCCTGCTGAAAAGATCCGACAAATACCATACATTGAGATAGACCGCTTCGGCCACTTCTTTTAAGGAAATGTCCTCCTGGTAATTCTTATCGATATATTCAATGGCTTCAGCTATGGATTTCGAATATACATTTTGATTGACATCATATTTTAAATCCTGAAAATATAAAACAGGTTCGTTGTTATTCACAGCTTTATCCAGAGCATAATTGGCCTGATTATAGCAGTCAAACAGTTCCTCTATTTCAGTCTTCACCTCACTTGCGCCAATATGTATTTTTACTTCGAATTTTTCCCACAGCATATTGACTGCCCGGATGGATAAGTCTCTGACATAATCCTGCCAGCTGTCTTTGAGGAAGCTGTTCTCGGAAATGACAGTAAAATTTTGAATGCTTTCGGTAAGAAGTATATAGTGGCCTGCCTCATTTATAATTTCAGAAAAAATATTCTTTACTATAAAATCCATCAGCACAACATCCTCATAATCGGAACCGAAATTTTTGTTTTGGGACTCATAGTTAACATTTAGCACCATGAAGGTTTTAAAGTCTATTTCGTATTCACTGCATTTCTGCAGGACATCCACACTTACAGGCAATAACCCGTTCATAACGTCCCGGAGAAATTTTTCTCTCAACGCCGTCTTGTTTTCACCGAGTTTTTTAATCAGATCATTTTGAAAATTCTGCTTTTCCCTTCTCTCCCTCAAATGCGTTTCAGCTCTTGTAAGGCTTTCAATGATGTCGTTATACCGTGTGGGCTTAAGCAGATAGTCAAATATATTCAGTTTGATTGCCTTTTGGGCATAATCAAATTCCGAATAGCCGGTGAGGAGTATCACCAGGATATCCTGATTTATCTTTCTGATTTTTTCGGCCAGCTCTATACCCGAGATGTTATACATGCGGATATCTGTTATGACTACATCAGGGCAGAGTTTTTCAATAACCGGCAGGGCATCTTCACCGCTGTTGCATTCCGCAACAATAGACCAATCCCGGTCTAACCGTTTTATAACGGTACTGATCCCTTGCAGCACGATACTTTCATCATCTACCAATATAATTTTCATAATAAGCCCCCCTCTATATTTTATCCTATAGCAGCGGGGGATTTAAATGAGGTGATTTTCAGATTTCATTTGTGATTTTCGGAATGTGAATGAGTATGATGCATATCCGGCGTATGCCTGTGTATGTGTTCCATTCTCTTATGAGTATGAATATGACTGTGCTCACTTTCAACTTTATAATCATGTATGTGGGTATGATGATCATCGCTGTGGTTGTGCCGGTGTTCGTGGGTGGTTTCCTGGTGTATGTGCATGTGTTTGTGGTGCTCCGCTCCTGCGAAATATGCACCTGTTATCATTATTACCAGTGCAATAATAAACGACGTGGTAATTTGCTGGCTAAATATTATAACAGATAAAAGCACCCCGATAAAAGGAGCCACGGCATAATAGGCACTTGTTCTTGCAGCACCAAGTTCCCGTTGCGCAATAATATAAAAATATATGCTGAGGCCGTAGGCTACAAAACCCAGCAATAATGCCATAAATATGTATAAAATGTCTGTGCTGTACTGCTTTAACACAAGTGCGATCACCATTGATCCCATACCTGATCCAAACCCCTTGACTATGACTATTTGCAAAGGATCCTTCAAAGACAGCATGCGGGTACAGTTGTTTTCAAAGCCCCAGCAGATACATGCCAGCAGAACAAATATTGAGCCTGTTGAAAATGAAATGCTGTGAAAATCCTCAACTGATAAAATCATACTTGACAAGGTTATCAGTGAAATAGCGATCCACATTCTTTTTCCAATAGCCTCTTTGAATATCAATAAGGCTATAAGCGACGTGGCTACAATTTCAAAGTTGTTCAGCAGGGATGCATTTGCAGAGGTTGTCATGGTCAGGCCCAGCATGAGGCAAACAGGTGCAGCTATATCAAGGACAATCATGCCGATGATATACGGCATTTCTTTCCTTGTCATCCGGGCTTCAACCCGTTCATTTTTGCCAAGTCTCTTTATAATATTAATTGTCAGCATTCCTATGCCCGCCCCCAGATACAGCAGCGAAGCCATCAAAGTAGAAGGTATTTCTGCCAGTAATAGCTTTGAAACAGGCGAGCTTATTCCAAAAAGTGCCGCAGCCAGTATTGCCATAAATATTCCTGTTGCTTTATTTTTCACAATTTCAATATCCTCCGTATCCTCCGTATCCTCCGTCATCAGCCTTCTGATATCGTTCATCTAAATATCACTGTCAATATTTAGTTTATTATACTTATTATTTGTTTTCAATGCATAAAAAAAATTGCCTGTCTTGAGGTTTCATCCTCAAGGCAGGCAATACCAAATGAATATAAATAAACTAAAAACTACTTTCCATTTATTAGGTTTTTATATAAGCTTTGATTTTTGCAATAGATTTCTGACGATAACAGCTACCTCAGCCTTTGTGATATTGGACTTTGGTGCTATAATACCATTGCTTTGTCCCTTGACCAATTCAGCTTTAAGGCATGCAGCTATTGCTGCTTTAGAATATCCTGCGGCTTTAGTTCCATCCTTAAATGCCGACAGCAGCTTTTCCTGTTCCCCGGAAGCCAATTGAACCTTCAAGCCTGTAATATCCATTGCCTTTGAAATAATGGCCATAGCCTGTTCACGGGTCACCTTATCATTTGGTCCGAATTTTCCATTGCCGTAGCCTGCCACCAGACCATACTCACTTGCAATGAATACCGCGTCATAATACCACTTATCCTTTTGCACATCAGTAAAGTTGGATTTTCCCGTTCCGGGACGCATTAATCCAAGTCCGTTTACAACAATTGCTGCAAATTCCGCTCTGGTAATATCTTTTTGCGGTTCGAACATTCCGTTGGCGCTGCCGGTAATTACAAGTCTTGAGCCCATATCATCAACAGCGTCTTTAGCCCAATGCTTTTCAACGTCGGCAAAAGTTCTGGGGCTCCATATTACAGAATAGGAGCTATTGGTTAAGCTGTTTATTCTGGCATAGTATTTTCCGTCTACAACCGTAATTTGAGTCGGTACATGTGAGAAGGTACCGTTTGAATTATATACCACTCCTGTAGTTATTTTGGATGTATCTGCTCCCTGGGGAACAGCAAGCATCCTCTCAACATAACCGTTGAATTTTGTTACAGCCACTGATGAACTTCCCTTGTAGCAGGTAATATCAAAGTCAACCGGATTTACAACAACCTTATAGCCTTTGCTGTTTGCGGTATCTTCAACAAGTTTGGCAGTGTCATCCGAAGAAGCCGAAATTTTTATGTCAACGGTGATATCCTTAAGCGCTGTCTGCCTGCCAAGCTTCTCACTTAAATCATCAATATTTATTTGTGCTGCCGGTATAGTGTATATGGCATTTTCTGTTTTGATTTCCAGTATGGCCCGTTTTGATTCCATGTATTTTACAATCTGCCCATTTAGCTTGCTTACGTATATATCAGCAGATTTTTTGACGGGAATTGTAACAATTGCATTATTCCCTTCCTGCTCTATTTTTTCTTTTACTTTATTTTCATCAATGGTGAAAGTTAAAACCGACTTGCCGTCCACTTTTGCTGTAGTAACAGTTGCCGCATTCTGGGTTTTACCGTTAACCAGTATAATAACGCCGGTATCTTCGGCGGCAGGAGTCTGAACAGGTTTACTATTTGTGCTGCTTCCGCTATTTCCACTGCCGTTATTTCCTCCGCCATTATTTCCTCCGCCATTATTTCCTCCGCTGTTGTTCCCTCCGCCGTT
>NZ_AORV01000066.1 GCF_000350485.1 Ruminiclostridium cellobioparum subsp. termitidis CT1112
GCTTAATGTCGCATCGCTGCTCAGACCTGTTAATCTTGTGACGTCTATTGTGTATGTGGCAATTGTACCATCCTGTGCTGTAACTGCCACCGGGATACTGTTTTCTCCGGGTACAAGACTCACACTGCTTATAGCTCCCGATGAAGAGGGCACACCGTTTACAGTCAGGCTCCGGTATCCTGAAGAGTTTGCTGTCGGCGTAATATCTATGCTTGATACATTGTTTGCAACAGTGGCTGTATAGTTCTTGGTATCTGGTGTAAATATTGGTGACAGGGTCCCTTGACTTATTGTCAGATTGCTTAGTGTAGCATCACTTGTTTCTAAAAATGGCTGATTGTCAATGTCCACATATGTATTACCCGTGTTAAAATCTGCAGCATAAAATTCTATTTTGCTTATATCTGTAACAGCGCTTCTAAGTACACCCTGAGTAACCTTCTTAACACCATCTATATACAAATCAAATTTATCGGTATCAGTATCTATTACTTCTTTCAGCGTATACCACGTACCTGCCGTATATGGCTGTATAGTTTGCCAGCCTCCGTTGTATACCTTAATATTGCCATTATCAAATTGTATGGATACTGCTATGGCTCCATCACTGCCATATGCATAAGGCAAACACCATAAACTTCCGGCAGCTTCTCTTCTGACTTTTGCTTCTATTGTAACTATACCGCTTAGTGGATCAAGCACCTTGTACATGGTCGTTTTCGAGCCTGTCGCATTACCGGTTTTACTAATCAGTACACTCTTATCAGCAGCACTCGGAACCTCCTGCACAGTTACTGTACCTGCACTTGTGTCCAGGTTCCATCCCAAAGGTGCGCTGCCGGTGGTCATGGTGTTAAAGTTTGCGGTACTGGGAGTTACTTCTCTTGTGATGTCTATTGTATATGCGGCAGTTGTACCATCCTGTGCCGTAACCACCACCGGTATACTGTTTAATCCAACCGTAAGATTCACACTGCTTACAGTTCCTGACGCTGAGGCTGCACCGTTTACTGTCAGTGTCCGGTAAACTGCCGAGTTCGCTGTTGGTGTAATATCTATGGTTGATACATTGTTACCGACCAGGACTTTATAGTTACGAGTACCTGAACCAAATGCCGGTGACAAAGTCCCCTGACTGATTACCAAACCGCTTAATGCAGCATCACTGCTTTGAAATACTGCTCTTGTGATGACTATTGTGTATGTGGCAATTGTACCATCCTGTGCTGTTACCACCACGGGGATAATGTTTTCTCCCTCCGCAAGACTAACATAGCTTACAGCTCCCGACACTGAGGCTGCACCGTTTACTGTCAGACTCCGGTATACTGAAGATGTCACTGTTGGCGTAATATCTATGCTTGATACATTGTTTGCAACAGTGCCGGCATTATAGCTCATAATACCAGGTGTAAATGTTGGTGACAAAGTCCCCTTGCTTATTGCCAAACCGCTTAATGTGGCTTCACTGAATGAATATGGATCATTTTCAATGTCCACATATGTATCACCTGTGTTACCATCTGCTGCATAGAATTCTATTTTGCTTATATCTGTAACCGCATTTCCAAGTGTAAGCTGATCAACCTTCTTAACACCATCTATATACAAATCAAATAAATCGGTATCAGTATTTATTATTAATTTCAGAGTATACCACGTATCTGCAGTAAATGGTTGTACAGTTTGCCATATTCCTCCGTTATATGCCTTAATATCGCCATTATCAAATATAACAGATTCTGCCATAGTTCCATCACTGCTGTAGATATTAGGCAAATACCACACATTTGCAGTAGTATCTCTTTTGACTTTTGCCTCTATTGTCACTATGCCACTTAATGGGTTAAACGTCTTTAACATGGACGTCTTCCTACCTGCCGCAGCGTCAGACTTGCTCATCAATACACTCTTATCGGCAGAACTCGGAACCTCCTGTACCGTAACTGTGCCCCCGCTTGTGTCCAGTGTCCAGCCCAAAGGTGCACTGCCGGTGGACATGGTGTTAAAGTTATCAGCATCATTGAGCAGGATATAGTCTACAGCTGACGTATAGCTTGAAGAAGCCGGGTTCTTATCAGTTACTTTAAATTTAAAGGTATGCTTGCCGCCACTTAAAGTCACCGTACCCAAATCAACCTCTTGATTAACTGCTGTAGAGTCATACTGGTCAATGGGTGAACCCTGATCGACACCGTCAATTGACAATTGGGTAATGGCCCGGTTAGTATCCTTTTTAATACCAACCTTAACATTATAGGTACCCGCGGCAACAACGTTAACATCATTATATTGAATAAATTCGTTAACTCCCTGTAAATCAGCCCTGCTCCAGAAATCACTACTGGAAGTATTAAGCTCTTTGACAGCTGTCTTTACACGGCCGCTGGTTATGGCAGCTCCACCGTTAAAATTTTCTGCCTCATATATAGTATCATGGGTAGAAGAAATATTACCGTGAACTCTGACAACAGCCATAGAGTAAGCCGGACTTGAATAAGTGAGTTGATTACTGCTTACAGTGGCAGTGGTTTTACCCGTGCTGATTTCATTCCTATCTACACTGTAACCTTTGTCAATACCATTATATAAATAGCTGTCAAGGGCTGCTCTGTTCCCTGGAGTTATAGGTTTTACATAAGTAACATCCGCAGCAGGGGAAATATCCGACATACCGTTGATTGCGACAGTGGAGCTGATATCATTGGCGCTGTTATTGATAAGCTTTAGAATCAGGTCACCGGTTTCCGCATCTTTACCTGCCACAACTACAAGGTTTGAATCTCCGGATTGTTTGAACTGCACATTATAATCTGCCAAATTTTCCGACCACATCTTATCTACGTGGTAATTAGCAGTTTTAAACACGTTGGCATTATCAAAGTCTATTACTTTTCTTAGAAGTGTCCAGGAGGACATACTTAGAATATCACCATTTTTCTCGAATACCGCTTTATCCCTGGCAGTATCAATAGCATCTTCGAGTTCTCCATTCCTTGTATTGGAGCCATATTCTCCCAATATCACCTGCGGATAGGAGCGGTTATAGCTATTAATGAAATCTATCCAGCTAAGAGAACCTCTGTTAAAATAATAGTGAGCATCACTTCCATACGCATTTAAGCTTGCGTTAAAGTCATATCCATTGTTTTCCTGACCAACCCAAAATGCGGTATTTATCAGATTGAGTGAGGGATAAGCTTCATGAACCGCATTATATATTTTTGCGAGATCCGCTCTTAAATTAGGAGTATCATTCTCCTCGTTTCCCAAACCAAGGTACTGGATGTTAAACGGTGCCGGATGTCCCATAGCAGCACGTTTTGCCCCCCAGGTTGTCGCAGCATCGCCGTTGCAGAACTCTACAAAGTCCAGAGTATCCTGTGTGAGCTGAGCCATTTCTGCACTGGCAGGGTCAAGAGCACCGCCTCCGCATTTTGCACCAACAGGAAGACATGGTACGGCAACCGCGCCTATATCTTCACATAACTGCAGCCACTCATACATTCCGAATCCATTTGATATATGCTCTTTTGGCTCAGCTGTATTCCAGGCCGTATTGGAATACTCCTTGCGGCCTTCAACAGGCCCTATCTGATCCTTCCAATTATATTGGTAAGTATATTGATGTATTATACAACCGCCTGGAAAACGGATGAACTTATAATGCAGATCCTCAAGCGCAGTTCCAATGTCATTTCTTATACCATTTGGACGATTTTTAAAGGTTGTACTTGGAAATAACGAAATAAAGTCCAAATATACATCCCCTGTTCCATTAGCCACTACTACCAATTGTGCATTTTGGTCAGTGGTATTGGCAGTAATGCTGCCTGTATACTTAACCCAATCTGCAGTAAGAGAGCTTACAGCAGCAGTGCCATAGTTTGTACCTCCCTGGCTGTCAATTTCCAGAGTTAAGGATGAGCTGAAATTTGCTCCTCTTTTAGCATAGATGGAATAATTATATGTAGTTCCGGCTACCGTACTCAGTCCATACCACCCGGAATTGGACAATCCCACCCCACTTCCTGCATTCGAAACATTTATATGCACATAATGGGTATTGACGGAGTTAAGCGGGCTGCTGTTTTCCACTGTAATTGTTCCTGTGCCGCCATTACGGTTAACCTGTGTCCACCCTGCGAGGGGAGTATTATAGCCTGCCCCATCACCGGAATTAAATTCAAACGAGCGATTAAAAACCTTTTCTGCATAAAAGCCTCCGTCAACTTCCAAATGCAGGTCTTCAGAGAATCCACCTATCAGGAGCTGCGAGATTTTATTGCCGGTAACATTGGCATTTACTGTAACATTTGCTGTAGTTGCAGCCGCGTATGCAGGTTGGACTACTGTAAACATGCAAAGTACCATTGAAACTGCCAAGAATTGTGCCACATACTTTCTGATCCCTGTTTTTAAAAACATACACATATTATATGTCACTCCCCTTCACTTTTCTTATTTAATTGGTCTTAACCCAAAATCAAGCAGATCCTCCCATCTTTTATTAAACATGGTTCCTATACAGGAAATGATGATGGTAAAAACAATGAATTTGAACTCATGATACCATCCATTTCCATAG
This sequence comes from Ruminiclostridium cellobioparum subsp. termitidis CT1112, assembly GCF_000350485.1. Taxonomy (GTDB): domain Bacteria; phylum Bacillota; class Clostridia; order Acetivibrionales; family DSM-1351; genus Ruminiclostridium; species Ruminiclostridium termitidis. The sequence continues at coordinate 4,589 of NZ_AORV01000066.1, forward strand.
GATTTAATGTATAAATCTCAGATTCTTTTGTACTATTTTGGGTTTGTAGAGTTGAAAAGCTGTTCCTTGTTTTAACGCAGGAACTTTCTTATAAAATATGCGGGAGTACAGCTCCATGCATGGCAGTAGCTGTTTATGACATTACTTCCATATGGCGAAAAGAATTTGTCTTCAGGGTTGTACGATTCCCAGAAACAATCAGCTCCATCCTTTACCATTTCACCCCAATATCCCCTCATTTGTTCCAATGCCTTTTCCTTCATACCGCATAGGAACAGTGCATCAACAAAATGATGATACATATAGGGAGTATTCATTTTAATTGCTGGTGGATCTATAAACAATCTTTCTAATAAATTTGCATTTTCATTTTTACTGAAAACTTCTGCAAGTACCATCCAGATTTGTGATGCCCAGGATATTTGCGCGTTTTCACCACTGATAAAAAATCCTTTTTCGCTAATCCATAGGTGCTCAATTGCTGCTTTTGATACAAAATCAATTTTATATTTGATAAAATCTATGACCTTGTTCTGTTTTAACTCTTTTGCCAGATAAAGTCCCCTTTTCAGGCAGTATATAAGAACAGCCTGTGCAGATGCCTGCTTATTGAGCTCATTATGCCAATCGATAAAACACCACCATGACGGATCATCTTTAACTATCCCTTTTTCATTCAATCTTTCCAAAGCAAGCTCTAATTGTTTTAAGGCAACAGGCCAAAGTTTATCTAAAGTATCCATATCATTTGTTGCTGTGTAATAATCATACAAACTTGCTACAAAGAAGAGGGAGTAATCGTAAAGATAAATATCATCCACTAAAGGTTGTGGTTCTATAAAGACGCATGCTCCAATATGGCCGCTTTTAAGAGTCATCCCCCCAAAAAGATAAAGACAGCGCTTTACAAGGTTATAATTTTTAAAAGTATGATAATTTGCCAGAGCTTGCAGTCTTAAATCACCTATCCATAATCTCCTGTCTCTCTTCGGCCCGTCTTCAAATACTGATTGCATGCAATCCCGAAGTGTCTTTATGCTGATATTATCCATGACTCTCAAATCTTCTTGAATGGTATCTTCTAATTGTTCAATTTTTGATACATCTGCTGATGTAACCGAAGTAATATAAATATTTGAAAATGCCACTTTATATTTTTTTGAGGTGTCAATGACAATAATCTTCAAATACCGGAAACTGTACCGTCTGGGTAATTGTATCTCACAGGGAAGGACATCAATATTGACGAGTTCATCCTGAAGCCAGGAGCGGCTCAGCCTTCCGTCATAATTGTCAAAAGATTCTGCAATTTCACAAGGCATCTCTCCAAAAATCAGCTTCAACCTGAGAGGAGCATCTGGAGGGCTGCCTACAGCCTTTATTGATAAGTTAATATAACCCACCTGATGATCTCCAAAATCAATAACAAAGCTCTCATTTTTACCAAAAGATTTTAGTTCTAAATTTTCGATTTCTTCTAAATTATTAATTCTCCATCCTTGAAATACGTCCTTATCACCAACAACTTCAATTAAACGCTTCGGGAAAACAGTCGTTTTATTTATTTCAGGTTTAAGCTGTTGTGCAATATCAACAAATTTTTTATTGGTACTCATATTTATATATTACTCCCTTTCACTTATCTTATTTATTTGGTCTTAACCCAAACACCTGCATTATTTTTGCTCGAATGTAAGCAATATCATAACCTTAGAGTATCCCTGAACCATTGCTGCCAATCCGTCACTCAAAAAGCAGGCATTAATATTACCACTTTTGTCCCCTCATTCAATTTGCTATATATGAACAAACCATATTTTTCACCGAAGGTGAGTCTAATTCTTCTCTGAATATTCACTATCCCTACACCCCTTGAATCGCCATTTTCCGTACAATGGGAAAAGCTATCCAGCCTGTTTCGGATTTCTTCAAGCCTGGCTTCCTCTATTCCGGCACCATTATCCTTCACCTCAAAGCATATATCTCCTGCTTCATTACGAAAGCCTTTAATGCTTAACCGCCCGCCTTCTTCCATTTTCTCAAGTCCGTGATATAATGCATTTTCCACAACAGGCTGAAAAATCATTTTCAAGGTCTTAAAGTCCATAATAGAGTCGGGCACATCTACTTTTAAAGAGTACCTGTTTCCATACCTCAGGCCGACGATGTAAAGGTATTCACTGATACACGCCACTTCCTCCCGGATAAAAACGAGTTCATCCTTCCGTATGCTGTATCTGAAAATATTGGACATACTTGAAGAAATACAGGCAATTTCCGTAATTCCGTTGGCCAGGCCCATACCGCTGATACAGTTCAGGGTATTATAAAGGAAATGGGGGTTGATCTGACTTTGAAGCGCAGAAAATTCTGCTTGCTTTTTGGACAATTCCATTTCATACAATCTGGTCTGAGAATTGAAAATCCTCCTCGTCATATCCTCAATTTGATCCAGCATTTTATTAATATCCATGGCTAATATGCCAACTTCATTGGTTGACTGAACACGCAGTCTGAATCCAATATTGCTTACGCCGATTTTCTTCATATCCTTTACGAGTCCAATCACCGGATCCGTTATATTTCTCATAAATAAATATCCTATGGACACCAGAATAACCAATAAAATTATGCCCGTCATAATGCCAAAACTCTTCATGGACTGCATGTCACTGGTCAATTCGCTCATAGGAAGCACGCTTACAATCTTCCACCCTGCCATTCCCAGGTCTTTTTGCTGCAGAATGACTTTGTTGTTTTTATACATAACAGTCTTGCTGTCCTCAGAGCCCATTTGACTTCCAAGTGTGATATCGTAAAACAATTCACCCTGCTCCATTTTATTATTGGATGCAACGACCCTGTTTTCGCCATCCAGTACAATGAACAATGCATTGGGCGTGAGGTCCATCGTTGCAATAAGTTCCTGTATTGTGGAGGTATCAATCATGACGGTACATACGCCGATTTTTTTGAATAAATCTATCCTGCCGTTTGTATCTACGATGGGACTTATATAAAAAAAGAAAAACCTTCCTGTGCTGTTATCTTTGAAAACATTTGTAAACGTTGGCGATTTGAAGCTGTCCTCATTATAATTGTATTTATTTTGAAGCCTGGTGTGGATATCCGAGTTATAATCTAAAAAGGTAGCTGTAATCCTTCCCTTGTTATCTGTAATCCAGACACTGTATATGTTGGGATTTAAGGATTTTACATCTCCTAATACATCCGATGCAAAGGGTTCAAGGATTAATGAGCGCTCAACATGATTATCGGAATATATAAAATCCTGTATATGCTTATTGTAGGCAATGACATTGGCTGCAGATTCCACATCCTTAAAAATAGAATTTATTTTTATAGTTGTCTGATTAATAATCGTACTTTCATAATTTATAGCCCTTTCCCGGGTAAGTGTATAAAATCTGTAATAGTAAAAAAGCTGGACCAGTATCATAAGGACAACAGAAACTCCAACAAGGAAAGCAATCTGGTATTTAAGTTTGAACTTGTTCATACCCAAAGCTACACCCTCTCTCTCAGTTATTTTGTGTGGTTTTTCCGGTATTTTGCAGGAGGCATGCCGCAATATTTCTTAAATACCTTGTTGAAGTAGTAATAGTCGTTATAGCCCACTATTTCTGCCACTCTTTCTATTGAAAGATCGGTAGTCACCATCAGCTCACAAGCTTTTTCCGTTCTGAGACTGGCAATAAATTCGGAAAATGTCTTCCCGATAAATTTTTTAAAAAGTTCACAGCAATAAAACTGGTTAATATAAAATTTGACCGCCAGTTCCTTAAGATACAATTCCTGACTGAAATTAGCTTTGATATACTCCACCATTTTAATAAAAGATGCATTGATTTCCTGATCACAAAGAGACATGACCTTATCCGGACCCAATTCATTAAATACTTCCTGCAAATACCCGCATAAGGATTTAAAATCCTTAAACCGGGTACACAACTCAGAATAATTTAAAAATTCCAGATTAAAGTATGTACTTTTATCCTCAAATTTGTTATCCATAATGCTGACAATCTGATTCCAAAAATAGATGACTTCAGACATGCCAAGTCCCTGCACCACGAATAATTCCTGCAGCTCCTCAAGTATGCCCTGAAGCAATTCAAACTTTCTATTTGTTACAGCATTGGATATCTTATTCAATACAGGTTTTAGTATCTGGATATTGTTTGTATAGAAAAACACTCCTTTTTCGCCGCTGACAAATGTCTTTAGCGCCGCAATATCAGCTTCTTTAACCAATTTCTGAAAATCTTCCGCTTTTTCCACCCTGGTGCTGATGCCGGCACTTATAATATCCGGCTTTTTAAATAACTCTTCCTCCATTTTATCTGATGCTGCATTATCCTCCATGTTCACAATGTACTGGTATTTATTTACTCCTACCTTGATTCCCAGAAGATGATAACCTTCCAGTCCCTTTGAATTTTTTACATTATCATTCTCATTTTCAGAATATACTACCATGGAAAACCATACACCTTGAGTGTACTTATGTAAGAAGTCATCTATCACTGCACTTTTTCGTCCTGAAGTACCCTTTATCACCTCCATTAATTCATTATTTTGGAGGCTTCTTTTATTTTCAAGGTAAACATAAATTTTTTTCAGTAATTCATCTGTTTTGGATGGGTCCATAGGCTTCAGACAATAATCCAGTGCACCGTTGTGAATTGCCTCCAGCGCATAGGAAAATTCAGCGAAACCGCTGATAATGATAAATTCGGTATCAATCTTCTTTTGCCGGATGATCTTTATGAGCTCTATTCCATCAAAATTTGGCATCCGGATGTCGGTGAAAACCACGTCAGGATGTTCTGAACTGATGATATCTATTGCCTTTTTAGAACTGGTGGTCTCTCCAATAACCTCGAAACCATTTTCCTCCCAGTTAAATATTTTTCTGATCACAACCAACGCCCAAGGTTCATCATCTACAATCAATACACGGTACATAGCATCTACTCCTGTCCTATTTCTCCCATTATAGCATGGAGAACTCACCCCGTTCAAAATTCATAAAAAGTCCTGAATTGTGAACGATGTCGATCAAATCAGGACCTTTTTATGAATTTTATAATAGTGAATTATACTATACTTGTTTTTACCAGCTCAATTTTCTGTCTGAAATTTCCTTATCCAGAAGCTGGTACAAGTCATTGCTAAGTATTGAAGTCGATTTCTTATTTTTGTACCAGTCACTATAGAAGGAGTTAATATCCTTGCCGCCTGTTTTATCCCACAGATCATTCATATCCTTTTCTGCCTGTTCCGGCGTATATGCGCTGCCGCTGATAATGGCTTTATTCCAGATATCGGTAAGCTGCTGCATGATACTGTTGTAATTTTTAGCCATATCATTTGAAAGTGCCGGAATATCTTCGCTATAGGTAACACCGGGGTATGCAATTTTTGTATTGAAATATGTTTTTCTGTCAGCATCCCAGAGTGCGGACTGCTCTTTCTGAATCGGATCATTCAAATCATAGGGTCCGTGCGGGTTGTTGAATACTTCACGGGAACAAGCCATATATAAATCTCCTGTATAACTTACTTCCGTTTTATATTTGTCCGCATCTATAATTTGAGGATAGTCATCTGCCATTTTATAGTGTGTGCCTTCTATTCCAAACTTCAAGGTTTTTTTTGTGCTTTCCAGTGCCATAAAATCAATATATTTTATAACCGATTCGGGATCTTTGCATTTTGAGTTGATAAATCCAACAGCCTGAACCGTGTTCGCAATAATGGCGTTAAATTTACCCACCGGTGTTTCAGGAAGTTCTATTGGGATGATCTCTGCAGAAGGTACATTCTTTTTCAATGTTGCCAAACCGGGAATCATTTGATTTTCTTGAGCACAAATAATACCTACTCTGCCTGCAGTAATATCCTGTGTGGCCTTGGCTCCGTTTTTATCCATGAGGAATTCCTTGTCGCAGGCTCCGGTATCGTAAATCGCTTTTCTGAATTTCGTCCACTCAAGCAAAGGTTTTGTGTCATATACCAAATCCTCTCCCTTGACCGTATAAGGGAAACCTGCAATTTTTGTAGTCGGAGTGTTGAAGCCGAAAATCATCCTGCTTGTTTCACCTCCCAGAACTTCCGCAAAGCCTATTGAATCTGCTTTACCGCTGCCATTCAGGTCCTTTCCCGTGAATGCTTTAGCCACGTTTATCAGTTCGTCTATGGTTGCAGGTACTTTTAGATTCAGCTTATCCAGCCAATCCTTTCTTATGTATAAACCATCCAAAGGAGCGTTTTCCATCACTCTTCCGATCTGATACAATTTTCCGTCATCCATGGTTCCAACCTTTTCAAGTGCGGGGTTCTCTTTCATCCATTCCTTATATGTCGTACTGTATTTTTCAATCAAATCACCGATGGGCATCATCAAACCCTGCTGATAATACGGCTGTTTTAAGGTTGGATCATATTCCAGACATAAATCCGGTGCAGTTCCCGAAGCGAAAAGTATTCCGAACTTCTGTCCCGGATCTGATCTTGGGATTGCTACATAGGTTACATCCACAGGACCATTTTCATTAATCCACTTCGTCCACCTGTTATCGATAACAGTTCCTTCACTGGATGGAATATTCCCGCGATCATAAACGGAAACGGTTATACTTCCCCGATTTTCAGACTGTGCACCCGACTGTGAAGATTGTGCAGCCGCAGAACTGTCAGTACTGCTATTTTCGCTGTTTTTTCCGCCACAGCCTGTCAGAACCAAAGCAAACGATAAAACAGCCGCAAGTGACATGGACACGAATTTCTTTGCTTTTCCACTCATTTTCATTTCATTTTCCTCCTTAAAATTTTGGTTTGAATAAACTAAAAATGCTACCTTTTTTTAAATAAATTTTAAAATACTACCCTTTTATTGAACCAAGCATCACCCCCTTGATAAAAAACCTTTGCAGGAAAGGATAGACACAAAGCATCGGAAGCATCATAACAAATATACCTGCTGCCTGGATACCATCACCGGTCATATTTTTCGCGGTTTCCGGATCCAGAAAAGCGGCGTCCGTAAGCATTGTGCTGTTTCTGATCATCTCCTGTACAACCACTGTCATAGTATATTTCTTGGGGTCGGCAATAAACATAAGCGTATTTAAAAATTCATTCCAGTTTGCTACCATGTAAAATAACGTCATAGTAGCCAATAATGCTTTTGAAAGCGGCAATATGATCTGGAGCATAAGCCTGAATTCCCCACAGCCGTCAACATATGCCGCCTCGCTTAATTCTATGGGAATATTCTGAAAGAACGTCTTCATAATGAGTACATTATACGTACTGATCAGAGTAATCAGCCAAACTGAACCATAACTGTTTATCAGCCCTAAGGATTTCATCAGGATAAAATTTGGTAAAATGCCTCCCGATATCAGCATGGTAAAAACAATGAACTTGCTGAAAAAGGCACGGCCTTTAAAATATGGACGTGACAACGGATAGGCGGTCAGGATGGAAAAAACAAGATTTAGAATCACACCTGCCACAGTGAGGAGCAGACTGTTTTTAAACGCTCCTAGAATAGGGGATATTTTAAATAATGTTTTATAGGACTCCAGACTCCATTCCACAGGTAAAATGCTGACTTTCCCCGATACTACGGCATCCGCGCTGCTGACAGATATTGAAAACAGATTCAGCAACGGAATCAGGCAGGATAAGGCTGCCAGTGTCAAAAGTATATAGCAAAATGCATAAAATATTTTTTCTTCCCTGGATGCTTTCATGATTGCTCCTCCCCTTACCATAAGCTCTCGCCAAACTTACCGGCGATCTTATTTGATGTAAATATAAATAAAAATCCAATCAATGACTCCAAAAGCGACATGGCCGATGTAAGGCTGTAATTGCCTTGCTGTATTCCCACACGGAATATATAGGTAACAATAACATCGGCTACATCGTTCACAGCTGCATTCTGTAACATATAAATCTGATCGAAGCCCATCTGCATCACTCTTCCCAATGCCAGTATCAATACCACGATAATTGTTGATGTGATTCCAGGCAGTGTGACATGCCATATCTGTTTCAATTTTCCTGCGCCGTCCAATGCAGCCGATTCGTATAGTGCAGGATCTATGGCCGTCAGCGCTGATAAAAATAGAATTGCATTAAACCCTGCCTCCTTCCATATACCTGACCCAACAAATATCATAATCCAGGAATGCGGTGTATTCAAAAAAGGTACTGTATTCCCTGTAAGCATCTTTATGTAGTGATTGAGAATGCTTCCATTCCCCTGCCCGAAGATTGTAACAATCATTCCTGCCACGATTACCCAGGATAGAAAGTATGGAAGATATATCAAGGTCTGTACCGATGATTTAAACCACTTCTTTTTAATTTCATTGATCAGTATCGCCAGAATGATTGGCACTGGAAAACCTACAATGATACCGACCAGCCTCAGGAATACCGTATTGTATATTACTTTCAGACAGTAAGGATTTGAAAAAAGTAATTTAAAATTTTCAAATCCAACCCACTGGCTTCCCAGGATCCCATCCAGGATTCTGTAATCTTTAAAAGCAATGATCAGCCCACTGATGGGAATATACCGGAAAATCGTATAATAAATAATGATAGGAAAAAACATGATATAAAGCGGCAAACTTCTTTTTATATGCTGTGCATAGATTCTTTTTAAACGCATGACCCCATGCGGTGCGGCTGTTTCAGACCCGTAGTTCATTAATTTTTGCGACCCCATAAAAAATATCCTCTCTGAAATTAATTAAGACTAAACTTTGTAATTCCTCTTCTGAAACTATCATACAATGATTTCATGGATTTAAAATGTACACGATTTAGTTTATTTTTGTACAAAATTGGGTTTTAAAAACAGTATACAAGGCCTGAATTTGTTTCTGAGCATTTATCCGTTTGCATATGAGATTTTGATACCCTCTGGCGCGAATATTTCAGCTTTTCCGGACACACAGGAGACCCTGATGCGTCCCTTTACGGTCTGAATCTCAAGGCTTATATGTTCTAACACTGCAGGAATATGGGGCGTAAAGGAAATCTCTTCCCAACCGGGTTTTAAAGGCTTAAGTCCGAGTATATCTTCTATGATCACCGGAATCGGGCTGCTTGCCCACGGATGACATAAGCTGGTATTCCACTTCTGATCCTTTCCCCATGCCTCAAAGCAGGTAGTGGCACCTTCCTTCAGCATATTCCCCCAGGAATGGATATCCTCCAAGGTTATCAGCTGGTAGATCAGCTCATATTCTCCGGCATTTGCAAGACCCTTCAAAAGAAAATAAGTATTGTATACTCCACAATTTAATTTTTTGTCCTTAATCAGCTCAACAATGCTGTTTTTTGCTTCTTCCGGTGCAAGCCCGAAAAACAAGGCCAGCATATTTGAATGAAGCGAAGTGTGGCCTGAAACCGTGGAGTCTGCAAATAATTTAAGCTCTTCACGGTAAAAAGCTTTTTGATAAGCTTTCTCAAGCCTTGGCAAGTCATAGAGGTTCCTATCTCCAAGAATTCTTTTGATTTCATTTACAGTTTTAACCGCACCTATGTAAAAAGAATTGATAACATTATGGCAGCCCTCACCCACGACCTCCGAAAGATCAAAATCATATTCATCCCGCAAATTTTGAGGCCAATCTACAAGGTTCCACTTTTCTTTAACATTCTCTAAAAGTCCGTCAGTTCTCTGAAACTTTTTAAAATATTGCAGGATCCCTTCTGCAACCGGGTACATCTCTTCTAAAAACGCAAGCTCCCCACTCTGATGATAATAATTCAAAAGCTGCAGCGGCCATTGGAGGGAAAAATCTGCAATCTCCTGCATAAAGCTTCCGGGCGCCACCGCCATAAGCCCGGGACAGATAAAGGAAGAGGCTGCAAAATCCTGGAGGGTTTTTTTAAATAATCTTAAATCTCCCGAAAGATATAAATGGGCATGGGTTGTAACGGTAGCGTCTCCCAAATACTGACCCTTTTCTCTGCTGGGGCAATCTACAAAAACTTCCTGTGCCCCATATTTTACACCGTTTTTACATATTCCCCATACAGCATTCAGCAGAGGACTTGAAGAATGGAATATACACCGGTCCTCTGCAAAAGGGTAATGCCGGACTATGGCTGAAAAGCTGTCTGGCTCAAAGCACTGGGCCGGTCCCACCACTTCCGCATAGCGAAAGGCCTTGTAATCATAATATTCCAGCACATCATCCCCGCCCGACAGGGTCCACAGCTCCCGATAGATACAATTGCAGCGCAGCTTAAAACGAACATGCCTGAAATCATTCTCTTCCAATTCTTCTCCGCATAAAACCTCAATAGTCTGCCCTGGCTCCCCGCGGGCCCGCATTTTGAACTGGCCCGTAATTTCCTGTCCAAAATCTATCAAATAGTGTCCCTCTGCCAGGCTTACCACCTTCATGGGCTTTATTTCATAAATCTCGAGAGGCGGTGTCTGCTGTATGATCAGCCTGTGATCATCCTTTAGCTTGACACAAGCCTTCTGCCAGATTTCATCCGGATATCCGCATTCTCTCCAGCCAGACTCTTTTAGTCTCTGATCAATATTTTCGTTATACTGGGTTTCGTAGCCAAAGACTTCAGTTCCGACAAACTCATTGGCCCTTGTGTATTTCCAGGTAGCGTCGGTTTTCAGATACAGCTTATCCGAAACAAACAGCTCCGCAATAAGACCCTGCCTGTAATCCCCACTGTTCCAGACCCTGTTCACCAGACCCTGGTAGTATACGTGCACTGCAATTACATTATTTCCTTTTCTCAAATATTTGGAAACTTCGTACCGGTTATAGTTGTACTGGAAATGGTATGCGGGTGCAGGACCCTGTCCGATGAATCTGCCATTTATATAAAGCTTATAGTAATCATCTGCCGAAATATCCAAATAACTATGGCCAATGCTCCTGGTTAGCACAAATTCCTTGCGGACAAGCATATGATGGTTTTTTAAATGCTCCATATGTTTCGGTGCTTCCCTTGTATCCAACTGCTTATGAAACACATTCAGCGGCGTTAAACCTTCAAAAAGCCCATCTATAATCCAGCTGGCCTTCCAAATCTTTTCCATATTTTAGTCCCCATAATAATTTTTCTCAAAGATAGCCTTCACATGTAACTTCACACTTTCGAAAAGGATGATACAAAAAATAAAAGTGGGACAAAGCCTCCCCTTTTATCACTTGATAATTTTGATTACTGATAAACTTTTACATTATACCACGTATCCGGCCGTAAATGGCTGCAGAGTTTACCATATGAAATCCACCTATCAGACATCCTCCTCCTTATTTTTGAAAGTTTCGGGAATATTTTGCATGGCTTCACCAGCAGCTTAAAGTACAGCCACCGGTATTATTTATAATAGAATGCAGATAAAGTCTCACGGACAACGCCTGAACATATTTTTATTGTATATCCTGAAGTGTAAAAAGAAATGTAAAATATTGAGTAGATATTTGTAATTTATTGTGTCTATCTGAGAATTATAAGATATGAAATGCATACAATTTATTTTAGAAAATGAATTTACTTTTTCATTTAACTTATATCGCAATTTAAACAAAATAAAAACTCGCCGGTTTTCCGGCAAGCCTTCAGAAAAAGTGAAGATAGTGGGACTTGACAATCAAAGCTTAAAGGCTTTTCTCAAAGCCAGAATCCTTTTCGCCACACTCTGAGTTACAATTTCACTTTTTTCTGCAATCTCGAATCCGTGAACCGTTCCTGCGGTTTTATACAATTCAACATGAATTCCGCTTGACTGCAAGGCTTCTGCGAAATTTACTCCTTCGTCGCTTAAACAGTCAAATTCTGATACTTCAACATAAGAATCCGGTAAATTTTCAAAAGAAGCTGCCTCCATAGGAGATGCATATTCTCTTTTACCATACACTCCATTTCTGAGATACAATTCCCACATTTTTTTATTAAGCTTTGAATTCCACATAGGAGTATCTATGTAATTTTTAATGGATTTGGTAATCTGTCTTGCATCTGTTACAGGATAAATTAGCATTTGAAAACATATTTCAGGTGCTTTTCTATCGCGGGCCATAATACTGACGGCAGCAGCAAGCGCGCCACCCGCACTGTCCCCTCCGACAGCTATTTTATTTTTATCAATACCAAGAACTTCCGCGTTTTTGCAAACCCATTCAAAGGCGGCATAGCAATCTTCAACGCCCACAGGGAAAGCATATTTAGGTGCCAATCTATAATCCACGAAAATCACTTTGCAGGGTGTCCTTAATGCATATTGGCAGACTAAATTCTTGTGATAAGGCGCCGCTTTGAGGGCAAAGGCTCCTCCGTGAAAATAAATAAGGCAAGGTGCGCTTTTATCAATATCCTTTGGTGCGTAAATTGTCAGCTCAATCAATCCGTTTTGATAGCCTGTAATTTTTTCCTTTGTCAAGCTCACACCCTCGGCAGGTTTTATTTTATTAACGCTTTTTGACAGGAAAATATTTATAAGAGGTAAAAGCAAAGGAGATAAAGGAAGTTTCGTATTTTCATATTTTTTAAAGTCACTGTGAATATTGTATTTGCTCATGGACATTCTCCTTGTCATCAATGTTTCCGCTTATATATAATAATATAACCTTTTACGCATTAAATTGAAACAGATAATTTTTTGAGCTAATTGACAGCGTTTGACGTTCAGACAAGCAGGCTGTCGGCCTGATATTGTAACAGTTGAATCACAAGATAGAAGTATTTTACTGGATATGTTATCAGACAAAGCATTATTATCAGTCTATTCATAATCCACCTCATCTTTTAAATTTAGTTTCTTCGAATACACTTTCATTATTAACGGAAATTATGTTCGCCCCTTGCTTTTTTTATTGGCGAATATTTTATGAGGTACTATACCATAAAAAATCAGATAATTTGAATATATACTCAACTTCAAAATTCCTCCCATTTTCAATGTCTTCCAGTACATTTTTACGTATCCCCGATAATACCGACAATTCTTTATCGACCAACCCCCTATTTCTCTCATAAATTTGAAGTTTTCACGCATGACTTGAATTTCGCTCCAATATTGTTTTTCTTTACTCATATAATCACCTCAATAACATTCTACTATAATTTGATAGTAAAACAAACACTATCTTTTGGTAGTAAAATATAATTCCTTTTGAGGTGGTAAAAGTGACTGTATACCGGAGATTAAAAGACTGTCGGAATGATAACGATTTAACACAAACACAAGTGGCTGAATTATTAGGCATTGACCAACGTGTTTATAGCAATTATGAAACAGGAAAAAGGGAAATTCCGGTTAGGTATCTAATAGCCCTGGCACTGCACTATAAAACAAGTATAGATTATTTGGTCGGTTTAACAAACAACCCCAATCCTTATGGGCGTTAATGTGCATATCAGAGTAAAGTGTACCCTTTGTCAAGGACAATTTGGTTTTTATTTTCAATAAGATAATATTGATAATGTATTAACATTGCTTTTGGAATAGTCAATGGGTATACATCCGTAAGTACCTGTGTTTCAAATTCTCGGTTTAATAAATTCGGAGCAACATAAGCGGTAGCCATAGCTTTACCCTCCATGATCTGGCCCTTAAGTCCCGTCTGTCCGCCCTTTTCAAGCTCGGAGAACATATAGGGCAGGGCTTTCGCATCCATGGCAAGGATTGCGTTGTATTCGGCCCGATTGGCGTCGATATAATCCTGCGGATTGGAGGAGGTCAGCGGCGAGGACATGATAATATCGATGTTTTGCCCGATGGACCTTTCTGCCTCTTTGAGGCCATTCCCGGCAGACGGAGGGAGCTGCTCCGATTTTTTTCTGAACCATTCCAGCATACGGCGGCACTCGGAATACGGCAGTCCCCAAATATCCGACTCTCCGCTTTGCGTCAGACGGGTCAGCGCCAGCTTATATTCATACTCGCCGTGGAAGATATCCCAGTCCTTATGATGATAGAGCAGCAACATATAGGTTGTGCTTTCCGGATTCTCCCGGTCATCCGCCTCAACGGAAAGGGTATAGTAGACAGGATACAATTCATCGTAAGTAGGCCGGTATCGTTCGGGAATGCGGCTTCTACTTGCCGTGTTGATCAGCTCTATGACAGGGCCCCATTCATCCTGATCTACGGCATATGCCTGCTTATTGTCGTCCTGCTCCGCAGTCCAACTCATATTCTTCACATTCTCCGCCGTCAGATCGGAGCGGCCTGCTTGGGGATTGGCGAGCAGAAGGAAAACAGCGGCCGACAGTATGACGACCGAAGCAATGATTACCCAAAACGCAGGCTTTTTATAACGGAGCGCATTTTTTATCCGCGCCGCCACATGGCTCTCGCCGAAAGCCAGAGGACTCGCCGCGGGAAGCCCCTTTCCTTTCACCGACAGCGACAGCAGAGAGCCGGCGTAGCCGCCTTTCACACCAGCGCCCAGTCTGCGCAGCACACTTTCGTCGCAGGACATCTCCATGTCCCGGCTCATGAGCAAAAAGGACAGCCACATCAGCGGATTGACCCAATGAAGGCTGAGCGAAAAAAAAGCGAGGGGCTTTATGAGGTAATCCCGCCTGCGGATATGCGTGCGCTCGTGTTCCAACAAATAGGGCAGGCCAACCTCCCCGACGTTCACGGGCACATAGATTTTCGGGTGGATAAAGCCGCATACCAACGCCGTACCGATAGCGTCGGTCTCAAAGACATTGCCCTCCACGAAAGTTGCGGTTTGGAGCTTTCCTCTGATTTTCACATAGGAGACGACGCTGTAAATCAGCATCGCAATCACTCCGGTGATCCAGATAAGGCTTAAGACGGCTATCCATATCTGCATGGGATTTGTGCCTGCAGCCGGGACAGCCTGGGGCAGGACTGCGTTTACCGCGTTGCCAATACCGTGGGCGCCATATTGTATTGCAGGCGCTGGTAACTGTCCGATATCCCTCGGCACAAATTCAACCGCACTTCTGCCTTGTGCCATATTTAGGTGAACCGGTTTGACCAAACTTAGAAAGCTGAAAACCGAAACGAAAGAAAACGGGAAAACAAGCCGCAAAAGCACTGGAGCCCACAGGATATATGAAAAAATCTTCGGCGCCTTCCTTAACAACAGGCGGATAAGGATCACGCCGACAGAAACATAGGAGGCGGTTATGCTCATGTTCAGGACGGCCGTGAATACATCCTGCAGGGCGTTCATTTTACCGCCTCCTCAATGATCCGCTTCAGCTCCTCGGCCTCCTGTTCGGAAAGCTTCCTTTCATCAAGAAAAGCGGTCAGGAATTTCGGCAGCGATCCGGCAAAGGCTTTTCCAACCACGGCGCCGCTCTCATATTTTTGCACTTCCTCACACTTGATAAGCGCGGTAACAATCGCGTCTCTGTTTTGCAGAATGCCGCGGTCACAAAGCTTTTTCAGTACCGTATAAGTGGTTGATTTCTTCCAGCCGAGCCTGTCACTGCACAGCCGCACAAGCTCCGTAGAGTTGATCGGCTCTTCGTCCCAAATAATGTTGATGAATTTATATTCAGCGTCAAACAGCTTATATCTTTCCATGCGGGCATCTCCTTAAGTTTATTGCAATAGACCTCGGATATAAGTCTATCGCAATAAACCTTTTTTTGTCAATAGCTCCGGGTGACATCGGCTCAATCAGCACAATAACCGGCAACATTAACACATACAACTCTAATTCGGTACGGTTCGTTGCTATTGCGAGAATCGCGGATACAAGGGTTAATCCTCAGAAAACCACTGTATTACATGTTTGAAACACTCTGACCACGCATGATATATTTTTTCACTGCTGCGGAGGCAGGTGAAACGGGACGGGGATCAAACGCAGAATAGTTGGTGGCAGGTTGTGCCGAAATATTGGTAAATTCGATGGGCAACCCTGCCGAAGTATAAAAGCTCATTCCATCCTGCAGGTGGAAATGAAGATGCGGTTCAGAAGTGTTACCCGAATTACCGCAAGAAGCAATACACTGTCCGCGTTTTACTTTATCGCCAACCTTCACACGGATGCTTGCGGGCTTCAAATGGGCCAAAAGCCCGTATTCCTTATCGGAGTGACGAATGAGTATGTAGTTGCCCCGTATATCCCGCGCAGAGCAATCAACCTTGCCCTTGCCTAACAGGAGGCTGTCGGGGTATCCGGCTCGCACCTCAACCACTTCACCATCCGCGGGAACTAAAACTTCTTTGCTGTAACAATAATAGTCTGTTGCGTTTGTTTGGTCGCCGGAAAAGCTGTGTCCTTCCTCATCGAGAATCACGAAATCATAAGCATACCGTTGTGTCTGGATTCCCCATGAATGGGAAGATGCCTTGTCAACACCTCCGTTTACCGCTGTCCATACGCCCTGAAAGGGCAGAGAATATTGCACTTTACATTGGTAATTCTCTGCATTTGGTATGTGAGAGCCGTACCGGAAAAGAACGGTCAGCATACCCCATAACTGTTTTAGAGACTGTAGAAAAACAGGCAGATTATAAAAGATACCGACAAAGCCAAAGAGCCAGAACAGCCATAAGAAATTCAACAGCTTATTATCAAAAATCAGGCTCAGCAGACCTAAAAGCCCTAAGTATTGGATTTTATCGCAAAGCCGCACCAAACGTTTCAACCTTTTCCCTCCTCACTAAACGAAAACAGTTCCTCCACCGTACAGGAAAACACCTTGGCAATATCCATAGCGAGCTTCAACGATGGGTTATATCGGCCTTTTTCCAGATTGATAATAGTTTCCCGCCGCACACCGACCAGCCCAGCCAGTTCGTCCTGTGTCAAATTCTGCAGTGCCCTGTACTCACGCATTTTCGTAATCAAAGCCATGTTCAGCACCCCCGCTGTTCTTTTATCTCAAGAACCATGAGGGCAATAGTAAAGCAGAACACAGAAACGACATAGCAGGATGCCAACGCCATATTGCTTGTTATAAATTCCGGGAATAGAGTACGTATAATGAGTGCAAGCCCGGTGGCGCCCACCCCCGAAAAGAAGCCGATACTTGCTGCTCTTCTGACATTCTGTTGAAACATTTCATCCGGTGTCACAAAGAAATAGCGGACATAATAAGTAAAACCCAAAAAACCTAGGAATGGCTTATGTTCCGTAACTATGCCCAAAATCCCTATAAGCGCAAGTATGGATAAAAATCCTAATTTATTAACTTTCATAGCGGGTCTCCAATAGTGGTATATTTATAACATTATGTTAGAAATATACCACTATGAAGATCTCATGTCAATAAGCCTGAAGAATCTGTAACTATTAAGCGATAAATCATTCATATGAAGCAAACTTAATAGGCCAAAAATGAATAGGGCTACCTCATAGGGAATGGAGGAGATTCCTTAAGAACGGTTTGTTTGCTTTTATTCGTTTCTCCGTATATACTAAAAGAAACATTCGATGCGGAGGACAAATATGCTTGACTATATTTCCGTGCAACAGGCGGCTGATAAATGGGGAATTTCAGAGCGCAGGATTCAGAAGCTCTGCGAAGAAAGCCGGATTGACGGAGCAGTCCGATTTGGACATGCCTGGGCGATACCGAAAGCTGTGGAAAAGCCGGCAGATAAACGGAAGACAAGGAGGACCCGTGATGAGAAATAGAATTTTACTTTTAGAAGATGATATCAGCCTGATTGACGGTTTGCAGTATTCACTGAAGAAAAATGGGTTTGAACTTGAAATAGCCCGAACAGTCAAGGAGGCTATCGGATTCATTTCAGAGAACCGATTTGACCTGCTGCTGCTCGATGTCGCCTTGCCCGACGGAACGGGCTTTTCCGTATGCGAACAGGTGAGAAAGAGTGGAAATCAGATCCCTATTATTTTTTTGACCGCTTCCGACGAAGAAGTCAATGTAATCCGGGGACTTGACAGCGGCGGGGATGATTACATTACAAAGCCTTTTAAGCTTGGCGAATTATGCTCGCGCATCAGCGCGCTTCTGCGACGAGCCGGCGTTTCCAAACCATCGCAGTCAAACACGCTCGATCTCGGGGACATTTCGATCTATTTGCTTGGAAGCCGCGTTTTGCTTAAAGGAAAGCCTTTGGAATTGACAGGCGCTGAATATCGGCTTCTCTGCCTGTTGGTTCGAAACGCCGGGCACGTGACGACACGAAACGTAATATTGAATGAACTGTGGGACGGCACCGGGGACTTTGTCGATGACAATACGCTTTCCGTTTATATCCGCCGCCTGCGGGAAAAGGTGGAGGACGATCCGTCGCATCCCGAACGCCTGATCACGGTGCGGGGGTTCGGCTACCAGTGGAAAGAGGTGTCAGAATGAGCTTTTGGAGAGAAAAACAGTCCCGACATTTTTTCCTTGGCCTGATCGCCCTTTCGATCCTTTTGCTTGGCTTTGGCTCGTTACTGTGTATAGGACAAACGCAGGCCGCAAAAGAAATGCTGCTGTCACACGACAGCGCCGTTGCCGGTTCCCTTTTGGATCAGGGGGTATCGCCGGATATAATTGCTTCCGCTGTCGCGAACACACAGGACGATGGGCAAGGGAAAATTTTTCTCACACAGCTCGGCTATACGGAAGAAACCTCCGCCCGTTTTCTGCCTGCCGTCTCCGGTTTTGAGGCAGTTACCTTTCGGGCGGTTCTATTCGGTACGCTGAGCTTTCTAGTCATTCTCCTCGCTTTATGCTGCGCTTTTTTTTATCAGAAGAGATAGGCTGTACCGCCAGGCCATGAACGTCATTCTTGCGTTTTCGGAAGGCAATTTCACGGCGCATTTGCCGCGCTCGGACGAAGGCACCCTGTATCGGCTGTTCGCTTCCGTCGACAGCCTCGCGTCTGCACTGCAGGCCAAGGGAGAAACGGAATATCAGATAAAGGAATTTTTGAAAAACACGGTTTCGGATATTTCCCATCAATTAAAAACACCCCTCGCAGCGCTTAATATGTACAACGAGATTATTTCGGAAGAGCCGGATAACCCCGCGGCCGTCGCCGAGTTTTCGCAAAAAACAACGACGGCTCTCGGCCGCATGGAGCAGCTGATACAGTCGCTTCTCAAAATCACACGCCTTGATGCCGGAAGCATCCCGTTTGAAAAAGCACCGCATCGGATATCCGAAATTGCGGCGCAGGCAATTTCGGAATTGACGACAAGGGCCAGCCATGAAGAAAAACAGATCATCGTAAGCGGACAGCCGGAGGAACAGCTTGTCTGTGATTTTGGGTGGACAAGCGAGGCCGTGGGGAATATCGTCAAGAATGCTTTGGACCACACAGGCCTCGACGGTCATATCCATATTTCGTGGGAACGGTCTCCGGCTATGGTGCGTATTACAATTACGGATGATGGAGTCGGCATTGCCCCGGAAGATATCCATCATATTTTCAAACGCTTTTACCGCAGTAAAAATTCCAAGGATATACAAGGCGTCGGCCTTGGCCTTTCCTTAGCAAAAGCCATTGTCGAGGGCCAGGGAGGGATTCTGTCCGTACAGAGCACCCCCAATGTCGGTACGACCTTCATCTTATCCTTCCTTACAGAATTGTAAGCTGATCGTCACCTGGGTGTAAGCTGTGCCTGTTATTCTTAAAGGAAGGAGGATGATAACAATGCAGATATTAAAAGTTGAAAAGCTCTGTAAAACATACGGCAAGGGAGAAACGCGGGTCGACGCCCTAAAAGATATATCCTTTACGGTGGAAAAGGGTGAATTCGCGGCGGTCATAGGCGAATCCGGCTCAGGCAAAAGCACCTTGCT
Source organism: Ruminiclostridium cellobioparum subsp. termitidis CT1112 (assembly GCF_000350485.1). Lineage (GTDB taxonomy): Bacteria > Bacillota > Clostridia > Acetivibrionales > DSM-1351 > Ruminiclostridium > Ruminiclostridium termitidis. Next base: position 24,380 of record NZ_AORV01000066.1, read on the forward strand.
AAACTGTACCGGAGGTTTGGATCATCCAACCTCAGGCAAAGTATTTCTGGAGGGCAAGGATCTGTTCTCGATGAAGGAGCAAGATCGGACTGTTTTCCGGCGCAGAAATATCGGATTTGTATTTCAGTCCTATCAATTGGTACCGGAATTAACGGTGGAACAAAATATTGTTTTTCCGCTTCTCCTGGATTATCAAAAACCTGATCCGGCTTCGGTCAATGAGATTTTACAGGTATTGGGGCTGACAGAACGAAGGGGACATCTTCCCAGCCAGCTTTCCGGAGGACAGCAGCAGCGTGCGGCAATCGGCCGCGCACTGGTTACCAGGCCCATGCTGATTCTGGCCGACGAACCGACCGGTAATTTGGACAGCAAAAACAGCCGGGATGTGATCGATCTGCTTGTGAAGGCCTCCCGGCATTACCAGCAGACGATTTTGATGATTACCCATAATATCAACCTGACCTCCTCGACAGACCGTGTCCTGCGGGTAACGGACGGCGTGCTTGCCGATCTGGGAGGGGTGCGGGGATGAAAAGCTATCTGGACCTTATCCCTATTTCCGCCAAAGCCCATAAAATGCAAAACCGGATGACCCGGATCTGCATTGTACTTGCGGTTTTCCTTGTTACCGCTATTTTTGGCATGGCGGATATGGAAATGCGCAGCCAAGAGTTGCGGGCAATCAAAGGATATGGGAACTGGCATGCGGCATTCACCGGTATTGATGAACAGGCCGCGGCAATGATCGCCGCCCGGCCGGAGGCTAAAGTCTCTGGGTGGTATGGTTACCTTGGAGAGGAAAGCGACTATACGGTCTTGGGAAAATCCGTCGGTGCTGCGGGGGTGGATAAGAATGTGTTTGAAGCCATCTTCCCCACAAAGCTTACCGAGGGAGTATATCCAGCAAAAAAGAACGAGGTTGTCTTAACCGAAAACGCGAAAAACGGTCTTGGCATCAACGTGGGCGACACCATCACACTGGAACATCTGGGTTCCGAACCGGTGCGGCTTTTTGTCGTAGGCTTTGCTGAAGCAACCTCAAAACTGCTAAAACAGGATACTTATGCTCTGCTGCTTACGACGGAAGGGTTTCATTCGGCAATACCCCAGGAGCTGTACACCGGTCAATTCATGGTTCAGCTTTCCAAATACTGCAATATGCAAAAGGTCATTGCTGATATCACACAGCAATACCGGCTGACTGACAAACAAGTATCGCAGAATGCCGTACTGCTCGGAATGATCGGCCAGAGCGGCGACAGCTATATGCTCGCGCTTTACGGCACCGCCGCCGTTTTGTTTGTGGTGGTGCTGCTGGCCGGTATTCTGATGATTGCAAGCAGCCTGAATAGCAATGTGATGCAAAGAACAGAATTCTTTGGCATGATGCGCTGCCTGGGTTCTACCAAAAAGCAAATTATGCGGTTCGTTCGCCTGGAGGGGCTGCAATGGTGTAAAACAGCGATCCCATTGGGGCTTGGGATGGGAATGGTGATCGTGTGGGTTTTATGCGCGCTGTTGAAGTTTTTAAGCCCCGGCTATTTTGCCGAAATGCCGTCCTTTGGCATCAGCTGGATCGGCCTTCTGTCCGGTATTGCGGTAGGCATTTTTACGGTGCTTTTAGCCGCGAGATCTCCGGCCAAAAAGGCGGCTCGGGTCTCTCCTCTGACAGCGGCTTCCGGAAATGCCAATTCCCTTCAGTCTCCTCGCACAGCGGCCAATACAGCCATTTTCAAGGTTGATGTCTCTCTTGGCATCCACCACGCCAAAGCAAGCAAAAAGAATTTCCTTTTGATGGTTGGCTCCTTTGCCCTTAGCATCGTACTGTTTCTCTGCTTCTCAACAGCGGTCGACTTTATGCACCATGCCCTCAAGCCGCTAAGACCGTGGACGCCGGATCTTTCCATCATCAGCGCGGATAATACCCTCTCCATCGACAGCCGGCTGGTGGAAGCATTGCAGGATAATCCGAAAGTAAAACGGGCATATGGGCGAATGTTTGCCTATGATGTTCCTGTAAAAACAGCCGGGCAGGAAAGGATGATCAACCTGATCTCCTATGAGGAGCATCAGGTTTCATGGGCCAGTGAAAGCCTGCTGGAAGGTTCTCTCGAAGATGTAATGCAGAAGGATGATAGGGTCCTGATCGTTTATGACCCGGAAAGCACCCTGCATGCCGGGGATACGCTTGCCCTTGATTTGGGGAACGGACAAAAGGAAGTCGCTGTGGCAGGGCTACTTTCTTCCAGCCCGTTTGATCGCGTAAAAGGGGTTGAGACGGTTATCTGCTCTGAAACGACATTCCGGCAGCTGACCGGCGAAACAGGCTATACCATCATTGATATCCAGCTTTCCAATCAGGCGACGGATGATGACGTAAGTGCTATCCGTTCCCTGGCAGGCCCCCACATACAGTTTTCTGATCAGCGTGCAGGCAATCATGAAGCAAGAGGCGCCTTTTATTCGATGGCGCTGTTCATGTACGGTTTTCTGGTGATTATTGCATTGATCACCATATTCAATATTGTGAATAGCGTTTCTATGAGTGTTTCAGCGCGCATTAAACAGTACGGCGCTATGCGCGCAATCGGTATGAGCGACCGTCAGCTGTTAAAAATGGTGGCGGCGGAGGCTGTCACGTATTCTGCTGCGGGCAGTGCCGCAGGATGCATTCTGGGATTGCCGTTGCATAAGTTCTTGTTCGAGGAGATGATAACCGCCCACTGGGGCGATCTGTGGCAGCTTCCGCTGGGGGCGCTCGGAGTGATTGTGGCGATTGTTATGATCACATCCATCTTTGCTGTGAGCGGTCCGGCAAGACGGATTCATAATATGTCCATTGTTGATACGATCAATGCGCAGTAAAATAATATTACTTAGTAAAACAGCTTCGTTATTCGGGGCTGTTTTTATCTTACAGGAGTCTAAATTCAAGCTTAGATATAGTTGTATTTAAGCGCGGCTATTTTGCCTATTCCGTTGGAATCTGCATGCATCAAAGCGGGAGTTCTGCCCGCTTGTTATGAAAACTCGGTAATCGAAGTGGAAATTCAGGGACAGACGGCTTTAAGCTGCTTTTCACTGAATGATAACGGTACAGTCACCTGTCCTATGGGGAATATATTGACAAAGAAAAAGGTTAGAGGGAAAAGTACCATCTATGGCAGCAAGGAAGCCTGCCGGCAATGTCCTAACCGGTGCACAGACTCAAGAAAGCCGAAAGAGGTAAGCTTTGGGCCTGAAACTAAATACGTCCCTGTTAGAATGTACGGACATATAAAGCATAAACTCAATTCAATTCCTGCTGAAATCCCCATCAATCCTTTCAATCATACTCTGGACAGAAAAGATTATGCGGCGGCAGCAAAAGTAGTCCTCAGGATAAAGAAAGATACCAGCAAGATGAAAGAGCGAATGTGCCTGTCGGAGCATCCCTTCGGGACAGTCAAGTGGTATCATGGAGCACACTATCTTCTATGTAAGGGAAAAGAAAAAGCCACAGCCGAGATTGGCCTTAGTTTTCTTGCCTACAATATTAAAAGGGCAATAAATATCATAGGAACAAAGAAATTAATAGAAGCAATGCAGGGATAAAAAAGAGGAAACTCTTTTTTATTGAAAAATTATAATGAAAAAAGCCCGCAAACGCACTAAAATTTTATGTATAAAACGCTGAAAAGCCTGATAATTCAGGCTTTTCAGACAAATTGTGGTGGAGATGAGGGGGATCGAACCCCTTACCTCTTGACTGCCAGTCAAGCGCTCTCCCAGGTGAGCTACACCCCCATATATTAGAAAACCCCTTATTCATGCGGTTTCCGGTTTTTACAATTTCCAAATTTCTTTTTTCTGCGGAATTGCACATGGGATAGCTTTCGCTCCCAACTGCGCTAATGCCCCAAGCGTTTTTACTTTTAATATAGTACCATGATTCAGACTCTCATGCAATATGTTTATTCAATAAATAAAATAATTTTAATCAAATTTCGCTTTTGCCGGCTTACAGTTCCACATATGAAGGTGAATGTCCGGTATACGCCAGAAACTTCGTAAGCAGATCGTTTGTTTTGATTTTAAGGCTGCTGGTATTGACACATGGATGGCAGCCAAAATATTCCGATTTCAGAATATCCCTGTCTATCAGCAAACCTACCTTCTTTTCCCCGTCGTTCATAAGGCCTAATATGCTGACAGACCCGGGTGTTATGTTCAAATACCTTTCCATATGCTCCGCATGGGCAAAAGAAAGCCTTGTCGAGCCTATCTGCCTTGAAACAGCTTTAGTATCAAACTTCTTATCCCCCGGCATTACCAGCAGATAAAATCGGGTCTGGGCAGAATTGCATAGAAACAGGTTTTTGCAGATTTCTATTTCCAGCAGCCTCTCAACCTCGTGGCAGTCATCTATGGAATTGGTCTCCTTGTGATCCAGCCGGAAGTATTCGATTCCCAGCTTTTCAAGGAGATCATATGTGCCTGTCTCCTTTTGAAGCCTGCCGGTGCAATCGGGTTTACCCGTATATATGGTTGTATCTGTTACTATATTTGACATTTCAATTGCTTTCCTTAATCACATTTACATCTTTTTCAGTCCCGGGATAAGCAGACCAGCAGCGTACCGCTGCCAATGGTCACACCGGCAATATCCTCATAAAACTCATTGCTGACCCCCCAGGAGGTTCCCAGATGCATGGTGGCATTGTTCAAGGGGTATTTCAGGCCTTTTGTTGTTACCCCTGTCACCTCTTCGGTAACAGGAATGAGTGACAGCTTGTATCCCTCCACCCTCGGCATCGAAAAGGTTTTGTCAAACATATATACCCGGTTGTGTTCATCTGCTATACAGGCCTTAACCTTTTGGTCCAGCAGTTTTTTTAACAGAAAAATATTTGCCATGGAGTGATCAACCCTGCTCCCCATAGCTCCAATGAATATTATCTCGTCGGCCCCTTTTTCCACTGCCCTTTCAATTGCCAGCTCCGAATCGGTCATATCCTTTTCAACAGGAAACTGCTCGGCTTTTATGCCCCGGGTCTGAAAGTATTCAATATCTTCTTTATTTGCAGAATCAAAGTCTCCCAGAAGAACATCCGGTATTATGCCCAGCTTCCGCAGGTGCCCCGCACCTCCGTCTACAGAAATGATATAGCCGGCATTTTCAAAAAAAGGTCTTATAACATTATAGTCCTTGACAGAACCATTGCATACAATAACAGCTTTCATCATTCACCAATTAATTTTTATTTTACATAATATATATCCTGAATACAGCAGTAGCACTAAACAAGATTTCTGTTAAAGGCATTCAGCCTTAACTGTTTGATGGCCTCTCCCACATCCGGCTTTCCGTACACGGCCGAACCTGCCACTATAACATTGGCCCCTGCCCTTGTTACCAGCCCGATAGTACTTGTGTCTATACCGCCATCTACTTCAATATCAATATTTACAGTGCTTCTAAGCACCAAATTTTTCAATTCTTCAATTTTTCTTGTTGCTGTCTTTATATAGGACTGTCCTCCAAAGCCGGGATTAACCGTCATTAAAAGGACCATGTCCAGTTCCGGCAATATATAATCCAGCGCCGACAGGGAAGTTGCAGGATTTAATGCAACCCCGGCCTTTTTTCCGAAGCTTTTGATCAGCTGGATGGTTCTATTGAGGTGCAGGCTGGCTTCGGCATGTACCGTAATGATGTCAGCTCCTGCTTCTGCAAATTTCTCTATGTATTTGTCGGGATCTGATATCATTAAATGCACATCAAAGGGCTTGTCTGTAGTTTTCCTCAAGTGCTTGACTACATCAGGTCCTATAGTTATATTTGGAACAAAATGTCCATCCATTACATCAATATGAATTAAATCAGCACCGTTAATATCAGCTTTTTGTATTTCCTCACCAAGGCGGGAAAAATCCGCTGCTAAAATCGAAGGGGCAATCTTTATCACTTTATCACTCTCCTGGCTTCTGTCTTTTTTGATTTGTATTGTGGTATGTCTTTTAGGGTTTTGTATAATTGTGTATATCTCTGAAACCGGTTGTTATCTATTTCACCGCGTTCAAGTGCTTCGCGTACGGGACAGTCAGGTTCTGTAATATGGCTGCAGGAAGTAAATCTGCAGGTATTTAAATATTTTCTGAATTCAGGATAATAATTCTGAAGTTCATTATACTGCACGTCGGTTATCTCATAGGAACTGAAGCCCGGAGTATCTGCAACATAACCTCCGTATTTAAGCTCCATGATTTCGGCATGCCTTGTAGTGTGTTTTCCCCGCTCGATCTTTTGGCTCACACTGCCTGTTTCCATTACCCAGGATTCCATAATATGATTGAGAATTGTTGACTTTCCAACACCCGACTGACCGGCAAATACACTCATATGGTCCTTCAATTCTTCTTTTAGCTGCCTGTAGCCTATATTCCTTACCGAGCTTATTTCAATACAATTATAGCCTGCCAGGGAATATGCATCCTTGATAAGCTTTGCATTTCCATCATCAATATCGATCTTGTTTATACAAATAAGGATATTTAAGTCTTTCATTTCAGCTGTTATAAGCAACTTGTCCAACAGCATAAAATCAGGGCTTGGTGCCTTAACCGCCACAACTATAACCAATTGGTCAACATTGGCTACAGCAGGACGCACTAATTCCGACGAACGTTTTTGAATTTCATCAATATTGCCTAATTTCTCCTGGTTATCAAGCACACTGAAGCCCACCCGGTCACCGGGGAGCGGTATTATGGAATCCTTCCTGAATACCCCTCTTGGCTTGCATTCATAAACGTCCCCGTTAATGTCGTCCTTTACGTAGTAAAAACCACCAATTCCTTTTAGAATCACTCCTGCTGGCAATAAGTTACCTCCTGTTTTCCCGTATCCCTGTTAGTTAGTTACATTGGTTCCATTGTTATTTTGATTGTTTGTCTGAACATCAGACTGTGTGGAATCGGCCGGATCTTTTGTCTCGGTTCCATCCCCCGACGTGTCTGTCGGAAGAGTCGGCTCCTGGGATGTATCTGTAGCCGGAGCCTGTTCCACGGTCAGCCAGATAGTGACCGATTCGCCCTCTTCAACCTCGGTATAGGCTTCAGGTAATTGTTTGTTAACTATACCCTTTCCGCCGGCTGGAATTATATTTCCAAGCTGCAGTTTATTATCGGCCAGTGCCTTTTGTGCTTCAAGTTCAGTTTTTCCAACAAGATTCGGCACCTTTATCCTCTGGGTTTTTGCACCCTTGCTCACATATATGGTGACTTCGGTACCTTCCTCGACTTCTTCACCAGCTGCAGGCTCTGTTCTTATTACATAATCGGCTGCAACATCCTCGTTGAATTCCCTTTCAATCTTGTATTTGAGGTTATTTGCCTCTATTTCGCTCTGTGCTTCTCTATATTCCCGGTCTTTTACCTCGGGGACCTTGGACATTTTGGGACCGCTGCTTACAGTCAGCTCCAGGGAAGTATAATTTCCGCTTTTATAATCCGTTCCGGGGGGAATGCTTTGATCTATGATAATACCTTTTGCAACAGTCTCACTTACTTTCATAGTCGGGGTTATCTTAAAGCCCTTTTCCTCAAGTTCGATTTTAACTGCTTCGTATTCTCTTCCTACATAGTTATCCATCTTGTATGTGGGTTGAATTGTTTTACTGAATAAACTGATTACCATGAAAATAGCCAGAGCAATCACAAGTATGCTTGTAATACCAGCAATCCAGTATGCAACATAATTTTTCTTTTTTTCTTTTTTAGCGTCGTTATTTTTATTATATTCATTATTTCTGGATTCGTTTGCATTTCTGGGTGAATTAACAGGTTTCATACGGATGGTGGACTGGCCGTTAAAATTCTCCACGCCCACAAAGCCGCCCTGGGGCTGTACCAGGACTCTATTCAGGTCGTTGATCATTGAAGTTGCCGATTGGTATCTGAGATTTTGTTCCTTTTGAATTGCTTTCATGATTATTTCATTCACACCGTAGGGCAGGCTGGGTACATGTTTGTGCGGCTCCACAGGCACTTCCTGGATATGCTTCAGTGCCACTGAAACCGGAGTATCACCGTCAAAGGGAACCTTCCCTGTTACCATTTCATACAACGCTATTCCAAGTGAATACAGGTCGGACTTTTCATCAATAAAGCCGCCCCTGGCCTGTTCGGGAGAAAAATAATGCACCGAACCTATTGTGCTTCCAACCATGGTTATTGTTGAAGAAGTAACAGCCCTGGCTATACCGAAATCGGTAACTTTTGCTATGCCGTCTTTTGTCAGCAAAATATTATGGGGCTTGATATCCCTATGTACAATATTATTTTTATGCGCATGTTCAATGGCAGAGCAGATCTGAATGGTTATTTTCACCGCATCCTGCCAATTAATAGCCCCATGCTTGTTGATGAATTCCTTCAAAGTCATCCCGTCGACATATTCCATAACTATATAGTGAATATCATCCTGGTGTCCTACGTCGTAAATGGAAACAACATTCGGATGTGACAGGCTCGCTACCGCCTGGGCCTCCACCTTGAAGCGCTTGACAAATTCTTCATCATTAGTGAATTCAGAACGTAATATTTTAATAGCGACAAATCTGTTCAGCAGATTACACTTTGCCTTATATACGACTGCCATTCCGCCGCCGCCGATTTTTTCCAGTAACAGGTATCTATTTCCTAATACTTGACCTTCCATATTTCACCTCTACTTATATTTTACCAACTATTACGGTTGTATTGTCTTCCCCACCGTTATTATTTGCTTTTTGAATTAAAGTATCACAAGCATCCTGTGGTTCTTCATTATTTTTTATTATATCCAGTATTTCTTCCTCTGTAAGCATATTTGTCAGACCATCGGTGCAAAGGAGAATTATATCATTATCTTTTAAATCTATTTCGTATGTATCAACCTGCAAACCAAGTTCATAGCCTACAGCACGTGTTATAAGGTTTCTCTTTGGATGATTCACCGCTTCATCCCTGGTGATGGAACCATTTTTGACAAGCTCTTCAATAAAGGAATGATCCCAGGTCACCTTTTCAATGGAGTCTTCTCTGATAATATATACACGGCTGTCACCAACATGACCGATATAAAGCTTTCTGTTTTTCAGCACGGTAATTATAAGCGTCGTGCCCATACCCTGGGTAGCTTCATCCAAAAGTGAAAAATTATAGATCTCATCATTTACTTTTACAATAATATCCCTTAGCATTTCGGAAATATTTTTTTTCTCCCAGTCTGCCTTAAGCAATAAATTGCATACTGAATCCACAGCCTGTTTGCTGGCTACCTCCCCGCATTTATGCCCTCCCATTCCGTCTGCAATAACGAAACAGGCCGGTATTCCCGGATATCCAACCAGAACATTGCAATTGTCCTCATTCAGTTGTCTCTTTAGCCCTCTGTCTGTTCTAATGCCATACTTCAAAAAAATCACTCCTGAACCAAACACCAAAATACCAAAAGCCTAATCTGCATTACTGTCTAGTCTGTTCTTTCTCAGCTGACCGCAGGCAGCATTGATATCGCTGCCCAGCTCTCTCCTAACAGTAGTTTCAATTCCTCTTGATTCCATAATGTTTTTAAATTTATCTATCTGAACCCGTGAGCTTTTTTTATAACCGTTTCCCTGAACGGTATTTACAGGAATCAAATTTACATGACACAGCATTCCCTTTAGTAAACCTGCAAGTTCTCTTGCATCCTGCTCCGAGTCGTTTTCTCCCGAAATCATTGCATATTCAAATGTTATCCTTCTTTTAGTGCTCTCAGTATATATCTTACATGCTGAGAGCAATTTGTCAATAGAATAGGCCTTGTTCACAGGCATCATAGCCGACCGCTTGTCATCCCTTGCACTGTGAAGTGAAACAGACAGGGTAACCGGCAAATTTTCCGCGGCCAGCTGAAGTATCCGCGGCACTATCCCGCAGGTGGACAGAGAAATATTTCTCAGGCCGACCATCAAACCGTCGGGATGATTTACAATTCTTAAAAATCTGACCACATTATCATAATTGTCCAGCGGCTCTCCAATACCCATTAATACTATATGCCCTATTCTTTTTCCCGAGTCCTCCTGCATTGTCATAACCTGATCCAGCATTTCCCCCGGGGTCAGATTTCTTGAAAAATTCGCCCCTGTTGAGGCACAGAAGGTACAGCCCATTCTGCAGCCCGCCTGTGAGGATATGCAGGCCGTAAAACCATGCTTGTATTCCATAAGCACACTTTCAATTATATTCCCGTCCTCCAGTTCAAACAAGTATTTTGCAGTAGAATCTATTTTTGATTGGAGCTTGTTTACCTGCCTGAGCCTGCTTATTTCAGCAACCTGGCCTAATTCCTGCCTCAGCTGCTTTGAAAGGTTTGTCATATCATCCACGGATTTTATCCCGCTGTTAACCCATTTAAATATCTGTTTGGCTCTGAATTTCTGCTGACCCATTTCTGAAAGAAGCTGTTCCAGTTCCTCCAGAGTCATGTCCATTAAATTTCTCATATGTTTCCCTAATACTCTCTATAATATTGATTTTTAAAGCTTCTCTTTTAAGAACAATGACATCTACTATTTTATACCATTTATTCAATAAAATGCATCTTTTTTTTACTTTCTTTTCTTTTACCAAGGCAAAACAACTCCAACTCCGGGCGCTTATAATAAATTACTCCGATTTACCGCCTGCTAATCACTGATTTTCATTATCTTGCTTATAAAAAAACCATCTGTCTGATTTACATTTGGGTACAACTGTATATACCCCTCCTTTGCCGTCCCGGCCTTTAGCTTTTCGGGCAGCAAATCCTCAAAGCCCGCAAGCTTGAAGTCCTTGTTTTCCGAAAGAAAAGCCATGACATTGTCAAGATTTTCCTCGGGCTGTATGGTGCAGGTGCTGTAGACCAGATATCCTCCCGGCTTTACATAATTTGAGGCATTCTTGAGCACCTGCCTCTGAAGCTCTATTATTTCCTTTTGACCGGCAAGATTTCTTGAATACTTGATATCAGGTTTCTTTCTGATTATTCCCAGACCTGTACAGGGGGCATCCACCAAAACTCTGTCCGCCCTGCCCGCAAGATTTTCATCACACTTTGCAGCGTCAAACAGTTCGGTCTCTATTGTATGTATGCCCAACCTGGCGGCATTGCTCTCCACAAGCTTCAGCTTATGGGGATGGATATCCCGTGCAAGCACGGTGCCTTTGTCATTCATAAGCTGAGCAAGGTGTGTTGCCTTGCCGCCTGGAGCACTGCACACATCGACGGCCAGCTGGCCTTCTGCCGGCCCCAGTACCACCGACGACAGCATCGAGCTTTCATCCTGAACGGTAAAATATCCATTCCGGAAGGCTTCAAGCCTGGCAATGGAGGACGGATTTTCCAGGATCACCGCGTCCTCCAGGTAATTCCCCTCCCGCGCTTCACATCCCTCGGCCTTAAGTGCTTCCATCAAAGCCCTGCGGTTTGTTTTAAGCGTATTGACCCTCACACTGAAGCCGGGCACTTCATTATTGCTCTTCAGCAGGCTTTCGGTAAATCCGGCTCCAAACAGCTGCAGCCATCTGGAAACCAATTCCTCCGGGTGTGAATATACAATACTCAAGTAGCGGATCATATCCTTCTTTTCAGGGTATGGCATGTTGTCACTGCTTCTCGCCACATTTCTCAGGACCCCATTGACAAAGCGGCTTGAGGCCTGATGCCCGTATCGCTTGGCCAGCTCGACACTGGTATTGCAGGCCGCCGATACCGGTATCCTGTCGGTGTGGAGCAGCTGGTATATTCCCAGCCTTAATATATTTCTGATCCAGGGTGACAGCTTCTTCAGCCTGACACTGGAAAATTTATCGATTATATAATCGATCTCTATGAGCCACTTGACCGTCCCATAGGCCAGCTCTGTTGCAAAAGCCCTGTCGATCTCCCTCATCTCCCCGGCCTCAAGATATTTATTGACCGAGATGTTTGAATATGCCGAATTCTCACTGATATCATACAAAATTTTCAGAGCAGTCTCTCTTGCCGTATCTATTGCCATACTTTCTCCTGTCTTCTTTTATCTAATCCCTGTTTCTGCGGTTTCCAGCCAGCAGCAGCAGTCTCAAAAAGTTTGCTATTGCCACAAGGGCTGATGCCACATATGTCAAAGCTGCGGCATTTAAGACTTTTTTTGCCGACTGCAGTTCATCCTTCATTAAAATATTATGTCTGTCCAGGCTTTCTATGGCTCTGCTGCTGGCATTGAACTCCACCGGCAGGGTTATCAGGTAGAAAAGTATTGCAGCCGCAAACAGCAGCAAGCCTATATTGATCAGCACAGACCAGCTCAGTATCAATCCGAGGATAGCCAGAGTGGGGCCTGCCTGTGAGCCTATATTTGCAACAGGCACCAATGAACTTCTCAAAGCCAGAGGACCGTATTTTACACTGTGCTGTATGGCATGACCCGTTTCATGAGCCGCCACTCCCACAGCCGCCACAGATATGCTGGAATATGTCGAATCGGACAGGCGGAGTTCCTTTTTGCGCGGGTCATAATGATCTGTGAGTTCCCCTTTTATTCTGGTAACCTGTACATCATATATGCCGTTTGACTGCAGCAGATATCTTGCCACATCGGCCCCCGTCATATTTTTCGAGTTGCCTATTTCACGATATTTGTTAAAGGTTGTCCTTACACGGAACGAAGCTATCATTGATATTATCAGTGCCGGAACAACCAAAACCAGATAATATTGATCCATATAAAAAAATCCCATATTAACCTCCATGAGCCGCTTAGCGGCCACAAAACTGTAATGAAATCTCTCTCCCTCATCCGCTATAAGGCGAATAAAGGAGGTTAATTGGCCATGTGCGCTTTCAAAGTATTTGATAAATACTTTGAATATTTCGCACGGCCATAAATTCATAGGTTAGCTTGGAAGACGAACGCAAGTGAAGTCTTTCAAGCTAACCTCCTAGCCATGTAATGGCTTTGAGCCGCAATAGCGGCCACAAAATGTAATGAAAATTTTGCATAATCCATTTTTAAGTCAACTGCTCCACCCGCTCCTTAATTGCGGCAAAATCCACATCGGTATTGAAACATGGACCATTTGGCTGTTTATTGGTAATCCCTATGACAGGGATCACTTTAACATCCGATATCCCGCTCATCAGATCCCTTTCGCAGGCAACCGATATAATGAGTTTTGGATTGTTTTGCCTGATTATTTTCCGCGCAACAGTTCCACCTGTTGCTATAAATATACCTATATTCTTTTCCGAAGCGTAGTCCAACAGCTGGCCGATTTTACATTTTCCGCATCTCCGGCAGACCTGGGGATTATTGGTCACCTTTAAGCCGCATTCACTGTTTTGAAGGCAGTGGGGCAAAAGCAGCATAACATCCTGAGGCCTGTATTTCTTATTATCAGATTCTACAACGATATTATTCAACTCTATATAAAATAGTCTTATACTCTTTTTTAACGTTTGGTTTGCCCTGGCAAATAAAAGTGCCAGCGGCAGCATTATCTGCATACCGGCTTTTGTCAGCATTAACATGACCAAACGGGCTTTTTTGTTTCTGTAGGTGGAGACAATTGCAAGACTCACAAGTAATAACAAAAGCAAGCTCAGGCCCATAGCTGCTATAATAGACATTAAAATAATATTATAGGCCTTTAAGGTGGCATGGGCATAAGCGACACTGAAAACTGCCAGCAGTGAAATAAAAACAGTAAATATTATTGTTGATGTTCTTACAAATACTTTTATATTATTTTCCAAGTGTTTCACCTGTATTAATCTGATGGCCTCTAATGTAATCACGGACACTCATCCTTTTTGAAGAGTCAAACTGAACCTCCCTGATCAATAGATTTTCATCAGAGCATTTTACCAAAATACCTTCATCATCCACTTTAAGGATTTCTCCGTTGCTGCGGCTGCTATCTGCGGCTTCCGGCACAAGAGAGGTTTTCCATACTCTCATTCTGCCGCCCCCAATAAAGGTATATGCTCCGGGCCACGGATCGGTTCCCCTGACCAGGTCGTGTATTTTCCGGGCCGTTTTGTTCCAGTCTATCAAGCCCAGCTCCTTGTTCATCATAGGAGCATATGTGGAAGCATTGTCTTCCTGGGGTATTCTTTCAAGCGTACCTTTCCTGAGCTCAAGCAGGGTTTCCTTTAAAACCTCCGCTCCAAGCACAGCCATTTTATCATGCAATTCTCCTACGGTGGTATCAGGCCCGATGGCAAGCTCCTTTTTCAAAAGCATATCTCCGGTATCAAGCCCCACGTCGGTGAACATGGTTGTAATACCCGTTTTACTCTCTCCGTTTATAACTGCCCAATTGATGGGAGCAGCCCCCCTGTATGCCGGTAAAAGTGAACCATGCACATTTATACAGCCGTGCACAGGTACGTCAAGCAGATCTTTTGAAAGAATCTTTCCGTAGGCGGCAGTTATGAGCAAGTCAGGTTTCAGAGCTCTGATCTGTTCAATGAATTCCGGGGTTTTTATCTTTTCGGGCTGCAAAACCTCTATGCCGTGTTTTAATGCAAATTCCTTTACCGGAGGAGCCGCCATCCTGTTGCCCCTGCCCTTTGGCTTATCAGGCTGCGTGACTGCAGCAGCAACGTCGTAACCTTCGTTAACCAGCATTTCAAGACTTGGTACCGCAAAATCAGGAGTACCCATAAAAACTATCCTCAAATGAAAACCTCCCCTTATTTCTGCATTTTTTCAATTTCTTCAGCGGTGAACATTTTATGAGCCTTATCTTTGTACAAAATTCCGTCCAGATGATCCAGCTCATGGCATATAGCCCTTGCAAAGAGTTCTTCGGTTTCAAGGATCACAGGTTCACCGTTTCTGTCGGTATACCTTACTTTTACATGCATGGGACGCACTACTTCACCGGAAGTACCCGGTACGCTCAGGCAGCCCTCTATTCCATCCTGTTCTCCGTTCTGTTCAAGGATTTCCGGATTTATCATTTCAAATAGGCCGTTGCCTATGTCTATAACTACGATGCGTTTGAGTATGCCGACCTGGGGAGCTGCAAGTCCGACTCCGTCGGCCTTATACATGGTGTCTGCCATATCGTCCAGCAAGGTTTCTATTTTCTTATCTATTACTTCAACCGGTCTGCTCTTTTTTCTGAGGACCTCGTCACCGTCTTTTCTGATTTCTCTGTATGCCATAATAACCTCCACCAATTTTATTATTTATTATTTAAATTCAAGGCTGCGTATACTCCAATTATTGCCGAAGTTTTGGTCATCTTACTATATACTATGTTTTATACCCAGGGTTTTACATAATTAACGTTTTACATAATTATAGCATATTGTAAGGATTTATATCCATGCTCATGGACATGTCCTCATCCTTGATTTTTTTCCATACCTTGTCAGACACCAGCGTTAACCGTTCAATAAGCTTCTCCCGGTCTCCGGCCTTTATTACAATTCTCCAGCGGTATTTTCCCGCCAGCTTTGGTATGGGGCATCTTGACGGCCCGAGTACCGTAAAGTCTGGCAATGCGTCTTCGGACAGTTCAGGCCCGATATCTTTGGCTGTTTCAAAAACCCTTCTGTCTTTCCTGCCGCTGAAGGTAATCACGGCAATATTGTTAAAGGGCGGATACCCCAGTCTCTCTCTGATCAGAATCTCCTGATTGTAAAAACCTGTGAAGTCCTGACGGCAGGCGGCCAGTATACTGTATTCATCAGTATTGTAGGTCTGTACTATAACCCTTCCGGCTTTTTCTCCCCTTCCGGCCCTGCCCGCAACCTGGGTCAGCAGCTGAAAGGTTCTCTCATTGGCTCTGAAATCCCCTGTATTCAGCATACTGTCGGCGGCCAGAACCCCAACCAGTGTCACATTGAGAAAATCATGCCCTTTGGCTATCATCTGGGTCCCCACCATAATGTTTATATTTTCATTTTTAAACCGGCTCAATATTTCTTCATGGGCATTCTTATAGCCCACCGTATCAATGTCCATTCTTATAACCGAGCTTTCGGGAAGTCTGTTCCTTATCTCCTCCTCGATCTTCTGGGTTCCGACGCCGAAGTGCCTTATATGCTTGCTCCCGCAGGAGGGGCACTGGGCCGGGTTTTTCACGGTGAAGCCGCAGTAATGGCAGATCAGGCGGTCGCTTTTTGCATGAAAGGTCAGCGCAATATTACACTCGGGACATTTCATAGTATATCCACAATTACGGCATATTACAAAAGTCGAGAAGCCTCTTCTGTTAAGGAACAATATGCTTTGCTGACCGTTTGCGGCATTATTTTTCAATTCCTCCTGGAGCAGATAGCTGAAAGGTGTCTTATTGCCGTTTTCCAGCTCCAGACGCATGTCAACCATTATGACCTTTGGAAGCTCGGAGGTGTTGGGCCTGTTTTTCATTTCAACAAGGTCAATATCACCATTTTTTGCCCTGTAATATGTATCCACCGACGGTGTGGCCGAGCCGTATACCAGCAGGGCATTATTTATAAAGCACCGCTTCCGGGCTACTTCCTTGGCATTGTATCTGGGCATTGCTTCCGACTTGTAGGAGCCCTCATGCTCCTCATCAATAATAACAAGCCCCAAATGGGTTACAGGTGCAAAAACCGCCGAACGTGCACCTACAACAACATCTACCTTTCCCTCATTTATCAGTCTCCACTGATCAAACCTCTCTCCCAGGGAAAGCCTGCTGTGCATCACTGCAACCCGTTTTCCGAACCTTGAAACAAACCTCTCAACCATCTGCGGCGTCAGAGAGATTTCAGGCACCAGAAGAATTGCTCTTTTACCCATATCAAAGCAGTGGGAAATCAGCTGGAGATAGACCTCCGTTTTCCCGCTTCCTGTTATTCCATGGATAAGGCTTTCCTTAAAAGTGCCGGTATCCAGCTGTCCCATGAGTTTTTCCAGCGCCGCGGCCTGTTCGGCTGTGGGAGTCAGGTGTTCTGTCTTTTCATATTCCCTGTCCTTTATGGGATTTCTTTGAAGCTCTATGGTTTTATAACATATGTACCCGTATTTGCTGAGGGTGTCGAGAACTGAGGAGGTAACCCCTGCGAACCTTTGTATGTCGGCTACCGAAACCAGTTCATTATCCAGCAATATCTCCAGTACTCTAATATGCTGGATCCTCTTGACAGCATTATTCTCCAGCGCTTCAATTATTTCTTCACGGGTCCTGGCAAGGCTGACGCCTTTGACTGATTTGGCATTGACCTTTTGCTGATAGCATTCCTCCACTGTAACCGCACCGCACTCGAACAATTTTTGGATGCAGCCTTTAAAGCCTTTTATTTCACACATCCCCCGCAGTTCGTCATACTCACACTCACCACCGACACAGTTCAAGTTTTCCACTATCCTGTTCAAGTCCTGTTTTTTAAAGGCTTTGAACTCTTTGTCGGTCAATTTGACGGTTTTGACGGTTTTGACGTTGATTCCCGGGGGAAGCATGCATTTGATAACATCCGAATATGTACAGATATACTCCCGTTTCATCCATTCCAGCAGTTCAATGTTATCTCCCTTTATAAGTGAATAGGGTTCAAGGACCTGCTTGATGGGTTTATATTCAATATTTTTAGCATCATTTCTGAGAGAACCGGCATCGACAGGCTTTATCTCCAGGACAAAGCCCTCCTTGACCGTGCTGCCGCCTCCGAAGGGTACCAGGACCCTGCAGCCTGTGCATATTCTTCCGGCCAGGCCGTCGGGTATTATATATGTATATTTCTTGTCGTATGCTCTTGTAGTGTTTAGTAAAACCACTGAGGCAGTCAATACCGTCATTTTTTTCACTCCGAAAATATTTTCAAGTCAAATCGTGATTTATTATATCATTTTATATATTAAATTAAACAAGCCTCAGTGTAAATCCTTTATATATATTCGATCAGGTTAAGTTTTTTTAGTGCTTTGATCATAAAAGTACCGCAAATGCCCATAAAACTTCCCGTCAGAATTCCTGAAACCAGAAGCACAGGCAGGTATGCAGCAACGGACAGATCACTCATTACAAAGCATGCAACTGCTATCTGTCCGGTATTATGGGCAACTGCTCCCGCAATACTGATTCCCGTAAAGCTGAAGAATTTACGGACATACTTCAACATGATCCACATAACCGCCGCACTGAGTATCCCTCCGCAAATACTGAACATGAACATTACGGGGCCTCCCATAAACAATGAGGATATGACACTTCTAATAAGAATAATCAATATTGCATCTGAAAAGCTGAAGAATACCAGACTGACAATTGTAACAATACCGGCAAGGCCCGGCTTGATCCCCGGAACTCCGGCAGGAACAGGCAGCTGTGTCTCTATAACCGACAACAGAACAGACTGGGCCGCCAACAAGGATAAATAAATTATTTTCTTTATATCGATGTTTCCTTTTAGATACATTTTCATCTTGCTGCACCGTCCAAAGACTTATCATTATTTCCAACTATTTTTATCAGAGTTCTGTTCGGAAGACAAACGGCTATCTGTCCGGGCTTGTCTATCCATCCCGTTTTTACGCAAAGCCTGTCGGGACAGTCGGCCGACATGAAACAGATTTTTTTCTGATCTGCAACGATAAATTCATCATATTGTCCGGAAACTTTTATGACTTCTCTTTTTTTCAGCTTTGTCAGGTTTATGCTTTTTATGACTTCATCATCCTGCTTTATGATTGCATAAACCTCCTCCTTACCGGGATTGCCTGCATTATTCCAGCTTGCCAGGCTGTCGGAATTGTTCCCGCCGCCGATTATGACCGACAGGCATATTCCAAATACAATCAACAGAACTAATATAACATCTCCCTTTTTCAACATAGGTATATCCACCGCTTTCTTTTTTGAAATAATCCTGTTCAATCCATATACCTGTGATTTTGTTTGAATACAATTCCACTAATTAATACATCCTATATATAAGTTCATTACATTGAATAATTTTTCCCTTGAATTGCTATTTTTATAACTTTACCGGAAAAGACAATTTGAAATAAAATCACTCCAGAAAGGCTGCTGATACTCTTATGTCGAGAAATATCATTATTGCCGGTGCGGGCTATGCAGGCATTGAAACCGCGCTGTACCTGACAAAAGAAAAAAAAGAAAGATGATGATATCAGAATAACCATAATAGATAAAAACTCATACCATACCCTGTTGACCGAGCTTCACGAGGTGGCGGGAAACAGGATTGCCGAAGACGGCGTCACAGTCCCCTTAAGGGACATCTTTCACTATACCGATGTTCACATAATAAAGGATGAAATAGTTGGTTTTGATTTCAAAAACAACACTGTAAGCTCTGAAGACAGGCAATATAAATATGACTATCTGGTGCTGGCCTTTGGCAGTGAACCAAACTATTACGGCATTCCTGGAATGAAGGAAAACTGTTTCCCCCTCTGGTCCTATAAGGATGCTGTCGCGGTAAGGGAACAGATATATGACTGCTTTATAAGAGCCGCCCAGGAGGAGGATAAAGACAGGAGAAGTGCCCTCCTGACTTTCGTTGTAGGCGGCGGAGGCTTTACAGGAGTGGAAATGATTGGAGAGCTGGGCATGTGGGTTAGAAAGCTCTGCACCCAGTTCCACATTGACCGCAATGAGGTTCAGTTGTATTTAATTGAAGCATTGTCTAAAATACTGAATATACTTAAGGATAAAAATATAGACGCCTCCATGAGATACCTTACAGACAAACTGAAGGTCAACGTTTTGCTGGAGAGTGCCATAACAAAGCTGGAGCCTGACAGGGTGGAACTCAAGGACGGAAGGGTTATCAATACACGCACTCTTATCTGGACAGCCGGGATCAAAGCCTCTTCGCTGACCGCCAGCATTGACCTTGAAAAGAACCGCACCTCCAGGCTGGTAGTCGATGAATACACAAAAACCACCTTGCAGAATGTTTATGCCATAGGCGATGTCAGCGCTTTTACCTATGAGGATAAAGTACTTCCCCCTCTTGTAGAATCGGCAGTGCAGACCGGAAAAAATGCCGGAAAAAATATTCTGGCAGACATCAGAAACAAAGATAAAACCAGGCTGGAGCCAAAGCTCCACGGGGTTATGGTGTCAATAGGAAGCAATTTTGCCGTCAGCGAGATAATGGGTAAAATATTCCCCATATGGCTTTCAATAGTCATGAAATATATGGTTAACATTCATTATTTATTTGGAATCGGAGGCTTTGAGCTGGTATTCAAATATCTCAGCCATGAACTGCTGCACAAAAGGCACAGGCTCAATTTCCTGGAATATCACTACACCTTCCGGACACTTGCCTTCTGGCTGGTGCCCCTGCGGCTGTTTCTGGGATATACCTGGTTCATGGAGGGCTACAATAAGATAAATGAAGGCTGGCTGGCAAAGCCCATGCTGGCCGGTCTGCCTGTTGACGCAGCCTCCAGTGCTTCGGTGACCGAGACTGGCGAAAAGGTGTTCAGTATAATTTCCCCTCATACTCCCGGCTGGTATGCCTGGATAGCAAACAACCTGGTAATCCCCAATGCGCTGCTTTTTCAAGTAATGATCGTATTGGCTGAAATAGCTCTGGGACTTGCTTTTTTCTCAGGAACCTTCACTTTCCTGGCAGCGCTGGCGGCGTTGGCCCTAAATGTGAACTTTCTGCTCTCCACCGGCTTGTATGAAACCAGCTGGTGGCTGATACCTGCTGAAATAGCCATGCTGGCAGGAGCCGGCAGAGCTTTCGGCCTGGATGCCCACCTGATGCCCTTTCTGATGAAAGGCTGGAGATATCTTGTCAGACGGAGCTCATAACAAACACCTCAGTTGCTGTTCCAACTGAGGTGTTATTTTATGTACAAATCTTCGATTTTTATAATCCTACTGCTCATTTTCTTCCTGGATGTCTTTCACTTCTTCCTTATCGTGAACTTCTTCACTAAGAACTTCTTCACTATGAGCCTCTTCGGATATTTCCATTTTTGAAACGGATACTTCATAGGCAGTCTTGGAAACAGTTTCACCGTTTTCAAGTTTCTTTTGGTATTCTCTGCTCTGAATTCTTCCCCAAATCTTGATATTGTCCCCGATGGCGAGATTCTGGGAATACCTTGCATTTCTCCCCCATGCTATGCATGGGATATAATCCGACTTATTGTAGGGCCTGTTTACAGCTACCAGGATATCGGTAATTTCTCTTCCAAACGGAGTCATCCTGTATATAGGATTTTTGCATATATATCCGTTTAAATATATCTGGTTTGGATTTTTTATCCGTTTTTCCTCATCTGTAAAAATCACTTCTCTGGCAAATACCGTCAGAACGAGCTTATTTGAATCACTTTTGTAACTGTTATAGGATCTGAACTGACCTTCTATTTCCAATGAAACACCAATTTGCAGTTTGTTCTTTGGCACAAGACGTTCTGAAAATGTAACAGATATTTTATCACTGCTGTCGCTTAGCCTGGGTACCTCTAAATAAAAAGAATAAAAGCCCTCACCATATACCTCGTGGCTATATTCAACCTCTGATACAACTTTTCCTGAAATGGTCACTACGTTGTTTTCTATTACATTCCCGACCATTTTCCCTCCACTCCTCTCTTTTGCTGTTGTGTCTCTCTTTTGATTTATCTAATGTAATATGTATTCTATTAGTTCGTGATTTAGAATATTTTTCTAACTTATTTTTTCAACTGTAACATTAACTAAGAAAATCACATCAAGATAAATAAGTTAAACGCACTTCCTTAAAGCAAATTACTCCATACTCCAATTATCATTCGCCGTATAGTCCAGATCTATTGCTAGTTAGAATGAAGGAACGCAGCTATGCCAAATTAATACAATCTTTTAATATTATATTACATAATTATTAAAATGGAAATCTTTTATTCTACAAAAAATTCAGTTATTTTATATTGCTATATAACAAAAAACGCAGCGGCATACGAATGCCGCTGCGTTTTTTGGCCCGCTGCTTCCTCCGGGTTTTCTTACAGCCAAAAAGTTGAAAAGCTGCTTTATTGATCATATATTATATAACACATAGAATTAATTAATCCCAGATTATTAATCTTACCGGAGTAGGATTATATGCATTACAGGGATTATTCAGCTGAGGACAATTACTAATAAGTACCATGGTATTTTCCAGGGCTTTCACCTCCACATAATTGCCCGGTGCTGATATTCCGTCGTCAAATTTAAAACCTCCATCTTTTGTAACAGGAACATTCATAAAAAAGTTTATGTTGGGTGCCAGATCTCTTTTAGCAAGTCCTGCAGGTTTTTTAGCCAGCTGCAGCATGAAGCTGTCCCTGCAGTTGTGCATATAAATTTTTTCTCTTGCATATCTGACAGTATTGCTTTGGGATGAACAGGCACCTCCTATGGTATCATGTCTGCCGGTAAGATCCGCAACAATCTCAAGCAGAGGTTTTCCGGATTCTGCTCTCAATATGCTTCCGGTTGTCAGATAAATGTTCTCCTGTGCGGTGATTGTTGCAATTGCTCCGTAGTGATCTTCAGGATTCGTCATGTCATAAAAGGTGGTGTCAACTGCCTGATTTCCCTCCAGATCGATTATTCGGAAGATTTGTCCGGGCTTCAGTTCATGCATCCAGCCCTCTCCGGCCGGTAATATATAATCATATATGGCATCTTCAAGTTCCAATATGCTTTCTTTTCTTACAAATCCGTTCATTTTTCCATCCTCCTTTTTGTACCGTGTTCATAAACCCATAAGATTATAATAATCCCAGGTATTTTGAAAAGCACGGTAGTTTTCCGGCCTGAAATTGACACACTCATCCTGCAGATCAGCGGCCGGTGCATCATAAACCTCCAGCATAACAGGTACGGATGGGTAGGTTTTTCTCTTATCAAGCGGATTTGGTGTATTTGACAGGATAATAATTATTTCCATTTCCGTTCTGAGAGTAAAGGTTGAACCTTCCTTGCAATGGCCTGTTTCATAATGCATGCTGCCATCGTCCTCACAATAGACCTTTGAAAAGACATTGATACAAGGTACCAGATCCCGGGCTCCCATTCCGTTTCTAACCAGCTCAACCAAAAAGTTTTCTTCACCGCTTTTCAGCCATTCGTTTCTGCAGTTCTGGTAATTTGTCGATCCGTATCTTTCATCGGTGAGTCTACGGGAGGTATAACCGCACAGGGTATCATGCCAGCCAAGGCGGTCTTCAACTATGCTGGCCAGGACTCTTCCGTTATCGCTCATCAGAATATTTCCCCTTTTGAGATGAGCCGTATATTGTGCCTTCAGTGTATCGGGCATATTATAACGTTCCGAGGTATCCCTCATATTATACAAAAGCATTGAAACATTGGCATCAGGCCCAAGTGCTTTAAAGTGAATATACTTTCCTCTTCCTATATTGCCCGACCATTTTTCCCCGGGTAGCAGCTTCTTATTCCAAATCTGTTTCATATTGCCACCTCCATTAATTTATCGCTGCCGCATTTCTCCAGCCTGCGTATTTTGTTATGTCCTCACTTAATTTTTCCATATAGCCTTCACAAATAAAGCCTATAACCTCCTGTCCATCCTCCAGTTGTACCAGCCCCAGACCCAACGGTGCTTTTATGCAGTTCAGAAAGTAACCAAGATTTTTGGTAGGTATACTCCATAATTCCACATCAATGCTTCCGCCATTGGATGGAACTTTTACAAGGCCCGGTTTTGAAGGAGTTGTCGGCAGCTTGAGCAGTTTGTATACCGGTGCGGTTTTTGCTTCTTTTACAAAATGTGCATTTAGGGTGGTTAATTGGGGCTCAAGCTGGAAACCTCTCATGTGTAGACCACAAACAGCTATATTGGTGATTTCCTCCTCGGAATCGTTCAACTGATACAGGCTGGCAATACCAAAATTAAAGCCCTCACAATTATCAAGAGCAAAGCTTGTCACACCAAAGGGAACACCTTCTTCAACCCATCCTGCCTGAAAATCCAGAGCAGTTAAACCCAAAAGATTACAATGATTTGTATATAGTCCCAGGTTGCTGTTTGTTTTTATGGGATCCCTGTTAACCTGCTCCCTTGTATAGGTTCCTCCAACTGTGGGAAGAACAAGCACTGCATTATGCAGTAATTTTTTTACCATAACCTTAATTTGGCCTAACCTGTGCATTGCCTTAAATACCGAATCAGCCCTGAGGTCATTTTTAGCTCCGCTCTTTAGTATGGCTTCTGTCACCTTGACCATACCCTCACCCTTGTTCTTTTCAATGAAACTTCCTAAGGATGCCCATCTTTCGGCTATCCATGGGCCATCATACAGGATTGAGGCAGCTTCGGAAAAAAGTGAGTAATCAATGAATTCAACAGGAATGTTAAGCAGTTTGATTTTATCAATTACGGTCCTCCACTTTTTTCTGTAGCCTTTTTCATATGGACCGAAAAACTCAAGGTCTCCGGCGGGTATACAAATCTTTTCGGGAATAGTTTTGTATATGGGTTTTGAAGGCCTTGACCATGGGTTTTCGCTGTCAAACACCCGCACTACTCTGTCCACAGCTATGGCATCTTCAAGATTGTGTGTGAATACCGTCACACAATCCAATGAAGCACAGGCAGGTACCACTCCCCTGGTAGACCATGCGCCCATACTGGACTTCAGCCCCACAAGATTATTGAGAGCGGCAGGCACTCTGCCCGAGCCTGCAGTGTCGGTTCCAAGTGAAAAAGCCGCCAGTCCCATTGCAACGCTTACTGCAGAACCTGAACTTGAACCTCCGCTTATAAGCTCACCCTTCAGGGAATTGTGGGTCTCACCGAACAGGCTTCTGGTCCCCACAAGCCCTGTTGCGAACTGATCCAGATTTGTTTTTCCCAGAGGTATAGCGCCCGCCTCAAGCAGCAGCCTCACTACGTCCGAACTCTCCCCCGGCGTATATTTATACTCCTCACAGCCGGCCGTGGTAGGAATTCCCTCGAGATCGATATTATCTTTAATGGCAAAGGGTATTCCCCATAGTGGTACAAGATTTTTATCCATTTTCTTCAGCTTATCTAAATATGGCTTTATTTCATCCATGGAGGGCTTTTTAATCCAAATATTCATTTCTACCGTGTTTTCCACTCTTTTTATAATCTCACTGCAGACATCCACAGGGCTGAAAATACCTCTCTTATAGCCATCTTTTAAATAAGAAATTGTAAGTTTTTTGCTTATATCTTTTTTTTGCATACAATTCCTCCTATCCAATAGTCACCAGTAATTGCCCGCCGACTACTTCCTCAGTCTCTTTAACATAAATATTCAAGACAACTCCATCGCAGGGTGTAACCTGTTCAAATTCCATTTTCATGCTCTCTTCAACAATAAGCACATCTCCCTTTTCTACTTTATCACCGGGTTTGACCAATATCTTCCACACACTGGCCGGCATATTTGAATTTACCGCCGTTGCACCTTCAGGAATATCTATTGCTTTTGCTTCAGTCTCTCCATGTGAGGAAACAAATTCGTCAAGTCCATTTTCCTTCCACATGATCTTTTCTGCATTAAAGGCTGATATCTGCTGCTTTTTGAATACCCTTGTCTCGGTTTCAATTGATTTGAGATATTTCAAATACTCTCCATAATCGAATTCCGTTTCTTCAACCTGGACTTCATAACGCCCTCTCAGGAAATCTTCTCTGATTTTCAGCAGTTCTTCGGAGGTTACCGGATAGAAGCGTATCTGGTCAAAGAAGTTCAGCAGCCATGGTTTTCCCTTTTCAAAGTTTTTGGTTGACCGTACCGGATTCCATGTCTGAATGGTTCTTCCCACCAGTTGGTATCCTCCTGGCCCCTCCATGCCGTAAATGCCCATATACGCACCGCCAATGCCCACGGCATTTTCAGGAGTCCAGGTCCTGGCCGGATTGTATTTTGTAGTTACAAGCCTTTGTCTGGGATCAAGAGGTATGCATACCGGCGCTCCCAGGTAGACATCACCAAGGCCCATAACTATATATGTAGCAGAGTAGAGTATTTCCCTGACCTTTTCGGTACTCTCCAATCCGTTTATTCTTCTGATAAATTCAATATTACTTGGACACCATGGTGCATTTGGTCTTACATTCTGATAATATCTCTCGACTGCAAGCTGTGCGCTGGCATCGTTCCAGGACAGAGGCATCCTTATGATTCTTGATTTCACTTTAAAGCTGTCAAGATTTTTGATGCGGCTGTCCAATTCCACTACTTTGTCTGCCAGCTTTCTGACCGACATTTTTCTTGAGTCTATATGAATCTGCAGTGAACGGATGCCGGGGGTTACGTCAGTCAGCGGTATACCGCTGTCGGCCTTGATCAACTCCATCAATGCATGTACCCTTATTCTGAGTCTTAATTCAATTTCCATTTCACCATATTCAACAAGCATATACTCGTCACCGGCGCACCTGATAACCAAGGCATCCTGCCTGTTATCCCTCAGATTAACCAAAACCGGATAAGTATTGTCAAGCCCGCTTTCATGTTTTAATACCGGCAGACTGCTTCTTTTTCCAGCAGTAATTCCTTCAAGGAATACCTCCTGACTGTTTCTAAGGCTCTCGGCAGTTTCTAATGAAATCAATCTAAATCTTACAGTATTTCCCGGTCTTAACTGCCCGGTCTTCCAAAGCTCTGCCGAGGGAATGGTGCAAGGACATACAAACCCTCCTAGACTCGGTCCGTCCGGCCCGAGAATAATCGGCATATCACCTGTCAGGTCGATTGTTCCGACTGCATAGGCTGTGTCATGGATATTGGAGGGGTGAAGGCCTGCCTCTCCGCCATCCTCCCTCTTCCATAAAGGAGTTGGGCCTAACAGCCTTACACCCGTCCTGTCACTGTTGAAATGCACCTTCCACTCCGCAGAGGTCAGCTGTTCAAGATATTCCAGCTTTAAAAATTCCCCGGTACAGTGTGGTCCCGGTATTACTCCGATCTCCCATACCTCACCGTATTGAGGGAGGGTTTCCTTATCAAAAGAATGGCATTTATCATTCCCGGCTTTATTAATATGTATCAAATCTCCGGTGCGCAAGGTTCTTCCGCTGTGGCCTCCAAAGCCGCCAAGGGTAAAAGTTGCTGCACTTCCCATTATTTTTGGAACATTGAACCCTCCTTTTACCAATAAATATGACCTCATACCGTTTACAGCCTCTCCAAGCTCAAGGATCTGACCTGCTTCAACCTTCACCGGTTCATACATTGAAATGGGGTTACCGTCCAGCCTTGGATTCATATTTGCACCGGTCAGGCATATGACTGCAAAATCCCTGAATTTATATTTACCTCCCTTAAGTGTAAATTCAATTCCGCTTGCATCAGCCTTATTGCCCAATATCCTGTTACCGATCCGGAAGGCAAAATTGTCCATCGGCCCGCTTGGCGGGACTCCTATATCCCAGTAACCCAATCTGGCAGGATAGTCCTGAACTGTTGTCTGAATTCCACCTTCCAGAACTTCAAGCTTTTGTTCCCTATAATTGAACTGATCAAGCATATGTGTATATAAATCACCTGATGAGTATGTTTCAGTGTTAATAACTTCTTTTATATAGTCCAGACCGGTGGTCACACCATAGATCCCTGTCTCATTGATAACGCTGTTCAGCTTTTCTATGGCGTCTTTTCTGTTATCTGCTCCTACTATGATCTTGGCCAGCAATGGATCATAGAATGGAGAAACAACCGTATTATCCTGTATCCAGGTTTCAACCCTTGAAAGTTCCGAAAAAAATACTTTGTCGATTTTACCTCCACTGGGAGCAAAATTTCTCAGGGCATCTTCGGCGTAAATCCTTGCCTGAATGCTATGGCCTGAGGGCTTACCAAAAAGTGAAGCCAGGTTTTTAAGTTTACCTGCCGCTTCTTTTATCATCCATTCAACCAGGTCGATCCCCAGTACTTCTTCGGTTACTCCGTGTTCAACCTGCAATCTGGTATTTACTTCAAGAAAATAAAATTTGCTGCTTTCGGTATCATATAAGAATTCAACAGTGCCCGCACTTCTGTAGCCAACTTCCAGAGCCAGATTTCTTGCGGCTTCCATCATCAGTTTTCTCGTTTCCTCCGATATTCCCGGGGCAGGACATTCTTCTATGACTTTTTGGTTTCTCCTTTGCACCGAACAGTCCCTTTCTGCAAGAGCAACCACTTCTCCGTACTCATTTCCGAAAATCTGTACTTCTATATGACGGGCTTTTTTAAGATATTTTTCCAAAAACAAGCCATCATTCTTAAAATTATTTTCTGCTAAATACCTGCAGGAATCATAGGCAGCCCGTAAAGCTTTCTCATCATCGCAGACACGCATTCCTATGCCTCCACCTCCTGCCGTACTCTTGAGTATTACAGGGTAACCCAATTCCTTCCCAACAGCAGCCGCCTCTTCAACATCTTTCAGGAGACCTGTCCCCTCCAGCATCGGGACACCTGCTTTCAACGCAATTTCCCTTGCCGAATGCTTGAGGCCGAAAATTTCCATTTGCTCTGGAGTTGGTCCGATAAATACTATGCCATTCTCGGCACATTTTCTGGCAAAATCACTGTTTTCGCTTAAAAAACCGTAACCGGGGTGAATTGCTTCGGCCTTTGTCTCTTTTGCTATCTTTATCAATAAATCTGCATTTAAATAGTTCTCCTTAACCGAGCCATCACCGATATTTATCGCCTCATCAGCTCTGTCTGCATGCAGACTGTCCTGATCCGCTTTTGAATAAACAGCAACTGACTTTATATTCATCCTCTTCAAGGTTTTTTCTATTCGTACCGCAATAGCGCCGCGATTTGCAATTAAAACTTTCCTGAACATACTGCTTGTTCCTCCTTCATTTGTAATGAATTACAGTTCGTCTTCATCCAATCCGCTGTGTAGTATAGTGTTGATATTTTTCCTTATGCGTATGAATTCCGGCGTATCCTTAATATCCAAGGTCCGCTTATGATCAAGATAAACCGGTATATCCGCAATAATTCTGCCTGGTCTGGAGCTCATTACATAAACTCTTTGCGATAAAAATACGGCTTCTTCTATATCATGGGTTATAAATATAATTGTAGGCTTTTCCACCTGCCATATTTGTCTCAGACAAAGCTGCATATTGGCTTTTGTCTGAGGATCCAGCGCTCCGAAGGGCTCATCCATAAGAAGTACTTCAGGATTATTTGCCAAAGACCTTGCAATTGCAACCCTTTGCTTCATTCCACCCGACAGCTGGTTTGGCAGGGATTTTCTGAATTGAGTCAGCCCGATCAGTTCAAGATATTTGTCTACAATTTTGTCAGCCTCTTTTACAGGCATCTTCTTTATTTTCAGGCCAAACCGGATATTCTCTTCAACCGTCATCCAGGGAAACAGGGTATAGGTCTGAAAAACCATTCCCCTGTCTGCTCCGGGCCCGTCCAATATTCTGTCGTTTAGAATGATAGAACCTGATGTGATATCATCCAATCCTCCTATCATTCTTATAAGAGTTGATTTTCCACAGCCCGAAGGACCAACGATACTCACAAATTCGTTATCAAGAATTTCGAAATCCACATTGTCTATGGCAAGAATATCGTGTTTTTTGGATTTATATATCCTGGTTACGCCCTTACCATATATCTTGCTCCTGGAAACTCTTGCTTCAAGCCTGTTTCCGGCCTTATCATCCGTAATGGTTTCCTGTTTCTTTTTGAAAAGCATCATTTTATCCCCCCTTCTGCCCATGGAAATAAGCGTTTGCTGATCAAACCAAAAGATCTGTCAATGATAAGCCCCAGAAGTCCGATTACCAGGATTCCCGAAAATATAGCAGGTGTCTTCAGGTATCTCTGCGCTTTCAAGATGGTATAGCCAAGACCCGAATTTGCTGCCACAAGCTCAGCGACCACCAGATAAGTCCATGCCCATCCCATCATCATTCTTAATGAATCCATCATTCGCGGAAGCATGGCTGGTATCATAACCTTGAACAGTACGCCGATTCTTTTGGCTCCAAGTGTATATGCCGCGTTTATATAATCTTCGGGTACACTTCTCACATCATCTGCCACCATCGGAATAAGCTGGAACAGGGTCCCCAGAAAAATAACCGCTATTTTGGCACCTTCACCAATACCCACCCAGATCATAATTAATGGAATAAAAGCCGGAACCGGCAAGTATCTCATAAACTCCATCACTGGCTGGATATATGCTTCAAAAACATTGAAGGAGCCAACCAGAATACCTATCGGTACACCTATTACGGCAGCATACAGGAAGCCCATAAAAATTCTGTAGCAACTGATATAAAGATTTTCCCATATGCTGCCGGTAGTGATATCATTTACCAGGAACTTTAATACCTCAAACGGTGAAGAAAGGAAAATACCATTTACAATTTTGAAACTGCATAAAGCCTGCCATATTATAATCAGTATAATAAATGATGATAGGGTTATTTTAAAATATAGTTTCGGGTCAATACTCTTTCTGATTCTAAACAAATTATTCATAGTTTTTCACTTCCTTCACCGGGCCGGATTATTTTTTTGTGTCAGGTACAGGTTTTGACCCTCTTTTTTCAAGTACTTTTTTCAAATATGTACTGTTGAACATTTTCTTAGTGTCATCAGGCACCGAATCTATCATTTTTACACTGTGAAGAAACTCTGCAATCCTATTAGTTGTATATGGCAGATAGCTATAGGATTCCGATTCTTGATCCATTGCATCTATACATTCCTGTACCGTAAACAGCCTGGAACCGCTCATTGCCACCTTCATCTCATCTTCAGTGATTTCCGCACCCTTTGCCATATCTGCTATTGCCTGTTTTTCATTTGCTACGTAAAAATCCATTCCATCAAAGTAAGAATTGATAACTGCCTCTATATCGTCAGGACTGTTCCTTGCCATATCACCGCTGACCAGTAATACATCAGGTATAAGACCCGGAGTATTTTCAGAGCTGTACAGAAGCTTACTTCCTTCAAGGGTCTGAGCCTTGCTTAGCGACGGTTCCCACAAACAGGCCGCATCAACTGTTCCTGCAATAAAAGCCGGGGCGGAATCAGAAATCGACAGATTTACAAAATTTACATCCTTTTCTGTCATTTCCGCCGTCTGTAACGCCTGGAGCAAAAAGAAATGCTCTATCGTACCGTATTCTGTCGCAACAGACTTTCCCTTCAGGTCACTGATGCTGTTTATGCCTTTTTTGCCCACAAGACCGTCAGCACCGTTTGAATTGTCCAGAACCAATACTGTCTCGTATTCTATACCGCTGATGTAAGGTGCTATTGCATCCGGTATGGCCAAGCTTATCATGTCGACTTTTCCGCTGTTAAAAGCCTGTACGCTGTCGCTGTAAACCGGGAAGTATACCAGTTCAACATTTACGCCATTCTTTTCAAAGAATTTTTCTGCTTGAGGTATATACCAGGTATAAAAAGCAGGATATGCTGAAATACCAAGCTTGTATGTTATTGCTGAAACTGCCGAGTCGGATGTATTTGATTTACTTTCACTGCTGCCGCAGCCGGTAACAAAACTAGTTAACATAATAATAGTCAATAGTAATGAAACCACCTTTTTTGTTTTTTTCATAAATGTCACTCCTCATTGTTATATTAGTTAGATATTTAGTTAGACCAGAGAATTGTTTCCTTTTTCTCCCGTTCTGATTCTGACACCGTCATCGATATTGATTATAAAAATTTTTCCATCCCCGGCCTTTCCGGTTTTGTTTACTTTTTTTATTATTTCTACCAATAGCTTTAGATCCTCATCCTGACAGAAAATTTCTATCATTTTCTTTGATACAAAGGGATGACCTGTGTTGCCGTCTGCCTTTCCGCCTGTTGCAAGACTGAAATCCGCAGGTTTTTTACCTCTACCGATAACATCCTTTACAATCATGGAATAGAAGCCGTTCTCAACAAGCGCATCCTTTGTCTTATAGTACATTCTGGGACGAATTATTGTTATGACTTGCTTCATCTGAATCACCTCCCCATTAGTTTTCTTCAAGACCGGAGCTGATCGTTATACTGCTTTCTACAGGAATGATAAATATCTTTCCATCTCCAAAGGAACCTTTTTTACCGGTACGTGCTATTCCCAGGATAATACTTTTTACCTTCTCCACTTCATCCTCGGAGATTACCAGCATAATCATCTCTTTTGGGATTTCGTCGTAATATACGTCACCTACTTTGAGGCCCTTCTGCTTTCCTCTGCCAAGAATACTGATTCTGGTAGCCGAAGAAATTCCGGCATTGCTTAATTCATCAAGTATTTCTGTCGCCTTTTCAGGCCTGACAATTGCCTTAACCATTTTCATAAAATTTTCTCCTTTCCTCAAACCGCATGTTTTCTTCAGGTGTTAAATTTCTTCTTCAAAATTACATATATGAATGCTATTAAGCTTTACCGCAAGATTTAATTCCAAAAGCTCCTCATTTTTTTCCAGTTTAATATTCAAAAGCTTTTTAATCTTCTCCATCCTGTATAAAATCGTATTGTAATGCAGGAACATGTTGGCTGCTGTGTCTTTAATGCTATTACCCGACCGGAAATAGGTTTCCAGTGTTTCAAGCAGTTGAGTGTTGTGTTCCCTGTCATGCCTGATCAGTGGACCGATATTCCTGCATAAAAATTTTTTTATATTGGTGCCGGGCTTCAATAATGTCAGTATGGAGTATATCCCCAGCTTGTCCCAGGTGATTATTTCTTCGGAACATCCGCTTATACAGCTTGAGGAATAGATATTTTTTGCTTCTTCAAACGCTTTTGGTATGTTCAAGGGATTGCAGACATCATCGCTGATGCATAGCGAAAATTTTTCATTGTTTGAAACTCTGCATAAAGTAGCAGTGATGTTCTTTAATATTTCCGGTTCCCTCAGCTCACCTTTTGGATTATAAGAAATTATCACAACAATTTTACCTTCATAAATAGTCAGCCAGGTTTTTGTTCCAATAGCTGCTTCATAAATTCTGAAGCGTGACAGTAAACTCTTATCGTTGTAAAAGCTTTCCTGTTCATTGTTGTTCTTTACAATTGCAACTCTATATTTAAGATTATCCGGCAGAGTATAACCGTATAATCTTGTTCTCATTTGAAAATCTCTGTTGGTACGTATTCCTCCAAAAATCCAGTCATATATGAACTGATCCAGATATTTTGATTCTACGCTGACATAAATACTGTCCGTTTTAAGCTTCAAACTGATCAGATTCAGCAATCTGCGTATTGTAAGCGTATCCACACTGCTGCAGGTCGAATTTATTTCAGGGACAGCAACTGCAAAAGTTTGGGCCTGGGAATCCTCCAATTCGAATATCCTTATACGTACATTTGCTCCATTAATCATAACTATTGAAGGTTTCTCGTCCTTAATTCTTTTCAAATTTTCCCACTTCAGCCGGCTCTTATTGGTTTCGACCAATTCACCGGTGGTGTCTGTCACTATAAAATATTCACTGTCACTTACAATAAAAACCGGGTTATTTATCATTTCCTCGATCAATTGTAAAATTTCCTGAAGAGAATTCCCCTGAATGATTTTCTTTGATACGGTTTCAATTCTCTCCTGCAATATTGAGAGATATTTTGTTTCTCCATATATGATCTGCTCCATTACCTCTCTGACTACATTTGAAAAAGTCGTTTGAGGCGGTAACTCGAACAATGGAAAGTTCAGTGCTTCAGCACAATCAATAACCTCTTTTGGTATGGTATCAATAAATCTTTTAGGTTTTATACCAAGAGCTGCGACCTTTTTTTCAGCAAGTTTTGGGATTAACCTCAGCAGCTCATCCAAATTATTCTTATAAGGATAGCAGGTTGTTATTAAAAACTCATTTTCATGAACCCAGTTATCAATGTCGGGAACCTCGACAATATTAACTCTCGTGATCCTATTTGTTATGTTTTTGCTGCCTGCAAGTATCTTAATGCCTTTCAGTTCTTCAATTGAAAACAGATTGATACAACAAAACTCAGATAATACATTGTTCTCCATTCAATCACCTTATTTCGAAAAGTATAAAATTCCGGTTTGTTGCTCAGTTATATTCAACAGCTCTTGTATCAGCAGTCAATTATATGCAAAAAGGCGCTTAATGATTTGAAATCACCAAGCGCCTTTGCTTCTTTAATTGATATACCTATTATAACTGACCTTTATTGTGTTTTCATTATAAATGAACAACAATATTTTTATTGGTAATTGTAGTTCGACTACAAATTGAACTCTGTAAAAAAATCTAAATAACAGCCCTGAGATATACCTGTACCGTTATTTAGATCTTTATTGCATTTATTTATCCCAGATAACCACCCTGTTTGTTGTTGGTGCATAGCCACTGCAGGGATTATTTATTTGTGGACAGTTACTAATTAGTATCATGGTATCGTTCATTGCTTCAAATTCTACATAAGAACCTGGTTCCGATATCCCATCCAGGAATTCAAAGCTTCCGTCGGGCAGAGCCAGGATCTGTGCGAATAAATTGACATTGGGAACCAAATCTGCTTTCGAATATTTGTCGGCATGTTCAGCTATCATCATGATAAAACTGTCCCTGCAGGTTTTCATATGAAGCGTATGGTGTCCGTATCTGACCGTATTGCTTTCTGTTGCGCAGGCACCTCCGATAGTATCATGGCAGGTGCAGGTATCTGCAACCATTTTCAGAAGCGGTTTTCCCGATTCGGTTAAAAGAACCGTACCTGTATTGATGTAAAGCTTTTTCTGATTAATAATTGTTTGAGTCGCACTATAGTGGTCTTCAGGATTATGTAAATCATAACAGAGGAAATCGAGTCCCTGATTGCCTTCCAGATCAATAATTCTCAGCACCTGTCCCTTAAGGAGAGGATGCATCCAGCCTTCACCTGCCGGTATCATTTCGTCATAAACAATATCATCCAGGCTTTTCATACTCTCTGCTTTATCAAACTTTATCATAACCAAATCCTCCTCAATTTAAATTCCCAATAACAGATTATATTCCCAGGTATTTTCAAAAGCCCTTCGTGTCTGAGGCATGAAATTAACACAGAAATCAAGCCCGTCAACAGGTGCGGCAGGCAGTATTTCAACACGTACAGGCACTGAAGGATAAAAGATTTTCGGATCTAATGGGTTTGGAGTATTGGAAAGCACCAGATAGATATCCATTTCAGTTCTGATTGTAACCGAAGCTTCCTTCGGGCAGTGATTTTTATGGTAAACCAGATTTCCCGCCGGATCGGCTTCTACCTTGGAAAAAAAATTTATCGGAGGCATTAAGTCTCTTTTACTCATTCCGTTTTTAGTCAATTCATTGATAAAATTCTCCTGACCTGACTTCAAATAGTTATTGCTGTCTTTCTGATAGTTTGTTAAACCATATTTCTCATCGGTAATTTTTCTGGTAGTATAGCCGGATATTGAATCATGCCAACCAAGCTCATCTTCAACAATACTGGCCATTGCGCGTCCGCAATCGCTCATAAGGGCATAGCCTCTTTTCAGATAGAATGTGTGCTGTGCTTTCAATGTATCAGGCATATTATAATGCTCGGACAGATTTCTGAAATTGTACATAAGCACGGCAATGTTCGCTCCTGCTTCCAATGCTGTAAATTTTACAAGTCTTCCCCTGCAGACGTTTCCTGACCATCTGTCCC
Source organism: Ruminiclostridium cellobioparum subsp. termitidis CT1112 (assembly GCF_000350485.1). Taxonomy (GTDB): domain Bacteria; phylum Bacillota; class Clostridia; order Acetivibrionales; family DSM-1351; genus Ruminiclostridium; species Ruminiclostridium termitidis. The sequence continues at coordinate 60,032 of NZ_AORV01000066.1, forward strand.
CGGGATTAATCGTTTTACTCCAAATAATATTCATAAAGTTCACTATCCTTTCACTAAGACATAATAAAATCTCAAAATACATTTTGTTTGACAGGGCAACAGCAATTCAAATATGTTAACACAAGCCCCGGTCAGACAGAGAAAAGGCAACAAAAAGGAGCCTGGTATTTTTAACCCAGACTCCATTGTCTAATGTCTAATATCAAATATAATTTTGAAGAAAACTTTTTAACATTGAAGAATTTAATACAATCAACTCTAGCACATATATTGCTTTATATCAATAGGCTTTTAAAGATTTTGTATTGTTCGGATAATTTTATTTGTTATCAGCTATAAATTTATCGGCCTGTTCTTTGATTGCCGCCATTATCTTGTCTGCACCTGCAGCCTTCATCTTTTCATTCAAAGTCGGGATTCCGGTCTCAGGGTCCATAAAGCCTGTAATTATAGGTACAGCGTACTGTGTAACTACACTTGAAACTGCCGCAACTTCGTTTTTCAGCTTGGAATCATCAAAATTGAAAGCCTGCAGCGTATGGAATACCTGGTTTTTCCTGGCCGTTTCAAAGATTGGGTCATAGTTTGAGTAAACACCTGTGGGATTCAACTGGAACTTTTCATTTCTGAAGAACCATGACAATCCGTCGGTATAGTCAACCTTGGTGTTTCCTCTGATATATCTGACCTGGTCTTCCCCAACCTGTTCCCAATGGGTATCCTTTATACCGTAGCATAACAATTGGTTCAACTCTTTATCTGTTCTGGCCAGTTCGGCAAACATCAGCAATCTGTCCGCATTCCGTGAAGTGGCGTGTATACCCAGGCCTGAACCTATATACGGAGTACCGATCTGCTTTTTGCCCAGGGATGAGTCATATACCTGGATCTCCCAGCCCGGATGCTGTACCGGCCATTGTTCGGAATAATTTGTTGCCTGAAGGGCATTTGTCAGCAGCGCTGCCGATTTTCCGTTTTCAAAGGCCGTTGCATTGGGAGTCTTATTGGAAATGGCATTTTTGGACCAATAGCCCGCCTGCTTCCACTGGTACATCTTCTTGGCAAAATCCATGAATTCAGGTGTTTCGTATACATTTACTATGGCTGCTCCCGGATCGGTTATTTTGTAAACAAAGTTTCTCTCGGAAACATTACCTACAACCGCATATTCATTTTCGGTATTAAATATCTGCTGGAGATCGCTGTAGTTGTTCATTACCGAAATATCCAGCGGCACCATACCCTTTTCATTCTTGACTATTGCATCCAGATAGGCTCCAAAGGTATCAAGGTCGGTAATATCAGGAACATTATATTTTTTCTTTAAATCCTCCCTGACTGCAAAGTGAACTGTCGGGAATTCATTGAAGGTGGTTGGGATCATATATATTTTTCCGTTGACTTTAGCCTGATCCCACGCCATTTCAGGCAAATCGGTCAACAGCCCCGGAGCATATTTTTGTAAATCCTCTTTTGTAATTTCCTTAAACCCGTTTTTGGTGGCCTGAGCCTGATAGTATGCCCAATTGGCCGTATATATGCCATCAAACTCTTCACCCGAAGCAAATACCAGCTGGTATTTATTGGTCCAGTCGGACCATGGCAGGTATTCAGTGCTGATAGTTGCATTTATTTTAGGTTCTATAATTTTATTAACGGCATCTCTTACCATGTTTGAGCCTTCACCCGGTGAAGCATCTCCTACACAGTATATATTAAGTTCCACTTTCTTTGATATGTCAGGAGCTGTGTTTTCTGCTGAAGCCGAGGTTTGTGATACCGTTGAGGTTGATGCGGTATTTTCACCTGCTGCCGGGCTTCCGCAGCCAGCCAATGCTGTAACCAGCATTACTATTACCAGCATCAGACTGATTTGCTTTAAATATTTAGTCATATAATTCCCCCTTATTAATTTTTCTTCACTGGGCCGGTTAATTCAGTAATACAAATTTAACGCTACGCTAGCAAGGCGGTAAAATATAATCCTGAAAAGACCCATATGATTTATGATAAACCGGAAAATCCGGCTTTATCCTTTTACAGCACCTACAGTCATACCCTGAATGAAATATTTCTGCACAAAGGGATATAACAGCAGGATAGGACCTGTGGCAACTATTGTCATAGCCAGTTTAAAGGATTCGGCAGGGTATTGCTCCATAACTATTCCTGCCGATTTTGCGTCATTTGCCGCAAATTCCATTTGGGTCAGCATACTGTAAAGATAGAACTGCAAGCTGTATTTTTCTTTCTGTGTAATGAACAGCATGGATGCGTACCAGTCATTCCAGTATCTCAGTGCTATGAAAAGCCCCACTGTGGCAAGGGCGGGCTTGGACAAAGGCAGGAATATCTGCGCAAATATCCTGAATTCCCCCGCTCCGTCTATCTTTGCAGATTCGGCCAGCGCTTCGGGTATGGACTTCATAAAGCTTCTCATGATAATGATGTCAAATACCGTCAGCATAGCCGGAAAAAGCAGTGCCAGATAATTATTTTTCAAGTGAAGATATCTTACCATTAGAATATACCAGGGAACAAGGCCCCCGCTGAACAAAGTTGTGAAATAGAAATACAGTGCAAAGGCATTCCTGTATTTGAACTGGGGCCTCTGGAGCGCATATGCCGTCATGCAGATTATAAACAGTCCCACCAGTGTTCCCACGACAGTAACCGTACCGGTTACTCCGTAGGCCCTGATTATGTTGGTAGGCATGGCGAAAGCCACTCTATAGGCATTGAGAGAAAATTTCTTGGGAATAAATCTATAGCCGTCCACATGTATTGAACCCTCATCGGTAAATGATCCTGATATGACAAGCAGGAAGGGAATAACACACAAAAGGGTGAATATGATAACAGTTGTATAACTTATTAAATTAAAAACCAGTTGTTCCTTGCCTCTTTTTATTCTCATTTAAGCCTCCATGTAATCAATAGATATTCTGTTCGGGCTGCGAAGCCTTTTAAAACAATGCATACTCACTGTCCACACGTTTGATTATCCCATTGGTAATCATAATGATGGCAAAACACAGTACCGACTGATACAAGCCGGCAGCGGACGCCATTCCGACCTCCTGCGTTTTCATGAGCGATCTGAAGACAAAGGTATCTATAACATCGGTAGAATTGAACAAAAGTCCGTTATTCCCGATTATCTGATAAAACATTGAGAAATTGCCCCTGAAAATCGATCCCACATTTAAAAGGATCATTATGATAATGGTAGGCTTGATGCTGGGTATGGTAATTCTCCAAATCTGCTGGAATATGTTTGCACCGTCCAGTTCGGAGGCCTCATACAGCTCCTTGTCTATTCCGGTTATGGCGGCCATATACACAATACTTCCGTATCCTACACCATTCCATGCATTAAAAAACACCAGGATATACTTCCATGCACCCACTGTTCCCATAACGTCCACGGATTGAAGTCCAAGTGACTTCAAAACAGTATTCAGGGCTCCGAATTCATAGTTGAAAATATTATAGATAAAAGCTCCGACTACCACCCAGGAAATAAAGTAAGGCATCAGCATCAGGGTCTGTGTTGTCTTTTTGACATATTTGTTTCTCATTTCCGATAAAAAAATAGAAACCGTTATTTGTAATGATGTGTTGACAACAATAAATACTAAATTATATAAAAATGTATTTTTTGTAACGTTGAAAGCCTGACCCGACATAAAAAAGAACTTGAAATTGTCAAGGCCCACCCAGTCACTGCCGAATATCCCTGCGGCATAATCCAGACGTTTAAAGGCTATGACTATTCCCGCCATGGGAACATACATAAATATAAAATAGTACAGTACCGCAGGAATCAACATAAATAAAATCACTTTATTTTTTTTGAAATCCTGGAATACATCACGAATAAGTTTCATTAATTATTCCTCCTGTTGTGTCTAAGATCAATGCATTGTATAATTCGTTATTCGCTTTATACATTTAATTTAACATGACAATGGATGCCAGTAATACATGATAAATGTTTTATTTTTAGTAAAATTGTTTGTAAAAATCCAAATCACCCCCTGCTCTCCTTCTCAACCAAAAAGAAAAATGCTATACTAATAGCCTGTAATACCTGCTGAAGACAGCCGAAGGCGAACTGCAATGCGTTTCTGTAAATACGTTCTAATGGAGGGTACTCAATGATCAGTCTGCTAATCGCTGATGATGAAGGATTTGTAAGGAACGGTCTTATTAAAAATCTCAATTGGCAAAGTTTGGGTGTGGATCTGGTTGAACAGGCTGCCGACGGAGCAGCCGCCTACGAAAAAGCTTTGGAGCTCAAACCTGATATTCTGCTGACAGATGTGCGCATGCCTAAAATGGACGGAATAGAACTTGCTACCAAACTGCGTGAAGTTCTTCCAGGCTGTAAGATTATTTTCATGAGCGGCTATTCCGACAAGGAATACCTTAAGTCGGCCCTGCATCTCAAGGCCGTAAGCTATATTGAAAAACCCATTAATCTCAAAGAGATTTCTCAAGTTATTTCAGAGGCTGTCTCCATGTGTTCCCGTGAAAAGGAAAAACAGGCTCTGGATTTAAAAAGGGACACGACCATAAAGGAAAGCCTGGACATCCTTAAGTTCAATCTCCCCATAGAAATGATTCAGAAAAACACAGATATATCACAGTTGGAAAAATGGCTGAATGTATCTGATATCCAGGTAACACCCCGGACGAAATTTGCCGTTCTCATATTCAGCTTTGGCGTAAGGGACTGGAATTCGCTGTCCATAAAGGGATTTGGAAAAACCTGCCTCCAGGACCTGGTCCATGACTTCTTCCTGGAAAACGGGCTCAAGGCCTTCTCCGGTTTTAAGGATACCAATACAATGATCCTGTTTATTTTGGAGGACGCGGGACTTTTAAGCGAAAATATTTTAAATGGTTTATCTGCCCAAATAATAAATAAATTAAAAGATAACTATCCTGTATTCATAGGAATCGGAAGTGTCGCAGAAACACTGCAAATGATATCCCTCTCCTACCAGACGGCGGTTATTGCAGCTCAGCAGCTGTTTTTCGCAGGGTATGGAAAATTTTCGAGATCAGAGGTTAATACCTCATTAACTTTTGAGATAAATGATTCAATATTGACGGAATTTAAAAATTTGCTGGTCAGCAGGGATAATGACAGGGCCCTGGCTTTTCTGAAAGATCTGTCGAGATCCATCAGAGCCCATGCAAACACCTTGATTCCAAATATAAAAAGTTTGTATTTTAAAATACTCCTTTCCCTTTTGAATCACGCTGCCAGGCAAAAAATCGTTTTTTCGGCGGCAAGCTCCGAAAGTATTCTCTGGGAAACTCTATCGGAATTTACAACAATGGATGAAGTTGAAACCTTTGTTTTGAACTTCACTGCGGCTTATTTTTCAGAAGTTGCCATGCTGGAGGGTGTCAGCAGGTGTATATCGGATATATATGAAATTATTGAAAATAACTATGGGAATCCCGAGCTGTCAATAAAATTCATATCCGATAAGCTTTATATAAGCCATTCCCATCTATGCGTGCTTTTTAAAAAGGAAACCGGAAAGACATTGAACCAGTATATTACCGAATTCAGAATGGAGAAAGCCAGGGAACTTCTGGAGGACAGTACCGTAAAGCTGTACTACGTGGCTGCCAGGGTGGGCTACTCCGATCAGAATTATTTTACAAAAATTTTTAAAAAACATACAAATATGACTCCATCCGAATACAGGGAGATGCGAATATGAAAAATTTTTTTCAAATCCGGCACTTTCTAAAGAAATTGTCGGGTATAAAACTGAAAAACAAGCTGCTGATCTCCTATCTGCTTTTGATCATTATGCCTTTCGGAATTTTCGCCATAATGTCCAACTTCAGGGTATACAATGCCATAGAGACACTGGTCAGCTATTCGGCAAAGCATTCCTTTGAACAATCCGGCCTGTTCGTATCATATAAAATAGATAAAATAATCAATACGATAGATGTTCTTCTGGTAGATAAAAAGATCAACAGCACCATCAGCCAGGAACCGGACAAGCTTGACATCCCTTCCCAGATGCTGGACATGCAGGATCTTTCCCGCTATCTGAGGTCTTTCCAGAACCAGGATGAGGTGTTCAATGTCAAGCTGTATGTTAAGGATGATTTCCTGTATTCCTCGGAAAAGGTAAACTTTCTGAGTTTTCAGGATGCAAAAAATTCAGACTGGTATGAGGATTTTGTAAAATACCATAAAAAGGTTATCTGGGTGAAAACAACCGAGCAGGACTACACAACAAAACCCGACGACTCGGAAATAAAGCGTGTGTCAGCCGTCAGTGCCATATTGGACAAATCCAATTATCTCAATTTTTTAGGTTTTGTCAGAATAGATATACTGGAAAAGAATTTGAGCGACATACTGAAGAAAGCATCCTCTACCAAGAACTCGGTCACCTATATACAAAACTCCAAAAATGAAATAATATCCTCTTCCTCCGAAAAAATCAACAATAACTGGATATTTGACAGTAATGAGCTTGAGAATTATAGTAAAAACGGAATGTATTACGGGACCCGGGATTTGGGAAAGGAACATGTGATCCTTGCCTGTCAGAAGCTTCCCAACTCCGACTGGACCCTGGTTTCCATCACACCGTTCAGTGAAATCACCGCCGTGGGGAAAGAGCTGCAAAATCAGATGCTGCTGATGTTTTTACTCATCAGTACCGCAGCATATATTCTGGCATATGTGATTTCCTCCTCAATTACAAAAAACATTTCACTTTTGCTTAAAAATATAAGGCTCCTGAAAAAAGGCGACTTTAATATAGAAATCACCACCAAGAGCAACGATGAAATAGGAGAGCTTATTGAAAACTTCAACAGCATGTCGGCCAGGCTTAAATTTCTGGTAGATGAACAGTACCGGATCGGACTGGAAGCAAAGAATGCCGAACTGCTGGCCCTCCAGGCTCAGATCAATCCCCATTTTTTATACAATACGCTGGATATGATCAACTGGTCGGCCATAAATAACAATGTGCCTGAAATATCGGACACGGTTCAGACGCTGTCCAGGTTTTACAAGCTGAGCCTGAGCAAGGGCAGCAATATAATTCCCATCAGAAATGAAATCGAGCATGTGAAAATGTACATGGAAATACAAAATATGCGGTTTGAAAATATTTTTGACTTTCAGGTACATATTGATGAAGAGGTTTATCAATATACAACCATTAAAATAATACTGCAGCCCATTGTAGAGAACTCGGTGCTGCACGGCATCCTGCAGAAGGACGACAGGAGCGGGCTCATACTGATAACCGGTCATGTCTCCGAGGGTGTCATAACACTTAAAGTCCAGGATAACGGCATCGGTATAAAACCTGAAAAGCTCAAGACTATTTTGACACATGAGTCCAATACCAGCGGCACACATGGATATGGTGTCAGAAATATAAATGAACGGATCAAATTGTTTTACGGAGAACAGTATGGTCTGGAATACAATAGTGTTCCAGGCAAGGGTACGACGGTTATAATCCGCATTCCGGCCGGTATTCCGGTGCAAACCCAGTGATTGGCCCGAATCAGCTGCCCACCCCTGCCGTTTTATTCTCCTCATATGCCCTGGTACAGGCTATAACCACTTTAAGGGCCCTCAGCCCCTCTTCTCCGGGTATATCGGGAGGAGTGCCATTAATTATACTGTTAATGAAAGAATCTGCTATACCCGATCTACTCTGTGTATCAAAGTTATAGCAGATTTTTTCCTTTGTATTTTTAGTCAAAATTAATGGGATTTCAGGATGATTATAGATTTCGACCGTACCATTGGAACAATATATCACCGTGCTCTTGTCCAACCCGCCATAATAGGTCCAGCTTGCCGTCAAAGTCCCGATGATTCCGGTTTTGGTCCGAAGCAGGCATATGCTGTTATCATAGACTTCAACTAAATCTCCGTTTTCCAGCTTTTTATCCCTGGAGGAAGAAAAAGCTTTAACCTCCTCAACAGGATCCTCAATGAGCCATTCAATCAAATGCGCCTTATGTATACCAAGGTCGCCCATAACCCCCGAACCGGTATTTTCTTTTTTGAAAAACCAGGAATTCATACTTTTATCAGTGCTCCAATTTTCAGGACCACCGTGGCCGAAGGCTGTACGAAAACTGAGAATTCTGCCCATTTCACCGCTTAAAAGGATTTCCTTCGCTTTTTTATGGGCATATTCAAACTTCAGATCGTGGGCAATCATGAGTATTTTTCCTGTCCGTTCTGAAGCTTCAATCATACTTTTTCCTTCTTCTATGGTCGTTGCAATGGGCTTTTCACACAGAACATGCTTTCCCGCCTCCATGGCAGCAATACTCAGGGCAGCATGGTATTTATTGGGTGTACATATGCAAACGGCATCCACCAGAGGATCTTCCAGCATTTCCTGACAGCAGGCGTACACCTTCCCTCCATACCCGCCTGCGAGTATTTCAGCTTTTTGGCGGTCGGGATTATAATAACCGGTAATTTTCGAATGCGGATTACTTGAAAATTCAGGGGCATGGCGGTATATTGTGATGGCCCCGCATCCAATAATTCCAATTCCAATCATAAAGCTGCCTCCTTTGTACAAAATTCATCAAATATCAAAGCCCACTGCTCCGGTACCCTGCTTTTGGGGATGAGCTTTGAAAAAAAACAGGAATAAAATCAGCATGACCAGACTAACGGCCAAAGGGATACCCCAGAACGCAGCATAATTGACAAACCCCGCCGCCTCTGTCCCGAACAGGGTGGAGGCCCTGCCTGCAAATAAATTCCCAAAGGAGACACCAAATCCATAGGCCAATATACTTACTATCTGCTGGACGCTTGCACGTACAGAACTGTCCCGGCACTGGCTGTCCAGATATATGCAGGCAGCCGTAAAGAAGAAAGCCGAAGCCAGTCCATGGCAGACCAATGCCCCTGAAACAACGGGGAGTGCAGGGCTTGCCAGTAACGCTGCATACCGCAGCACATTGCACGCAAGCCCAAAGCACAATACCTTTTTATAACCCTTCCAGGTGATGAAGTAGCCTAATATTCCAAGCGAAATGGCCTCGGATATCTGGGCCACGCCTGACAACGGCATAATAGCCGCCTCATCATAACGGCTTTGCAGCAGAAAAGGTGATATGGCAAAAAGGTAGTATTGAAATGAACAAAATGTAATGAATATAACAGCTGCAAGAAAAAGATTCCGGGGTTTTTCAAAAACAGCTATGGCCTCCCTGGGCAGTAAGGACTTTCGTGCATATGATTCCATTTTATGAGGGAGAAAAAATGTGTAGACAAACAGCAACAGCGATATTCCTCCCGAAATTTTCAGAGAATCCACCAGCCTGCTCATTGCTTCGGCACCGTCAAGATTTCTCAGCCAGAAAAAACTAAACAGCCAGCCTGCCGATATCCAGCCTATGGAACCCCACATCTGTATGCCGCCATAATTCTTCCCGGCATCCTTTTGATTCTGGAAAACTATGGCTGATACACACCCGTTTGTACACCCGAAGAACAGCGTATACAACAGATATAAAAATAATACACTTCCAAAATGCGTCTGAAAGGTCAGTATAATAATAAATACTGCAGCCAGCAGGTGGCAGATACCCAGCAGCCTGTTCACTGTCATGAGCTTCCCCGAAACCAGTACACCCATAATGGAGGACAGGATTGCGGTAATTCCTGCCATTGACAGTATAATTCCCGCCCCGTCACCTGAAAAGTTCAGGTATTTCATAAGGTATAAGCTCATAATGGGGCCGATTATACCCGAGCAGAAAAATTGCAGGAACATCAATACCGAAAGTCTGGGTTTAATAAATGAATTCTTTTCCATAGCAGTCCTTCTCAGCCATACGGCTTATGCAATACTTTGCCTTATCCAATCCACAGGCTGTACCGGTTCAAAGCTTGTTCTTATTTTTTGGGGTCCGCTGAAGCTCCTGTCGGTATTCACAGCATCAATAATTTCCATAATATGAAGTGCATGATCCATGTCCAGACGGCATCTTCTTTTTTGCGATATTGCTTCGGCCAGCTCTGCCACACCCTTGGCCCAATCCACATTTACTTCGTCACCGCTCCTGAATTCAAAGTCTGTAGGTCTTGTGAATGTATATTCTTCCTTATCAGTTAAATATGCTTTGGCATCCCCCTGATCGGTGGATCTTAAATCCTTCCTCCTCTGGATATACACCTTCTGTTGTACATCCCAGTATAGAGCGTCGGTGGAAAGAACACCCTCCTCACCCACTATCATAAGGGAATGATTGCGGGGTGCCACCGTACCGATGGTTATCCGCCCCACCATGCCTGACCTGAATTCAATAACTATTTCACTGTAGTCAGGGCCGGTAGTGTCATTGACATTCCTGCACAGTTTGTCGGGTATCAGGCAGCGGGTATAGGCCTGCACTTCTCTGGCCGGCCCGAAAAACGCGGTTAATAAGGAGATGCAGTAGCCCGCATGCTCCAAAAGGCTTCCCACCGCAAACTCGTTTTTGTAGGGCCACTCGGTTCCCGTTCTGCTGTGCCAGGTCCAGTAGCGCATATGATGTACCGCACCGTCGTCAAGGTGGGCATATGCCAGGAGCGGCCGGCCGATTTCGTTGTCTCTCAGGGCTTTCATAATGCCCTGGGCGTATTCTCCCAGAAGAATATTAGGTGAGGATGCTATGTACAGCTTTCTGGATTTGGCCAGTTCAACCAATTCCGATGCCTCTTCAAAATTCATTCCCATGGGCTTTTCTGTATAAACATGCTTATTTGCAAGTAAAATAGCCTTTGCAAGCTCATAATGGGTATGGGGATATGTGCAGATTAGTACAATGGATATTTCCCTGTCTCCCAGCAGGTCCTCCAGAGTATTGAAATGCTTCACACCATAATATTCCGAGAATTTTCCCGCACGGTCGGCATTGATATCCGTTACTCCCGCCAGCTCCAGTTCAGGATGGTTTGGCATTGTTGTTGCATAATAGTTTGCAATATACCCGCATCCGATAATTCCTATCTTCATTGTTCTTTCCTCCTAAGTTGTATTTTTTCATACTTTTGCTATTCCTTAACCGCTGATTAACAGCTTTTTATATTTCTGCTTCGTGTAATATTCCTGCCTTCTCCCTCTGTTCAGCCTCATCAATGATAGCTTTGGTAGCGGTGGCGCCAAACCTGACCGCTCCTTTGCTTCTGACTTCCAGGGCTCCATCCAGTGTTCTGACACCGCCTGCCGCTTTAACCCTTACTTTTTCACTGCATGTTCTGCGCATGAGTTCAAGGTCCTGAAGCGTAGCTCCTCCCGTGCCAAAGCCTGTTGAGGTTTTTACAAAATCCGCATTGACCTTTTCACAGATCCTGCAGGCAATTTCCTTCAGTTCATCTGTTAAATAGCAGTTTTCCAGAATCACCTTTACAAGCACACCCTGGCTGTGGGCCGCATCCACAACAGCTTTTATATCGGCTTCGACATAGTCAAACTGCCTTGAAAGCAGCCTTCCGATATTCAGCACCATGTCAAGCTCCGCTGCCCCTTCGTCAATGGCCTCCACAGCTTCGGCCACTTTGACGGATGTTTTATTTGAGCCGTGGGGAAAACCGATTACAGTGGTTACCAGTACATCGCTGCCTTGAAGTTCTTCTTTTGCAATTTTTACATCACAGGGCTTTACGCAAACTGAAGCGGTATCATACTCCCTTGCCAGTCTGCACCCCTCTCTCACCTGTGCTTCGGTCAATTCAGGCCTCAACAGGGAATGGTCGATCATTTTTGCAATTTCCTTTACAGTCACCATATACTTCCTCCTGAATACAATTTATATTAATGCCTCCTGTTACTCTTACATGTATTTACCGGCATTTTTACAGGCATTTTTCCAGGACATCCTCAAGACCTTGTTGGGATAAATTTTTAAAAGCCAGGTCTATTGACAGATTTAATGCTTTTGATATCTCCTTATAGGCCAGATCATATATTTTTTCATAATAGACGGTTTTGGCCTGCTTTATGTAAAACTTCACCATGAGCTCTTTTATTTGTTCGTTTTGCAGTCTGCCGTTTTTCAGGCCCATATCAATACATTCTAAAAATCCCTCGGTATTGACCTTCACAACTTTTTCAAAGAACTTTTCCCTTCCACCTTCCCTGGTACGGGATGAAGAACCTTCAGTATTCTGTGGATTTCTATACAGGGATGGGATTTCACCGGTATATACAAATTTCCCGCCCAAAGCCGAATATTTCATCCAGGTTACCGCATCCTCAGACACTCTTTCTTCAGGGAAAGGGCATTTATATGCAAGGCAGGTTTTAACAGCTGTCGCAGAAGTCAGATTGACGTATCCCGTATCGGTTCCTATCCTGATCCAGCAGTCATGGCCCTGGGGAGGATTTGTTTTGTGAGATGTAATAATTTCCTGTATTGAAGGTGCAATCTTTTCAGCTGCTACAGGCCTATTGTGCTCGTCAATAACCTCGAACGTAGTATAGACCACATCTGCCTCCCCGTCCTCCGCAAATATTTTTCTTACTGTTTCCAGCCTTTTTTCATGTGAGATATCATCCGCATCATTAAATAGAATTATAGGAAAATTATTTTTATAAGCGTATTCTATTCCAATATTTCTGCAAGCCCCCTGTCCCCTGTTTTTATCTTCAAATATTACACTTATCCTCCGGGGATGCTTTTGGCAAAGATCTTTTAAAAAGTCCTTTGCAGCAATGCTGGCAGAAGCGTCATCTACAATAATCAAATGCCAGTTTTCATCGGTCTGGCCGAAAACTCCGTCTATGGCAGCTTTCAGGAATAATATATTCCTGTGGTCCCGGTCAGAGGCATAGTGTGGCATAATGAATGCCGCTGTTTCATTTAACATTTAATGTTGCCACTCCTCTCTGTCTTATAGTTTTTATATCGTATCTTTTTATGCCGAAAGACCCATCCTGATAAAGTCTTTAACTTTAACAACACCAATAGGTTCAAAGTAATCATTTATAACTGTCAAAAACCATATTTCAGAATCTGAATTTACCATTTCCATTATTTCAGATGCCTTCATGTCTGGTTTAACAACCTTTGGAGAACGGTTCATTATTGCGGAAGCTTTAAGCTCGGTATGCAAACCGTTTTTGTCCACACAGTCAAGCAACTCCTTATTTGTAATTATCCCTGTTAATTTGTTATTCTCATCAACAACATTGACAATTCCCATTTGGTCCCTGTTCATCTTAATTATAACGTCTTTTATTGCTGCCTCTTCATTTATGACGGGATTCTCGGCTCCCGAGTACATCAGGTCCCTGACATATGTCAGCAGCCTTTTGCCCAAAGCACCTTTGGGATGGTACACGGCAAACCTGTCCGATGTAAAGTTAATTAACCTGGACAGTACAACCGCAAGAGCATCACCCAGTACCAGAACAGCCGTGGTGCTGGAGGTGGGGGCAAGATTTAAGGAACATGCCTCCTGAATGATGTTCAGCTTCAAAGTGATACCGGAATTCCTTTCCAGTGTTGATTTTCTATTCCCGGTTATGCTGATGATTTTAGCCTGGATTTTTTTTAAAGACGGTATTATTTGAATTATTTCTTCAGTTTCACCGCTGTTGCTTATCAGCACAACTACATCCTTTTCCTGTATCAATCCCAGATCGCCGTGGGCACATTCCCCAGCATTCAGAAAAAATGACGGAACGCCCAAACTTGACATGGTAGCTGAAATCTTACCTGCTATGTGCGCGGATTTTCCCATTCCGATAAAAATAACTCTTCCTTCACAATCGGCTATGCTTCTAACAACCTTTTCAAATTCCGTTCCCAAATTGTTTTTCACACTTTCCAGGGTCTCAATTTCAATATCAAAAACCTTTTTTGCTTCTCTAATTATATCCATATGTGATGACACCCCCTTAATAGTTAACACTCAATAGAAGCTCTCTTCCTTTGATACACTCGTACAATTCCTCCGGGGATCTGACAAAAAAATCAGGCTTTTGCTGTTTTAAAACCTCCTCCGAGGTATCTCCCCACCCCACCGCAATGCTTTTAACACCTGCATTTTTTGCACAAATCAAATCATTGCAGCTGTCTCCTATCATTACGCAGGATTCTTTGACCATGTCCAGCTGGCCGACAGCCTGATTTAAAATCTGCGGATTCGGTTTAGGATACAAAACATCATCAGCGCAAACTATTACATCAAAGTAATCATTCAAGCTGTTCATATCAATTAGCTGCATGGTGCTTTTTTTATCCCTGCCAGTGCATATTGCAAGCCGAAAACCGTCTCTGCGCAGTTGATCCAAAAGCTCATTTATCCCATCATATATCTTTACGCCGCCAGCATTCTCTTTTATCAGGCCTAAGTAGTAACCTGCCATTTCTTCAGGCAAACCCATTTTTTTAAGTATATTAAATATTGAATCCCCGCTATGACTTAAAAATTCTTCAAATGATGGCTGTCCATTTTTAACAACCAGGCGGTAACTTTCATTTAAAGCTTTTCTCTGTACTTCTCTGGAGTTAAAAAGTACTCCGTCAAAATCAAAAATAACTGCTTTTATCATTTTCTTACCCTCCACAAATATGCAAATGAGCCTTCACATTTCCATGAATCCCATTCATAAATACTATCTATAAATCAAATTCATGCATTAAATTCATAAATCATATTCATGTATTAAATTCATAAATCAAATGCTGCTAAAGTTACTCAATCAGGCAATATCATCCTTGAATTCATCCAGCAGCCCGGCAGTAATCGGAACTTTAAAATTCACGCTTTCCAGCGCAGCTTTTACAATACTGTTCTCGTCTATACGGTATTTGTGCATCAATTCGTAATAACTCCCCGTCTCGGTAAAGCTGTCATTTATTCCGACAATTCTCACAGGCACAGGTCTTTCCCTGCATACCACCCTGCAAACCTGAGCCCCCAGGCCGTTTAACATATTACCGGTTTCGGCAACGACCACAGCCCCGGTTCTTTTTGCACTTTCAACAATTATCTGCTCATCCACAGGTTTTATGGTTGACATATTTACGACTCTGACGCTCAGGCCATATCCCATTAATGTATCTGCTGCCTTAACACAGTTTATTACCTGATCCCCCGTTCCTATAAGCGTCAAATCCCTGCCTTCCCTTATCACACTTGCTTTACCCAGCATAAAATCATTTTTTGAGATATTTTCGGTATTGGTTTTGTTTATTCTCAAGTAAACAGGACCGTCATATTCTATGGAAGCTTTTAAAGCATTTCTGACTTCCTTCCCGTCACAGGGCGAAACAACAACCATGTTTGGTATGGATGACATTACTGCAATGTCCTCAATTGCATGATGTGTTGCTCCCAGGTAGCTGTTGGAAATTCCGGCTCTTGTTCCCACAACCTTGACATTCATATTTGTATAGCAGAGACTGTTCCTTATCTGTTCACAGGTTCTTAAGGATGCAAACATGGAAAAGGAATGCACCAGGGGTATAAATCCCTCGCTGGCCAGACCTGCCGCAACTCCCACGGCATTTTGCTCGGCTATGCCCACATTTATGTAACGGTGGGGAAACCTTTCCCTGAAACTTTTTGTTCCTGAGGGCTCCCCAAGATCACAATCCACCACAACAATCCTTTGATTTGTTTCGCCTTGATACAGCAAGGCCTCGGAATATTCCTGCATGGTTTCGTATTTTAACATACCATCCCCTCCAGTTCTTTCAGCGCCAGCAGCTTCATGTCATTGCTGAGGATTTTGCTGTGCCATTCATACTTATTTTCCATAAACGATACGCCTTTGCCCTTTACCGTATTGCAGACAATCATTTTGGGAACACCGGACGCTTGTGAGCATTCTTTAAACTTTTGATCGATCTGGCAAAAATCATGTCCGTCAGCTTCAGTTACAAACCAGCCAAAAGCTTCCCATTTCTTTGCTACCGGTTCTATAGGCATTACATCACATACATTTCCGTCAGATTGCAGATTATTTTTGTCAAGAAAACATATAATATTGTCAAGCCTGTACTTGGAAGCTGCCATTGCTGCTTCCCATATCTGTCCTTCCTGGATTTCTCCATCCCCCAGAATGACATATATATTATTTTTTGAGTTCTTCATTTTGTTTGCTATTGCCATCCCCACTGCAACCGATAAGCCCTGTCCCAACGAACCGGAAGAAAAATCTACAAACGGAAGCCTTTTCATGTCGGGCTGAACCTGTAAGGGGCTGTTTAATTTTTTATAAGTATGGAGTTCCTCTTCCGAAAGGTATCCCCGCCGTCCCAGAAGTGCGTAAAAGGTCGGACAGCAATGGCCTTTTGAAAGTATAAGTTTATCCCTCTCCTTTTGTGATAAATCCATATCTTTCATAACAAACATATATAAATATGTCATTATTTCCACAGAAGAGAAGGGACCTCCGAAATGATTCGACAATTCCGGATTTGAAAATCTGATGATTAATTTTCTTATCTCGTTGGATTCATTTTTTAAAAAAACCTGATCTTTTTCTGCAAGCATATGTGCACCCTCCTTTTTTATAAATTTCATGACTCTTTGTTCCAAATTGTATTTTATTAATACTTTTCCGTTTATTTGTTACGATTTTATCATGTCAAATGCATCTTCCACAATATTCCATTTTTATAAAATATGTATAATTATAATGACTTGTTTTGTAAACATCTTCCAGTAAATGCATAAACCCAACCTCAATATGGCATTTGAATACAGCCCTATAACATATAACTAAAAAAAACCACACATCTTTTTAATGAATGTGTGGTACGTCTCCCAAAAAGGCTCTGGCATCTGTGGGATGAATCTTTTCGTTAACATAGGAGATGTGCTTCCCAATAGCCTCCTTAATGCCGGCATCATCAGGCCGAACTCCATTTTTCAGTGCATCAGCCATGAACATCATAAACTTTGCAGCCTGTTAGGAGTGCTCATTGAGTTCGTCCGGTTTGATATCGTTTTCGGACAGCATATCGTATCCATATTCTTTTTTCAGGTATTCGTTTTGCCCCGACAGCGTTTCCTCCCACTCCTGCCTGTTCAGTCCCGTAAACATTTTTTCTTTGCTCATAGTAACTCCTTTCTCCGCATGAATAATAACTTCTTCAAGCGTGTGCAATATGCTGCCCAGCCTCTGCCGGCGCGCCATCAACAGAGTTTTTTGTTCGCATAGGCACCGCAGCCGGGAGGGTTCGTTCTGCATGACAAGTTTTATTTTCTCCAGTGAAAAATCAAGTTCACGGAAAAACAGGATTTGCTGGAGCTTTTCAAGCTCTTTGTCACCGTAATACCTGTATCCGTTTTCAGCAACTCTTTCCGGCATAAGCAATCCGATCTTCTGATAATGATAAAGTGTTTTAATTGTTACGCCGGATATTTTTGCTACTTCATTCACCGTATACGACATGCGTTTCATCTCCCAGATGTTACTATAAGGTCTGATCCAGGGTCGGAGTCAATAACTTTTTGAAAATATTTTTTCGTGTTACATTTTCGGGTTACATAGAATTTATTTATGATTTTCAACATTGTCTGCATCACTTTAATTCAATTTTTAAGTCAAAGGTCAAGGCTTCTCCGGCTTTTAAATTGTACACCGCATTATTTTTCAGTGCGGTTGCTATTGAATCATAAAAGCCATTAGCCGGCTCCATGGCACAATTATAGTCCCCCCTGAAGCCTCCCTCGGTGAGCCAGAATCCCAAATAGGGCAGTCTCTCCTTATGGAAATATACCCTATAGGCTACATCCCTGCCGGGATAATAGGCTCCGCACATTCCCGTATCAACCTTGCCATTCACATAATATTTCTCACACTTTCCGGCATTCTCCGGGAAAATCCTGTCCAGTCTGAATTCGCTCCCATCCTCCATAAGAACCGACGGATAGGGATGAATCCGGTCTACCTCTCCCAAGTACTTGCTTTTATAGACATTTCTTATCTCTTTTGTTCCTTCGGGAAATATCAGCTCCATATCCTCTTCACACCGGATAAGACAGTGCATTGCCCATAAACAGGGAATATCTGCGGTACCGGTGTTATTAATGATATATTGGATCAAAAGCTGATCCCCCTGTACACTTAGTATCTTTTTATACTCATATGATAAAATCGAGCTAACTCCATGCAGGACCAGCTTCTCACCAGCAATTTCACGGCTGAAGGCCATAGTCCATATTTCACCATGATCGGGGTATTTTATCACTTCTCCCCCTACCGGTACCATACCTTCGTTTATTGACGGAAAGGCGTCGTCAAAGCCTGATGCATCGTAATTGCCAAAATCTTCATATATGCCGGCCTTTTTATATGTATCGGCCTTATTTTGAAATAACAGTTCAAATTCCTTTGGTTTGTTGAAAATAGATGCAAGCTTTCCGCCAAGCTCAGGCAGAACTATTACCTTCAGCTTCTCACTTTCAATTACTATTGATTTCGTTCCTTTAAAAATACTCTCGTATATCATATTAACCTCCATGAGCCACATTTGTGGCCACAAAATGTAATGAAAACTAACCTCCTTGTCCAATAGCATTTACCCTTTCATTACAGCCCTGTATGCAGTGGGAGACATCTGCATTATCTTATAAAATGCGCGTGAGAAGTAATACGGGTCGTTAAAGCCCAGCAGCTGGCAAATCTCATTAACTCTCAATTGCGTGGTATCCAGGTATTGGCATGCGCTTTTTATTTTCAATCTTAAAAAATAATCTATGGGAGAATACCCTGTCCTCTTCTTAAATAAAAAACTGTAATGGGTGGGCGATAGATTTGCCTGGTCGGATAATTCCCCGAGAGTAAGATTCCTCTTCAAATTTATTGTCATAAAAAGAATGGACTCCTCCACCTGGAGTGCCGTTTCTTTTGGAACACTAACCAGATTGGGGGTCTGGAATAATAAGGCTCCTAGAATATTAGCAACCACCTGTGCCGAATAGATCATTGCCTCCTGGGTAAACCCTTTTTCCAGAACCCTGAAAATATCCTCAAACAAAAGTCTGACCTTTGAGGTTTTATCTGCCGAATAATGAAGTGCCGGGTTTTCAATGTCTAAATTTCTAAGAAAATTTTGTGCGTTGCTCCCAAGGAAATGGAGCCAATATATGCTCCAGGGATCTGATTTACCTGCACCATAAGTATGCGGAATTCCCTGAGGTATTATCAAAAGAGTGTCTTTTTCAATGCTGTGCCTTATGCCGTCCAGCAATATAAAACCTTCTCCGCCCGTACAATAAATCAGTATGTTCTGCTCGCAGCCCCGCAAACGCTCCCTATAGTGAAATTGTGCATGTGGATAAAATCCAATATCGGTTGGATATATGGTAGCCACCAGCGGATCACTTTTAGCCGACTCAAGAAAGAGCCTTGGAAACACAATTGCCTTTTCATCTTTAAAGCCCTGAATTTTTCTTATTTGCCCCATTTCCGCCCCACTCTCCTGCAATAACAGTTATTGTATTTTAAAAAGTTTCCAATATGCTTTATTTTATTATACCATGTTTGAAAAATCAAATTCTCATAGTAATATAGTCCATCTCTTTCGTTTTTTATTCCATTCTATCAGGTATATTATGATGTTAATATAGAAATATAATTTGATTTAGCTTCATATCCAACTATGAAAGAATCAGTTTTTATGAATAAGGAGGTATTATTAATGGCAGATTCAAAAGGAAAAGCATTAATGTGGGAAGAAGACATCGAGCTCCCGACCTATCCTGCAGGAAAACCCGATAAAAACCCCATGTTTTTGGAGAAAAGGGTCTACCAGGGCAGCTCCGGAAAAGTTTATCCCCTGCCTGTAATCGACAAAATATATGACAGTAAAGTAACTCAGAAATACCGTGTGGTATTTTTGGAAAACGACTATATCCAGATATGGATAATACCCGAATTGGGAGGCAGGATCCAGAGAGCATTTGACAAAACAAACAACTACGATTTCGTTTATTACAATCAGGTTATAAAACCTGCCCTGGTAGGACTTGCCGGTCCCTGGATATCCGGCGGCATCGAATTCAACTGGCCGCAGCACCACAGACCAAGCACCTACTCTCCGGTTGAGTATACCCTCAAGGAGAATGAAGACGGCAGTAAAACCTGCTGGGTGGGCGAAATTGATCAGATGTATGGAACAAAGGTAACCGCAGGTTTTACCATATATCCTGATAAAGCTTACCTGGAAATAAAGGCACAGCTGTACAACAGGACCTGCGAACCGCAGACTTTCCTGTGGTGGGCAAACCCTGCCGTTGCAGTAAACGATCACACTCAGTCGGTTTTCCCGCCTGATGTTACGGCAGTATTTGACCATGGCAAAAGAGATGTTTCCTCCTTCCCCATAGCAACAGGTACCTACTATAAAGTAGACTATTCGGCGGGAGTGGATATATCAAAATATAAAAACATCCCTGTTCCAACCTCCTATATGGCTTACAAATCCGACTACAATTTTGTCGGGGGCTACGATCATCAAAAAGAAGCTGGCCTGCTGCATGTTGCAGACCATCACATCTCTCCCGGCAAGAAACAGTGGACCTGGGGCAATGGTGATTTTGGCCAGGCATGGGACAGAAATCTTACCGATGAAGACGGACCTTATATTGAGCTTATGACCGGAGTTTATACCGATAACCAGCCTGACTTTACCTGGCTCAACCCATACGAGGAAAAGACCTTCACACAATACTTCATGCCCTATAAAAACATAGGTATGGTAAAAAACGCATCGACTGATGCAGCAGTAAACCTAGAGGTAGAAAAAGGGATCATCAGGGTATCGGTATACGCCACTTCTGTGTTTAAAGATGCAACAGTTGAGTTGAAAGGTAAAAATTCGGTTTATCACAAAATCACAACTGAAATATCACCTGTAAGTACCTGCAGTTTTGAATGCGGACTTGTACAGGGTGATATTGAAACCGACCTGACACTTACGGTGACTGCTAAGGATGGCAGAGTGCTTGTGTCATATACTCCTAAAATTGTTGAACAGGATTTAGTCCCAAATGCCGCAAAGGCCATTTCCCAGCCTTCGGAGCTGACCAATACCGAGGCCCTGTATCTTGCGGGCATCCACCTGGAACAATACAGGCATGCCACCTATGAACCGGAGAATTATTATGAGGAAGGTTTGCGCAGAGACCCTGAAGATATCCGCATAAATAACGCCTACGGAACCTTGTTGTTCAGAAGAGGCCTGTTTGCTAAGAGCGAGCAATATTTCAGAACTGCTGTTAAGACCTCAACCCGCCATAACCCCAATCCCTACGACGGCGAACCTTACTACAATCTTGGGCTCTCCCTGAAAATGCAGGGTAAGCTGGATGAGGCCTATGATGCTTTTTATAAGGCATGCTGGAATGTGGCAATGCAGGACTGCGGTTACTTCTCGCTTTCCAAAATAAATTGCATGAGGCAGGAGTTTGAACTGGCACTTATGCATGTAGAAAAATCGATAGTCAGGAATTATCACAACTTCAAGGCCAGAAACCTGAAAACAGCTTTGCTGCGCAAATCCGGAAACTTTAATAAAGCCGAAAGCTTTGCAAAAGAAACAATTGAAATAGATATTATGGATTTCGGTGCCAGAAACGAGTTATACCTTATAGCCAGGGAGGCCGGAAATCTTGAGTCAGCCGGTCGGCTTCTCGAGGAACTTGTCACTCTCATGAGAAATGACCTGAAAAACTATATAGAATTGTCCCTGGATTATTCCGACTGCGGTATGTACAAGGAAGCTGCCGAAATACTTGAGAGACTTATTTCCAACAGTGCGGCCGGGGATGTCAGCCCAATGCTCTATTACTATACAGGCTGGAATCTTTTGTCCCTGGGACAGGATGAAGCCGCAAGGGATTACTTCACTAAGGGTGCGTCAGCAAAACCGGATTACTGCTTCCCAAACCGCCTCGAAGACATACTTCTCCTGCAAACGGTTCAAAGGGTCAATCCCGCCGATTCCAAAGCGTTTTACTATTTGGGCAACCTCTGGTATGACAAAAAACAGTATGAAGAAGCTGTGGCCTGCTGGGAAAAATCAAGAGAGCTGGACGATACCTATCCTACGGTTCACAGAAATCTGTCTTTGGCCTACTACAACAAGCTCCACGATGAGGTCAGGGCCAGGGAGTCCCTTGAGAAAGCCTTCCGGCTTAATCAGGAGGATTCAAGAGTTTTCCTTGAATTGGATCAGCTGTATAAAAAACTCGGTGTCGCACCTGAGGAACGGCTCAGGAACTTTGAAAAGTATATTGATCTGGTTGAAATCCGGGATGACCTGTATGTTGAATATATTACATTAATCAATATCAGCGGTGATTTCCGGAAAGCCAAAGAGTTGATTTCAAAGAGAAAATTCCATCCATGGGAAGGCGGAGAAGGAAAAATTACAAAGCAGTATGTCAACTGCAATATAGAGCTTGGAAAAGAGCTCATATCCGGGAATAAGTATGAAGCTGCCATAGCCGTATTAAGCGAAGCCCTGACTTACCCTCACAATTTAGGAGAAGGTAAGCTGTTCGGTACACAGGAAAACAATCTGAATTATTATCTGGGTTGTGCATATGAAGGCCTGAAGGATGCCGACAAGGCAAAAGAATACTTTCTTAGGGCATCGGTCGGACTTGATGAGCCAACAAGTGCAATGTACTACAACGATCAGCCCCCCGAAATGATTTTTTATCAAGGTTTGGCTCATATCAAGCTGGGCAATGCTGACAAGGCAAAAGCAATTTTCGATAAATTGATAATTTATGGTGAAACCCATATAAATGATCATGTTACCATAGATTACTTTGCAGTATCACTTCCCGATTTTCTAATATTTGACGAAGACCTGGACAAAAGGAACGTTATACACTGCAGATATCTCATGGGTTTGGGTAAGCTGGGTCTTAGCTATCTGGGACTGGAAGCTGCCCATAATGCCCGGGAACAATTCCATAAAGCTCTGGAACTGGATTTGAACCACATGGGAGTAATTATCCATAATAAGCTGTGCATCTAAAAGACTTTAGAGAAAGAATTTAATAATTCCGGTGGTATAAAAAATATAAACTCCTTCCTGATAAAAGTAACCTACGCTCTAAGTATCAGGAAGGAGTTTTATATTAAAGCTTTTATTTTATAAATATATTTAATTCCTCACAATTTCATATAACCGAAACTATCCGATATATTTGCAACGAAATTCCATTGTCTTTCCATATAATTTCTAAGTACTGCAGTGCTGCTTATATATGCCTGGTGTAATGCCTTCAGATCCGAAACACTGTCTAAACCGGCTTGTTCTATGGCCTTTGCGGCAGCATGCCCGCTTTCCATTCCGGCAGAAATACCCTCACCCATCGGATTCAGGAATCCTGCCGTTTCACCTGCAAACAGCACTCTCCCTTTTCCGTAATCAATGGGACATTTTGGCATAATGTGGGGCATTAGCCATTTTTCTGCTTTTTCCTGCTTTTCAATTATTGCATTATGATGTTTTTTCATATAGGAAATAAATTTTGAATAATAATATTCAAGCTTGCATATATCCTTAACTGCCACACCTAAAATCAAATAATCATCTTTTACGTTGAACCATGCATCGTACTCTGAAAGACAGGGCTGCAACCAGGCATAAAAATAGTGCCGGTCCAAATCTATACGGCCTTTGTTAAAGGTCTGGTAAGTGGTTACATAGTTTTGGCGTGCCGGAAGCAGTTTACGCTTAACAGAGCCCACCACCCCGTCACATACAATGACTGCTTTTGCTTTTTCGGAATATGTAGAAGTACCTCTGAGATTTACAAGTACATACTTTTCTTGTTCCTCACAGGATATGGCGGCAGTTTCGTCCCGTATCTCTGCGCCGGCCCGGGCAGCCTTTGCTGCAAGCCAATAATCAAAGGAATTTCGCCATATATTTAATCCTTCCTGTTCAAAACGGTACTCCTGACCCCTGTCATTTGTAAGAATCATACCCCGGTTGTCAAAGGGCTTGCACATGGCTGATTCCGGCACATCCTCCCCAAAGTATTGCCGGATCAGATCCATGGATTTCCTGATAAGAATACCTGAACAGGATTTGTTTCTTGGCAGCCTGAACTTTTCGATCAGCAATACCTTATGACCGCTGCAGGCCAATTCCCGGGCAGCAGTACAACCTGACGGGCCTGCACCAATGATGATTACATCATACATGTAAATGATCTCCTTTACATTCACCTGCCAAGATTCCTGAATAACTTGGATTATCGCCGGATAAAATATTTTCATATTTGCTATAATTAGTATTATCTGTATATTTCATGAATACCCCTGTTCAAAATAAGCTGATTAATATATATCTATTAATCATCATAATATTCGACTTGCTGGTTTATTTTAAATAGCTTGTTGATGTCCATACCCCAGACTCCTATTTTCCCTGAATCAGGATAAAATGCTACATCTATTTCATTATGTGTGTCAAAATCTAAATATATAAGTATTTCTGTCTCAGATGTATTTGTTAATTTGTGAGCACCTTTTTTATTGGACGGGAAAAACAAAAATTCACCCGCAGATACTTCCCTATCGCCCGAAGGAGTTTTAAGGATGCCATTACCACTAATAATATAAAATGCTTCTTCGTTTCTTGTATGGTAATGATACGGATATGCCGATTTGCCAGGAGGTATCTCATAAACAGATATGGAACATTGTTGGGCATTCTCTTTTGGTACTAGTTCACGCTTATAATATTCATACCCAGGATGCTCGTTTTTATGTTTTAAAGGAACATCCTGAAACCTAACCTTTAATATTTCGTCCATATGCTTTTCCCCCTCAATTAATTAAACTACTAAAATCTTCTTATTTTTATTGCACCACTTTCCCATAGATCAGGATACTCCTTTTTCATCTTAAAGCCAGTACTTTTAACCCAATATAGACATTCTTTTTGTTCACACAGTTAAATCATTTGTCATCACTTACTGTTCATCAATGATATATTTAGAAGTTATTGGAGTCAAAAATACCGCTGTTCAGTTATAGAATGTGCGGTAATAGGATGATACTTAATATATAAATAATCTCAACTACAAATTGAAATTTGTAGGAATATCTTAATTTCTTAATCAGGGTATGGATAGTAACCGGTTAAGCAATATTGTATAAATATTTCAGGAATTTCATCTCCATCCATGTCCAGGGCGGCAAAATTCAAAAATTTAAAGGTATCTAACCCATCATTGGAAAGTTGATTCAAATATATTGTTTTTGTTCCATTCTCTGCGTAAGATGTAGTAATTAATTCAGTTTTATTAATGATACTAATTTTTTCACTTAACAAACCCCCGTGAATATTCGTAAATTTTCCATAATAATACAAGTATGGATTGAACTTAATAATCCTATGGTATATTATTACAGCCCACAAGTCAAGTATACTCACCGTATAGACGATACAGGAGCGGTGCACCATAGATTCTATTACTCTTCTCATGGATTTCTTTGATTGTTTTTAGAACTTACGGTTCTCTTCGGTTCGAATACTCACACCCCTGGAGGCATAAGCATAATAGCCGCTTCTTGATACTTCTAAGGCCTTACACATCTTTGCAATCCGAAATACCAAGCGATGTTCAAAGATAAAACTGTAGTATAATGAACGTTAAGTTCCTCAGCCATTTTGCTGATGGTTGTTTCGCCGGATAAAACTCTTAATACTACTTGCTCCTTAAATGCTTGCAAGTGCTTAATCTCGGGGCGCCTTGTATGAATCATTGCGGCACCAGGAAGGCAATTCGGGCTACCATGGCGGAAAAGGTGTCATGGATTCTTACGTCAATTCTTTCAAGCTTGGTAATTTAGACAGTAGATATACTAAGTACATATATGGATTGAGAAAATCACCTATTCTACGATTAACTTCTATTATATGTTCTCCTAACATGTGGGTAGCATGTTGTCCGTTTGGTGCAATTTACACCTCGCAACTAGCTATCAAAGTTCCGCCTCTTCCAATGCTTCCGATAGCTCGCTGTGGCAGAGAGAAATAATATCTCCGAACTCCGTTCTACTTACCACCAACCGTGAGTCTTTGCGTTATTATGTACTTCTTTTTCTAACTCATTTAATCACTCTCCTTTAATTCTCTCAAGTTCATCCATATGGGATAATGCCGCAAAACAGAAAGAAAAACGGTCATCCGAAGACAACCGCCGTTTCTTATAAAATTTCTATTTTTATTCTCTTATCTTCTCTCAGATTTATCAAGCTGCCTTCTATACTATTCCTACCTTGCGTCAGAAATAAGCATAAAAAACGCACATCATTTTTTCTGAATGTGCGGTAATAGAATGATTCTTGATGTATAAAGAATGCGATATAACTTAGCTATAAATTAGATTTTCAAATATATCGGATCTATTTCATATCCCATTTCCTTCAA
Organism: Ruminiclostridium cellobioparum subsp. termitidis CT1112; assembly: GCF_000350485.1. Lineage (GTDB taxonomy): Bacteria > Bacillota > Clostridia > Acetivibrionales > DSM-1351 > Ruminiclostridium > Ruminiclostridium termitidis. Next base: position 86,486 of record NZ_AORV01000066.1, read on the forward strand.
AACCTCTAATCCATTTAGATACTTGTATCCATCCTGTTCAAAGCTCTCTCCATTTTCTCTACATTGATGTATTATTTGAGAAATATATGCAGGTTGGTTTAAATTGATTGAAACTTTATTACCTTGAATAGTTGCTGGTAAGCCATTATTGAGCATAAAGTGTTCTTTAATAGGAAAGTTTATATTCAGTGTGGCTTTTTGTCTTGAGTTCATAACAATTAGCAGGTATGGATAATTTATATAATCATAATCATCATATCGGAAAAGCCATTTATATTCTATCTTGTCCACTATGATTTTTCTAAAACGCCGCATAAAATTTGCCCCTCCTAATTCTATAAATTCCTGTTTTTCAGTAAGATTATATTCATAATCGTTAGTTCGTAATTTCAAACAATACCGATTTAAAAGTAATTCATTACAAATAATACTACATCTGGAAGATTTCCATGTCAAGTTTCACCCCTTACCGCACTATTCATTTGTCAAAGAGCATGTATTCCGTCACTTTCTTCATATTTTGCGGCTGAATTGCTGCCATAAAAATACCGCAATTCATTAACTGAATGTGCGGTAGTAGAATAATTCTTGATATAAATATTGTAAATTATATAATTGAATTTTATTAAGTTTCAAATTAGGTTATTATGATTGCATCTTTGCTTCTACTTGTTCATCTATCCATTTGTATACATTGTTTATTTCTTCTGTGTAATTATCATTAATTTCAAAAAATTGAGCATTATTCTTCTCGCAAAGTTCTTTAACTTGAGAATGGAGTTTAATATAATTATCTTTGTTCATATAATAATTATCAATTTCCTTTTGTTCTATCTCACTTCTATGCTCAATAATTCCTGAATCAAAATGTTTCTCAAGATAATTCTTTGAAAAGCCTATATATAGAGCAATTATTTGTTTTAAATAATTAGATTCAAAATCACCAATTTGCTCAGGAGGTAAATAGCACCCTTCAATAATAATGTGTTGTCCATTCTCAATATTGGTCATTATTATCCCCTTTACTATTGGCCATAGTTTATATGTAAGTTCATTATCACCGTCAGTTGCAGAAAAATCACAATATTTACTTCCATGAATCAACCCCATTTTTATATGGTCTATAGACAAATATGGAATCTTATATTTTTCAAGTAATTTTTGAGCCATGACTGTTTTTCCCGTGCAACTAACTCCACCAATCAAAATAACCATCGTAATATTGCTCCAATTATCAAATGTCTTTACAACGTACTATAAAACAATACTGATTTAAAAGTAAATCATAGAAATAATACTACATCTGGAAGATTTCCATGTCAAGTTTCACCCCTTACCTCACTATTCAACGTTTTTTATTCAGAATACGAATTACTGATATCAAATGAAATATGGGGTTGTTATAGTTGCATAAATATAAAAAAGCAACTTCCTAAATAGTTTTTTCACATAGGTAAAGTTCTATAGAAATCCACAAGTTTCTTCAGGTACCCTTTTTCACGAAAATGCCCTCTTGCCACATATGAAAACCATAAATTATAATTCCAAGTGCACTTGTAGCAAAGACATCAAGCATGGGACTAACTCTTTCAAACTCAATAATACCTCTCCTGCCCAAGAAATAATATTCAAACAATAATGTATAAATTAAATTTAATAATAAATCAGCACCAACATATAACCAAAACCTTCCATAAGTAAATTTAAAAAGCCACATGGTAGCTACTGGTATCGCCCCATAAAGATAGGAAATATTTCTTAGTGGATAAGCAGTTTCATTGTATATCCACCATCTCAAAGTGTGACCAATCTCAAGTATAATTGCACTTGTAAAAATGGCAAATAAACCAACAGGCATATACCGCTTAATATCCTCTTTTTTCATAAAAAATAATGTAAACCAAGGAAGAATGAATATACACCACAGAATAATTTGGTTCCTCATAATAAACTCCTTATTTTGTTTCTAAACTATATTTTTTGCAGTTTGCTTTAATTTTATGTATGGAGTATTATTAAAACTTCATAAAGTATTAAATGAATTAATTTATTTAACGAATAAAATAGACAATAAGTTGCAATATCAAATTCAATTTTCAAAGCCCAGTCTTTCCTGCATTTCTGCCGCTTTCTATTCAAATTCGTTCATTTTGTGGACACAAAAATACCGCTTTTCATTTCTGAATAGCGGTATTAGAATGATTCTTGATATATAGACATAATGCCCATTAGTTGAAGTTTAAACAATTTTTTTACAAGGCAAAAAATACCCGAAAGTAAAGGTGTTGTTACCATCTTCTTTTATATTTGCATATTTATCGAATGAATAATATTCCAATGATATCCCAACAATTGAATAATCAGGCACATGCCCGTTTTCTCTCATTATTTTCTCTGTTTTAGCATGTGCCCCTTTCTCCAAATGAGAAGTATTTCCTTGTATCCAGCCAATACCCATTAGGCAGTCAGGAATATCACGGTAGGAGAACCCATTTGGAACAATAGTATCCGGCTTGGTAAATATCCCTGCTATATAGGTAAACTCTTTGGACTGCGGATTGTATTCGCCCATCCATCCGATAGTGTCCCCTATGGGAGATACTCGCTCAGGCATACTTTGAAGAAACTCATTTGAGCCATCATTTAATATCTTTTTCCATAGTTCCGGAACATGATTTTTCCTGCCAGCAATAACCTCTTTACCTATAAATCTCACTGCCTTAAAGTTTTGTACTTCAAAAGAAATTTTCATTGCTATATAGACCTCCAATGTTTTCCATTCCTTTATCCAAAAATCCATCCCCGTTTAGTTAAAATTATTCAATTACCGTTGAATTACAATTTCATTATTTAACCTCAATACAAATAATACTATATCTGGAATATTACATAGTCAACTATCAATTTCGGACTAGCAGCTTTCTGCCCTCATTCCGGCAAATTTTTAACTCAATTGATATCCAGCCGATATATTAATTTTTATTTAACATAATTCAAATATGTTTTTAATACTAAAGATGTAAAATCAGATTAAGGTTATACTTTGATCATAAATTAATAATTTTTTCAACCCCTTCACTGATACTTTGTATTTATTGACGAACTTCTACAAATGCTAAAGCTGCTCAAAGTATACCCATCCGGAAAAGGCTTGATCTGATAGTGCCTTTTCTTTTTTTATTGTTTTTTACCTTATTTCCAACGCAAATCTACTGTAAAACCAGATAAAAATAAACGGATGAGAGTTAACCGCCCTCTCATCCGCAAACTGTAAGCTGTAATTTACAGACTACAGACTGTAACCTGTAGTCTGTATCTGCAATATTCAATTGATATTTGTAATTTACTTAGTGCCGTTGTATTCTTTCACATAAGCATCGATCTGAGCTTGGACTTCAGCCTGCAGCTTGTCAATACCTGCGGCCGTAAGCTTCTGTTTCATCATATCCAAGCCTTTTTGCTGATCGGTAAGGCCCATTTCTATAGGAATCATATAAGTCTCAATTATATTGGTGATAGCAGCTTCCTCATTTTTAAACTTGCTGTCATCAAAGGTAAATGTGGCTAAAGGAGTCACAACGGAGTCTTCAGACAGGGATCTGTTATATTCGTCTATTTGCTCCTGCGGCACTATGGAATTCTGACGTATCAATTCTGAATTATTAGTTCCCCATGCCATTGTAAAGCCGTTGAAATCATTAAACTTGGGCTGTATTGCAGTAAATTTCTTTTCTCCTTCGGCTTTGTAGTGAACACCCTCGATACCGTAAGTTACCAGGTCAAAGTACTGCTTATTTGTTTCAAACAGGTTAAACATCATCATAACTCTTTCAGGGTGCTTTGAAGTGGCATGAATGGATATCATTGACATATTGCCGCCTTCAGGAATCTTCTTGTAACCTTTGTTTACGTCGAAGTATTTATTTTCATATGCAGGGTTGATGGCCTTTGTCTTGGCATCATTGTTATTAAAAGTTTCGAATGCATCAGCAATATAAACAGCGGATTTCTCTGCATTAAAATTAGCTTCATCCGAATCTTTGCTGGAGAGTGCACTCTTTGACCATACGCCGGCATCGGCCAGCTGCTTTGTGGTTTTGAGATATTCCAGGTAATCAGGATCTTCATATGTCTTGAAAACTTTCAGTTCCGGATCGTCAAGGCTTACACAGAGAACCGGAATACCCTGTATGACATCTCTCAGATTCTTGGACTGTCCGTATAAAATACCTCTCATTCTGCCGTTCTGCTCGGTATTTCCAACATTCCATGCCAGAAGATCCTTTTCTCCTTTTGCAATGGTAAACAAAGAATTTACAAAGTCGGACTTGTTGGCAATTGTTATATTGTATTTATTTACAATATCTCCTCTGAATACGGTTAATACGTTTTTAACCTTTGCATTTATATTGGGCAGCCCATATATCTTGCCTTTTATGGTTACCTGTTTCCAGCGGTCCTCAGAAGTAGCTGCAAATGTATCGGGAGCATATTTTTTGACCATCTCCAGGTCAATAGGCATATAACCGTTTGTTGTGGCCACCTGGTTGAAGCCTATCCATGCCCCTGAATAACAAAAGTCGAAATCTTCACCTGATGCAAATAAAAGCTTGTACTTCTTTTCAGCATCGGTCCATGGAATACCTCGTAAATCCAGTGTTGTATTTATGTCCTGTTCCAGCCTCTTGTTGACCTCGGCCAATACCAGGTCGTGGTCAACGGTGTTATCCCCGAACTGATAACCTACCAGTTTTACCGGACCTTTTGCGATTTCCGTCTTGACCGGATCATTTGCAGCTGCATCCCCGGATGTCTGAGCTGTGGACGGTGACGAAGACTGATTCGATGCTTCGGAGGTTGCCGCACTTCCACAACCCGCAAGCGTCACAGCTCCTGCAAGTAAAAGAGCCGCTACGGTACCTGTTTTTCTTTTTAAACCTGTCACTTCTGATTCCCCCATTCAATTATTTTTATATATTGATAACCGATTTTTTCGGTATTATCCTTTAACTGCACCGATTGTCAAACCTTTTACAAAATATTTCTGTAAAAATGGATATAGAAGGATGATGGGCCCCGTCGCTATGACAGCCATGGCCATTTTAACGTTTTCCTTGGGCATTTCACCCACATAATTTCCCGAGAGACTTTGTATCCGGTTCAATGCCTCAGCGGCACTTAATATCTTATATAAATAGAACTGCAGTGAAAAGTAACTGCTCTTCTGTACAAACATAAAGCTTAAATACCAGTCATTCCAGTAGCCGATAGCTATAAATAAAGCTATTGAAGCAAGCACCGGTTTCGACAGCGGAAAGATCAGCTGTATGAATATCCTGAAATCCCCCGCTCCATCTATCTTTGCCGATTCGGTAATGGCATCGGGAATGGCCTGCATGAAACTTTTAACAATTATTATATTGAATACTGAAAACAGATACGGAACAACCTGTGCAATCAGCGGCATATCCTTAAAATGCAGAAAGCGTACGCACAGTATATACCAGGGTACTATTCCCCCGCTGAACAATGTAGTAAAGTAGAAAAAGAAGGAGAATTTGTTCCTCCATGCAAAATGCTTTCTGGATAATACATAGGCCGTCATTGCCGTCAGAAACAATCCCAGGATGGTTCCTGCCACAGTATTGTATATGGTGATGCCATAGGCTTTGAAAACATCGTCTGGAAAGCCGAATATTTTAGCATAGGCCTGACCTGAAAATTCTCTGGGTATCAGGGAATATCCGTATCGCAAAATGGAACGTTCCGCTGTTACAGAGCTTGAAATTATCATTATAAAAGGTATGACCGACAACACCGACAGTATTGCAATAAAAGTATAACCTGTAAAATTAAATATTCTGTTGCTTGTGCTCTTTGTAGCCATAAGTAACCTCCTAAGCCATGTTAATTACATTGTAAAAATACTTTTCTCAGAACAGTGAATAATCTTTATCATATCTTTTTACCAGGTAATTGAAGGCCATTATTATTGCAAAACATAAAACCGACTGATATAACCCGGCAGCAGCAGTCATCCCGAATTCAGGCGATGTCATAAGAGAACGCGTCACGTAGGTGTCTATAACATCTGTTGAGGAATAAAGCATGGGATTGTTGCCTGTCACCTGATAGAACATACTGAAGTCTCCGCGGAAGATATTCCCCATTGAAAGCAGCACGAGTATTACAACTGTAGGAACCAGACTTGGCAGAGTTATGCGGCGGATGCGCTGGAATATATTCGCACCGTCTATTTCAGCCGCGTCGTACATTTCACCGTCTATTCCCATAACCGCCGAAAGATATATGATGGTACCGTACCCGAAGCTTTTCCAGGCACAAACCAGCACTATTATTAATATCCAGATACCTGGTTTGTTATAAAAATCAAAGGCTTCCAGATTCATTGATTTCAACAGGGTGTTAATGGCACCCGACTCGTAATTCAAAACATTATAGGTAAATGCTCCCACAACCACCCATGAAATAAAATACGGAAGAAACATCATGGATTGGCTGATCCGTTTAAAATATTTGTTTGACAATTCTGCCAATACTATTGCACAGGTTATTTCCAGTACATTATTAACGATTATGAACAGAACGTTATACAGTAACGTATTTCTTGTTACACTTAAAATATCTCCGGCCATAAACAGAAATTTGAAATTTTCAAGTCCGATCCATGGACTGTGGAATATTCCGCCGTCAAAGGTATATCTTTGAAAGGCTATGACCACTCCGAACATCGGTAAATAACTAAATACTATAAAGAAAATAATTGCAGGTGTCAACATAAGTAATAACGTCTTATATTTCTTTAGCTTGAGAAAGAAAGTTCCATTGCTGCTTTTCATTATCATTCCACCTTGTTGTATTAATTAAATGTTTTCCATGTCTCTGTTCACTTGCTACGTGAATTATAGCATCATGTCATTTCAGGCATAATGGAGGATCTTTTTGTTTTTGTGTAAAATCTTTCTGTCCTTATTTTGGAGACCCAAATTCTATTGACTGGGATTACGACATTTCATATAATGAAGGAAATTACTCATCTATACAGTTTCGGAGGGATTTAATTGGTAAAATTATTGGTAGTAGATGACGAAATAACCTCCAGAGATAGTCTTATTCGAAATATCATGAAGATGGATTTTGATATCTCATTTATTGAACAGGCCGATGATGGAATAAGAGCCCTTGAAATCGCAGCATGGTATTGTCCCGATATAGTGCTGACTGATGTCAGAATGCCGCGGATGGACGGAATAGAAATGTCTTTTAAACTCAAGGAATCCTTTCCTGACACAAAAATTATCTTTATGAGCGGATATTCCGACAAGGAATATCTGAAATCGGCGATACAGTTAAGAGCTCTGAGCTATATTGAAAAACCCATTGATTATAATGAACTCAAAGATATATTAGGTGAGGCTATCAACCTTTTAATCCTGGAGCATAAAAACCGTGAAAATGCCGTTATAAGCGAAAGACTTTCAAAAAACTTTCCCTTGCTGAGGAATGAACTGGCAATTAAATTAACAAACCCGTACAAGCTCATAAACGAGCAGTTTGATTATACTTTGCTTGGAATCCAGCCCCAATGGGATTTTGTAACTAGCCTTATTCAGATTATAAATAAAAACAGTCTGACACCTTTTGGATTTTATTCCGCAATGGAAAACACCATAAATAATATTGACAATATATTGAAATCAAAAGGTCTGGTTGGAATTTCAACTATAAAGGACAATGAATATATACTTATTCACATAGCGTGTCCGCCTGATAAAAAACATCTTCTGGAAAGCGGATGTATTAAGGAGTATTTGAAGGATGTGGAAAATATTCTGATGAACATTGATTTTTTCATTGCTGTGGGAAAGCAGGTCAGTGGAATCCGGAATGTGCCCCAATCGTATAATTCCGCTGTTCTCACCTTGAAAAAAGGTTTTTTTAATGACTACAGGACTACTCTTTTTTATTCTGAGAATACTGAGATACCCTTCACCTTCAATGAAGATATCATAAAGGACATAAATGAAATGATTCTTGCCGAGGAAGCCGGGCAGGCCGTTTCTCTTATCAGGGCCCTGGCTCTGGATTTAAAACAATACAGTAACACATTGCCGAATAATATAAAAGAATTTTTTTACAGAATCATACTTTTGCTTTATGACCTGTCCTCGGAGCTGGGCCTGGAGACGTTTTCAGGGAATAGCGACCGGAGCCGGCTATGGCAGGACCTGAGCAATTTCTACACTCTCAATGAGGTTGAAGAGTACTGCTGCCGGAAAATAGAATTCTTTTTTCAGTGCAGAAGAGAAAAGCGGGATAGTAAAAGCAAGATCCTGCAGATCAAGCGGTTCATTGAGAACAACTACATGAACAGCGACCTGTCTATTAAAATGATAAGTGAACACACTTATCTGAGTCTTGCGTATATGTGTTCAATTTTTAAACAGGAAACCGGTGATACCATAAATCAGCACATTACTGATTACAGGATAGAAAAGGCCAAGGAAATGTTAAAAAACAGAAACCATAACATCTCACATGTAGCCGAAAGCGTTGGTTTTAATGACAGTCAGTACTTTGCAAAAATATTTAAGAAAAAAACAGGACTTACTCCCACAGAGTTTAAGGAGATGTGTCATAAATGAAAAATAAGCTTATTGGAAATATCAGCCAGTATATAAAAAATCTCAAGTTAAGGCAGAAGCTCCTGATTTCATATATAGTCCTGATAGTCATACCCCTGTTTATCTATTCATTTATAACATACAGCAGTTTCTCTGACATACTGAAGGAAAAGGCCCTGTTCTCTGCCGATAAGAGCTATAGCCAGGCCTATTCCTTCATATCCGACAAGCTGCTGAAAGTGGTAAAAACAATGGATGTTGTTGTGCAGGACGATATTATAAATCAAATTGCAAATGTCAGCACTGAAAACACCGATATTTTTCAGCAGATGAGTGATATGAACCATATGACAGCCTTTCTGCACAACCTGGAAGATAAGTCGGTAGTCGACAAAATCCGTTTGTATGTAAAGGATGGTCTGATCTACGCAAATAAAAGCGACGTGAAAACATCACCCTTATTCAATATAAATGATATAGAGGATAAAATATGGTATGAAAAATTAAAACAAAGCGGTAACAGGATTCTCTGGTGTCCTCCCGCCTACTTCAGCGATAATGAAGAAATTGCCGAGAATACCGTATCTGCCGTTACTTTTTTAAGAAGCAGCACCGATTATTCCAAAATAATCGCACTTTTCAGAGTGGACATAGCAAAAAGCAAGCTTTTTGAGATTATTTCAAATGCCAACACGGTTGAAAACTCCATAACCTATATTCAGAACTCGGAGGGAGATATTGTCCTGGCTTCCGACAACAGGCCGGCAGCTGATTTTAAAGTCGATAATTCACTGGTAATCGGCCAATCAAACTCCGAAACCTGGAATACCGCCAGAATTAACAATAAGAATAGCTTTTTCCACAGCAAGCTCATAAGCGGAACTACCTGGTATATGGTTACAGTAATACCTTACAGGGAGATTTTTTCCGAAACGGCCAAAATCAGGAACCAGACGCTTATCCAGGTATTCTTCATTGCTTCAATAGCTTATCTTCTGGCCTTTCTGCTGTCTACCAGCATTACGGGACGAATTTCCCAGCTGATAGGAAAAATGAGAAGCGTACAGTCAGGAAACCTTTCTCAAATAACTAAAACCGTTGATAAGGATGAAATTGGGGAATTGATTGAAAATTACAACTACATGATATCCCGCATCAAATTACTTCTGGAGGAACAGTATGCACTGGGTAAGGAAGTTAAAAACTTCGAATTGAAAGTTCTTCAGGCTCAGATCAACCCCCATTTTCTTTATAATACTCTGGATATGGTAATATGCCTGTCCCAGGAAAACAAATACAATGAAATCGAATCCTCGGTTAAGGCTCTGGCCAAATTTTACAAATTGAGCTTGAGCAAAGGGAAGGAACTTGTCAGAATAGAGGATGAGCTCTATCACGTTTCATTCTTTGTGGATATTCAAAATATCCGGTTTAACAACAAAATTAACTTCATTATAGATATGGATGAGTATATCAAGGACTTCGAAATTCTTAAGATAACGCTGCAGCCCATAGTAGAAAATGCCATTGTGCACGGAATACAGGGAAAAGAAAGCAAGGAAGGCACCATTGTCATAAGCGGCAGCCTTGACAATGACGAGATTCTCTTACTGGTCAATGATGACGGAGTAGGCATTCCGGAGGACCGGCTGGATATGATAACCCGCGGAAAACTCAGGAGCTCGTCGGGAAGCAGTTATGGCATCAAAAACATTAATGAACGCTTGAAACTGTTTTACGGCGATAAATATGGCTTAAGCTACAAAAGCGAATATGGCAGGGGTACTACCGTTGAAATACGGATTCCGGCAAAGCTAACAGATGATATATATTGACAAAGCCAGGAGTCAAAGGGTTGTCACAAAAATTAATATACTTTAAAGCATGTGGAGCATTTAATAGTGCTCCCGTATCAATTTCAAAAAATGGAAAGCTCACAAAGTACGTGCCTGAAATTTGTACGGCTCCTCACAAGTATTTTTACTGCCGCAGAACACTCAACATCCTGTTTCGGGGTTCTGCTCAAATCGGCTTCCTGCCGATTTGTCAGCAAAAATATTTGTTCTTCACCTACAATTTCAAGCACGTACTTTTATAGAGCTCTCATTTTTTGAAGTTGTACTCGCGCACTATGGCTGGTAACGCATTTACTTTCATTTGTCTCATTTTAAGACAGTTCCCGTGTTATTCACTCTATTTGCTTACTCAAAGGTGTCATATAAACTGCGTACACGCAGCTTATTCCGTACTTCTTCCAGGGTCAGCTCCCTTGAGAGGTTTTCCTTATTCAGTTCAACTTTCTTTATGTCGGTCCCTGATATATCAAATATATTATCGCTGAAAATTCCATCGGCATCTGTAAGGTCAAGTTCCACGAATCTTGCAAAGGCTTTGCTTGATACATCTATAATAAATTTACCGGCTTCTTCATATACTTCTGTTGAAATTTCAGGCTTTAACAGAGCAAAATGCTTGGACTTGACAAAGAGTACCGTTCCCCGGCTTATTTCCTTTCCATCGGCAATCAGACCAAACTCCAGATAAGTTTCCCTTTTCTTTTGCTGAGAAGTCAATACCTCGCCAAATTCCAGGTCAACAACCTCCCCGGTAGAAAGAGCGTCCATTTCCACAGCCAGCTCTCCATGCTTGATGACCGACGAGGTTTTGTCCCTGAGTCCCCAAATCAGTTTGCCTTCGAATTTATTCAAGGTTTCATTGGATACGTGCAGTGAAACCTTTGTGTCCTCTTCCAGCGCCGAAACCATTACGGGAGCGAAAAATCTTCTGGCTGCATAATGTGCCGCCTTCCATCTGCCGAAATAGTCAAGGCTTGCCCAGGAGGCCACAGGCCAACAGTCGTTAAGCTGCCAGTAAATAGCACCCATGCACCGTCCGCGGTTTCTCCTCCAGTGTTCCACTCCGTAGCGCAGGCCTTCAGCCTGTATGAGCTGGGAGGTGTAAAGCAATGAATCAAAGTCTTTTGGATATTTGAAATGTTCACTTATATAATATAGGATCTTTTCATTCCCAGTACCATTCTTCTGGTGTGATTCCATAACATAGGAAAAAATATTTCTGTCCTCGGGTAATGTAAAGGTTTCTACTGTTTTCAGGCATGGGAAGGACTGAAGTCCGAATTCCGACATAAACCTGGGGTAAAGAGTCCTGTATTCGGTTATTGGCTTCCTGCCATGCCATACATCCCAATAGTGTATATCTCCGAAATTTTCATTGTTGGGATCATCGAAACCGCCTTTGGAGGTAGGTGAGGCTATCAAATACGATGTGTTTGGATCCATCTCCTTTGCCAGTTCCGGCAGGTATTCCTCAAATTGTTTTAAATAGTCATTTTGAAGCTTTTGTCCGAACCGTTCACCCCAGCCCCAATAAGCCCAGGCGTACTCCAGCTCGTTATTCCCGCACCACAGCCCCATGGAGGCATGATGGCGAAGTCTTTTCATGTTGTCTCTGGTTTCATGGGTTATATTTTCCCTGAATTCCTCACTGAAATCATATACCCCGCATGCATACAGGTGATCCTGCCATATTATGATGCCGTATTCATCACACAGGTCATAAAAATAGTCATCGGGATAATACCCGCCGCCCCATACCCGTATTGTATTGAAGTTAGCCTCAACACAGCTTTTAATAAGCTTCTCCGATCTCTCGCGGCTGCACCTTGCCAGAAGGTTATCCTCGGGTATATAATCGCCGCCCATGGAGAATATGCTCTTTCCGTTTACAACGAACTCAAAGGATTCTCCCCATTTATCCTCCTGTCGTTTTAATGAAATAGTTCTAATACCAATCCGCATAAGCTTTTCATCAATGATCTCCCCGCAATTCATTAAAGAAACCTTCAGCCTGTACAGGGGCTGCTCACCATAGTTGTTCGGCCACCAGAGCCTGGGATTGGAGATACCCATTGTTATATGCTGTTCAGCTGCTTCAACAGGTGCTTTCTCTTGTATTATTTCGCCATCGGGGGCTTCAATTGTAATCAATATATCTGTTCCGGAATTGCTCCAGTTATGGGTCCTTAACCTTATGTCAAGCTCCACTCTGTCTTGAGAGAGTATCTGCGAGATATAGATATCATCTATCCTGGCAGTATTATGGCACTGTATGGATATATTTCTCCATATGCCCATGTCAGGCAGCTGCGGGCCCCAATCCCAGCCGAACATGCAGTGAGCCTTTCTGATATGGGAAATTCCTGGCACCGCGTCGGCACAACTGCAGAGATACTGCTCCTTGTCCTTCTCAAGAGCATATTCTATAGGTGAACTGATTACTACATGGATATCATTTTCTCCGGCTGCAATACTGTTCTTAATATCCACCTCATATGTCCTGTGCATGTTCTCAGCCTTCAGTACGCTTTTACCGTTTATGAACACCTGGCATAAGGTATCAAGTCCTTCACAGAGCAAAACAATCCTGTCATTATTCAAGTCCTCTGCCTCAACCTGGAATGTCCTTTTATATTCATAGTCAAATTTGCACAGGTCACGGATTTCATACTCATTATCCCTGAAAAACGGATCCTTCATTTTTCCCGCCCTGAGCAGATCATTGTACACCGAGCCGGGGACTACAGCGTCTATCCACTGCTCTTCATCCGTTCTTTTCATCTGCCATTTTCCATTAAGGTCTATTAAAATCATAATATGCCTCCTTGTTTATATGCATTGTACTATTTACACAATATCAACACCCGTAAAAAAGGTATCGAAATCGGCTTTAACAAGATATTACCACCATTGAAATCAATTTGTCTTGTAACCTTCTCGCATTTTATTGTGGTATAATAACATATATATAAGGAATCATTTTATTTAAACCGAGGTGGCATAATGCACGTACCCATGCTTACGGCAGAAGCTCTCATAGACCCGCAGATACAGGCAAACTTTCATATTGAAGCTTCTATAACACAGACTACTCCGTTACACTATCATGATTATTATGAAATTTTTCTCATTACCTCCGGGAAATGCATTCACAGGGTCAACGGACAGGAGCAGGTAATGGGCACAGGAACGCTTGTATTTGTGCGGCCACAGGACAGGCACAGCTATGATATTTATAACAATATGGATTGTCAGTTTATAAACATAAACTTTTATACCGGATTTATTGAGGCTGCATTTGATTTTTTTGGTGACCGTAATTTTTCATCAATGCTGGAAACAATGCAATTACCCGCCAGTGCAGTGCTGCCTTCCGGAGAAATGTATTCCCTGGTCGGCAAGGCTGAACAAATACATTTATTTGCATCAATTGATAAATACAAAGCCCGGATATTTGCAAAAAGCTTTCTGGTTGACGCACTCACATTTCTTTTTGCAAACTATAAAAACGAAAATAAAAAATCAATTCCGGACTGGTTGGACTCTGTGCTTTTCCAACTGCAGAAGAAGGATAATTTTACCACCGGACTGGATAAACTATATATGATTTCGGGCAGGAGTACAGGTCATTTGAATCGCGTATTCAAGCAATATCTCGGTACCACTCCCACGACATATATCAATAATCTGAAGCTCAACCATGCAAAGAATCTGCTTGTAACAACCAATATTGACATATTGGACATAGCTCTGGAATCAGGCTTTGAAAATCTCAGCCATTTCTATCATCTGTTTAAAGAGAAGTACGGCATTTCACCGGGCAAAATCAGGACCAAATAAGGTGTAAATTTAAACCGAACCTCTTTGGGGTCCGGTTTATAATATTTCTGATATTTAATTCAACAAATCACTTATGGGAGGCAATTTCTCAAGTATCTGCTTTTCCAGTTTATCCAGAAGTTCTTTTGCAATTTGTATATCGATGGATATATCTTTTCTGAACTTCTCCACCGCATCGTCATCCCCAAGCAATTTAGCCTCGTTAAAAGGAAACTGCTTCTTAAGATTGTCAATTTCGGCAAGTACGCTCTTTGTCCTGGTTTTCATCTGTCTGACAACTTTTTTCATATTCCTGGGCGGCTCCTCCTGAGGTTCGGGTATACTTTGAATCTCGGTTAAAACTCTCTTCTGCAGCCTTTTAAGTTTAGCCGTGTCTTTTTTTTCATATGCGGCTTTTGCCGCCTTCCATATCCTGTTGGTTTTTTTGTCCGAAGAAACAATCAGCTCCGGATGCACTCTGTCTGCTATTGAAAGATACAAATCCTTCAATTCCCTGGCAGCAGCGGCAAGAGACTCATTTTCTCCGTCCATGTTATGGACGTTGTCGATTTCTCTCTTCATTATTTTAAGCATGTTAAAATGCTTTTCAAATTCCTTTTCAAGGGTCCTGTCAATGTGTCCCGGATCGATGGGTATCTGAAAATGTATGCAGGTCTGCATCATTTCAAGCTTCAGCTTGGTCCTGGCAATGGTAAGCTCAAGCCTGTGAAGCTCATATCTGGGTTCTCCCAGCTTAAGAATAAAATCATTTTTTAATATATTCGATTCATATATTTCCATATAATCCCTTTCCACAAGGGCTTCCATCAATAATCTTTTCTGAGCTCTATAATCTTCATATACGTTTTCCATATTTGACCTCCTAAGCCGTATTATGGCTTTGCGCCGCACAGCAGCCACAAAACAGTTATGAAATTTGTCCTGTCCCCCATGTACAAAAGTATAAATAATAAGGCATTTGCATATAAAGCAGTTAAAACTAATTAAAACACCTGTCATTATATGGGCAGTTGAATAAAAATGTCAATCCTCATTTTCGTATTGGCTGTAATACAGTTTACTGTAAAAACCGCCCTTTTCCAATAACTGTTCATGATTTCCCTGTTCTACTATCTGCCCGTTATTCAATACCAGTATCAGGTCGGCTTCCCTGATGGTGGAAAGCCTGTGTGCTATTATGAAACTTGTCCTGCCCTCCATCAATTTATTAAAGGCATTCTGAATCTTTATTTCAGTTCTGGTATCCACACTGCTGGTTGCTTCATCAAGAATCAGCATTGGTGGAATTATAAGCATTACCCGTGCAATTGTCAATAGCTGCCGCTGTCCCTGGGACAAATTCCCCCCACCCTCGGCAACCATGGTATTGTAGCCCGCCGGAAGCCTTTTTATAAAGCTGTGGGCGTTTGACGATTTTGCAGCGGCAATTATTTCTTCATCGGTGGCGTCCGGTTTGCCATATGCAATATTTTCCCTGATGGTTCCGCTAAACAGCCAGGTTTCCTGCAATACCATCCCAAAGGATTTTCTGAGGCTGTCCTTTGTCATCTCCCTGCTGTTAATGTCATCTATATATATATTCCCACTATCTACCTCGTAAAACCTCATCAATAAATTTACCAAAGTAGTTTTGCCCGCTCCTGTAGGCCCTACAATAGCAATTCTGGTGCCGGGCTTTACATTAAGACTGAAATCTTTTATAAGCCGGGTTTCAGGATTATATGAGAAATCCACTCTGTCAAAGCTCACCTTTCCTTCAGAACTTGTAAATTCAACAAGCCCCTGTGCTTCCGGCTTCTCGGGTTCACTGTCCAGCACTGCAAATACTCTTTGCGCCGAAGCAGCGGCAGTTTGCAGCTGGGTTGTAACACTTGTTATATTATTTATCGGCTGGGAGAAGTAGGTTGAATAGGTTAAAAAACTTGAAATATATCCTACACTCAGTCTTCCCGCAATAGCTGCTATCCCTCCTGTAAGTCCCAGCAATACATACGTTATATTGTTCACGAGACGTGTTGAAGGATTTACAAGTGATGAATAAAACTGTGCCCACCTGCCCGCCTTGTACAGCCTGCCGTTGATTTCCTCGAATTTTTCCCGGGCACGGTCTTCGTAATTAAAGGCTTTAACCACCTTCTGATTGCCCACCATCTCCTCCACAAAGCCATTCAGCTCACCGTTGAGCCTGGATTGCTCCTTGAAGAGACTTGACGAACGCTTTGTAATAAATGATGCTATAAAGAATGTAATCGGAGTCATAACTATAACAACCAGTGTTATAAAAGGATTGAGAATAAACATAAAAACAAGTGACCCGACTATTGAAATAATACCTGTCACAAATTGGGTGACCGACTGGAAAATACCCTCCGATATATATTCCATATCACTTGTAAGCCGGGCCATTATATCACCGTGGGCATTCCTGTCATAATACTCCAGGGGCATTTGGGTTACGTGTGTGAATACATCGTTCCTCAGCCCTTCAACCGTTCTGTTGGCCAGCTTGCTGGTAAGCACCTGCAGGCTCCATTGAAAAACCGCACTGACCAGGTAAAGTATTATTATTATAACAACTATATTTAATATTTGCTTGAAATCCACCCGTCCCTTTCCAACGATATTATCAACACCCTTACCAATTATAAAAGGTCCCGCTATCATGAGTATATTGCTGAACACGGCACACAACAGGGCGCCCAGAACAAACCTCCTGTGTTTTCCAATGTATTTCAGCAGACGCTTTACAACATTACTTTTCATCCGGCGCCACCCCGCTTTCATCCTGAGAATTCACAATTTCCCTGTACACCGCACAGCTTTCCAGCAGCTCCTCATTTCTCCCCATTCCCACTATTTCACCCTCATCCATTACTACTATGAGCTCGGCATTGCGTATGGCTGCAACACGCTGGGTCACTATTATTACCGTCGTGTCAGTCAGGTTTTCCTTCAGTTCCCTTCTTAAGGAGGCATCTGTGGCGTAGTCAAGTGCACTGGAACTGTCATCAAGTATCAATATTTCAGGCTTTTTTATCAAAGCCCTGGCTATGGCGAGCCTCTGCTTCTGACCTCCGGATAAATTTCTTCCTCCCTGCACTATTTGGGTACTAAACCCTTCCGGCTTCTTTTCAATAAATTCATAGGCCTGAGCCACCTTTGCAGCCTTAACCATGTCGTCCGGGGCAGCATCGTGTTTTCCCCATTTGAGATTTTCCTCCATGGTTCCGGAAAAAAGTACAGACTTCTGGGGAACCATCCCGATCTTATTTCTTAGCTCATTTTGCTTCAGCTTTTTAACATCTGTTCCGTTTATGCAGACAGCGCCTCCCGTGGTATCATAAAAACGTGCTATCAGGCTGATAAGAGTTGTTTTACCTGCCCCCGTGGAACCGATTATCCCGGTAACCTGACCTTTGTATATCCTAAAGGAAATATCCTGCAGCACATTTTCCGCCGACCCGTCATAAGAGAAGCTGACGTTTTTGAATTCTATTACCGGTTCCTCTGCTTTTTCAGTTGAGTTACTCTCTCCCGATAAATCAGTGAGTTGGTCTATTGATTTTAGTTGTTCTTCGGTGGGATCGGAGATTGACGGTTCCAGATCAAGCAGTTCATTGACCCTGGCTGCCGATGCAGCTGCCTTTGTGAAGGTGATCACGAGATTTGCCAGAACTATAAGCGCCGATAAGATCATGTTTACATAGTTTATATAAGCTATTATTTCCCCCTGGGACATACTGCCCTCATAGACCTGATAGCCTCCGAACCAGAGTATTGCAGCAACTCCAAGGTTAATAATGACTGTTGTCGCCGGGTTGAGCAGTGCCGAAATCCGTCCTACCCTGACGGAATTATCGGCATATTCCTTGTTGCTTTTAATAAAACGTTCCCTCTCCTTGTCCAATCTGGCAAAAGCTCGGACCACCCTTGCCCCCGACAGGTTTTCCCGTATAACCGTTGAAAGGGTATCCAGTTTTTTCTGTACTGATTTGTACATTGGGATACTTCTGGACATGACTATGTAGAGAAATGCTGCAAAAAGAGGCATTACAATCAACAGTACCAGAGACAGTTTTACATTGATTATCATTGCCATAACCACCCCGCCTATGCACAGGAAGGGTACCCGGATAACAAGCCTTATAAGCATTGCAACAGCAAATTGCAATTGGTTCACATCACTTGTAATTCTGTTTATTAGCGACGGAGTCCCTATTTTATCGATTTCATTGAAGGAGAAGCTCTGTATTTTTTTGAATAACAGATTTCTCATTGTTGTGCCAAAACCCTGTGAAGCTATTGACGCATAATACTGGCAAATAAATGCCGATCCTGCCCCGATAACGGCAGTGAGCAGCATTAGACCGCCCATCATGTAAATGTATGAAGAATTATTTGCTTTAACACCATTATCTATCAGCTTGGCCATTAATAAGGGAATCAACAGTTCCAGGATGGCCTCCAGCAGCTTGAAAGCCGGTCCCAGCGTGACCTGTTTGATATATGGTTTCAAGTATTTAACCAGTCTGAACAAAATTAAAACTCCTTCTGTTGTGTTGATTTAACTGCATATATTGCTTAAATTTATATACATATGACTAAAGATACATTGTATCCAGTAATTCCACAGCGGCTTTAGTCTTAAAATACTTGCTTCTTATTGAAGCTACGGCCTGCCCATCCATTTCATCCTCATAGATGTTGACGAGGAAATCCGCTTCCACCAGTATCTGAAAATCAGGTCCGTCAATTTTACCGTAGTTATGATGATGCCCCACTATATGGCAAACCCTTTCTATTATTTCAGTATTGATTGGGTATTTCTCCATGATCTGTCTTGCTATAGCCGGACCTTCCTTTTCCTGGTATGGCCCCGCAGAAGAATTGTACTTCCTCTCGGCTTCCTTTATGCCAATATCATGCAGTATGCCTGAAAGCTTTACTATCAGCCTGTTTTTATCATCAAGCTTTTCAAGGTCTGCAATGGCGGCGCAGAAAGCGTACACCTTCAGAGCGTGATTTATCCGTCTTACATCATTATTGAAATATAATATCATTTCCTTGATAATTTCTTCTGTCATATTAACCTCCCAAGCCATATTATGGCTTTGAGCCGCATAGCGGCCACAAGCCAACCTCCATTTTCTATCAATTATAGTTTATTAGAGATGGTAAAACAATAAACTATAAAAAATATTATAAAATATTCTTTTTTAAATAATATGGAAGGAACATCGGGATATTTTAAAGAATTGGTGAAAACAATCTGAATACACTTTCCTGAATTCTTGAGAAAACACTTCTTTCCTGGAATTCCTCCTTGGTCAGCAGCCTGCAAATCTTTAAATCATCTTTGAAAATCTTTATACACCTGCGGGATATTTCTTCGCCGTACATAAAAGCATCAATTTCAAAATTGAGAGAAAAACTTCTCATATCAATATTTGCCGTCCCTATGGCAGAACAGAAATCATCCACTACCATCATTTTTGCATGTAAAAAGCCGGGGTATAAATAAACTTTTATCCCATAATCCATAACATCTGCCACATATGACATAGTAGCCTTGTAAACATAGTTTTTGTCGGGAACTCCGGGTATCTGAATTACCACTTCCACACCTGACAGGGCCGCATCCTGAAGTGCTTCCAGAAAGGTTGCATCAGGTACGAAATAAGGTGTCTGTATAAATATGCTCTGCTTTGCAGAACTGATCATTTTCAGCAGACCCCTTTTTATTTCTTCTCCCCCCGTATCAGGTCCGCTGGAAACTATCTGTATTCCGGTTTTCCCTTTTTCGTTGACCGTTTCCGGAAAGTACCTGCTGGTATCAAACTTTTCGGAAGGCTGTTTTGACGCATAAAGCCAATCTTCGATAAATCTGAGCTGTAGATCCAATACGCTGCTCCCCGTCATCTTCAGGTGAGTATCCCTCCAGGGCTTTATTTTCCTGTGATAACCCAGGTATTCGTCCCCTATGTTTATTCCTCCGGTGTAGCCGATCCTGCTGTCTATTACCACAATTTTGCGGTGGTTTCTGAAATTCACCTTCAAATAATTGCTGATAGTATTAGAGAAATAAGTATATACTTCACCCCCGTTTTCCACAATGGGTGAGTACGCCTTAAACGGCATTAACAGGTTTGAGCCATGGTCAAACAGCACCCGGACCTCAAGCCCTTCCTTTGCCTTTTTGGCAAGCAACTCAATCAGTTTCCTGCCTATATTGTCGTTCTGGAGTATGAAATACAGCAGATGTATGGATTCCCTGGCTTCCTCCAGGTCTTTGAACAGTTGACTGTATTTATCCTGTGCACTTGTGAAGATCACCACTTCATTATTATCCGTATAGGGACTTTGTGAAGTGGCTGCATTCAGTCTCATCAGCTGTTTCATCTGCTCACCGGAATATTCCGGCACTCTGATCTCCCTGCCATAAGGGATTTTGTTTGAATTCTTGAATACTTTATGACTGTACTGCTTATAGGATTTTCTCCCTAAAAGCAAATATAGAAAAAAACCTATCAGAGGCAGCAAAGACAGGGTAATAACCCAGCTTAAGGCCTGGACCGGTTTTTTACGTTCAAAGAAAACAGCTGTGATAATGAATACAATATTTATAGCAATAACTATTATAGTGATGGTAGAGCCTATATTGTTCATATACCACTCCGGATTTTTAATGATTTATTTTATATTAACTGTTTCAAGTAATCGAGCTTGTTATATTCCTTTCCCAGATGCTCCTTTATATATTTCCTTGATATTATTCCCAGCTCTTTTATTGACTGTTCCGACAGCGAAAAGCTGAATAATTTTTGCGGATTTATTCTCATAATATATTTTAAAGCTTTCACCGTCCCCGGCAGAAGAGGTATTACCCTGCCCTTGGGGTTTACACATTCCCCGCAGACAATACCCGAGTTATCCAGATCAAAATACATATTTTCATCGTCTGTTTTATTACAGTTGATGCAGCCTGACACCTGGGGTTCATAGCCCAGCAGCGCCATGAGTCGGAGTTCGAAAACCCTTGTAACCAGCTCCAGCGGGCGTTCGGTCTTGGCAATTACATAAAGAGTGTTCAAAAGGAGCCTGAGAATACTCTCCGAGGGCTCTCCCTCCTGCACATTGTCATAGATCAAATCCAGTATATGCGAGCTGTAAGTGAGCTTGTAAATATCGTTTCTTATCTCGTAGTTTGGCTCGATGACCTCGCAGCAGGACATATTGTACAGCTCCTTGCCCTTAAAGAGCATGTAATCGCTGAAGCACAGCAGCTGAGTGCCGCTGCTTAAAGAATTTTTTGTCCTCCGCGCATTTTTTGCGGCAACTGAAATCTTTCCCTCCTCAGCAGTCAACACGGTTACTATCTTGTCGGCCTCACCGGTATTCACTTCTTTTATAACTATTCCCTTATAATTTACACAACCCATTTACCTTTGCGGCCTCCGAGCTTTAAACCATACCGGGAACTCCCCTTTGGCCGGAGGTCTGCAACTGTTATTTTCCCTCAATGGACCAAAGAGTATACCTGGATAGGCTATTTGACTCTTATTTCTTTTTATTTTGGTAACCCAGATTTTTCAACATGTTGTCGTTGTTGCGCCAATCGGGCTTGACCTTTACCCAGAGTTCAAGAAAGATTTTAGTATCCAGCAGCCTCTCAATTTCGAACCTTGCGGCGCTTCCGATCTTTTTGAGCATTTGCCCCTGTTTGCCTATTATTATTCCCTTGTGGGTGCTCTTTTCACAATAAATTGTTGCCTGTATATTGACAAGACCGTCCTCTCTCTCTTTAAAGGACATAACCTCCACACCCACACCGTGGGGCACCTCATCCTCCAGGTTCAAAAGCACCTTTTCCCTTATCATTTCAGCGGCGATAACCTTTTCAGGCTGGTCTGTCAGGGTATCCTCAGAGAAAAACCTGGGCCCTTCGGGCAAATATTTTAATGCCTCTCTTACTATTATATCAGTTCCGTCATTTTTCAGGGCTGAAATTGGAATAACCGCCTTAAAATCCATCAACTTGCTGTAACCGTCTATTACTGAGAAAAGCTTGTCCTTTCCGGTGATATCAACCTTGTTCAAAATAAGGAAAACAGGAGTGTTGACCTTTTTCAGCTGTTCAATTATGCTGATGTCCAGGTTTCCCGGAAGAGCTGCAGCCTCAGTAAGAAAAAGGATCAAATCCACCTCTTTCATGGTTTCCGACGCTACATTTACCATGTATTCACCCAGCTTGGTCCTGGGTTTGTGAATACCAGGCGTATCTATAAATACAAGCTGGCATTCATCATTTGTAATAACTCCTCTTATGGTGTTCCTTGTGGTTTGAGGCTTGTCGGACATTATAGCTATTTTTTGTCCTGTCAGGGCATTCAACAATGTTGATTTTCCCACATTTGGCCTTCCGATTACCGATACAAAACCCGATTTAAACGACATATATCCTCCATAAATAATTTAACCCATTGTGCTGGTTAATTTGATTGTACTTAATGTTTAAAAACGTCTGAATGCATTGGGCAGTACATCCCCAAAGCGTACTGTCTTATATTCCCCGTTCCTCTTTGTCACTATGATTTCCATTTCGTCATCGGCGAATTCCGCCAGAACCTGTCTGCATATACCACAGGGATATATGTAATCCGGTTCGTCACTTGTTATTGCTATCTTGGCAATTTCAAGCCCGCCAGCCTCTGAGACAGCCTTCCATACGGCAGTCCTCTCGGCGCAGTTGGTAGCTCCGAATGAGGCTATCTCTACATTACAGCCTGTATAAACCTGGCCTGATTTGGTCAGAAGCGCGGCTCCCACATGGAATTTGGAATACGGCACATATGCATTTTCCATAGCCTTTCTGGCATATGCAATCAATTGCTCATTTGTAATCATTTGCTCCTCCATATAGTTTTAAAACATATACCGCAAGAAAATCTGCTTCTCTCACGCTAAAAAAGCATATCTCTATTATATAGCATTTTTTAAATGTTAGTATTATTTTTTTTATTATAGGCCGTAATTCCTCGTTTAATTATTTTCTCTTTTTGGCTTTCCGGATTGTAAGAGCTGTTTAAACAGGCTCTTTAGAATGACATTGACAAGTGTCCTTGATTTCGCTATAATCATAACAGTGTTTCATAACACTGTTATGGATAGAACATTAATGGAAAGGTGTAGTTGAATGGCTAAGCAAATTGAAGGCGTATATGAAAAAGTCCTTGAATGCGCAAAGATTGAGTTTTTGGAGAAAGGCTTCAAAGACGCTTCCCTGCGCACCATCGCTCAAAATGCCGGTACCAGCACCGGATCGATCTACACCCGCTTTGTAGACAAAAATGGTTTGTTCGAAGCGCTGGTGTCGTCCTTCGCAGAAGGATTGAAGGAAATATACCTGTCCGCACAGGTGGATTTCAGCAGGCTTCCGGGCGGTGAACAGCGTGAAACCGTATTTGATTATTCCACTGACAAATTTCAGGACTTCATTTCCTATATCTACCATCATTTTGACGAGGCAAAATTGCTCATCACCTGTTCTGAGGGAACAACTTTTGCCAATTTTGTACACAGCCTGGTAGAGCTTGACGTGGAATATACAAAAAAATTCATAGAAGCCATCGGAAGCGACGCGCTGACCTCGGGCAGGGCCACTCCTGAGTTTCTGCATATCATTTCAAGTGCGGTCTTCTCCGGTGTTTTTGAAATCGTAGTACACGATATGACCAGACAGGCAGCCGAACAGTATATCAGCCGGCTCAGACGGTTTTTTCAGGCTGGTTGGGATACCATCCTCAACCCATAACAATGGTAAAAACACGATTCATGAGATTTTTATCTCAAAAAAATTTGTTACAGAGTTAGCCCTTGCTAACCGAAAGAAGGGATTTATATGGAAAATTCACAGCTGCAAAGCCCTTTCACGCGGCTGGTAGATTTCGCAAGGCCGCACAAAGGAGGGTATATTGCCTCCGTCATATTGGCGGTGCTGGGCGTAGCATCAGGAATGGTGCCGTACTTCGCCGTGTCACAAATGCTCATCCGGCTGATCGAAGGCGGTGCACAACTGTCCTATTATGTTATATGGTGTGGGATCGCGGCATTCGGGTTTACACTGAAGCTTCTTTGCATGAACGTTTCCACCACCTTTTCACATAAGGCGACCTTTGCGGTCATTTCGGAAGTTCGTTTACGCCTGACCTCCAAGCTGACAAGAGTCCCGATGGGATATCTGCTGGATACTCCCTCGGGCAAGTTCAAAACTACCATCGTAGAACGGACGGACAGCATTGAAACGCCGCTGGCACACGTACTGCCCGAAATGACCTCCAATCTGCTGGTGCCACTGGGTATTATTATATATTTATTTACCCTTGACTGGCGAATGTCACTGGTATCCCTGATTACCCTTCCCATTGGCTTTCTCGCTTATATGGCCATGATGAAGGATTACGCAGTAAAGTATACGGCTGTTGCCAATGCCGGAAAGCACATGAGCGGCACTGTGGTGGAATACATAAACGGCATTGAAGTCATCAAGGCATTCAATCAATCGGCCAAATCTTATGCCAAGTTTACCGATGCCGTCAGGAAAAACACTCAGCTCGTATTTGAGTGGATGCACGCCACACAGGTATATTCCGCAGTGGCTCAAAGTATCTGGCCAGCCGTGCTCATCGGTGTCCTTCCTGCCGGATGTCTGTTTTATCTGAATGGCTCTCTGTCTGCACCAAATTTTATTACGATTACCATTTTATCGCTGGGTATTGTTGGTCCCATCATAGCCGCTATGATGTTTACCGACGATATCGCAAAAATCGGAACCATTGTGGGTGATATCGGGGCAATCCTGGATACGCCGGATCTGAAAAGACCTGTCGAAAAGAAGCTGCTGAACGGTTCGGACCTTGAGCTCAAAGACGTCACTTTCGCCTACAAGGATGAGCAGATACTTAAAGGCGTAAGCCTGAAAATTAACGCAGCCAGTGTGACCGCTATTGTCGGGCCGTCCGGCGGAGGGAAATCCACGATTGCCAAACTGATTGCCTCCCTGTGGGACGTGGATGGCGGCAACATCACACTTGGCGGAACAGACGTCAGGGATATACCGGCTGAGCAGCTCATGGACAGCATCGCCTATGTGTCGCAGGATAACTACCTGTTTAATGAAACGGTGCGGAACAACATCCGCATGGGAAGGCATGACGCGACAGACGCCGAGGTGGAGGCCACAGCGAAAGCCTCCGGCTGCCATGAATTCATCATGAAGCTGGAACATGGCTACGAAACCGTGGCAGGAGGCGCAGGCGGGCACCTGTCGGGCGGCGAGCGTCAACGAATCGCCATTGCACGGGCTATGCTGAAAAATGCTCCCGTCGTCATTCTGGACGAAGCCACGGCTTACACCGATCCGGAAAACGAAGCCGTCATTCAGGAGGCCGTGGCAAAGCTTGTGGATGGAAAGACGCTCATAGTCATTGCCCATAGGCTTTCCACCATCACCGACTCCGACAATATTGTCGTTGTGGATCGGGGCCGTATCCTGGCCGAAGGCGGGCACGATGAACTGCTGAAAAAATGCAATCTGTACCGCAGCATGTGGCAGGCCCACATGGACGCCAGAGATGATCAATGAGGAGGAATTAAAATGTTTCGCATCTTTCGCAAATTCTTCGTTTTTGCCGGGGACCAGAAAAACAAATGGAAAAAAGGCATCATCTTCGCCGTTCTGCATTCCCTGTGCGAGGCGTTCCAAATGCTGGCAATTGCCGTGGTTTTGAAGGCTATGGTTGAAAACACCATGGATACCGGCACAGTATGGCTGACACTGGGCATAATGGTGTTCAGTGTATCCGGCACTATTGTTACCCGCCATATCTCCCATAAAAGCGAGATTACCGGCAGCTATGCCATGTGTGAGGAAAAACGCATCGGTATCGGCGACCGTATGAAATACATGCCCATGGGCTACTTCAATAGTCACAGCCTGGGCAATATCACTGCCGCGGCCACCACCACCATGGAGGAAATCGAGAAGATTGCGCCGCCCGCAATGGTCCGAACCATCCACGGCCTGATCCGAACCTTCATCATGGTGGTCGGCTTGACGATTTTTGACTGGCGCATGGGGCTGATTTCCTTCGCCGGCGTACTGCTTTTCCTTGCGGTTAATGCATTGCTGCAGCGCAAATCCCACCTTCTTTCCCCCATGCGTCAGTCGGCACAGGCCAAACTTGTGGAAGCGGTATTGGAATACATACAGGGCATGAGTGTGGTCAAGACATTTCACCTGGATAAAGCAGCCAATAAAAACATTGACACCGCCATCCGGGAGGTCGAAAAACGCAATTTCAGAATGGAGATCGGTTTCATTCCCTATGTGGCGCTCCAGCAGCTGGTGCTGCGTCTGACCAGCGTGACGATGGTGCTCGCTTCCGTCACATTCTATCTCAATGGCACTATGGAGCTGTTCATGTGCCTGCTGATGATTGTCTGCGGTTTCTTCGTCTATACCGAACTGGAGGCTGCAGGACTCATGTCCTCCTTCATCCGTCTGATTGACGCTTCCATTGACCGCGTGGAGGAAATCCATCAAACACCCGTCATGGACATCAACGGCCACGTTCAACAGCCCCAAAGTCTGGATATCGCCTTCCGAAACGTCAGCTTCTCCTATGAAAATCGGAAGATCATCGACAATGTCAGCTTCACCATCCCACAGGGTACCACGACGGCTATCGTAGGCCCCTCGGGAGGAGGCAAGACAACACTGTGCAATCTGATGGCACGATTCTGGGATGTGGACGAAGGCGCCGTTACACTGGGCGGAAAAGACGTGAGGGAATATAAACTGGACAGCCTGCTGGAAAACATCAGCATGGTGTTCCAGCACGTCTACCTGTTCAATGATACCATCTTGAACAACATCCGCTTTGGAAAACCCAATGCTGATATGGAGGAGGTCGTTGCGGCAGCGAAAAAAGCATGCTGTCATGAATTTATTACGGCCCTCTCCGACGGTTACGACACCGTAATCGGCGAGGGTGGAGCCACCCTGTCCGGCGGTGAAAAGCAGCGCATTTCCATCGCCCGGGCCATGCTCAAGGACGCACCCATTGTTATTCTGGACGAGGCAACCGCAAATGTGGACCCCGAAAACGAGAGCAAGCTTCAGGAGGCTGTGGCCCAGCTTACCAAAAACAAGACCGTCGTTATGATCGCCCACCGGCTGAAAACCGTGCGTCACGCCGACCAGATCCTGGTGGTCGACTCCGGGAAGATCGTACAGCGCGGGACACACAATGACTTGATACGGCAGCGCGGCATTTATTCGGATTTTATCGGTGTGCGCCGGAAGGCAATCGGCTGGAAGCTGAAAGCACAAAAAGTATAAAAGGCAACAAATCATTTATACCATATAGTTAGCGACCACTAACTAAGGAAGCGGAGGATTTTAATATGAATAATAAACTCAATGTCAAGGACCTGATTAATGTTGGTATTTTTTCTGCAATCTACTTCGTAATGTTTTTTATCAGTGGAATGACCGGCTTCGTTCCGATTTTTGCGGTGATATTTCCCGCTATTCTGTCCATTCTGGGAGGGATTCCCTTTATGCTGTTTTTGACAAAAACAAGGAAATTCGGCATGATCACCATCATGGGTATTTTGATGGGAATCCTAACGTTCCTTATGGGACAGAGCTGGATCGCAATTATCACAGGTTTTGTTTGCGGACTGTTTGCCGATTGGATATATAAAGCCGGTAAGTATGCGAGCTGGAAACATATCCTATCCAGCTATTGCATATTCAGCCTGTGGGTAATCGGCTCCATGCTCCCGATGTGGGTTATGAAGGATGCATTTTTTGCCGGAGTTCGGGCTGGCCAGGGTGCTGAATTTACTGACGCCTTGCTGGCGTATATCAACAGTCGGGTGCTTTTAGGCATCATTGTCCTGACTGTGCTTTGTGCGGTTGCCGGCGCATTCCTTGGAAGGGGCATCCTTAAAAAGCACTTTAAAAGGGCGGGCATCGTATAATGAAGGCACAACTTTTTCAATCCGCCTCGGTACATACACAAATAAGGCTCGATCCGCGCACAAAACTCTATTTGCTGCTGGCAGTCAATGTCATTATGCTAAACAGCAATACCGTGGGCACATCCGCTTACATTAAAGCCCTGCTTGCCGTTATCCCGTTTCTTCTGCTGCTTACGAGCCGAAGAAGAAACGGAGCTGTATGCTTTGCAATTTTTTATCTTGCCGCCCAATGCGGGAGGATCTTTCTATATAATCAAACCACCGGTGTCGCCGATATTATAATCCGCATGCTTATTGAACTGATGCTGCGCTTTGTACCCGGCATGACGTTAGGCTATTATATGCTGAGCACCACACGGGTCGGCGAATTTCTGGCGGCTATGGAACGGATACATTTGACACAGAAGCTTACCATTCCACTTTCGGTCATGTTCCGTTTTTTACCTACCATTGCCGAGGAATACCGCTCGATCCGCGATGCCATGAGAATGAGGGGCATCGCGGGTATTTTCGGGAAGAATCCCTCCGCTGCCCTGGAATACCGTATGGTGCCTCTTATGATGTCTATTGTCAAGATAGGCAATGAGCTTTCGGCGGCGGCGCTGACAAGGGGGTTGGGTTCCCCTGTGAAACGGACGAATATCTGTAAAATCGGCTTTTGCGTGTGGGACGCTGTGTTCTCTCTGATGGCAACCGCATCCGCAGTGTCCTATCTCCTGCTTACATGATTTAAACCGGATGCTGCCGCCCTGGGCTGACTGCGCAGGAGAGACGGCCGTATAGCCGAAAAACGGGATATGGATATCAAAAAAGCAAGCCTGCAGGACTGAAACCCGGGGCTTGCTTTCTTTTAACTTTCCTGATTGTTATTTAAAAGCCGGCAGCAGATGCGCATGTGCCTCAAACAGTTCATCAGTCATATTTCTTATCTCGTCCAGTGTTAATACCGAAGACGTATGAGGATCCATCATAACGGCATTGTATATATATTCCTTCTTACCCTTTAATGCACCTTCCACGGCCAGCTGCTGCACACTTATGTTTGTCTGATTCAGTGCTGCCAGCTGAGTTGGGAGTTTACCCACGGCTACAGGCTGGAAGCCGTTTTTGTTTACAAGGCAGGGGACTTCCACGCAGCTGTCGGCAGGCAGATTCTCTATCAAGCCATTATTAATCACGTTTCCGTTAAAGGAACGCTCATATCCTGTTTCAAGCGAGTGAATGATGTATGCGGCATATTCATGACTTAATTTTGTCTCCAGGTCTTTTCCGCTTTCAAGTGTTGCTTTTGTATCTTCAAATCTGCCTATATTTCTTACACTTCTGCGGACATATTCGTCAATGGGAATATCCAGTTTGCCGATCAATTCCTCTCTTTTTATGAAATAAGGTACATACTCGGCCATATGCTCGCTGGATTCAGTTACAAAATAACCAAAATGCCTCATGATCTCAAATCTGACTTTGTTATCGCCATATATTTCAGGCTTATCCAGACAATCAAACAGTTGGGGATACAGATCCTTTCCTTTATGCTCCAATTTTAAAAACCATGCCATGTGATTTATTCCTGCTACCACATAATTGATCTCACTATAGGGCACTGAAATATATTCCGCCAATTTTTCAGAGGTTTGCTGTACGCTGTGGCAAAGCCCCACATATTTTATTCCCGAGCTCTTCAAAGCTGCCAGGGACAAAATAGCCATCGGATTTGAATAGTTCAGCAAATAAGCATCCGGGCATATTTCTTCCATGTCCCTTAAAAGGTCAAGCAAGGGAGGAATTGTTCTAAGGCCCCTGAAAACACCTCCAACTCCCAAAGTATCTGCTATTGTCTGCTTCAGGCCGTATTTTCTTGGTATGTCAAAATCGAACAGCGTGGCTTCATGACCGCCCACCTGAATTGCATGTATGACATAATCAGCATCTTTTAACGCAGTACGCCTGTCCATGGTTGTCTCGATCTTGGCCCTCCCGCCTATTCTCCGGGAAAACTGTTTTGCCATAAGTTCTGCAACTCTCAGCCTTTCCGCATCAATATCCATAAGACTGAAGGTGATGTCCTGCAATTCACTGAAAGATAATATATCAGCCATTACCTGCTTTGCAAATATAACACTTCCTGCCCCTATAAATGTAACCTTTGCCATAGTATACCTCCGATAAGTATTTTATTTTAATTACGTCAATTACATCATTTCCTGCCACACATTTTTACCGCCAGGTTAAAAGCTTCAATAAGGCTGCGGGTGGAGGCCATACCTTTATAGGCTATGTCAAAAGCAGTCCCATGGTCAACCGAAGTCCTGATGACCTTAAGGCCAAGGGTCACATTTACTCCTCCCTCAAAATCCAATAATTTCATCGGAATATGTCCCTGGTCATGGTACATGCATACCACTGCATCAAACTGTTTTTTGCAGGCCTTTATAAAAACCGTGTCGGGAGCGACAGGCCCCTCCACGTTAATCCCTTCTTCCCTTGCCTTCTCAACTGCCGGCTTTATCTCCAATATATCCTCTTTTCCAAAGGACCCGTTTTCACCCGCATGGGCATTAAGGCCGGCTACTGCAATCCTTGGCTCCTGTATATAACTTTTAAGAGCCTCATATGTGAGCTTTATAACATTGTAAACCCTATCCTTTTTTACCTTTTCGACGGCCTCCTGCATCGATACGTGCGTACTTACATGGGTTACCGTCAGCTTCTCGCCTGAGAGCATCATGGTGTAATTTTTCTGCCCGCAAAGCTCTGCAATAAGCTCGGTATGTCCTGAAAAATCAGGATCACTCAATCTGGTTGACTCCTTATTCATGGGCAGGGTGACCAAAGCCTGTATTTTCCCTTCCAGGGCCAGTCTCACAGCCTTTTCCACATAGCTTCTGGCCGCGTATCCCGATTCCCTGGATATCTGCCCTATTCTGAGCTGTTCTTTTCCCAACAGTTTCATATCCAGAACATTAAAATATCCCCGGGTTAGCTCATCAACATCTGTAACCCGCTTTAAAGGCACATTATACCCCAGCAGGCTGTTACAGTATTCAATTATTTCATAATCACCTATGAGAATAAAATTCTCACATATATCTCCGCTTCCGAATGCTTTCAAAGCCAGTTCCGGACCCACTCCTCCGGCCTCTCCCATTGTAATCCCTATTAACATGGCTATACCTTTCCCTTCAAATAATCCTGTATTTTCAGTAAAACATCCTCTTCTCCGAAGCCTCCGGCTTTACTGACCAGTATGATTTTACCATATTTGCATACGGCATGTGATACAGCCACACCTGGTACGATTTCTTCTACCGGCAGTAATCCTGAACACTCCACCGCCTCCATTATATGAATTGCCGTATCCCCGCCAAATACAACCAGGGCGCACTCTGTGCCGCAATCCAGCACCAGTCTGGTCAAAGCTCCCAGACTGCCGGCTACTTTCACGGGGTCGCCCGCCTCATCAACTTCTTCTCTGCGGTTAACTGTTTTTACGATTACCTTGCCGGTCCGCTTTATCATCCCGGCAATCCCTGCCGCCAATTCTTTTCCCCGGATTGTTTCCATATACCCGGGGGCATTCTTCTGTTCGGATGTAAGTACGATACTTTCAAAGCCTGACATTTCCCCATACAAAGTCTGTTTAATGGAGTCCCGGTTGATGCTTCCGCTGACCACCAGGATATTTTCCGCTTTGACCTGTTCAAGGCCGGCACCGCATTTTTCAAGGTCTATAAATTCGGGTAAATATTCTGCAAATCCCGCACATCCGGCGGTAAGCGACAGCTTTTTCCTGCTGCTCAGAATTTTGCCGGTATTTATCAGATCCCCGTTGGACTGTCCGTCAAATATATAAATGGTATTCCTATCTTCCAGGCCGGTAATCAGCCTTCCTCTGGCAGTTGCAGGAACCGCACCGATTCCGGGCTGCCGCATGAGTATTTCAGGAATATAACCGGTTGTTATTGGATTCAACAGATCCTTTGAATAAATGGTTTGATGGAGCGGTATACCGTCCACAAATTGCACCGAGTCAATGGTTGTCCTTCCGGTTTTGGGATATGCAGGTACACACATAAGGGGCGCACCCTCCCATGCATCCATTACCGCCTTCAGTTCCTGGCCGACATTTCCCCTGAAGGTGGAGTCTATCTTTTTATAAACATGTTGTATCCCATACTCCCGGGCCTTCAGCGCAAGCCTGTGCACTATTTCGTAAGCCTCCCCGGGAGAAATATGCCGGCTTTCGGTGTCAATCACCAATACCTGTACATCCTGCTCAACCTGATCAAAATCCAATTGGGTGCAGGTACTTACAAAAGTCCTGATCCCTTTTTTTGAGAACTGTACACCAGTATCCATGGCACCTGTAAAATCATCCGCCATCACAAGCAATCTCATTTTATGTATCTCCCGGTTCAAACTTTTTTAACGAGCCCTGTAAATCTGTCATTTCTTCGAAGTCCCCGATAACCTCAATATTTAAACTGTCTTTTATTTCCTCATATATACCCGGTGAAACATATATTTCACCCAGATGGAGAGTATTTTTTATCCTTATAATTCCTACAGCTTCAAGATCTGTTTTGCCGCAGGTCCTGAGAGCATATTCCACCGCCTCTTCATCCGTTTGGGCAACAACAGGCATTTTCCCTCTTTCCAGGAAGGTGCTTGTCAATACATTCTCATATGTCGCCTTAAAGTCAATCTTATCATAAAGCCTTCTGGTTATAAAATCCGCCAGCCCCATACCCAGCGCATTCCCGTGGGAAGCCCCGGTCAGATCGGTTACAACTATATTGGTTATATCCGGCTTTTCAGGCTCCTTTTCATTTCTGATCCTCATTCTGCCTGTGATATTGGGATCTATGCCTACACCGCTGATATCCTTTCCCATTTCGTCTACAATCAGAATATCCAGCTTGTCAACCGGAAGCCCCGGCATGTTTTTTCTGCATGTGTCCAGCAGCTTCATTTCTTCCTCTTCCATTAATTCAGGTTTTACAGCTTTAATAACCGCAGTATTGTCATAGGCATTTTCAACGATGCCTATCCCCAGCATGATTTTGCTATTTTTAAGGATATGCCTTGCAGCTTTGGGGATCAACTCCCTCAGACCATATACTCCGTAGCTGTGTATTTCCAGAGCCTGCTTATGTTTTCCCAGCCCGATCACACACATTTTCAGGAGACCGCTTTCGGTTTTACCGTGAAAATCCGTGTGAACCTTAATACGATTTATTACAATAATGCCATCTGCATTATAGGCATAGCTGTCCATAAAAACCTTATGGCACAACTCTCCCTGCGGAAGTTCCACCACTTCCATGGAAGAATATATGGGAGCTCCTGTGTATTCTTCGGTGATACCATACCCTTCCAGAACCTTCTTCTGTCCGTCGGCATTGGCTCCTCCATGGCTTCCCATGGCAGGCACCACAAAGGGTTTTACCCCCATAGCTTTCAAATATTCTACCGTTGCCTTCACAATACGGTGAATATTTTTTATGCCTCTGCTGCCCACTGCCAGGGCAATACTGGAGCCACTTGCAAATTTTGCACCGGATTTTGCAAGCTCGTTTTTTACTTCACCTTCAATGTCTTCTATACATTCATCGGCAAATTTCTGTTTTACTCTGATAAGCTTTGGCAACATTGCTTAGAACCTCACTCTCTTTATAATCTATAATCAAGTTAAGGTATTGTCCCACTCTGCCATTTTTGAAGCTATCATCACCGCTTTTTCCATGGGTTGGATATTTGCAATGCCCTGTCCGGCAATGTCAAATGCCGTTCCATGTGCCGGTGTTGTGATGGGATAAGGGAATCCGGTGGAAACCGTCACTCCTTCATGGAATTTCAACAGCTTCAGTGCAATCTGCCCCTGGTCGTGATATAACGTAGTCACCGCGTCATACATGCCTTTGAAGGCACTTATAAATATGGTATCTGCCGGAAATGGTCCCGCAACGTTGATGCCCTCTGCTTTAGCCGCATTTATTGCAGGAGTTATCACCTCAATTTCTTCGGTTCCGCAGGAACCTGACTCTCCGGCATGAGGATTCAGTGCGGCAACAGCAATTCTCGGATCATGGTAACCGTTCTTTTTCAAGGTGTTGTGGGCAAGTCTCATAGCGTCCAGCAAAGCTACTATTGTCAAATTGCCAGGGACCTCTTTAAACGGAATATGGCTGGTTGCCCTTGAAGTCCACAATCCATTTATTACATTCATCTCGCCATATACATCCTTCCACCCGAGATAATGTGCCATCATATTCATTTCAGACTCAAAATCAAAACCGCCCCTTTTCAATGAGGCCTTATTTAAAGGTGCATATACAAATCCCTTTATAATTCCTTTTTTACAAAAATCCAGCGCAGCAAGCAGAGCCTCTCCTGTTGCACGTCCGGATTCCGCATTTATGGTGGAAAGAGCTACAGTCTCAATATTGAGATTTTTCAGGTCAAAAATATTTACAGACCCATCCCATTCTATTTTTGATGTATCTTCAATCATTGTGACCGGAAAATCCACTCCTGCAATTTTCATTCCCCATTTTAATACCCTGGCATCTCCTATTATAAGAGGTCTGCAGTAATCATCAAATTTTTTCAGGGCGCACATCCCGGCTACAAGTTCCGGACCGATACCTGCAGCCTCGCCTAAGAGGATTCCTAAAACTGGTTTCATAATTATATTCCTGTCTCTTTCTTTTAGTTTACATTCCTATTTAGTTTGAAGTCCCAAATGTTTACTGTTATATTTTCTACCCCTTGATACCTGTTGTAACTATTCCCTGTACAATCAGTTTCTGGAACATTAAAAATACTATCAATACCGGAATAATGGCAAGCAGGGAAATAGCCATGAGAGAATTCCACTCAACATAGAACTGGCCTACAAAGCTGGCCAACCCCAGCTGAACTGTGTACATGTCCTTGTCACTGGTTGTAATAAGCGGCCAGAGAAAATCATTCCATCTCCACATGAATGTAAATATGGACAGTATTGCAATCAATGGTTTGCAGTTGGGCAATATGATTTTTACAAATATTTTGAACTCGGACTCTCCGTCGATTCTCGCCGCTTCTATTAATTCATACGGTATCTCATCCATGAACTGCTTGGACAGAAACAGGCCAAAAGCTTCGGCAGCCCTTGGAATGATCAGGCCCGCATAGCTGTTGAGCCAACCCAGCTTTGAAAGAATAATAAAGTTCGGTACCATAATGATTTGCATGGGTATCATCAAGGTGGAAAGTACGATCAAAAACAGTACCTTTCTGCCTCTGAACCTGTATTTTGCAAATGTGTATCCTGCCAGCAGGTTGATAAACACTGTTAGAAGCACCGAAACTGTGGCCACGATGCCGCTGTTTAAAAAATACCTTGCAAAGGGAGCCATGCTGAATATTTCTGCAAAATTGCTCCATTGAGGATTTGACGGAAAAAGTATCGGGACTTTTGCAAAAAGGTCTTCCGATGGTTTCAACGCAGTTGACAGCATCCAGAATAACGGGAATAATGTTACCATCGCCGCCAGTAATAATAATATAAATGCAATCCGGTCTTTTAAAACTTCCTTTTTTATCATTGCTGGTCATCCCCCTTCATTTGCAGCAGAGTTAAAATAAATATTATAAGGAATAATACAACTCCGCCTGCTGATGCATATCCCATCTCTCCAACCTGAAATGCCTGTTTATAAATATAATGAACCATTACCGTACTTGAGAAACCCGGTCCTCCTCCGGTCATGGTATAGAACAGGTCAAAACCCATAAATCCATAAATTATGGACATTACCGTCAGGAATACTGTTGTCGATCTCAACAATGGCCAGGTAATATATTTAAACTTCTTCATGTCCCCCGCACCGTCAATTTCAGCTGCCTCATAGTAGTCCTGTGATATTCCCTGTAAACCTCCCAGGTAAATTACCATGCAATAACCGCATCTTACCCAGATTGTGGCCAATATTACCGAAGGCATGGACAGGGCATTACTGGTAAGCCACTGCTGTTCTCCTATTCCTACCGCCTCTAAAACATAGTTCAGCACGCCGTAATCAGTACTTAATATCCATTGCCATATCAAACCGGTTGCAACCAGGGAAACTACCGTAGGGATATAGAATATTCCTCGAAGAGCCCCCCTCAGCGGCATATTTCTGTTTAAAGCTATTGCCCCTATCAAGCCAAGCGCCAGAGTTGTGGGAACAGTGGCCAGGGTATAGTAAACCGTATTCAGCATTGCCGCAAGAAACTGTTTGTCGCTCAGCAATTTAACATAGTTGGAAATTCCGTTAAACTCCGGTGTACCTATAAGAGTCCATTTGGTAAAGCTCATGGTAAAGGTGAAAATAATAGGGATAATCATAAAAGTCAAAAACAGAAGCATATTTGGTGCAATAAACAAGTATGGGAGAAATTTATTTCTGTTAAGCCTGGTATTATTTTTTTTAACTGATGAAAGCTGCATTTTTCACGTCCCCTATCAGGTTAAAGTCAGACCTGCAAATCATATATTTGCAGGTCCGCCATACATTTATTAGTTTGCCAGATATTACTTTAATGCCGCATCAATGCCATCTTTTAAAGCCTTTTGTACTTCTGCCGGATCTTTCCCCTGTGTGAATAACATATCCAGTTCATCTGACAGTAAAGCAGTAATTTTGCTCATATTCGGGGATGTAACAGACTGGGCCATATTGGCCGGAACTGTTGTGGACTGCTCCATGAATACCTTCATTATATCAGGTTGGTTTATTGCATATTTGAGCTTTTCAGGAGTAATACTGTTTCTTGCAGGCAGGAATATACCATTCTCTACAAAATATGTCATACTTTCCTGTGATGTCATAAACTCTATGAATTGCAGTGCCTGTTCAGGATTCTTGGCCTTATTCATGACCGACAGTGCATTTCCGCCCATGTCGGAAGCAGCAGCCTTATCCCTTGGCATGTAAGTTACCCCATAAGTATAGTTTGTCATGTTCTTATCAAAGTTGGTTGCCAGCCAGTTTCCGTTGATTATCATGCCAACCGTTCCATTTGTAAATAATGTGTTGATATCTTCAGTACCCTTTACACTTGTTCCTGCAGGCACCAGACCTTCATCAAAGAATCTCTTTGACAGCTTCAGTGCTTCCAGTGCTTCAGGGCTGTCTATCTTACTTGTGCTCAGATCATCCGAGAGGAGCTGACCACCCTTTTGATACAGCAGAGGCAGCCATCTGTAGCTGTTCCCTTTTGTCCAGTTGTATGCAAAGCCATATTTGGCTCCAGCTTTTTCTTTCAGCTGTTTAGCTATATCAAGGAACTGGTCCCAGGTCCAGGCATCTTCAAGCTTGGTAGGAGCTGTGATGCCAAGTTTCTCAAAGTAATTCTTATTGTAATACAACGCCAGAGTATCAGTATGTTGTGGAATGGCATAAGTCGCACCTTTGTAATTAACCGCACTCCATAAGGAAGGAAGAAAGTCTGAGCTGAAATCCGCAGGAAGGTCTTTGGTTATATCTTTTAGAACACCATTGCTTGAATATCTTCCCACCTGCTGGAATTGAATCCTTATAGCGTCGGGTACATCATTTCCGGCAATTCTGGTTTCAAGTTTTGTATAAAAATCCTTAAATTCTCCA
>NZ_AORV01000067.1 GCF_000350485.1 Ruminiclostridium cellobioparum subsp. termitidis CT1112
GACTGTTGCTTTACCTGTATGATTTTTTATATTAACTGGTTACTTCCGCACTAACTTCATAAAAATAAGGACGCACCCAAAAAACAAATGTGACAAATAGTATCGCCAATTTGACTGTTGCTTTACCTGTATGATTTTTTATATCAACTGGTTACTTCCGCACTAACTTCATGAGAATAAGGACACACCAAAAGCAAATGTGACAAATTGTATGGCCACATTTGACGATTGCTTTACCTGTATGATTTTTTATATCAACTGGTTACTTCCGCACTAACTTCATAAAATAAGGGCGCACCCAAAACAATTGCGAAAATTGTATCGCCTTATTTAAAGCGATTTTACCGTCGCTCAAACTCGACATCCTGTCTCGATTTGAAGCTCAAAGCAGCGTCCTGCTGCTTTGCCGGCAAAACCGCTTTACCTTCGCCGGCAATTTAGCGCAATTGTTTATAACCGTGCACCTTATTTTATGAAGTTGTCCTAGCGAACCAGTTGATTCTAATTGAATCTACGTGTAAAGCAAAAAAACTTAAATTGGCATACGAGTTATATTTAACAGGTGCATTACCTTCGCCGACAATTTGTTGTAATTGTTTTTAACCGTGTATCTCATTTTATGAAGTTGTCCTAGCGAACCAGCTGATTCTAGTTGAATCTACGTGTAAAGCAAAAAAACTTAAATTGGCATACGAGTTATATTTAACAGGTGCATTACCTCGCCGACAATTTAGCGCAATTGTTTTTGTCAGTGCACCTTATTTTATGAAGTTGTCCTCGCGAACCAGTTGATTCCAATTGAATTTATGTGTAAAGCAAAATAAAGCACAACCGATTAATTAATATAATCAGCGTACAACTTGAAATTGTGAGATTGAGCAGCAATTTAACCGGCACTACAGTAAATTAAGCTGCAGGTAAAAGAACGCTTTTCAAATGTCACCATATCCATTGACCGACATAGTATGTAATATAATATTATGTTAATCAGAGGAGGCATTTTCAAGTGCAAAAATGGCCATTTTTTAATAATAAACCAAAAGTTCAGCCCGAACAGAAAAACTTGGAACAGCCAAAACAGGAGGCTCCGCAGCAGAATGCCCCTGCTCAGAAACCGGCACAGATGCCGCAGCAAAAGCCCAACCAGCAGGTGATGCCAAATACTACGGCACAGATGCCGCAGCAGAAGCCTAACCAGCAGGCGATGCCAAATACCATGGCACAGATGCCGCAGCAGAAGCCCAACCAGCAGGTGATGCCAAATACTACGGCACAGATGCCGCAGCAGAAGCCCAACCAGCAGGCGATGCCAAATATGACAGCGCAGATGCCGCAGCAGAACCCAACCAACAGGCGATATCCAATAATAATATGGGACAGATGCCGCAGCAGAA
>NZ_AORV01000068.1 GCF_000350485.1 Ruminiclostridium cellobioparum subsp. termitidis CT1112
CCTTGCTATTGTATCGGGTTGCCAGAAGTGTCTGGAGATTTTTGTCGTTAAAGATTTCATCTGAGATATTGTAAACGGAGGTTGTTACGTCAAACATAATGGATTTAATACGGGTGTTGTCTGCTTCAACCTGGTTCTGGTAATGATCCAGCAATAATCTTCTGGTATACAGTATTAAGAAAAAACCGATGATCAGGATGGGTATCAGGATGGCGCTGTAGTATATGAA
The DNA here is from genome assembly GCF_000350485.1 of Ruminiclostridium cellobioparum subsp. termitidis CT1112. Classification (GTDB taxonomy): domain Bacteria; phylum Bacillota; class Clostridia; order Acetivibrionales; family DSM-1351; genus Ruminiclostridium; species Ruminiclostridium termitidis. The sequence continues at coordinate 230 of NZ_AORV01000068.1, forward strand.
ATATAATTGTTTTTTAACCTTTGTCCTGCTGAATAACTTGCCAAAAACAGTCAATAAATTCACACGGTTATTCCACCTTTCCATAACAACTATAACAACTGTGTACTTACATATTATAGTAAAAAAAGGAATATACGTCAAACCTGGACTGCCGGTGAAGTTATTTATGCGGCACTGCAAATAAGAACCAATAAGAATAAAATTTACAATAATATGTTGAATTTACATATTATTACATGATAATATATTCATAAACCAACCTTTCCGGAATTACCAAATCAAATTTTCCGATGCGTATGCCATCAAAACTTATTTATAAATAAAAAGGAGGTATGATTATGTATAGTTTAAAGAATATTCTCGGGATATTCTTGGTTATCATGCTTGTTGTTGCCTGTACATTTGTGCAGACTCCCATGACCAACGCGGAAAGTAATGCGGCTGCTGCAATCCTGTACGGGGATGCCAACGGGGATGGTAATGTTGACTCTCTTGATCTTGCAGCGCTGAAGTCTTACCTTTTGGGCAGAGGTACCCTGGCAAGCATGGAAGCTGCCGACACCAACGTGGACGCAGCAGTTGATTCCATAGACCTGGCAAATTTAAAGAAGTTTTTATTGGGACAGATATCCCTTCCCGTGAGAACATATGATAAAATTGCCGCTCTGACATTCGACGATGGGCCTGATACCCAGCTTACCCCTTTGGTGCTGGACAAGCTGGATAAATATAAAGTTCCTGCAACCTTCATGATGATCGGGCAGAAAGTAAATGATTCCACAAAACCTGTAATAGACAGGATAATCAGATCAGGCTGTGAAATCGGAAATCACTCCTGGGGCTATTCAAGTATGACCGGCATGTCGGCCGCCGATATCAGAAAGTCGGTCAGTGACACAAATGCAGCAATTCAAAGGTATTCGGGAACTACACCTAAATTTTTCCGCGCACCCAATCTTGCAATAAACAACACAATGCTCAGTGCCATAGACTTGACCTTTGTAAACGGCGTTACCTGCAATGACTGGATTCAGTCAACCACCGCCCAGGAACGTGCAAACTTAATAATAAACGGGGCAAGGGACGGTGCCATCTTTTTGATGCACGATGTCCAGCCGCTGCCACATCCCACACCTGAGGCCCTGGATATAATAATTCCCACTCTTCAAAAGCAAGGTTATGAATTCGTAACCTTAAGCCAGCTGTTTGAGAGAAAAGGTGTCAAATTAAGTCCCACTGACGATAAGGCATATACTTATGTACCTTAAATGACCATGGCTCATTAAAGGCATGCGGGATCAGGGTGGTTATCACAATACCGGACAGGTAAATTGAATAGTTGCAATACTAAAAAGAGGTGTTAGGCTGTAAGGCTTATGCCTCTTTTTAGTATTGCTGCCGGAAATTAAGTTACGATATTGTAACTTATTAAGCTAAGGGGCTACTAGCAAATAGCAGTATTCTTGTTTAATATAGTAATATATGGGTTTACATGAATAAGGGTGATTTGAATGAAAAAATTCTTTTATATGATAATTCTTTATTTTTTAATATTTTTGATTCCTGGCTGTATGTTTAATAGCGAAAGCAAACAGGTGGCAGCTGCGCGAAGTTCGGAGACTGATCCACAAAATAATCAAATTCCGGTATTATACGAAGATTACAAGGAAGCAACGGCTGAACAGATTAAATTGATAGATAGGGAGCTAATAAGTAAAACGGTTACCGAAAAGGATGTAAATGATATAAATATATCTATTGTTGAAATGGCTGATGATAAGGAATACTATCATTCTGTGGCAGAAACGGATAATAAGATGTATGATCTTGGGCAGGTTTCTTTAAAGAATTTATCAGACTTAAATACAGATCTGGTCACTATAAATATTTCAAAATTCTGCAATTTGGAGCTGATTCGTATTGATGGTATTTTGGGAGCGGACTACCCCCAATCAAGTTACTATATGATAAGCAAAAATACTCCAGCTTTATTTCTAAAACTGGGAGGCCATATTGAGGAGACAGACATTGATGGAGACAATTCAAATGAAATCATAGTTTCAATCGGTACCCCTACTATTACACAGATATTAAAATGTGAAGGGGCCCAGATAAAAATCGCTGATGTTAACAATATTTTAAATAATGCTCTTTCAGTTATTTATGAAAAAAACTATTTTGTCGCATATTATAAGGATCAGCCTAATAAACCTCAATACTTTAAATACAATAAAAATGGTTTCAAACTGGAACTTGAAAAATAAGCAGCCAGCTGAAGATATAGCAGCACCAGTATGAATAATTAAAAAGCAACTGACCCATGTGGAAAATTAAAAATTACATTGCCAATAATTACTACGAGCAAGTATTAAAGGGGAGAAAAAAATGAAAATTGGGAAACCAGGAGTATTTATATTTTCAGCTGTAGCTGTAGCCGCTATAATTCTGGCAGGGGCTTTGTATACTTCAAATGGTGCAGCAGGGCCGGCTGACAATGAGGATAAGATAGCCATAAAAGCCCCTGCTGAAACATCAGAAGGCAAACTTCTGCAAAAATTAAGGTCCGAATTGCCGGCTGACAGTGTAATTACAGTTTCATATGCGGATGATTTCAATAAAGACAGCAAACCCGGGCTGTTTGCAATTGTCAACAAGGGGAAGGATAGTGGAGAGGATATCCTTGATGGCCAGGTGTGGTATGTAAGTGACACCGCCATTGAGAAAATGCTGGAGACCAGTATTTACCGGAATTCAACCGCTGTTTGGGATGTGGACAGCCAAAAATTGTTCCGACTGGAAGAGGGTTACGGGGGAAGCGGTTCCAATTCACATGTTTGGTCGGTGAGAGACGGCAAGCCGTATGAATTGAAATATGCCGGTGAAGCTCTGGAGTATGCGGGGAATAAGCAGTTTTATACCTATCCCGGCGCATTTGACATGCTGCGGGACGGCACAGGCGGTCACACCTGGAAGCCTTACTATCTCTACTTTGATGAAACAACCGGTATGTTCAGGGAATATGGCGGGATTTCAATAAGCAGAGAAGATTTATTAAAGTTGAAAAATGCATCCGGCATTCTGGATAAAATAACTGAAAAGGGTATGAAAATAACCGGAATTTTTTATCGCAGTAATGGAATTATCAATATAAACTATATGGATGAAATCTACAATTTGAACCTGACATTGACTGTAAAAGACGATACTGTGACTGTGGCCGATCCAAATTTTATAGATAATCCAAATCTTGACCAGGGCGGTATTTATAAAGCTGCAATCTTTGAGGAAATTGCAGCCTACCCTGACAAATTCATAAAATAAGGAAATATATGTACTGCTGCCGGCTGCGGATTATATAGTTATAAGCGCTGAATTTCCAAAGTGTTTGGACTTTAACACAAAAGAAAGATATAATATTATTGATTTAGCAGGAGAAAATATATGTAAATATTTATTAAGGCGGGCTGACATGTCATTTAAAAATCCGGATAGACTTAAGAAAGACAAGAATAAAGTAAAAAAAGTTACTTATGCGCCTAAGATTGGGAATAAAAACATAAAGACAAAAAAGCCAAAAGTATAAAAAAACCTGAAAAGTCCATATACTTTGCTTTATCTGTGTAAATTTTTTATATCAACTGGTACTTCCATACTAACTTCAAGCAATGATGGCACACAAAGCGCTTACTTGAAATAGTACGGTTCAAAACAGGTATTTTATTGCCGTCGCAGCAACTCGACCCATCCGGGTCTCGCATGCTGCTCAAAGTGACCTCCTGTCACTTCGCCGTCCAAAATACTTGTTTTTCACCTACAAATTTCAGCAAGCACTTTTAACCGTGCGCACCATTGCTTGAAGTTGTACTCGCGTACCAGTATAATCAGTGTAGCCTATTCAACTGCAAAACTGATATTAACTGGCACAACACGTTAAGTTGGTATAAAAGTAATATAAAGGCTTGAATACTAAATGAACGGCACCTCCCAATACAGTTTAAACAACATATGGGAGCCAATTCAAAAATATTCAAGCCTCATTCTCATTATTCAGACAACTTTAGTGTCTGCGTAATGTAAAGTATTATTAAAATGTCGGAACAGTCCAATCAACCCATTTTGCCTTATCGAAAGTATAGTTCCTGTCCGACCGGAAGACCTTGGTGTTGCTATTTTGTCCCAGCAGGAATTTCTGTATATAGGCTGTCAGTTCCGGCTGCTGTGATGCGGGGAACTGGCAATGGCCGTGGCCTCCCACAGAAGAATAGCCCATGTTGTCGGGTACGCCAAGACCTTCATATGCCATATGTGCGGCAGTTGAAGTATTAAAGCAGCTGAGGTTGCCCAACCATGTAAAATCAGGATTCTCTATTACAAGCAATCCACGGGGTGCACACAGAGCCATTAATTCATGGTGGTCATACGGCAGTTTGTTTGTCTGGCCGCTGAACTGGTTGAGAGATTTGGCGAACCAGCAATTTTCAGTAATTATCTGGGAAAGTGTCTGAACATCTTCGCCGGCCGCTTTCTGTGCATCGGCGGTTCTCCAGCCGGATGCTCCGCCGTTCCCGGATTCCTGAGGTACGGTAAGAGCAATTCTTTCGTCAAAGGCGCCAATGGCAAGTGCTCCCTTTCCATTGCGGGAACCGCCTGTCACACCCAGCTTCTTCGGGTCGATTCGCGCTGCCGGAGTCATTTCCAACGCGTCTATCAGACAGTCCACACCCCAGGCCCATGTGATCAATGCACCGGCGTCATAACTACTTCCGTACAGGTCAAAGAATTTACCCTGTCCCCTGGAACCGGCGTTATCTTCCTTTCCGATCTGGTCGGCAGGAAAAGTTATCAAGGCAACCCCCAATTTGAGTATTTCGGAGGTGTTAAGTGTGTTCATATTTACTCCTATCATAGCGGGATAAGGAGCTGTACCGGTAGTTGGATACTGGATTGCACAGCTAAAGGAAATTGATTTTCCGTTTTGGCTGCAGGTTACCGTTATTGAGTTGTTATTGAAGGAGCCTGTGACAGTCTGCGGCTTCGGCGGTTTTACACCAAATTCGAAGGCCTGGGCTAAGGCTGAAATTTCGGAACGGCGGGCTGTCCACTGGCTCTTGCTTGTAATACGAGTACCTTTCTTGCTGCCGGTCTTAAACATAAAGGGGTCGGGAAGTTTGGCATTTGGCTGCAATGAACCAAAGGATGGGATTTGTATAGGTTCCAGAGGTTCTCCTACAGGTAATCCGTCAATGGTTCCCAGCAGGAATTGTTTTAAATATGACATATCGATTGCATCTATGCTGCCGCTTAAATCTACATCAGCAGCTTCTTTCCCCTGTCCGCCCGGAAAAGTGCTGATCTTTCCGAGCAAGTATTCTTTCATCAATGAAAGGTCAATAGCATTAACTTCCCTATCGCCGTTCAGGTCTCCATAAACCAGGTCTGATGCCATACGGACATCAGGCATTGCCAATAGACATATCGAAAGTGATATACAAACTAAAAACGCTATGAACCTTTTGATATTTTTTAAATGCACGTACATAAATTTTACCTCCTGTATTTTTTAATGTCAATTTTCTAAATAAACCTGAACAGGTTGTACATTTTGCCGGTTTATCTTAATCATTGGTTTTTTATGTATCAGTAGAAAATGGAGGAATATACTACAAAAAAATTCATTACGTGAACAGCTTGTCCGGATTAATACAAATGATAATTCATTTCAGAATTTTCAAATCTCATTTATAAAGCTGAAGCAGTAAAAGATATACAGTAAAATAGATGTAAAAACACCTGCGCTGTCATTCTCCTTATTTTTTACCTTTACCTTTTAACACCGTATTTAGATTTCATACGTATTTAATAGAGTATGTACATTCAAGTCTTGTCCTGCATGTTAATCACCCCCTTTTCATGAACCACGGCAAAACGGCTGCATATGGCTGAGGATAGCCTTTTATGAAAATAACAGGATTTTACCGGGGCGTTTTACAGAATTTGGTAATAAGAGTATATCATATTAGATACGGCATGTAAATTAAAATATACCTGTAGTCCGGATTCCTTATGTGTGCGCATAAATGTATAATATTTTAAAAGGGCATTGGCAGTCAAGATAAAATACCGGTCTCATGTTATGCTTTATTTAAGCCAAATAAGGAGGTAATCTTATGCACGCATGGGAACAGATACAAAAAACCGTAGACTATATTGAGGAACACATTTCTGAAGAAATCAAAATTGAAACTTTAGCACAGCTTGCATCGCTGTCTCAGTTCTATTACCAGAGATTGTTCTGCAGACTGGTAAAGAAACCTGTAAATGAGTACATCAAGCTGAGAAGGCTGGCCAGAGCATCGGAAGCACTGTTTAACAGAGAAGGAAAGATTCTGGATATCGCGTTGGATTTTGGCTTTTCTTCACACGAAATATTTACCCGTAATTTTAAAAGCGCTTTCGGAATGACACCTGAAGAATTCCGGTCGAAGCCTGTGAGACTAAATAATTATGTAAAACCGCAATTACTTTTGAATTACACACTTGTTGATGAAAATGTACCACTCATTACCGATGGAATTATTCTTGAAATCACCCGAAAAAGGATAGCTGCTCCACAATACTTCGCGGGACTTACGGCAGAAGAGCCCATTGAACAGATGCCTGGCGGCGGTGGGACAGGAATAGATACATTGGGGGCACTATGGGACAGCTTTCATGCTGCAAAGGCCGGAATACCCGGAATACAACCTGATGGTGCCGAACTTGGTGTAACTTTTCCGGGAACCAGAGAAGGCTGATATTGCTACTTCGCTGGTGCTGAGGCCGTTCCCGGCAGTGATTCCGGAGATTTCACAGACTGGGTCCTGCGGGAGGGCGAATACATTGTATGTCACTTCGAAGCCGAAGATTTTGAGCATCTTGTTATGGATGCGGTGTATAAGGCTCACCGCTATCTTTTTGAGACCTGGCTGCCGAATCACAGTATGAATGTCAGTCCTTTTGCGGCAGAACGGTACCCAAGTCATAGCCCTGATACAACAAGCATGGAAATATGGGTTAAACCGGTATGAAATATCCGGCGGATTTAAAATGCAGGCAAAGAACGGAGATTATTGTATGGAATGGAGTAAAATATATGGTCCGGACAATCAGCCCGGATTAGATGACATAAGTAAATGATAAATGTTACGGATCATATGATTCTATATGATGTAACAAAACTGATAGGGATTAGGGCAGGGTCAAAGTAAATAAGAGAATAACAAGTTTGCTGCATTTATTCCTCACAGAAATTTTATTTTATGAAAATCAGTTAAGCCTCATGCAGAGTCTATTCGATCACATGAACTATACATCTGGCCTTTGTACCGTCTTCAGCGGCGTAAATATAGGCAGTGCCTTTCTTTACGGCTGTAATTTTACCTGAGCTGTCTACTGTGGCTACATTGGAGTTGCTTGAAGACCAGGTTGGCGGATTGCCTGAAGAAACCTGTGCTGAAATGGCCGAAGCCGTGCCTTTTTTGAGATTGATCTCTGCGGCACTTAAAGTGATGACAGGTTTTTCTACCGACACCCTACAGACCTTGGATACCCCGTCAACTGTCGCGGTGATGTCGGCAGTTCCATTTTTAACTGCGGTCACGTTACCGTACTCATCGACCACCGCAACACTCTTCTTGTTGGTTTTCCAGCTGGGCGAAATGCCTGAAGAAACCGTGGCCGACAGCTTAACTTTCTGACCCCGGTATAATTTGATATTTGTTTTGTTCAATTGAACAGTCGGAGCTTTCACCTTGAGTTTGCAGGTGGCAGTGCTGCCGTCGGCAGATGCGGTTATTGTTGTCTCACCGGGTTTCAAACCGGTAATATTTCCATTGTCATCAATTACAGCAATGCTTGATTTGCTGCTTTTCCAGGTGATTTCAGCCTTGTTGGAGGCTGCAGCGGAGAGTTTGAGCTTTTCGCCCCGTTCGATGGAAGCGCTTGATTTACTGATAGTGATATTCGTTTTATTTACTTTGACTTTACAGGAGGCTTCCGCATTTTTGATTTTGGCAGTCAGGGTAACGGAACCTGCCTTTTTTGCCGTAACTTTGCCATAGGTATTGACAGAAGCAATACTTGAGCTGCTGCTCTTCCAGGTTGGCTGTTTGCCGTTGGAAGTAATGGCTAAAATGTAAAATTCATTGCCGATATCAACAGAAGCATTGTATTTTGAGAGAAGAACAAATGAAACGGAATTTGAGGAGCTTGCATATGTGGTTTGAACCTGAAAAGAGAAAGTAATCAGAACAATACATAAAAAAACTGATAATAGGGATTTCCTTTTGTGAGACATAAATATCCTCCATTCATAGAATGTGAGGAATAAATGCCCGAAGGGAACAGCAAACTTTATATCAGTTTAACATATATGTAATAAAATGTAAACGGGTATATGTGAAATATTGGCTATAGCTGAACCGGTCTTAATAAATGGAATTGCCCACAAAGTAAGTGCATGAAATTTGTGAGCAATCCATTTATTGCAATAACACTTTGAGGTGCCACTTTTGAACTGATATACAGTTCTCAAACAGTACCGTTTTTAACCTATATAGCTTTCAATCTAAGGGAAAAGCTTGCGTAATCCCCCTGGAGTTCGGGAACATTCAGGCCGAAATTCATAAGAATATCCCCGCTCATTACCAGATCTGTTCCCTCAAGCTTGTAATTTCTGGCCTCATCCAGGCCTTCCAGACGTATTCTGGACAGAGGTGCATGGGGCTGGGCCAGAACTCTGAAGAAGGTTAAAAAGGCTTCCGACTTATCTTCGGTTACAAATATCCATGCCGTCTCATTGCCCTCGAAAGGACTCAGAAGCCTGTACATATCGCCGAACTGTATTATATGCCTGATTTCCTTGTAGGTTCTGACCTGCTCCCTGACAGCTGATTTATCGGCTTTGCTGAGTTTGGTGAGATCCAGCTCATAGCCGAAATTGCCGCACATGGCTGCGTTGCCTCTGGTTTCAATAGGGGTGATCCTGCCGACCTGATGGTTTGGAACTGCTGAAACATGTGCCCCCATGGTGCCTGCCGGATACACGATACTTGTGCCGTGCTGTATCTTCAAGCGCTCAACAGCATCGGTATCGTCACTTGTCCAGGTTTGAGGCATATAATACAAAATTCCGGGATCAAAACGCCCGCCGCCTCCCGAACAGCTTTCAAACAGTATGTCGGGGAACCTGGAGGTTATCTCCTCCATTACGCGGTACAGCCCCAGAATATACCTGTGGGCAGTTTCACGCTGCCTGTCGGCAGGTAAAACCGCAGAGCCGATCTCAGTCATATTCCTGTTCATATCCCATTTAACGTAGGCTACAGGGGCTGTGGAAAGGATGTCGGAGACCATTTTAATAATGGCATCACAGACATCTTTTCTGGAGTAATCCAGCACAAGCTGATTTCTGGCCTCGGTGCGCTTGCGTCCGGGAACATGGAGGCACCAGTCGGGGTGGGCCCTGTACAGATCGCTGTCGGGCGATATCATTTCAGGCTCAAACCACAAGCCGAATTTCAATCCCAGCTGGTTTACCTTTGAAGCCAAATCCTTCAGGCCGTCAGGCAATTTCCTCTTATCTACAAACCAGTCGCCCAGTGAACAGTTATCGCTGTCTCTTTTACCGAACCAGCCATCATCCAGTACGAAAAGCTCCATTCCCAGATTGGCGCCTTCACGGGCAATATCCAGGATCTTCTCTGCGTTGAAGTCAAAATATGTCGCTTCCCAGTTATTGATCAATACCGGTCTTGAGCTGTCCCGATGCTTGCCGCGGCACAGCCGGGACCTGTAAAGTCTGTGGTATTCCCTGGACATATGGCCCAATCCCCTTTCGGAATAGACCATAACCGCTTCCGGTGTTTGAAAGCTGCTGCCGGGTTCCAGTTTCCAGGTGAAATCAAAGGGATTTATACCCATTGAAACTCTGGCGGTATCAAACTGGTCAACTTCTACCTGGGCTATAAAACTTCCGCTGTAAACAAGACTGAAGCCGTATACTTCCCCGTAATTTTCCCCCGCATTTTTTGAAAGCAGGGCCATGAACGGGTTAAGCTGGTGTCCGCTGGCACTCCGGCGGCTTTCTATGGATTGGTTCCCATGGGCTAAAGGACGGCGCTCCATATATCTTTCCCTGGCCCAGGCACCCTGCAGCTGCAGTAAATCATAATCACAGCGGGGAAGATCCACGCTCATACTCAAGGCTCTCAGTAATTTAAACTGCTGAGTACCCTCATTTGCGAGGCGGGCCGACCTTGCCACAACATTGCGGTTTTTAAAAACCGTATAGGACAGTATCACCCTGAGTGATATTAATGAGTCAAACAAGTCTATTTCGAGAGTTTCTGCTTCGTCCTCCTGTTCGGCATAGGTGGCGGGCAGTCCTTCGAGCTTGGGTTTACCGCTGTAAATACGATGGCTCTGGTATCTGAGATCGGTAATCGTGGAACCGTTCTCCAGCTGAAGCTGAAAGGCAGGAGTGCGGAAGTCTCCATTTCCGTATGCAGGGTATTCCTGGGGCAGTGTATCAAGTGACAGCGCTTTATCAGAGCCGGATACGTTTGGTGAGAAGGAGGCCCTTTCCTGCATTTTCAGTAAATTTTCAAAATTTGAATTCCTTATTCCCTTGCCCCAATACAGGTGTGCCAGGTGCCCGCTTTCCAGAACCCTGATTATATAACTTGCAGTATCTGTTTGTAAGTGAAAGATATTTTCCGGAGGGTTGTATAAAATAGCCATACTATCACATCCTTGATTATATTTTTGCCATGAATATATTTTACCTTGACGGTTTAAAATGTAAATGGAGGAATACTGCACTTATATGGTATAATGCTAGATATATGGCGGCGGTTATAATTTTGATCGGGAGAGTACTATGGCGGATTTTCAGTATGGCAGCAACAGGGAAAATTATGATCTGGGTTTATACCACTGCGGAATGGAAGTCTGCAGGCCCGGACATTACTACGGACCCGCAGTGAGGGATCATTACCTGATACACTACATCATGGATGGAAAAGGCATTTTTAAATATGGCGAAAAGATATACCGGCTGGAGAAGGGACAGGGATTTTTGATATGTCCCGGAAAGGTAACCTATTATCAGGCCGACACCACTGACCCATGGAGTTATTGCTGGGTGGGGTTTACCGGGTATAAGGCGCCATACTATCTGGAACAGGCCCGGCTCAATCAGGAGGAACCGGTTTTCGGCTATGACAGGGACAGTGCTCTGGCAGACTGCATACTACAAATGGTGGAGACCTATGAAACAAATATCTGGAATGAAACTAAAATATTGAGCCTGTTGTATCTGTTTCTCACTTATCTTATAGATGAAGCAGGCATACAGCCCATTAACAGGCAGATTGAAAACAGGCAGGAGTTCTATGTCAAAAAGGTAATCGAATATGTTGAAATGAATTACTCCAGGAAGATAAAAATTTCCGATATTGCAGCTTATATTGGTCTTGACAGGAGTTATCTCGGGTCGGTTTTCAGGGAATACACCCAAAAGTCCCTGCAGCAGTTTCTGCTTGAATACAGGATGAATAAGGCCTGTCTGCTGATGAGGGACAGAGAACTGGCCATCAGTGATATCTCAAGGTCTGTGGGTTATGATGATCCCCTGCTGTTTTCAAAGATGTTTAAAAGGGTAAAGGGTAAATCACCAAAACAATTCAGAGCTTACCAGCCACATACTTAAACATATAAAAATAAACGCCGAAAAACAGGTGTTTAAGAATATTGGTACAGGTACAGGGCGGATAATTGCTGAGATTCTCCGGATTGCTATAATAAAACGGTTAAAAGAAAAGGGGTATACTGACCCGGTAACTCTGGAGGATAGATTTCTTTATATAAAGGAATTTTTTGCAGAACAAATTGAGGAAGACAGAAGGAACCTTTTCGGGGTAAAGGAAAACGAAAGCTTGCTATATGCAGCGGTTGAGTTTGATGAAAATATATCCGAGTTTGATCTGCTGACCGCAGGTAGATTGGAAGGCGGAATAAATTATACCATGGCACCCATGATGTTGATTGAACAGCTGAAGGATGTACCGAGAGCCGGGTATAGAGGACTGAGGATACCTGTGGGGTATATATCACCCGGACAGGAGAAAATAGAACTTGTACTGTTTTCCATAGCAAAAAGGCAGGAAAACCAGGAGGATTTCCTGCTGTACGACAGGAATGTGACTTGATTCGTTGTGCCGGTTAATTTGACTTTCGGCATTGCAGATATATGGTTATGCTGACTATACCGGTCAATTAACCGGCACAACAGGTTAGTTCAATATTTTTCAAGCACCGGCTGTAACTGCTCATTTTTTAGAGCTTCAATCACAGTTGGAACTGTCAGCTCAAATTTGGATATGAGAGAAAAGGGCTTATCCTTTGGATTATCCTGCCCGAAAGGAATAAAGAAAACATTCTTTGTGCCCAGCAGTATTCCTATATTCCTTGCACTGATTCCAAGACCGTCATTTGTAGCTATCCCAAGGATAACGGGTTTGTTATTTCTGAACATCTCTTTAGCCATCATCAGGACAGGCGTGTCTGTGGCTCCGTCTGCAAGCTTTGACAGGCTGCAGCCGGTACAGGGCGATATGATGAATGCATCCAAAGGTATTTCCTGCTTGTTGTAAATTTCGGCGTCTGCCATTGTTTTAACAGCTTCTCTGCCGCAGATATTTTTCATTCTTTTCAAAAAGTCCGCCGCATTACCGTAGCGTGAGTCAGTGACGGCGACCTGATAGGATACCACCGGGATAACTTCGGCTCCTTCGTTGACCAGTGCCTCCAATTGAGGAAAAACTTCATGAAATACGCAATATGCTCCTGTAAATCCATAGCCTATCTTTAATCCTTTTAACAGCATAATAACCCTCCTTATTACTTGAGTATTATTATATTTATGGGCTTGATGCCGAATATATGATTAAAGCATGGAATAACCTTGAGCTTTGAGATAATACAATTTATAATAGTTATATATTTGATAGAAAAAGATATCAAATAGCCTGAAAGTGCAAGAACGATTTAGCTTTTTTGGTAATAACCAAATTTTGTGGGTGGTGTTGTCTTGCAGTTACATAATAAGCATAAAATTATATTTGAATATAAAAAACTTTATTGGCTGGGTATTTTTATTTTATTTTCAATCATACTTTTCAGATTTGTATATATTTTTGGACCGTTTTTTAACAGTGTCATGAGTCCTGCGGCGTATCTTTCCTGGCATACACTTTTCGAATTCATAAGTATATTGATATCCCTGTGCGTGTTTACTCTGCCCTATTATTCATACAAGCAAAATCACAGGCTGAGAGGATTGGTAACGGCTCATGTTTTCTTTATCATGGGCAGCATCGATATGTTTCATACTCTGAGTTATAAGGGCATGACGACTTTCCTGGTGGAAAACGGAACTGCAAACCGGGCAACAACCTTCTGGATAATTGCAAGGCTTGTCGGCGCCATAGGTATCACGGCAGTGAGCTTTATCAGGCTGAATAAAAGATGCCGGATTGACAGAAGGATACCCTTGGGTATATCCATCATATTTATAATTGCAGTATTGCTTATCGTTACATATTATCCCGGGATTTTTCCTGTAATGTATATTGAAGGCACTGGTGTGACCGCAGCCAAAAAAGGGCTCGAGTACATTGTAATTTTATTTTTTGCTTTTGCGGGCTTAAGGTTTTTAAAGCAGTACTTAAAATATAAAGACAATTCAAACCTTGTTTTTACAATAGCCATTACAGCCAGTATATTCAGCGAATTTTCATTTATCAAATACTTTTCGGTATATGACATCTACAACTATCTGGGCCATGTGTATAAGTTCCTATCATTTTATCTGGTTTTCAGAGTTGCTTTTGTCAACAACATTCAAAAGCCTTACATGGCGCTATATGAAGCTAAAAACAGGCTGAAGGCCAATGCCAGGAACCTGAACAGACTGGTTGCCGAACGGACTAAGGATCTGGCGTACAAAAATCAGAAGCTCCTTGAGGATCTGGAATATGCCAGGGATATTCAGAAGGCCATACTGCCCGTAAAATTACCCAACAGCGAGCAGGTAAGCTTTTTTGCACAATACTATCCAGCCGAAAGGGTAAGCGGGGATTTCTACAACATATTCAGGCTGGATGAAAAAAACATAGGAATGTATATAGGAGATGTGTCGGGACATGGGGTTCCGGCAGCCATGTTAACGGTATTTCTTAATCAAAGCATTAAAACAACAAAGGAACTGGAAGGGAACAGGTCTGAGATAATCAACCCGGCAAAAGTTCTGGAGAATCTTTACGAGCTGTACAACAAGGTTCATTTTAAGGATGATACATACATATTGGTCCTATATGCTATTTTTAATACTGAAACAAAAGAGCTGGTATATTCGTCGGCAGGGATGAATGCACAGCCTCTTATTGTAAAGAATAGAGAACAGGTGCTGGAATTGGATATCAGGGGACTGCCCATTTGTAACCTGGCAGAGATATGTCCGGCAGATTACATAGATAAAAAGATTCAGCTGGAAGATGGGGACAGGGTGTTTTTCTATACTGACGGCCTTGTGGAGCTAAATAGCAAACAGACCGGCAAAATCTTTGATACCGGGCATTTAAAACAGCTCTTGTTAAAGTATGGAGGCAGGGGCAACCTGGAGCTTTATGCCGAGATCGATAAAAATATAAAATATTTTTCAGACAACGGCGGATTGCGGGATGATGTAACTTTCTTCATGCTGCAGGTAAGCTGAATATCATAGATTTTTGAATATTTCAGTGCTGGTGTCGACTTTGTTGAGGGTATAGAGATGAATTCCCTGGACGCCATGATGCAATAACTCGTGAATCTGTTCTATGGCATATTCCAAACCTGCCTTCTTGAAATCCTCCGGATCATTCCGGTATTTTTCAAATAATTCTTTCAGCCTGGAAGGTATGTATGCACCGGATAAATCAACTATTGTTTTTATCTGGTTTATTGAGGTTATGGGCATAACGCCTGCTGAAACAGGAACAGATATTCCCGCATGTCTCAATTTTTCATAAAAACTGAAAAATTTTGAGTTGTCAAAAAATAGTTGTGTTAATAAAAAGTCAGTACCGGCTTCAATTTTTGCCTTCAAAAAATACAGATCCGATTCCTGATCACGGGATTCGGGATGAACTTCGGGGTAGCAGGCTCCGCCCACACAGAAACCGTAGTTCTGCCTGATTATCGATACCAGCTCCGAAGCGTATTTGTATGGACGGCTGTGAAAATCACCGTCGGTCATGTCCCTGGGACGGTCCCCTCTGAGCGCCAAAACATTTGTGATCTGATTGGCTTTCAATTCCTCCATGAATTTTCCCAGGAGAATTTCATCCAGGGAAACGCAGGTCAAATGTGCAAGAGCATTAATATGGCATTGCTTCTGAACGTAGGCTGCAATATCCATTGTTCTTTTGCTTGTACTGCCTCCCGCACCATAGGTGATACTTATAAAGTCGGGATTTAAGGCTTTTAGCCCGTCTAACGCACTATATACGGATAAAATATCAGTATCATTTTTTGGAGGGAATACCTCCAACGAAAATACGGTTCTTTTTTGAGTATAAATGTCCTTTATCAATTTTGATTCCCCTTTATATAGGTTTTGACCCGCCGGTTAAATAAATTATAGCATCAAAAAAGAAAAATACACAATATGATATTGAAACCATTTCCACTTTATTTTATAGTAGGAGTAGAGTCAGTGTACCAATGCCCATAAAACATTTATGAAGGAGGCGGTCAAATGTTTGGTAAAGCGGAAAAGGAACAATTGGAAAAAGTGTTGAGGGATGCAATCGGCAATAAGGAATGTGTCGGTGCAAATATGATGATTATAAAAAAGGGAAAGGAAATCTTCTATCACGAAGACGGCTGTGCAGACCTGGAAGAGGGACTGCCTGTAAAAAGGGATACAATTTTCAAAATGTATTCCATGACCAAGCCGGTTACGGCAGCAGCAGCCATGATTTTACTGGAACGCGGTGCGATAGATTTGTATGAGCCTGTGAGCAAATTCCTTCCGGGTTTCAAAAATCAGGCGGTGGCAGTGGGAGATCAGCTGTTTTCTGTGGAAAGGGAAGTAAATGTAAAAGATTTGCTTTCAATGACCTCGGGGCTTGTATATGGGGGCGATGACAAGGCTGGAAGGGAAACGGAGGCACTGTTTGAGGAGATTGACAGCAGGCTTTTGGGCGACAACCCTTTCAATACATATGAAGCCATGAACAGGCTGGGAAAATGTGCCTTGGCTTTTCAGCCCGGAAGTGCATGGCAGTACGGGGCCTCGGCCGATGTATTGGGAGCTGTCGTGGAAGTGGCCGGAGGTATGAGGTTTGGAGAATTTCTTGAAAAGGAGATATTTAAACCTTTAGGCATGAAGGACACTGCTTTCTGGGTGCCAGACGAAAAGCGAAGCCGCCTTGCTAAAACCTATGAATATGACAAAAATGGGGAGCTGATACCTTACCAAGGCAACCATCTGGGTATAATAAGCGGCATGGACAGGATTCCTGCCTTTGAATCCGGAGGTGCAGGCCTTGCATCTACAATTGATGATTATGCACGGTTTGCAGGTATGCTTATGAATGACGGAAGTTTGGACGGTGTTCGGATTTTAAAGCCCAAGACAGTTGAATATATGACGTCCTGCACTTTAAATCCCGAACATCAAAAGTATATTTGGCCCGCCCTTGGAGGATACAGCTATGGAAATCTCATGCGGGTGATGGCCGACTGCAGCAAGGCAGGCATACTGGCCAGCCCCGGAGAGTATGGTTGGGATGGCTGGCTGGGAGCATATTTTTGCAACTGCCCCAGGGAGAAGCTGACCTTCCTGGTTATGATGCAGAAGACCGACAGCGGGACAACAGCGCTCACCAGAAAGCTGAGAAATATTATACTTGGTGCATAAAGCAGGAGGCAAGCGTACATGTTTACAGATACCATAAAAAAATATATACTGGCCGGCTTGGGCTCCATATCTTTAGCTTTGGGCATTATAGGCATTTTCGTTCCCGTTCTGCCAACGACACCTTTTTTGCTGTTGGCGTCATTTTGCTATGTCCGGAGTTCAAAAAGACTTCATGGCTGGTTAATGAACCATAAAGTATTCGGCAGGTATTTGGAAAACTACATAAACCACAGAGCGGTGAAAAGAAGTGTAAAAATATATGCATTGGTTTGTTTGTGGATTTCCATGTCTGTTTCCATATTTATGGTAAAAAGTATTCATTTAACTGTACTTCTTTTGCTGATAGGTCTGGGTGTCAGCATTCACCTGCTTAAACTGAAGACAATAAAAGAGTAAACATAAAACCGGATTAATAAAGCCGCAGAAAACCATAAGATTATGAGGTTCTGCGGCTTTGCTTTACATATGTAATTTTTACATCAACTGGTAACTTCCGTACTAACTTCATAAAATAAGGACGCACCCAAAACAATTGAGGTAGATTGTATCGCCTCATTTAAAGCGGTTTTGCCGTCGCTCAAACTCGACATCCTGTCTCGATTTGAAGCTCAAAGCAGCGTCCTGCTGCTTTGCCGGCAAAACCGCTTTACCTTCGTCGACAATCTACCGCAATTGTTTTTAACTGTGCATCTTATTTTATGAAGTTGTACTCGTGTACCAGTTGATTTTGATTAAAATCTATCTGTAAAGCAATACAAAATTTCAAATAGCACAACAGGTTAACTTAACTTTACCTCTGGCTCTTATCGTAAGGTATACCCTCGGCTTTTGGCGCTCTTGACTTTTTGGATGTAAATGCCAGCACCACCATTGTGGCCAGATAAGGAAGCATTTTGTAGAAGGTCTGATTTATATCCAGAGCATCCAGGAAGGGGATAAGTGCAATGGAATAGGCCAGAGTACGCAGGAAGGCGAAAAAGAGGGCTGCGAACAAAATCTTTATGGGCTTCCACTGTCCGAAAATCATTACGGCAAGTGCAAGAAAACCGAAGCCTGCAACCCCCGTATGACCGTTGATATTTCCATCCATAACGCCTACTGCGTAGAAAAATCCGCCGATACCTCCCAGAATACCTGAAATACTCACACCTGCGTAACGCATAAAATAAACATTTATACCAACGGAATCGGCTGCATGGGGATGCTCACCGCAAGCCCTCAGGCGCAGACCGAATTTTGTCTTGTAAAAGATTACAGTAGCTATCAGCAGGAAAAACAGGCCTATATACACGGTGATATAAGTGTTCTGAAAAAACATTCTGCCCAGTATGGGGATATCTTTCAAACCAGGTATACCTTTAATGTAAAAGTCAACGTCGGTAGTTATTCCGTCGCTGTTGAAATACATTTTGGCAAAAAGCAGCATTGCAGCAGGAACCAGCATATTTAATGCCGTACCTGTAATTGTTTGATCGGCTTTCATGTTCACGGCTGCAAAGGACAGCAGCAGGGAATATATAAAGCCGGCTACTGCGGCCACTGCCATGCCCAGAAGCAGTATCAGCTGCGGGTCCATGGAATTGCCCTGAATCAGGTAAACAAACAGACAGCCGAACAGGGCACCGAACATCATGATACCTTCAAGCGCGATATTTACTACACCGCTGCGTTCGCTAAACATACCGCCCAGCGCTACCAGAAGCAGTGGAATGGCTACCGGAAGCGTATTTTGAATCAAATAATATATAGTGTCCATAATTTACGCCTCCCCCTTTTTATCAACTTGCTGCGATTTATTCAAGTCGGCCGCATTTTCAAAGGTTCCCGGGTCACCCTGACCTTTGTTGCTTCTGCGCCTTTTTAACATTTTTACAACCGTTGAATTCATTAACATTGCAAAGGCGGAGAAATAAATGATTACGGCTATTACCACATCAATGATTTCAGGCTTGAAGCCGTACAGGCTTGCAAGAGTTCCACCCCGCTGAATATGAGAAACAAAAATGGCCGAGAAAATAATACCCACGGGACTGT
Organism: Ruminiclostridium cellobioparum subsp. termitidis CT1112; assembly: GCF_000350485.1. GTDB lineage: Bacteria > Bacillota > Clostridia > Acetivibrionales > DSM-1351 > Ruminiclostridium > Ruminiclostridium termitidis. The sequence goes on from NZ_AORV01000068.1 coordinate 19,269, forward strand.
TGTTTCCCAATAGTGCTACCGCGATACCGTTAAAACCGTTTGCCGCTATAACATTTATAGGTTCATAGGTCATGCTGCTGCCGGCTATGGTGGATGGGGCCAATATTGCAAATGCTCCGCCAAGTCCCGCCATGGCTCCTGCAATAACCATTGTAAGTATTATATTCCGCTTGCCGTTCATGCCTGCATAGCTTGCAGCGTATTTATTGTAGCCGGTGGCTTTAAGTTCGTAACCAAAGGTAGTTTTATTTAATACAATGTATAAAATCAACGCTACGGCAACTCCGATTATAAAGGAAATGTTCAGGCTGGAATTCTTTATACCCAGTGAAGGCAGCTGTGCCGAAGCCGGCAGGTATGCCGTTCTGGTCTTGGAGGAAATATACATTGCCGCATTTCCCTGAATAAGCATGTCCACCAGATACATACCTATATAGTTGAACATAATGGAGGTTATAACCTCGTTTACATTGAGCAGAGCCTTGAATATACCGGGTATAAAGCCCCACAGCATTCCGCCGGCCATACCTGCCAGAACGCATACGAGCCAGTGGAGACCGGGGGGCAATTCCCACATAAAGCCCACATACAGAGCAAAGAACATGCCCATGGTATACTGGCCCGAGGCTCCGATATTGAACAGTCCCATTTTAAAGGCGAAGCCCACAGCCAGACCGGTCATCAATATGGGGGTGGCAAAGTAGAATACGTCGCCTAAACGTTTCAGGCCGCCCACCAGTACCATTTGAAAGCCTGCCGATGCATTAGCAGGGCTTGCAACAAGCATTACAATAAAGCCGAATATGAGGCCCAAAAATATTGCCAGCAGTGCAGCTGTAAAGGCCGAAAATCCCTTAAGGCCCGTCAGTCTTTTAAAATCAACTTTTCTGGATGAAGAAACTGTATTGTTACGCATTTTCGATCTCCTTTACAGTGTTACGTTTTGCACCTGACATGTAAAGTCCAAGTTCCTGAACTGTTGTTGTTTTTGGATCCAGCTCCCCGACTATTTCACCCTCATACATTACGAGAATGCGGTCACTTACATTCATGACCTCATCAAGCTCCAGGGATACCAGTAAAACAGCTTTTCCCGCATCACGGGTCGCAACCAGCTGTCTGTGAATGTACTCGATGGCTCCCACGTCAAGACCGCGGGTAGGTTGGACAGCCACAAGCAGCTGATGCTGCTTGTCGATTTCCCGTGCTACGATGGTCTTCTGCTGATTGCCGCCCGACATGCTCCGGACAACGGTTTCGGGGCCTTGTCCACTGCGCACGTCATATTGTTCAATAAGTTTCTCAGAATAGGAGCGCACAGCCGAGCTCTTTATAAAACCGGACTGCTGGAACTCAGGTTCCCAGTAACGCTGTAAAACCATATTCTCCTCAAGGGAATAATCCAGTACAAGACCGTGCTTGTGCCTGTCCTCGGGAATGTGGCTCATACCTGTTTTGGAACGGGTACGGATGGACGCTTTAGTTATATTTGTATCACAGAGTTTAATGCTTCCTTCACTTAACTTTTCCAGGCCGGTAAGTCCCGACACAAACTCCGTCTGGCCATTTCCGTCAATACCTGCCAGACAGACGATCTCACCCGCTCTGACATCAAAGGAAACATTTTTAACTGCATTGTTCTTATGGGTTTTGGAAGGGACGGTTACATTTTGAACTGAAAGAACAACCTTTCCCGGGTTGGCGTCTTTCTTGTCAACTTTAAAGGTAACATCTCTTCCAACCATCATTCTTGACAGCTCTTCCTTATTGGTATCCTTTATGGCAACGGTACCTTTGTATTTTCCCTTCCACAAAACGGTACAGCGGTCGGCCACTGCCATGATCTCGTTCAATTTGTGGGTTATAAACAATATTGATTTTCCCTCTCTGGCAAAACCCCGCATTATTTCCATAAGCTCGTCGATTTCCTGCGGAGTGAGAACTGCAGTGGGCTCGTCGAAAATTAAAATATCATTTTCACGGTATAGCATTTTTAGAATTTCCACACGCTGCTGCATGCCCACTGAAATTTTTTCAATCAGCGCATCGGGATTGACCTTTAAACCATACTTTTCGCTCAGCTGCAATACTTTTTCTCTTGCTTCCTTCCTCTGAATAAAGCCGGATTTGCTGGGCTCAACACCTAAAATAATATTCTCTAAAACTGTGAAGATTTCAACAAGCTTGAAATGCTGATGCACCATACCTATTCCAAGGACATTGGCATCGTTAGGGTTATTGATTTTGACAGGCTTTCCGTTCATTTTGATTTCGCCTTTTTCGGCCTGGTACAGACCAAAAAGAATACTCATAAGAGTTGATTTACCGGCACCGTTTTCTCCCAGCAGGGCATGAATTTCGCCCTTTTTTAACCGCAGGGTTATATTGTCGTTTGCTATAATTCCCGGAAACTCTTTTGTAATATTGAGCATTTCAATAATAAATTCTTCCATAAGATTAAGCTCCCCGTCTGCGTGCTCTGCACGTAGTAAAAAATTGTAGCGTATTGTGAGATGTTACATATTATATAATAAATTATTTTTAAATAAAAAGAAAGGTGGCAAAGCCACTTTGCATTTTTTTACATACAATTAAAGGGGAAGGTGTTTCCTTCCCCTTTAAGACACTTAATAATAATGCAGGCCAGTAATTATTTTTATTATCTTACTGTAACCTTAACCTTCTTGAGATTCAATTGTGAAGTGAGTTCATCTGCTGTGGCATATCCGGTTTTAGCAGCAACATTGATCGTATTGATAGGCTTTACCGAACCGTCTTTGAGTGTTGCCAGTACGGCTTCATAATCAGCCTTCTTGAAGGATTTGAATCTGTCAAAGGCATCTGCCTTTTCATCTCCGATTACTGTAGTCGGGAGTCCTATACCATCATTTTTGGAATCAAATATTGTAGTTTTACCTGCATAAGTATCCCATTTGTTATCCTTGTAAATGGATGCAAGTACATGGTAAACAGAACCGCCAAGTTCCTTCATTGCGGATGTTATAACCGTATCGCTGTCATATCTCTGGTCAATATCAACACCGATAACTTTTTTTCCTGCTTCTTTTGCAGCTGACATAACACTCTTACCTACTGAACCGCCGCAGGCAAATATAACTTCTGAACCTTCCTGGTACATAGTCTTGGCTGTAGCCTTGTTGGTATCTGTTTCAGCAAAATCACCTGTATAGTGGTAAATAACCGAAACCGAACCATCACCCAAACCTAATTTGGCAGCAGCAGCTTCGGCACCCTGAAGGAAACCGTAGCCGTAAGCCTGAACGGCAGGAACTGCCATACCGCCCATGAAACCAAGCTTTGTCATACCGTCGGTAATAGCTGCATAACCTGCCAGGTAACCTGGTTCCTGTTCAGCGTATTTAACACTGGCCACATTGGATTTTATATCTGGTGGGGCGCCATCCTCCGCTTTGTGAGGTACTCCGTCTAAAAGTATGAATTTTACATCCGGGTATTTGGTCTGAGCTTCGTATACAGGTACTTCAAACAAAAACCCTGGTGTTACGATAGTCTTTGCTCCGCCTGTTACAGCGAGGTCAATAGCTGCAAGATAACCTGCATCCGAGGCTTCTTCAGGCTTGTAATACTTGTGAGTAATTTTGTTTTCATCTGCAAACTTAACTACTCCTTCCCAGGATCCCTGGTTAAAATTTTTGTCGTCGATATTACCTTTGTCGGTGATCAGTGCAATCTCAAACTTACCGTTGTTGTCTGAGCCTGTGCCAGCATTAGCACCGCAGCCGGTGAACATTACAGCTGACATTACAAGAGCCATCCCTATTGCTAAAATCCTCTTCATTAAAACGTGCCTCCCTATTTTTTTGTTTTGTATTTCATTTATATTGTAGCATCCCTTGTTAATTTAATACAATATAATCCAACCTTAAATTTTGAAAATTATCCTAATTTAGCATGTATTTATTTCATAAATAATATGTAATGGCATAAAGGTTTTTTTCAATATTTCCCTGTTGCCGGGGATGGGCCATTTAATTTTACATAAAGTCAATTACGGTTGAAACCTCTATCTTTCAGGCGATAGTAATTGATTTTCAGATGGATTATAATGGGTGTAACATACTGTTGGGATGCAATTGGTGATAGCATGTGCTGATTTTGCATTGAACCGCTTGAGATTCTGAAGGTATGAATGGAGGTCCATATGAATGACAGAAAAATGACATGTGGAGCCCTTGCCCATTCCGCCGGTTATTGAAAATATGCAGCTGCCCGACTCATCCCTTCCTTTCCCGGGAAGTCTTTTGATCAACCGGCTGAATAGCAGCTGGAGAAAAAGCAGGAGCAGAAAGGTATTCACTGAGACAGATTATCTGAGAATGTTCCATAATTACTGGAACAATGAAGCTCCGGAATTGAGTAAATATCAGAGATAAGATGAGTAGTTCTCCGGGTGGGGAATGGGCAATTTTGCTTCCGGCATTTCGGTTGGATTTAAGTATAGAAAAGCCGTTGGTTTTTGGGAAAATGCCCATTCTCTTCATAAAAGGGTCAAAGCAGCAGTACAAAAAGACAGCAACAGTAATATTGCGTTAAAATTATATGCAAGTCTGGAGCCTGCACTTGAAGACTCGGTGTTTTACAGCCTATATGACAATTTTTCAAATAAAATATCAGCTTTCACTGCATATATTCTTAAGCTCAAGGGGAAAAAGAGAGGCCTTGGGATAACGAATCTGGGACGCATGGATATCCCGGTTGAATATGGTCTCTATAAACTGGAAACGGTTTTCTTCATACCTCCGTACTGGCCGAATAATGAAAAAGTGCTTGGCATTGTGACCTCCGGAGGCAGAATGAATGTAAGTATCCAGTATCAGCCCTCCGCCATTGAACCTTCAATAGTCAGTACGGTTTGGAGTGCCGCACGGAAGTGTCTCGAGGAGGCGGTAGGATAATTTAACTTGTTGTGCCAATTTTGTTTTGCTTTGCAGACAGATTTATCTTGAGTCAACTGGCACACGAGGACAACATAATTCAGCGGGAATAATGTGCGATCCATCGAGTTAAGTTAGCCTTTTGTGCAAATTACAATTTAGTTTTGCTTTACAGAGACATTTATCTTGAATCAACTGGTACGCGAGGACAACTTCATAAAATAAAATGCACGGTTAAAAAGAATTACGTTAAATTGTCGACGAAGGTAAAGAGGTTTTGCCGGCAAAGCAGCAGGACGCTGCTTTGAGCTTCAAATCGAGACAGGATGTCGAGTTTGAGCGACGGCAAAACCTCTTTAAATGAGGCGGTACAATTTTCGTAATTGTTTTGGGTGCATTTTATTTTATGAAGTTAGTACGGAAGTTACCAGTTGATATAAAACCAGATAGATAAAGCAAAATTAGCACAGCACGCTAATTTAAAGTACTGGCCTCAGGTAGTATTATTATGTTGATTAGCAGCTTATAAGTATTTATAATATTATATAGTGTTGTATTACTTAAAAGTAAATTGTGTATAATTGTGCCGAGTATTATCAAGTATTATGTAGTACGGTCGAATAAAAATATTTTTGTCTTTTATGGTAGAACGGGAGGAAAACAGAAATGCCTATTACTGAAATATTATCTAAAAATGCCGGATTATACGGATCAGAGACATGCCTTACCGAAATAAATCTTGATCTCCAGGACAGTCATAACATTATATGGAAGGAATATGAACTGATAGAGAACAATCCTGCCGGAGAATACCGGCGCGATATGTCCTGGCGCGTCTTTGACGAAAAAGCCAACAGGATGGCCAATCTGCTGCTGAAGAGGGGAATTCAAAAAGGTGACAAGGTTGCTATTCTCATGATGAACTGCCTTGAGTGGCTGCCAATATACTTTGGAATCCTCAAAGCCGGTGCCATCGCAGTACCCATGAACTTCCGGTACACTGCAGAAGAAATCAAATACTGCCTTGAGCTGTCGGAAACCACCTCGTTGGTTTTCGGACCTGAGTTCATAGGCAGGATTGAATCCATATATGATCAGATACCACAGGTAAAAACCCTGTTTTTTGCCGGAGAAAACCGTCCGACTTTTGCGGAAAATTATGACCGTCTTACCGCAAACTGTTCCTCCGAGGCTCCTGATATAAAGCTGACTGATGAGGACGATGCGGCTATATATTTTTCTTCGGGGACAACGGGTTTTCCAAAAGCAATTTTACATACACACAGGAGCCTGATGTCAGCCTGTTATACAGAATACCACCACCACGGACAGACGCGCGACGACAATTTTCTTTGCATTCCTCCGCTCTATCATACCGGAGCCAAGATGCACTGGTTCGGAAGCTTTCTGGCAGGCAGCAAAGCAGTGATTCTGCGCGGAATAAAGCCTGAATGGATTCTCAAAACGGTGTCGGAGGAGAGGATAACCATTGTCTGGTTGCTGGTGCCCTGGGCGCAGGATATTCTTGACGCTCTGGACAGGGGAGAGGTCAGACTGGAGGATTATGAGCTGTCGCAGTGGAGGCTGATGCACATAGGTGCCCAGCCCGTTCCGCCAAGCCTTATCCGCCGCTGGAAGCAATACTTCCCGCACCACCAGTACGATACCAACTATGGACTGAGCGAATCCATCGGCCCCGGCTGTGTGCATTTGGGAGTTAAAAATATACACAAGGTTGGTGCTATCGGTATTCCGGGACATGAATGGGAAGTCAGGATTACCGATGAAAATGGCATTTCGGTCTCACAGGGCCAAGTGGGTGAGCTGGCTGTAAAAGGACCCGGAGTTATGAAATGCTACTTTAACGATCCAGAAGCAACTGCTGCCGTCCTTAAGGAAGGGTGGCTGTTTACCGGAGATATGGCCAGAATGGATGAAGACGGCTTCATATATCTGGTTGACAGGAAGAAGGATGTCATCATAAGCGGGGGAGAGAACATATATCCGGTTCAGATAGAAGATTTCCTCAGGGCTCACAAGGCAATAAAGGATGTGGCGGTTATTGGCCTGCCCGACAAGCGGCAGGGAGAAATCGCGGCAGCCATTATTGAGCTCAAGTCCGACTGTGCCTGTACGACAGAGGAAATCGAAGCCTTCTGTGCTCCGATGCCCCGTTACAAACGCCCTAAAAAGGTTATATTTGATACAGTACCCCGCAACCCAACCGGAAAGATAGAAAAGCCCAGGCTGAGGGAGAAATTCGGAGCATCCAGCCTGGTAGCGGCTCAAAATGAAATAAAGTAATAAATATTTATTGACATTTTGCATATTATAAATTAATATTACTAAAAAACGGACACATGACAAAATAGCGTTGACAAGGAGGAGTACATACTCACCGGAAGCAAAGAGAGAAGATGGTTGGTGGAAATCTTCGTGAAGGAGGTATGGAAGTAGCCTTTGAGCTGTGAACCGAAAGGAGCGATCCCAGTAGGCTTCAACGGAGATTTCCACCGTTACAGGGAAAGCGATATCGGATAAGTTAACAGGTTTGAGATTATCCCGTATTGACAGAGTGCAGATAGTTTATCTGAATTTAGGTGGTACCGCGGACGCATGTAATCCGCCCTAAGCTTTAAGCAATTAAAGCCCAGGGCGGATTTTTTGTTGTGTTTCGTGAAAAAATCTGAAGCGATGGAGGAGGACTGTTATGCAAAAAAATTATGATTTCATACAGACTGAAGGTGAAATGCAGAAATTCTGGAAGGAGAACAATATTTATGCTTTTGACAGGGAAAGCCGGAGGGAGGTTTATTCTATCGACACACCACCGCCTACTGTCAGCGGAAATCTGCACATAGGGCACATTTTTTCCTATGCGCAGGCCGAAATGATTGCAAGATTCAAAAGAATGCAGGGATATAACGTATATTATCCTTTTGGCTTTGACGACAACGGATTGCCCACTGAACGGCTTGTAGAAAGGGAGGAAGGCATTATGGCCCGGGACCTTCCGGAAGGTGAATTTATAAAGAAATGTGCAGCCACTGCCGGAAAATATGAAAAAGAATTCAGGGATCTGTGGGAAGGCCTGGGTTTCTCGGTAGACTGGTCTCTCCAGTATGAAACCATTAATCCAATGGTGCGGAGAATATCCCAGAAATCCTTTATCAGATTGTTTAAGGAAGGAAAGGCATATATGAAGGAAGCTCCCGTTCTGTGGTGTGCCGGATGCCGGACCTCAATAGCCCAGGCAGAACTGGATACCCTTGAGAAGGATACCGCCTTCAATTTTATACTGTTTACGGTAGGAGAAGAAAGGCTGACTGTGGCCACAACCAGACCTGAATTGCTTTATGGCTGTGTTTGTCTTTTTGTAAATCCCCGGGACGAAAGATATAAGAAATACCTCGGAAAAAATGCACAGGTTCCATTATATGGTCATTCCATTCCCGTACTGGCAGATGAAAAGGTCGATCAGGATAAAGGCACAGGTGTGGTTATGTGTGCTACTTTTGGTGACAGTACTGATGTTGAGTGGTATGAGAAGCACAAGCTGCCTTTCAGAAGGGTTATAGAGCCCGAGGGCACTATAAGCGAAACTGTTCCCGTTATCGGAGGATTGCAGATAATGGAGGCCAGAAAATTGATTATCCGGCAGCTTGCCGACCGGAGTCTTTTAACCGGGTCACAGAATATATCCCATACTGTTGCGGTTCACGAGCGGTGCGGCAGGGAAATTGAGATCATACCTTCGAGACAGTGGTATATAGATATTCTTTCAAACAGGGATGAGCTTCTAAAAGCAGCTGACAGAATCAACTGGTACCCCGCCCATATGAAGAACAGGTATATTCTGTGGGTTGAAAATTTAAAATGGGACTGGTGTATTTCCCGGCAGCGCTATTTCGGGGTTCCAATACCGGTATGGTATTGTAAAAACTGCGGTGAGCCTGTAACTGCAGGTGAAGAACAGCTGCCGGTGAATCCTGCCGAAACAGCCCCTGAAAGGGCCTGCTCCTGCGGATGTAAGGATTTTATTACCGAGAGCTCGGTATTTGATACCTGGGCCACCTCGTCATTGTCCCCGCAGATCAATGCAAAATGGGGTGAGAAGGATGACATGTCCGGCAGGCTTTTGCCAATGAGTATGAGGACACAGGCTCATGAGATAATCCGTACCTGGGCATTCTACACAATTGTTAAAAGCCTGTACCATACAGGGGAAATACCCTGGAAGGATATTATGATCTGCGGTTATGTGCTTGCAAAGAAGGGAGAAAAAATCAGCAAATCCAAAAATAACTCCGGGCTTTCTCCGGCTCAGCTGATTGAAACCCATTCTGCTGATGTCATAAGATATTGGGCTGCAAACGCCAGATTGGGTACTGATACCTTCTTTGCAAGCGATGAATTGGCTATTGCTAAAAGGTTTATTACAAAACTCTGGAATGCAACAAAATTTGCAGCCTCACATCTGCAGGATTTTGAACCCGGTACTGAAATCACACTGCTGCCTGTGGACAGATGGATAATTGAAAGCTGCAGGCAAATGGTTTCAGAGGCGGTAAAGCAGCTTGACCGCTATGAGATAGGTCTGGCCAGGCATGAAATTGATGAATTCTTCTGGAAGGACTTTTGCGATTACTATCTGGAAATTGTCAAGGAGCGTTTGTATCAGCCTGACAAGCACGGGTATCAGGAGAGACGTTCGGCACAGACCGCACTTTATTTCAGCATGTTGAATATCCTGAAATCGTATGCATTATATGTTCCGCATATTACCGAATATCTCTATCAGGAGTTTTTCAGACAAAGAGAGGGCTGTATATCCGTTCACAGGCTGTGCTGGGAAAAGGTGGGATCTATTGATAAAGAGACCATAGGTTTTGGAGAAAAATTAAAGGCCATAATATCCGACACCAGAAGGTATAAATCGGAAAACTCATTGTCCATGAAGGCCGGAATGGAAAAGGTCGTTATTGAATGTGACGGGTTTTACAAAGCTATGTTCGAAAAAACCACCGAAGACATAAAAGCCTGCTGTAATGCAAGAGAGGTTCAGGTTTTAAACCGGTACACCTGATGAGGGTGCAATATACGGCAAAGAAATAATCTCCAGGCGATGGATTATATATCATACTGCCCGGAGATTATTTTTTTGCATATTTATATTGGCTGTATTGACATGTAAGTATACCGTTAGTATACTATATATTGTAGCGCACTATACTAACGGTATACTTTGTATACTATGAGTAAACCATATGTACGTGCGTATATACTGCATAAAGTTTGGTACGACAGATAAGCAAACGTAAATATGTAATTGGTGTTACTTTAACAAAAGTACATTTATTATTCGAATAAAAATCTCATGGAGGGGATTACCAATGGAGAATATGACCAGGAGAGATAGAGAGAAATTGTTAAGAGAAGAAGAGATAGTATCGGCAGCCGAAAAGGTGTTTCTGGAAAAGGGCTTTGAGGCTGCTTCTATGGATGAAATAGCCAGGGCTGCCCAGTTTACAAAAAGAACCTTGTATCAGTATTTTGAAAACAAAGAGGATTTATACTTTGCAGTTGTACTTAAAGGCTTTAAAAAACTATTTGCATATCTGGCTGAAGCCGTTGACGACAAACAATGCGGGTTTACACGGATAGAGCAGACCTGCAGGGGTTACTACCGGTTTTTTAAGGAAAATCCCGATACCTTCCGTACCTTCAGCTATTGGGGCCATGTTAAAAAGAAAGCTGATGCCGGAAGCAAGAAGAAATATGAGCTTGCTGAGTTTAACAACTTAATGTTTAAGTCTGTAGCCGGAGTAATTGATGAAGGCAAGGCTGACGGAAGTATCAAACCCGGATTGGACTCTGACAAAGCCGCCTTCAGCCTGGTTTTTATGCTGACAGGCTTTATGAATCAACTGTCTGCAACCGGTGAGAACTTTACAAAACATTTTTCACTGGATATCGAGGATTTCAGTGCCTATTCAATTGATTTGATGCTGGAAACGCTAAAGAGGTGATAATTATGAAGCCAGTCGGGATATTTTATTTTTCAGGTACCGGGAATACAAAGCTTGTTGCCGAAATGATACGGGAGGAATTCATAAAAAACGGTTATGAGGTTGATTTGATAAGAATTGAAGATGTATTGAAAGGCAGCTGTAAGTTTGATCCCGGCAGATACGGCCTTATCGGGATCGGTTGTCAGGTAATAGGTTACAGTGTTCCGAATATCATGTATAAGTTTTTACGCAAAGTCCCTGAAGCTGAGAATTCCAGAGTGTTTATTTTCCGTACTGCAGGTGGAGTGGGGCCGGTTAATTACAATGCGTCAAATCCTGTTAGAAGAAAGCTGACCCGTAAAGGCTATGAGGTTTTTCATGAAAGAATGTTTTCCATAGGCAGCAACTGGATTAATAAATTTGACACTTCAGTTGTGAGGCAGCTTTACCTGGCAACACAAAAAAAGGTTGCTGCAATGTGCGGAGAGGTAATAAACGGACAGAAGAGAGTTCTTAAAACCGGACTCGGACTTAAACTTGGTATAGGACTTGCCGCACCTGTATTCTCAGTGCTTTTCAGATTTATGGGAAAGGATTTGAAAGTAAGTGAAGCATGCACACATTGCGGGTTGTGTGTAGATAACTGTCCAGCCGGCAATATATATGAAAAAAACCATGATATCAGATTCAAGCTGTCCTGTAATTGTTGCCTGAGATGTGTATATTCATGTCCTCAGAAGGCGCTGAGTTTTAAAAGGCTGACTTTTATCCCTGTAACAGGAGGATACGATATCAATAAAATCCTCAATCAAGCTTGTGAAGAAATCTCCGGCGAATCAGCTACAAACAGGGTTCCGCTATTTTTTAACGAATATGTCAGCAACGGGAAAATGTAAGGCAATGGTTAGATGATGGGGTATTTATATGAATTTTAAAAATAAAAAATTATTAATATATAGGATCGCTGTATTTACCGTTTGTGTATTTACACTGTTTGGTATGGATTTTTTTAATATAGGTGAAGCTGGTTTCAAAACGTACAGCGGGGGAGCTGGATTGCCGGAAATGCAGTTCGGCTGTGATCCTGACAGGCTTTATTATATCATTGGACGGCTGGGCAATGAAGGGAGATTATTTTATCTCAGATCCTTATTGTATGACTTTATTTTCATTGCCGGTTTTGCACTGACTCAGGCTGAGCTTATGAAAATATTCATAGGCAAGGGGTTAAACGGTAAATGGCGATATACGGTAAGCCTGTCCTATTTGCGAGGATTTTTTGATATAATGGAGAATATACTAATAATTACCATATTGACCCATTACCCAACGAGGTTATACCTGCTTGCGGAGCTCGCATGCCTGTCAACAACCCTTAAATTCATTACACTGGCGTTGTGGGTAATGGCGGCATTGATTGCAGTTGTAATGAATATGCTTATGAAAAAAGATAAAGACAGTATTTATTGACATTACAAATCCCTGTCAACCTTGACATATTTGAAAAATAGAGCTTTAATATTGAGATAACATGAAATTGGAAGAAGAGGTAATTGTAAAAATGGAAGCTGCTATCAGAAACATGCATTTGACAGAGCTAAAAAGCTTTTATAAACGTATGACGCTGGATTTTGCCGAGGGGGAATACCCGCCTTATGATAAGCTGTATGTGCAGCTGGAAAATAATATTCAGAAGGGCCTGGTCTTTGTCAAAGACGGCAGGGATTGTGCCTATGCCATATGTGCCGGGGGAACTGAAAATAACTTTGTGCTTATCAGCTTCTTCGCAGTGTATGAGGAATTCAGGGGAACCGGAATCGGTACGGCTTTCCTTGAAAAGATAAAGGAGCTCTATTCAAATGCCGACGGTATTATAGTGGAGGTTGAAACAGTAGAAGAGGCTCTCAATGAGAAGGATATATCCGTGCGTGAAAAGAGGATGAAATTTTATAGAAGAGCGGGTTTCAACATGGTTCCGGACATAAAATATTCTATTTGGAACGTTCCCATGCATTTGATGGTGCTTCCCTGCAAGCTTCCCCAAAAGTTTATTAACGAAAATATCGGTACTATTATATACGATATATATTTCGCACTTCTGGGAAAGGAAAATATTCATAAAATGGAGTTTGAAAAATTATAGGCAAGCGGGAAAAAATTAAACGCCCTGTACCGTTTTATCACGGAACAAGGGCGTTTGTTTACTTTCCGAGTATGCTTGCAAGTAAACGTTTGAGAAGAGGTTTCTTTTTGACTGCAGTTACTGCCGCTGCATTTTTGCCGGCAGCTTGTCCGCTTTCGGTACCTGCACTCCGGACGTAATCCCTGCGGTCAAAACGGTCTCTTCCGGTATTTGGCTTCCGTTCGACACCGGATTTCTGATTTGCCGGTTTAGCTTTCACCTCTCCCAAACCTTCTTTGCCGGTTTCCTTTTTAACGGTGCGGGCATCAGGAACGGTGCGCACCTTCTGCCTGTTGGGAGCAGCAGCTGATGCAGGACTGTTATGTCTGACCGGTGACTTTTCTTCTCCGCTATCTTTGGATTTGGTGCGGGAGATGTTATTTTCACGCACTTTTTGGTTGTTGCGGGGTTTACCTTCAGCCGGATTCTTCTGCCTTTCACCTGCTTTTGGGGACCTGCTCTGGCCTGAGCTCCTAAGGGAACCCTTATCTGCTGTTCCGGCAGACAAACGGGGCGTTTTAGCCGGCTTTTCCTTTAGAGCATTGGCCGCCAGCCAGTCTGCCGCCTCGGCTTTACGCCGGTTGAGCAGCTCCTCTGAAGGCAGGTCGGTTTCAGGTATCATGGCGCCGATATGTTCTTCTATTTCATAAAGTGTCATTATATCGTCACTCGTGACCATTGAAACAGCTTTTCCACCGTTGCCGGCTCTCCCTGTACGGCCGATCCTGTGTACATAGCTGTCTTTTTCAACAGGAACATCATAATTGATTACCAGTGAAAGATTGTCAATATGGATACCTCTTGCAGCAACATCAGTTGCAACCAGTATGTGAAATTCACCTTGCTTGAACTGCTGGATGGTTTTTGTTCTTTTTCCCTGGGGAATATCTCCGTGCAGTGCTTCCGAAGCATAGCCCTGCTTTGTTAAAAAGCCTTGGACATGGTCGACAGCTATTCTTGTATTACAAAAAATCATACAGCTTTCAGGCTGTTCAACCAAAAGCAGTCTGTTGAGCTGCGTACGTTTTTCATTTGGCAGTACCCTGTAATATTCCTGCTGGATTGAATCCACGGTTTTGGTCTGAGATTCAATCTCTATGGTGACGGGATTCTTCATATATTCGCTGCAAATCCTGTGTATTTCGGGAGGCATTGTAGCTGAAAACAGGAGGGTTACCCTATCCTTCGGGAGGGATCTTATTATTCTTTTTACCTGGTCAAGAAATCCCATATCCAGCATTCTGTCGGCTTCATCCAGTACGAGGAAACGGATGTTCTTTGTAATCAGGTTTCCCTGCTGAATGTGGTCGAAAACTCTGCCCGGTGTTCCTGTCACTATTGTAACGCCTTTTTTCAGAGCCTGCACTTCGGTGGTCATATTATGCTGGCCGTATACCGCAGTAGTTTTATGAGAAAGATGCTTTGCCATCTTTTTTATATCGCTGTCCACCTGGACAGCAAGCTCGCGTACCGGTGCGAGAATTAAGCCTTGCGGCGCCGCCACCGCCGGATCGGTCAGCTGAAGCATTGAAACACCGAATACAGCTGTCTTTCCGCTGCCGGTCTTTGACATCACTATGAGGTCTTCTTTGTTTAAAATATGGGGTATGCCCCTGCTCTGCACCTCGGTAGGTGTTTGAAAGCCCATTTCGTCCAGAGCCTTTAATATTGGTGGTATAATTCCTAAATTATTAAAACTGTTTTCCATGATATCTTCTTTCGTTATATAGAATGTTTAAATTATATCATTAAATTGTTATTTTTTCTAGGTAAAGTGAGAGAGGGGCATTTTGCTCCAATTTACCTAGTCAGGTACTTCAGTAATTATTGGAGAGTGGATGTGTTGCCATTAAAAGTGTTATTATATTAAAAGCGTTAGTAAATTGACTTGTTGTGCTGATTGAAATTTTTTATTTTGATTTATCGATAATTATATCCTAATCAACTGGTATGCGAGGACAACTTCATGAAATAAGATGCACGGTTAAAAACAATTACAATAAATTGTCGACGAGGGCAAAGTGGTTTTGCCGTCAAAGCAGCAGGACGCTGCTTTGAGCTTCAAATCGAGACAGGATGCCGAGTTTGAGCGACGGCAAAACCGCTTTAAATGAGTCGGGACAATGTTTGTAATTGTTTTGGGGGCGTCCTTATTTTATGAAGTTAGTGCCAAGCACCAGTTGGTATAAAGCATTATACAGGTAAAGCAAAATTTAAATTAATCAGCACAACAGATTAAATTAAATGATTTTAATCGGATGGAGTTTATATGATCACATTGCTGCTTTTAATAATTTATCTGTCATTTATCAGTCTGGGACTGCCCGACTCGCTGCTGGGTTCGGCGTGGCCTGCGATGAGGGCCGATATGGCTCTGCCTGTGTCCTATGCTGGCATACTTTCATTTATCATAACCGCCGGAACAATTGTCTCAAGCTTATTAAGTGAAAAGGTCATAAAGAGATTCGGGACCGGTGCTGTGACAGTGGTCAGTGTTACAATGACTGCAGTTGCCCTACTTGGTTTCTCATTGTCACCAGGCTTTGTATGGCTGTGCTTTTTAGCAGTGCCTCTGGGCCTGGGGGCTGGCTCTGTGGATGCCGCACTCAATAATTTCGTGGCATTGCATTACAAGGCCAGTCACATGAGCTGGCTTCACTGCTTCTGGGGAGTGGGAGCTACGGCCGGTCCGGTTATAATGTCTTTTTTCCTCACCGGGGCGGGGGGCTGGAAAATGGGTTACAGGACAATTGGCGTAATACAGGCCTGTTTGGTTATAATACTTTTTATTTCACTGCCCTTGTGGAAAAAAGTCGGCAGTGAGATAAAAAGCGATGGGACGGCCGGGGAATCACGAAGGTTTGGGGATATGCTGCGGATCCCGGGAGCAAAGCCCGCCTTCATTACATTTTTTAGCTACTGCGCATTGGAGGCTGCTGCGGGACTTTGGGGGAGCAGCTACCTGGTGGGCAATAGGGGAATATCACCCGATACCGCAGCAAAGCTCATTTCACTGTACTATTTTGGAATAACTGTCGGAAGGTTTTTATCTGGTTTTGTAACAATGAAACTGAGTAATAAAACTTTAATCAGATTAGGAGAGGGTATTATCGTTGCCGGACTGGCATGCACACTGCTTCCATGGGGGAATACACTGCTGATCGCTGGCTTCCTTCTTATTGGAGTGGGCTGTGCTCCTATTTTTCCCTGTATGCTGCACGAAACTCCCAACCGCTTTGGAAAAGAATTGTCACAGGCCTTTATGGGAATGCAGATGGCCTTTGCCTATATAGGTTCTACTTTAATGCCGCCCTTGTTCGGATTACTGGCACAGGGTTTTTCCTTTGCGCTGTACCCGTTTTATCTTATGGCTCTCCTGGCAATAATGGTTTTAGCCAGTGAAAAGACCAACCTTTCAGTTTTAAAGGCCGGCAATTAAAAGATTGTTCACTTAATGTTTATTTTGAGTACACACCGAGTACACATCATACCAATATAATCTGCCTATAAACTTAAATTTAATTTTTACGGAGGTAGTAAGGTATGAAAAAAACAATAGTTTTATCACTTGTGGCTGCATTGTCATTAACATCTTCAACAGCCATAGCACAGGCAATGCCTGCAGACCGGGAAATTACGGCCGGAGATACTGGAGTTCAGGCGTTTAAAGCCGTGACCGCATCCGGACCGGAGGAGTTTGCACCGGTTGAAATTTCAGGGGTGGTTGAGGAAATTACCCAGACTGATATGAAGGTAAAGGTTCAGGACGGAGAAACTTATATGGTACCGCTGGGACTTTTGTCGAAACAGGAGGGCTTTGATGCTCTCGGCCTTGCAAAGGGTGTGGAGGTTTCTCTGAAAAGTATGCAGGCGGGACTGGGCAAAACAATTATGCTTACCGCAGCTGCAGGGCCGGCCTTAACCATAAAGGGAGACAAGGCGGATGAAAATGCTGAGGTGAAGGATAAAGACGGCAATGCTGTCAAGACTTTGCCGTCCCTGGCAGTAAGTCAGGAGCTTGAGGCAGGAAATGTAATTGTTTTCTCTGAGGGCAGTGTCGAAGGTTCTCAAGCGGAAATAAAGAAATTAGAACCTGTGGACGGTGTAAAAGTATTTATGCCGTCGGAGGTATCCGCCAACGGAAAGACAGTAAAGCTGGATATAAAAACTGCCGCAGCTGCTTATAGCATAATAAGCATTATGCCTGCGGAAATCTCAGGTACTGTGGAAAGTATAAATGAATCCGAAATGTCTGTTAAAACAGGGGACGGAAAAGTTTACACTGTTCCGCTGGCGGCATTCGGCAGCATGGATGAGTTCAAAGGGCTTGAAATTGAGAACGGAACAGAGGTATCGGTAAAAAGGCAGCCAGTTGAAAAAACTGCAAATATTACAGGAAGTGCTTCAATAGCAGCTGTTAAGATAATTAATTCCGAAACAGATTTGAAAGCGGGTACAAAAGCGGAACTGGGTGAGCTTAAGGAGGCAAAGCTTGTTTTCATAGCCCATGAGATCACCGCAAACGGAAAGACTGTTAAATTAGCCGAATAAAGTGCGCTTTTAAACTGGCACCACGTGTTAATTTAGTACTCCAATAAGAACTTCAACAAATGGAGCTTGACATTTGTTGAGGTTTTTATCCGTGCATCCGGAATCAATGTTAGAAGCAATGTGAATTCATATATTGCATTTGTCTGTTTGGGCAGCCGCCGGCATTGTCCCTTGGCTTCATTGTCTATTGATGAACAGTCAAAAGCATTAGCAGAGATAAGTATTAAAGTAAGATGTGAGGAATTTTTTATATGGACAAAAAAATACTCCTGGTCGAAGACGACGAAAGAATAAGAGAAATCGTTGCCGATTATTTTATAAAGGAAGGCTTCACCCTGCTTCAGACCGAGGATGGAAAAAAGGCTCTGGAAGTTTATGAAGTAAATAAGATCGACCTGATAATTCTGGATATCATGATACCTGAAATAGACGGGTGGTCGGTATGCAAAAGACTTAGAAAAGTGTCGGATGTGCCTATTATCATGCTCACTGCCCGGGCTGATGAAGAAGATAAACTGATGGGTTATGAACTGGGTGCGGATGATTATGTAACTAAGCCCTTCAGTCCCAGGGTGCTTGTTGCAAAATCAAAAACACTGCTGAAAAGAGCCGAGGGAACGCTGGGAAAAGATGACGGAGTATTATGCCTGAACGGTATAGAGGTAAATAAATTATCCCGTACTGTCAGAATCGACGATGAAGTGATAGAGCTTACATACAAGGAATATGAGCTTTTGCTGTGCTTTATGGAAAACAGAGATATTGTACTCAGCCGGGAGGTAATACTTTCAAGGGTGTGGGGTTTTGACTACTTTGGAGATCTGCGGACTGTCGACACACATGTCAAAAAATTAAGAAGCAAGCTGACTCATAAGGCTTGCTGTATTTCAACGGTTATTGGTATGGGCTACAAATTTGAGGTGAACAGACTATGAAAAGAAGCATCGTGTTAAAACTATTTCTTATTACAGTACTTTTTATGACAGTTTGCTTTGGAGTATTTATAGCCGGGCAGTCGTTATTTTTTGGGAAAATTTATTTGCATATGAAGAGTTCAAGTCTGGAAAAAGCTCTGGACAGCTTTGGCAATACATATGTGAATGAAAATTGGGACAGTAAGGCAATAACTCAGAAAATCAATGAATTCACCGGAAGAAATAATGCCCGGCTGGCCATTCTGGACAAGGACGGAAGGGCAAAGTATATGCCGTCCTTTTCTATTTCACTGGAGACTTCCGATAACAAAAATTTGAGCATTCCCCTGGATAACATCGCATTTCTGGAGGATTTTCAGAAACTGGAGCTGTCTGTTGGCTCGGAGATAGAGGTGGACGGGTATTTTAACAACAATAGGTTATTGTCGGTTTCAGGCATCAAAAAGGATGGCAAATCCTGGGAAAACTCCAATATCAGGCTTGTAGCGGCCAGTGCGGTGACCCTGAGCAGTGATTCCATAGCTGTGGAGAATAGAGTACTAAGGACTGAAAAATTTACTGAAGCAGGTACTTTGACAACACCGGCCGAAGCATCGGCAGGTGTTGCAGTTGCCGTTAAAAACATAGAGGTGGAGGCAATCAGCCCTGACAAAGTCAAGGGGAAAATCACCGCATTGAATCTGCCGGATCAAATCCAGCAAATGGCCAGTTACAACAATGGACTGCTATGGTCCTCAATAGACTATTGGAACCAATTGCTGATGGTTAAGAAAATCAGTATGGAACCGGGTAAAACAACCAATTTTCATTACACTGACACCAATAACGGCATGGATAATATTGCATATGTAAAACCCGTCATAAAAAATAATCAGGTTTTGGAATATGTGTTTGCCATTTCCTCATTGCAGCCTGTGGATGAAGCGGTCGAAGCCATGAAGTCCTATTACGGATATGTATTTGCAGTAATTATATTACTTATGCTGGTTATGGCCTTTGTTTTTTCACGGAGCATTTCAAAGCCGCTGCTTAAAATGAATACTGTTGCAAGCAAGATGGCAGATCTGGATTTTTCGGAGGAATGCCGTGTGAAGTCAAAGGATGAACTTGGGAATCTGGCCTTGAGTCTGAACCGGCTTTCGAGAAATCTCAGCCTGAGTCTGGAAGATTTAAAATCTGCCAATGAGCAGCTTAAGCTTGATATTGAAAAAGAGAGAAGCCTGGAAAACATGAGAAAGGAGTTTGTTTCAAGTGTTTCACACGAATTCAAAACTCCGCTGGGCATTATAAAAGGTTTCGCAGAGGGCTTCAAGGATAATATTGCGGAAGAGAAAAAGGAGCATTATATAGATGTAATACTGGATGAAGTCGAAAAAATGGATGAACTGGTCATGGATCTGTTGGACCTTGCAAGGCTTGAATCCAAAGCCTATGATCTGAATATTGAGAATTTTGTCATGGACGAACTTATTGATGAGATTGGGAGCAGGCTGGATAAAAATATGGCAGAAAAGAATATATCCTTGATTTTCCGGCATGAAGACAGGGACAGCCGGGTCCAGGCAGACAGAAGAAGGATGGAACAGGTTGTAACAAATATCTTGAGCAATGCTGTCAGACACACCGGAACCAATGGGAAAATAAGAGTTTTAACTGAAAAAGGAGTTGACAGGCTCCGGGTAATTATTGAAAACAGCGGAGAACAAATAGCAGAAGAGGATATTCAAAAAATCTGGGAAAGGTTTTACAAAGCTGAGAAATCCCGGGGAAGAAGAGCAGGAGGAACCGGTCTGGGGCTGTCCATTGTCAAAAATATTCTTGAGCTGCACGGAAGCGATTATGGAGTGGAAAACATACTTGGCGGGGTCAGATTTTATTTTACTGTGAATTGCTGATTGAGCAGCAGTAAGTGCATAAAACATAAAAATCTTTTATACAACTCTTGTATATTTTATCGGTATTTTAGAAATTATAAATAACTAAGAGCATCTTACCACAATGGTTGCTGATGCTCTTTATTATTTGTAAAAATGCTGAATACCAATGCAGATAATTGGTTTTCAGATGAAATAAATTGTTTACAGGAGGAACCCTTGCAATGCTGCCCAAAAAGAAGTCCAGGCCCGGAAAATGGATTGCCCTTATTATTATTGTTCTTTTGATGGCAGGTGCCGTAACCTTTTTCTTATTAAAAAGGGATTCAGAGGTATATGAGAGAGTAAAGGCGGAATTAAGTGATATAACAACCTACCACTCATTTACAGGCAATATTGAGGTCAGGCACCGGCAGACCATTATAGCCGACATGGTTATGCAGATCACCGATTTACGTGTTAAAGAAGGTGATAAGGTGAAAAAAGGTGATATTCTGGCCGAAACTTCCATAGGCAGCAAGCTCACGGCTGATATTGACGGCGAAGTTTCCGGCATAGGTGTTGAGGAGAATGCAATGGTTATGGCCGGTGCCAGGCTGATGGAAGTGGTAGACTACAGGGATCTGAAAATAAGTGTTAAGGTTGACGAATATGATATAGGGTCTCTTAAGGAGGGCAAGGAAGCCACAGTAAAAATAGGTGCCTTGAATAAAGAGATCAAAGGCAAAATCGGAGGAATATCAAGAGAGGGTACTGTAGCAAACGGGGTGACCTATTTTACCGCTGTCATAGATCTGGGCGCGGATACGGCGTTGAAGGCAGGCATGTCCGCCGAGGTCAGACTTGTGGACAATACTGCCAAGGGAGTGGTGACAATTCCCATGTCGGTTGTCCGGTTTGATGACAGCAATACTCCTTATGTGTTGAAGGAGGACCCGGACGGAAGGCCGGTAAGAACCGATATAGAGACAGGAATTAATAATGGAACCATAGTTGAAGTCAAAAAAGGAATTGCCAATGGAGAGACAGTTCTTTATACCAATCCGGATAAAACCCAGGGTATGAGGCTGGGAGGCCAAAGAACAAACGGCACGGCCGGCGGAGGCTCCGATAATGGCTGAAATACTCAGTATGAAAAATATTTGTAAAAGTTACATTATGGGAGCAGAGGAGCTTGAAGTACTCCATAACGTAAGTTTATCGGTGGAGCCGGGAGAATTCCTGTCCATACTGGGACCCTCAGGCTCGGGAAAATCCACCATGATGAATATTATAGGGTGTTTGGATGTGCCTACCTCAGGAACCTACCATCTCTCGGGAAACGACATAAATCAGCTGAATGAAATTGAACTGGCAAAGGTCAGAAACAAGGAGATCGGTTTTGTATTTCAAAGCTTTCACCTGCTGCCCAGAATGACTGCACTTCAAAACGTTGAGCTGCCGCTGATTTATTCCGGACTGCCCCACTCACGGAGGCAAAAGCTGTCAGAAGACATACTTGTCCGGGTGGGTCTGGGTGATAAAATGGGAAATCTGCCAAACCAGCTTTCGGGGGGACAGCAGCAGCGTGTTGCCATTGCCAGGGCTCTTGTTACCGAACCCACCATACTTCTGGCCGATGAGCCCACCGGGGCTCTTGATCAAAAAACCGGTGCCCAGGTTATGGAGTTGTTTGAAGAAATAAACAGGGACGGTAAGACAATAATAATGATCACTCACGATACCGGCATAGCACAGCGTGCCAGAAGAGTCGTCAATATTCTGGACGGGTATCTTACCGAGGCAGACAGCAGCAACTGGTGAGCAGGGAATACAAATTTCATAACTGTTTTATGGCCGTGCGAAATATTCAAAGTATTTACCAATACTTTGAAAGCGCACATGGCCAATTAACCTCCTTTATTCGCTACATTGCGATAAAGGATAATTACTTGCATAACATTTTGTGGCCACGAATGTGGCTCATGGAGGTTAATATGCTCTGGGAAAGTATTAGAATGTCCTGGGAAAATATAATTAAAAACAAACTCAGATCAATGCTGACAATGCTTGGTATTGTTATCGGCGTGGCATCCATTATTGCACTTATTACAATTGTGCAGGGGGCAACCGCAAGTATCAGCAGTGAGGTGAATTCGCTGGGAGTAAATAAAATAATGGTCAACATAACCGGGACTCCCCTGAAGTCAGGCCTCACCGGTGACGATATGGAAACAATTTCAGGACTGGGCAATATCAGCGGTGTATCTCCCACAATAGCTCTAAGAACCTCAATAGTATATAATGGAGACATAAAAGAAAAAGTTGCCGTCCAGGGAAAGAATGAGGTGTTTTTTAAAACCGATGCAAGCTTGTTAAAGTCAGGAAGAGCCATCAATCCCCTGGATATTGGAAATGAAAACCAGGTGGCCGTGGTAGGAAGTGATATAGTCAGGGATTTATTCTACGGAGTGAATCCCCTTGGAAAAGAGCTGATTATTAACGGTACGGCTTATAAGGTCATAGGAACTCTCGCTTCCTCAAGCGGCTTCAGTATGAATTCTAATAATGAGACTGTTATTATCCCGTATACTACTGCTCTGAGAAGCCTGGGAATAAAAAGCATATCCAGTCTGGATGTTTATCTGAAGGATACAAATATGGCCGATAAGACGGTAATAGACATAAAAGGAGTACTGAGCCAGGCTTTCAATTACAGGGAGGATGCCTACACAGTATTTAACATGGGAGATATGATAGAATCCTTTCAGGAGATGATGTCCATCATGTCCATGCTGCTGGCGGGGATTGCAGCCATATCCCTTGTTGTGGGAGGTATTGGAATCATGAACATGATGCTGGTATCCATAACGGAAAGAACCACCGAAATAGGTCTCAGGAAAGCCCTGGGGGCAACACCCAACAGGATTCAGCTGCAATTTTTAATTGAATCCATTTTTCTTTCGCTTATGGGGGGCCTGATCGGTTTGATAGCAGGTGGTTTACTGGCTTACATCACAGCTGTGGTCATAGGAATAATATTTTCAGTATCGGCATATACCGTACTGCTTGCAGTTGGCTTCTCAGGTGCGGTAGGTATAGTTTTCGGATATATGCCGGCCAGAAAGGCAAGCAGGCTCAATCCCATAGATGCATTAAGAAGTTTGTAGCATACAGCCATTCTCAAGCATTGATACCCTCTCAAAAACGTATCGTACATTGTCAATAGAGGGTATATATTTGAAGTGATTTCTGTGTTGGGAGGTTTTTTCATGACAGAAAAGAAAAACGCGGCAATCAAGGCTGCCGATTACATTGAAGACAATATGACAGTCGGCCTGGGCACTGGTTCAACGGCATACTATGTAATTGAAAGAGTGGGGGAACTTGTCAAGCATGGATTGAATATTAAAGCTGTTGCTACCTCACTAAGCACATCCAATATTGCTTCCGGATTTAATATTCCCCTGGTGTCTATTGATGAAGTTGAAAGAATAGATTTCGCTATTGATGGAGTCGATGAAATAGATGGCGGATTTAATGCGATAAAAGGCGGAGGAGGGGCTTTATTCAGAGAAAAAATGGTCGCAACTCTTGCAGACAGGGTTATTTGGATTATGGACTCAAGTAAAGTAGTTGATGCTATAGGAACATTTCCGCTGCCTGTAGAGATACTTACATACGGTTATAATCATATTTTAAGAAAACTGGAGTTACTTTCATTAAGTCCTGTTCTCAGGTTAAAATCAGATGGTCCTTTCCTGACTGATAACCATAATTATATTGTGGATTTGCACATTGGAAAGGGCTTTGATATTAAATATGTTTCGGAGCAATTAAAAGCCATACCGGGTGTACTGGAAACAGGCTTGTTTTTAAATATGTGCGACAGAATTATTGTTGGGATTAAGGATGAAGTAAAAGTAATTGAAAATCCGGGCAAGTTAAGACAGTAACACGGCTCAAAGCTATAACATGTCAAAGCCATAAATGGCTTAGGAGGTTAATATGGGTATTAATGACAGGGTGGGTACGGGACTGAAAGGATTCGACCAGATAATTGACCATCTTAGATTGGGTGATAATGTGGTCTGGCAGGTAGATTCGGTATCAGACTATAAAAAACTTGCTGATCCGTTTGCTGGGCAAGCCCGGTCAGATAACAGAAGGCTGGTTTACATCCGTTTCGGCACCCATGAACAATTGTTTGAGGAGAGTTCAGGGGTAAAGATTTATTATATTGACTCAAGCAAAGGCTTTGAAAGTTTTGCGACTGAAGTACATAACCTCATCAGGAACGAGGGGAAAAAGGTATTTTATGTTTTTGACTGCCTTACCGACCTTTTAAAACACTGGTATTCGGATTTGATGATAGGCAATTTTTTCAAGGTGACCTGCCCTTATTTATATGAACTGGATACTGTGGCCTATTTCGCAATTATGCGAAATTACCATACCTACAGTACTATTGCCGGTATCCGGGAAACAACCCAGCTCCTGCTGGATTTATATCAGGTAAACAATAAATTCTATATCCACCCGCTGAAGGTGTGGCAGCGCTACTCTCCAACCATGTTTTTCCCTCACCTGATAGCAGGTCAGGAAGCTGTGAGCATCACCGCCAGCACTGAAGCTGCCGAACTGTTTTCGAGCATCAACCGTGGAGAGGACAGACCGGATCATTGGAATATCATTTTCAACAGGGCGAAGGATGTGCTTAAACAGCCGCACCAGGAGCAGGAGGAGGCTAAAAAGCTCCTTATGTTTATGCTTATCGGCAATCAATCAAGAATGTTCGATTTGTGCAACAGATATTTTACTTTGCAGGATATACTTTTAATTGCCTCCAGAGAAGTAGGCACGGGCTTTATAGGCGGAAAAAGTGTGGGTATGCTTTTAGCGAGAAAGATTCTCGAAAAGGAAGGAAGCGGCAGGTTTACTGCCTATGTGGAACCTCACGATTCCTATTATATAGGCTCGGATGTATTTTACACCTATATTGTGCAAAATGGCTGGTGGAGACTGCGAACAAAACAAAAAGCCGGAGAAGGCTATTACAAGTACGCCCCTGAACTGAAAGACAAGCTGCTCCGCGGGAAATTCCCTAAAAACATTCAGGAGCAGTTTATTCAAATGCTGGAGTACTTTGGACAATCACCAATTATAGTACGTTCCAGTTCGCTGCTGGAGGATAATTTCGGAAATGCCTTTGCGGGTAAATATGAAAGTGTATTCTGTGTAAATCAGGGTACTCCGGAGGAGCGTTACGAAGCCTTTGAAGAGGCTATCCGCACAGTTTATGCCAGTACAATGAATGAGGATGCGCTTGCCTATAGAATGAACAGGGGACTGTCCGAACGTGATGAACAGATGGCCATACTGGTTCAGCGCGTTTCGGGTGACCAATACGGTGAGGACTTCTTTCCGCATGTTGCCGGAGTCGGGAACTCTTCGAACCTGTATGTATGGGATCAAAATATAGATATGGATGCCGGCATGCTGCGGCTGGTATTCGGTCTCGGGACCAGGGCGGTGGACAGGACCGAAGGGGATTATCCCAGAATTGTGTGTCTTGACAACCCGCAGCGCCTTCCTCCCATGAATATTGAAGATCAAAAAAAATTCTCACAGCACAGCGTTGACGTTCTGTCACTTAAGGAAAATATGCTTGTTGTAAAAACGCTGGAGGATATACTGTCCGGAAATATAAAGGTGGACAGGGAGCTTTTTGCAAGTCCTGACTATCAAAATGCCGCACGTCTTCGGGAATTGGGATACACCCATACAAAATTACAGTATGTTTTAGACTACAAAAAATTATTTGCCCGGTCAGAATTCCATTCCGTAATGAAGGATATGCTGGCTTTGCTGTCCAAGGTCTACGATTATCCGGTAGACATTGAATATACTGCAAATTTTACAAAGGATAACCGGTTCAAGATAAATCTTCTGCAGTGCCGTCCGCTGCAGACCAGAGGCCTGGGAAAATCAGTTGACATACCGGAACTGGAGGATGAGAGGGCTTGCCTGTTTTACAGCAGGGGAAATTTTATGGGCGGTAATGTAAGGCTGCCCATCGATTACGTTGTTTTTATCAAAGCCCGGGAATATCTTGAATTAAATGAGCAGGACAAATATTCCATTGCCAGGCAGGTAGGGCAGCTGAACAGGGAACTTGCAGGCAAAAATGTGATGCTGATGGGCCCTGGAAGATGGGGAAGCACAACACCTTCTCTCGGAGTACCCGTGCATTTTACAGAGCTGTGCAATATGTCGGTCATATGTGAAGTGGCTGCCAAACAGGCAGGACTGATGCCAGAACTGTCATATGGAAGTCACTTTTTCCAGGACCTTGTGGAAGCGGGCATTTTTTATGTGGCTTTATTTGACGGAAATAAGGATGTTATTTTTAACCCTGAAAAAATACTTGGCAGGGAAAACCTGATGGTAGAGCTTTTACCTCAAAGCGGGCAGTTTTCCGGGGTGATTCATGTTGCAGAAACAAAGGGAATGGAAATATTCTCAGACATCGTATCGCAGACACTTTTGTGCATATGAAAAGGGTCTATTGCCAAACATATACAAAACAATTATTTAATATTTTATATTGTACTTCCGTACAAACTTACATAAATGGCAGCCACAAGATATTTGTTGAAACTATTTTACCAACAAATTCGAACAAATATCTTTAACCAGCCGCCATTTATGCATGTTGTACCTGTGTGCTATCAGGACGGAATATATTGGATCAGCCATGTTTGTACAACAGCCCTTTCAGGGTCTTTACAGGTGCAGTGCAGACTCTGATCTTACTGCTGTTTGTACTGGGGTTCCTGCTGTTGGATATATTCCTCTCTTCCCTTCAGGGTTTGAAGTGCGTCGTCAAAAGTGCAGGCAAGCTGCTGAAAAGTTTTCTTGGCTTGCTCGTCCTCGGTTTCCAGTGCAAAACTTTTCATTGTTGCAGATGCACTTTCTACCGTA
The DNA here is from genome assembly GCF_000350485.1 of Ruminiclostridium cellobioparum subsp. termitidis CT1112. Classification (GTDB taxonomy): domain Bacteria; phylum Bacillota; class Clostridia; order Acetivibrionales; family DSM-1351; genus Ruminiclostridium; species Ruminiclostridium termitidis. Next base: position 46,701 of record NZ_AORV01000068.1, read on the forward strand.
GCTATTGCTTTTAACATTTGAGTTCCTACAGTCATACGGATCACCTCCCTTCAACAGACTGACATAAATTCACAGGTTAGTTTGGAAAACAAACGGCCATCAGCGAAGTTGTTCAAGCTAACCTTTAGGTCTGAATATTAATGCTGCCAGAAATCCGAATATGATAGCAGCGGATATACCCGCACTGGTTACTTCGAAAATTCCTGTCAGTACCCCGATAATTCCTGTAGTCTCGGCTTCCTGCAGTGCGCCTTTTACAAGCTGGTTGCCGAAACTGCATATGGGAACCGTCGCTCCTGCACCGGCAAATTTGACAAGCGGATCATACCAGCCAAGTCCGCCCAATATGGCTCCTGATACAACAAGGGTACACATTGTATGTGCCGGGGTTAGTTTAAACCCGTCCATCAGGATTTGTCCTATTACGCATATCAATCCTCCGATAATAAATGACCAGATAAATTTTTCCAAGCTCATCAATCTCCTTATAGTTGGCTGTATAACTAGTGCATCTCAATGGCTACTCCGTGGGCAATACAGGGTATTGTTTCCTTCTGTTGGTAGGACATGGGGGAGAGCAGAGCCCCGGTGGCAACAACCAGTATTTTTTTCAGTTCGCCCCTTTTCATCCGGCTCATAAAGTGTCCGTAAGTGGTGGTGGCGGCACAGGCACAGCCGCTGCCGCCTGAAAAAACCGGCTGGTCCTCCCTGTATATGAGGATACCGCAGTCTGTGAACTTCTTCTCCGGAATGGGGATTCCGTGTTTTTTCAGAAGGTCGGCCGCTATTTCATGGCCAACCCTGCCCAGATCACCTGTGGCAATCAAATCATAATGTGAGGCATCAATGTCCAGATCCCTGAAATGTGCCTCAATGGTATCCACTGCTGCCGGTGCCATTGCTACTCCCATATTGAAGGGGTCGGAGAGGCCCATATCAACCACCCGGCCTATAGTAGCAGCTTTTACATGGGGTCCTTTGCCTTTTTGTGAGACAACTGCCGCACCTGCTCCTGTAACAGTCCATTGTGCATATGGAGGTTTTTGGGCACCGTATTCGGTAGGGTATCTGTATTGCTTTTCAGAGGCTGCATTGTGACTGGAGGTTGCTGCCAGGGCATTCAGTGCAAACTTGCTGTCCACCATCATTGAAGCCAGGGCAAGGCCCTCCATGGAACTGGAGCATGCACCGTAAAGGCCCAGAAAAGGAATTCCCAGCGTGCGTGCCGTAAAACTGCTGGATATTATTTGATTTATCAAATCACCGCCCATAAAAAACTGGACATCCTCTTTCTTTAATCCTGCTTTCTTTATGGCTGTTTCACAAGCCTGCTCCATGAGCTTTTTTTCTGCTTTTTCAAAGCTCTCCTGACCAAGCCACAGGTCGTCGTGAAGTATATCAAAGTCTTTTGCCAGGGCCCCCTGGGCTTCAAAGGGACCTCCTACGGCAGCTGATGCCAATATGACCGGATTTGATTCAAAAACCCAGGTTTGATGTCCTTTAAGCATTTACATTCCACCTAACCATTTAATAATTACGTTTACTATAGCTACCACAAAGGCTGAAAATACTCCGTATACTATTACAGGTCCTGCAATTTTAAACATATTTCCGCCAACGCCCAGTACAAAGCCTTCGCTTTTATGTTCTATGGCAGCCGAAGCAATGGTATTGGCAAAGCCTGTAACCGGAACGGCGGTTCCTGCACCGGCCCACTGGGAGATGTGGTCATAAACTCCCAGACCTGTAAGTAAAATCGATATAAAAATCAAAACTGCTACTGTCGGATTGCCTGCAGTCTTTTCATTGAAATTAAAGAAGGTCACGAAGAACCAGTTCAGGCACTGTCCTATGGTACAGATAATCCCACCTACCAGGAACGCCTTCAGGCAGTTTTTGTATATAGGTATTTTGGGTTCTCTTGCTTTTGCGAAATCCTGATATTGCTGTTGTACGGGACTTAAGTTCTTCCTCTTTTTGTTTGACATATTAACCTCCATGAGCCGCAATAGCGGCCACAAAACTGTAATGAAATCTCTTCACTCCCTCATCCTCTATAAGGCGAATAAAGGAGGTTAATTGGCCGTATCTGTTTAGCGCAACAGGTACGGTTCCAATTTTTCCAGCAGCTGGCGCAGTTTTTTCGCATTTCGTATATACATGGATTTGGCGTCCTTGTTTTTTGTTTCCAAGGCAAAAGTCATAAGGCTTGCATGGCATTTTTCAATATTTGCGTAGATCATTTCCCGCACCCTGGGCTGGGGAAGCACTATTGAGTCGTCAAACAAATCCAGGTACAGATCGCCGAAGGAATCCACCTGGCCGATGAAAACATTGTCAAGAGATACTCCCGTATTTTCAAGCTGCAATCTGAGCCATTCCCTGTTTAAGCCAAGGGACGCCAAAGGTTCGTTTAAAATATTTCCGTCGAGAATAACAGTTTGAGGTTCGGCCAGCGGGGAGACCTTCCTGTCAAGGTCATGGGCGGTTACAGGCTTTTTGTCGGACTTGGGAAAGACATTTATTTCACCGGTTGTTTCCATAACTGCAAATTCCACATCGGAAAAACTGAAGACATCCTTATGCCGCAGTTCCCTCAGCAGTTCCTCACCGGTGAGCTTCAGCTGATGAAGGTTGTCTTCCATGATCTTGCCGTGTTTTATAAGTACTGTTTCCCTGCCTGAAATTAAATCATGCAGCCATTTGCTCTTTAAAGACAACAGGTCAAGTACAACCGGCACCAGAGCCCAAACTGCCAGTGAAATGACACCAAAAGCAATATTGGTGATTACATTCACAGAGATTAAGGCGGCTATTATTGCGATTACTACATAGCTTATCAGATTGAACGGTGTCATACGGGAGATGTTCCGTTTTCCCATCAATCTTACCAATACAAGTGTCAGGATAAACATAGATATTGTTCGCAATAATATTTCAAGCCACATCTGCATATTAACCTCCATGAGCCGTAAATTCAAAATCTGTTATTTCTTATATTGGGGTTCTTCAAACTCAAGTTCACGGATTCTGTCCTCCAAATCAATTATTACCTCCTTGGTGACCGTGAGAGCCTCGTTAAAGGCTTTCCTGGATTCTTCGTCCCGGGTTTGGGCCGAATAAACCCTCAGTGTGCCCTGAACTCCTTTCATTCCTGCCAGGGTTTGCTTTACCTGTGATGCCACTGTCATATATTCCTCCGACAAACTGCAGAATTTTTTATTTCCTCAACACCTTTATTATTCTGTAAAAAGTCTTAAAAATTCAAAAAAAGGTAAATGTAATATTTGGATTTAGGTGATTATTGAATTTATTGAAAAGAAAAACCGCTTACCACATTAAGCGGTGAGCGGCTTTCCCAATTTTAGGATTTTAGGTTGTATGTCATTTGATTCCACTATCATAAAGTCAATTGCGGTTGAAACTTTCGCTTTCAGCCTATTGTAATTGACTTAGAAAGTCTTTGGCAACTTTTTCAATGGACTGTTTTTCATTGTCCACTTTATAATTCAGACTTTGCATTGTATCATCATCAATTCTGCCGGCAAGTTTGTTTAAAACTTCCTCCAGTTGGGGATAACTTTCAAGAATGTCTTCTCTGACTATGGGTGCTGCATAGTACGGAGGGAAAAAGTTTTTATCGTCCTTCAGAACCTTTAAATTCAAGGCTTTTAGCTGACCGTCGGTGGTGAAGGCATCTGTCACGTCCATTTTTCCCTGGCCGACAGCCTGGTATTTCAGAGAAACATCCATTTTTGCCGTACTCTTAAAAGTCAGGTCATAGATTTTAACAAGTCCGTCAAAGCCGTCTTCGCGGTTAAAGAATTCATGTTCGGCACCAAAAACCAAATCCCCGGAGATATTCTTAAGATCACTGATGGATTCAATTTGATTTTTCTCGGCCAGCTCCTGGGGGACGGCTAATGCGTAAGTATTGTTGAAACCCACGGGTTTGAGCCATTTTATATGAAACTGCTTTGAAAATTCAGTGCTTACAGTGTCATAAACCTTATCGGAATCCGTTTCCACAGGAAGCTTAAGCTGAGCTGTCAGCCCCGTACCCGTATATTCGGGATAAATATCTATCTGACCTTTTTTCATGGCCTCGAAGCAAACAAAGGTACCTCCCATATTGATCTTTCTTTCCACCTTGATATCGGTATTGCTCTCAATAAGCTGGGCCATTATTTCAGCGAGAATCTTATTTTCGGTAAAGTCCTTTGAGCCTATGACCACCTTTTTACCCGAGCCGCAGCCCGTAAATACGGCTGCTGCCAGGACTATGGCAGTTGCAAGTGCTATTAACCTCTTATACATTTAGTTACCTCCTTTTTTTACCCTTTGAAATTTATTAAATAAAAATTGCGCAAGCAGCGATAATAGAACTACGGGTATTGTGCCCTTGATTATCATGCTCCAGTCCTGAGACTGGATTCCGCTGTATATAATGTATCCCAGCCCTCCAGAACCGATCAGCACTCCTATGACGGCTGTACCCAGTGCAGTTACAAAAGCTATCCGGATACCTGAGAGAATCATTGGTATGGCCAGCGGAATTTCAACCATTACCAGGGACTGAAGCTGGGACATGCCCATGCCTCTGGAAGCTTCTCTTATTGAGGGCGAGATGCCGGTAATGCCTGTAAATGTATTTCTTATAACAGGTAAAAGGGAATACAGGCATAGTCCTATGATCACCGTTGTATTTCCCAATCCGAAAATAACCATCAGCAGTGCAAGCAGGGCAAGTGTCGGTATGGTCTGAATGATATCGGCCACAGTTAAAACCAGGTTTGCTATTCCGGTTTTTTTGGAAATGAATATGCCAATAAGCAGTCCGGCTGCTGTGGCCAGTGCAACTCCTGCCGCTGTGATAAACAAGTGTTCAAGTATGGCAGTAAATAAATCCGACATAACTAAGCATCCCCCTTTATTCTCATAGGCTTTGGAGTTACCGCCCTGTGGATCAGATCTATGACAAGGCCTGCTATGATTGATAAAATTGATGCCGGGATTGCTCCTGCAAGTATCATATTTGTGTCATAACTGGACAGACCGGTCCAGATGAGATCTCCAAGACCTCCTGCACCGATAAGTGCGGCCAGTGTGGCCCAACTGATGATATATACAACCGAAAGCCGGATTCCGGCTACTATGGCAGGCAGGCCCAGAGGTATCTCGACCTTGAAAAGGATCTGGCTTTGTGACATGCCTATGCCCCGTGCCGCTTCTATATACAGAATGTCGATCTCCTTGATTCCGGTATAAGTATTCTGAATAATAGGGAGTATGGCATAGGCCACCAGAACAATGACCGCCGGCTTGCTCCCCAGCCCGAATAACATGAGTCCCATACCCAGCATTACAAGGCCCGGAATGGTCTGAATGATGCCGGCGACTGCGAGTACTGCCTTTGCTGCTCTGTCATGCCTTGTGAGAATAATACCTGTTGGTATTGCAATTAAAACAGCTATAAGGATGGACAGAGAGGACAGTTGTACGTGTATTTTCAGTGCCTCCAATACATCACTGCCATTCTGCCTGAGGTATTCTGCAAAACTCATCTGCCATCGCCTCCCCATAAAGCCCGGGCCATGGATTTTATCATTCCGGAACGTGTGACAATGCCTATTACTTTGTTGGAATTATCAACTACAACAAGATAACCCGATTTGGTGCCCAGAAGTGTATCAAAGGCGTCTTTGGCACTGTCGGAATATAAAACCGTACCGACACCGGCATCTACCAGTCTTTCCACCGTGTCTCCAGCTTTTCCGCACTTGACGATGGCTTCTGCTGTCAGAACACCTTCGTAAATCCCGTTTTGGTCGGTTACAATCAGACTGTCGATACCCTTGCTGTTCATCAGGGAGACACATTCCAGGGTGCGCTTGTTTTTAGTGACAGTGACAGGATTGGTTTTCATGATTTCCATTACTGTCATTTCACTGTTTTCCGGTACATTGTGCATTCCGATAAAGCTCCTGACAAAGTCGTTTGCGGGATTTTTCAGAATCTCTTCGGGGGGAGCCACCTGAACGATATTCCCCTTGTCCATAAAGACTATCACATCAGCCATTTTTACCGCTTCCGACATATCATGGGTTACAAAAACAAAAGTTTTATTAAGGGTTTTATGAAGCTTTTTTACTTCATCCTGCAAGCTGTCCCTTGTGATGGGGTCAAGTGCGCCAAATGGCTCATCCATTAAAATCAGGGAGGGTTCGGCAGCAAGTGCCCGGAGTACACCGATCCTTTGCTGCTGCCCGCCCGACAGCTGGGAGGGGTATTTGCCGGCATAAATTTCGGGCTTGAGATCGACCATCTCCATTAATTCAAGTGCCCGCTTGCGGCTTTTTTCCTTCGGCCACTTAAGCAGTTTGGGTACGACTTCCACATTATCAAGGATGGTCATATTGGGAAACAGGCCGATTTGTTGAATTACATAACCTATATTCCTTCTTAGCTCCACCGGATTCATTTCTTCTATGTTGCTGCCGTTTACAAATATCTGACCCGATGTGGGTTCTATAAGCCTGTTGATCATTTTTAAGGTAGTGGTTTTACCGCACCCCGATGTGCCGATGAGAACGACAAATTGCCCATCCTGTATTTCAAGGTTTATGGAATTTACTACTGTATTATTGCTGTATTTTTTTAATATATTTATTAAATTAACCATAAAGGTCCTCCTTTTGACAAAGTTATAAACATTATTACTATACATAATATACAAACAATATACCCGACAATTCAAATGAAAGTTGGAGGTTGTTGCTTTGATCATAAAACCTGTTCCAATTTAAGTTTTCCGGTTTAAATCTTGCGGGTTAAATCATTAAGTAAAAAGTGAATATTAAATTAGTTTTTATCCGCGTTATTTTAAGTGATGATACCTTATAAAGAATATTTGATTGTAAATTTGTTACAGACAACTTATCAATATAATTAAGTTGTCACTCGCTATTTTATTCTAATGCAGGCCATCTGTCAAGTTTTATAAAAAGGTAAAATAAAAAAGACAACGCCGGAAGCCGTTGGAGCGCCTGCATTGCCTGTAAAAAGCAGCCCGGAAATAATGGGATGTTTTAACTGTTTGATTATTTAAATCTTCTCAGTTGATCCCATTTATAAAGGCATTAAATCGTTCTATTACATTTTCATCGCCAACTATCAGAATCTTATCGCTTTGAACAAATTCATAATAGGGACCGGGTGATATGATAATGCTTTTTTCCTGGATAACGCCTATTATGGTCGCTCCGGTATTATGCCAGACTTCCAGTGCACCGATACTTTTGCCGATAACGGGAGAGCTGCTTGGAAGCGGGATTTCTACAGGGGTTATCAAATCTGACCGCTTGTATTTGTACAGGTCTATGATTTGTTTTGTAAGGGAGGAGATTTCCTCATCCATGGACCTGCGCCTGTCAAGCATCTGAGACAATTTCATTCTCAGTTCCGCAACACTTTCATCATCCTTGAAATTTTTCAGGAATTGTATGGCATTTTCTTTGGAGGACACCACTATACCGCTGCCTAGAGCTATTTCAACAACTTTTTTGTCGGACAGTATGGACATGGCTCTTCTTATGGTTTCAGGCGACACATTGTATTCGGTCGATAAAACAGACCTGCCTTTCAGCTTCTCTCCCTGCTGTATATCACCTGACGCTATGCGGGCCGAAATATCGACCGCTATTTTTAAATACCGGGGAATGGTAAATTGTTCTGTGCCTATCATATTAAGCTCCTTAAGCTCAAAGTATACTTTTTAAAAATTGTTTTTTCCTGAAGTCAATTACTGTCGGCTGAAAGCTTAATTCGCCTGGAAGGCGAAGACTTTAAACCGTAATTGACTTTGGTAAATTGATTATAGCATGTTTGATTAACAGTATCAAATACAGTTATTCAGTATGATATAATAAAGCTGTTAAGGTTCAAAATCTGATTTTTACAAGGAAAAATTATGGAGCTGAAAGAAGCTGTAAAAACACTTCCGAAACAACCGGGTATCTACCTGCTGAAAAATTCACAGGGCATGGTAATTTACGTGGGCAAGGCAAAGAATCTTAAAGCCAGGGTTTCTCAATATTTTCAGAACAGTAAAAGCCATTCACAGAGAATAGCAGAGATGATCCAGCAGATAGATAATTTTGAGTACATTACCGTTGACACCGAGCTTGAGGCCTTTCTTCTGGAGTGCAAAACCATCAAGGAGCTGAGGCCTCCCTATAACAAACTGTTAAAGAACTATCTGAATTATAAATACATAAAGCTTGACATAAGCAAAGCATATCCCATTCCCGAAATCGTGACCGGGAAGAAAGGGGACGGAGCATTGTATTTTGGACCCTTTACCAGTCAGAGCTCAGTTGAAAATGCAGTGCTTTTTTTAAAGGACCACTTCGGAATACGGAAATGCAACGGCAGGTCGGTCAGAAACACTCCGTCAGGCTGCCTTAACCTGCAGCTTGGAACCTGCTCCGGCCCCTGTACCGGAAAGGATGTACAGGAACAGTACGCCCAACAGATCGGGAAAATTGTCAGCCTGCTTCAGGGAAAGGACCAGGAGCCGGTAAGACTCTTGAAATCAAAAATGCTGACTGCTGCAGAAAGGCTTGAGTTTGAAAAAGCCGCAGCCTGCAGAGAGCAGTTGAAAGGCATCAGACACGTATTGTACAAACAAAAGATAATAAAGATCTCGGCATATGGGAGAAACATTATCGCTGCCGAGAAATATGGGGATAATGCTGTTAAACTGTTTTTCATCAAAGGAAACCGGCTGCTGCAGAAAGAGGTAATCCTCCTGGCGGATTGCAGTACTGCGGTACTGGAGGAAAAACTGCAAAAACTCTCGGCAGCTTGCTTTAGGAATCACAGGGGGCTTGAGAGCACCTTGAGCCAGGAAGAAATCGATGAAGCCCATATAATTTATACATATCTGAAGAAAAACAGCAACGGTATCATCAGAGCCAACATTCCGGCATCCAGGATTGAGACTCTCAATTATGGAAGGATTTCAGGAATGATAATGGAACATCACAACAGCCGGTGACGTTTTAGATGCTGCAGACCACTAGAATCTTTTTCATGATTTTAGGAATAATATTTTTATACTATTATTTCAATACCGCCTTTGCGGTGAAAACGGAGAAAAATTATGGAAAAGACGAAAAAAGGGCTGTCACCCCTGCATCTCACTATGATGGCGCTGGGAACGGTTATAGGAGGTTCTTTTTTTCTTGGTTCATCTGTGGCAATTGAAGCCGCAGGGCCGTCTATTATCATATCTTATATTTTGGGCGGGGCTTTGGTCTATATCATATTGTTTGCTTTTTCCGAGCTGACTGTGGCCAACCCTGATTCAGGTTCCTTCAGGACCTTTGCTGCCCAGGCTTTCGGCCCGGCCGCCGGCTTTACGGTGGGATGGGTGTATTGGACGGGGATGGTGCTTGCCATGTCCAGCGAGGCCACAGCAGTATCAATTCTCATTCGCGAATGGGTGCCAAATGTATCTATTTCAATTCTTGGCAGCAGCATAATAATTGGGGTCACACTGCTTAATCTGCTGGGAGCCGATAAGCTCAGCAAATTGGAAAGCGGACTTGCAGCCGTAAAAATTTTTGCAATAGCGGCATTTATACTCCTTGCAGTATTATTGATTGCAGGCCTGATTCCCGGGACAACCTCCATCGGAGCGGGAGAAATAACCAGGGAGCCGTTGATGCCGGGCGGAATACGGGGAATAGCCGGAAGCATGCTGATAGTGATATTTTCGTATGCAGGCTTTGAAATCATCGGTCTGGCCGCCTCTGAGGCCGACAATCCAAGAAAAACAGTTCCAAAAGCAATCAGCTATACAGTAATAAGTCTGGTTGTATTTTATATTGTTTCAGTTGCAGTGCTGCTCCCTCTTGTACCCACGGCAGCACTGAATGAGAATGTCAGCCCCATGGTGGCGGCGCTGAACAGGTGGGGGATGGGCTGGGCCGGAACCGCCATCAATTTTGTTTTGATAACGGCAATACTCTCTACAATGCTGGCTGCAATGTTCGGCCTGGGGCGGATGATGCGTTCCCTGGCAAAGGAGGGGCATGCGCCCGGCTGGCTTAAGGATGGAAGAGAAGTCCCCTACCGCGGAATCCTGTTTTCAGGCTTTGCCATGCTTGCCGGGCTGGGGATAGGTATGCTGCTTCCCAGAGTGTATTTGTTTCTTGTGAGTTCGGGCGGTTTTGCTCTTCTGTTTACCTATGCAGTTATCATGGCAACGCATATAAGGCTGCGGAAAAGGCAGGGCTGCCCGCCGGACGGCAAGTGTCAGATGCCGGGATATCCTGCGACTTCGTGGATCGCACTCATAAGTCTCATAGTCATTATTTTCAGTATGCCGTTAATCCCGGGGCAGGCCTCCGGACTGATAGCAGGCATTATAATGATTGTATCCTATGTTCTGATATATATATCTGTAAAAATAGTTTTTGTCCGGCGCCGAAACGGGCTGTTTATTGAAGCCCATGAAGGGGAAAAGCTCAAAACACGCCTATCTGCCGAATTTTCCAAGGAATTGACCGAAGATATAAAAAGGAAGAAGCAAAATGAGCATGACGGGGAGGATGAGAATAAAGGTGACAGGGAATAAGTTTCTGGAAAAAGTTTCTGCACAAAAGATTACTATACTGTAACGAATTATTCCCTGGTACATTGTAAAATAAATTAACCAGCACAACGCATTAAGCTTTAGCTGATGAATTATGAAGGGTTGAAGAGGTGTAACTATGAAAAAGCTTGCCGATCTCATGATATTAACGGTTCTGATTTTGTTTGCTTTTACGGGCTGCGCAAATAATGCGGTTATGTCCCCTGATGCAGATGTAATGCAGAATAGTGCCAATAGTACCGAAAAAAATATAGTTTATGAAAATAAAGATTATGGGTTTAAATTTACTTTGCCGGCCAGCTGGGAGAACTACAAAATCATTAATGGCACATGGGAGGGCAGATCGGCCGAAGCAGAATCTGAAAAGCTTGAAACCGGTCCTGTGATAAGCATACGCCACCCTCTGTGGACCGCTGAAAATCCCCGTCAGGATATTCCCATAATGGTATTGACTGTCAAACAGTGGGAAGCGCTGCAGAAGGGTGAATTCCACATTGGAGCCGCACCTATAGGGCCTACCGAGCTTGGACGAAACTCAAAATATGTATTTGCTCTTCCGGCCAGATATAACTATGCGTTTCCCGAAGGCTTCGAGGAAGTTGAAAAAATATTGCAGAACAAACCACTGGAACCCATAGAAAAGTAAAAATATACTGTTTTTTGTATAAGACCCGTGCATAATTCAAAAGTTATGACCGGGTCTTTTTTGTCCGGCAGGTATTTTTCCTTAAAAAATATTCCGGTATCCGGAGCGGACAAAAGGTATGGTGCGTCTAATAAGTGAAAGCTACCAAGGAAGGAGGCAGCACATGTATTTCCTTTCGGTACCAAAGGACAATGGCATGGATCAGGGTAAACCGGATATTGATGCGGAAATCGAAAGATTGATGAACAGCTTCGGAAACGATGTACTCAGAACTTCGTACATGTATCTGAAGGACTTGCAAAAGGCTGAGGACGCCTTTCAAGAGGTATTCTGCAAGATTTACAAAAAATACGGCAGCTTCAGGGGCGACAGCAGTGAAAAAACCTGGATTATAAGAATTACAATCAATGTCTGCAAGGATATATTGAGGAGTTCCTGGATTAAAAGAGTTTTGCTGACTGACAAAATAGGAGCACAAAATGGTTTGTCCGACGTAGAAGGCAAAATTATCAAGGAAGATGAAAACAGACGTCTGTTTGCTGAGGTAACCTCCCTTCCCAAAAACTATAAGGAGGTAATTCTACTTTATTATTATCATGATTTTGATACGGCAGAGATAAGTAAAATCTTAAAAATAGCAGAGGGGACCGTTAGAAGCCGGCTTCACAGAGGACGGGAAATCTTAAAAGGCAAATTGGGAGGAGGTATTGTGTCAGGTGGATGATATTAAGGACTTTAGAAGTATTTCAGACCGGATCATGAAGGATATTGTCATGACTCCGGAACTTAAGGAGAAAACTCTCAAGAGATGCAAAAGAAAAAGTTATAAGACAGTTATCGGTGTTTTGGCTCCGGCAGCCTGTGTTGTCCTCCTTATAGCAACAATGGCAGCTATGGGCCGGTTCCCCTGGAGCAGCAGCACGGTGCCGGAAAGAAGTTCGGAAGTATCTTTTGTGATGGAAGCCGCACCGGGGGAGGAGAAACAGCCCCAGGTTAACGCGGGGGACGTTTTAAAATCGGCCCAGGCAGGGGAACAGGTCAGGTATGAATCGGCCGAAGAGGCCAGGAAAGCTTTTGGAGACAACCTGCTGATATCCGGATATACCCCGGAGGGTTTTGTGCTTAACTCCATAGCTGGGGTGGAAACAGACCAAAAAGCGGATAGGGTAGTATTTAAATACTCATCCGGTAATGCTTCGTTTCTGGTCACAGAGGAAAAAATAAAGACAAGGAATGACTACCCGGGTTTTAAAACTGTTGATATAAATGGTATTCCGGGATATATAAAAGCTGAGAAAATTAAAACCGAGGGGCCAACGGAACAGCAGCGCACAGAGCTTCATTGGTTCAGGAATGAATGCCATTATTCGATAACGGGACAAATCAGTGAAGAAGCGGCAGTAAACCTGGCGAAGTCTATGAGATAGAGAGGATTAGAAATAGTCGGACACTTGGACTAAAGCATAATGTTAAATTCAAAATTGTATAAATTACGGGGGGATAGTTATGATAAAATCAAAATTTGCAAAGGTATTTGTATTAAGTATGTGTTTATCCTTATTTTCAACGGCAGCCGCAAATGCGGCAGTAAAGGCTGGAGGTCAGCCAGGAGCTGCGGATGGAGGAGGCAGCGTGGGAACGACCATGATTTCGGTCGATCCGGATCAGCCGGTATCCAGTCCTGTAATCATAAGTGAGGACATATTGAAAAAGCAGAAAGAAATAGATACCTACTTATTTAAAGAGCACATAAAGGAAATAGAGCAAAAAGGGATAACCGTAACCTACACCGCTCCTTTCGAGGGTTATGTGGAAATAGGCATAATGCCTATGAACAAAGACAATGCTGAATACCTCTATGGCATATTCGGCAGGGACGGGGTAAAGGTTGCAGAGGGACAGCTGATAGCTGCAATGGAAATGCCCCAGGCTGCACCCGACCAGGCAGTACAGGGAAATTCGGCAGGCGCCTCCGGAATGAGCACCGAGCCTTATGCGGCAGGGAATGTTGGCAGCGAGGTAAAAAATGAGGCGGCCCGGGACGCAGCCGGTGACGCTGTGGCATATAAGAATGCCGCTGCACCGAATGAAGCGGAACTGTATACAACAACAGCCGGTGCATTAAATGAACCGGCCGAAACAAACACTGCACTTATCGTAACACTTGGTTCTGCGGCAGTGGCGGTAGTTCTGGGCGGAACAGCAATATTACTCCAAAAAAGAAAACAGGCAGCCAGATAGGCAGTTGTTATGGGATATTGTGGGATATCATATATAAAAAATAAGGGGGCAGCTGGGAAATCAGCTGCCCCCTTATTTTTTACCAGTGTATATGAGTATTTGAGTTAAAATATTTTAATAGAATATATAACACATCATATCAAAAAAAATAATATTATGATATTGACAATAGTGTATGACGTACAGTATACTGATAGTGAGGTGATCACATGGAAAGTATGGATGAATTGATAAACTCGCTTATCATAGAACTGAAAAGAGGTACGCTGGTGCTATCGGTCTTAAGCCAGCTCAATAACCCCGAATACGGTTATTCTCTGGCCCAGAAGCTTGAGGAAAAGAATACCCCTGTTGAAGCAGGTACTCTTTACCCCCTGCTGAGGAGGCTGGAGAAACAAAATCTTTTGTCAAGCCAATGGGATACAAGCGAAAGCCGTCCCAGAAAATTTTATGTGATAAGTGATATGGGAAAAGAAATTTATGAAAAATTAAAAAAAGAGTGGAGAACTTTGTCTCAACAGCTTGAGGTTTTGTTAAAGGAGGATGAGTTATGAGTCTTATAGAAAGGTATATATTGGCTGTTACCGAAAAGCTGCCGGAAGATATACGCTACGATGTTGCAGAGGAACTCAGGTCCAATATCGAAGATATGCTGCCCGAAAATGCAGCCGAGAGTGAGATAAGAGAGGTTCTGGAAAGGTTGGGGAATCCTGCAAAGCTGGCACAGGAATACAATCCCACCAAAAGATACCTGATTGGCCCTGCACTTTACGACAGCTATTTTTCAGTGCTCAAGACCGTTGTGAGTATTGTGGTGGCTGTAGTTCTGTGGATTACGGTACTGGACTGGGTATTTAAGGGAACGATTGACTTTGACCAGGTGGAGTTATGGAAGAAATTATTTACCGATTCGATTGAGGCAGCTCTCTCAGGAGGTTTGCAGGCCGCTTTATGGGTTACTGTCGTGTTTGCAATAATGGAGAGAAGCGGAGTCAGCCAAAACGAACTGCCCTTTGCCAAAAAGAAGTGGTCGCTTGATGAGCTGCCAACCGCTCCGGTCTCAAAAAAAGCTGTAATATCCAGGGGTGAAATTATTGTAGCAATGTTCTTTACCATACTTTTTACAGCCTTGCTGTATTTAAAGCCCCAGCTGATTGCGGTATACATCAATGACCCGGCTAAAACGGAAGCTATCCCGCTGTTCAACACAGACAGGCTCCATATCTATATTCCCGCGGTTTTACTGCTGGCTCTGGTACAGTTGTGTGTGGCGGTCTGGAAGTTCGTTCAGAGAAGATGGACTGTTCCGCTGGCTGTGGCTGAGACGGTTCAAGGTATTGCAGGCAGCTTCCTGGTAATTGTGATGTTTAATGACAGGCAGCTGTTTAACCGGGATTTCTTCAGTAAAATTGCGGATATGATGAAGATGCCGGTTTCGCAGGTAATACACAACTGGTTCTGGGCAACGATGATTATTACAGTTGTCATATTTGCGGGTATAACCATCTGGCACAGCGTATCAGTATTTAATAAATGTAAAAAGTAAGGTTATTCAACACCCTTAAGTGAGCTGACCATATCAATCCGCTTTATTTTTCCGGAAAACATAAAGCTGACCAATACAGAGAGTACAAATGTAATTATTGTACTTGTAATAATATTAAATCCGGTTATTATGCACATCATGTCGAAGCTGTCGCCCATAAATGAAAGCATTAGGAGTATAAGCCATTTTCCCAGGAAAATACCCGGAACAATACCTGTTACCGTAAGCCAGATATTCTGGGTCAAAAGCAGGTGACGGATCTTTTTGGACTGAAAGCCGATGACTTTCAGTGTGGCAAGCTCTCTCAACCTCTCTGTAAAAGACAGGACCCCCAGGTTGTAAAGCACTACCACGGCCAATAAAACTGCTCCGGTGATGAGAATATACACCATGATATTCATGGCTTTTGCCATAGTTTCATAGCTTTCGGTCAGATCGCTCTTTGACCATTTGCTTTCGACACCCTCCGGAAGGGTGCCCACATTCAGGCCTGTTATTACGGCAGTGGGAATAAAAGCAAACCCCGATTTCTCGAACAGCTCTCTGGTCAGAGTGATTCCCTGGGATACTGGAGAACGGTAAACCGCTCCTATTTCACCGGTGACCCATTTTTCCTGACCGTAAATGTGCCAGGATACCCTGTCTCCTGCTTTTACTCCCAGCAGCTCCGACATTTTATAACTTATTGATATCCTGTCTGAAGGCAATTCCATAAATTTCCGTCCGGCGTCGGTGTATTTGATAAGGGAAACCCGGTCTGTCACCATAATTTCCCCGGACTTCTTTATACCGTTTGCCTTTACTTCAACTGCTCCTTCCATAAGCGCCTGACCGTCGGTTTCCTTCAGGACGGAGGCCGCAGTGCCTTCGGATACGCCCTCTGAGAGGGAGAGCTTGGTGGAAAAGCGGTACAGGTCGCTGTACTGCCACTGAACGACGTCAGACAGGGTATCCTGCAGGCCGAAGGCGCATACCAGGAGGGCGGTGCAGCCCAGGACGCCAACCACAGCCATTATTGAGCGGAGCTTGCTTCTGAGGATATCTCTGAGATTCCACTGGGCATTAAAGCCCAGTCCGGCCCAGAAGGCAGTATTTTCATAAGCTCCCTGCTTCATGGCCTTAGGTGCTTTGGGCCTGAGCGTCTGGGAAGGGGTATCTCTTAAATTGCTGCGGCAGGCCCAATAAGTTGCCAGGGTGCAGAGCAGTACTGTGACCAGGGCCATTGTAAAAAACAGGGGAGACATGGAGGGCTTCCATTCGGGAAGGGTATAAGTGATCTGCATCGTACTGTAAAAAAGCCTGGGAAGGGTCAGAGGCCCCACTATGGCACCTGTTACCGCCCCTGCAAGGGAAAGCCAGAAGCCATAGGAAATATAGTGCAAGAGAATAGTCCTCTTTTGGAAACCGAGAGCTTTCAGGGTACCTATCTGTGTCCTCTGGTTATTTACCATTCTGGTCATGGTTGTCAGGATGGTGAGGAGGGCTATTGCGAGGAACACTACCGGAAATACCGAACCCATTGCCTTGTGCTGCTGTATTTCATTATAGAACATGGAATAGCTCCCGAAGTTGTCCCTGTCCAGATATACACTGTAATGTCCGTTGAGAGCGGAGTTTATTCTGTCCTCCAGCGAAGCATCGGGAGTTTTACCGGTGGTGATCAGAAGTTCGGTATAGACCATTTTCATTTGTTTCGGAAAGGTTGAGACCGGCATATATGCAAAACCGTAGTTTGCGTGGTTGGGGACAATGTCATTGCCTCCTGTGGAATATACATATTCCGGGCTGAGTACCGTCCCCAGGATTTTTTTCTCAAGCTTTACGCCAAAAGCCGTAACAGTAACAGTATCACCTGTCTTCAGGTGTCTGGCTCCTGCAAACTGGTCGTCCAGCCATATTCCGTCCTTTTGGGCCGAGAAATCCTCGCCGGTGACTCTATAGGCTTTTGATATGTTATTTTTTTCAATAAAGTGCAGCGTTACGGAGGGACTGTTGTCAAGAACGGCCACGGCTTCCAGAGACAGCCGCCTCTGTACCTGTGATACTCCGTCCACCTTTGAGACGGCTTCAACGTCCTCCTCTGAAAAATTATTACCGTAAATCCATACATTTGCAAGATTGGTGTCCTGATAATATTTGTTGGAGGTTTGCTGCAAACCATACCATTCTCCGCCTACACCGGCGTAAATGAAAACTCCGAGAAAGGCCATCAGGAATATGGAGATAAACTGGGTCTTGTTGTGCTTCATGTCTCTTAGCATTTTTTTGATCAGCATCACCAGTTCACCTCACTTACAGCAAGGGGAGCTTCGTTTACCGTAATATCCCTCACTTTGCCGTTTTTCAGCCGGATCACCCTGTCTGCTGCCTGGGCCAGAGCCGCATTATGCGTCACTATGATAACGGTTTTGTTCCGCTCCCGGCTCATCTTCTGCAGCAGTGACAATATGACGATGCCTGTTTCGCTGTCCAGGGCACCGGTGGGTTCGTCGCACAGCAGCATGGTAGGGTTTTTGCAGACGGCTCTGGCTATGGACACTCTCTGCTGCTCGCCGCCCGAAAGCTGTGTCGGAAATTTTCTCAGGTGTTCCTCCAGCCCAACGGAGGTTAAAACCTCTAAGGCGTCCAGCGGCGATTTTACCACATGTCTTATAAGTGATACATTTTCAAGTGCTGTCAAAGTAGGTATGAGGTTGTAAAACTGAAATACGAAGCCCACATTTTCGGCACGGTAGTTTGTTAACTGCTTTTCGTCAAATCCGGCAATGTTCCGGCCGTTGATAATTATTTCTCCCGAGGTGGCAAAATCCATTCCTCCCAAAAGATTCAACACAGTCGATTTACCCGCCCCGCTGGGTCCAAGTATTACAACAAACTCCCCTTCATTGATGGAAAAGGTCACATTATCTGCGGCAAGCAGTTTCTTTGAGCCCATGTCATATTCTTTAACAACATTTTTAAATTGAACAAGTGAATTCATAATACCCCCTAAAAGCTAATCAGCAAATGTAATAAAATATGTATTTTAATTAATATTTAAATAAACCTGAAATATATTTCATATTTAGTATATTATTTTAGGATTTGCAAGTCAATAAAATATGAAATTTATTTCAGGTTTAAAAGTTGCATAACAGATTTTTATAAAATATAATTAAGTGTATGATTTGATGAAACGGAGATGAAAGATAAGCATGGGCAGTTCCGATATCAGGGAACCAAAACAAAAGCGTTCCATTGAAAAAAAGAAAAAGATCGTAGAAGCCGGCTTTAAGCTTTTTTGTGAGAAGGGTTATTATAATACAAATACCGCTGAGATTGCAAAGGAGGCAGGGGTTTCAACTGGAATCGTATATAATTATTTCCAGGACAAAAAAGATATTTTTATTGCGGCAGTGAGATTTTATGCCGAGGGAATGACCGGCCAGCTTTATAAGAACCTCCAGGAATTAAAGGAACCTCTTGACCTGACGGCTACACTTGATCAGTTAATTGATATTTTTGTGAATTCCCATACCCTGTCAAAGGAAGCCCATGAGGAAATGCTGGCCATGTCCCATACCGATAAGGATGTCAGGGAATACTTCTATGAATTTGAGATGACAACGACCGGAACTATCGTGGAGCTCATGGCACAGCGCAGCATCACGCCCACCAATGCCCAGGAAAAAGTTCACATAGCAATGGGGCTGATAGAAAATTTTTGTCATGAAATTGTTTACCATAAACATGAGTTAATGAACTACGGGATTATGAAACAGGAAATTATCCGGGCCATAGTAATAATGATGGACAATTAACCTCCTTTACCGGCCTTATGGCGGATAGGGAAGTGAATGAATATCATAACTGTTTTGCTGGACGCTGTTGCGGCCCAAAGCATAACACGTCTTGGGGAATGCGGCGGTTGCCCGGTGCTAGCACAATATGCAGAATATTGTGCTACATGCTTTTTATTACCGAGTCCAGCAGCCCCGGAAACTTTTGTTCCAGTTCGGTATATCTTATTGACAGAAACCTCTGTTTACCTTCTATCCGTACATTGATAAGCCCTGATTCCCTGAGAACTTTAAAATGGTGTGACAGGGCGGATTTTGGAAGATCAATATTGCAGTAGCCGCAGGTGGTTTCATTTTTGTGTGCTAGATTTTTAATTATCTGAAGGCGTATTGGATCTCCTAAAGCATTTAAAACAGTTGATAAGCATATCTGATCTATATTTGGGTGAAATAATTCTCTCAATATTCTACCTCCCTTCGAACGCTGTCTCGGGCAGCCGATTTGTCGATTTTATACATAATTCTATTGAATTATAACATACAATATGATATATTGGAATAGTTCAATGATTATTGAACTATCGAACAATGTATATCATATATTTTTAACATGCCGGTCTAAATTATGTACTTTTATAAAGTATAGTTATTTACCGGCCGATTGTAAACCATGTTTATATAAATTATGCAAAATACAAAGCAAGGAGAAGCTATTATGAGGGATGTCCTGGAAATTATAAAGAGCAGGAGAAGTGTAAGAAAATATAAACCTGAGCAAATCAGTCAGGAAAGCTTGGAGAAAATAATCGAGGCGGGAATATATGCCCCAACGGCACATAACCAGCAGCCTTGGCATTTTACAGTTATTCAGAATACCGAACTTCTTGACAGGATAAACAGCTATGTCAGAGAAGAAATGTGTAAATCCGACTCCGACTGGATTAAAAAGATGGGATCAAAGCCTGATTTTAAAGTAACTTACGATGCTCCTACTCTTGTCATAGTATCTGCAAGGCAGGATGCAATGGCATGGAGGGTAGATTGTGCCGCAGCCATTGAAAATATGCTGATTGCAGCTGAAAGTATGGATATCGGTTCGGTTTGGCTTGGTCTGATGAGGTTTTATTTTGCCAATGGGGATGAGGTGGCGAAACTTGGCATACCCCAGGGCTATGAACCGTATTACGGCGTGTCTTTTGGCTATAAGGCTAATAAACGGGTTCAGCCGGCTCCCAAAAGAAATCCGGATGTCGTAAATTATATATAAGTTATATATAAATAAAGAGTAAAGGAGTTTTTTATGAAAGTAATAGCTATCAACGGAAGCCCCAGAAAAAGCTGGAATACTGCTACTATACTTAAAAATGCCCTTGATGGCGCAAAAGCCGGAGGAGCGGAGACTGAGCTCATAAATCTTTATGATTACAATTACAAGGGGTGCATCAGCTGTTTTGCCTGTAAGTTGAAGGAAGGCAAAAGCTTTGGCAGCTGTGCGCTGGAGGATGATTTAAAGCCCATCCTGACTAAAATAGAGGAAGCGGATGCCGTCTTTCTTGGTTCCCCTATTTATTACGGTTCAACTACCGGCATGTTCAGGTCCTTCCTTGAAAGATTGATGTTCCAGTACATGCAGTATGATAAAGGGTATACAAGTCTGCGCAGGAAGAAAGTTCCTGCAGGGCTGATATATACGATGAATGTTGACGAAGAACGTTTAAAATTACTTTACGAATCACATCTGAAAGTGGCAGAAAATGCATTAAACAGGATTTTGGGCCAATGTGAAACACTTTATGTTACTGACACTTACCAGTTTGAGGATTACTCAAAATATGAAACCTCCGGGATGGACCAGGCGGCAAAGGCAAAGAGAAGACAGGAGGTTTTCCCAGAGGATTGCAAAAAGGCATTTGAAATGGGTCTTAAATTCACCGGTGGACATCAATCATAAATTTTAAAAATTAAATAATAAATTTGTGATTGGGCAATGCTTTCTGTGGGTATCTAATTTTAGAAAAAATGTTTAGAGATATAATATCCTTTATATTGTTAAAACTAATATTTATTATAGCAAGCCTGTGAAGGAGGTGAAGAAATGATAACAAAGGACTGGTCAATAACCGACATAGTAGAAAAATACCCCGAAACTGCCGACGTATTATTAAATCACGGCATGCACTGCTTTGGATGCATGGCTGCACGATTTGAAAATATAGAACAGGGAGCTCTTGCACACGGTATTAATGTGGAAGAATTGATGAAGGAATTAAATGCCGCTGCAAAGCAATAACAACAAAAAACAACAAAGTAATTTTTTCAAAAATAGGGAACCGGACCGGATATTTAATAGCTGGATCCGGTTTTTTATTTTTCTGTTTCCTGTCAGCCGATACTGCCGGATCAGCCTGCCATTCCAAGTATGGCACCTGATATAAAAGGTATCAGCCATATGACCCAGACGAATATACTGAATTTGTGAAAGCTTGACTTTGCCCGTTCGTCATTTCTGATCAGAACATAGGTTGCCCACATGGCGTGCACCAGCATCAAAATTATAGCCAGAAGTCCGGTTATTCCGTGAAAATTAAATTTGAAGCCGCCCTGGGCCAATTCACTCATAAGGCTTGTCCCCAGGGTGTCAAAGGCCAGTCCTGTCCAGAATATTACAAGATGCCATTTTTTCAGAGTTCCCTGGAGTTTTTCACTCCACACGCCGATTGAATAAAAAACCAGCGCAAGATTGATGGCAATTACAGCATATAGCAGCATGAGTTCCTCCCAGGATTAATATTTTTACTGCAACGGGTTAAATTTAAACAGGTATTGTATTCAATTCTCATATTGAATAATATGTGTAATATAAACAAAACTATCGGTAACTGATATTGGCATTATTTCATTTGTTGGCATTCCGGTCAACCATGCGGAGGGGAAAGATGGATCAAAAACCCTGGGGGAGGTACAGGCGGCCACAGGAGCGGGAAGCGGCCCCTGCGGCGGAAAGCGCTGTACCGTGAAAATATTGGAACTGTTGGAAGCAGAATTTTCGGAAGATACTAAGTGACCATCTCACTCTCCCTCTTTCTATCCAACAGCAGATTGTAGGTTAAGCCGGCCAGCACTAAAATTCCTCCAATGATCTTGCCGGCCGAAATATCGCCGCTGATAAAATAATCTATTAATATACCGGCAAACAGCTGGCCGATAAAGATCAGCAGGGTTAAATAAAAGGCGGGGACTCTCGGAGTGGTGAAATTTGACAAAATAATCACTATAACTCCTAATAGTCCTCCGGTACAGGCCCATACGGGTATTGCCCCGAATTTGGCCGGCTGTAAGTTTACAGCCTCCCTGCTGATGAGCAGGAACACAAATGAAAAGGTCAGGCCCGTAATGTAATTGAAAAAAGTACTTTGTAAAGTGCCGATCCTTGAAGCCAGGGCAGCATTGATAATTCTTGCCACCACAATGGACACGCCTGCCAGGACCGAAATGACCATATAAAACATTGATGTACCTCCGATTTATAAAAATGCCATAACAAGGATGCCTGCAAAAATTATTGCCAAACCCATGAATTTCTTTTTCTCAAACCTTATTTTTTTCATCTGGAACAATCCTAAATGGTCTATTACAAGAGAGGCCAACAGCTGACCGAACAAGCCCAGGGCCAGCGGCAAAGAGACCCCGAGGGCCGCGTAGCCCATATTGTTGAATAAAACCGTAAATATTCCAATGGTTCCCGCGCTATATAAATATAACGGTATCCCTTTCAGTTTAAAACGGAAAGCCTTCCCAGGCAGCATTGCAGTAATTATTCCAAGCAGCCCCACCAGATGAATGATAACCACCGCAGCATAGTTGCCCGAAGCAGCCGACAGGGTTCCGTTAATCATTATCATCACTGAAATCAGTACACCGATAAATAAAGAGACCGAATTATACATTTTAACTTCTGAACCTCCAGGGCTTATTCTATTTGACGACGGATTGCAAATGTGACAAATCCATCACCGCATTTGATTTAAATACATACTAAATTTAACATGCCCAGGTTGAATATCGGTATGACATATGTCATAGTAAATATGTAAATTTTAATATTTTTGTTTTTAAAAGGATGAAGGATTATGAGAAAGATATCCGATAAGCTTTTGATTGACAGGTATATAAACAAATATCATATTGATGAGGTTTTTACCAAAGATATGAAATCTCACATGGAGCTTCTTTTCTATAGAAAAAATGAATATATGTTCAAGGAGGGGGAGCCCATTGAATATCTGCTTTTTATAGTAGAGGGAAAGGCCAAGGTTTTTACTACAGTCAGCAACGGAAAGTCCCTGCTGCTGTGTTTTTATCCCGAATCAAGGGTGCTTGGGGATATAGAAATTTTTGAAGGCATAACCGCCACCACCAATGTCCAGGCAATTGAAGACAGCTACTGCATTGGCATATCCAGGGAAAATGTGACAATCCACCTTTTGAACGATTCCAAATTTCTGAGGTTTATTTGCAGCTCTCTGGGGCAAAAGCTTAACAGGTGTGCAAAAAACAGTGCCATAAATTTACTTTATTCCCTTGAAAACAGATTGGCAAGCTACATCCTGGCGGCAAGCGAGGTTTCAGGCAGAAGCGGTTCAAGGCTGTTAACCTTTAATGAAAACCTGTCCGAGCTGTCCGAGCTCCTTGGGACCAGCTACAGGCATTTGCACAGGGCTCTTAACAGCCTTTGCGGCAAAGGGGTTATCAGAAAGCTGGCCAGTGGGTATGAAATAACCAATCCAGCTGAGGTAAAGAGGCTTGCCGCCGATCTGTATAATTGAGAGGAAAACAGGAGTATGATATCGGACTGCTGTTTATCACAAGGCTTTGGTCTGCTGATCCAAAGCCTTTATGTGTTGATCTTCGGAGTTTATATCAGAAAGATTATCCCGAAATAGATGACCAGCAGGGATAATCCAATGGGAAGTCCTGTTTTAGCCCATTCTCTGCTCTTTATGCCAAGCTTGCCTGCTGAAATGATGTTTGGAATGTTTCCGGGTATCAGCATGCCGCCGCTTAAAAGAAGTCCCATCAGGATTGACTGTATCTGTTTGAGGCTCATGGCCGGACTTATTTCTGCCGCAGCCAGGGTGGCGTTATCCAGGACGGCCGAAGACATATTGATCCAGTATAGAATACGGCTGTCAAGCTGTATGATATAAGTGTTTATAAGAGGCTTAAAACCTGAACCCAGCAGCTCTAGTGCAATTACGAAGAGAAATATTTTAAGGGCCCGGACAAAAACAGCTTTAAGACTCTCAGCCTGAACTAAAATCTCCTCTTCAATATCCAGGTTTACATCTTCTTCACTGACTCCGGCAGCCGCTTCTTTCCGTCCGGCAATAAAAGCTCCCAAAAGTGCCAGGGCTATTACTCCGGGTATCACATATATTCCTATATTCCGGGCAAGGTAGAAGAAATCGGCCTTTAATGCCGAGACCACAATTGTTGACAGAGGTTCGCCTATGGGGGTTAAGGCAGCGCCCAGGCCTATTGAAAAACAGGCTACAATGGTCAGAAGTACTTTACGGCCATGTTTCACAGGCAGGGCATGAACAATTTCCACCAGAATCAATGCGGCAATTATAGCAGTAATAAAGCTTGATAATAAACCTAAAACAAGTATCAATAAAAAAATGAACAGTGGTAAAGGTATTTTGGTTGTCGCAAAAATTACGAATTCCTTTATTTTTTTTACTGAGATCCTGAATATCAAGCCTGCTATGAGTACGGCAGCAGTTATGAAATATAAAAGATAATTCATAAATATATGTTCTGCCAGTTCCAATGATAGTGATCCTGATATAATTGCTGCCGATAGCCCCATAACCAGAAGAAAATATTCAAGGTTATGCTCAATCTTCCGAAAAGCAAAGGGCAGTACTAAAATAAGTGCCAATACTATAATTAATCCTGTAATCAATCAACCGACCTCCGAAAAGTATTTCTAAACAGTTCATTTGTGTATATGCTTATTGCATAACAAGAACTTCTATTTCATAACCTTTGCAACTACGAAAATTATTATTAATGCAATTGCCAGGTATCCTAAAATAAAAAATAAGTATCTCTTCATATTGTCCATAATTACACCTCCTATATTCAGATTTCTTCAATAAAAAAAGGTGGGAAGCCCGTTATAAAACGGACTTCCCACCCCAGAAGCCTTTAGTCATCTTGAAAGCAAAAATATTTTGCCCAACCGAAAACCAACAGTATCAAATTGTTTTTATTATAACATCATAAATGGTATGGTTCAAGCAGAATAGTTTTTGGTTATATTTTCAATCTGTTGACTAAAAAGAACAAATGATTTATTATATAGATAGTAATTTACTAAATTACTAAACTAGTAAGAGGATTGAGCAGAGAAATAAAATATTATGGTAAGGGTTAAGGTTTCGAATGAAATGATTAACCCTTGGAATGGGAGCTGTTATGAAAATACCTACAACTTTAAAACATAAGCCTGTAATAGTGTCTGAAAACTATGAAAATGTGGATGGAAGATATGCCTATAAAACCGATGCAAAAGGCCTTTCGCTTGGTCTGGCTCAATGGAATGACCGGGGAAAGGTTGATATTTCAGCAAAGGTATGGAGATATACCGGGGAAAAATGGTCCAGACAATCGGAGGAACTTCCTTTGCACCGTGTTCTGGACCTGGCAATTCTGGTAGCAAGGACCAAACTTTACTTCAGGGAGGACTCCTATAGATATCCAAAGCTCTATGATCCGGAAAAGCCGCTAGTTGACAGGGTGGG
Source organism: Ruminiclostridium cellobioparum subsp. termitidis CT1112 (assembly GCF_000350485.1). Taxonomy (GTDB): domain Bacteria; phylum Bacillota; class Clostridia; order Acetivibrionales; family DSM-1351; genus Ruminiclostridium; species Ruminiclostridium termitidis. The sequence continues at coordinate 72,382 of NZ_AORV01000068.1, forward strand.
CATGCAGGGAGATGCCATGACGGTGTCTGTTTGTACTGAAAATGAAAGGATTGACGAGGATATCAAGCTGTTCAGTCAGGCTTTGAGTGATGATGATGAGATGATTGGTGAACGGCTGCGTTCCCTTTCAAGAATTTTAAAGGAGATGGGCTATTAATATGGAAAAGGCCAGAAAAAAAGAGCTTCAGCAGCAATACATGCAGGCGAAGCATCCGATGGGCGTATTTATCATACGGTCAAAGGTGAACAACAAGTGTTATATACAATCCACACCGGATCTCAGAGGCGTAATGAACGGCGCATATGTGAGGCTGGACGGAGGCAGGCATCCCAATAAGGAGCTGCAAAAGGAATGGAATGAATTCGGTGCAGGCAGCTTCGAAATTGAAATATTGGAACAGCTGCAATATGATGAAAAAGATGAAGAAAAAAGCGACTATTCCGAGGAACTGACCCTGCTGCAAATGATATGGGAGGAAAAGCTGGCAGGCCGGAATATGGAGTTTTATAAGAAACGGATCACCTGATTTCAGACAGGCCGACTCCTTGCAGATTTTGTCACCCTGATATTGACTTTGGCATATTATGTTAACATAAAACTGTAAAGGAGTTGATTTTTTTGGCGGGAATACCAGTATTCCAGGACACTCCAGATAACCTGAAATCGTTGCAATACGGTTTTGACGGGACAACAGTACGAACCTTAAAGCTTGATACCAGCGGCAGACAGGTTATCACCACCGATGTGGGAACCTCGATTGAAGTGACAGCAACAGATCTGGATATAAGGAATTTA
>NZ_AORV01000069.1 GCF_000350485.1 Ruminiclostridium cellobioparum subsp. termitidis CT1112
CCACCCGCGATGGCTGTTATTTCACTAAGCCCGCTTACTTGCACCGCTGTAGTTTTTGTTGTTGTCGTTCCATCTCCTAGCTGGCCATAATAGTTATTACCCCATGCCCACACTGTTCCATCATTCTTTAGTGCCATGCTATGAGAACTTCCACACGCGATGGCCGTGATTTTGCTAAGTCCCCCTACTTTCACAGGTGTAGCCCTTGTTGTTTTCGTTCCATCGCCTAACTCACCGTAATTGTTAAGCCCACATGCCCAAACATCTCCATTACTATCCAATGCCAAGCTATGATGGTTCCCACCGGCAATCTTAACAAACTGAGCTTCCACTGCTGATGTAGAGAACAAACTGAAATCATCTGTATTTTCAGTCAAAGGACTGCTACTTTGTGTTATAGCAGTATCAGAAACATTTATAATCTCATCATTCTTAATATCTTTTACAGCATTTACACAATTTATCTTGACACTTCCGCTTATTTTTCCTGTCAGGCTTGATAAATGCTCTGAACATTGAACAATTCTATCTTTCAGTTCCATTGTGCTCATGTTTGCCAAATTACTTAACAAGAGTGCTGCCTCACCTGAAGTAAAGGCTGCAGACATTGATGAGCCACTGTTTTGGCCATAGGCATTACCTGACAAAGTACTCTTTATTCCTTCTCCTGGTGCAGCCACATCAACACTGCCTTCACCATAATTAGAAAAGCTAGATAGACTGCCATTTTTATTAACAGAAGCCACTGTAATAATGTTTGAGCAATCAAAGGCTGCAGGATATACAGGATTGCTGTCTATATCTGCACCGCTGTTTCCTGCTGCGCATACAAAGAGCATATTTGAAGCCTGTATTACTTCTTTTAACGCAGTATTTTCGTCATTGCTTCCCCAACTACAGTTTACAATCTTAGCACCCATGTTTTCAGCATACTGGATTGCATTGATAATATCGCTGGTATATGCCTTGCCATTGTTGAACACCTTCAATGGCATTACCTTCGCAGATGGAGCTACCCCAGCGATTCCCTTACCGTTATCCTTCACTGCAGCAATGATTCCAGCAATATGCGTTCCGTGGTTTTCTTCTGTTATATTTTCAATATCAAAGACTACATTGTTATCCTCGCTGAAATTCCAGCCGTTTGTATCATCAATTTTTCCGTTTCCATCATCATCTATGCCATTACCTGAGATTTCCTCGGTATTCACCCAAATATTTTCTGCCAAATCCTCATGTGCAATGTCTACTCCTGTATCAATAACGGCAACTGTTATACCACTGCCTGTTGAAATACTCCATGCTTCTGTTACCCCAGCATCGCATAAATAAGCAGGCTGAATTGGAGCTGTATCTGTCATATCTCTCAAATCCATAATAACAGGCTCATTTACAAGTTCCATTAATATATATGGCTCAACATTTCCGGGTACATCACGTGCCATCAGCTTTTGCCTTAATTCTTCAGAAGGTGTATTGATGAGAAATTCCTTGAACTCTAGATTTTTATCAATGGCATCCCTCAAGTGAAGAGGCAGCTTTTTAAGATTATTCTTTATTGAGGTATTATTAGAACTATCCACTTCTTTGAAATTGTTCTCCAATCCCCATTGGCTGCTATAATAAGGATCATTTGAGGATAAGCTTAGTTGATAATCTGGCTGTATATATTCGATATCATTTTCTAAATCATTTTTTTGCAGATCAGCAACAATATCCCTGAGCTTTTCTTTTTTATTCAGCATTATGATATCAAAATCCATGTCTTTACTATTTTTTTTATTATTCATGCTATTTTTTGAGCTATTGTCAATCTTGTCTATTTTTGTAAAAGCTTCTCTAGCTCTCATCATGCTATTCTGATTTTTATATTTTATTATGAACCTATCCGTTTCAAAGTCAGGGTTTTCTTTTACAAGTTCTTCCGATTTTGATGGTTCAAGTGCAATAGCAGATGAAGTAGCAATAATAGATACTTCATCTGCTATTGAATCATTTAGAGCAGTTATTACATTTATTGAATTGCTCTCTGCAATAACATTCCCATCAAGATCTTTTGCTCTTACCATATACTTATACTCTGTATCTGGAGTAAGTTCTGTATCAGTATAAGCAAAGCTTTCAGTTGTTTTTATAAGGCTATCATTTCGGTAAATATCATAAGACATAGCATTAATGCTGTTTCCAATGCTTGTCCACACTAATTCTACAGAGTTAGATGTATTACCAAAATTCGTAAGAGTAAGCTGTTGCTCAGATATTTCCATAACTACATCCTTTGCTTCTGTCGCATATACTGCTGGCATTAAAATACTTTGAAGCATAAAAAGCAAAACTAAAAAAACAGACAAACACTTCATTTTTTTCAACATAAAAGCTCCTCCGAATCATTTTTTACATAATAAATATAAGAATGTAAGTACATACATATATTTATATGAAATATATGGTATATTACATACTTTGTCTATTTTATATTTATTTTGCACTTCTGTAAATGAGCACTAATATAAATCTACTATATTTTACAAGGATTTAACATTATATAACATAATCAAAAAACATTATTTATTAACATGATCGATTTTGCGAATGATATCGTAAGCTAAGCACTAATGAATTGTATATAACTAATATTGTATAAATATACAGTTTCTTTTTCAGTAACTCAGTTAATTGGTTAAGTTCCTGGCAGGTCGTCCATGACCTCCCCCCGGTTCATTTTTGCATGACTTTCGTGACCTTGAACTATGTAATTTTAAATTTAATCCATTAACCCATGATCTGAACTTGCTTGTACAGCTACGTAAGGCAACCTTTCCTATAGACATTTTTTCAATCACAGTATTTTTGTCTGTACCTTTAAAGTCATTTGGTTGGCAATACTTTTTATTAGCTAAATCATCTGTATTAATTAAATTTTTATTATTTTCCTGATTTTCAATTATTCCAGCATCGGGTTCATTAAATTTATTCCCTCTTGCCTGTACTGCCGGAATACCTTCTGATACTTGAAAATGAAAACCTATTCCTGTTAGAAAAGGTGAAACGACTGGAACATAATGTCGAAGCCCTGACGCAGGCAGTCTTGTATGCAGCCAAACAGCGTTTTAGTGCATACAGTGAAAAAACACCGCCAACCGAAGGCCAATGTTCTTTTTGGGAAGAAGACACAACGGAATCTCATGGTAATTGAAGAGACTCCTGTCATTCATCTTAAGGAGCGTAAAAAACCGTTAAGGAAAAAGGGTGACCGAGAGAAGCTAACTGCCAACCTGACCCGGGAAACCATAGAGTGTATCCTCAATCTGGAAGAAGCTCTGTGCATATCTGTGAAAATGAAATGAAGATCATTGGAAAGAAAAAGGTAAGGCGGAAATGGAATACATTCCGGCCAAGCTGGTAATGAAAGATTATGTTCAATATATCTATAAATGCATGGAATGCGGTACAAGCGATGAATCCCCGGAGGATGTGATCTGCAGTGCGCCTGTACCGACACCTGTTCTGAAGCATTCGGTAGCTTCCCCTTCCATTGTCTCATGGATTATGTATCAGAAATATCTGCTATCTGTCCCTATATACCGCCAGGAACGGGATTTTCGAAGAATGGGAGCTCCACTTAAGAGAGACACTATGACAAATTGGGTTATCCGTTGTGCCAAAGATTGGTTAAAGCCACTGTATGACAGGATGCACCAACAGCTTGTAAAATTGCAGCATTATCATGAGTGACGAAACCACCTGGCAGGTCAACCATGAGGAAGGAAAGGAAGCCTCCAGCAAGTCGTATATCTGGGTACACCGGAGTGGAAGCTGTGAAGATCTACCCATCATCCTGTGAGTATACGCGAACCCGTTATGGGAATCACGCAAAAGAGTTTTTGGCAGGGTTTCATGGATTCCACATTTCAGATACCTATGATGGGAATTACTCGGTGTCTATGCTTTAGCCATTATCCTAGTAATATGATTATCCAAGGAGATTCTGTGCAGGCTGCATAATTGCTGTATTTTCGCCAGTCCTCTCAAATAATCCTTCCTCTATTACAATAGAAATGTACCTTGATATTTCTGTTGTGAAAGGAGACAGTTATGAGTACAAGACAATACGGACACAAGTCGTTTGATTCATTGAAGAAGGGTCTACTGAAACTACTTCAGGACAAGACTTACGGAAATGATACCATCAATAATTATCACCGGAAGCTGAAGCAGCTTGAGCGATATATGATCGCAAACGACGTCGTCACATATGACCCGACTGTCGGCCAGAAATTTATTGATGATTATCTTTCAACGCATGTGCTCAGCAAAAGCAGTCGGCAATACATTAATACAGTCATTTATTGCTTAAATGATTACTGTAATGGCAAGTATCAGATCCAGCACAAAACGGAACTCACCCCATTGCCCGAAAACTACGCCATATTGATGGATGCATATCTGCGGAAATGCAGAGATGCCGGAAACAGAGAATCAACAATTATTGGAAAGAGATATTTTCTTCGGGAATTCTACTGCCATCTCGAATCCCTTGGATGCCATGACCTTAGGTGTGTGGACGCTGCCGTCATCGGCAAGGCAAGCCTCATGCAGAACAACAAAGACGGATGGGCTGTCATCAGGATGTTTCTGCCGTATCTGAATAGTGCCGGTTTGATAAATCATGATTTCTCAGCTATTATCCCTCATTTTAAGAGAGCGTTCCGCCTACCGAGTACCTATACAGAGGATGAAATCAACCGTTTTGAGGAAATGATAGATACCGATCCCAAAATCGGAAAACGCGATTATGCGATGCTGCTTCTCGCAACTCGGCTTGGAATGAGATCCGGCGATATAGCAAACCTCACTTTTTCGTCGCTTGACTTCGGCAACGACACTATCAGTATTACACAGGAAAAGACGGGTGAGCCCCTTGTCCTTCCCATGGTCCCGGCGGTAAAAACTGCATTAGCTGATTATCTTAAGAACGGAAGGCCGGAATCGGATCAGTCTTATGTATTCCTTAGAGCAAATGCCCCATTCGAGAAGATAACCACTTCTGTAGTCCGCTTCGAGCCTAACAAATATTTCGGTAAATCAGGAATCGATATCTCTGACAAGAAGCATGGTCCCCATGTGTTCCGTTCTTCTCTAGCCAGCTCAATGATAAACCATATTGTGGCATATGATGTAATACGGAAAATTCTTGGACATACAGACCCTGATGCCATCAAGCACTATGTAAAGGTTGATATCGAAAGGCTCCGCGAGTATGCTATTGAGCCTCCTGCACCTTCTGGTTGTTTCAAAGAGTTTCTGGAAGGGAGGCTACAGCTATGACAACATTCAATAGTCCCTTTCGGAAAGAACTTGAAGATTTTCTGTCCATACGGCAGACATCACTCAGTAAGAGCACATATGCCCATATGGCTGCGGGCTCCGGATAGGAGAAACGCTTGCCTTAAAGATGAGGGATGTCGACCTGATTGGTGGGACCTTGATTATGAGGCATACAAAAGGTGATAAGCAGCGACTAGTGCCGATGCATCCTTTGTTGACTGAGATTCTGGAACGTTACCGTCTGACAATGGGAATCGTTGGGGTTCCTGATGCCTGGCTATTTCCCGTTTTTGTAAAAGATGAATCAATGACGCCGAAGGATACCCAGCACTGGTTTGAGAAGATACTCCGTCTTGCAGAAATATCTTCTCCTGGACGAAAAAAGCATGAACGCAGTCCCTGCCTGCATTGCATGCGTCATGTTTTCGTCTTCAAGTCCTTTGCCAAGGCAGAAAAAGCCGGGAGAAAGATTGATGATTCAGTACCTTATCTCTCCATATATCTCGGGCATGACAGCTTACAGGAAACCGAAAAATACATGAAGTTCAGCAGTGAACTGTTTCCGGTGGCAATGGAGCTGTTTTCTGATTATTCAGCAGATGTATTTCCGGAGGTGGCGCATGAAACATAAAGCCTCCTCATTTCTTGAACTGCTGAACAGTTTTGTAACAGAATACCTTCCGGGTGCAGTAGGTGCCAGTCCGAATACGATAAAATCGTACAAAGCAGCTTTCAGACTGCTCCTGAAATATATGTATCAGGAGAAAAGTATCTCAGCTGACCAGAAGCTGAAACTTCAAATTCTTCCATGCTGGGCGCACATAAACAAAGCCTTAAGCTTTTACGCTTAAGGCTTTGATATAAATCTGGCAGAGACTTACTTTTCCGGGCCGTTGCCAGCCAAGTATTATCAGCACTGAGATGCTTAACTGCCGTGTTCGGTATGGGAACGGGTGTGGCCATCTCGTCATTTCCACCAGAAAATTTTGCTCCTTGGGAGCTAAATAATGTATCGAAGTAACGAGGCTTTGCCTCGATGAAATGCCACTAGTGTAACTAAATTTTTCTACAATCGAAAAATTTAGTTTGGAATCTAGCCATTATAAGAAGATTTGAAACTAACTCATAGATTTTTTAGACTATCTACTT
>NZ_AORV01000070.1 GCF_000350485.1 Ruminiclostridium cellobioparum subsp. termitidis CT1112
ATTTTAATTTGAGATAATAAAATGTTAGGATTGCACGTTATTTGTCCCATAATTTTAACAAACTGTTCCAACATATTATCTGCAGTACTTCTCTTAAATAATGCCGAGCAATATTCCAAACTCAGGGCAATCTTCCCATCATTCTCAAATGCTTCTAATGTAATATCAAATTTAGCAACTTTATTTTCAATTAAAAAAGGCGAAACCTTTATGTTATCGATATTTATTACCTGAGCACCAACATTGTGGAGAATCAACATTGTATCAAATAAAGGGTTTCTACTCCTGTCAGGGTGAATATTTAACTTTGTCACAAGTTCATTAAAGTGGTAGTTTTGATTCTCATACATCTCGTATGTATTCTCTTTAACCTCGGACAAAAAATCAATAAAAGTTTTATTGCCTGCCGGATAATTCCTCAATGACATTGTATTTACAAATATCCCTATAACATTATCCAACTCCTGAACATATCTTCCGGCAACAGGCAGACCTACTATGATATCTTCCTGATCTGTATACTTATACAGTAAAATATTATACACACACATTAGTATCATATATAATGTAGAATCTGTCGCTAACATTAGTCTTTTTATTTTAGCGGTTAATTTTCTGTCTATTTCTCCATTTATTTTTCCACCGGCAAAACTTTTTGTTACAGGTCTTTGAAAATCAGTAGGCAAGTTCAAAGTAGGAATATCCTTTGAGTACACATTCAACCAGTATTGTTCTTCTTTTTTAAATAAATCAGTTTTTGAAACTTTATTTTGCCATTCAGTAAAATCTTTATACTGAATTTTCAAATCCTGCAATACTTCTCCTCTATATAAGAGGTTGAACTCCTTTATAAGTATACCTATCGATATCCCATCTGTTATTATATGATGCATATCGTATAGCAAGAGATACTTATTATTTCCCAAATTTACAAGGGTTACCCTCAAAAGCGGCGCTACACTTAAATCAAAAGGTAAAATAAATGCTTCTACGGTTTCTTTTATATCCTGCTCTTTAGCTTCTATATAGTTAACTTTAAAATTAACATACCTGTGCACTATCTGTACCGGTTCTCCACCTATTATTTCAAATGAGGTTCTTAGTGCTTCGTGTCTTCTGACTAATTCAGCAAATGCAAATTCAAGTCCTTCTTTATTTAAAGTCCCCTCTATCAGCATTCCTTTAGGCTCATTGTAACTAGTACCACTTCCTTCAAGTTGATTAACAATATATACCCTCTTCTGTGCTGCGGATGTCGGATAATATTCTTTTTTCTCTATAGGTACTAACTCAACTGGGCATTTGCTATCTAATGCTTTCCATTTAAAATAGTTAATATCAAGTGTTTTAGCGAATAATTTAATACTAGGGTTTCTAAGTAAATCAGTTATTTTTATATCTAATTGCTTTTCCTTATTAATTATATTTACTATTTTAGCTGCAATTATTGAGTCTCCACCCAATTCATAAAAATTATCATATATATCTATTTCATCAAGCCCTAATACGCTACAAAACACTGATCCCAATAGATTTTCTGTCTCAGTATAGCCTTGCTCATTATTACCTTTTAACCTATAATGAGTTGATTTAGCATTAGTAACTGTTGTTTTTAACTGGACAACCTGTTTCTCTCTATGTAATTTCATATTTTGTTTTAGGTTATTATCTATAATAAACGGAAGATAACCCTCTAAATATAAAATCTCATTATCATAGTTTAATAAACCAACTATTACACTCTGTATGTTTTTGCTAAATACCAGCATAAAGGCATTGGCTATATCATCTTCATTTATAGGTCTAAATAACCTTTTATCATCATCAATAATATTTGATTTAACCTTAAACTTATTAATCCCTATATTGATTGTCCTTTTACCCAATCTATTCCTATACATGACAAATGAATCAAGATATGCGTTTGCACTTGTATAGCTACCTGATCCTAATGCACCTGTAAGTGTTATTGGTGACGAAAATGCAATAAAGAAATCTAGTTTATCGTTTTCAGTTGCTTTGTCTAATAGCCACGTTCCTTGAACTTTGGGTGCTAGGACTTTATTAAATATTTCATCAGAATCATCCTCCACTCTACACCCTTTAATACCAACGCCAATACCCGCACAATGAATTACACCATTTATTTTAGAAAATTTACACCTGAAACTATCTATAAGTGGAATTATTTCTTCTTCTTTGGATACATCTGCACTGAAAAATTCTACAACACTTCCATTGGATTCAATATCATTTATCAGTCGAATTTTATCGCATAAAATGATATCAGTTCCCTGATGTAAGATACTACTCCATTGACCTCTTTCAGGCATTTTTGACCTATTAATCAAAGCTATTTTCACCTCATGCCCAGATGCTATAAATTTAGCCGCTTCAAGTCCAACATTCCCAATCCCACCTGTTATAATATAAACACCTTCATCTCTTACCTCAGTGTTAACATTATCTAACTTCTGTATATCTAAAACATCCAATGCCTTAACAAACCTTTTATTATTTCTATACGCAATATTACTCTCGCAATTTTCAAAACTCAATTCCCGCTTGATATTTGTTACATCAGTAGAATCATCAATATCTATGAACTTGCACTTTATATCATAATTCTCAACATTTATAACTTTACCCAATCCGAATAAAGCTGCATTTTCACAGCGTATAACCTTCTCGCTGTTATCTACTGTTTCTACATATTGTGATATTAATGCGATGTTTACCCCTTTTAAACTATTTTGGTGTAAACCTTTTACAATATATCGGAGACTATGAGTACTTTTGTTCAGAATTTCTTCTAACATTTCAGCGGAATATATTGGTTCATTATCTGTTAAAGTTAATAGGTGAATAATCTGTGATATTCCCTCTCTCTTAACCTCCTCAATAACCCTTTTATAATCATTTTCTCTATTCTCTATTTCATATTTTGTATCGTTTACCTTGTTATATTTGTTACCAATACTAACTTCTATAACAGGTTTTTCATGTTGTTTAAACATTTCCAATAATTTATTTGACAAAGTATTGGTATTTTTAAATACTATAGTGACTCCATTACAATCTGTGTTCTTGTTGCCAATTAGCTCCTTATGCTTCCAATACACTGAATAATGTTTATTAGTCTGTAATAACTCCTGATAAGAATCAGTTTCAATATCCATCCAACATCTTGTTCTCTCAAATGGATATGTCGGCAAACTAATTCGTCTACATCTTCTATTAACATACAGCCTTTCCCAATTTACTTCCGCTCCTTGTACATATAAATTGCAAATTTCATATAACAACGCTCTATCTTCTCTGTCTAAAGATACTAATTTCTCTATTTTTTTATCTGTCAGCTCACTTAGTAATCTTCTTTCCCCCTCCGTAAGTTCACCAATATTCTTTTGTTCTTTATTACTAGATACTATCTTATAATCACCGCAAAATATTCCCTCATCCTTATTAGAAAGAAAATCTGATGATACTTTATCTATTTTACTTTCTAAATTGTTAGCATCTGTAAAAGCAAAGATTATCCTATGGTTATAATGCATTCTGCCCGTGTTCGCTGTAAAACATATATTATTTAACACTAACTTACTTTTATTTTTAAGTAATTTCTTATACTCAACCAATAAACGTTTTAAAGAAGCCTCTGATTTTGCTGATATTGCTAGAATTTTCAGATTATCATTCTCACTTATATCATCCTCTATCAACTCTGGGGCTTCTTCCAGAATGATATGACAATTAATACCACTTAACCCAAAAGCACTTACCCCACATCTATAAGGGGTATCGCTTACTTCCCATTTCAAAAGTCTGTTGTTTACATATACTGGTGAATCTTGAAACTTAATATTTCGGTTTGGTCTGTTTAAATGGATAGAAGGCGGAAGTTCCCTATGCTTTAAGGCCATTACAGCTTTAATCAGACCAGCCATTCCTGCTGCATTATCTAAATGCCCGATATTTGTTTTAACTGAGCTTATTGCACAAAACTGCTTTTTATCTGTGTATTTAGCAAATGCTTTTTTAATGCCATCTAGTTCAATAGGATCTCCTAACTTTGTTCCAGTTCCATGAGCTTCTATATATGAAATAGTATCCGGTTCAATTTGAGCATCTTCCCACGCTTCTGTTATTACATCACATTGCGCATCCGGGTTAGGTGAAGTTATTCCAATTGATCTCCCATCTTGATTCATAGCACTTCCTTTAATGACAGCATGAATATTATCACTATCTGCAATCGCCTTTGCTAATGGTTTTAAGAGAACAGCAGCAACACCTTCTCCTCCACCAATTCCATTTGCAGAATCATCAAAAGTTTTACATCTGGCATCGGATGACTCTACCCCGACTACTTGTTGATCTACAAGAGGCAGCATTCTAACTTTAACTCCCCCAACAATCGCCATATCACATTCACTTCTCCGTAATTCCTGACATGCCAGATGTACTGCTACAAGAGATGAGGAACAAGATGTGTCTACTACAATGCCAGCCCCCTTTAAGTCAAGAAGATATGACAACCTGCTTGCTATCACAGACGTAACATTACCCGCATATGCAATAGACATATTCTCGGGTTCAATCGAGTTGATAAAGTTTTTGTAGTTATTTAACTGATCAACTGAAAAACCCACATAAATACTTGTTTTGGAACCTACTATACTTTTTAAGTATCCAGCATCTTCTATAGCAGACCATGCAGCTTCCAAGAATAACCTTTGATTTGGATCCATAAGGCTTGCTTCCTTAGGTGAAATGCCAAAGAAGCTGTTATCAAATTTATCAATATCATCCATATAACCGCAATCAAAATATTCTGCCTTTTCTGCACTTTTGCCCATAAGTTTTAAAAGCAAATCTGAATCCTTTCTTCTCTGTTCAATAATAGGCCGAACACAATCACTTCCCGACTTAATTTTATCCCAAAAAGTATTGATATCCGAACACTCAGCAAATTTACCTGACATACCAATAATAGCTATATCTTTTTCATTTGTTTTATTAGTATCAATATTATACTTATCCTTATTAATTTTTGTTCTTATGGTGCAAAATGCCAAATCTTTAGACATTATATATACCTCCAATAGTTTTAATCATTAAATTCATCGATTAATATTTGGATTAAAGATAGAACTTGTTCAAAGAATGATTCGATCTCATTTTTAACAATTTTATATTTATTATATTTAAGAATAATTTCGACATAATCTTCTTTTACATAAACTTCCATAAGAATATCAAATAGATTACCGTATTCAGTATTATTTACCATTTCTGCAATTCCAAATGCCGGAATTATTATATACTTTTGTTTCTCATTAGCTGTCAAAACTAATTCTTTAATTTCTTTATTTGCATCTTTTTTATATTTATTTATTTCCGCTGATACAATTTTAAATAGACAAACGAAATCTTCAATTTGAGATAAGTCAATTTCCATTGGAATTATAATTCCATTATCGTCAATAACCTGAACTTCTATCTTCTTTTGTTTTGAAATCTCTCCCAGCAAAAAAATATAAACTGAAAGAATAATGAAGCCTGGCTCTAGATTATCAACCTTTGCTAATTCGGATAGCTTTTTTGAATAGTCTCTACTCAAGCTATGACTTAAAATGGAATAAATATTAGTCTTATCTGCTATATTTTCGCTGAGCAATCCGCTAACAAATCCATGTGGCATTACAATTCCATTTACTGTTTTTTTATTTAACTTTGTAAATTGTTTGTTTTCTATCAATTTTGATAATTCAAATATGGTCGGTTTAGAAAAATATCAGTTACTGATATTCTACCAGGATAGTATTGCTCAATTTTATTATGCATATTTATTAAAAGTATAGAATTGCCACCTAAATCAAAAAAGTTACCATTTACATCTATATTATCAATCCCAAGTATTTCAGACCAAATTGACTCAATTCTTTTTTCTATCTCTCCGACTGGTACCGAATATTTTTCACTATTCTGTATATTGTTATTTGGATCTGGTAATGATTTTATATCAACTTTCCCATTTGGGGTCAGCGGAATTTTATCAATAAATATAAAAGCTGAAGGAATCATATAGTCTGGAAGTAACTCAGATAAGTATTTCTTGAGATCTGCTTTACTAATCTGTAAATCTGAGACAATATATGCACATACTATTTTACTTTTAACTTTATTTTCTCGTACAATAACATGTGCATCCTTTATACATTTATATTCTTTAAGCTTTGCTTCAATTTCTTTTAGCTCAACTCGAAAGCCTCGTATTTTAACCTGATGGTCTGATCTACCTAAAAATTCAATATCACCACTAGCTAGAAATCTACCAATATCACCTGTTCTATAAAGCCTGTCATCACATATAAAAGGATTACGCATAAATTTTTCATTAGTCAAACTCTCATCACTAATGTAGCCTTTAGCCAAATTTATACCTGATATGCATATTTCACCAGGAACACCTATGGGTACTAAGTTAAGACCATTATCAACAATGAAAATCTGAGTATTGCTTATAGGTTTACCTATTACAGGTTGTCTTTTAAAAACTTCAAAATTCGAAAAATCTATCAGCTTAGCAATACAACCAATCGTTGTTTCTGTCGGTCCATAGTGATTCATTACCATTACATGCGGGTATATACGATTAAGTTTCTCAACATCAGAAACATCAATTTTCTCTCCACCAAGAACGATTAGCCTTGTATTATTAAAATATTCCCTAGTCTCGAATCCCATCTCACTAATTAATGTACTAAACAATGAGGGTGTAAGTTTTACATATGTTATATTATTCTCTTTAATATAGTTTGAAATATAATTTGAGTCCAAATATAGCTCTCTAGGAACTATATGCAACTCCCCACCACTTAGCAAAGCAGGATATATACTGGTATATCCTAAATCAAAGCAAAATGATGAGAGCAATATTGTTTTATCTTTTTCCGTCAACTTATTTGATTTTGAGAACCATTTGGTATAATTCACAAGACTCTCATCTTTAATTGCAATTCCCTTAGGCTTACCTGTAGTTCCAGATGTATATATAATGTATACTATGTTCTCAGGTTCTGGAATTAAATCTAGGTATGGCGGTGGCAATTTAGGGTTTAAACCATCCATAGAAATAATTATGGCATTATCAAAGATACTATTGTCAGTATATCTGTTGGTAATTAACGCTTTTGCTCCACTATCTTTCAGTATAAATGTAACCCTCTCTTTCGGGCTTAATATATCTATTGGTAGGTATGTCATACCCGCTACTATTACTCCTAAAATACCAACAATCATATTAATTGAATTATCTAAAAGTATGCCAACAGTATCACCAGGTATGATGCCTACATTGTGTAATTTCTGAGCTAACTGTTTAGACAACGAATCCAACATTCTATACGTTATTCTTTCACCCTGATATACTACTGCGGTGCAATCTGGCACCAACTTTACTTGTTCTTCAAACATTTCTTTTATTGTTTTTAAGCCACCAAAGTCCACCTGAGTATCGTTGAAATCATTCAATATCATTTTTTCTTCACTTTCAAGCAACATAGATAAACAATAAATACAAATATCAGGTTTTTTTATTACCTCCATTAATATTTTCAAATAATGATTTACAAGTCTTTCAATAGTATCACTTTTAAATAAGCTGCTATTATACACAAACTCCAGCTTTATGCCATCAAATACCATTACCCTAAGCGTTACATAAAAATTAGTAAATCCAAATATTGACTTAAATCTAATATCAATACCTTTATCCTTTGAATCTAAAATCCTCTCTATGGGATAATTTTCTATTACAACAATTGAATCGAAAAGAGATTCGTTTTTATTAATTCCGCTATAAAATTTTATTTCAACCAGGGGAGTGTGTTGATACTCTTGCCGTTCAATTAAAACCTCATTTACAGATTTAAGAGTTTCAATTACCGTATCTTGTTTATTTGTTTTCAACCTCAAAGGAATAGTATTAATAAATAACCCTACCATTTTATCTATTCCTGTTACTTCTTGTGTTCTACCGGAAATTGTCGTGCCAAAAATCACATCCTCTACATTATTATATTTTTGGAGAAGTATCCCCCAGACCGTATATATCAACGAAGCAAGCGTTATTTCATTTTTGTTTATAAAATTGTTTATCTTTTCTACCATTTCAGTAGATAGTATATAATTATAATTACAAATCTCGTCAGGTTTAACACACTTCTCATCCACTGGCAGCTGAGTTTTTTCCTCAAATTCCTTTAAGTATCTATTCCAATATATACTCTGGGATTCTTTATTCCGATTGTTATACCATCTTAAATATTCTTTAAACTTTGGCTTAATCAATTTAGGATAGCTTATAAACTTGCTAAATTTGCTATATACCTGAATAAATTCGTTAATAATAATACCATTACTCCAGCCATCAAATAATATATGATGATAACTTATTATCATTTCGTATATATTTTCTTCAAGCATACAAAGAATTACCCGGAATGGTTCTGTCAATAAGTCAAATCCTTTATCAATATCATTTTCAGCTATATTTTTAATCAACACATTTTGCTCGTTAGCAGGTGTCTGAGAAAAATCATAAAATGTTAACGGAACTTCAAAGTTTTTCAGAATTATCTGAACAGGCGTTCTTAAACCTTCCCATCGAAAAACAGCTCTTAAAACCTCATTAGTTTCAGCAACAAAATTCCATGATTTTTTTATTAGTTCAATATCCACTTCGCCATATAGGTTTAAACATAGTTGCTCAGAATATTGTTTACTTGTTGGGTTTGAAAGATAGTGGAATAAGATACCTTCCTGCATAGATGTTAACGCTAATATATCCTCAACATTTTGCATATCTAATTTTCTTTGATCGCTCATATCAAATTTGCCTCCCAAAAAATGCTTATTACCTTTAATTTCTTAATAATATTAAACTATGATATGGCTTTTCCCTGATAAACATATCTATATTGAACAACTGCTGCATACCAGATTTATTAATTATGTCATTAAGTCGCTCAGTTTGTTCACTAATCGGAACTTTCTTTGTTTCAAAAATTATAACGAGCAATCTAATTGCTTCATTAAGCTGTTCTCTAGTAGCTTCACCTTCATTTTTTTCAATAAAATTTTGTATTTCCTCAATCTTCTCATATGCTTCTATAACACCATTTTGATATTCATTTAAGTTAAAATTTCTATTACGCGTACTTATAGCTTCAACTAAACACATTTTTATTAGTTCGATATTTTCTTTACCACATTTCTGTATATTATAATATGTATCTGAGATATCTTCTTGGAAATTAGACTTCAGCATATCTAAGAGTGAATATCTATCCGCATATGCTCCAAAAGAATATGCATTTGCATCTACGGTATTATCTTTTATCAAACTCGTAAGTATAGACTGAGGTCCAAGCTCTATAAAACAACTTTTATCATTTTTATTTGCAAAATCTATTGAAGCTTGCCATTGAACAGGATTAGCCATTTGCGAAACAAGGTTTTTAATAATATCATCTGGTGTCATATAGGGTAGAGCATATACATTTGATATAACAGGCCATTTAAACTTATTAAATTTATACTTTTTAAGTTCTATTCTTAGTTCTTCAGCTGCTGGTCGCATTAACGAACAATGAAATGGTGCGCTCATAATCAACGGAGTTACTTGAGCTCCCAATTCTATAAGTTTATCCTCTAGAACAAAAACCGCCTCTGAATCACCTGAAATAGTAACCTGATTATTAGAATTGTAGCAGGCTATAGATACAGTACGTCCACTATCGTTAATAATCTTACACTCATTTTCTACTATTTTAGAATTAATTCTATTGACAACTGTCATAGCCCCTATTCCTGAACTTGTAATATTATCCGCTAATTCAGCTCTCTTGGTTAAGATTCTTAAAGCATCATCGAAGTTTAAAGCTCCACTGCAAGTTAAAGCACTATACTCACCAAGGCTATGTCCAATTCCGCAAAAAGGTATAATACTCGCTATTTCGCTAAATGCTCTATAGCAAGCAATACTAACAGTTAATATAGAAGTAAACATATTAACTGTTTTATTTAGTTCTATAAAAGTACCATCAAAGCATATCTTCTTTAAATCTATACCTAAAATATCTGATGCTTCTTCAAAAGTACGTTTTACTACCAAAAACTCATCATAAAGTTCTTTTCCCATACCAACAAATTGAGATCCTTGACCAGGGAATAAAAATACGAATTTGGCCATTTAAATATCCTCTTATTTTCAATATCTATAATAAATACCTAGCTTATTAATCAATTATGCTATGTACTGTAATAACACTTCTGACTTATGAACATCCCCGACCTAATTCCTCGTTTAAAATTCCTACTGTAATATTATCCATCTCACTGCCGCCATAACTACGTGGTATAATACTCTCTAGATATCCTTTTTTAGACATTTTACTTATTGTATCTTTTGATAAATGCTCTTCAGCATCAAAACGATTTGCGCTAGGTATCACCTGTGTTTCTATAAACTCCCTAAACATCTCTTTTAATTCTTTTTGTTCATTATTTAGTTTAATAATCATATCTTAACCTCATTTCTAGTAATCATATCTATCACTAATTTACGAAAAAATCATAGTAAAAAGAAATCCTGCGTCTACCATTTTTCTCAAAAGCGGACAACATCTATATTTTAAATCCTTGTACTATGCCTATCTGCCTCCTAATTAAATATTAATTTGATGTTTTGCTTATAGTAATTTGTCAATAACTCTTCTCGTTTTATGTACCTTAAAATATCTTTCATATTTTGAATCAATCTTTGATAAGTCATAATATAGTTTAATTTTGATTTTATCCAATAAATTTGCCATACTTACCATATGTTTAGTGTCAAAAAAAGTATTCATAATACTTATTGCTGCTTCTTCACTCCATAATTCTTCTGCCTGATTTAATAGTAACTTAAACCATTTTGAGTTTCTTGTGTTAATTTCTGATAAAATTTCTCTAATCTGCTGTTCATGCATTTGTATAACTTTGAAAGCTCCATTATCACATTCGCTTGAAAATCTATGCTTATAGTATTCTATAAACATTAAGTGTTCATTCGTATAGGCATCTATTCTTCCGAAAGAATAGTTATTTTTAACGTTATGTTCATCGTAAAAATTTCTTATAAACTCTATTAGAACTGAAATTCTACTATCTACAAAATTATACCTGTATGGATCATCATACGCTCCATCTTTTAACAACCTATCAGCTTCAATTTTTTCAAATAATTTAGTACCTCTATTTAAGCGCACACTGCTACGTAAACGGCAAAAAGCACTATTAAACCCGTACTTCTCAAGAAACTCTATATTTTTTCTTAATCCATCGAATGTTGAATAAGGATTAAAATTAATAAAACCAGGTGTTACATGAAATCCATTTTCTTTAAAAAGTTCAACTGCTTTTTCATTATCTTCTACAGTCGCTGCTTTATTATATATTTTCAGATCAGCTTCATTGGCAGCCTCTATTCCAAACATGACACCAATTAAACCAGATTTTTTCAAGATACTAATTAATTCTTTGTCAATCTTTTTATGAAATGTAGTGCGAAGGTCAATATGATAGCCTATTTTTAGATCTCTATTCACAATTTCCTGAGCTATAGACATGACACGTTTATAATTTGAACCCGGATCTTCAAAACTAGTATCTATAATGTTAAATAAATCAACATTATATTCATTTACAATATACTCAATTTCATCAACAAAAGCTTCCGCTGATTTACCGCGCCACTTTGGCCAAAAGCTATCTGCACAACAAAAACTACATTTTCGTGTACAGCCGCGAGAAGATGCAATAGTTGCAACTATCATTTCATTATCTCTAAGCAAATCTCTAGCGATAAATGGTAACTCATTTATATCAACAAGCTCCTCTTGTTCTTTATTTACCATAATCCCATTTTCTGTTCGATAAGTTATCCCACTTACATCCTTCAGGCTTTCGTTTTGCTCAATCTTTTTCAATATACGTAGCCAAGTTAATTCCCCTTCACCCCTTATGCTAATATCAATTGAAGATGTCTCTTCCATCATTTCTTTTTCATAATAAGTTGGAAAATACCCTCCTACACAAATAGGAACATTGTATAACTTTTTTAATAAACTACAGACTCTATAGACAGCATCTTTTGACATAAGGTATACAGGTAAACCAATAATATCCGGCTTGAACTCGTCAATTTTCCTATAGCCAATTTGTTCTTCATAATCTCCCAACAACATTACTGTATATCCGTTCTTACGCAAAAATGAAACAATTGAACAAACACCATACTCTTCATCTTTTATTTCCATACCTTCGCTGTAGACTACCAAAAATAGAACTTTAATCTTATTGCTTTCTCTCATATCCTTATTATCCATCCATTTTGTTATCAAATTTTTAGATACTAATTTAATTAAGTACTTTCCATTTACAAACTTCACATTACCACTTAAAGAAATAATTGCAATTAAATGTACTCAGTCAGTATATTTAAGGAACATATTCCACATATCAATTTCTTTAAGTAGTAAGGATTTGCATTTTTTATTGATATCATTTCTAAGAGATTTTTTATCATTGGAGTAATAGATTTTTAGAAGTTTATTTTTAACTAGATTCCATCCTTCTTGTAGCTCAATACAGTACTTTACAAGAGATTTACTTATTAGCCCATCGCAAATTTCACTTTCTAATTCTTGCATCAAAATTTGGTTTGCAATATGCCTGTTTATTATCTGAAAAATTTGAGTAGAAATAAGATCACACATATGACCTTCAATAAAATCCTTTTCACATAATTCCCAAAAAGCTATCGGTATTATTTCGTTAATCTCATTAACTATTCTTCCAGCATTATTTTTTATTTCACTAATTGAAGGTTCAAATTTCTCTATGTTTTTAGATAATTTACATATAAATGCGTGAGGTTCAAGAGGAAAATTCATTACAGCTTTTATTAATCTATCCTCAGGAATTTCAAACTCATTATATCCATTAAAGTTTTCATCAAAAACATAAAATGCTCTTTTTTCTTCATCAAAACCATTAATAAAAGAATAATGTTCCCAATGGTGCTTATTCCAACAAACACTATTGGGAATCCAATAAAATAAATCTACTCCAAGTAAAATAATTTCTTTTTTCTTTATTAACTCTTTTAATAGCTTTAAGCATTGCTCTTTATTTTCAAAATTTAACGGGTTTCGTTCAGTAAGCAGCATATTTATATACTTATTGATTGCAGGCCTTACTGTCAACTCATTATACTTCGTACTATTCGGTGTCTCCATTTCATTGACTATATACGAATAGTCATTTAGTAAAGCGGCTGATTTATAACTATTATCTACTGAAGTTAACATTGAAAACAGCATATTAAATTGACAGTTCATCCAAAATAATTCAAAAGGTTTAAAGTCTAACTTAACATTCATGATATCCTCCACTCTAAATATTTTAATGCACCAAAGTATTTTTATTTTTAACTGCTTGCACTTGTATAGTTCCTAATCCCTGCATTCCAAACCATTCTTACTATAAAGCCAAATAGTATTGGCGCTACTATTCCCCATAATATATATATATAACTTAATCTATGAAGAACAAACAAAGGAGGAAAATTTGCTACTAGAAAAATTGGAAGTACAAAAATCCCTATTCTTTGTATCCATTTATTGTAAATCAAGTATGGCATTCTGTTAAACCCGTGTAACTCTTCTGAAATAGAAGTAATAGCATTTGTTTTAACCAGCCAAAATGAAAATATCCTTGGAAGCAAAAAAACAGAATATGAAATAAGAATTCCACTTAAAATAAGACCTGAAAAACCAACTATATTAATTATATTCACATTAATTCCGAGCCTGTTCCATGCCAGTACGACCATAGTTATACCACCAATTACATCAGATAATGGCCAACTGAAATTAATATTTCTTAATGTAATTATAAATTGAAGTGATATTGGTTTTGTTATTAGCGTGTCAAGTGTTCCATTTCTAATATGTTCCGGCAATTCATAAAAGTTATGCCCAAAAAGGCCTGTATATACTCCGATAATAATAGAATATGTACCTGTATAAAGTAGAACCGCATCAGGAGTTAAGCCATTTATAACTATATTTGTCTGATAAGCAACAATAACATATAGTATACGAACGAAAAGCCACATAAATTCGATAAAGAAACCCATTACAAAATTAAATCTGTACTCCATTTGACCAATTAAGCAATTCTTTGCAATTAAAAGATAAATAAAACAGTGTTTTCTTATTTCCTTTAAAATCTCATTCATACCTTAGCCTCCAACAGCCACGTATTTTTTCATACCCTTTTTCCAAAGGTAATTGGATAGAATAAACAAGAAAACTACCCAGAATAATTGAATCAATATGCCTTTACTCAAGTCGTTATAGTTAAGCTTTCCACTTATTACATTAATAGGGAAATATATTGTGTACTTAAAAGGTAAGAATTCGATTACTCTAAGAAATTTTTTTCCAAAAATATCAAGAGGGAAGATACCCCCACTCGCTACATTAATCACTATTCCCAATATTGTGAATACTTGCCATATCTCTATCATCCAAAAAGCTAATGTACTTACACAGAAAAAAATTAAAAAGTTCAATAGTAAAGCCAGAAATAATATAACTAATAAAAAAAATATTCTTTCAATCTCTATTTGATTTCTTAGGTAGTATTTTAAAACAACTAACGTACTTAGGGTAATAAACATCATTACTATTGAATTTATAAACTTTCCTCCAAGGAAATTGCTTATTCTATATAAAAAATACCCTATTGGTTGAACAATAAATTTATTTAATCCCCCCGATTTTATATCACTTGCTACTTCCCACTCAAATCCCGTAGCCAACAGTTTTGAAAAAATGCCTGATAAGATAGAATATGTAATCATTTGAGTAAAAGTATACCCGTAAACTTTAGCTTCACTTGAATTATTGAAAATTGCACTCCAAAGGAAATATTGAATAACTATAGGAACAAACGCACTAAATATTGTCAACAAAAAATCAGCACGATACTCCATTGATGATTGTACGCCTAATATAAATACTCTAGTATACTTCTTTACCCAATTAACACTTTGAATACTCATTTTTTAACCTCTTTTATATAGTAATGATATTCCTTCTTCTACTGGTATATCCTCGATATTAAAATCTGCTGCCGGAAATCTGTTTAGTATGTCATATGAGCAGCTTCTGATAGTACTCTTATCAACTTCTAAAGTTGCATTGAAGCCATCAAATGTTCTTAAATTGCCGAACTTCTCCAAATCCTTTTTATCAATCTGCTCTTCAAAACTCAACTTTATAATCTTCTTATGTCCAAAAACATCATTTATTTTACTTAATTCACCATCATAAGCAATTATGCCCTCATTAATTATTAAAGTCCTTTTACACATCTCTTCTATATCCTTCATATAGTGACTTGTTAAAATGATTGTAGTTTTATTTTCCTGATTATAAAACTTTAAGAATTCACGTATCTTTTTTTGAGAGATAATATCAAGACCAATAGTTGGTTCATCAAGTAAGATAACCTTAGGCTTATGTATCAAAGCTGCAATAATCTCCATCTTCATTCTCTCACCTAAAGAAAGTCTCCTGACTTGTACTTTAAGTAGTTCTTTTACATCAAGTAGCTCTGTCAGTTCTTCAAGTGAAAATTTATATTCGTTATCATTAATCTCATAAATATATTTATTTAGATATAAGGATTCATTTGCAGGTAAATCCCACCAAAGCTGACTTTTTTGCCCCATAACTATTGAAATATTCATTTTAAAATCCTTTTTTCTCTCCCAAGGAACTTGCCCTAAAACAGTTGCATACCCATCAGTAGGGAATAGGATACCTGACAACATTTTAAGGGTAGTTGTCTTACCTGCACCATTAGGTCCCAGAAAGCCCACAATTTCTCCTTCAGAAATGTTAAAAGAAATACCTTTTACTGCTTCTTTAATCAATTGTTCTCTCTTAAATAAGTTCTTTATAGAATTTTTTAAACCCAATTCCTTTTTATAATAACTAAAACTTTTAATTAAGTCTTTTACCTCAATTGCTGTAATATCACTCATAGTTTATGTTATACCTTTCCATCCTTAAATATTTTTAAATTATATTACCAACGTATTATTAATAACATTAAGAATCGACTCTAATTGATTATTAATATAAAAATGTCCTCCCTCGAATTCTATCATCTGAAATTTATTATTAGTATAAGCTTCCCATCCTTGAATTTCTGAAGTCAGTTTATCCTTCCTGCCATTTAATGCAGTTATACAGCAATCCAATTTTCTAGACTTATGCTCATATTTATAAGTTTCAACAATCTTATAATCTGACTTTAATATTGGGAGGTAAAGATTCAGTATCGGTTTGTATTTATGAATTCCCTGCGGAATACCTCCTAATTTCGAAACTTCTGTAATAAACTCAGCATCCGGCAAACTATGAATAGGAGTTGAATATTTTTCAATATGAGGTGGATATTTACCTGAAATAAATAAATGAACAAGTTCATTTACTCCTACGTCCATTAACTTATGCGCCAGTTCAAAAGCAATTAAGCCTCCCATACTGTGACCAAATATAGCAAACGGTGCTTCAAATAAATACTCTTCAATTTGACTATATACATCATTTACAGCAGCTTCTATACTACTATAAAATTGAATTTCAGCCCGTTTACCTCTACCTGCAAGTTCAATTGAAATTAGTCTAATATTGGGATGCAGCAACTTCCTCCAAGGAAAATACAGAGTACTGTTACCTCCTGCATGAGGCAAACAAAACAAGTTAATCTTATTGATACACTTATTCCCCCTTAATACAAAAACTAATTTTTGCTATATATTTCAATTTACTACACACTAATTTATATAACTAAAGATATCTTAAATTATTTGTCCCATTTCCAGTTTAATAACTTTATCAGCACAAGAAAAATATCTATCATCATGTGATATTGCAATAATGCATTTGTTTTTATCCCTTAATTCCGGTAATAGAACTTCATAGAACAATCTTCTGAATTCGGGGTCCTGATCTGAAGCCCATTCATCAAACAAATATATTTTCTTATCTTCCAAGTAACTGACTAGAAGCGCTAATCTCTTTCTTTGCCCGCTTGACAGCTTAGTTGTACTAAATATATCGTTATCAATACTTAATTTATCATTTATATGTAAAACCTTAAGCAACTCATCTATTTTATTTTCATCTGTTTGTCCAATTCCATATAACTTATCAAATAAAAAATAATCACTGAAAATTGTAGAATAGCATTGGCGTAACTCTTCTGGCTGAATATTATCTTTATTAAGTGTTATACCTCCTTTATCAGGCATATATAATCCTGTTAAAAGTTTTGCTAATGTAGATTTTCCACTCCCATTACCGCCAGTAATAAATGTAATTTCGCCAGACTGAAAAGTCCAGTTTATAGGTCCTACTTTGAAGAAATCGCTATTATTATTTTTATAAGTATATTCAATATCATTTAATTCTAGAGAAAAACGGTCAGTCAAAAAAACATCTTCTCTCACAGTATTTACTGTTTCAAAAGATTCTAGTTCTTTCATAAGACCATTAAGCCTCCTATAACTTATTCTGGCGTTGATTAATTGAGGTATTGAATTTAAAACCCCATGTACGGGTCCAGTCATATATAAAAATATAAACACGTAATCTTTTAATGAACTGGTTTGAATATCTTTAAAAACAATTGGAAAAACAAATGCAACAACTCCAATTACTATAGTGAACAGTAATTCTCCAACAACAAAAACATTGGCAAATCCCAAGTCACCCTTAATTCTTTTGTCACGGTATTCCTTACAGCTTTCTTGCATATCATTTACAAATCCAGCTTGCTTTTTATTGTTAATTTTGAGTTCCTTTAAACCATTAGTTAAACTGTTAATAAATTTAAAAAATATATTTTGAAGGTCTCTTGTCTCTTCCCATAATTTGTTTGCATATCTGCCCATAGCAAAATATAAACCTGCTGCACTGAAAATAACTAATATTGATACAAATAGACCATATATATTGATTACTCCTAAATATATAAAACAGCAAATGAGAGTTACTAAGCTTGATACTGCTGAGACAATAACATTTGCGAAGTTACTGATTGCCTCGGTATCGTTATTTAAGCCTGAATGTATCTTTCCGTTTTCCATCTGTTCAATCTTTTCATATGAAGATTTGAGAATCTCTTTTATCATATCAATTCTCATGTCATAAACAACATTACTTGTTAAAAAAAGAAGTCTTTTCCTTACAATACGTTGTCCATAAACGTAAAGGACCATCCCCATAATAAAATATAATAAAAGACCAAATTGAAAACTGTCTGTTCTATTTAATGCTTCGTTAACAACAAAAATTATTATTGCATTTCCAAATCCACTGCTTACGCTTAACGCAACAATAACAAACAAAGTTTTATCATTTTTTCTTGTAAAAATTGTTGTGAGCATAAAATAAGTACAGAATAACATGACTGTTACAAATAATATAATTATTGATGTCAATAAACTGCTTGGAGCCCATACTTTAATAAATGACCATGGAAGTTCCCAATATATGATATCGCTAATTCTGTAAATACAATACCCAAAACCTGTTAGGAAAAACAAAAGAAATAATAGTTTAGTAATAATCCCTTTTAGATTTTCAATACACTTTCTTTCCTTTTTTATAATCTGAAGCAATAAAACTAATAATAAATAGACGGTTACTAGTGCCACCAATAAAGATATTAGTGCTACAATAGAGGAAGTATTATCTATAGTAATATATTTATCATGTATATTATTCTTAGGGTTTTCTCCTTGAATTATATTATATATACCATCTGCAATTCCTTTTGTATACGAAGAATCTAAGTTCGCCAAAATACCTATTCCAAACTTTTCTTGAGGCCTGAATAAGATGAACGATGAGAAATTTGGGTTACTTCCTCCATGGGAAATGATACCTCCACCGTCTTGGAATACAAACCATCCACAAGCATAAGATGATCCGTCAACGCCAGGCGATACAGTACGATCTGGCATATGAGAGAATTGGATTACACTCTTGTCGAACTTAATTGAATCTTCTGTTCCAAGTTGTATTCTAATCCACTCAGCTAAATCCTCGGCATTAGTTATGATGTATCCTGCAGGAGTATTTCCTCTGTATACAGGTGCATTATATTCCACTGGTCTGAGGAATCCTACTTTATATCCATTTGCCAAGTTATGCTTGTCCTCAGTGTTTCTAAATAAATAAGTGTTTTTAAGACCTAATACATCTAGTATATTTTTTTGTATATACTCTTCGTATGGCATATGTGATACATTTTGAATTACAAGTCCGAGAATATCATAATTTATTGTTGCATAAAGAAATTTATCACCTGGATAAAAATCAAGCTCTTTATCTACTTGAGTTCTAATAGTTTTTTCTAATGCATCATCACTTTCATCAATGGGAATATCTCCTATTGATGAAAACGGAACCCCACTTGAATGATACAGTAACTGTTTTAAAGTAATGTTGACATACCCATTAATTTTTTCTCCTTTATGATTGCCTGTGTACCTCATACTAAACCATGGAATGTACTTGTTTACCGGATCATTTAGATTAATTTTACCATCTTTTTCAAGTTTTAAAATTCCAAGTGCTGTAAATGCCTTACTTGTTGACCCAAGTTCAAATAAAGTCTCAGCTGTAACTGGATTCTTGGTTTTACAATTTGAATAACCAAATCCTTTTTTATAAATGGTTTTATCGCCATCAACAATTACAACTGATAAACCAGGTATTTTCCCTTCTTTCATACAACTGTTTATCCATGACTCTATTCTTATACGTTTTTCCTCTGTAAAAATACTTTGTTGGCTATGATTAACATTAATTTCAGCAAAAACTGAATTTGAACATATTAATATGACAATAAGAATAAATGCAAATTTTATAATCCTTCTTTTCAATTATACCCCTCCTATGATTTTATCAACTAAAAATCCTTTCCAGCTCTTCTAAATTTAGGTTTACTGTATCAAAATCAGAAGGTGTATATTCCGAAACTTTCTTATTACAGCAATGCTTAATGATATTTTCTAAGTTATTCATATAATCAGATGTAAATTTCTCCATAGTGTTTTCAGAATACTTATTTTTGCTATATGTCAAATGTACATTTAACTTATCATTTAATACAAAACAATTTATTTCAATTGAATATGTTAATGAGTTTAAACTACAATAATCACTTCCTAGTTGGTCATTTAAAAGAGTGAAAAAAGCGTCACTATATCCTGGAGTAAAATCACCTAAAAAATTAAATCTGATGTGCTTATTTTTGCTTTCATAGAAAGTAGTTGTCAAATATTTCAGTATACCAAAATCAATCCCTTTGTTGGGTATCTTTCTTATTTCCTCTTTAACCTCTTTAATCTGAGATGATATATCTTCCTTTTTCAGCTTAATAAAAAATGGAAATAAACTTGTAAACCATCCAACTGTCCTTGAAATATCTATACTTCCTAATATATCATTCCTACCATGACCTTCAAGTTCAATGACTATTTCTTCATTTCCAGTAAAGTTTTTTATTGTTCTCAATAACGAAGTTATTAATAAATCCTTCGGTTCAGTGTTATATGCCATGTTGGCTTTTGTCATAAGATTAAGTGTAAACTCTTCACTCATTTTAAATTCTATAGTATAGCAGCTATCTATGATATCTTCACCCAAATCATAATCTTTAGGAAAACAAAAATTTTGACTTAAAGTATTCTGCCAATAGCTTATTTCATATTGCGATTCCTTTTTAATAGAATTTACTAATCTGTTCGCCCACTCCTGATATGAATTTGTTTTGGATGGAAGAATAATTTTAATTCCATTATTTAGTTGATTTAACATCAAATCAATATCTTCTAGTATAATTCTCCATGAAACTCCATCGACTACTAAATGATGGGCAGTAATTAGTAATCTTTTCGTACTTTGTCCTAAATCAAATATACATCCCTTAATTAAAATACCATTCTCTATGTTAAAATTTGATTTAAGGTCATCTGCTATACGTTTCATGCTTTCAGCTTGCACCGAATAAATTTGATTTCTTAGATCATATTCTTGAATATGATGGTATTTGTTCAAATGCTCATTATTATAAAACAGCTCTCTGGTTTGCAAATTGCAATTTATTCTTAATGTATCATGGTGTTTTATTAATTCATTAAAAACTATGTCCAACATTTCGTATCCAATTTTCTGATTTAGCTCCAACAGTATACTCTGGTTATAGTGATTAAAATTATTGAATTGATGTGAAAAAAACCAACATACCATTGGAGTATAATTAAAGGTTCCATCAGAAAATCCCTGCGGTATAACCAACCCTTTGCTTTGCCCTACGTATTGCGCCATTTCTTCAATAATAGGATTGGATAAAATATCTCTAACCTTTATTTTTAAACCTCTATCATTTAGTTTTGAAGCAATTTGAATTGCTTTTATTGAATCTCCACCGATATGATAAAAATTATGCCTCATACTCACCCTATCAATGTTCAAAACTTCACAAATTACGCGTATAAGGTTTTCTTCATTTTCATTTCTATATGCAATAAACTCTGTATCTTCAACTTCCTCAATCCGAGGTTCTGGTAATAAAGCTCTATTGATCTTACCATTTATAGTTAATGGTATTTCATCCAATTCAATAAAATAAGATGGAATCATATAATCTGGTAAATAACAACGCAGAAAATCTTTTAACTCAGATATTAAAACATTAGACTTTATTACAATATATGCACATAGGTATTTATTATTGTTCTTATCCTGATAATCTACCACAACAACGTCTTTTATTGATTTATGGCTCAATAAGTGCTTCTCAATTTCACACAATTCAATACGATATCCTCGAATCTTAACCTGCTGGTCCAACCTTCCGACGTACTCTATTTTGCCATCATTTAAGAATCTAGCTAAATCACCAGTTTTATACATCCTTCGTCCACATATAAAAGGATTATCAATAAACTTTTCCTGCGTCAACTCAGACCTATTTAAATATCCTCTTGCGACTCCATCACCAGATATATATATCTCTCCAATTGTATTACTTGGCACTGGATCAAGGTTCTTATCTAAAATATAAATTTGTACATTTTCGGCAGGAACCCCTATCGGAACTGAAATTCTTGTATCATTTTCACAATTATACTTATGTATCATACAACCTACTACCGTTTCAGTAGGTCCATATTCATTAAATATTTCTATTTTTCCATCAAAGCTTTTATAAATATCTCTAGCAATATTTACTTTTAAATCTTCTCCACCAACAATAAATCGTCTAACCGAAGAATTGCTATTATCTAAGTCTCTTAATAAAGTTAGATGTGAAGGAGTAAGCTTAATAAGCGTTATATTGTTCTCTTTAATTATTTTATAAAGAACATATTCTTCATCATCAAAATTATTACTATATACAATAATTTTACTTCCACTGATTAATGGAGTAAAAATGGTTGTAACAGTTAAGTCAAATGCCAGAGAAGAATAAAGTGGAATCACTTCATCCTCATTTCTCATATACATTTTTTTTGCCCACCAGACATAATTAACTAAACTTTGATGCTCAATCATACTACCCTTTGGTTTCCCCGTTGAACCAGACGTATAAATAATATATGCCAAATCATCAGGCTTATTAATAACATCAAGATTTGATGCATCACCAAAAAATATATTTTGATTATTAAGTTTAATTATTTTGCCATTAAAATTCATAGTATTATCTAAATCTACATTAGTAAGAATCATACTAGCGCCCGAATCATCCAACATATAGCATATCCTGTCATTTGGATAATCAGGGTCAATAGGCAAATAAGCCCCTCCAGCTTTTAAAATACCAAAAACTCCAATAACGGTTTCAATTGAGTGGGTAGTCATAAGTCCAACAATTGTTTCATTTTTTATACCTTTATTTCTAAGGTACCTGGCAAGCTGATTTATTTTTTGATTTAATTCCTGATAAGTTAACTTATTATCATTAAATCTAATAGCCTCCTTATTTGGTGACTTTTTTGCTTGTTCTTCAAACAATTGATATATCATTTTATTTTTTGGGTATTCTTTTTTAGTGTCATTAAACCCATATAATATTTTATTTCTTTCATCATATGTCAGAATACTTAATTTTTTTACTTTTTCATATGGGTTAACTATTATTTGATTCGTTAAATTTAACAAACGAGTATACATAACATCAATTTGCTCTTCAGAGTAATCATTAGTCTTATAGTCAAATTCTAATGTTAAGTTTCCTGCTGCGGACCAGTCTTTTATAACCAGTTGCAAAGAATATATTTGATTTCCATTGTAAAATTCTATGTTCTCTATTTGATAGCTATTTAGTTCTAAATTATGTCTAGTATTATAATAGTTAACACAGGTATTAAAAAGATTGTCATACCCCTTTTTCTTAAGTTCCAGATCATTTACAAGTAGGTCGTACGGATATTTTTGATTATAATAGCAATCTTTCAACTGTTCATTTATTTTTGCCATAGTATACTCTATGCTTAAATCATCATCTATAACAAATCTAAATGGCATTGTACTTGTAAACATCCCAATAGTACTCTTCTCCTTTTTCCCGGATCTATTGAACACAGGAGTACCTATTACAATATCTTCCTGATGGGTAGTTTTATATAAATAAATAATAAACAATGCAACAAAAAATGTATTGACTGAAAATTTGTAATTCTCTGCAAAGTTTTTTAATTTATTAGAGTTATCTATATCAAGTTCATAGGTTTTTCTCTTTCCTTCGATCTCATCTGAGCTTTTATTTAAAGACATATCCGGCAAAACTTTAAATTTCTCATTCCAGAAGAATTTATTTTTTATAAACCTATCTGATAAAAGATATCTTTTTTCGTTTAATATATATTCAATATAAGAACACTCTAAACTATCATTAATCTGTTCTTCATTTAATAACCTTATATATGTATCACATATCTGATCTGTCATTATGTTAGTTGACCATCCATCAGAAATTATATGATGCAACTTAACCAAATATCCGTTATCATTATCTGACAATTTAAATAAAGCAAAATAAAAAAGCCTTTCATTTTCTAAAACAAATGGCCTTTTAGCTTCTATTTCAACCCATTTTATAAATTCTTCTTCTGCGTTATCATATTTAGAGAAATCAAAAAAATCCAGCTTTACTTTTCCATAATTTACTATATATTGACTTACTTCTCCTGAGTTCTCGACAAAGCTTAACCTTACTCCTTCATTTCTTTTTATGAAAATATTTATAGACTTTTCAAGTAAACCAAAATCAATATTACTCTTTATTCTTACTGTTCCACCAATATTGTATAAAGATGTTCCTGGGTATATCTTCTCTAAGAACCAGATCCTTTTTTGAGGATGAGTTAATGGATAAAAAACCATATAATTTCCGTTATCAGTATTCATAGATATCAACCTCTTAAACTATTAATAAAGCCAACAAAATGTTGTATGGCGATTGTGCCGCTTCAACAAGCTTTTGTCCAGAAACTTTCTTGATTCCAAAGTATGAATTTCTATCATCATCAAATACATAAAACAGTACATTACTGCCATTCATATTCATAATTAATTAAGTCATTAAACCGGAATTTAGGGGTGATGTTTGTGAAATACATAAAAGTATTAATCCATATAACGAATATTGGGCAATAGTGTTATAAAAATGGCGCTTTTATTGATTGATATCATGGGTTTTGAAAAAAGTTATATATCTTAACGATTATAAATACTGTTTTTTTGAAGACAATATGACTTTGGACTATACGGAAGAATACTATAAGTTTTTTTCTTAATAATATTTTAAGGTTGAGAAATATGATTTTACAGTCATTACAATAAAGTACCGGAATTAAAAAATTGAATATATAACGATTTCTCCGTGTATGTTAAATATGTAAATACTTAATAACCTAATACACATTTTACTTTATCTTGGAAACAACCTCTAAGGATACATTTATCCGCCTTAACTCACCAAAGCATGCAATTTCAATTTCAGCACGTCTTTTATGCCTATCAATCTTTTTAATAATGCTCTCCCTACCCTTTAATGGTCCTAAAGTAACATAAATCTTATCTCCTATAATTAGTCCTTTAGATTCTTCTGTAACATATTCATCATTTAAAAATTGTAAAAGAAACTTCTTTTCAGAGTTATCTATCTTCATATAAGTAAAATTTTCTTTTCCTAAAATTCTGTATATGCACTTTGATAACCTTGTATATTTATATGTAATATTTACAATCATTGCTTCATCTAGAGTAGAATCAAGGAATACATATCCTGGAAACATAGGCTTAAGACACTTTATAATACCTTTTGAATTTCTTAAAATAGTTTCAATTTGTGGAATAAATGCTACAGACTCTTTTTTATCAAATACTTTATTTAGAAAATCACAAGCTTCTTGTTCTCTTCCTGTTTTAACGTAAAATATAAACCAGTTACCCATATCCACTATTTTATCCTTTTAGTGACGTAGCTCCGCCCATTCATTTATAAAAATCTATAAACCCCTAAATAGCTAAGATATATTCCTTATCGTTAGTTAACGAGACATGGCTACGATTATTAACAATAAGTGCTTTACAATATTTCCTTAAATTTTTAAAATATTTTTATATAATGTAATTTATTGTAATTATAGCAACTATTGTATATATTAGCACTAGCAAAAAGGAAATGCAACACCATTTTTATAAATAATTGTATTTTTTTCAACAAATATCTATATCTAAAAAGAAGTTTGATTGGAGGCTGTTATGAGAGGACTGACAACGAGAACTCAAGAAATGGTATGAAGCCAAAGAAAATCCGAAGTTCTTACGGTGAAACTCAAATCAAAGTCCCTCAAAGACCAAGAAAGTAGCTTCGAGTCCCAAACCGTAAAGAAGCGTCAAAAGGACATCTCCAGTATTGAGCAGAAAATAATGTTAATAAAAAACTAGCCGCATATATAATTCTTGGGATAAATGAGGATGGTCAAAAAGATATTATAAGTATAAATATCGAGCAAAATGAAAGCAGTAAGTATTGGCTGAGCATCTTAAATGAGCTTAAAAACGGGTGTTAAGGATATACTTATTATTTGTGCTGATGGATTCTCTGGGATAAAAGAATCTATTTCAGTTGCATTCCCAGACACAGAATCTCAGCCCTTGTATCGTCTAACAAGTTAGAAATACTCTAAAATATGTTACAGATAAGGACAAGAAAGAATTTGCTACATATTTAAAACCATATACCATGCTCCAAATGAACTTTATGGCATTGTTGTTTCATCTGAAATGGATAGCAAAATAATTGAAAAAATCCCAGAGGCCTGGCAATAATTTTAAATATAACATTTATTTTTAAAAGAAAGACTATTTACAGAAAAAACTTCACACCTGGGGGTGCGGACAAAAAGTCGAACACTAATGGTACTCTGAAAGGAGTAAATAAAAGTGTATTCTAAAGAGCAAATCTCCCAGGCGCTTGAAATATATGATCAAGTAAAATCTATAACGAAAGTTGTGCAAAGGATAGGTTATCCCACCAGGAGGACTCTATATACATGAATAGACGAGAGGGCTAAAAAACCTAAAATTAAAATTTCTACGCGAGGAGTAAATACTCCTGAACATCCGCGTCATCCTCCACTTGAGGTTAAGTTGAAAGCATTGCATCGTTGCCTTAAAGGGTAAATATTCACTGCCATTATTACTTCAAAAGTTAGAGTTACCTAAAAGCTGTTATTATTATCAGCAGAAGTCAGCAACCTTACCTGATAAATATGCAGATTTACGAGTTCGGATTAAAGAGCTATTTGTTGAAAGCAATAAACGATATGGATATCGTCGCATCCATGCATTATTGGCTAAAGAAAGCTACATTGTATCAGAAAAAATCGTGCGACGTATCATGAAAGAATCAGATTTGAAAGTGATGACAAGAAAACGGAGAATATATAATTCCTATAAAGGAGAAATTACTCCTGCTGTTCCAAATATAATTGAACGAGATTTTCATGCAGATGCACCAAATAAAAAGTGGCTGACAGATATTACTGAATTCGTGATTCCTGCTCGAAAGATTTATCTTTCTCCAATCGTAGATTGTTTTGATGGGATGCTTCCGACTTGGAAAATAAGTACAACTCCAGACTCTAAGCTTGTAAATGATATGTTAGATGATGCAATTGAACATCTAAAGGAAAATGAACATCCTTTAATTCATACTGATCGGGGATGTCATTATCGTTGGCCAGGATGGATATCTCGAATGGCTGATGCAGGTCTGCCACGGTCTATGTCCAAGAAAGGCTGCTCTCTAGATAACTCAGCCTGTGAAGGATTTTTCGGTCGAATTAAAAATGAAATGTTTTATAATCAAGATTGGACTGGAATATCGGTTAATGAATTTATAAAGATTCTTAATACATATTTGAAATGGTATAATGAAAAACGCATAAAAATATCACTACGAAATATAAGTCCATTGGAGTACAGACGAAGTCTTGGATTAGCTATCTAAATAGTCCAAGAAAACGTCCGCCCCCCCTCATTGATTGCAAAATATAGATTAATATCTGTAAAAAATTGATAATAATTCCTTCCTTTTAAATATTCTTAAATATTCTCGTGTTGAAGAAATCTTATTCTATTAACTATTAACTGTAAATCTTTATGGCACTTCTCAACATCCATTGCCAAAGCCTTCATAAAAAGGAGTTTTTCCATTGATATTACAAGAAAATCATTTTCTTCAACCGAGCCATGCGAAAGATAATCATAGTTAAATAAACAAATAGTTTTCCAAATTTCAAATTGATAAATACAAACTCCTAAATCCCCCCACAAATCTTTTAAGTTATTTGGGTATATAGTTGATAATTCTCTATAATCTTCATTTGTAACAACAAAATCAATATCATCTCCGGATTTTCTCAACCCATAGTATTCCATGGCCATTCCCCCAATTAGTAATGGCTTTGATTTGAACTTGTAACCTAACTTTTTAAAATCTATTTTATTGCAAACTGACTTGTCAATATCTAATTTAATTCCGTCCATTGTTTATTCCTCATATTCCATATATTTTAATGCCCTACAAGCAATTAAATCTCATTTTTATTAACTACAACTATTTATAATTATTATACAATAAAGACACACACGTGCATAAAATAATATCATTATTTTATAAATATTCCCATATATATATCAGTACTGTGGCTAACACATAAAATTTTACCTTGACAGAAAAGGGTTTCCTTTGTTGGTTCACTCTCCTTTTAATCTTACTTGCTTACCAGTGTTGCTGCCTGCATCGGATTTACTTGAAACAAGTGCCGGTGCTACTAACCGTATCTGAATTAATAAAAGCAGTTTCAGTGTTGGACTTTTCTGCCATTACCGGACCTGCGTGCCGGGAATAGTTTCTTTATCTTGACCGAGTTGGTTGTTTTTGGAGGTATCTTTGTTATATCGGTAAGCAGCTTAATAACTGCCTGGTTTCCAATAGTTTTCTGAAGGATATTTATATCCTCCTGGGATAATGAATTGGACAGCCTTCTGAGACGCAAGATTTTTTCCATGTAGTTGGCTGCCTGACCAGGGATTTTTGCCTTGATGATGAGTTCTGGAGTTTTTTGTTATATGCAGCTGCCGATTTATCCGGGGCTCTGGTGTACATACTTTCAACTCCTAATTTTATTCTCTATATTGAATAGTAAATTTCGAAGTTGTTAAACACCTGAGTTTATTAATTATTTTTCAGAGAAAATCAGATTTCTTAGATAAGTTTTTTTTAATTTGCTTTATTAAAACATATCTGTACTTTTAATTGATGTGATTTTTTATCTCACAAAAAATTATTGAAGTTAAATAAGGCACAAAAACAGGGCTGCGCAACTATTCTTAGCTAATGCGACAACCCCTTCTCAATTTATTTATATTCAACTTTATTCGTTTATCAGTCTTTTAAAGGGAAACCCTTTGCATCCTTGTTTATGGTACCTGCCAGTATCAGTATACCTTCGATCAAACCCCATATATATATAAACGGTGAGAATATGAAGCATGATAGTAACGTTAGGAGCAGCTGTGCCAAGCCAAGTCCGATATATCCCAAATAGAATCTGTGAACTCCGAACATTCCGAGGAAAATTCCGAACAAACCTGCTGCAAGTTTGGATTTCTGCTGGCCATATGCGTTAAAATTAACCCCGCATTTCATACAGACCTGAGCCATTGAATCTGTTATATCACCGCACAACGGACAATAATTATTTCCCTTTCCAACAGGTACTCCGCATGCAACACATATCGCTGCCTGATCGTTCATAACGTTACCACAATTTCTACAATACATAATATTTACCTCCTGTTTTGATATTTATCGTTAAGTCATTCGTCTTTTCATACAACTTTCGAAAATGTATTACACCTAAGTATACGCTTAAGTACAAAGTATGTCTGAAATAAATTATCTCATATTAAAATTAGTAGAATTTTACAGATGATTCCTTTTATTTATACCTGATTAATATATATTAATTTTTTAAAAAAGTCTACTAAAAATGATGTATTAGGTAGTTTACAGGTGTTCATCGCCAAAATTTCAAAAATATGGTGATTTTTGTGTGGCGCTATGATAAGATTGGAATATATTGAATATTTATGTAAGGAGTAGATTAAATGAGGTTTGTCCAAAAGTGGTCATATGCTTGTGCAAAACATTTAGCGTATGTTTTGAATGAAAATCATAATAAGAGATCAGTTTACTATTATGGCTTTTATGTTTTATTTGGTACACTGGTAAAAGGTATTATATTGATTTCTGTATCTCTACTTCTCGGAATTTTTATTCCAGCCTTGGTGACTGTAATAGTCTTGGCCTCCTTAAGACTATTTGCAGGAGGGTATCACTTCGATACATACGGCAAATGTCTTTTAGTTTCAATGGCACTCACCATAATGACTGCTTTGATATCTCAATATACTCATATCTACTGGAGTATGGCAGCAGTTGCCATATTTTTGTTTATTGCATTTGCATTTAGCCTTCATATGCTGATAAAATATGCTCCAAAAGATACACCAACCAAACCTATAACCGATCCTGCCTCTATTATGAAATTTAAGAGGCTTTCCATCGTATACCTTGGCATATTACTGGTACTTTGCTGCATTCTGTTATTTTTTAGCCTGAAAATGTATGTTATCGCAATATGTTTCGGAGTGCTGCTTGAGATATTTTCAATAACCCCTGCTGGGCATGGTTTTTTTAATTTCATTAAATCCGGATTAAATAACGTATAACTTTATCTTTCTAATTATAAATTTAAGCCCATCATTTGATAGATTTATATTTATTGGCTAAATATTTAACTGATAAGAGGTTTTATTCGTGATTGATACGTTACTTAATGGTTCTTATAATATTTAGAAATGATATTTTCGGAGATGCAAGTGCAATAAAGTGGATATTAAAAGCTTTTATCTTCTATTAGCTTAAATAAGTATTTGAAAGTATGGTACTTGAAGTTAGGTGAAAGATGAGTTGAATCCCCTGTTTTATTTACCGTTTCATTTCTTTATAATTATTGCTGCCCACTGTAGCAACCGGTCCTTGATGTCCATTGCCAACTTTAATATGGTTCATTTTCTGGACGGTAAAATTTCCTTGCAATAAATACGAACCTGTAGAAAAAACTTTATATACTTTGGGAATTATGATATTTGTTTCCGTTTTATTTATTGTATTATTTATCGTTTCATTTCTTTATAATTAGTACTGCCCACTGCCGCAGTCCGTTCCTTGATATCCATTGCCAACCCCAGATACGGTTCATTTGAGGGGTCATGTATGAAGTCCCTTATCTCTTCGGGCAAATGCTTAAGATACGGTTCTCTTATGTCACTGTAACCTATCAGGTAATCCACAGATACGTTGAAATATTCCGCAAGCTGCTTCAGCTTTGATATTGACGGTTCCCTTTTATTGCTTACATAACCGTTGAAGGTGGGTATTTTTAAATTAAGCTGGATGGCAACTTCCTGCTGCTCCAAACCTCTTTCTCTGACCAATTGTTTTAACCTTTCACCAATCGTTATCTCCATAGGTTTATTTCCCTCACATTTATTCTGACATATTTCTTATAATATTATAACTATAAATTTGTTTATATGTCAATTAATTACTTTTTTCTCAAACTTCATAATGACTTTTTTCAACTATTTTTTTAAAATTTTTATTTGACAAATTGCGTTTTGCATTTTATAATAAATTTAATACCAATTTATTACATAATTCAACTATATTGGAAGTTTGCATTACGAACCATCGCACGAACACATTAGACAAAAAATGAGCTTTTTGACGTTTTATGAGAAAAAATGTTGGATAGGGGGTTTTAATATGCTGGTTGATGAAATAAATAACTTAAGAGAGGTTCTTAATGAACAGGTTGAAAACTGCAGTCTGGACAACGAGTCACTTTTGGCTTTAAGTCAGGATCTGGATAAATTGATTGTTGAGTACTATAAAGATGTACTTATGGTATGAAATATCCAATTGATATATCCCTTGAATTTCAACTATTATTGCATTGAAGTACTATATAGTATATAATTTTTATGGTATTTTCGATGACAGTAATAATGAGAGGATAGATATATTAATGAAACTAGGTATTGTAGGACTTCCGAATGTAGGTAAAAGCACACTGTTTAATGCCATAACAAAAGCCGGTGCAGAAAGCGCAAACTACCCTTTTTGTACTATTGAACCCAATGTAGGCATTGTAGCAGTTCCTGATGAAAGACTTGACAAGCTGGCCGAAATGTATAATCCTGAAAAGATAACCCCTACGGTTATTGAATTTGTTGATATTGCCGGTCTGGTTAAAGGTGCCAGCAAAGGTGAAGGTCTTGGAAATAAGTTTCTTTCCCATATTAGAGAAGTAGATGCAATTGTTCACGTTGTAAGATGTTTTGAAGACGGAAATATTGTCCATGTAGACGGTTCCATCGGACCTAAGAGAGACGTGGAAACCATTAATCTTGAGCTGATTTTTGCAGATCTGGAAATGCTGGAGAGAAGAATCGACAGAACCAGGAAGAATCTCAAATCCGGTGATAAAAAGTTCCAGATAGAAATGGAACTGTACGAGTCAGTCAAAGCTCACCTGGAAAGCGGAAAACCTGCCAGGTCAATGACCTTTGACAGTGAGCAGCAGCAAATAGTCGACCAGCTGTTCCTTATCACGCTGAAACCTGTTTTGTACGCGGGGAATGTGTCGGAAAACGACCTCTCTTCCCTGGAAGCCAACAAGTTTTTAGCTGAGCTGAAGGAAATTGCCGCCGATGAAGGCTCAGAGGTAATGGTCATCTGTGCCAAGGTTGAGGAAGAAATCGCTCAGCTGGCTGATGAAGAAAAGGCCGATTTCCTCGAAGCAATGGGACTTGACGAATCCGGACTGGACAAACTGATAAAAGCCAGCTACAAAATTCTCGGCCTTATCAGCTACCTTACTGCAGGCCCGCAGGAAGTCAGAGCCTGGACCATAATTAAAGGCACAAAGGCTCCCCAGGCAGCAGGCAAAATACACAGCGATTTTGAAAGAGGCTTTATCAGAGCTGAGATTGTGGCATATAACGATCTTATGGCCTGCGGCACCTATAACACCGCAAAGGAAAAGGGCCTGGTCAGATCAGAAGGCAAGGAATATGTTATGCAGGACGGCGATGTGACGCTGTTTAGGTTTAATGTGTAAGAACTTAAAAGTGATACATTTGATGATGATAATATAACGTTTTAACCCCCGTCATATCTTTAAATGGAGATATGGCGGGGGTTTTGTTTAAAATGGGTTTAAACTAAGACCTGCAATCTTCTTAATTATCAGGATCCATCACTGTTTTCAGGCTGTCGA
The DNA here is from genome assembly GCF_000350485.1 of Ruminiclostridium cellobioparum subsp. termitidis CT1112. Taxonomy (GTDB): domain Bacteria; phylum Bacillota; class Clostridia; order Acetivibrionales; family DSM-1351; genus Ruminiclostridium; species Ruminiclostridium termitidis. Next base: position 33,131 of record NZ_AORV01000070.1, read on the forward strand.
AAACCATATATCTATACGTGTCAGCTTGCCTCTTCCATCTGTCATTATAAACTTGCCACCTTGCTTGTCATAGCATTATACCAAAAAAACAGCCTATATGAATTTATCATATAGGCTGCAGTATTAACCGTTACTACTACACTTTGCTTGCAATTACTTCTGTAACCTGCTCAACTTCATTGTCAAGGAGAACTTCGTTAAGATCAATGATTGAGAACAACTTTTCATCCTTTTTACCAACGCCCTTAATATATTTCTTATTGTTGACTTTGATTATTGCCTCTGACTTGTCAATTGAGTTTTCATTCAGATTAATTATCTCAAGAACATTGTTTACCATAAAGCCAAACAACTGTCCGTCTTTTTCGGTAATTATAATCTTTGTCTTTTTAGTAATTTCCGAATCGCCCAAATTAAACTTTTTATTTAAATCAACTACGGGAACTACTCTGCCTCTGAGATCATAAAGTCCTTTTATGTAATCGGGCATTTGTGGAATAAGTGATACTTCGCTGTATTTTTCTATTTTGAATACCATTGATGCCTCTATACTGCATAATTCATTGTTCAATGTAAATATAACAACTTGTATGTCAGCCATTCCCGACACCTCCCAAATTTTGTGTATCATATTTTTAATAATATCACACAATACACGCTTTTTAAAGGACATTATTTTTGATATAATAAATTCTGTGCCATTTTGAATAATAAATATAATAGTAATAATTTATATCCTCCATATTATATGTAAAAAATGCTGTAAATAAAAATGTTTTAAATAATATAGATAGGACGGTTTTTATGGAAAAAAGCAGGATTGAAAGATTGAATGAGCTTGCTAAAAAAGCCAAAATTTCATCCCTCTCAGAAGCTGAACTTGCTGAAAGAGATGAACTTAGAAAAGAATATATTGCCGCCTTCAAGGCAAATCTGAAGGCAACGCTTGACAATACGGTAATCGTTGACAAAGACGGTAACAGAAGGAGTCTGAGAAAGGATAACTAGACATGGCAAAAGCCTACATTGTAAAGGGCAAGGAAAGCAGGGTCGAGTACGGACATCCCTGGATCTTCAGAAGTGATATTTCACGCACCGAAGGCGATATTACTCCGGGTGATATTATTGACGTATACAGCAGTAAAAATAAATTTCTGGGCAGAGGCTTTTATAATCCTCAATCCCAGATAACAATCAGAATGCTTACTTATGAGCATGAAGAAATCAACTATGATTTCCTGTACCAGAGAATAAATGATGCCTGGAATTATAGAAAGCAGGTGGCCGATGTCAACAGCTGCCGCGCGGTTTTTGCCGAATCGGACTTTCTGCCGGCACTGGTCGTTGACAAATTCTCGGATATTCTGGTTGTTCAGACTCTTGCACTTGGTATGGACAGATTTAAAAAGGAAATCGTCGATATACTGGACGATATAATAAAACCCCGCGGCATATATGAGAGAAACGACGTTCCGGTCAGACAGCTGGAAGGTCTCGAAATGCAGAAAGGTTTTCTTAAAGGCCCTTTTGATACACTTGTGGAAATGACCGAAAACGGCGTTAAGTTTCTTGTAGATGTTGAGAACGGTCAAAAGACAGGCTTCTTTCTGGATCAGAAGGAAAACCGTGCTGCCATTGCTCCATTCGTTAAAGGTGTCAAAGTTCTGGACTGTTTCACACATACAGGTTCCTTCGCGTTACATGCCGGCCTTTTTGGTGCAGACAGTGTTTTGGGTATTGATATTTCGGAACATGCGGTGAAGTGTGCCGCCAAAAACGCCGAAATAAACGGTCTGGACACCGTCGTGAAATTTCAGGCAGCAAACACCTTTGATATATTGCGCGAATTTTACGATAAGGGTGAAACCTTTGATACTATTGTGCTTGACCCTCCTGCCTTCACCAAAACCAAAAATGCGGTTCAGGGTGCTATCAGAGGTTACAAGGAAATAAATCTTCGCGCAATGAAGATAATTAAACGAGGAGGCTATCTCATTACGTGCTCCTGTTCACAGCATGTTGACTCTGAGCTGTTTATGGACATTTTGTATGACGCCGCCGCCGACTCCAGGCGCAAGGTCAGGGTTGCAGAGTACAGGTCACAGGCCAAGGATCATCCTGTTTTACTGGCATCACCTGAGACCGAATATCTGAAGTGTGCGATTTTACAAGTAGTTTAAAGTAGTCTTGCGGTAAATTAAGTTTTTTAAACTTGATCTCTTTGGGCCTGCACACTGTGCACTGAATCCGAGGGGCCAGAGCCCAGGCATTTTATTTTTTGCTAAAATCGGCATATCCGGTATATAAAATGATTTAATGAAAAGAATAATAGCGGGTGATTATTATGCTGCTATTATTTATAACATTACTTGTGTTAATCAAATTAGCTGAATTAACTTATAGGGTATTTTATAAAAGAAAAATAAATCAAATCTTAAAAGTTATAAATACTAAAGAGGATTTGCTATATCTAAACTTCAAGGATTATATGTCTGTCATCATGGAAGTTCTAAAACGTCTGGGATATAGGGTTAAACCCACTGCCGCTTGCGGAATAGACGGAAGCGGCCTTCTGTTGAACAATATTCAATTTACCGAGGTGTGGAAACATGGTCTTCAGCAGGTTATAGACGTTGAATTAGCCATGAATCTGTTCAAATGCATGAGTGATAACTCTATCTACAGAGGTATGCTTATAACTTTGGGTGATTTTAAATCATGTACAAAAGTATACTGCCACAAAAATGTAATTGAATGCATTAACGGTGATCAGCTTTTGGACATGTGCAAATCAGTTCAAAATGCCAAAATTGTTTTGGAACCTGCAAAATAGGAGCTCTCCCCAGGAAGTCTCTTCCTCAAAAAAATTTTTATTTACTCATGATCGATGTTGATTTTACAAATATTCCTGTATATAATTAAAATATCCAATAAAGTTTATATTTTGCTTTGCATAAACATGGCACTGGAACTTTATAATAATTAAAGACTGGTATTAATTATGGTAGATACTTATAGAATTCGGACCAATTCTTTTTTAGACAGCAAATCTACAGATTCGTTAATGCAATTGGTTACCAACGAAAAAAAAGAAAGAATAAAAAGGTTTGTACATAGAGAAGATGCTCTCAGGTGCCTGTTGGGAGATCTGCTTTCCCGTTATGCCCTTTGCAGAAGAACAGGGTTAAAAAACAGTGAACTTAAATACAGGGTAAATGAATATAATAAGCCATTATTAGCAACCCCTGTGCATTTACATTTCAATGTATCCCATTCCGGCAATTGGGCCGTTTGTGCTGTGGCAGACAAGCTTGTGGGCATAGACGTTGAATATGTTAAAAATATAGACCTCAAAATCGCCGAAAGATTCTTTACAAATTATGAATATGACAGTCTGTTGAAACAGGATCCAAAAGATCGAATAAGATATTTTTATAAACTATGGACATTAAAAGAAAGCTATATAAAAGCAGATGGAAGAGGTCTATCCTTACCTCTTGACTCTTTTTCTATTGAGATAAATAATGATTCAATCTCAGTCATTACTGATAATGAGTTAAAATCATGTTTATTTGAAATGTGTGAAATTGATGATTTCCACATTTCTTCAGTTTGCTCTTTAGACAGCAGTTTCAATACCACTCTAAAGGAAGTGACTTATTTTGATTTATTACAAGCCTTAGCTTAATAATATTCAGATAAAAATGGACTACATCTATAATTTGTACAAATACAAAAAATAAATCTTTACTAACAGCAGTAGATGAAAAATATTAACCAATATTTTTCATCTACTTTTAAATTTTAAATATTTACTTTTATTTGTTAACTGTATATTATTTCACGCTCTCAGCAATAAATTTAATCAATTTATAATATCATATGACCATAAATCATCAATTGAATTTAAAAACCAGGTATCTGTCCCATTAAATACTTTTTAAACATGACCATATCAAGAGTATCAACAGACCCGCTTGAATCCACATCCGCCGCTTTTAATGCATCACCCGACAAAATGGCTTCATTTAGCAGATGTTTTTTAAGGAGCGCATAGTCCAAGGCATCAGCCTGCCCGTCATTATTAATATCTCCCTTTTTAAATATCGGTGTGATAGGTACAGTTGCAAGATAATCCCTTACTGTAGTATGTCGGGAACTTACATGATTAACCAGATCATTCACAGCCTGGTTGAACTGGGTCTCGCCATATGACAGGAAGCTGTAATTGCTGCTTTCCCTTTCAGATCCCACCACATAGGGTCTTACAAGTTCATGCAGCTGCCTTATTCTGGATGTTATTGCCGTTTGATTGAAACAGCCGCTCATTGCGTTCTGCATTTCGTTATGGTATATATTATTATAAACCGGATCATCCATTAAAAAGCGGATAAGAGGCCAATTACTGCCAATTTCCTTGAGTGAGAGACTTGCAGGTATTCCTGGCATGGGCATGCCAAACGGATTATTATTGAGAGACATGTTAAAGTCACAGGGCAGGTAAATCATCTTCCCGCCATTGGATAAGTCCTGATATAAATAATAGTTTTTAGTTACCCATCCATATGTATCAACGTTTACTGCAGCTGTATTTATGGCCAGCCACCGAAGGAACTTGTTTACATCAAAGACTGATTCAAGTCCGGCTCTCCAGCTTGCTGCATTTGTTCTTGGCGCATTGAGCTTATTAACCAGTGCTTGAAGATCGCTCCAATCATTTGCTTTTTCATTGGTTTTCTTTTCAAAGCCCTGTTGGTTAAATGTGGCCAAATCTGCACCTGCTCCCGTCTCCCCCTTATATAAATTACCTTTGGAATTAGGGAATTGTGTCTTTAGCATTTCATCCGCCGGGTCCTCTGTCATTGTATATAATCCCCAATATACCGGACCACTGCCCGTATCTATATATACTCTACAAAAAGTGGATCTAGCCGCTGGTATACCTCCGTCCCGCAGCATGTCACTAAATACTTTATCCCTGACAAATGAAGGATCAAACCAGTTATTGCTAAATGCCAGTTCTTTAAATCCGTAAAATTTTTGATTTTTTATTTCAGGATATTGATCTTCAAATTTATCGAAATTCAAACGGAACGGGAACTTATGCTTTCCGCTCATTTTAGGTGTGAACAGTGTACTTTGCCCTTTGTACCTTATACCAACATTCCACCATGTAATATTGTTAAATTTTATAGTAGCAGGTACATAAACGGGGTTTTGAGTACTTGTCATGTTTAAATTGTTCAGATCTGTTTCCATTGTCCTGTAATTTTCCGGACTGATAGTTATATCCATACGCTGAACCTTATTATCAGGGAATACCACAGTATAGTTTCCGTCTACATCACCATGAGTCTCTTTAGTCCACCCGTCCGGATGTTGAACTTCAGCTGCAAACAGACTGACCTGTCCCGATGAAACAACTAAAGCCACTGCTAGAATAATAATAGATACTCTTATCATTTTAGATAATTTACACATAATTTTCATTCCTTTCGTTTTTAGGATATATACGCAATAAAAAATCATCTTTAAGATATATACTTAAATATCATTCTCAGGATTGACTAACAAAAACTCATCATAAAATGTATTGCAAATACGATGACAATAATTTTATTACATATAAAATCTATTACTTGATTAACTGACCAGGCACAATTCTGATTTTTACCACCTCCACCTATCATTTTTTGACTTCGATATAAAAAATACTAACTGTTACTTTTCAGACCACCTCCAAATATATTTTTCCGTATCCGTATATATTTTCTGCACTACTTTGTAAATAAAAGATATGTATTGCACTAAATTGTATATTTATACCGTTAGTTTGATTATATCATACCATTATTTTACATATAATTCAATATTTGTAATTATTTAGTGCTTTATTTGAAAATAATACCCTCTATTGACAATGTTATTGCTGGAGACAAAATAACCGGATGTCATAAAATTCTGACATCCGGTTATAAAAGAAATTTCCTTCGTTACACCTATTCACAACTTTGTCAGCAGATATAATATTTACATGTCCTTATCCTTAGTCTATCTCATATAAACTTTCTACTAATTTTTTTAGATAAGCCCTATCCGCTATGACAATGTTATTATAATTTTCTACCATAAACTATATTACTATTCTCCATAAACATCAAACTCACAATGGCCGGCCCAACCTCCGTCAGGCAATCCATTGTAAACTATCTTCACATATCTGGCCTTTTCACTGAAGCTATCCTCCCTTATACGTGCACTGCTGGTTTGGCCTGTTTGATTCACTGCCAGTCTCCAGTTTTGTCCGTCATCTGAGACCTGAATAACATATAGGTAATTGCCTTCCTCTTCAAACACCACCCTGCTGCCAGTTATTGCATATACTTCACCAAGATCAACCTGCCACCAGTGACCTACATGTGCATCATTGGCACACCATCTACTGTATATATTACCGTCGTTTCCTTTTAAAGCAGAATAACTTGTTGATTTTTCACTGTCTGAAACAGCAGGTTTCTTCAGCGCCAGATTATCTCGCAGATCTGTACTAACTTTTTCGTCTGTATTAAACAGAGAGCTTATTTGCTCAATAGTAAGTTCCTGTGAAGGTTCAAAACATGAACTCTCCATATATTTCAGTATACTTTGCCTTAGCTGCCTGGCAGCAGGACGCTTTTCAAGTTCACTTTCAATATCCATCGAACAAACCAGCAGTTTCCCATTGCCTGCCTTTGCTTCAAAGAGGTTTGATAGCTTGTGGTTATTAAAGAAATTCGGTATAACCTGTACTATTGGTTCATATCCTTCAGGCATGCTATCGAGGCAAACAGATACAGAGTTTTCTAATAAATCCTTCCATTGATAACTGGAATAGAAATCGGTAGGAAAATCTTTAAAAACAGCATGAGAATTGTCACAATATATACCACATGGATCTTTGCTTGTAAAATGTACCGGGCTCCAAAATACAGGAAAAAATTTACCTGGATAAACTGTACTAAGAAGTGATGTTTCAGGAGACAAAAATACATTTCCGCCATGTTTCAGATGGTCTTTAACATCCGCAGTAATGCTATTGGCAAATAATATATCACTCTCTTTTATTTTATCTGCATCTATATATTCCTGTATAGGGTATACCCATATATCCCATGAATTTGTTACGTTGGCATCTTGCATACCTGCAAATATTGTAAGCTTGGAAGCTTTTTTCACACTGTTAAGACTTATGCCGCGGATAGAATATACTTTGCTCCCATTTCCAACGGGTATTGAAATTCCGTCTATTTTCTCCGAAAACAGTTCTTTACCCTGTTCATCTTTGATACACCAATATATTGTCGAAGACTTAATATCACTACTGCCAAAATGCGCAAACTCCAAATCTGCCTCGAAGGTTTCATCGTTCAGGTATATACGTTTATGCATTCGAAGGAGTGGAACTGTTGGGCTGCAAAACTGCCTAAATTTCTCAGGCTCAACTAATCCCTTTGACTCCCAGAAACTGTCCAGTATACCCACAGTGGCAGTACTTTGTCCTGGAAAATCATGAATATCTAAAAGTTGAAATCCCGCGAATCCATTAGTCCGAAGGGCAGCTTCAATTTCATCCTTGTAAAGCTGTAGTGCCAGCTTTCCTGAACCTCTCATGAAGTTTTCAGAATATTTAAGCATATTCATATTTTTCAGATCATTGTAAATTGCCTCCAGGTTAATCGGTCTAAGCACTCCCTTATATTTGGATATCTCATTCATGTTAGGGTAAACACAATATTGTCCCACTTCATGGGATACAATTGGTATATTTCTTAATGCAGCCCCATTTTCATAGTCCAGTTCAGTAGTTTCCGCCATTTTATCAAGATAATACTGTCCCCTTATTCCAACCGTATCTACAGATTGTGCTACAAAAAAATCATCTGCTTCATCCGCTGCTCTGTCCCAATTTGATGTGAGGGTATAAACAAATCTGCCATCTTCTTTTTTAAGCATGGAAATAATGTCATGCAGAAGATTAAAATCTCCATTTAGTTCATTACCATTGCTGAACATACAAAAGGAAGGATGATTACCGTAAGTGCTGATAATCCTTCTCGCTTCAGCTGGCAGATATGAATAATGCTCCGGGTAGCATCCTATGGTATAATTGGTCCATGTATCCATCCATACCGGTCCTTCTATCTGCAAGTATATTCCAATTTCATCTGCTGCTTTGAATGCAGCTTCAGGCGGACACCACGAGTGAAATCTTATATGGTTAAGTCCATATTCCTTAACTGTCTTAAATATTTTGTGCCAATCCTCTGCCTCCATAGGCGGATAGCCTGTTAACGGGTAAATACAGCAATCCAATGTTCCTCTGAGAAATGTTTTTCTGCCATTTACAGTAAACTGTGTACCTGAAGCTTTGAACTCCTTCATTCCGAAAACTACATTTTTTCTGTCGGAAATAATCTGTTGTCCTCCTGCACCTGAAAGCAATAATTCCATTTCATAAAGATTGGGTGAAAATTCATCCCATAAAAGCAAATGTTCTCCCATTTGGTATTCAAATTGCAAAATACCATCATCTTTATTATTTATTTTAAATATTGCTGGTTCAATCCTATGAGTATTATTATCACAAATACTTTTTACGCTGACTGTAAGAGTATATTCTAAATCTAAGTTTGTATAATTTTCTATTTTAGTTTTTAAAAAAACCTTTCTATTGATAATATCAGGGTAAATCTGAACATCACTTAAAAAAACCTTATCAGTAGCATATATGCTCATTCTTCCAACGATACCATTCCATATAGTCTGTGTTTCATCTGTATATCCGCTTGGATGCGGTCCTATTTTATGGATATCTCTATTATCAATCATTATAGTCAGATTATGCTCTCGCCCCGGAATTACATAATCAGAAATATCATAAACATGTGGGGTCGACAGGCTATCCTGCTGGCCAACTTCATTTCCATCAATCCATAATATAGATTGATACATCACTCTTTCAAGAAACATTACTATCCTTTTTTCATTCCACTCAAGTGGGATTTTGATTGATCTTTGATACCACACAGCCCCAACATATCTGTATTTCTGTCTTAGACATTTAACTGTTTCTTTTGCCAGGACAGGATCCATTTTCAGCGGTTCACCCTGCTTATTTTCATTTGTTGTCCCAGGCAGGCAAAAACCTTTATTGGCCAGTTCACCCATATACCATTTGCTTTTGAAACCTGTATCCTCCGGATCAAGTTGAAAATCCCATTGTCCTGCCAGGTCAATTAAATATGTATTTTTTTCATAATTATTACTCACAATTAATACCTCCTCACTAAAATAACGATATACTCAAAAGTATCTCCTAAGAATAACTGAATGGAGCAATAACACCCCATTCAGTTATTCTTAGGCTACTCTTTATTAATACATATTACAGCAGTCTCTGCATCTGTTGCATTATTTGTTGGCCTTATAAAAATCGTTGCCATTCTTTATAACCTGATCTCCGCCTGCTTTCAACCATTTATCTACCATTTCACCCCATGCTTTATCAAAATCATTACTATTTCCAACTACTGCCTTGAGATACCCTTCCGCGAATATTGATAACAGTTTATTGGCATCACCGAGTACTGAATCGTCAACTACATTTGTCAAAGGACTTGCAATAGCATATTTTGCATTATTTGCCTGCCAGTCTGCAAACTGTCCCGTTGCCATATCTTCAGGCAACCATGACCTAACGTCCTTAAAAGCTTCATCATAGTTGAAATTGTGTTCTTTTATCGGAATATACGCATATTCATGATAATTCATAGCCCCCCAAGTCAAAGGATAAAGGTAACCATTCTTTTTTGTATCCCAATCCTTATCGCACTCTGCCTTATTTATATAATATACTCTTCCGCCGTTCTCTTCTTTGAATTCTGTAAAGTGCACACCTTTTATACCAAACTCAGTGAGCTCTCTGCCTTCTTGTGACAGAGTATAATCCATAAGTTCTATTGCCTTTTCAGGATTTTTGCTTGTACTTGGAATAACATTACCCCACCAGTATCCGCCTGTATGTCCTCCATTTGCCGGGACTCCATTAACTCCGTTTATTGGTGCAAAGGCTGAAACTTTTGCATTAGGATTAATTTTTTTGAGTTTATCAACAAATACATTTGGGATAGATGTCAATGCTATACCATATTTACCTTGAGCAAATGCATCTGATTCCGGTCCCTGTGCAGAATCAAATTTCAAACTTAACCAATCTTTATTTATAAGTCCTTCATTTACAATTTTATTAACAAATCTGGTTGCTTCCTTAGCTCCATCAGATACTTCCCATCTGGTTACAGTTCCATCAGCCTTTTCAACCCACTTTCCCGAACCGGCATTAACAGCATATGCCCTGTTTATAAATTGGAATACATCTGCAGGATCAACCTTCCCATTTTCCATTGCAAACCAACCGTAAGTGTCATTTTTACCGTTCTTGTCCGGATCGTTTTCCTTAAAGGCTTTGATTACCTGATACAACTCATCAATATTTGTTGGGATCTTCATCCCAAGATTATCCAGCCAATCCTGACGGATTATGTATGCCCATTGCTGCGGACATAAGCCTATCGGTTTATAATATGCTTTTCCGTTAACTTTCAGCAGCTTATATACATCCGCATTAATAACTGAGCTCACGTAAGGATATTTACCATCTTTCAAGTAATCATCGTATGCCAAAACCAGACCATTCTTTACCCACTCATTCAGGGTTTTACCCGCATCACAGTTCAATATATCTATCTGCTCTCCTGATGCCATCATTATATTCTGTTTATTTGGAAACTGATCCCAGGGAAAAGTAACGATATCCAGCTTAGTATTTGTTTTCTTCTGTAATTCAATCAAAATTCTGTCCTTGGTAGGATCCTGTTCATTTGCGGCTCTGACCCATCGGATAGTAACAGGCTCAGTAGCCGCCTTTTCTACCTCTTTCGAACTAGTACTTGCAGAACTACTGCTTACTGCAGCTGTTTCATCAGCTGCTTTATTGCTCCCGCAACCGCTTAATACAGCAGTTAGGATTACAACTGATAAAAATATTGCCAATGACTTTGAAATGTTCTTGTACATCATTTTATCCTCCTTTTATATTAATCAACCGTTTTACGGTGGATTTTTCTATGTAAGTAGCTGTATTAACCTTTAACGGCACCCATCATAATACCTTTACTGAAAGAATTTTGAACAAATGGATATATAATTAAAACTGGTATTATTCCGATAATTATACAGGCCATTTTGAACTGTTCGGGATTGGAAGCCACTGTTGCTACACCTACCTGTGCCATAACAAGATTTTGTATAATCATCTGTCTTAGAACAACTTGTAGAGGATACATATTATTTGAACTAATAAACAGTGTTGCCATGAAATAGTCATTCCAGTATGCTACTCCATAGAAAAGGCTTACAGCGGCAAATACCGGCTTTGAAACAGGTATTATTATTTTAAAAAGAATCTGGACATCATTATAACCATCAATTTTGGCGGCTTCCTCCAGACTTTCAGGGAGACTTGCAAAGTAGTTTTTCATGATTATCAGGTTATAGGTTGAAATCGCCAGAGGTATTGTTAAGGCAAAAATTGTATCGTCCAGATGCAGATTTTTGACAAGTACATAGAATGGTACTAAACCTCCGCTGAAAAACATTGTAAAAACCAATATCTTAAACAAAAAATTACGGCCGGGAAGTCCCTTTTTACTTAAAACATATGCTCCCATAGAAGTAAGCAGCATACTTAAAGCCGTGCCTAAGCCAGTTACCTTTATTGAGACAAATAATGAATTTATGATACCACCCAGACTGGAGAATGCCCTCTTATACTCGTCTAAGCTAAAACTTTTAGGCACCAAATGGTATGTATCCCTCAAATATACCTCTGGTGAAGACGTTGAAATGACAAATATGTGCCACATAGGTAACAGAATGGCCAACGAAAAAATAATTAATACCAGATAGATTAATATATCAGCTATTCCAAATTTAAATCTTGATTTCATAAGTGTCCTCCTTATAATCCTTAATAGATACTTTCTTCGCCTAATTTTTTAACAACAGAGTTCGATACAACCAGCAATGTCATACAAATTAATGACTTAAACATACTTGCGGCAGCTGCAAAACTGAACTTATTATCGCTCAAGGCTGTCCTGAAAATATAAGTATCTATAATATCGCCCTTGTCATATACCATTGGATTATAAAAATTGTAAACCTGATCAAAACCCCATGTCAGAACCTGACCCAGCATAAGAATAAACATAATGACAATGATATTCCTTATTCCGGGTAATGTGACATACCATATCTGCTGCCACCGGCTTGCTCCGTCTATATCTGTTGCCTCGTAAAGCTCAGCGTCTATACTCGCCATAGCTGCAACGTAAATTATTGAAGAAAATCCTGCCTCTTTCCAGACATCAGACCATATAAGAACTCCACGGAACATATTTGGATTTGAGATGATATCCGGTGTATTTATACCCATACCTGTACATATAGCATTAATAATGCCGCTCTCGGGACTTAATAAGGTCATGAATATGGATGCTACTATTACCCATGATAGAAAATGAGGTAAGTATACTATGGTTTGAATTGTTTTTCTAACCTTTATATGCCGTATTTCATTTAATAATAAAGCCACTACAATAGAAATAGGAAATTCAATTACTATTCTGTAAACAGCAATTATTGCGGTGTTCCAAAATGCCCTCCAAAAATCTTCATCCTGCCATAATTCCTTAAAATGTGTTAACCCGACAAACGTACTTCCAAATACGCCCTTACTCATGCTATAATCCTGGAATGAAATGACTATTCCATACATCGGGACATAACAAAAAATTATATACCAGATTAATACTGGAATTAGCATTAGATATAAATATTTATGATATAAAATCAATTTTAGTTTCTTCTCTAACGTGAAACGTCGGCCAATTGATTTATAGCATTCGGTGCCGGTCTGCTGCGAGCTCATCTTGTTCTCCCCTTATGTTTATATTGTATCTTACGATTGTATGTGTATATTATAGCTAAGTATACATAATAAAAACACGAATGAAATTTAGCATTTATTCAGATTTCTTAACAGGATTAATATCCGAATTATTCAAAAAAGGGCAAAACAAAACCCCCAAACCTTTTATTAGGGTCGAGGGCAATTAATTTCTATTTTTGCCTCAAAAAACATATTGTAAATTTAACTGATTGGAATGATTTATTTATCAATCGGTCAAAACAGGAATGGTGGCAGTTACTTCTGTACCCTCACCTTCTTGACTTTCAATATCCAGGCCATATTCATTTCCAAAATGGAGCTTTATTCTTTCGTTTACATTAATTAACCCTATGCTTTTACTTTGGCTCTTTCCATTTAGCTGTTCTTTTATATCATTGAGCTTATTGGTATTAATACCCAATCCATTATCCTTGATTTTGAACACAATCATATTATCATATTTAATCGCATCAACTCTAATTTCACCTTTACCAGCTTTTAATTCCAAACCGTGGTATATGGCATTTTCAACTAACGGCTGCAGGATAAGCTTAAGTATTTTAAATTTCATCAGATCATCGCTTATATTATATATAACATCAAACTTATTAGAAAATCTCATTTGCTGGATATCAATATAAGTCTTTACATGATCAATTTCATCTTTTACGCAAACAAGTTTTTCTTCTCTGGTAATACCTGTCTTAAAAAGTGCAATAAGTAACTTGATCATTTTTTCAGCTCTTGGATCACCATCATATACCATGTACTGTGCGGTTTTTAGCGTATTATACAAGAAGTGCGGGTTAATCTGCGCTTGAAGAAGATTTAACTCATACTCCCTGGCCTTTATCTCTGCGTCCTTAAGCCTAACCTCTGAAATATACTTTTCATCTATCATTCTATTTAATTGATCCAACATCTCATTAAAGCTATCCCCCAGAACTCCAATCTCATCTACAGTACTGCTTTTAAATCGGGCATTTAAATCCCCTGCCTTGATTTTTAATATAGTTTTCAGCAATTTTGTAAAATTTCTTGATAACATAACTGAAAAGCCATAAGAGAATATAAGGCTTAAGAAAATCAGTATTGCAAGTATTGTAATGCTGGTATACAGTATTGATCTTCCTTCATCAAAATTTTTAAGTATATATATAAGCTTAAAACTGTTCAAATTAAAATCTTTTACAATCATGATGTAGCTGTTTCCATCAGATTTAAAGGATACCCTTTCTTTACCTTTGTCCTGAGATAATCCAATACCTAACTGTATAATATCCTCTGTTCGGGGAATAATGTCATCCTTTCCAATTGTATTCTGCCCATTTTCATCAGTCAGGTATACCCATACATTACTGTATTGAGAGAAGTTATCCAGCATTTGCTTTATTTCGGAGGATTCAAAATCCATAAACATATAGCCCAAAAGTTTTCCCGCTTCCACATCCTGGCCATTTCCTCTAATACTCATTCCAATCCTTACAAAACTATTATTCAAACTTGTATCTGTATAGTACTTCCATAAAGATCTTCCATAATTGTTATTCAGATATTCAAAATCCTTTTTCTCAATAGTATTTAATGTAAGAGACTTGTTATATATTGACGAACACATAATATTAAAAGATTTGTCTAATATAGAAACATTTGATATTTTATTTCCTGCAAAATTGTTAGACAATAGGAAATCATTCAGTACATACTGAAGGCTGCTCTTTGTTTCAGAGTTGTTCATTTCATCCATGTATGTCTGTACCTTATTATTATACACTGCAATTTCCGCTCCCTTTTTATAATAATTACTGAAGATAAAATCAATATGCTGATATAAAATTTTGGCTCCATATTCAAAGACTGAACCTAATCTGTTCTCAATAATGTTATTGGAATTTATATAAGCCCCTGTTGTAAACCATACAACAGGAATAGTAACAATAACCGTGTATAATATTAAAATAGTCGATTTGAAACCAAATTTTCTCTTTTTTAAATTAATCGGTTTATTTTCAATAACATGCTCATTTAAGTTCCCTATTTCTCTTTCCATCTTGCTGATTGGCTTAACCAAAAGTTTGCTTATCCACAATAATAATATTAAGGATAGAAAAATATACAATAATCCATATTTTATAATAGATAAAAAATAAAGATTTAATAAATTTTGTATCTTGTCAAATTTATAAGAATTATAAATGGTCCAACCATTAAAATTCAACTTATTCTTAAAGGTATACTGATTGTCCTCTAATATTTCCGAGTTATCCTGATTTATAACCGTGGCATAATTTCCTGCTCCATCGGCAAGATTGATTGTTCCTCCGGCAAACTGCAGGTCTTCTGTAAGTTTCTTACTTAATACAGCTATAACTATTGCTTCAACTTGCATATTTTCGGGATTAATAACAGGGTTAATAACAGAAATTCTATCATAAATGTTTCTGGAATACCTATTAAGATAAACTTGATTTGTATTGCCGCTTACTTTTACATAGTCCTGAACTTTTTTGATAAATTCAGGAGCTTTGTATTCGCTGAAATCTTTACCTACCACATTTCCAATGTTTATAAATATATCGTTATTATTGTTTACCAGCACTAACGCATCAATTTTATCATTTAACGAAATTAACCTTTTTAAATATGTTTCATAGTCATTCTGTGCCTTAAATAAATTATAATCGCTGGTATATTTGCTGCTTACAAGAATATCGAATGCGTCGCTATTCATTGCCGAATTGAAAGTCATGGCAATTTCACCCATATACATATTTGTTCTTTCTACTGCAGCGCTTGTTGTAATTTTATTAACATAATCAAATTGATTTTTAGTAAGCTTATGGCTTACAAAATAACCTGATGCAATTGTAAGAAGTACAGCCAGCATTGACAGAATAGTTCCATAAATTACAGTTTTGCCCCGAAGAGTATGCTTAAAGCTTATTTTCATAATTGGACGCAACCTTCCTTGGAAATCAGCATTTGAATTTTTCTCTGTATTCAACAGGTGTCAGATTAGTAGTATTTTTAAATAGTTCACTAAAATACCTCGGGTTTTCATAACCTACCGCAAACGCAACTTCATAAACCTTATTATTAATATCCATCAACATTTTTTTCGCTTCATCAATCCTAATATCTGTAAGCACACTTTTAAAGGTCTTTCCCATATCCTGGCTGAACAGTCTGGAAAGATGGACAGGATGGACATTTACATGTTTTGCAACACTTTCCAGGTTAATGGATTTGGCATAGTTCTCTTGAATAAATCTAACAGCCTCTTCTATAATTTTTTTATTAATCGGAGAGTTTTCCCTGTTCAGCAGAACAATTACTTCGGCAAGGAATGCCTTAATCTGCCCAAAAACAGATGCTATAGTTTCACAATAGCCAATTTCTCTTATCTGGTAACTAAACTTTGTAAAAAACTCATGGCTGCTGTTTCCTCTCATTCTCCCCACATCACTGGAAACTGTTAATATAATCTTAATACTCAAGGTAATAATTTGGTTAATATCTGTAAAACATTTTTTTACCAATTCTTCCTCCAGCTCGTCGAAATATTGTATAACACTGTTTGAGTTTTCATCTTGTATTAATCCTTGAGTTTTCCTTATAATATTATTCTCTTCACCGAAAGTCATTACAGGTTCATTTCTGTCTTTAAAATCGGTAATGAATAAGATTTTATTTCCGCCAAGATATGTTCTATGTTTAAACGCCTTAAGTATATTATTATAAACTTGTCCAATGCTAAGAAATTCATTTATAGATCCACTGCATACAAAAGTCACTGTTAGTTCTTTACCGTGAATAACTTCCGAAATGGACATCTCAATTGTAAGTTCTTCAAATAATGCTTCTACATTTTGTTTGAAAACCGCCTCAGGTTGATTCCATATTATACATATCATATCATCAAGTTCAATGATATAACCCATTTTTTTCAATTCAACATTTTTAACCAAAAATGTCCTTATTGTTTTAATAATACTTTTTACCTTTCCAGCACTATATGTTTGAACTATACTATTGTATTCATCCAGCCTTATAACTGATATGAGAATTTTATCAGCAGGTATGTCTATATAAACCAATTTTCCCCGCTCCAAAATAGTATTTATATCAAAATCTTTATTACTGATTATATCTTTCAAAAACGCTTCTCTATAACCCCACAGGCTTTCATCGTTTTTTCCTATCAGGTTTTCTTGTGATAACACTTTTGAAAGTTTAACAAAGTACTTTTCAATGCTTTCCTCATCATCAGATTTTAAAAGATATCCATATACACCGCAGTCAATCCCTTTTCTGGCATACTCGAACTCATTGAATGCACTGAGGAGAATGGTTTTTATCCTTGGAAATCTGCTTTTCACTTCCATTGCCAGTTCCAACCCATTTATATGCGGCATACGTATATCCGTCAAGATAACGTCAACTTCTACTTGTTCCAAAAGTTTTAGAGCTTCAAATCCATCTTCTACTACCCCAATTATCTCAAATCCTATTGAATTCCAATCAATAATTGATGGTAGTACTTTTCTGAATATTTCTTCATCCTCTGCTATAAGAAGTTTATACATACCAGGCCTCCCTTAATATACTCTTGTTTTCTTGAATACCATTACCTCTGATAGTTGTACAAATAACTGGTAATTTTATGGATCTGAGCAAATAAAATAAACAGTGTTAGTTTTCCCTAGTCCTGTTTCTTAAAGATGTTAGAAGTCCATCCAACTGAGTCTTAATAAAAAAAATTTTTAATTTTGTTATAATTATTATATCAAGTTATTACGACAAATTTAAGATAAAAGCAATAAACTTTCTGTTAGATCATGAATGACTCGAACCAATGTATGATGCCATAAAGAGAATCTGGTGACCGAACCGTTGATTTATGCAGACGAAACCGTCCTTCAGGTATTAAAAGAACCTGGTCGGAAAGCAACTACAGAATCATGAATGTGGGTCTACACTTCCGGTCAAAGTCCGACTCCGGCCGTTTTGTTTACATAGCTACCTCCAACATAATTAAATTTCTCCTTATGGTGCGAGCAAAATAATGTCGGGATTAAGGTAAGTGGTAAACCATGAGTACCTCGACTGACGGCATCAGCCATGTGATAATTACTCCTGAATAGTTTTAGCTTCAACTTTAAAAACTCTTATGAGTTTTTGAGTAAACTTGTTAATTTCAAGGAGAATTCATTATGGATGCACAAAAATTAACGCATGAGTACCGCCTTTCTCAGTGGGCTCCCATTATCCATGCATGTCGCAATAGTGGTATGACTGTAAAAGCATGGTGTCAGGAAAACAGCATTAATGAAAAACAATTCTTTTACTGGCAACGTAGGGTTCGTGAAGAAATAAGTTCATTGTCTTCTGAATTACCAGTAGCAATGCAGAATACAGCTTTCGTTCCACTTAAAGTGTCAGACAACAGAACTGATAAATATTTTAGTCCTGTTATGGTTCTCAGTATTGGTAACTCCCGCCTTGAGCTTTCAAATCAGACATCACCTGAGTTGCTTGCCAGTATATTAAAGGTACTAGGACATGTTTAATGGGGCTGGTGTCTTTGATCAAATATATATCTCCTGCGGATATACCGACCTGCGTTGCGGAATTGATGGTCTTGCAGCTATTGTACAAAATGAATTTAAGCTTAATCCGTTTCAAAACACGATTTTTCTTATCTGCGGAAGAAAAACGAATCGCATCAAAGCCATTTTGTGGGAAGGAGACGGTTTTGTTCTTTTGTATAAACGTCTGGAAAGAGGTCGGTTTCAATGGCCGCGTAGTGAAAAGGAAGCGCGATTGTTAAGGCAAATCGGCCAAATGATCTGCTTCGTAACAGTATCGTCACCCCTTCTTTGGAGGCCGCCATCCTAAACTCGAAGTACATTAATGCACTTCCATTAAACAGAATTGAACAGGAATTTGCCAGAAACGATGTAATGATTTCAAGACAGGTAATGGCAAACTGGACTATCCTTTGTGGAGAGAGGTATTTATCACTTTTATATGACCGTCTGCACCAGGAACTATATAAATGCAAGGTATCACAAACGGATGAAACCCCTGTGATTGGTAACCAAAGATGGCAGACCAACAGGATCAAAAAGTTACATGTGGGTATACCGCACAGGAAAGATGTATGATGCTCCTCCAATTATTCTTTATGACTACCAGCGAACCAGAAACAGCAGCCATCCAAAGGAAAGCCTAGAAAAGCATGGGTTTTCATTATGGCATTGAGCTATTCAAGGTACATATATGTAAGCATTGTATTTGACCAATCTGTAAAATCGTTTATCCAATCGCATGTTGATGCATTTCAGTTCTTTGGCGGAGTTCCGGAAACGGTAAAAATTGATAATCTTAAGGCCGCTGTAGTTAAGGCTGATTCCTATGAGCCAGTTTTACAAAGGACATATGCAGCATTTGCAGCACATTATGTTTTTTTTGCTCAGCCCTGCAGGGTTTATACCCCAACAGACAAAGGTAAGGTTGAATCAAATGTGAAATATGTGAAAGACAATTGTTTTAAAGGCAGAGAGTTTTCAGATATTGAAGAAGCACGTAAATTTCTCTTTTTCTGGCTCTCTGAAACTGCAAACAAACGTATGCATGGAACTATTAAAAAGTTCCGGAAGAGCTGTTTGAAATGGTGGAAAAGCCTAAACTTCTGAAACTCCCGCAAGAAGACTTTATCTTTTCAAAAACAGCACATGGAACTGTGCTTCCAAACTGCCATGTTGCATATGGTGGTAATTTCTATTCAGCACCGTATGCGTATATCGGTTGTGAAGTCGACATCATTGAAATCAACAATTTGTTAAAATTTTTCTACAAAAATGAAGAGATCGCCCTCCATAATTTGTGCAAAGATTCCAAAGGCGACCACATCACAAATACTGAACATTACCCTGATTCCAAGAATATTACAGTCCAAGAGATATTGTCAAGGCAGAAGGTCGATATGAAAGAAATCGGATCATATGCTTTGAATTTCTTTTATGCTTTTGCCGTAAAGGTTTAGTCGGCAAATATCTATATCATAATATATCCAGGGTTCTTGCATTGAGAAAGAATTACGATAATACAACGATTGACCAAGCATGTCGCAGAGCACTGTACTACAATTCGATTAACTATGGAACTGTTAAAAAAATCTATGAACGCGGACTAATCCTGCTTCCTGTCGATGATGACAGTTCAAGCAGTAATGAAGTCATTGAAGAAACTGAAATCACAAGAAATTTATCCTCCTATGATCAGATGACAGCTTTGGGAGTGATTGAAAATGAATGATTCATTGCAAGGATAGCTTAAAAAACTTCACTTATCAGGGATTACTAAAACTGCTGACATGAGAATAGAGCAGTCAATCAAGGAAAAACTGTCTTATCAAGAGTTCCTTGAAATACTCATAAATGATGAACTTATGAACCGAACAAACAACGGGAACCATAAACGTCTTCAGCAAGCGAAATTTCCACAGCAAAAGACTATTGAAGAGTTCAATTTCAACTATCAACCAAGCATAAACCGACAGACTATTTATCAGCTGGGGTCTTGTGATTTCGTCCGAAAAAAGGAAAACATCGCATTTATTGGGCCACCAGGCACTGGAAAAACCCACCTTGCAATATCCATTGGCATAAAAGCTGTTATTCAAGGGTATTCTGTACTTTTTCTCACTCTAACTGATATGCTGGAAGATCTATATATGTCCAGAGCAGACAATTCCTTTTCTCAAAAACTAAAAAAGTATACACAGTGCAATTTATTGATTATTGATGAACTTGGACTTAAAAAGTTAAACCAGAACAGTGTTGATGACTTTTATGAAGTCATTGCAAAACGTTATGAACAGCGATCAACAGTTATTACTTCCAACAAAACTTTTGAAGAATGGGGTAAAATTCTTTTTGATCCGGTTTTAGCTACTGCAATTTTGGATAGGTTCGTCCACCACTGTAATTTTATTGTTATCAACGGTGATAGTTACAGAATGCGTGAACGTGAAGGAATTCTCTTAAACTCAGAAAAGAGAGGACGGCCAAGAAAACTATCCCTAACAGAGGAACAAGGGGATCAGTATATCGAACCCGAAGGAGGTGTTGGAGAATGAACCTCCCTACATATGATGAGTTGCTAGATTTCTATTACAACTTTCTTGAAGCTGAACAAGATAGAGAAATTGAAGAAAATGAAATTATTGAACTCCTTCAGGTGCTGTTGAATGGGTATCTGATTTGGCTGACAATATTATCAAGCTTTGGAAAGCCATTAACAATCAAAGTATTAAGTGGAGTTACTGGGGATGATGAGAATCTTCCGTTTATTGATCTTTACAGCGACTTTCAGCTAGATTTTTCAGATTTTAAAGCATATCAAAAATATGAAAAATTTCTGGATTGCCAGTAAAAAGTGACACATAGATTCGGGTTGATTAAAAGTGAGCAGATACCGTCCAAAACTGCTCACTTTTTTCCGCCGAAAAATTATTTGAATATTTACGTGAATTTTTAAGCTGCTTAATTTTCTCCGCCTTTTTTGCACATTTTTATTGACAACAACAGAGTATTTAAGATATATTTTAAATTTTATGCCTGGATTACAATTCAATGAAGAGCCTGAATTTCTTGAAGAGCTTCTACCATGGAGTCCGGATGTACAAGCGTTTTGTACTAAAGCCGAAAAGTGATTATTATATATCAACTTTCCGGCTTTTTCTATACACCTTTTTATTTGACGGTTACTTCATAAGTATTGCGTAAATGGTAAACCATGCGTACATGTATAAACAAAGCCGCCAATTTAGGCGGCTAAATTATTGTGTTTTTAACTTCCGACAGTCCTCTGGAAGTACTTCAGACCAAGGAAGAAGATTATCTAAGAACTCAAGGTTGGTATCATCCATGTGCCTTGGAATCTCTGTCAAAAGAAGGTCAAAGTACTTGTATGGTTTCAGATTATTAGCCTTAGCTGTTTCAGCCAGACTGTAAATTATGGCGCTGGCTTTTGCTCCTTCAATTGTATCGATCAGGTGCCAATTGTTCTTTCCAATACAAAATCCGCGAATTGCGGATTCGCAAGCATTGTTATCCAAAAAAATCTTCCTTATCATTTCACTATTTACATTACTTTTGAACATGTCAGGCGTATAGCCGGTGAAATATACACTGACATTTTTTTATCCGAAAATATCCAATAGATGCGCTTTTCCTTGTCAGGAGTAAATGCCAGGCACAAGTATATTTTTTTGCGCCCAGTATCCTGAAGGATCTACAGTTTTTCTTTCACCTCCTTAATTAATTAGGATTCTCTATTGTTATTCTGACTACCTGTGTATTTTCATCCCAAGGCTTTTCTGTAATAAAACTTATTCCTGGATATTTTGATGAAACAAAATAGTACATGTGATAATTATTTAGCATTTCCTCATCAAAGTAATATTCCAGAATATCTTTAAAATCTGACAATTTTGAACCTATTCCTATTTTCCCAAGAAATTTGCTTGGGAAATTATTCATTAGCGCTATTTGAACTAATTTATATTCATTACGTATTAGATTTGTAGTAAACTCAATTATTTCATTCTTTAAAATTATAACATCTTTGTCTACATGTTCTGTATAATTAAAATCAATGGACCTTTTAAGTTCTTGTATATCTACTCCTAAATTAAATTTACCTACCGCATTGCCAGGAACTATATCCCAATTATGTGTCTGCATTTTCAAATTCTCCTTTCAATCCAATGTTTTATTATATAATACTATTTTATCCTAGTCGAAATAGCATTTAAAATTTTTGTATAAAAATGGGGTTCTGTATTTGCATTGTTATATGAATCTCTCCAATCTTTCATAGTACCATATATACTTTCTACTTCTGGGTTAGGTATAATACTAACATGATTAGTGGTATCTTGGATTGCAATTAAGTATCCAGTAGAATTAACAGCTTCTACTGTAGTAACCCACCCTGCACCAGGATTTGTAGAAAAAGATAACGTAAAATCGTCAACACCTTTAGCTTGCGGAATACCTTTTCTTACGACTATAGCATCTGCAGGTGCAGGCGTTAAACTCTGTCTGTCATATTTATTGGTATATCTGTAAATAGTCGTCCCTCTATCCGGATTTGTTTCTTCAGTTATAGTAAGCGCATCTACTCTAGCCTTTTCTATTAACTTATCCTGAAGAACTTGCTCAGGCGTCAGATCTCCTCCGCTAACAACCGTAGGTGTAAATAAATTAATTACTATAATTTCGGCAGCTAGTAAAAAGGGATTGGGGATAGGTATTGCTTTTGGCGGTGCCATAGTGGGTGCTATAGCACCGCCGGATTGCTTTATATTATCCGGTTTGCTTATTTTAGCATTCCCAGCCCCCTGATTTGCATTTCCGCTCAAATTATATGTTGGTATATAAGTACTGGTAATACTTGAAAGAGTCTTCGTCTGTACTGTAACTTTACTATCTTTTACATATTGAGTAGCAGTTATTTGTCCATTTTTTACAGTGGTATCAATCGTTGACTTATAACTTGTATCTTTGTAAGTTTTAGTAAACATTGCATCAAATTGATTATTATCAATGACTATTTTACCATTTAAATTTTTGTAATCACTTACTTTTAACTCCTTTTTTACACCATTAACAGTTACAACAGCTACTTTGTTTTTTGAATCCCATACAACAGTTCCTTTAGAAGCTTTAGCCAAATCTGTTAAATATGCATCTGTATGACCGGTCGGGTCTATATACATCACAGGTTCATTATGACAATACGTGTACAGGTTAAGTGATAGTGGATCATTAGCTTTTCCTCTATAGGTATCTTCACTTATAAATCTGGCAATATAACAGTCATAGTAACGTGCTCGCAGATAGTAGAGTCCTGTCTCTGAGTCGTAGAATTCTCCTGCATATCTAATTGCACATGGGTACTGCTCTATTGTTAGTGTAGGGGTACCAAATATATCATACTCGTAATTGTTCTCTACCACTCCTGCTTCACTTACAGTATGAACAACATCCCCATGCCCATTAAACAAGAAGTACGACTGCTTGTTAGCTGGATCAATTCGGGCTATGTAATTAATGCCTCTTATATATCTAGCCTTTACATTATTTGAATCATCAGTTTCGAGTATAACATACTGCCTATCGTACTGATAATTCGTTACCTCTGGCCTATATCCTGAAGTGGATTTTTTCACCGTCTTTTTAACTCTCAGGTCGGTTCCATCATATATAAACTCGGTAATTGTTCTTGCACTACCTTTAATTGTGTCTACTTTGACAAGCCTATTAAAACCATCGTAGCTGTAAGCTCCTGTTTCAATGTTATCTGCAGCTGACTCAGCAGTTGCAGCACCAGACACTGTCACATCAAAGTCTTCTGCCAAGCTTGTATTGGCAGCACTTTCAAATTCAGACGACTGGTATATCTGATTTCCATTATAATCATACCAGTAGTTTATAGATTTTTGCAATACCACGTTTCCGCTAGAATCCTTCATATATTCTATAATCTTAAGAAGAGTGTTAGAATCCGAATACACGTATTCACTGTGTTTTGCACTGTATTTGAGCTCGCTTCCACTTGCTTGATCAGTATATCCGCTCCCCTGATCAGATGTATATGTTTCATTTAAGGAAATTCTATTGCCAACTGCATCATAAGCGTAAACTGTTGTCTTTCCAGGCATTTGGACTTCAAGTATTCTGCCATCGCTGTCATAAGTATAATTTGTAGTGCCATAACTATCTGTTTTTGATTTCTGATTTCCAGCCATATCATATGTATAGGTGTAGCTTGAGATGGCACTTCCTTCTGGCCTTTTGTTTATAAGTGTTTTCAGCCTGTTGTTTTTATCATACGTGTATTCTTCTGTTACTCCACCAGCATACATCACAGATTGCCTGTTCCCATTAACATCATAATTGTAGGCTGTAGTCTTTGCTGTACCTAATATTGTATAGCTTACAGTCTTCATCCTGTTGGATTTGTCATATGTATAGGTTGTGACAAAACCTTTTTTATCTTTTACAGTCAATATATTTCCTAAAGCATCGTAAGTATAGCCTAACTGGAATACTCCGTTTTTGTTAATTTGTAATACTCTATCAACAGTATCATAGCCATATGTACTGGTACCTGAAGTATCAGTCATACTTGAAATACTACCAACTTCATTATAACTATAGCTGACACTGTCTCCTGTCTGTGTAACACTTCTTGAAAGAATCAAATTTCTTGAATCATAAGAAAATAAGGTTTCATTGCCATTTCTATCTAACATTTGAGTTTTATTTAATGCCAGATCATACTTGTAACTTATAGTTCTGTTCTCAGCGTTAGTATTTGACAAAAGTACTCCAAATGCTCCATAATTGTAATTCGTTATCTTTCCTCTTCCATCTTTCATCGATAACATATTACCAATATTGTCGTACGTGTACTCAGTACTAATTCCAAGTGCATCAGTTACTTTCTGCAAATTGCCTGCAGTACTATATTTATAATATGTAACCTGTCCAAGAGCATTTATTTCTATAGTTTTTTGGTTATATTTGTTATACTCATATTTGAACGAGTATTTTGTCGAATCATTAAGTGCCTTTATTTCAGGATCAATTACCATAACAAGTCTGTTTGCGCGATCATAGGTGTATACTGTACCGTACCTCGCAGTATCATCACTTCCTGATAGGTACCCCTTAGCATCTATTTTTTTTATTACATTTCCATTTGCATCATAAATATTTTTAGTTATTATTACATTGTCTGGGCCTGTTATAGTTTCCAACCTATTAAGCTTGTCATACCCATATGTAAATGTATTATTGGAAGCATTTGTAACAGTAATCTTATTACTGCAAAGGTCATAACCATACATAAGTGTATTACTCAAGGCATCTTTTACTGTTTTTAATCTGTTCATGGTGTCGTAAGTAAAATATGTATAGTTTCCTCTCTCATTCCGCTCGGCTGTCTTATTACCATTGGCGTCATAATAATATTGTGTATATACATCTGCTCCGTTGTATTTTTTATATACTTTTTCCAGTCTATTAAGTGCATCATAGGTGTATCTTGTAGCATACTTGTCCCTGTTTATGGTATCAGATACTAAATAACCATATGCCCTAGGATCAATTACTTTTGTTTTATTTCCCAAAAGGTCATACTCATATCCTGTTATCAACTGGATTTTGCCGGTATATTCACTATCACGTATTACAGAAATATTAGTTATGTTGGCAGTATTAAATATGCTGGTTTCATCCATAAGGTTTATGCTTTTTATTAATCTGTCACGATTATCATACTCATATTTGCATATATCGTATAATCCACCACTTCTTAACGTTACTGTCTTAATCTTGTTACTATTTTTATCATAATAATATGTCTCACTTCTGCCAGCATTGTCAATCACTGCATTTAAAAGGTTATTATTATAATATGTATAGTTAAATATCCTTGATGATGTTGCATCCTCGGTGCCTGTGGTAGTTTTCGTTTTGATATTACCTACTACGTCATAATCGTAATTTTCTATGGAATAAATAATATTGCTGCCGTTTAACTCAAGGGGTACTCTTTTTTGTTTCAACCTGTTATCGGCATCATATTCAAAATATGAATAACTACCCTTTTTGTCTTTTACGCTTTTGAGATTTCCATTTTCGTCATATCCATTCTCAATAGTATAATTATATGGATCCTTTATTGTAAGTATTTTTTTAAACCCGTTATACGTATAATTAGTAGTGTTGCCGCGCTGGTCTTTGGTAGTCAACATATTCCCAATCTTGTCATATGTGTATTCAACAGCACCTGTATCA
Source organism: Ruminiclostridium cellobioparum subsp. termitidis CT1112 (assembly GCF_000350485.1). GTDB lineage: Bacteria > Bacillota > Clostridia > Acetivibrionales > DSM-1351 > Ruminiclostridium > Ruminiclostridium termitidis. The sequence continues at coordinate 60,059 of NZ_AORV01000070.1, forward strand.
GGATATGTTATTTTAGATATTGTCCTGTCCGGATTGTATGAATATATTGTTATATATCCTTTTGCATCGGTTTTCTTAATTAGATTGCCTACAGCATCGTACACATAATAGGTGTTTCCACCAGCAGCATTAGTTTCCTGCGTTACTCTATTGAAAGTATCATAGTAATAGGTACTTCCACTTGATGTATCAATATTCCCATTATATCTCAGACCATCAACAACCTTTCTAACGTTACCATTAGAATCATATTTCCTATATTCCAAAACATTCCCTTCAGGCGATAGTGTACTTTGGAGCCTGTCCATAATATCGTATGTATATGATATCCCTGTCATGGATGTAACTAATTCCGGCGTGTCCTTAGCACTTTCATAATACTTTGGACTAATAACCTTTACTTTATTGCCATTTTCATCATAGACATATCTTGTTACGGCCACAGTACCATCTGTTGCAGGTGCCTTTTCCCGTACTAGCCTTCCAAGTCCATCATATTCCCAGTAAGTGGATACACCAAGAGCATTTGACTGCATGATAAGCTTGTCTTCTGCATCATATGAATATGATGTTGAATTAAACAATGCATCAGCTTGTTTAATTCTCCTGTTTAAGTCATCGTAGGTATAATTAATTGTGTTATTCCTTGCATCTTTTATGCTAGTTTCGTTACCAGAATAATCATATGAGTATACTTTGGAATAATAGTTTGACTTATCAGGTGTGGCATCTTCTTTGACCAGCCTATTTAAAATGTCATAGTAATACTTTCTTATATACCCTTCCTCATCAATAACGTTAAGAAGCAGCGGTGTATTACTATCATATCCAGTAGTATATGCCAATGTCATAAAGCTTTTCTGTGCAGTATCATTCTCCCAAAACGACTTTTTAGTCAGCCTGTTTGCACTATCATACTCATATCTTGTACTATGGCCTAGGGCATCTATTTCCTTTATCTTATTTCCATTTGAATCATATTGAAATTGTAATTTAGTCCCTGCAGTATTCAAATTTTCATATTCAACAAGATTACCGAAAATGTCATATGTATATCTAAAGTAATAATTTAACTGATCTATAAACCAAACTGCAGAATTAGAATAATAGTTATCTATATATTGATAACTTTTTGTTGTATTATCAGGGTATTTGATTTGAATAAGCCGTTCAAGCACATCATAACTATAGCCTGTACTGTTGCCCTTGGCATCAATATCAGCCATCTTGTTACCGGTGTAAAAATCATAGGTATACTTTGTTGAAATATCTTTTCCATCTACTATACTATACTGCTTTGTAAGATATGCACCTTTTTGATCTACACCATCTGCATCAACAGCATATTCATAATTCTCTGTATAAGTATTATTAGTATTATCTGAATAGTGACACTTGCTCTGTGTCATATTTCCATAACTATCATATAAGTAATCAGTTAAAATAGATTTATCGGTACCATTTTCAGTATGTACTTTTTTCTCTTGAGTTATATTTCCATTTAAATCAACTGTATAAGCTATTCTCGATGTAGTAATTGCGTCTTTCTTCCATGTTTTTGAGGTTAAAGCATGATACTGGTCTGTTGCGTAAGTGTATACTACTGTATGTTCATTTACAGTAGTTCCCTCAGGCGTTGTATATGTATTACCTGTTAGTTTACCATTACTGTCTCTATAAGAAGGACCTGAGTATTGAGTTAGGTTTCCGAATGGATCATACACATAATCCTCCACCTTTTTAACAGGTGTTCCGCTTGCTTGCCCATTAACAACATTATATTCCAAGCTTTCATTTCTCTGAGGCAGCTTATTGGTATCATAAGTAGTCGTAGATACAATTTTGTGGTCATTGCCTCTGCTTTCAACATTTATTGTTTCGCCAAGTCCATCATATGTATACTTATTTTTAGCTCCCCTCATATCAGTAACTTCAGAATAATACCTATATGTATTCTTAAGATAGTTATCATCGTAACCATTATATCCCGAATAACCATAACCATCCGGTTCATTTGTATAGGAATAGGTAGTTTTATCTTTTATATCGCAAATATATTTATCCCAGTAGTTCGTTTTTGTATCGTCAAACCCTGTTTTTGAAAGGTCTTGCATTTGAGTTATTTTTCGGTACTGCATACTGCCCCAACTACTAAGTTGCTTTGTATAAGTTCCATATACAAATCTAGTTAATTTATTTGATTTACAGTAATCTATTTGATTTAAGATATCGTAGCGGTTAGTGACTGAATAACTCGAACCATTGTTATATGTAAATCCTAAGTCGGGCTGGTCAAACCAATAATGGTATTTTAAATTGCCATCTGTATCATAAACTCTCTGAATTCTTTCTCTTATATTATGTAAAGAGGTACTTGAGTATAATAAGCCAGACTTATCATATATAATTTTTTTATTATCTGTTAAATCGTTTGGAGTACTGTCAGGTAGATATATTATTACTTGAAATTTTCCTTGTAAATCACCCGATATAGAGCCATCAGGATTTTTAATTACAGTAAAATTTGGGTCTTCTTTATATTGGATATTTACTATTCTTCCAACTGTATCTGTAATTTTTGTAATTACAGTCCTAACCCTAGTGTAACCATCTATTGTATATGAAATAGCTGAATACTCAAATTTAATTGTATTGCTATACCTGTCTATTATGCTCAGTATTCTGCCGTCCGAATCGAAATATGTCTTATTACCATTTTTCTCAATCATTACATATTTTGATTGATACTGACCATTGTTATAGCTTGCATCCTCTTTTACATCTAAATCCTTTACTGTATGGTTTTCAAGCGTATATGTATTTATGCCTTCTACTACTGTTGGTCCTACAAGCCTGTAAATATCTCCAGATTCTGTATGCAGGTATTTAAAGCTGCTCCCATCAGAATTCTGTCTGTTTTCAATTGTAGGGAACGAAAATCTCCAGCCAACACCAAGGTTATATCGATTTTCATAAAATGAAGATGTTGTTACATCCGAATAAATATAATCAACCAATGCCCCTCCACTGTAATAAGCTCTCATTTCATGGACATTTGATGTATCATTTTTATATATTCTTTCTACCTTAAGATCAAGTCCATTTCTTCCAGGAAGAACATAATCCGTCTGTTTTAAAGTCAGACTACCACTTTGTGGATCTACGCTAACTTCATTTTCATTGTTTCTCAAATATGCAGGTGAAAGCATAGTACTATACTGCTGTTTTGGACCTACCAAGTTATTGAGTTGCTCTTCAAGCGTCTCTGCATTTGCTGATTTAAAAGGCATCAAAGTAATAAATATTACTAATAAAATAAATATTTTAATTAAATGGTTTTGAATATTTTTCATTGAATAACACCCCTAGTTATATTTTTTTTCATAGTACTGGGCCAAAATATCATCTTTTTTATTTCCTGCTTTTACTTTATTCAATGTTGTTTTATCATCTTCACCCAGTTTACCTGCAATAACCAGTGCATCAATAACCTGTTTTTCCGTAAGTCCCATACTTTTTTTATATTTATCAACCTGAACTTCCGAAATTGCAACTCTAGGAAGTTTTTCAGCCGTATTAACCAAACCAAGCTTGCTACTTATTTCATCCCACGTTTTGCCTTCTTTTTTAGCTTTGATTATGTTTTTAAATTTTTCCAAACCTTTTTGGGAGATCCTGTCAGCATTCATAATATCATCAATTGTAATTTTTGGATCTTTCATAAGTTCTTCAAGATATCCCGGTTTAAAACTTGTAGGAATAAACTCCTTATGCTCTGTACTGTAGTCTTTAAACACTTGCGCCCATGTTTTTCCTAATTCCTTTTTTTTAATTTAGTCCTTCAAATTCACTAAGCAGACCATAATTTTCATATAAATACTCATATGCAATCATGGCATCTTTAACCTTATGACCTTTTTTCATCAATCTAGTAAATTCTTCAGTATTTTTATCTGAAACATTAAGCCCCTTAAGGAGTTTTTTAAAGTTTTGAATATTTTTTTCTGCAGATGATTTATCAGATGATGTTATTAAAGACTCTATATCAGAAGCCAACTTAAAATTACTAACATCTATTTGTTCCTTGGGCTTCTTAGTAATCTTAACAGAATTCTCTAAGAAAGTACTATTTATTGGGGTTGAATCATTATTCGTTTTAACAGTAATAGCTTTTTTACTTTTGTCAGATGAATCTGATGATAAATTAGTTGCAATATTACTCTTGCTTGAATAAATTTGTAGCACACCTGCTGTAAATACAACCGCTAATATTATTACAATTACTTTACTGATATTTTTTGTCTTTAACAATTTAGTCATATTATTATTTCTCCTTTGCCATAATTCCACTATTTAAACTTCTGTCCTTAATTTCATTAACCTCTTTCATCACATCTTCTGAAGGATTTCTAGGGTTTGTCGACTCAACATCTGGCAGTGGTGATTTAGGAGGTTCATCTTCTATCGAAGATGTCCCATCCACTTCTGATAACTTGTCTTCTTTTAAACTTTTATTATCATTGTTAGTAGGAGTATCTTTTTGAAGATTTTTCAGCATTCTCTCCTCTATTTTTGCTAAAGTAATTATCTTACTTGTATCCAATCCTGCAATCTTTTCATTTTTTTCTTTCTCATAAGAATCTTTGTCAATAACATACGTTCCAAGGTCAACGTCTATTTGTAAAGACAATAAGTATTCATCAAAAGTATTTTCATTCGTACCAAAATCCATATTAAGTTTTAATAAAAGGTAAACTGCTGTTTTTGTATCCATTTTACTTAATAGTTCACTAAATGCAGATAAATCTTCTTCATCCTTTATATCTGATTCAACCTCAGTAGATGATATGTTTTTTACGTTCTCAGAACTTGATGCTGTTATTTCTTCTAATTCAAACATGACTCTCTCAACAAGCATTTTCACTTCAGTTATTTCTTCATTCTTAAAACCCTCTGAATTGAGTTTTTTTAAAAAATTATCATCTAATCCGTTTTGAGCCAGAACAATGCTTCTTGCATCCTTATTAACCTGCTCATTAGATTTTTGATTTTTAAGCTTGTTTAGCACTTCATTCCATGTTAATGAATTGTTTTTCAACTTAAGTACTTCTTCTATATTGACTCCCGTCATATTCGAGATTTCTTCTGCAATTTTATTGTCATCCTTGTTCGTAACATTTGCAGCCGCAACATTAGTTTTCGGTAATATACCAGAAGTTACTATAATGGTTGGAAGTAGTAATGCAAAGATAATAATCATGATGAGTAGCTTTGTGTATGACTTTTTAAATTGAAACATTCTTGTCCTCCTTATTCAACTTCGCAATTCAATGTAACCTGACCACTGACTGCCGGCTTAAATACAATAATATCAGCTACACCTGACCAAAATTTACCCTCTGGTATAGCCTTGTCTATAGTAAATTTAATTGTACCCGGATCATTTTGAATTATAGTTATGCCTGTCCCTGCAATAGCCCCTATTGTAGTCTCTTTTGGATATGTCATTCCACATAGGTCAGTCACATTGCTTATTTCATTTGTGTTATATGTAATTGTATATGTACGACCAATAAAACTTTTCATATTTTTATGCTTTAAGACTAGATTAAAAATATCGCCTGCTGTGCAGGCAGTAGTAATACTTACCGTTGTAGAAGGTGTACCAAATGAATATTTGGGATACTCATAGTAACTTTTTTCTCCATTTCCCAACTGACCATAAATATTTAATCCCCATGACAAGACTTCATCATCTTGTATTGCCAGGCTGTGACTCCCCCCACCTGCAATGGCTATGATTGTTTTATTCAAGTTTACCCGAACAGCTTCAGGCCTGGAATCAGTTATCGTGCCATCACCAAGCTGTCCTTCAAAGTCTCCTCCCCATGCTTGATACTCTGATAACTCATCATATATTGCCAGACTATGATAGCTCCCACAAGCAATGCCCTTTACAGAAGTTAGATTTAATTCCACTGGCGTAAACTTTACCTCTCCCTGGAGATCACCATCACCTATCTGACCGAAAAGGTTACTTCCCCATGCCCATATCGTTCCATAATTCCTGTTTAGTGCCAGATTATGATAGCCTCCACACGCAATATCCGTTATTCTACCCAACCCATCTACCCGAGTTGGCGTAGTGATTGTTATAAATTCGAAATCAGCATTACTATATCCCCACTCCCAGACCAGTCCATCTCTCTTCAATGCCAAGCTATGATAGTATCCACAGGCAATTGACTGTATATCGTTCAAACCGCTTATCTGTTGTGCGGTATACCTTGATGTTGTCGTTCCATCTCCCAGTTGGCAATAATCATTATTCCCCCACGCCCACACTGTTCCGTCAGATTTTAATGCCAAACTATGGCCATATCCACCCGCTATGGCCGTTATTTCACTAAGCCCACTTACCTGCACCGCTGTAGTTCTTGTTATAGTCGTTCCGTCACCCAATTGTCCATAATCATTATTTCCCCATGCCCACACCGTTCCATCTCTCTTCAACGCTAAACTGTAATAGGATCCACTGGCGATTTTCTTTATATTATTCAGTTCTATTACCTGAACAGGTTTAGCCCTTGTTGTTGTCGTTCCATCTCCCAACTGGCCATAATCATTATTTCCCCATGCCCACACTGTTCCATCACTCTTCAACGCTAAGCTGTGATATTCACCACCCGCGATGGCTGTTATTTTACTAAGCCCGCTAACCAGCACTGCTGTGGTCTTTCTTCTCATTGTTCCGTCGCCCAATTCTCCAAACTGAGCCGATCCCCATGCCCACACTGTTCCATCCTTTAGTGTTATACTATGATAGCCCCCACACGCAATAGCCGTTATCCTGCTTAAACTGCTCACTTGAACCGCTGTAGATTTTTTTGTTGTTGTCCCATCTCCTAGCTGGCCATAATTGTTATATCCCCATGCCCACACTGTTCCGTCATTTTTAGTGCCAGACTATGGTAATATCCACCCGCGATGGCTTTTATTTCACTAAGCCCGCTTACCTGTACCGCTGTGGTTCTTTTTGCTGTCGTTCCATCTCCTAGCTGACCATAAAAGTTATCTCCCCAT
>NZ_AORV01000071.1 GCF_000350485.1 Ruminiclostridium cellobioparum subsp. termitidis CT1112
TTTGCAGTTCCGTTCTTTTCAAGGTTAAAAGTTACATCTCCGGTGGCAGCCGCAGCACCATATGTTATATTACCGTCGGCAGCTATGGCTGAATTGCCGGTCGCTCCCAGTGTTACGGTTATGCCATTGTAGGCTGTATCCACCAATACCTGTGCCATTGTAACAATATTTTCATCGGTGCCCTGCACAGGTGCCAGCCCGATACTTGCCAGAAGTCCTGACGCCTGTTCAACCTCGTAGCCGGAATCCGGTGTGACAAATATGTAATCAGGATTGATTCCCGGAGTATCGCCCACATCTGCCTTATACATGATTATATTATTACCGGCACTCAGGGTTAAGGATTCGGTTACATCTCCCCAGTTATTCCAGTCCCCTGTTGAAGGATAGCCTGACTGCCTGATCTTCACTCCATTTACATAAATGCTCAATGACTTGGCAGCCGCACCGTTGCTGTATCTCATATCCACATTATATTTTCCTGCTGCCGGTACATTTACGGTGAAAGCAACCGAATCTCCAACAGCATTCAGGCTTGCCACAAACCCGGTACCTGAATAACCTATCAAATTATTGGCTGTATTGCACCCAACCAGCACCGCATCCTCCGCTTCGAATTTCGGACCTCTTCTGTCGGCAGGCACTGTGATTGAGACTGTCACGGGGTATGAGTTCCCATCCCTGACAAGCTTAAATGTTACATTTCCGGTTGTGTTGGTACTGCCGTAAGCAATGTTTCCGTCAGCACCTATGGCCGGATTGGCAGTGGTTTCCAGTGTTACGTTTATACCGCCGTATACGGTATCCACCAGAGCCTGTGCCATTGCGGCAATATTTGTATCAATGCCCTGCACCGGTGTCAGCGCGGCACTTGTGAGAAGCCCGGCAGCCTGGGTCAGTTCCAGGTCGCCATCAGGTGCAATAATTATATAATCCGGATTTAAACCGGGTGTATCACCTGTATCAGCCCTGTACATGATTGTATTGGTTCCGGCATTCAGTGTCAGGACTTCTGTTACATCTCCCCAGGTGCTCCAGCTTCCTGTTGAGGGATAGCTTGTTTGCTTGATTTTCACTCCATTTACATAAATACTTAACGTCTTGGCTGAAGTACCGTTTCCATAACGCATATCCACATTATACTTCCCGGCAACCGGCACATTTACAGTAAATGTTATGGAATCTCCTATTGCATTCAGACCTGCAACAAATCCTGTGCCGGAATAGCCGCCGACATCGTTTGCAACATTACATCCCACCAAAACCGCATTTTCGGCTTCGAATTTCGGACCTCCGCTGTCTGCCGGCACTGTGACCGAAACCGTTACAGTCTGTGAATTTCCGCCTTTTGCGAGCTTAAAGGTCATATTGCCTGTGGTGGCGGTGCCTGAGTATGTGATATTTCCGGCAGAGTCCACGGCTGAATTTTCCGATGCCGTCAATGTTACAGTAATTCCGCTGTAAGCTGCATTAACTATTGACTGTGCAAGCGTGACCATATTTGTATGCAAGCCCTGCACAGGAGTGAGTGACGCGCTTGTTAGCATGCCTACGGCCTGGGTCAGTTCCATGCCCGCATCGGGGGCAACGTATATGTAATCGGGATTGAAGCCCGGTGTGTCACCGGAATCCGCCTTGTACATGATCACATTGTTTCCTTCATTCAAGGTCAACACATCAATTACATCGCTCCAGACACTCCAGCCTCCTGTGGCTGGGTAACTTGACTGCTTGATTTTCACCCCGTTTACATAAATGCTTATTGTCTTTGTTGAGCTGCCATTTCCATATCTCATGTCAACATTGTATTTTCCTGCAGCCGGTGCATTTACATTAAAGGTTATGGAGTCTCCGATTGCATTCAGTCCTGCCACAAACCCTGTGCCGGAAAAGCCCGTCAAATCCTTTGCGGTATTGCATCCCACCAGGATTGCATTTTCAGCCTCGAATTTCGGACCTGTATTGTCGGGCGGAACAGTAATGGCAACTGTTACATCCTTTGTATCCCCATTTTTCGAAAGGGCAAATGTCACATTTCCGGCTGCCGCTGCAACATCGAAGGTTATTTTTCCATCTGCTCCAATTGAAGTATTGGCGGTTGCTCCCAGTGCTACGGTTATTCCGCCGTAAACGCTGTTCACTATTGACTGTGCCCGTGCAACCAGATTTGTATCCCTTCCCTGCACCGGTGACAATGCAGTGCTTGTAAGCATGGCCGCCGCTCCAGTAAGCTCTCCCGGAACAGTTATCATTACGGTCACAGCTTTGGTGTTTCCATCCTTTGTGAGATTAAATGTCACTTCTCCCGTTACCGAGTCATTTCCGTAGTTTATATTTCCATTGATATCTATGGCAGGATTACCGGTGGCCGACAAGGTTACCGTTATACCGCCGTAAACAGCATCAACCAGTGCCTGCGCCATTGTGACAATATTGGTGTCTTTACTCTGTGCAGGGTTCAATGCGGAGCTTGTGAGGAGTGCTGATGCCGCCTCCACCGAAAGGCTTCCTTCCGATTTTACCAGCTCAACCGTAACTGAGGCAGTACCCGCCGGCAGTATTACTGTGCCCGAAGCATTATCAACAGTTCCCGCACTTGAGGAGGCTATATTGTTTTTGAAAATGGGAAGATTGAAAAGTATATCTCCCTCCGGGGTATCCCCTGAAATATCAAGAGTTATTCCCGAGGTTCCTCCCGTTATTGTAAAATCTATTTTCTTGTTGTTGTTTACATTTACATTGGCCCACTGAACTTTCTTTCCATTGGCAATCCACTGGTCAGGCAGGCCTCTGCCGATTATGACAGTTCCGTCGACCTTCACCGAGCAGTTGGTCTCAAGCAGTGCCTGTTTCTGGAAGCTCAGGCCCCAGGTCTCATAGTCGGCGTCAATGGAAGTCCAATCGTCGGCATTCAGCCCTTGATGAAAACTCTCTCCCCATTGATAGGGCGCACTTTGATTTTTCATCATCCATTCCAGATTCTTGATGGCTTCGGTCCTGTAGGTATCAGAACGCATACACTGTAAACCAGCTCCGGCATTGTATACATTTCCGTATGCGCCCACACTCCACGCTCCCCAGCTATCCACAGGCGTTCCCGACTGGGTCCTTTTTGTGAGAGCATTTCCGATACTGTTGTCCAGGTGTTCCAGCCAGGTGCCTCCAAGCTCGAAACCGCTCAGGTACGCATCCCACGGGAAAGTGGACATTGAAAAGGTGGTGGCTAGATAATTGCCGGTGTAATTGGGCCAGTACATGGAGTCGTCAAAATTGCTCATATACCAGTTTACCCCTCTTCGTGCCTCGGCTATATCCAGGGCATTGTTCAGGCAATCGTTCAGGTCAATCATCTCACCCACAGCCCATTGGGATTCATCGCTTATACCAAGTTGGTCGGATATGTATTTATAGGCCTGCAAACCCGAAAGAGCCGCAAAATTATCAACCACCAGAAAGTTGCTTCCATTATCAAAGGTGTTTGATTTGTTAAATATTCCATAATGATTTGGATCACTTGCGTTGTAATATCTATAGTTTTCAATGTTATGGGCCGCATTCCGGATATTTTCCATAACCTCCCCGGTAAAGAAAGACGTATCACCGGTATTTTTTAAATATGTGGCATAAGGAAGTATGTATTTCGGTATGGCGTCCAGATAGTTGGAATAGAGCAGTTTCGAAATTTGAAGGTAATAAGGGCTTTCTAAAACCCGTTTTGCAAGTTCATAGTCTCCTTCTCTTATAAACTGATCGACCATGTTTACAACATCGTGGGTGTATATTCTGTCGTAATGGCCTCCTCCGCCCTCCCCTCTCACTTCGTAGTTGGTATCGTCGGAGCCTGTCTTTTTGAATATGAGATACAGGTTATGAACTCCTGAAGTCTCAGTTATTGCCGTATTAAAGGTTTTATATATGGTCCATTGATTCATTGCGGTGGGTTCCACATTGCACGTACCTATAACCGGGCCTGTCAGACTGTCCAGCCTTAACTCTATGGCACCGCTGTGCCCGTTCATATAGTCCGAGGCGCACCTGGCGCTGAATGTGCTCTGTCCTGTCCCGAAATTGTAGTTATTGTATACAAGCCAGTCGCCATCATTGATATTTTTTATTTGAAGCGTGCCTTCACCGCAATTTTCGGTTGCTATGCCCGACATTGCACTGTAGCTTTCAGCCTCAACGGTGGTTGACCCGACGGTAAACCAGTTGAATACAAACAGCGGATTGTTTGCATTATTGGTCTTTACCATGGTTTCCCACATGACTATCTGCTGAGCCTTATACATGTCTACCTGCTTTTGGTCAGGCAGTTCAACCGGATGTGCAAGGCCATCTATCCTGTTATTGTAATAGGCAGACATTGCGCTATAGTTTGAATCAAAGGTTCCTGCACTCTTTAACTGTGCCGCAGTTGCCGTACCGGCGGCCCTGGCGGCAAAATCCCTGCTCAGGGTTTCACCTGCTGCCAGAGTGACATCATAATACATGGAACCGGAATCGCTGTAAGTGGGCTCTTCCGATAATGGAACCTCGTAGCCTGTTCCCGCATTGATGTTAATGCGGATTGTCTTTGGGGCCGCGCCGGTATTTTCAACCGTAACCCGTGAATAAACTGCAGTTGCCGAATCCTCCAATATCCTGTTGGCAAAATGCTGTATGGTTATATGAGCCGGACCGGCATCCCATTCCGAAGTGGGGCACGGTTGGTATCCATCCCTCAGATACCACAGTATTTTGCTTTTGCGGTCGGCAGCAAACTCATCCGGAAAGTATGTAGTCCCGTCAATGGTGAGCGTATATTGAATTGCGGCCCCCATGCCCGGCTGTACACCTCCCCCCATATATGTGCGTGACTTGGGATAATCATTTTCCCATCCAATGTACAGCCAATGTGTACTTTCATAGGAATACGAATTAGCCGCATAAACAATAGCAGGAAATACAGAAGAAAAACTGTAAAATACTACTATCAGCGCTAAAAGCAGGCTTATTATCTTCCTTCCCTTAAACATAAAATTTTCCTCCCAAAAAATTTTTTAAATCATCTATTTTATTAATAGATGATTTAAAATTAACATAAAATCCTTGATAAACTATTGATGTAATTTTACTTTTCTTTGAAAGATTTTTACCATTGGCAGCAAGGTACTGTTTTTGATTGCTATTGGCTATTTGAAAGTATCCAGGTCAATTCCTGCAGCCTCTCTCACAAATACCGGCAGGGTATCCAGAGGAGCATCACATTTTATCCATTGTCCACCCTCGAACACCCTTCCTGTATTGGCATCGGTCCATTGGGTTTCCCGGGGCAGATATACTTCCCTGCTCCTCTGCCGGTGTTCAAGGATGGGAGCCACCAGGATATCGGGGCCAAACATATACTGATCCTCCACATTCCAGGTTTCCCCGTCCTCCGGGAAATCATAAAATAACGGTCTCATGGGAGGGGTCCCCCTGTCATGGGCAGCCTGCATCAGCACTTTAACATAGGGTTTCAGCTTTTCTCTGATGAACATGTACTTTTTAAATATCTCGTAAGCTTCCTCACCATAGCTCCATACCTCATTGGGAGCACCGCTCCAGCACATTCCTCCTCCGGTTGAACTTAAGGGTGCCTTTGCAGGTACCCGGTCTCCATGCAAACGGAAAACCGGACAAAAAGCGCCGTACTCAAACCAGCGGATTATACATTCCCTGAAGTTTTCGTCATTGGGGTCCCCGCCATGAAAGCCCCCTATGTCGGTTGTCCACCAGGGTATGCCTGCCATTCCCATGTTGAGTCCCGCTTTCAGCTGCGTGCCCAGAGCCTCGAAGCTGGAGTCAATATCCCCCGACCATACCAGTGCTCCATATCTTTGACTTCCTGCCCAGGCACAGCGCAAAAGGTTTATGATGCCCTCCTGTCCTTCAGCCTTCATACCGTCATAAAAGGTTTTTGCATACATCAGGGGGTAAATATTGCCCACCTGTATATTAGACCCCATATGATAACGATAATTGTCGAAATCATATATGGAATATTCAGGCTCAGCTTCATCCAGCCAAAATACCTTTATCCCTTTGTCATAGTAGTTCTTTTTTGCACAATTCCACACAAAATCCCTGGCTCCCGGGTTTGTAGCATCAAAGAATACGGTGTCTCCAAGAAAATCCATGGTGGTACGTATACCTCTGTCAGTTCTGACGAGGTAGCCTTTCCTGAGCATCTCAGTATAGTTATCGGAGGTTTTGTCCACTGTAGGCCATACTGAAACCATCAGTTCAATTCCCATTTCCTTTAGCTCCCTGACCATCCCCTCGGGATCAGGCCAGTACAACTCGTCGAATTTCCAGTCACCCTGCTTTTCCCAATGAAAAAAGTCTATGACTATCACAGATATGGGGAGCTTTCTCCGTTTATACTCCCGCGCCACCGAAAGCAGTTCTTCCTGGGTTTGATAGCGCAGCTTGCACTGCCAGAAACCCATACCGTATTCAGGCATCATCGGTACTTTTCCGGTGACAGCCGCATATGCCTCCTCTATTTCGGCGGGAGTATCTCCTGCTGTGATCCAGTAATCCAGTTGCCGGGTGGATTTGGCCCACCATTCCGTAATATTTTTGCCAAAAGTGACGGTTCCGATTGCCGGGTTATTCCAGAGAAAACCGTATCCCAGGCTGGAGAGCGCGAAGGGTATGCTTGCCTGGGAATTTCTTTGTGCAAGCTCCAGGGTACAATTCTTTATGTTTAAAAACGGATGCTGGTACTGTCCCATTCCGTATATTTTCTCATCCGGATCAGACTCAAATCTCAGTTTCAGTTCATAATCCCCTGCCAGTATGGGCTTGAATTCGCGGGCATCTATGTTCAGTGCACTGCAAAACGTTTTTATATTATCCCTGTTGCGGACATACTCCTCCAAAAGGACTTCATCCTTATAATTGCAGAATCTGATTTTTCCTTCTGCCGATATCTCGGCACGTAACTTTCCATTTGTTATAACTGCACTCTCCCTGCCGATGGAGATTTTGACCTCCGGTACCTCCTGGGGTAAAAGAGCCCAGTCTTCGGGCTGCATGCAGGCCATATGCGTGGCACGTACCCGAAAACTGTTACAGCCCCAGGGCTCGATCCAGAGTTTTTCCGAATCGTATTCACGGATTAACCGGCTCCCCTCTGCTCTGAAAACATTATCCATTTTAACCTCCAATATTAACTTCCAATGTTAACCTTTAATTTCAAGAATATGCAGCGGCGACAGTTGAGATTCCTCAGCCTTTTATACCGCTGGATGCTATGCCCTGAATAAAATATTTCTGAAATATAACGAATATCAATACTATGGGCAATGTCATCAAAACAACTCCCGACATTGTATAACCCGGATATTCAAAATATGTATTTTTTAAAGTATTGAGTCCTACAGGCAATATATAATAGTTTTTGTCATTTACGAAGGTAGCTCCCCAGACAAGAAAATTCCAGGTACTTGCGAAATGATAAATGATCTGAGTTGCTATACCTGCCTTTGACAGGGGCAGAATGATTCTGAAAAATGCAGCCCCTTTGCTCAGTCCGTCTATTTTTGCCGCTTCCTCCAGTGCATCCGGAATAGTCATAAAAAACTGCCTCATCAAAAACACCAGAAAGCCCTGGAATAAAAAGGGCAATATCAAGCCCTGATAACTGTTCAGCCATCCGAATTTAACTTCCATCCTGAACAAAGGTATGATAAGTATCTGATAGGGAATCATCATCATACCCAATATCATAAAGAAAAAGAAGTTTCTTCCCGGAAACCTGATTCTTGCGAGAGCGTATGCTGCCAGGGTATTGACGGCCAGATTGCCGGCAACAATACTGAAGGTGACTATGCAGGAATTCATATACCATCTCATAATATCCGATTTTGTAAATATATAGATGTAATTTTCCAGGGTCAGGCTTGTAAAACTTACAAGCTTGTCAATATCCGACTTATGTAATAATGAGGTATAAACGGCATATACAAATGGAAATATACAAATCAAAGCCACTGCGGTCAGGAAAATATATTGAACGGACTTCAGAATTCGGGATTTCATCTTAAAATTCATAATTATGCCTCCTCCCGTTCAATTATAAATTTCTGAACAACCGTAATAATCAGTATCAGGGTAAAGATAACGAAGGCCGCCGCACTTCCGTATCCTATATGGTAAAGTTTAAAGGCCTGATTATATACAAATATCACGGCCGTACTGGTTGCACCGGCCGGTGACCCAAGTGCTCCCCCCTTGGCCATGGCATAGGGCTGGTCAAAAAACTGCAGGACATAGATAGTTCCTGACAGGAGTACAAGCGTTGTTGTGGGTTTTAGCATGGGGACTGTGATATAAAGAAACTTCTGAATAAAATTTGCTCCGTCCACAGTTCCGGCTTCGTACAATTCTTCCGGTATGGACTGCATTCCCGCCATGTATGCCACAACATAAAAACCCACATAGGTCCATACACACAGTATAATCATGAAAGGCAGCGCCATGTTAACATCAAAGTGCCATGAGGTATCGGGCAGCCCGAATTTAACGAATATCTTTGATGCTATCCCACCCTGGGAAAAAAGATACATGAAAATAGTTGTTACCGCCACCGTTGAAGTAACATATGGCAGATAGTACACGGTTCTGAAAAATGTTTTGGCATTGATTATTGTATGCAGAACAGCAGCCAGTACAAGTGAAACAATTAACTGCAGCGGAACTGCCACTATGACCATAATAAATGAAATCTTCAGTGAATTGTAAAATTCGCCGTCTTTCAAAACGTTTATGTAGTTTGCTAATCCTACGAACTCCATGCCATTCATTTTGGTTATGTTGGCATCATAAAAACTTGTAATAAAGGCGTTGATTAAAGGATAATAGAACCAAACCGTCATCAGAATTATTATAGGCGCTATGAATATGTAACCTGTAATCCATTCTGAATATTTCTCTTTTCTCAACTTTTTGATTGCATTAAACATTGCTGACTCACCCCGTTAATATTCAAGGGGATAATAATTATCCCCTTGAGAGTTTAAACCGATTGTTTTGTTTTTCTGTCGGTATGGTTCACAGATTATTTCTTCGGACCGTATTTTTCCTGTAAATCTTTTAATAACTGTTCAACTGTCAGTTTTGAATTGCTTTTCAGACAGATATCCTGCATGCCTTTTGTGAGGTCTGCATCAAAACCCTTGGTCTCGGGCGGATAAGCAAAAGCCTTTCCATTAACAGCCATATTGTCCATTATGGTTTTCATATAGTCGGGTGCAGATTTTATGTAGTTGGGTATCAGGGACTGTACAGAAGGAACATATCCCACACTTTCGATTTCAGCGTTCTGAGCTTCATCCCTGGTCATATAATCTATAAGCTTCATTGCACCAGGTTTGTTCTGGGACATCTTGGTGATTGACAGGCCGTGTGAATATGCGGACTGGGCCTGCATTGCCGCCATAGGAATAGGAACTCCCACCATTTTCATGTCCTTATTGGCATCTTTTGTATAACCTATGTACCATGGACCTCCTGTTGATATTGCCGCCTTCCCTTTTGCAAAGGCCTCTCCGTCCCAGGATGCCGATAATTGCTGAGGCGTTATTGCAAGCCCTTCCTTGAAGAGATCGGCAATAAACTGTAAACCTGCTGCATTTTCCTTTGTATCGATTGTGGCGCCATTTCCCCAATCACCGCCGAATGCATGAGTATATTGAGTGATATGGAAATTAAACAGATTTATGCAGATACCTTTTACCTCACCTTTGGTAAGCGCTTTTGCAGCAGTCTTCAATTCATCCATTGTTTTGGGATAATCCTTCAATCCCGCCTTTGCCCACATATCGGCATTTATGCACAGCATTGATGTTGAGGTGTCATAAGGTATTCCGTATAACTTTCCGTCGTATGTCCATCCATTTAACAATGTCGGAACAAATTTGCCCTTATCCATTCCCACCTGTGAAATCAGATCATCTAAGGGCTCTAAAACGCCATTTACCATGTAGTCGGAGTTGCCTTCGTCCGAAAAACCTATTACATCCGGTCCCACTCCGGCAGCTATGGCTGTGGGCACTGCTGCCCAGAATTCATCACTTGTGGGATATCCCTGGAGAATTACCTTTACATCCGGGTATTTCTTTTCGATCCCTGCCACTGCAAATTCAAAATTCTTCTGCTCTGCTGCATTTGCCCAAAATGAAAATTTTACATCTTTGGGTTTTGAAGTTTCTTCAACACTGGATGCCGCAGCTGTAGAAGCAGCTGCCGGCTCGGTTGTCCCCGCAGCTTCCTGGCCTGCCTTCGAACCACAGCCTGAAAGTACCGCCGCAAATGCAAAGCATAACATAACTGCCATTACAATAATTCTGGTTACTTTTCTCATATTATTCCTCCCATAATTTTGTCTCATAGAAAATTTATCATGAGCCTAGCTATATTATAAGGACAGGAGCAAGACATAAAAATTATGGATTTTTACATTTAATTATAGAATTTTTACCCTGGGTCTCTTTGAAGAAAACTTTCCTCCTGAATGGTTTTCTTATATTCCACAGGAGTTTTCCCTGTAATTTTTTTAAAGGTAGTGCAAAAGTATTCAACATTTTGGAACCCGACCAGCTCTGAGATTTCATAACTCTTTAAATTGTCTTTTTTAAGGTATTGTATGGCAGCTTCAATTCTGCACTTAAGTATATAGTTTGTAATTGTAACTCCTGTCTCCTCTTTGAAAAGGCGGCTCAGATAACTGCTGTTAAGGCTTACTTTTGCGGCAATGGTCTCCAGGGAAATATCCCCGGTATAGTTTTTATGAATGAATTCAATAACTTCTTTAATCTTGGAGCTTTTTGCGGTTGAACTTTTACTCTCTGTCATTTTTTTATTCAGGTAATCGATTGAGTCAGCCAAACGTGTCCTTACCTGGATAATATTGTCGGCCGATGTTATATCCTCAAGGGGGAAAGGCATCATTGTCTGCATTTCACCGCAGGGATTCAAACCGGCCAGCCTGTCATTAACAATAAAATAGATGCTTATAAATATTTCATTTATCAATTTATGCCCGGTGGGCATGTAATTCCGATCAAGTATATCATCAAATATTTTTTGCAGATATGCCTTTGCCGCGTCAAACCTGCCGGCTTCCAATAAGACTTTGAGCTGATTTATGTCCTCACCCGGCATTGGTGTCTTTTCATATGCCGGTTCTTTACGGAGGAGGCTGTTTGTATAGTAAAATACCTTTTTCCCTCCCGTATCAAAGAACTTGTTATTCAATGCCCATAAAGCCTCATTTAACGCGCCGGCCAGATCAAACAGGTTTTTGTGCTGGCTGGATACGCCCACCGAAATATTGATATTCAAGTATTGTTTCAGCGCTTCAATAATTATTTTTATGATTTTTTCGTTCCCTAAAGTGATATCCTTCATACTCCGGGTTTTTGAATGAGATTTCAGGACAACATATCTGTTTGTATCATACTGAAAAAACTCCAATTCATCATCATCTTCGAATAGTTCGTTAACAATATTCCCAATTGCAAAATCCAGCAGATGTCTTTTACTGTTTTCATACCTTTTTTCAACGTTTCCATATTCGTCAATGCTTATTACCATGCAATAAACATTAGAATTCTTCACCTTGATTTTCAGGGACTTGGCCTTTTCATCAAACTCCCATTCCTTGACGGCTGAACTATAGATCATTTCCTTGAAGAAAAGTGTTTTAAGACTTGATATGTTCATTTCCATATTTCTCTTAAGGGAATTGAATTCCCTGATATCCTTCCGTTCCTTCTCCAATGCGTCTTTCGCATTCATGACAGCCGTAATTATGCTGTCTGCGCTGAGGCTGGGCTTATGGATATAATCAAATGCGCCAAGTTTCATTGCCTCCCTTACATACTCGAATTCATTAAAGCTGCTGAGAACGATTATCTTAGGGCTGATATCATTTGGGTTCAAGCTCTTCAGAACACCGATTCCGTCAAGGACAGGCATTTTTATATCCAAAAACACGATATCCGGCTTCAGACTTTTAATAAGCCCCAGGGCTTCCTCTCCGTTGCAGGCCTCACCCACCAATTCAAAACCATAATTGTTCCAGTTAATAAATGATTTGAAATTTACCCTTAAAAACGGTTCATCATCAACAATAATGATTCTCATAAATATAATCTCCTCATATAATGGTTTGTGGCTCATAATTTGCTGGAATTTTAAATTCAAATTATACAGAAGCAGGTTCCTTTGAGGTTATCTCATCATCAAGTCCTATTTGGGGAATGTTTATAAATATGGAGGTGCCAACCTCCGGCCGGCTTGTGATATCTACCTTGTACTGCTGGCCAAAATGCAGTTTTATCCTGCCCACCACGTTGCTGATTCCTATGGAATTAAAACCTTTTTCCCCCTGTATATCTTTGTTGAGAATTTTTGGGATATCCTGCGCAGCTATGCCGCTTCCGTCATCATTTATAATAAAGCAGACCGAGCCATTTTCCAGGAAGGCCTTTATTCTCAGGTGATATCCGCTTTTCCTCTTATCAAAGCCATGAAAAATGGCATTTTCTATAAAAGGCTGCAATATAAATTTCAGTGTTTTATATTTATATACACTATCCTCTATTTCATAGATAACCTCGAATTTGTTGTAATATCTCAATCGCATTATTGAAATATAGTTTTTTACAAATTCCAGCTCTTCACTTATGGGAATGAATTCTGCCGTGGTTTTGGCTGAAAAGTTCAGCAGGTAAATAAGTGAATCCACCGCCTGCGTGATATTATCGGCCGCCTGCATTTGAGCCATCCACTTTATGACGTTAAGGGTATTATACATAAAATGAGGGTTTATTTGAGACTGGAGTGCCTGCAATTCTGATATCCTTTTATTTTCCCCGTCGATTTTTATCTTCTGTATGAGCTCATTGATCTGTAATATCATTTTATTAAAGGTCTTGCTGAGCTGGCCTACTTCATCATTCCTCTGCCCTTCGATATTAACCGAGAAATCGCCCTGCTCGACCAACTTCATCTGGTTATTGAGCTTTACTATGGGTTTGGTTATACTGCCGGCAATAATAAACGATACCAGAACCGAAAGCAAAACCAGGGCAATCCCGATAAGAAGTATTCCTTCTCGGATGGCTTCGGCATCTGAGAACAATTCGTTCCGGGGTATGATATTTATAACCTTCCAAAAGGAATATCTGGAGGTATCCGATATTATGAATACCGGCGTATTATTTATTGTCACTTCATTGTTTGTACCTTTGGAATTGATTATTTTAATAATGTCGGGATCTATTTGCGTACCTATTTCGTTTTCTAGCTTACTGTAAACTATTCTGTTGTTTTCATCTATTATCAGCTGTCTGGTGCCAGGAGTCAACCTGGTTTCCTTATACAACTCCTCCAGCTTTTCAGGTTTGATGTTTATAAGAAATACACCCTGTTTCTCATTGGTGAAGGGCTTGACAATAAGCCTGCCTATTGTTATGACTTGTGATGTGTTGGGTACAGAGGGAAATTCATCATGTATTCCTATGATTACTTCCTTTCCGCCCTTGCTGACAATATTCCGAAACCATTGTTCGTTTTTCAGGTCGGACTCTTCCCGGCTGTATTCAGCCCGGTAGCCTTTATAATATACCCTGTCATTTACGAAAGAGGTCAGATACAGTGTTTCTATGGATTTATTCAACAAAAAAAGCTTGCTGAAAAAATTCTGGGTTATTTGATTGTAATCCTCAACTTTCTGGTATTCATTCATTTCATTATTCACTGAATACCGTCTGTCCAGTATATTGTTCAATTCCTTGTCATAGTAGGGCATTTCAGTTATCTTGGCCATATTTGTAAAAAAGGTATCCAGATTTTCGGTTATTTGCGCACTGGTGGCAAGTACCGATTCGGTGACTCTCTCTTCCAGATAGTCGGTTGTGTAATTATATATAATCACACTTATGGCCGTGATAGGTATAACTATGACCAGTATATATGAAATCAGCAATCTCTGATTTATACTAACACCTTTTATCCCAGCAATCCCCAATAGAAACACCCTCTACAAATCTTTGATATTCATTTTTCAGATATTTAAAGAATCAGGAAGTAAAATATCTCATTCCATATTACTAATATAAAGCATTAACACTATTTATGTAAACATATAATGTGTTACATATTAAAATAATCAGATATTATTACTATTATAA
>NZ_AORV01000072.1 GCF_000350485.1 Ruminiclostridium cellobioparum subsp. termitidis CT1112
ATCTCCTCCGCCGTTATCTCCTCCGCCGTTGTTTCCTCCGCCGTTATCTCCTCCGCCGTTATCCTGTACCTGCGGAGTCACCTCATTTGAAGCGGAGGACTCAGGCCCTTCTCCTGCAGCGTTTACTGCTTTAACGGTAAACGAATAGGATACTCCATTGGTAAGGCCATCCACTGTTATAGATATTGCACTGCCTGTTGTTGTAATTCCACCCGGACTTGTTGTTACGATATACTCCGTAATGGGGCTCCCTCCGTCGAAGGGTGCATCAAAGCTCACTGTTACCTGACCATTTCCGGCTGTTGCCGTAACATTCAAAGGAGCTTCCGGTACAGTATAGGTACACGGAATATTATTGACAACCTCCTGGAGTTGGAAGTTCTCCAAAGCTCCTGTATCAAGGGCCTTTATGCTCCCCTTTGTATAGGAAAGCTTTACAGACTGCCCATATGAAATTGAAAAAGGCAAAGTCAATTCCAACGTGGAACCCCGGTTATCATTACTTACTTCTATAGCTGAATAGTCTACATTATCAACAGTAACAGTAAATTGTTTATGTCTTCCTGCGGGATTACCCATCATATCTTTATCGAAAGTTGCATAGACTTTTCTGCCTGATGTATCGGTATAAGCACCCGTGAGAACAGGTGCCGCCTGAACAGCAGTATTTCCTATCACTGCCGTATCAATTGAGGAATTGCCATTTTTATCGGTAAGTTTGACGGTAACTATTCTGTTTCCGTCACCACTTGCCGAAGTGTTAAAAATAAGCATATTAACAAATCTGCGCACGAGCTCGTTTGTGGCATTATTATTGAATTCTACGGTATATTTCGAACTGCCGGTAACAAAATACTTCAGATGCGTATTTGCCCCGGTGGATATAACAGGAGGTATGGTACCAAAAGTCACACCGTTTGAGGACACGTCGGTTCCGGAAATATTCAGAACCGGGGTTAACAGAGTTTCCTCATAAACACCTATCCTGTCATTAACATTTGCATTTGAAGTTATCTGTACTTCAAGAGTACCGCCGTCCCAATCCTTATCACCGTCACGGTCATTGACAAATCCATACCCGAAACCCGGCTCATGGGCACTGGTAAAATTGCATGCAATTATGCCGTCATTTAAATTTACAGTAGGAGCCGAATTAGCCGGAGATATCTCTCCGCCGGTTCCAAGATTATTTGTGTTCGATAAAATAACATCTATGAGATCGATTGGTCTTCCATTAAAAGTAATACGGGTATCATCATCCAGCTCATCTCCGTCAAAATCTCCGTATATGGCATTATCCAATATACTTCCTGTCGTAATTTCCGACACCAGTATCCCATCATTCTCCAGAAGCAATTTATCGCCGAACTTTAAATCCCATATAACCGTTCTGACGGCATTATCGGCTGAGTCAACTATAAATGTATTATTTCCGCCCATGCCAAAAAGGTTGTTATAGCCTGCACCACCATTTATAACATCATTTCCGCCGCCGAAATTAGGATTGTTTAATAAAAGAGACCTGAGTACAGTTCCCGTGAAATATCCGAAAATACTGCCTGTACTGTCGTCATATGTATATTGATTGTCATCTCCGTCAGCCCCGCCAAGACCGTTTAAGTTATAACCGGCGTTTCCTCCTGCAGCGCCGCCGAAACCTGCTCCTCCGCCGCCTGAATAATAATTTGCCATACCGCCTTGTCCGGGCAGACTATTTTCATTTGCCAAGGCACTCTCTCCGCCATTTCCTCCGTATTCTTCAACTTGATAACTACCAGGGTTTCCCACTCCGGGAATTAAGGTTGCTCCGGGAAAGCAATCCCCTCTTCCACCGGCACCTCCGCCGCCTCCGCCAATACCTCCGAATCCCCCTGTTGGAGGCTGACCAAAGTCACCGCCGGATCCACCTGCTCCTCCGCCGCCCAGGCCGCCGTTACCGGGATACCAGCCTGTATAATCCTGCCCGTTAAAGCCGTCACCGAATATAATGTCATCTCCGGCACCTCCGAAAATTATATCATCTCCGCCGCCGCCGGTGCCACCGCGTGGATTAATGGAACTTCCTATACTTCGGCATCCGGCACCTCCGCCGCTGCCGTCACCAAATATAACATCATTTCCGGAGGTACCTGTAATTGTGTCGTTACCGCCGCCGCCATTACCGCCTGCTCCCCCGGCACGGTTCGATCCGCACGCGCCGCCTCCTCCTCCTCCGCTGCCGTCACCAACGATGTATTTTCCCTGTTCCGGCTGTGCTGCACCGGCACTTGCAGGAACAAACACCGTAGTCAATACTATGGCTGCCGATAATACTGCATTAAGAACCCGTAATTTTTGTCTTCTCATAGCATTTCTCCCTTTAAAAGCATTATTTTTTCTCCTTGAACTTATAGCATTTCTCCCTTTTAAGGGCATTACTCCTATCTCTGAACTTAACCGGTTTGAATAAATTTGACGGCAATAACAACCAATTTCCGGGTATACTGCCCTTTTATATGAGTTCTGCCTTTTGCAGCATATTTCTCACAATAACGGCAACTTCCGCTCTGGTAATGTTTTTCTTGGGATCCAGAACATTGCCGTTCCTGCCCCGTACCACTCCTGCCTTCACACATGCGGCAATGCCGTCCTTTGCGTAAACTGCCGTTCTCTCCCCGTCAAGGTAGGCCCCAAGAAGCTTCTGCACCTCGCCCCCGTCCAGTTCCACCTTCAGCGGTGTGATTTTCATTGCCCTGGCGATTATAGCCATGGCCTGCTCCCGGGTAATGCTGTCTTTGGGTCCGAATTTTTCCGCATTGTAACCGGAGATTAAATTGTATTCAAAAGCAGTTTTAATATAGCCGCTGTACCAGTCGGAATCCTGAACATCGGTGAAGCTGACCGTTCCCATTCCCGGCTTCAGGCCCAGAGCCGTTACAACAATGGCTGTAAATTCGGCGCGGGTTATATCTCTGTCCGGCTGGAAAATCCCGCTGCCCACTCCGCTTATGACCATCCTGGAGCCCATATCGTTAATGGCTTCCTCAGCCCAGTGGCCGGCGGCATCCTTAAATTCCAACGGATGCCATACAACAGAATAAGTGCTGTTGGTCAGGCTGTTAATTTTTGCATAATATTTGCCGTCTATTACCGTAACCTGTGTAGGTACATGTCTTACCTCGCCACCTGGGTCCATGACAATTCCCGTTGTGATTTTATTTGGGTCAACCCCTTCGGGTATTGCAAGGGTTCTTTCCACAAAGGCATTGAACTTGTTCACTTCCACAGTCTTGCCCCCATAGCTGCCCTTTATCCAGAAGTCTACCGGAGGCGCCACTATGGCAAAACTGCCCTTTTGCGCCGAGTTTTCAGCTATTTTTACAGTTTCAGGTGTTGGCTGGGTAATGGCTATCTGCACCTTGATGTCCTGCAATGCCACATCCCTGCCCATCTGTTCGGATATGAAATTAACATTGATCTGTTGTGCAGGCAGGGTATAGGCTGCTGTTTCAGTCTTTACCTCAAGTACTGCCTGCCTGTTTTCCATGTTCCTTACCATTTGGGCGTTGAGCTCACCTATTACCACATCTGCTTTTGTGTTTACAGGAATTGTAACCACCGCATGATCCCCCTCTGCCTCCAGCTTCTGTTGAAGTTTCCGGGAGTCCACCGTAATGGTTGTCACTTTCTGACTTCCCTGTGTTGTAGTGTTTGCAGTTCCCGCATTTTCAACCTTTCCGTTGACCAGTATATCCACTCCGGAATCAGGTTTTGAAGGTACAGAAGGGGAAGAGCTGCCCCCTCCTCCGCCCGAAGGTGTTGAAGGGGAAGAGCCGCCTCCGTTTCCGCTGGAAGGGCTATAAGGCCTTACTGCATTGGACGGTGCCGAGCCCGCACTCATTCCGACACTATTGATGGCTTTTACAATAAAGCTATAGTCTGTACCGTTGGTCAAACCGGTGATTGTAATGCTTGTACCCGTTCCGCCTGCGGTAAGGCCGCCGGGATTTGCAATTACAATATATCCTGTAATGGGACTCCCACCGTTGTCGGAGGGCGGAGTAAAGCTTACGGTTGCCTGGCCGTTTCCGGCTGCAGCAGTCACCGCGGTGGGTATCCCCGGATTTGTTGCCGGAGTGGCACTGATTTGTCCGGAAGCTGCAATAACATTCATATCAGCGTCCATTGCCTTAACTTCAAAGTTATACGTTATTCCGTTGGCAAGTCCGGTAGCCGTATATGCATTTCCACTTACAGTTTCTATGAGTAAATTGTCCTTATATATATTGTAGTAAACCGTATCAGGAACATTATTCCAGGTTAAATTTACAGCTTGGTTGCCGGGCACGGCAGTAAGAACCAGTGATCCAGCCTCGTTAACTGTGAGAGCAGCCGCATTGCTGGTTGTATTTCCTGCCGAATTGCTTACATAGCAGGTATAGCTCCCTGCATCCGAACCCTGCGCATTATTTATTATCAAAGTATTGGAGGTAGCTCCGTCTATATCGACGCCATCCTTTTTCCATTGATAGAAAAGAGGAGAACTCCCTGCAGCCGTTACTGCAAAGGTTGCCGTCTGTCCTATCCTTACAGTCCGGCTTTCCGGCTGGGCTGTTATGCCGGGTACTGTCAATACAGGTTCAGCCGTGGGTATTACAGGATTTGACGGTTCTGATTCTCCGCTTTCTCCAATTTTATTCACAGCCCTTACCGTAAATGTGTAGCTCACATCATTGGTAAGATCCGTGACGGTGATTGGACTCTCTGTTCCCAAAACCGTAATCCCTCCCGGGGAAGTAGTTACCACATATCCTGTAATGGGACTTCCTCCATCGTCAACAGGTGGGATAAAGTATAACGTAACCTCTTCGTCACCTGCTATGGGAGTCACTCCTGTAGGTGCCTCAGGCAAACCTGCCGGTGTTGAAGCCGCCTGATCTGATATGGCAATAACTATGTGGTCGTCATTCTCGGCTTTGACTTCAAAATTGTAGGTCGTGCCGTTTGTAAGGTTCTCAACCATATATGAATACTCATCCAACACAGTATCCACATAGATACCGTCTTTGTATACATTGTAATAAAGTGCATCCGGCACTGCATCCCAGTTCAGCCTTACCTGCCTGCTGCCCGGTACCGCAGTCAGGGCAAACCAGCCCGGAGCATCGACCGGCTGAATTACGCTGAAGCTGACGCCTTCGGGGAATTCATCCGAGGTGACGGTAACCGTTGCATTATAGGTTCCTGCAGGCAGCCCTACTTTTGATGCCACCGTAAACATTCCGGCCTCTCCATTGCCCAGAGCATCTATATTTCCTGATAAAATGAAGCAATTGGCATCATTGCCGCTCAAAACCACTTTCACATTACTGTTGGTTCCGGTAGAGATAATCTTTACATTGAGGGTTTCCCTGTTTCCGGCGCCATACCCCTCCATTAGGCTATAGAAGCTTTTTGTATTCCCGGGTACGTTATGTGCAAGGACCGGTTTTGCCGGTTCATTATCTATAATAGTAAGCACTGCTGTATTCGGCGCTCCGAGAGTGGCTCCTCCTGCAACATTGCTCAATGCAAGGTTTACGGTTTTATCTCCTTCATAAACTGAATCATCTATTATATCTACCGTAAAGGTACTGCTGGTTTGTCCGTCTGCAAAGGTCAGAGTTCCGCTGGCTACGGTGTATTCACTTCCTGCTGCGGCTGTTCCGTCGCTGGTGGCATATTTTACTGATACGCTGCCATCACTACCCCCGGTACGGTTTACAGTAATGTTCACACTGGTTCCATCCTCTGCTGCGCTGTATGCACTGCTGCTGAATGCCAGCGTTCCCGGTTTGGGTGCCACAGCCCGGCTAATTGCAACCGCATAATACTTTACAATGGAAGTATCTTCTGCAGTGACTTTAATATATGCTGTGGTAGTTCCGCCATCGGCAAGTGCAAGAGCTGAGGTAGCATTTGAAAAATTGCTGTCACTGTACAAAGCAACTGCCGAACTTGGATCTGAACGTACAATATTGGCAGTAGTGAGGGTGGATACATTGTTAAGAACACTTATCTCCCATGCAATAGGGCTTGCTTTAATACCTGGCTGAGGCCCGGGAGTACTATCCGTCTGTCCAGCTACGCTGGCCAGTCCGGCATTTGTACTTTTAGGCTGTACTATATTGCAGCTGTACCATTTATTATCAGCAGTATTGCCATCATTTACCGCTCTGTAGGCTGCGCTGGCATTGGTAAAGGCCGTACCTGTCAAAGGAGTGCCTGATGAATCCACCAAAATCAGCTCCCTGTCAACAGTGTCTTTTTCACCAAAGTCTTCGTCTACAAAGGGGTTTTGATACACTGAAGCAGGAGGCACTCCTGTGAGCTTCAGTGTTTTGAGTTTCGGGGTGTAGGCCAGCGCCAGACCTCCAAGATTTGCTAAATTACTCAGCACCGTAACTGACTCAAGATTTGCACAATAAGAAATCGAACTGTTTCCAATGCTTGTCACATTCTTCATTGTAAGTGATGTAAGACTGTCACAGCGGCGGAATACCGAGTGGTCAATAGCTGTAACATTATCCGGAATATTAATCGCCTTAAGTGCATAGTTGTTGTCAAATGCAGCTGATTTTATAGTATTGAGTGTACTCGGTAAATTAATTGTTTCCAAAGCAACACAGTAGTAAAACGCCATACTTCCTATACTTTTCAGGTTGGCATTGATGGTAACCGTTTTAAGGCTGGAGCACTGATAAAACGCTTTATCTCCGATACCTACCACATCATAGGTAGTGCCGCCGTTTGTCACCTGTTTGGGTATTGTGTAACTTGTCCCCGTATAATTGTTTTGAGCTACTTCTACAGTGCCGGAGGTAAGTACATTATACAAAAGTCCGCCTGATACAAATGTAGCCGCAGAAACCGGGACCAGTGGCAGCATGGCGAATATAAAGCATATGATCAGCCACATGGAAAGCAGTTTACGCTTATTTTTATAAATTTTTTTCAGCTTTTCTTTTCTTTTGAACATTAGCATATTCTCCTTTAATATCTTTTTAATTGCATTACAATTTGGAAAATCTACTCTGTATTTCCCTCTCTTTTTTCATTATTTGACATTTATTTTATTTTATATGACAGCAATAAACAAAAAATAAACAAAAAAAGATTCCGGTGTTCTCCGGAATCTTTCTACAAACTGCACATCTTCTTTATTGAAAGAGTCTTCGTATTTTTGCCTTCGGCCTTATTCCCAGTTCTTCCTTTAAAAGTTTTTCCAACATCAGATACTGCTGCCGGGCTTCATTTTTCTTTCCCAAGCCCATGTATAGAAGAATGATCTGATAATGGACATCTTCTCTTAAAGAATCAGTTTCAAGAATTTTGAATAACTTTGCCAACGCCTTTTGCGGCTGTTCTGATTCCGCATAATACCGGGCTGCTTCCTCCAACAATTCCATATAGTCTTTTTCAAGATTACGTGCCTTTTCAAGAGCCCATTCATAACCCTTCCCGTTCAGGAAACCTCCCGAATAGAGTTCTATTGCTTTCTCATTAATACCCGCATCCTTTATACTGTTTTTTTTACTTTCTTTGATCAATCTCTCAAATTCAAACAAATCACAGGCAACCCTGCCCTTTTCAATGCCGATTTCCTTTTTGCCTGTTTTTATGCAATCCTCCAGCCCATAAACACTCAAAGCCTTACGGATATAATATATATTGGAATTTATATTCTTTAATGCCTTATCAAAGTCAAAACCCTCCCACAGTGTATCGACAATTTCTTCCCGGTTTGTGGTTCCCTTATATACAATAAAGGCAAAAAGCTCTTCGGTTTTGGGGCTTCTCAGCTTTATTTCCCTTCCCTCATCTCCTGCCGTGCAAATTTTAAACCCGTTAAAAAAGGAAACCTTTAAACCGGGATTTTTCTGCACATACCTGCGTTTCTTTTTAATTTTATCCAGGGTCTTTTGCAGCCGTTCCGAAGTCACCGGCTTCAGGAGATAATCAAGGGCATTCAGTTCAAAAGCTTTAACCGCATACTCATCGTATCCCGTTATAAAAACTACATCGATGTCACTGTCCATATCCCGCAGCATACCGGAAAAAGTCATACCGTCCATATCCGGCATTGAAATATCCAGAAAGGCCACATCAATTTTATTTTCTTTTATATATTCATAAGCCTCCAATGAATTGGAAAACGTATTGCATATTTGTATTTCGCCGCACTCTGCCAGAATTTTATTCAAACGTTTAATTGATAATTCCTCATCATCTACCAGGATGGTTTTTAACATGATTTCCCCTGCCTTTACACTTTACCGTATATATTTCTGCGTTGCTCCAATAGATAACCGGATTTGAGATTCCGGTTCCTATCTATACCGGAATATGGAATGAAACCCTGGTGCCTGCTCCTTCTCTGCTTTCAAATTGAATGCCTTTCCCATAAAGCAGCTTCAGCCGCTGGTTTATATTCCAGATCCCGACTCCCTTTGTTTCAACATTGGAGCCGAGTATTTCCCCCAGCTTTGCCCCGCTGATTCCACTGCCGTTATCCTCTACAATAAAACTAACAATGCCGGTCAGCTTTTTTATGGTTATTTTGACTGTTCCGCCCTGTAAATTTGACATCAGGCCATGCCGGACCGCATTTTCCACCAAAGGCTGCAGAATCAGCGGAGGAATGAGGATATTCAGATTTTCATCAATATCATATTCCACATTCAGCCTTGCACCAAAACGTGCCTTTTCGATATTTAAATACGCTTTTAACAGTTCCAGCTCTTTTTCCATGGTAACCAGGGAGTCCAATTTTTTAAAATCGAAGCTGTTTCTTATGTACGCTGAAAGCTGTATTATCAAATCCTCCGCCTTTTGAGGCTCGTCTATGCACAATGCCGCAATGGAATTGAGCGCATTATACAGGAAGTGGGGCTTTATCTGGGAACGCAGAAACGCAATCTCGGCATCTTTTGCTCTCTTTACGGATGTTTTAAGCTTGGTCAAGGTCTTTACTCTCATTTTCAGCTCTTCGGCCTCAAAAGGCTTACCGGCAAAATCATTAGCTCCATTTTCAAGTGACATGACAATATCTGCAATACGGTTCTTTGCCGTCAGCATCAGAACAGGCAGTTCAAACAATGAGAAACGCTCACGTATCTTTATCAACACCTCATACCCTGACATATCGGGCATCATTATATCAAGAATGACCAGAGCCGTATCAGGACATCCGGCTATTTCGTCCAGCGCTTTCTGTCCGCTGTTTACCGCAGTAATTGAGTACTTCTCCATCTTAAGCAGGTTTATAATGGACTGAAGATTTGCATAATCATCATCCACTACCAGGATATTCTCGGGCAAATCGCCGCGAATACGGATGGGATACCCGGAATCCGGTTCATAGGTTTTCCCGGACTGCGGTTCATAATGCATTGTCTTATCCACAGCTGCCGGGTTGCCATGGGACACCGGCAATGTGAAAGTAAAGGCCGCTCCCTCCTCCAGACTGGACTTCACACTGATTTCTCCCCCATGAAGCTCTACCAGTCTCCTGGTTATGCTCAATCCCAAGCCTGTTCCCTCATACCTTCTTGTTTCAGAGGTATCGACCTGTTCAAAGGATTTGAATATGATTTCCTGCATGTTTTCGGCAATACCGATCCCTGTGTCTGAAACACAGATCTTGACCTTATCCTGGTACAGGGTGGCACTTACCTCGACATGACCTCTTTCAGTAAATTTCACGCCGTTTCCGATCAAGTTGTACAGGATTTGTGTCAGCCTGTCACGGTCTGCATAAACAGCCGGAATGTCAGACTGAACATTATTTATCAATGAGATTTCCTTTCCTCCGGTAATAAACCTGTAAACCTTGATTACCGAATCCACAATGGTTTTTACATCTATACTGGTTTTATACAGTTCAATGTCTCCGTTTTTCATTTTCGAATAATCCAATAAATCGTTTACAAGGTTTGAAAGCCTTCTTCCGCTTCCGACAACAATGGAAAGATTCTGAGCTTGCAGGTGATTTACAGGGCCCTCCACCCCTTTTATAATGGAATCGGTTATACTGATGATGGCATTTAAGGGTGATTTCAGTTCGTGGGAGGTATTGGCCAGAAAATCATCCTTCAGCCTGTCCAATTGGAGAAGCCGGTTTGACATGCTTTTGATGGTGCTGTATGCATCAAAATAGCGGAGGAATAACAGAAAAATCACCATGATGGCAAAGCAGATTATATAAATCTGTCCGTACCAGATATTTGTTTTTAAAGCTGCTCCAAGCAGGATGAGCTCAACGGAATACAGGTTTATGATCAGCACAGCAATAAAAAGTATCAAATGCTCAATGGTATCTTTTCTGCGGCTTTTAACAAAAAGTACTGCCGTTCTTGCAAGTAATCCAATAAGGAATATCTCATCAAAAAGCACTATAAATATCTGAGCCCTTATATAGGTATGTATCGGCAGAAAAATAATTGCCAGGAGGTATACACCAAAAACAAAGGATATAAGTTTGGTAATTCTTAAAGAAAGAATACCTTTTTTTAATTGGTACATCAGACATGCCAACGCTATGAAACAGGCAAATATGAAGAAGTCCCTCAGCTTAAACACAACCACAAAGGGAATACGCGGCAATATGTCCAGAATGGGTCTCTCGCTTGTAAACGCATTGCTGACCGCAAGTATCAAACATAATACGGCAAAGGCCAATAATGAATAATCTTTTCTTTGGGATAAAACGGCGGTCATAAAAAATATAAAATATATCAGTGCAATAGTTCCCAATATTACGAAGACACAGAATTCAAGCAGACTGTTTTTTTGCTGGGTAGCCAGTATTGTTGACTGTTCTCCAATAACTATGGATACAGGAATACCTGAATTAATATATTCGTAATTGGCAACCTGTATAAGGATTTCCATTTCCCCGCCGTTGCTGTAGAAAAAGGCAACCTTTGGTAAATTACCCGATCTGTATGCTCCGTCATCTTTTGACGGATTCCCGTCTTCCATGAACTTGCTGCCATTAAGAAAAATTCTGCTGGAAAAACGGATAATGTTCTTTTTTAAACCATAAACCTGATTTGAAGGCATATTCTTCAGAACAAGCCTGTAAGTGGCACAGCCATATGCAGGCAGGGAAATTCCGTTCAAAACTTTCCCGTTCCATTGGGAAGGCACTTTCATATATCCTGTCAAATCAGGCTTTTCTTTACCTTCTTTTTTGAAATCTTCAGGTGTCAATAATTGGTCCCAGTAAAACTCCCATTCCCCGTTCAACTGAATCACTTTATCAATTTTGAGATCCCATTCTTCAAGGTTTATGATCCCTTTTACAGCCTTGGTGTTCTGCGTCAGTTGATTATGATCTCCTGCAATTGACAGGGGAATTAATAAGAAAGCTGTCAATATTAACAAACAAACCGCTAAAATCCTTTTCCCCAACGCATTCTCACTCCGCATTTATGACACCCGTATAATTTAAATTTTATATTTCACATTTAATTATTTCGGTTTCATTATATACCTGTTTCGACAAAAAATTCAAGTATTCATTATACTGCAAATTTATAGTTTCCAACCGTTTTTTTCTGCCGCAGCATCGAATACCTTACTATCCAGTTCCAGCCCAAAGCCCTTTTTATTCGGAACAAGTATCCTGCCATCCTTTATGGAATAAGCCGAGGTATCAATTCCTTCGGCAGCCGCCTGATCCCATTCTGCAAATGCAAAGCAGTCTATCGCTGCCGCGAAATGCGCCTGTGCATAATTCCCATAGAAACCACCGTAATTATGAGGTGCGGACAATACTCCAAAACCGTCCAGTTCGGCCCCCAGCTTCATCCAGCGGAAAAAGCCGTAACCTCTCAAATCATATTGCAGGACGTCTATAAGACCTTTTTTTGCCCAATCTTCAATGGCCGAACTTGCATAACCTTCTCCATCCGCTATCATGGTTTGGATGTTTTCCTCTTTCATCCACTTTTTCAGTCTCATATATAACTGGTCATCTTCGTGAAAGGCTTCTTCCAGCCAATGAAGCTTTGCGCTTTCAGTTGCCTTGAGGAACTGTTTTGCCAGATTGAGGTTATATCCGTTGTTGGCATCCACCATCAATTTCCCGTCAGGACCGATACGCTTGCGGATTGCCAGAACGACATCTATATCCCTCTGAAGCCCTTCAGCAATATCCATCCACATGCCGCAGCGTCCGATTTTCACCTTGAAATTCCTGTGTCCCGCTGCCAAACCGTAGTCCACTTCTTTGCATATAAATTCTACCGCTTCCTCGTTATCCTTGATTTCCAGCTCATCAAAATAAATCGACGTATCATATACGGGAACCGAAAAATTCCTGCAATTTATACCGTCAGGATTCTTAGCCACCAGCTGGTAAACAGGCTTGTCAAAAACCTGTCCCAGCCAGTCCAGAATAGCAAAGTCCAAACCGTAGTACTCTTCCTTCAGCATACCTTTATGGTCAAACAAGGCAGTTACCGGCAATCCGATAATTTTTCCCGCCTTTTCCCTGTTTAGTTCACACCAGCCAAAACCATATATACCGCCTATTTTGATACGGGCAACAGGCACATTGCCGCCAGGGCCGTGTACCCCCAACCTGGCATTGCAGCCGGCGACCCTTGGTCTCTTATAAGGCAGTACTCCCCAGGTAATTTCCTCAACCCGCCAATCCTTCTGTAAATCCTTTATATTAAAATTCAACATCTCGAACCCTCCCTGTCAATTTAAAAATTAGCCCTTGATTGCACCGATCATTACACCTTTAACAAAATATTTCTGAATAAAAGGATACAATATCATGACCGGTATACTTGAAACAATGATCACCGCATATTTTACCGTCAAGCCGACTTTTGCCACTTCTCCGAAGCCCCCCGAGTCGCTTCCTCCGCTGCTGATCTGGTTGGCCAGCAGTATATTTCTCAAGGCCAGCTGCAGGCTGATCCTTTCATTTGAGCGCAGGTAAATCAAAGCATTAAAATACTGATTCCAATGTCCTACGGCATAATACAGCACCAAAACCGCCAGTATGGGTTTTGAAAGCGGCAATACGATAGACAGTAAAAACCTGAAATTATTACATCCGTCCAGAGCTGCCGACTCGCCCAGCTCCTCAGGAATTGAGTTTTCAAAATAAGTTTTCATAATAATTAAATTAAAGGTTGATATTGCAGTTGGAACCACCATCGCCCAGACAGTATCAACCATCTTCAATTTTTCCACCACCAGAAAGGTTGGTATCAAACCTCCGCTGAAAAACATTGTAAAAGTTACTATAAACATAATAGCCTGCCGGCCGGGAAGTTTTTTTCTTGATAAAGGGAAAGCGATCAGGGTTGTCATAACCATATTAATCATAGTCCCAAGAAAAGTGTATATCAGTGAATTTTTAAATCCGGTTAAAATGTTCTGATCCTCGAACACCATTTTATAGCCTTCAACGGAAGGTTCAACCGGAAATAAGTAAACTCTGCCATTCATAACGGCATCACCGGAGCTAAAGGAAGCACTCAATACATAAAGCAGCGGATAGATCACAATACATAAAATCAATGTACTGACTACCATTACTCCCGCTAAAAATACTTTATCTCCGCTGGTATCTCCAATGGTATTTCTATATTTTGCCATAACCTCATCTCCTCAAAATTGCATATCCTTCTGCGCTGCCGCATTTACCACAGACTTGTTTTTCCAAAGCGTTTTGCCATTGTATTTGCAAAAATCAGAAGTGCAAAATTACATACCGAATTGAACAGTCCCACGGCAGAGGCAAATGAATATTCCGCTCCTAAAATACCGCTCCTGTATACATAAGTTGATATGACATCGCTGGCATCCATATTCAAACTGTTTTGCATCAGCAGAATCTTTTCATAGCCTATATTCATAATTGAACCGCATCTTAGCAAAAGCATTATAATGATAGTCCCCATGATGCACGGAATTGACACATGACGTATTTTCTGGAAACGCGAAGCACCATCTATGGTTGCCGCCTCATACAGGGCCGGGTCAACCGCTGAAAGAGCTGCAATATACATAATAGCGTCCCAGCCCATATTTTCCCATATCCCCGACCATACATATATATGCTGGAAATAGGACGGTACCGCCAAAAAGTTTTTCTGCTCCATACCAATGGAAGAAAGAATCATATTCAGCACCCCGTTGTCGGGTGACAGTATGAGCTGTAAGACACTCACAATTACGACTGCCGATAGGAAATGCGGTAAATATGTTATATTTTGTATAAGCTTTTTATACCTGTTATATTTTATTTCATTCAATAACAGTGCAAATATAACCGGTATTGGGAAACCAATTACCAGAGAGTAAAAATTTATTGATAATGTATTTTTTAGCACTCTTCCGAAATAAAACGATTCGAAAAAACGCTGAAAATGCTTTATTCCCACGAATTCACTGCCCAGAAAACCTGAAGAGGGCATATAGTCACGAAATGCAATCTGAATACCATACATTGGAACATATAGAAAAACAACATACCATATGATTGGAAGCAATAACATCAAATATAACTGCCAATGTTCTTTAAATGCATGTATGAAAAAATTTTGTCTTTTGCCCGGACTGTAATTTGTTGTACTGTACACTGTAATCACTCCCAACTTACGTATTATAATTTTTTTTAAAGCCGTACTGTTTATTTGCAAGTGCCAAACCTCAACAGCTGAAGCATGCTAATTCTGTCTCTAAACAGCACGGCCTGGTTTCGTACCTTAATTCATTCTGTTATACGCACTTTGGAAGTAACTCTCCAAATCCTTGATCTTCATTTTCTCGCATGTTTTTACATATTCATCCCACTTGTCAAAACTCAATTCCCCGGTAATAAATTTAGCTTCACATTCTCTCAGGTAAACATCCAGATCACGCCGGATATCATTTACCTTTTCATTTTCATCCACTGTGAATACCGGATATGCATATGCAGGATCTTTTTGATAATAGCTTTCATATACAGGAACCGATTCTTTTACTTTCTTGGAATAGACAAAATTCGAATTGTTTTCGTTTCTCCAATACGGGAAGCCTCCGCCAGGTAATGGGCAAACTGCACCTAATGCCATTGAAACACCCTTTTCACTCTTCAGCATTTCATCGGTATAATCAAAGCTCCCATCAGGTAATTTCTGGCATGTCTTTCCAACAAGTTCGTCGGTTAAGCCACCGATAAAATTTGCACCTTCTTCAGTATAAAAATAGTCAATCCATCTCAAAGTGATTTCAGGCGTCTTATCCGCCTTTGTAATAACCATGCTGGGGCCTGCATATGTGGAGCCCAGACCTATTACAGGCGTGTCTCCATTACTGTTTGCCGGCGGAGCCAATGCTATGTAGTCGTCGGAGTATTTATTCCACAGATCATCAGACGACAGTCCAAAGCTTCCTGATCTGTCACTGTTAAACTTGGACAGTGCCACATCGGAGGTCTGAGTATAAATAGAATTGTCCAGCAGTTTTTCCTTATACAGCATATTCATAAATTGCAGTACTTCCTTGAATTTATCGGAGGTCGAATAAATTTCTACTTTATGATCTGTTATTCTTGCGTTGGGATAACCCATGTTGGAATAGATACCCCATAACCCGCTGAAAATATTTGTCCTTGCCATATGGTCTCCTCCGCTGTATTCCACAACATAAGGGATCTCATCATTGGGATCGCCGTTCCCGTTCGCATCCTTATCCCTGAAGGCTTTCAAAACATTAACGAACTCGTCCAGTGTCTTTGGAACCTCCAATCCCAAATTATCCAGCCATTTTTTATTGATCCACATATTTTTATGGTCGGTCTTATTGGGAGCAAGACTATTGATATTGGGTATGGAATAAATCTTTCCGTCCGGTGACAAAGACGCTGCCTTAGCCTCCGGATATGACTCAAACAAAGATTTCAACCCGGTTGAATATTGGTCTATCAATCCTGATATATCTACGATTGATCCATCCGCCGAAGTTTTGGTAATGTCCGGAACACCTTTTAAAATAGCATCCGGCATGGAATTGGAAGCCATGACAAGATTCACACGTTCCTGAAACCCATCCGACGATACAACATCCCATTCTATCTTCACATTGGTCTTCTTTTCATATTCCTGCAATGTGAGCATTTTTGAAGGGTCTCCGATATGAGTCGGCTTTCTGATCATGAATTTCTTGGTTACGGTTTCATTTACAATAGGAAAGCCCGTTGCATTAAAGTTTTCCGCAGTTGATGAAACACCAGCAGTCGGTTCAGACTTTTTCCCGGCATCCGAGCATCCTGCAAACATGGATAAACTTATAGCTGCTACAACTCCAAGCGCTGCCAGACTCTTAAAGTTCTTTTTCATTTAACCACTCCTTCTGTATATTTAATGAGATCATTTTAGCATCCGAATCAATATGCTCCCATTAAGAAAATATATATTGAAATGAATATTTTTTGGATTTGACATAATAATTTTATAGATTATTTCTTTAAGGGGTTAAACTCTGCAATCCAGTCAACGGTAGCCTGTTTTATGAATTGAGTAGGTGTCATACCGGTAATTGATTTGAATATGGTAAAAAAGTTATTGTAGTTGTTAAAACCGGCATGTTCGAATACCTGTGTCGGCGTGATCCCTTCCATGAGCATTCGTTTTCCTGCATTGTAAACCCTGATGCGGTTTATATACTGAACAAAACTGACACCGGTTTCCTTTTTGAAGATAGTACTTAAATACGAGGGATTCATTGAACAATGTCTGCCGATATCATTCAGGCTTATATCCCCTTTGTAATGCTTATCCACATAATCGATAATAGTAGTGATAGTTTTGGAGTAATTGGCTGAATTGTCAATATGGTTGATAAGGGTTATAAACAGTTCATCAAAATATAAAAGAGTTTTCTCAATGTCGGAATTGAGGATTTCATAGTTTGACCTTTCACAAAAATGTACATGATTCTCTTTATACAGCTTTACAGCCAAGGTCAGAATATCACCTGCCAGAAGTGCCAATCCGGTACTGTGAACCTTTGTCATGGTCATAGGCATAAAAATCTCAGTCAATACCTCATGTATACCTGGTTTGTTTTTACTCAGCACACTTAAGATGATCTGCCTCTCCTGTTCAATAGACAATTGAAATGACTGCACAAATTTCTCAGTATTTATGTCTTTTTCAAACAGCTCCAATACATAAGAGTATTCCTGGGGAAGCTGTTCCGGTGCCTGGCATCTTCTTCCCTGCTTCCAGTGCAGATAGATATTATGGTATTTCAATATTGCATCATGAACAATGTTCATACAGCGCTGCACCCTGAGCTCCTGTTCCTGAACGTTCTCTCCCGCCAGTGCCGAAAAAAGGAATATGAGCTTGAGCTCTCCCTGATAAATCACTTTTGTCTGATATTCCTGGTTGCATATTTGAATGCAGGTGGATAAAACTCCCTGGATAAAACGTTCCTGCTGTTCCAAAGAACCGTTATTGGTAATATCGGCAATATATATTTTGATTTTGGCAACAGTCATCATTGGATTTCTCAAATATTTCAAGGGTTCGGGCACCTCCGGCCGGCCTTTTTCAAAAAAGCTGCGTGTCCTGCTGTCCCGCAGCACATTGAAATTATATCCGGAAAGTTCCTGCGAATCCATAACAGCTGTATTTACGTTCTCATTCGTTTCAAATCCCAGGCCTGTCAGCAGTTGAATCAAATCGTTTGAATTTAACTGATGCTTCAGCAGATAATCCACTGCCCCCATTTTCATGGTTTCACGAACATAGTTGTAGTCTGAATAGCTGCTGAGCATGATTACCTTTATGGCGGGATAACGGTTATGTATTATGTGAATCAATTCTATTCCGTCCAACTCAGGCATACTGACATCCAGAAAGATCAGCTCAGGATTCAACTGGCTGATTTTTTCCAGCGCCTGGGCTCCATTGCTGGCCTGCCCTACAATTGAATAGCCATAGTCCTCCCAGATTATAATATTTTTCAAAAAGCTGCAAACCAGAAATTCATCATCTACCAACAGGACTTTTATCATACGTGCCAGCCTCCATAAGCCGCTTCAGCGGTAACATAGTTTTCTGAATCATTGCTTGCTTCATATATCTGCGTGCTCCTCAATGATGGGGAGCTTGATTTCTACTGTGGTATAAACCCTTTCCCTTGAATAAATGGATATCCCGAAATCATCACCAAATTGCAGTTTTATTCTTGAGTCGACATTACCTACCCCAATTCCGCTGAATCTTATTTTACTGTTATTTGAATTATTATTTAAAACAGTCTCAATTTTTTCGGCACTCATACCAATGCCGTTATCTGTGATATTGAATACCAGGCTTTCCTGATCAGGCGTATACGCTCTAATCCGCAGCATGCTATCCTTCTTTACTTCAGCAAAACCATGAATTATTGCATTTTCAACTATTGGCTGTAAAATCATTTTAGGCACCTTGTAGTTTTCAACCTGTGCTTCTATCTGGTAATCAACCTGTATTTCCTGGGGAAAACGGTATCGCTGAACATTTATGTAGCTTTTGACATATTTTACTTCGTCCTCAACACTTATGAGCTGGTCATCGACATTTACCGCACCCTGCAGCAGGTCAATCAACGAGGCTGTCAGCACATGTATATTCTGGGAATTTTGCAAAAGAGCCAGGTAATTTATGGTGTTTAAGCTGTTATACAAAAAGTGCGGACTGATTTGTGCCCGTAATACTTTTATCTCCATTTCCCTTTTTTGTCTCTCATTTTGTTTAATATCCTGCATGAGCTTTTGGATCTGATTGGTCATTTTTATAAATGAAACGCTTAGCTGTCCAACCTCATCCTCCCCATTGACCCCGCTTAATTCCGTCATTGAGCCGTTTCCGACTTTTTTCATGTTACGAGACAAGCTCTTGAGCCTCAGGGTCATCTTATCGGAAATCAACATAGAGATCACTGCTATTACCAGCACCTCTATTATGAGCATGATAAACAACTGCATACGTATTGTCTTATTGAGATCATCAATATATTCATACGGGATAGCTGATATAACTGTCATACCCGTATATTTTGCCTTTTTTGAAAAAACCAGATATTTCTCCCTGTTCTGTGTGTCGATGCTAAAATCCGGGTTTTTTATATACCTGTCTTTTTCGTTTAAATACTGTCCCGGTGAACTGTCATAAACCACATTTCCGCCCTTGTCCAGTAATAATACAAAACCTTTCGGGTAGACCCCTTCACTGAATATTCTGTTAAAGATGCTTTCATTAAGCTTTGTAACAATGACAGCTTTTTCTTCCCCCTTGTCCAAAACAGAACGCCCGACAAAAATGTACTTAAGCACTTCATTTTGTGTTTCACCTGCAGCCTTGAAGGTAAAGAAAATAACATCACTACCCTGACTTTTTTTCAGGCTCTTGATTTCATTCATAGAGAAAATATCATTATCCAGAGGCAAATAGCCATTTATGCAGGTCTCTCCGTTAACCTTGAAAATGCCGATGCCCGAAACTGTCCTGGAAAAGTTTATGTTCATGGTTCTTAGATTCATATATATTTGTTTATATGATTTGAACCATTCAGCATCAGGAGGTGAATATTTGTTTTCTATAATGTATTCGAGGCTGTTGGTTTCATAAATAAGCGTAGAATGCATTTCCTTTATATCCCCGATGGCATTTTCGAGCTGTACCATGGAGCTGTTTGTACTTTTTTCCATGTTTACCCGGAGAGCGTCGGTAGTTGACTTTATGGTAACCTGGTACCAGTATAAGGAAATTGCTGCAGTAATAGCTATTGTCGCTATTGTAAAACTCACAAATATTTTGGCCTTGATACTATGCTTAACATCAAAAAAGCTTTTAAAAATCTCACTGATTTTTTTGAGAATCATAATAAACCCCTTATATTCAAATACAGAGTTTGATGTTAAAACAAAAAACGAATGGCTTTAAACGACAGTACATACGTGTAGTATACCTTAAGTATACTTGCAGCATATGCACACTTCAACTTTAAGACTGCTCCCGAGCAGTTCTGGCAGACTTCAAAAGGATGGTCTTACAAAACAATTCTACTATAATGTCCTTTGTTGTCAAGTACTGATATTGAAAGCCCCAGCTCTCCCCGTCAGACTTTTCATTCATTTTCGGATTGTTGAATATTTCCCTTGCATAGGGAAACAGACAAAAAAACCGCCCAAAAATGGCGGTTTTTTTGTGCATGACAGCCCGGAGGCAGTCATGCCTTATTTCAATTTTCAGAAATGATCTTGTAGCTGCCTAAACATTACATATTAGAAATATAGTTTATTAATTGGAGCTGCTGTTCCTCCGGTTAACTGGATTTTATATCCGAACCTTTCCGTTGGGTCCCAGCCGTAGGATTTAGCTTTTTTGTATCCGCTCATTGTCACATTGCTGATAACTGCAATTACAACTCCATTTTTTGGAGGCTTGGTCAGCTGAATAGTAGTCTGACCGCTTGAAACCGGTGTGCTGAATACAGTAGTGCCGTCTGTAGCGCGATATGCTATTTGAACTCTCATATCAGCGGTAGTGCCATTGCTTCCCAGTGAATCGGGTGCAAAATTAACACTTACTGAAGTTGCTCCCTGGTTGACTGAAACAGGTATAAAGTTTCTTCCCGTATATCTTGGAAACTTGCTGCTGTCTGAGGGGACAAGCCAACCGCTTTGGTTGGTGGTAGCTGCATACATGGATGTTGAAGCAACACCCTGGACAGCGGTAGAAAACTCCATAAAGTCTCCCAGGGCTAAACGGGCAGAATACTCTGTTACCATCGATTGTACTCTTTGCTTATCCAGCAGTCTTGTCATGGTCTGCAGGTTCTGTTCGGTAGTTTTGGCTTCTTCAAATACTTTAAAATAAAATGTCATTCCGACACGCTGTGATACAAATAGCGGGAATAAGTCATTATATCTGTATCCCGTGCTGTCATTCATATAATCAGATGGTCCGGTAGCTTCTCCCGATGAATTGATCCCACAGCTTTCAATGGGTACATGCGGCTGCTTGTATACTTCCCTGTCAAGATAACCGATTCCGGAAGGGAACGGAAATTGCTGTGATTGTCCCGGTGTTGCACCGCTTCTCCACTCGGCAAGACGAAGTATCATATAGTCGTTTAACGACTCCTGAATCCAGGATACCGATTGTCCGGGTACAGTACCGTATGAATTTAAGAGAACATGATTAAATTCGTGGGTAATATTATATCTGTTTTGGTCATTCATTCCGCTGGCATCGCTTTCAACAAACGGATATGAACCTTCCCAGGCCTGATCTCCCGTAGGTCCGGGATCACGCGGCAATCCTGTATTGGTAAAGAAATAGTCCATGTATTTTGTTCCGGTTTTTCCGGTTGACCAGGGAGGCATATGTACACCCATGCTTTGGCCTTCCCATTTTAAGTCTTCATTAATACGCTTAAGTATGGATATTTGAGTGGCCTGTGGTACCTGTGATGTGCCGTTTGGACCTTGACTCAATAAAATATAGCCGTAGGGAATTGTCAACGAAGGGGTTCCGTAGGGATTAATGTTAATCGGTGTAAGGGTCGGATTATCGTTCCAGGGTTCTATGGCTGCACCTGGAACATTCCCATAATTCCATACATATGAGCCGGAACTGCCTGCCGGATTTACCGTTATGGTAACGGTATCGGAAGCCGTCAATGCCGTATCACTGGCAGTGAGCTGCAGCACATATGTACCTTCTACCGAGAAGGTTACTGCGGTACCTGGCGAGCCTGGATTTGCAAATGTTACTGTTCCAGGACCGCTTACCTTGCTCCAGGTCGCTGTAACTGCAGCACCGGCTGGAAGTCCGTCATCAGTTACTGTTCCTGCCAATATTGCACCAGGCAATGTTACCGTTGCATCCGGTCCCGCATTAACCACAGGTGCGGCGTTTGTGCCGCTTGAAGCAGGTGAGCCCCATACTCTCCACTCGAGAATACCTGTAGAGAATCCTGCTTTAGCCGTCATGCTCAGGCGGATTTTATTTGTTGTAGCTGATGTAAAGGAAGTTACATTGAAGGTATTGCCTGCTACGCCCTTTCCTGACTGGTTGCTGAAATCCACCCAGGAACTGCCGTTCCAATACTGGAAGTTGCAGGATGCCGGAAGATCCAGACCTTCGTTGTCATCGAACCAGTATACTTCACTCCTGGAAATTGCATAATTCTGGGCAAAATCATACTGTACCCATTGCGTGGTTCCGGGGTTGTCCCAGTTTCCGTATGCGCCATTGCTGTGGTCTGCTGAACTGGCCGGTGTATAACCGTCATTGATTGCAGACAGTGTTTCCCATGGAGAACAGTAGGATGTGGTTGGGTTTCCGAGGGGTGCGATGTTCGTGTCTGCTGCAAATGCGGGAAAATTAAGACTCACCGACATGTAAACAACAGCCAGAAGACAAATTAAGGCTTTCCTGATGTACCTTTTGCTGTTTAACATAATCTTTGCCTCCTTAAAATTTTGTGTTTTATTTATACATCAGTCAGTATAGTTATAGTAACTTTACATCGGCTGATGGTATAAAATTTTCCCAGTTTAATAACAACCCCCAGTTTCTTCTCCATAAAATTATACTCTCATATGTCTTGTCCCTTATAATTGTATTTGTACTCACTGAAAGAAATCGAAAATATTACAGCATTTAACAGTTTTGTACAACTTTAATACAATAACCGTTATATAACTATAATCGATACATAAATTATAAGAACGATTATTGTAAAATAGGTTAGAAAATAATTTTATTTCCAAATAAAATTATATATGGAAAGATATAGATTGTAAGTAGATTTTTTTTAGTTTTGGTAGATTATATCCATATTGGAAAAATAATGTCATATCTTTATAAAATTTTGCGCATCAATTGAGCAGCGGCAG
The DNA here is from genome assembly GCF_000350485.1 of Ruminiclostridium cellobioparum subsp. termitidis CT1112. GTDB lineage: Bacteria > Bacillota > Clostridia > Acetivibrionales > DSM-1351 > Ruminiclostridium > Ruminiclostridium termitidis. The sequence continues at coordinate 22,931 of NZ_AORV01000072.1, forward strand.
AACGCCCGCATAAAAGACATATCAGTAATGTTCTCTTTGTTCGATTTCCAATATCCTGGAAGCATCATCTTTCCACTCTTCAAAAGTGTCAAATTCGTATTCGCTTATATAAAAATATTCAGGGATATCACAAGGTCCGGCAGGAATACTAATCATATATGAGTCCTTTAAAGCTATAGCGCCAAACCCTGACCAATTCCCTTTTTTTATTATCCTGCATTCTGACACCGAAGCCAATATTTTATGTTCAAAACACTCTGTACACCCACTGCACATTCCCTCAATGCCGTTAAACGCGCAGCTTTTACATTCACATTCTTTTTTTATACAATTCCGTACAATTGTATTCACCTTGTATCGCATATTTTTCCCCATAAAAGTAAAGTAAAAATTTTGTTGTTAAATCGCCCATATCGGCCAAAAGGCAGCCAATCCGATCCGCGGATCATAAATCAGAAATATGTTTTAATACGTAAGTATTTCATGACCCGTTTCTGTTACCAGCACGGTTTTCTCCCATTGTGCAGAGGGCTTTCCATCGACTGTATAAACTGTCCAGCTATCGCTCTCATTCGTTGATACATCGGATTTTCCCATATTGACCATAGGCTCTACGGTAAAAACAAGGCCCGGAACCAAAAGCATTCCTGTTCCCCGTTTTGACACGTAACTGACCCAAGGATCTTCGTGAAACTGGAGGCCAATACCGTGTCCGCCTATTTCCCGAACAACAGAATATCCATTTTTCCTGGCATGATCATTAGCCGCTTGCCCTATATCTCCGAGAAATCCCCAGGGTTTTACCTGTTCAATCCCCAGTTCCATACATTCTTTTGCAACATCAACAAGTCTTTGTTTTTCGCTGGAAACCTCACCGACACAAAACATACGGGAAGAATCCGAAAAAAAGCCGTTGTAAATGGTAGATACATCAATATTCGCAATATCCCCGTTTCTCAGGATCACACGGTCAGACGGAATACCATGACATACAACATCATTTATTGAGATGCAAACACTTTTGGGATATCCATTATAATTAAGAGTTGCAGGTATACCTCCAAACTCTTTGGTTTTTTCATGAATCAGCCGGTCAAGTTCTTCAGTGGTTACTCCATCAACAACATAATCCCCGATAAAATCCAGTAAGGCTATGTTCAGTTTGCTGCTGTCCCGGATACCTTGAATTTGCTGTTGGGTTTTAAGCAATCCGGGGTGAGGCACTTCGCACCCTTTTGAACGGTAGATGGCCATTTGCTCCTCAATAAGGGCATGGCATTTTTTATATTTGCGTCCGCTTCCGCACCAGCAGGTATCGTTTCTTCCCTGTTTGTCAGACATATATTACTCCTTTATATTCACAAACTCGGAGGAAGCAATATCCAATACAGTACATTGTTCTACATTGTCCTGCATTGTTCAAAAGAAACACCCTAAGCTTTTCGGTATTGGCGGGGGGAACATTTGAATATTGCAGCAAATGCCCTCGTCAAGGATTCAGATGACGAGTACCCGTAACGAAAAGCAATATCGGTTATTTTATCATCGGTGGTGCGAAGATCCTTAGCGGCAGCTGTTAACCTGCATTGAGCAAGAAATTGTTTATATGTCATTCCCATGTGTTCCCGGAACTTCGCAGAACAGTAAAACGGTGAGTAACCAACGTACGATGACATATCTTTCAGAGTCGGACCCTCGGTTAAGTGATTCTCTACCCATTTCACCATTAATTCTATCGTTTGAACAGACATTTGCTTCACTCCTTTTCCCAGTATATCAGTCAATGCGGATAATTACCTGACATAAGTTGCAAACATGCAAACATGCTTTCCAAAATGGAATACCTCCTTATTGATCTTGCGGAAAATTACCGGTGAGAACCATTTTTTTGAAGACCTCATAAAATGATACTACATTATCCTCAGGACCGTTTTTCAACCTCTTAAATGCCTTATCAATCGGATAAACCCGGTTATTATTATCAACTTTTATATGCAGCACAGCACCCGTTCCGAACTCATCCTCGTATACCCATTTACATCTGTTTGAGCTGTTTTTGCATATTACTTCTCCGATATATACACCCCAAATAGTTGCCATTGACCATATCTGAGAATCGGTAGGCGCTTCTTTTTTTATCTTTCTAAGGATGTTTTTTATAAAATGCCCTTTCAAATCATTATGATAATATTCCAAAATCTCTTCGACAGCACCTATGCTGCTTTCGGAATAATCTAAATTTTTTGAAAATTCCCTGGCGTACTGTACCGCTTTTTCAGAAAGCTTATCTATGGAATTTAAAACATCACCCATTTATATATCCCCCAATCCTTACATATAATGCTGATTACTTGCCCTTCAGGCATATGGGATACAGCCTCCTAAGTTCTCCAAATTTACTGTAACGCCGGTACACCCTCAGTTGGTCACCTGTCCTGAACTATCGTGACAGCTGCCTGCCACATGGTTATGGTTTCCTTGCTAAATATAAATCTATTGTATCATAAACTTTTATGTTATTATTGAAATCATAAATTGTATCACGGATTCCTGTTAAAAACTGTGATTTTATTGGTTCGGGCAGAGTAATATTCTCCGAATATGTACTTATTAAAGAAACATATTCATCTGCGGTAAATTCCCTTACTTGTTTATACAGGCGGCATTCAGCTTTAACAAAGCCGTATTTTTCAATTGTGCCCTTTATTTTTGCATAGTGCTCCTGCGGATTTTCACGTTCAGATCTAGCCTTTTCGACTACTTCCGGACCGAAATATTTCTGATATACCTCTTGCATTTTCAGGTGCAGCTGATCATCAAACCCCTTGGGAGCCGGTTTATTCCAGAAAAGTGCTATTGTTCCTCCGCTTTTCAATATATTATAAACTTTTGGATAGCCGATTTCCTCCGGTATCCAGTGAAAAGCCGTCCCGGAAAACACAAGGTCGAACCTGTTATTTTCTAAATCAAATTTTTCAAAATCGGCATTTTTCATTTGAAAATTCTTATAAGCCTTGAATTTGTTTCTTGTAAACTCTGTAAAATTTTCTCCAAGCTCTATTGCCGTAAGAGAACTTCCCGTCTTTAATATGGGTTCGGTAGCCTGCCCTGTGCCGCAGCCTATTTCAAGGCATTCTTTTTCAGCGTTGAGCTTTGAATGTTCTATAATATCGTTAAAAAGTTCATTGCAATAACGTGGTCTCCACCTATCATAATTTATAACATCACTATCAAAAGATTTTCTTAAATCCATAATGACCTCACCAAATATAAAATTTCCGCCTGGCATTATACCAATTATTGATATTTTAACATACCCAGCGCACGTTGTAACAGAAATAGCCAACCGTGACGGAAAAAGCCATATATAAAGGCACGCTACCAAACCTGTATTACATCCATTCCCCATACCGGCGTATATACAATCTTTTGACCAGCTGAACGCACAGCAGGTAACCTGCCAGAATCACCGCCAGCCAGGGAATAAACTTGAGCGGCAGGCTCTGCATGTCAAAGCCGATTGAAATGTTTGTAAAGCCTGTTGCAAGTGCTGCCACCGCCACAAGAAACGTGGAAAGGAACAGCGGCATGGACGGATTGCTTTGCAGGAACGGCAATTTGGCCGTACGAATCATGTGGATGACCAGTACCTGGGATACCGTACCGAATACAAACCACCCGCATTGAAACAGCGGTGAAAGCTCCACCGTATTAGCACCTATAACCCGCCACATTATAGCGAAGCACAGGATATCAAATACCGAGCTCAGCGGTCCCAAAAACGCCATGAAGGACTTAATGGACCGTGTTTCCCATTTGTGCGGCTTTTTGATGTACTCTTTATCCACACTGTCAAAGGGTATGCCCATTTGAGAAAAATCGCACAGCAGGTTTTGTGTCAATATCTGCACCGGCAGCATGGGCAGGAATGGCAGAAAGATGCTGGCAACAATTACCGAAATCATATTGCCGAAGTTTCCGCTTGCCGCCATTTTAATATATTTGATAATGTTTCCGAAAGTACGGCGGCCTTCGATGACGCCTTCCTCAAGCACCATCAAATCCTTTTTCAGCAGAATGATGTCGGCGGTTTCCTTGGCAATATCCACAGCACTGTCAACCGAAATACCCACATCTGCCTGGCGCAGCGGAGGCGCATCATTAATGCCGTCACCCATATAGCCGACTGTATGCCCCGCCGCCTGGAACGCCTTCACCACCCGTTCCTTCTGGGACGGGGACAATTTTGCAAACAAGTCGCAGGTGTCCGCTGCCTCCTGTAACTGTGCGGTGTCCATCCGGTCTATGTCACGGCCCGTCAGCAGACGGGAGTTATTGACACCCACCTTGCCGCAAACTTTCACAGCCACACCTTCGCTGTCTCCGGTGAGTACAACAGTCCGCACACCGTGTTCACGCAGTGCCGAAATGGCCGACCTGGCACTTTCCTTGGGCGGGTCAAGAAAGCCGACAAAGCCGATTAAAACCATATCCCGTTCATCGGACACGCTGAAAGCACCGCTGTCGGGAACCTCGTTTTTCTGAGCTACGGCAATCATCCGAAGACCATCGGCATTGTACTTTTCATAAGTTGCCAGTGCCATGCGCCTGTTTTCCTCATCCATGGGCCAAACACGACCATGCATTTCCACAAAGGAAGATATGGCTATAATCTCCTCCACCGCACCCTTGGTAATAAGCTGCCGTTTTCCGCTTTTATCGGCTAAAACCACACTCATTCTGCGCCGTGAAAAATCAAAGGGGATTTCATCCACCAGGTTATAGGCGTCCAGCATATCTTGCAGTCCGTTCTGCACGGCCCGGTTGATGATGGCAAGGTCTATCAGATTTTTAAGGCCGGTCTGAAAATAGCTGTTAAGGTATGCATGGCGCAGGATACGGGCGTCATCCTCTCCGTGCAGGTCCATGTACTTTTCCAGCACGATTTTATCCTCGGTCAGCGTCCCTGTTTTGTCGGTGCATAGTATGTCCATCTCTCCAAAGGTCTGTATTGCACCGAGAGTACGTACGATCACCTTGTGCCTGGACATGGATACCGCGCCTTTTGCCAGTGTTGAGGTCATAATGACAGGCAGCATTTCCGGAGTAAGTCCCACTGCAATGCTGATGGCAAAAAGCAGTGCACCAGCCCAATCTCTTTTAGCCAAGCCGTTAATCAGGAATACGATGGGAACCATGACCAGCATCATCCGTAACAGGAGTCGGCTGACCGAATCCACTCCCCGCTCAAAGCTTGTTTTCGCCCGGTCACCGGACAGGGATTTTGCCATTGACCCGAAATACGTGCTGTTGCCGGTGGCCAGCACTGCGGCCGTGGCACTGCCGCTCACGATGTTGGACCCCATGAACCCAATGTTCCGTATATCAGTCAGCCCATCATCCTGCTTATCCCTTATGTCGCTGAATTTCTCCACAGGATTGGATTCACCGGTCAAAGCCGCCTGCGCCACAAAGGTGTCCTTTGTGGTCAAGAAACGCACATCGGCGGGCAGCATGTCACCTGCCGAAAGGCGGACAATATCCCCGGGGACTATCTCGTCCATAGGTACTTCGGTCAGCTTTCCATCCCGCCAGACATCAGCTTTATTGGAAATCATTTTTGACAGTTTTTCTGCAGCAGCATTTGAGCGCTGGCTCTGCACGAAGGCAACCAGACTGGACAAAAGGACCAGCGATAGAATGATAGTAACTGTGAGATAATCAGGTTTTGATGCTGCCACAACATCGGTAAAATACGTGATAATGGCAATGAGAAGTAAAATGATATTGAAAGGGTTGACGACTGCTTCCCTCACCCTGTGCAACACCGTATTTTTATTTCCTACAGTAATTACGTTTTTTCCAAAGCTATCCTGTCTGTTTTCTGCTTCTTCACTTGAGAGGCCTGCCTGTGTGGTAGACAGCTGTGCCAAAAGTTCCTCTCGTGCCACGAAAGCATAGAAACGGAGCTTTACTTCGGTGTCCTGTTTGTTTTCCTGGATCTGTCTGCCAAGTCTTTTTTTGCTCATGAAATTCACTGGAATCATTCCTTTCTTTTTTTAGGATTCCCCAATGAAAACATAATAAAGAAAATAAAAAAAGCCGTCCCTAATAGACGGCAGTATTTGCACAGGCAGATTAATCCATCAATGTTAAATGAGCAATGGACAACAGCCCGCGATAAACGCCGACCAATGGGTTTATGTTTTCACACTGGGGTTTGAAGTCACTTATCGGACTTCGGGGATTGCCATCCATTGTTTCACATCCTTTTTTAAAAAAATTTAAGTTGGATGTTAATTAACATCCAACTTATTTAAGTTACCTGATAAACGATAGAAAGTCAATACCTAATATCTTTTTCCCTTGTCATTTTCATAAGTTCAATTCCGGATATTCCAGGCATACGTATTATTTTATAGCTCCCAAAGCCTGTGACAGGTCATTAATCAAGTCCTCAGTATCTTCTATTCCTACCGACAATCTCAGGGTATCATCATACACACCTGCTTTTGCACATTCTTCCTTATTGAGACCAAAATGGGTAGAGGTCGCGGAATGTACAATCAAAGATTTGGCATCGCCTACATTGACCATATAATCAAAGACCTGAACATTTTCAAGCACAGTTTTTGCTGCTTCCAGACCGCCCTTCAGGCGTATGGACATAATTGCTCCGGGGCCTTTGGAAAAATATTTTTGAGCCAGGCTGTTATACGGGCTGGATTTCAATCCCGGATAAGCAACAGATTTCACCTGTGGATGCTCTTCTAAAAATTCCGCTACAGCTTGTGCATTTTTTGTATGCCTTTCCATTCTTAATGAAAGAGTTTCCATGCCCTGTAACAAGTAAAATACCGTCTGAGGGCTCACATGTGAACCCAAATCTGTCAAAAACCTTATTCGAAGCCGTTTAGTAAACATTTCCCTTTTAAGTGTTTCTGGCTCTATATTATTTTTAAATTCATCATAAAACTTTTCAAACTGTGGAAATTTTCCGTTAAGCCAGTTAAATTTACCGCTTTCAACCACCAGTCCGGCAATAATTGTACCATGCCCCGCCAGATACTTTGTAGCGGAATAGCAAATGATATCCACGCCATACTCAAAAGCCTGAAATAAATACGGTGTTGCAAAGGTATTATCAATAACCAGCGGTATATTGTGCTCATGTGCAAGCGACGCAATTTTTTCGATATCCAGGATTGTAATACCGGGATTACCTAATGATTCTATGTAAATAGCACGTGTACGTCCGTTAATCTCTTTTCTGTAGGATTCTATATCATTCTCATCTTCCACGAAGCGCGTATGAATACCGTAATCCGGCAAGGTCTTTGCCAATAATGCGGTACTTCCTCCATACAACGTGTGAACGGCTACAATTTCATCTCCTGCGTTTGCAAGATTCAAAATTGTATTTGATATGGCTGCCATCCCTGAAGCAAGTGCAAGTGCTGAAGTTCCCCCTTCCAATGAAGCGATTCTTTTTTCAAGAACCGTATTTGTAGGATTGGAAAACCGTACATATGAGTGTCCTTCTTCAGAATACTCAAATAAACGGGTACACCGGTCAAAGTCACCCAGTTCAAATGCTGCCGTCTGATAAATAGGTACAGCCTTTGAACGGTAATGATCAGCCGGATTATATCCCGCATGCAATTGCCTTGTAGTAAATCCCAATGAATCATTATCATATGCTCTATAACTCATAATTATCTCCTTTTGTTGTTGCCTGGTGGTATGTAACATCTAAAACTTATATTGCCAGCCAGGGTTACAGACCACTGGTTATAAGTTTCAACGCATCCTTCGGACATCCCGTGACACAAACTCCGCAGCCGATGCAGCTGCCGGTATCAGCCTGTACCGGCTTACCATATGAAAACACGCCAAACTGGCATCTTTTTACACATAAACCGCAGCCAATACAGTTTTCATGTTCCAGTTCAACTTTGTAAAAAGATTTTGGCCAAAATTGATGACTTTTCATTTTTTCCCGGCTCCTGAATAAGTAGCAGCAATCACCGCAGCAGTTGCATACACCGGTTTTATTAACGGTATGTACCAGACCCTGTTTGTCTGCAGCAAGAACAATTTGTTTTGCTTCTTCCCTGGTAATTTCTTTAGATATACCTCTGTGCGCACGGGAATTTATGCCGTCCTTCCAGCTCACACAGGTATTCAGGGGCAGTCCGCAATCACCGCTCAATGCACGGCAGTCGCAGAGAGATAAGTAAGCCTGTCCTTCCTGCTTATCAATATATTGAAGAGTTTCGTCCAAGGGCAGAATGATATCACCTGTAGGTACTTTTCCCGGATTTTTATCAAGCCCTTCATAGTATGCATCAAAATACCAGCCATCAATAGCCTTTCTGCCTTCTGCCGGTATACTGCGGTATTCCGGAACTCTTGTCACCACGAAAGAATCAAGGTAACTGTAAAAATCCGCAGCCCGGTATTCCCCCTTTTCTATATTTTCATAAGAAACCAACCCTCTGGAGTAATAATCCTGCAGCAGCTCTTCTGCTTTCTCCTTATCATATTCGGCTATATCCTCTGCTTTAAAAATGCGGTCCCCGTACTTACCCAGAATACTGATTTCTTCCGGGGTAAAAAAGATATCCAGGTACGGCCGGGCAGCTTCAGGAATCTTAAAATTCTCATAAAATATTTGTTTATCCAGCATTCCCCAATCTCCCTTCGGCTCTCTTTAAACTGTAGATTTCCAATCTGGAAAGAGCCCAGTTTACAACCAGCGCAAGTCCGGCAGTGTAGACAGTTCCCCAGATCATTTTAATATAATTCATGGAAGAAAGACCATCGAACAAAACCTTTCCCAAACCTCCCGCATTCACAGTCTGTGCTATTGTAGCACTTCCAATAGTTACAATTGCCGCTATACGTATACCTCCGATTAAAACAGGTAAAACCAGAGGCAGCTGTACACCGGTGAAAATCGTAAATTTTGTCATTCCCATACCTATGCCTGCTTCAATAATATTCTTATCTAACTGGTGAAAACCTGCAAGGATATTACGAACCAAAATAAACTGACTGTAAACAACCAATACAAAAATTGCATTTTTCTTTCCAAGCCCTAAAAAAGGTAATAATAAAGAAAAAAAGGCAAGGCTTGGTATGGAATACAACGCCCCAAGGAGAGCCATAACCACTTGCGATATTTTTTTCAGTCTCAATAAAATCAAGCTTACCGGGATTGCAATTAAAAGTGATATGAACAATGCTGTTCCCACGAGCTGGATATGCTCCAGCAAACATTTTACAAGCAGGTCGGTATGTTTTTGAGCATATTCTACAAATTTTATCCAGTTCAAGTCTGTTTCCTCCTTAGACAATATTTGCTATCTGATTCCAGGAAACCATCCCGGCAATTTCACCGGCTGCATTTTCCACATAAATTACTTTACTTCTGTCTTTCAGGAAAATCGGCAGGGTTTCTTCTACCGGACTGGTTTCAGATTTAAATATACCCTGGGCATCTATATCCCCATGAACCTTTTCCATTATTGCACCTAATGAAATTACCTTCATACGGACTATAGGGTCGTCTGCCGATACCAGTTTTGAAACAAACTCATTTGCCGGATGAAGCATGATTTTATCCGGTGTATCGTATTGCTGTAATTTCCCTTCGTGCATGATAATAACCCTTGACCCCAATTTAAATGCTTCCTGAATATCATGAGTTACAAACAGAATCGTCTTCTTCGTCTTTTCCTGCAAACGCTGCACTTCGGCCTGAAGTGCCGTTCTGGTTATAGCATCTATTGCTCCGAAGGGTTCATCCATCAAAAGAACATTTGGATCTGCGGCCAAGGCTCTGGCTATTCCTACCCTCTGCTGCTGACCTCCTGATAATGATCTGGGGTAGCGGTTCCTGTAGTCTTCGGCATCAAGACCGATGGTATCAAGAAGTTCATCTACCCGTGTCTCAATCCTTTTTTTATCCCATTTCAAGAGCTTGGGAACCGTAGCTATATTATCTCTGACTGTTTTATGAGGGAACAGTCCACCGGCCTGCACAACATAGCCGATATTCCTGCGATGGTCTACTTCATTTATCTCTTTTATGCTTTTTCCATAAAACCGGATATCACCGCCGGTATAATCGTACAGGCGATTTACCATCTTCAGCAGCGTCGTCTTTCCGCAGCCGGATGAACCTAAAATAGTAATAAATTCACCATCATAAATATCCATGGTAATATCATTAACAGCATCTGTCTTCATGCCCGGGAAACATTTATATACATGATTGAATTCAATTGCCGGTATATTTTTATCTTTCATACTCTTTACCTTCCATGATTTGGCTTATTCCACAAGTCCCATCCGTTTGGTCAGTATGTTCTGAACACCTTCCAATAACAGATCCGCAGCAATGGATATGACAGCGATGGAACCTCCTCCCAACAGTGTTATGAATACTCTGCCATAACCTATTCCTGATGATACCAGTACTCCAAGACCGCCTGCACCTATATAGGAGGCGATTGCTGTTGTTGCAACGACCTCTACGACAGCTGTTCTGATGCCGGCCGCTATTAAAGGAAGTGCCAGAGGAAATTCCACTTCAAGGAAAACCTGCTTTGCAGACATTCCCATTCCAATGGCAGTTTCCCGGATAGAATCTTTTACCGACAAAAATCCGGTTATAGTATTAATAAGAATAGGCGGCAACGTGATAATTATCAATACTATTGTTGCAGGGAACCGCCCTATCCCTATCAAAGGGACCATAAGAACCATTAATGCCAGACTTGGGATAATTCTAAGGGCGTTTACCGTTCCTGTTATAATTCCCGATAACTTTGGCAATTTGGCACAGACGATCCCCAGAGGAATTCCTATAAGAATTGCAAATACAGTTACCACCAGGCTGATAGTAATATGCGTTGCCACATAGGACCAATATTTAGATGTATTTTCCAGGTAATATTGAATAAGATCCGAAAACATTTTCCCTCCCGCAATAAACTTTTAAATTTTCCGGCAGCATCAAAGCTACTGCCGGAAAATTATTCTGCTTCCTGACAAGGTGCTTAATTTAAAGAGGCTTTTATGCTCTCATAATATTCTCTGGCCACATCGTCATATTCCTTGCCCTCTGCATCAACTTCAGCATTCATTTTAATAACATTATCGGTAGTAAATGTTGCAGTAACCAGATTTATAATCTTTTCAGCTCCCGGATTTGCTTTTAAAGCGTCATTGCGGATCACAGGAATTATGTAGTACGGTACCCATGCTCCCAGGTCATCCTTGAGAACAGTCCACTCGTCTCCTGCCAGATTACCTTCTGTGGTATATACACTGAACACATCAACATTTCCTGATTTTGCCGCTGAAAATGAGAGCGTATGCTCCATAACTGATAATTTAAAAGGCAGCTTTCCATATACCTGTTCGAGTCTCGGGATCTGAGCTTCAGTAAATTCCGCTTTGCAGGAGAAAACCAGTTTTTGCTTCTGAGCAGCCGCCCATGCCTCTGAAATGGTAGATATGCCAAGTTCCTTTGCCCGTGTTGCCAAAACGGCAAGACCTTCCGAGTCATTTACATCCGCCGGATCCAGAATTGCTATGTCATACTGTTTCTCATATTGTTCCTTTACAGTCTTATACACTTCATCCTTATCGTATATAGGATCAAGCCCCAATACAGAAACTAAAGCCGTACCGGTATATTCGGGATATAAATCCACATCCCCTGTCTTTATGGATTCTCTTATGACCGCACTTGCCAATGATTCGGCACGTTTAACCTGGTATCCGCTATTTTCAAGGGCCAATGCATATATTTCCGCAAGGACCTTGGATTCGGTAAAATCTTTTGAACCCACTATAATAGGTTTTTTACCAACCGCTTCTGATGTTGGAGCAGCAGATGCCGAACTCTGAGTCTGAGTCGCACTCGAAGTTGCAGAAGAATTACTTCCGCAGCCGGCTGCCGATAATATAAAACCTGCGCAAAGTGTTAGAGCTAATAATTTCTTTTTTAAATTTTTTTTCAAAATAATACCCCCTAAAATTATTATGTACGATACAGATGTTCCGAAATATACATCTGTCCTTTGAAAACTCCAGGCTATTTGTGCTGGCACAAACATACTAATCATATAAGTTACATATGAATTATTATTAACATAATATTCATTTTTTCATACTATGTCAATAGGTATAGTATGATTTTTTCATTGACTTTAATAAACAGCAAAGTTATAATGAACTCACTAATAATTACTTATGCTGGGGAGACATTATTATGAATAACAATAAGATACTATTTATCAGCGGCAAAGATATCGAATCCATGAATCTGACAAATGAAGAAATTTTAAATTCTGTGGAACAAAGTCTTGTCGCACAGGGAAGCAGCCAAACCGTAATTGAACCCCGGGTTCACCTCATTCCCAATCCGTCCATTAACGGTCACTTCAATATTTTAAGAGGTTATATAGAACCTCTCAATGTTGCAGGTGTAAAAATTGTAGGTGACTATGTGGACAATTATAAAAAAGATCTCCCTTCCGAGCTTGCCCTGTTAAATCTATATGATCCCGGTACCGGTATGCCTCTGGCAATCCTGGATGCAACAGCTATTACCGATATGCGGACCGGAGCCCTCACTGCAATAGGTGCAAAATATCTGGCCAGAAAAGACAGTAAAATTCTTGGACATCTTGGTGCCCGGGGAACCTCATACTGGAATGTAATATTGCTGGACAGTATTTTCAATTTTGATGAAATCCGTGTTAACAGCAGAAGGCCTGAATCAAGAGAAGCTTTTGCAAAACTTCTTACCGAGAAATTGGGCAAACCTGTTATTGCCGTTGACAACAGTGAGGATTGCTTAAAAGGAGCAGATATCATGGTTGAGGCAACAAGGCTTATAGAGCCGGAGCCTTTTCTTTTGACCAGGTGGGTAGCTCCCGGAACCTTTGTTGTTCCTTATGGTACAATAAGCGCAGTTGAAAATGATTTGACCGATGTAATGGATAAAATAATAGTTGATGATTGGGGACAGTGCAAGGGCGGTAAATTTGGCAGTCTCCGCTATCATGTCGACTCGGGAAAGCTGTCTCAGGAAACACTTTATGCGGAATTATGCGAAATAGTAACCGGACAGAAAAAAGGACGCGAATCAAATGATGAATGTATTCTATTCTGGCACCGCGGTTTATCACTCAATGATATAGCTTTGGGATATCTGATATGGCAAAAAGCCATAGCTGCAAAAATCGGAACAGAACTTACATATCGTTAGCAGGTGAAAACAATTGGAAAACTTTATTATAGATGGCAGCCATCTTACAACTAAACAAATTTATGAAACTGCACACAGGATATCTGTTCCCGTGATTCCCGAAAAGGCTGTGAACAGGGTAAATGAATCCCATCAGCTTCTGCTTGACATAAGTTCCTCAAATAATCATAAGGTCTATGGTATGAATACAAGTGTAGGCCTTAACAAGGACCGGAGCGTAAATCCTTCGAATGTGATGCAATTCAACCTTTCGCTTCTCCGGAGCCATAACGTGGCCATACGTGAGAGCTGTACCAAAGAAGAAGTACGTGCAGTACTTCTGGTTTTGATTAACGGCTTCCTCCGGGGAAATACCGGTGTTTCTCCCGCACTTGTCAAATATCTCGTTACTTTCCTGGAAAAGGATGTCTGTCCAATAATGAAATGGTGCGGCTCCATCGGCGAGGCTGACATCGGCCCGCTTTCATCAATAGGCCTGGTGCTTACGGGAGAAGGCGAAGCAGAGTACAGGGGCCGGATAATGGCAGGCAGTGAAGTTCTGGCCTCTCTGGGTCTTTCTCCTCTCATTCTGGGTCCCAAGGAAGGTTTGGGTTTAATCTCCTCCAATGCACAGTCTCATGCTTTTACAGCGCTTTTTCTGGAAAGGGTATTTAACTATCTGGATATGAACCAGTTGGTATATTGTCTCAGCCTGGAGGGTATAAACGGTGTTGTTGACCCTTTAAACCAGGAGGTAAATTTTCTGAAAGGCAGTCCAAATCAAATAAGATGTGCCGAGCAATGCAGAAACTTTCTGGAAGGCAGCTACCTGTGGCAGCCGGATAAATCCCGCAGTTTGCAGGACCCATTGAGTTTCCGGAATCAGATCGCTGTTGCAGCTGCAGTTCTCGATGCATTGCAATTTGCCCAAAAGCAGCTGGCCCTTGACCTGAATCACACACAGGACAACCCCTGCCTGCTTCCCCAAGAAAAATGCTTTATGGGAAATTGCAATTTTGAAACCCTCTCTTTAGTCCAGGGAATTGAGATGTCCTCAATTGCACTGGCTCATCTTTCAAAAATGATATGCCACAGGATACTGAGAATATCTGATCCGCGTTTTTCCGGACTTGACCGTTTTCTGACTCCAAATGCCAATGTGTTGGGTTTTCCAACGGTACAAAAAACTGTCAGCATTTTAGACACGGAAATACGGATGTATGCCAACCCCAGTTCGCTGGATTTTCTTGAAGTCGCGGGAGCAATAGAAGATCATGCTGCAAATACAGCTTTTGCAGTAAAAAAGATCAGTTCGATTTTAGACAACCTGTATTACCTGTCTGCAATAGAACTGATTCACGGTGCGCAAGCCGTAACACTGCGGGGAAACCCACGGCTCGGAGAAAAAACCAGGAAGCTTTATACCTCTTTCCGTGAGGTCATACCGGCTCTCTATGAAGACCGGGATCAATCCGTGGATATTGAAAAAAGCCGGCAATTCGTACAAGATGCAATTGACAGTTTGATTTAATCAATGCTGTCTTGATAGAAAAGCTGAAATTTTGTCATATAATTATAAAATTTCATCATTTAACAACCGTTTATAATTCTCTAAACGTTTTTGATTTATAGTTTTAATCTCTCTACAGCTCATTGTGTTAAGTCTATATTTAGAAGAAACACCGGTCTCTTCAATAACCTTAACAGAAACTCCAAAGTTCCAATCATCTATTTTTAATTCACAGCCATATAACTTTCCTGGGGATTCTTCAGCATTTACTTGTATTTTTTCACCATCGTGTAAATAAATTGTATAGTCCAAGCCAATTGTTATAATTCCTTTTACTTCACCTAATGCGTTGTGTTTAATGCTTTGAATTTCCACTTTAATTTCATAGTCGTTATCCGAAACAGTTCCATTTGCAAATTGCAACTTATCCTTTGTTATATAGAAATAATCAATATCTCCAACAACGATAGACTGGTCGAGTTCATACCAATAGGGCCTCCAAATTAATATCAAACCAATATCACCTTACTTTCTCTTTTCCGCAATTCGTATCTATTCTCTTTTGGGTCATTAAATTTGGTATAACTGTTTTCAAATATGTCTGTCCAATCTTTATAATGATGCGGGTCACACTCCTGTATTTTGTCGAAAAACCATTAAGCAACTTCAATAAGTAAGATATAAGTCATTCCCCTTATCAATTATCGGTTCATCTACCGGATTAAAACTATATCCATCTCCGTCCTGAACTACTGGTTTTCATATATGAATTCTTCCAATTAGTGTTATACCTTTTCTATTTGTAATTTGGAATACTTGCTCCACCGCTATTGAAAACATTTTGTTTCCTTTCATGATTTATCCATATTTCTATAATTACCCAGTCCTATACTATCAAACTCGTCCTTGCCATCATCCTTGTATACCCCAAGCTCTTTAAGCACTATATTAATAGCTTTATCGCCTTCAGGTTTGTGATTAAAGCTATATGTCTTTTCGTCCCAACAAGTTTCAGTTTTATGTGGTTGAATTTTAATTACTCCCTTTTCAAATAAAATAGCCGACTGTCTACCTACTCCACCAAAATAATCAGTTTCTATATACACAAGTTTTCCACTTCTTGATTCTTGTAATAATAGTTCATAGATTGAAGGAGAGAGATAATCAAAAAACTTACTGAAATCAATATCTAATATGCTATCAGCTAATTCAACAACATCGTCATATAAATCATTGGTTAAAAAAATCATTGCAAACCCTTGAGCTAACATAATTGAGTTAGCCTTCATCCAATTGTTTGCAAAAGTACTTATAATATCTCTTTTCCCAATAAAAGCTCTTATACAATGCATAGCACCAAACTCCTTACTTATTATGTAATGTCATATTGTGAAAAACCGTTAGTCAAGTAACCGAATAAAGTTGCATTAATTAAACACATAGTTTTCCATGAGTGTCCGTAAACGCAGTCTTTCTTATATCTAATCTCATTATCTTTTAACATAGAAATCCACAGTTTCATCATTCAGTTCAAAAACTGACATTCATCAAATCTTACATCCCCTATGTAAATATCTCTTACCTTTTTCATTATATTCCACTGTATATAATACCATAAATCAGCATAATTTTACTATAAGTATATTGCATAATAAAAATCCGTAGAAACCCTACGTTTAAAGGCCTCTACGGATTTATGCTTTAGTTTACAGTGTCATTTCAAGTTATATTTGTGCCATTCTGACGTTATAATATATGAAAACATTAAGTATAACTCAAACTCCCCCAAAACCCCTTCCCGCTTACTCCACAGTCACCGACTTTGCCAGATTACGCGGCTTATCCACGTCACAGCCCCTCTCAATTGCCATGTAGTAAGCGAACAGCTGCAGCGGTGTTACTGCCGATATGGGGGCTACAAGTGAGTCCACATCGGGAATTGTCAGAACCATATCCGCTGTTTTCTCCAGCTCTTCCCTGTGCTTTTCCTGGGTTATTGCCAGAACAACCGCACCCCTGGCCTTAACTTCCCTGATATTGCTGACCATTTTCTCAAACAGGCAATCCTGTGTCATGGGGCAGACCACCAGTGTTCCTTTTTCGATCAGTGCAATGGTCCCGTGTTTGAGCTCTCCGCCTGCATAGGCCTCCGAATGGATATATGAAATTTCCTTCAATTTCAACGAACCCTCCATGGAAAGGGCGTAGTCCAGGCTCCGGCCTATAAAGAAAATGCTCTTTGAATTGAAATGTGCATGTGCGAATTTCTGGATGCCGTCCTTATACTTCAGTATTTCTTCTATGCCGGAAGGGATTTTCTTTATTTCATCAAGTATGGAGTTTACCTGTTCCTTTGTGATTGTACCCTTTTTCAGTCCCAGGTCCAGAGCTACCAGATACAGCGCCGCAAGCTGTGTGTTATATGCCTTTGTAGAAGCAACAGCAATTTCAGGCCCTGCCCAGGTATAGAGCACATCATCAGAATCACGGGCTATGGAGCTGCCAACGACATTGACAATTGAAAGTATCCTGGAACCGCCTTTCCTTGCCTCCCTCAGCGCGAAAAGAGTGTCGAGGGTTTCGCCCGACTGGCTGATAATGATTGTCATATTCCTCTCGCTGATAAGCGGATCGCGGTATCTGAATTCCGAAGCCACATCCACTTCAACAGGTATCCTGCAGAGCCTTTCAATGATGTATTTCCCTATGACACCGGCATGATAGGCAGTTCCGCAGGCAACTATATATATCTTGTCAAGTTTATCTATGTCCTCTTTTGTTATATTTATCGAATCCAGCACCAGCTCTCCATTTTGGATTCTGGGATTGATTGTATCCCTTACTACTTTCGGCTCCTCATACATTTCCTTCATCATGAAATGCTCGAAGCCGCCTTTTTCAGCTGCTTCAACATTCCAGTCCACCTTGAACACCTCTTTTTTGACAGGAGCGCCAAGGCTGTTGAATACCTGTACACTGTCCCTTTTCAGAATAGCTACTTCCTTATCTTCAAGAATATAAATATTCCTGGTATATTCAAGAATTGCAGGAATGTCCGAGGCAATGAAATTTTCTCCCTCACCAAGCCCTATAATCAGCGGACTGTCTTTTCTGGCGCATACGAACATATCCTGCTCATCCCTGCAAAGCACACCGAGAGCGTAAGAGCCTTCTATTTCATCAATTACCTTCATGACAGCGTCAACAAGACTTCCCTCATAGTAGTATTCCACCAGGTGTGCAATAACCTCGGTATCTGTTTCAGACTGGAAGGTATAGCCCTGACCTGCTAAAAATTCCTTGATCTGCATGTAATTTTCTATAATTCCGTTGTGTACAACAGCTATTTCTCCGCTCTGGCTGATATGGGGGTGGGAGTTCACATCGTTGGGTTCGCCGTGGGTAGCCCATCTTGTATGGCCAATCCCCATACAGCCCTCAAGCTTTTCAGCTTCCAGTCTGTCCTCCAGGCACGAAAGCCTTCCCTTGCACTTGATAACCTTGAGAACCCCGTTTTCATTCACCGAAACTCCCGCAGAGTCATATCCTCTGTATTCAAGTTTTGAAAGACCGTTAATAAGTACAGGTATTGCCTTTTTATTTCCTATATATCCAACTATTCCGCACATAATTAATTCTCCTTGATTTTTAAATTTAAATAATTTTCATAAACATAGGTATTTGCATTTTCAACTGCTGCTAAACATCCGGGACCTCACACAAATATATCTGTAATTGAAAGCATAAGCTTAAAAGTGCAGTTCATTATTGTTGAAGAACAGCCGGATAAAAGCTTCTTTAGGGATCTCAGGGCATAACTGCAGAATTTCAGACTAAATTTGAATCTTTTTCAAACCTGCCTTTAAGATTAACTATCATTATCATCTGACAGTACAAGCTCATATACTCACACCTGTACAGGCATAATTTGAAAAGGGTATTAATCCGACCCAGGGCATAATTTAAGAATGAATCCCGTGCCGGTATAAGAAAAACACCAATTAAAACCCATGCTTGCCAGCCGATGGCATAGCAGGATCCCTAAAAATATTTACTTGGGATTTGAAAATAAAAAATTAGAATTGAATTCAGGATCAGTTACGTGAGACCTTTTTGTTCCTGCAGTCGCCTGCAAGTTTTGTGCGGAACAATTATTGCTCCTCAGCCTCTGTCGATTGTAACAACCGGAAGGTATCCGCCGAATCTTTCGATACGGTCCACGTCTGTTTAGTGAACCGCTTCCTTCACCTCGTCAACAGAAATCAGGAATTTCTGATAATTCTGTCCTGGCGCCTTTTTAATTACACCTTAATCCTGTTTTTTCTCCCACCTCCTGTTCATAACTGCCTTTAGCCGGTATACCGCAGGCAATAAAGCATTAACCCTCATTCAAAGCAAGGTTTTTCTCCTGCTTTACAACCTATATATTATAATATATTGTAATACAGACGAAATTGTCAACTAATTTAAGAATATTTTAAACTTATTTGAAATTATTTACATATTCGCTCAGCTTAAATGCTTTAATGCACCTTTCTTTGGCGCTTCGAATATTTCCGGAGAATTTCCATAAATAATTATACATATCCCCGCCAAAGCCTCCGGCCCGTGGCATGATTGGCGGCTGTTGACGGGGGCTTTATTCACGTTTCAGCTGCTTATGACAATCTGCCTTCTATAACCCGCACAAGTTCTTTCGCACGCCTTGTGATTATTTCCTTATCCTTGCCCTCAATCATGACCCTCACCAGAGGCTCGGTCCCCGAAGGCCTTATGAGTACCCTGCCTTCACCGTTGAATTCATCCTCCAGCTCCTGGCACATTTTCTTTATAACTTCGTCGTCAAGGTACTTGTCTTTCTTTTCATTGGTTACCTTGGCATTGATAAGCACCTGGGGCAGCACCTGCAAAACACCTGCCAGCTCGGAAAGCTTTTTGCCGGAATCCTTTAATACCTTCAGCAGCTGTATTGCTGTCAGCAGTCCGTCCCCGGTGGTGTTGTGCTCCAGGAAGATAATATGCCCCGACTGTTCGCCCCCTAACATATACCCGCGGTTCAGCATTTCTTCAAGCACATACCTGTCCCCTACTTTTGTCTTCTCGATAACCAGTCCGTTATTCCTGGCCATGATGTCCAGGCCCATATTGCTCATAACCGTGGCTACTATGGTATTGTGGGCCAGCATGCCCTGCTGTTTCAGGTGGAGTCCTATAATTGCCATGATCTGGTCTCCGTCAACTATGTTCCCTTTTTCGTCGACAGCCAGAACTCTGTCCGCATCCCCGTCAAAGGCAAGTCCGATATGGGCCCCGGTTTTCCTCACGTAGTCCTGGAGCTGCTTCATATGTGTGGAACCGCAGCCTGCATTGATATTTATTCCGTCAGGCTCGTTATTTATTACATTGACATTGGCCTTCAATTCGTACAGAGCCATGGGTGCAGCCTGAAAAGATGCCCCATTTGCGCAGTCGATGGCAACCTTTATATTTTCCAGATCACCTGAAATAGTTCCCTTTACAAAGCTGACATAATCCTCCAGCGCGGTTTCCTTGTATATTTTAAATCCGATATTCTGACCTATGGGCCTGGGAAGCTCATCCTCTCCGCTTAAAATGATCTCTTCGATTTTATCCTCTATTGCATCGGGAAGCTTATAGCCGTTTGAATTGAAAAACTTTATTCCGTTATATTCAAAAGGATTATGGGAGGCTGATATTACAACTCCGGCATCTGCGTCATAAAGTCTGGTCAGGTATGCTATGGCAGGAGTTGGTATGACACCGAGACTTACCACCTGGGCACCAACCGAACAAATACCCGATATGAGCGCCGCTTCCAGCATATCGCCCGATATTCTGGTATCCATGCCCACCAGGATTTTTGGGGTGTGTTTTGTTTCTCCCGTCAGCACATAAGCTCCTGCCTGCCCCAGCTGGTATGCAAGTCTGGGAGTCAGCTCCAGATTTGCAACACCTCTGACCCCATCAGTTCCGAATAACTTTCCCATTAGATTTTCCTCCATGATATATAAGTATTGATTGACATTTATTTCTATGAACTATTCTCATAAAAAAAGCTATATATAATATAACACTTTTGCCGCGTATGTTATAGATTTTTTCACCGTATTATGTTATAGATTTTTCACGTAATAGATTTTTTTAACGCATAGGTCCTTACAATCTGTTCAGCAATCCTTATGCCGTCCACAGCCGCGCTAACTATGCCCCCGGCATAGCCGGCACCCTCTCCGCAGGGATACAGTCCTGCAATCCCCATACACTCAAAGGCATCATTTCTGGGTATCCTGACCGGTGACGAGGTTCTGGTCTCAACTCCTGTAAGCAGGGCGTCCTTCATTCCGAAGCCCCTGAGCTTCCTGTCGAAGTAATTAATTGACTGCTTCATACAGTCAGTGACGTAGGGCGGCAGGCATTCATTGATATCGGCGCAGCGGGTTTCACCTGTATAACTTGGTTTTACACTGCCCAGCCTTCCTGTCCTGTTGTTCAGGAAGTCCTCCAGCCGCTGCACCGGAGCACTGTTGTTTGAGCCGCCAGCCGCATAGGCCAGCCGCTCCCAGCGTCTCTGGAACTCTATCCCTCCCAGCGGATGTCCCGTGCCGAAGTCTGCAGGCCCTACCGAAACAACAAGTGCACTGTTGGCATTCTCCCTGTCCCGGCTGTATTCGCTCATGCCGTTGGTCACAATGGATCCTGGCTCTGACGCAGAGGCCACCACTATTCCGCCCGGGCACATGCAGAAGGAATATGCCGTCCTGCCGGCACCCTTCATAAACAGTTGATAGTCGGCAGCGCCCAAAGCGGGGTGTCCGCTGGCCGCACCATACTGTGCAGTGTTTATGAGCTCCTGCGGATGCTCGATTCTCACACCGATAGAGAAGGGCTTCTGCTCAAAAGGCACACCTCTGTCATAGAGCATCCGGAAGGTATCTCTTGCACTGTGGCCGATTGCCAGAACAACAGCATTTGTTTCTATGGTTGAATTGGTACTTGTAACCACTCCGCATATTTGCCCGTCCCTCAGCTTGACATCCACAGCCTTTGTATTGAACAGGACCGTTCCGCCCAGTCTCTCGATTTCCTTCCGCATGTTGGCAACGATCTTTTTAAGATTGTCGGTCCCTATGTGGGGCTTTGCCTTATATGTGATTTCCTCTGGTGCACCAAAGCGGTGGAATTCCTCAAGTACCTTTTCGCATCTTCTGTCGTTGATCCTGGTAGTAAGCTTTCCATCGGAAAAAGTTCCTGCTCCGCCCTCTCCGAACTGCACATTTGTCTCAGTGTCAAGAATGCCGGCATTCCAGCAGCGCTCAACCGTCCCGGCCCGTTCTTCAACCTTTTGTCCTCGCTCGATTATTATTGGCCTGTAGCCGTTCTGAGCCAGCACCAGACCGCAAAAAAGCCCGGCCGGCCCTGTCCCGATGACCAGCGGTCTTCCTTCAACAGGTTTGCTGCCAGGCAATAGTATTTCTTCCCTGCTATCCGCAAGTATTTTTATATCCCGGTCCCCGGGTATTTGGAAACAGTCGTCCACCTCACAGGAAATGGAGTAAACAAGACGTATGCCAGGTTTTTTCCTGGCATCTATGGATTGTTTTACTATTTTAAAATTTGTTATATTCTGATGCTTTATTCCGAGCTTTTTTGCAGCCTGCTGCTTAAGTGCCTCCTGCGGGCCGTCCAAGCTCAAGATTAAATTTGATATCACAAGTTTCATTAATTCATTTCCTTTAAAATGCATTCACATTTTTATTTTCATTTGTTATTTTAATTAATAATTCAAATTCAACCGCTATTCCGTTCCTTTGGTAATTTTAAGCTGGACCTGTGTTTCCCCCACTTGAGTTACATTCCCCGGCAGGGTTACTTTAAGCGGGACAGTGTGGGTTCCCTCATCAAGTCCGTCTACATCTATTGCCGCCGTCAGCTGCTGGACCGAAACAGAATTTACATCTTCTATCCTACCCTTCAGCTTAACGGTAACAGGTGAAACTATTTCATAATTCAGGAGGGCGTCCTCGGTTTTCCTGCCCTCGATGGAAATACTGCTTACAGGCACATCTATCGTCCTTTCAGACAGCGGGATAATCTCAACAGATACATTTACCTCTCTCGTTGAATCCACCAGTCTGATACCTTCCGGCAGCTGCAATATGATGGGTGCCGTAAAAGATTTTGTCATATTGTCAAGGCTGACAGGAGCGGTTTTGATCTCATTGACCTTCTGCAGCAGAGTGTGATCGCCGGTTATTAAAACATTATCGGGTTTTACCGAATAACTTCCTTCAATGTAATCCTTGTCAGGATTGCCTGAAATGATCGGTATTACAGGAACCCTCTTTCCAACCTCTATTTTTATGTCTACAGAAATCTTTTTGCCGAGCTCGGGTATTTCAATTCCTTTTTTGTCATAAACCTTAACTTCCTTCTTGACTTCAAGGGTTTTATTCAGGCCTGTTACGTCCACATAGGCCTTTACCGAACCAACCGTGCCCAGAACCGAATCAAGTGCCTGTATTGATACGGTGTCGGGGGTTGCAGTCTTGGATATTATCTCGTAATCCGCAGGAAGTTTCCCTGAAGTTTCAACCTGTACAATAAAAGGATTTTCCTCTATCTTACCCAAATCCAGAGTCACCGATTTTGGTTTGAGCTCCATGTTGGTTTCGCTTATATTTTCACGTCCCAGGTAAACAGGTGAATCTATCGGAACAACCTTATCATTGACACTGTTTACATTTTTCAGATCAAGAGTAACCTCAAAATCGGTGTCCTTTATACGGTCAAGCACATCAACCCTGTCCCTCACAGATATGGTCACATATTTTTCGGGAAATGCCTTGCTGTTTAAAACAAGTCCTTTGGCACGCAGGCTCTCCTCATTTATAATAGTAAGCGGAACGGTATAATAATTTGTCTTGACAGGATTTATGGCAAACCAAAGAAACACGGCAAAGAGTATTGAAAATATTTTTAAAGTCAAATCCTTCTTGAAGAATTCTTTCACTTTGATTTCCCCTTCCAAAGAGTCAACTTCTTATTGACTGTTTTCTTCTCCAGCAAATTTTTATTCAGAGCTTTTCTCAATATATCGGGTGTGAGATTTCTTGATAACCCGCCGTTAAGGGCATAGGATATCTTGCCGGTTTCTTCCGAAACAACAACCGCAATACAGTCTGAAACTTCGGTGATGCCAAGCGCTGCTCTGTGCCTTGTGCCAAGTTCCTTGCTCAGATTCGGATTGTCTGTGAGCGGAAGAAAACACGCTGCAGATTTCAGCTTGTTATCCCTCAGTATTAACGCTCCGTCATGCAGAGGAGTATTCGGCGTGAATATATTGATTATCAATTCGGAACTGACGCTTGAATCCAGTCTGGTTCCCGTATTTATGATCTCACCCAGCTTTGTCTCTCTTTCAACGACTATAAGAGCTCCCGTCATGGTTCTTGAAAGTTCGGTAGCTGATTTTACTATTTCTTCGATTGTAAAGGTTGTATTTATCACATCGTCCTTTTCATCAAATTTGAAAAAGTCCTTAAAATTGCTTCTGCCTATCTGCTCCAGACCTCTCCTGAGCTCGGGCTGAAAAACCACTACCAGGGCAAATCCGGCAAGTTCTATGGTTTTGTTCAGAATATATGCAAGTGTCCTGAACTCAAATGCCTGGCTGAGCATGGCAGTAATAAGCACGACAACAATACCCTTGACAAGCTGCCATGCCCGGGTTTCCTTTACCAGCTGGATAAGCTTGTAGGTCAGATAGGAAACAATACTTATATCAATTAATGATCTAAGAGCTTCCAGGGGTTCCTTAAGAGGAACATATACCGATAGAAAATCGAATATACTTTTGAGGTTTGTAACAAAAGTATCAAACAAACATATTCACACCCTTATAAAAAATGAAGGTAAACAGAAATAAAATAAAATCAAATTAACATAAGAATAACAATAAATACACAATAATTTTAATATAAAAACCCATAGTCTTAAATGGGTAAAAATAACTAATTTTACTTCCATTTATATCATTTTTTTCACTTTTAAAATAATTTGGGGATCTCCCCCTTCAACTGCTGTTTCTACATTCCGGCAAATACTGATAATCCAACTGAAATAACCGATGTAAGTATGAATACAACAGCCAGGATAACAGCAACCCATTTTACCCACCGTCTTTGCATTTATTCGTCCTCCACGTTCTTAAAATCTAGTGGTCTGCACAACTACCGTATATTGTTCCGGAGTAATTTAACCTCCGGCAATATATGAATTATATGTTGCACGCTACTTTTTCATATCGCCTAGCCATTCTCCCGCCTCCGCATCACTGGGCATTCTCCAGTCTCCTCTCGGTGAGAGGCTTATGGAACCCACTTTAGGTCCGTCAGGCAGACAGGAGCGTTTGAACTGCTGGCTGAAGAATCTTCTCAAAAACGTATTTAACCATTTGTTGATTATTTCTTCACTGTATTTTCCCTCAAAAGCCTGCTTTGCCATATAATATATCTTTGACGGGTTGGCGCCGTATCTTACCATATGATAGAGGAAAAAGTCGTGAAGCTCATAGGGGCCCACAATGTCCTCGGTTTTCTGGGCTATTTCACCTGCTTCATCAGTTGGAAGCAGTTCAGGACTTATAGGTGTATCCAGGATGCTAAGCAATACCTTCCTGGTTTCATCTCCGAATACATAGTCGGCCGCCCATTGTACCAGGTACTTGACCAGGGTTTTGGGCACTCCGGTGTTTACGGCATACATTGACATGTGGTCGCCGTTGTAGGTAGCCCACCCCAGGGCAAGCTCCGACAGGTCGCCGGTACCGATGACAAGACCGCCTATTTTATTGGCTTTATCCATCAAAATCTGGGTTCTTTCCCTTGCCTGTACATTTTCATAGGTTACATCATATACCTCAGGATCATGTCCGATATCTTCAAAATGCTTCATACAGGCTTCCCTGATATCAATCTGATAGGTCGTTACCCCCATCAGCCTCATCAATTCCAAAGAATTGTTAAGTGTATTGGAGGAAGTCCCGAAGCCCGGCATTGTCACAGCATGTATATTTCTCCTGTCCAGTCCCAGCCTGTCACAGGCTTTGGCAATGACCAGCAGTGCCAGTGTGGAATCAAGCCCTCCGGAAATTCCTATTACACATTTGTCCAGACCTGTGTGTTTCAGTCTTTTGGCAAGTCCCGAGGTCTGAATGCTGAATATCTCCTCACATCTTATATTCCGTACCCCCGGATTGGAAGGTACAAAGGGATGGGGATCTATTCTCCGAAGCAAATTTCCGGTTTCAAGCTCTTTTATATTAAATACTGCTTTTCTGAACCCATTGTCTGTTGTATCTTGTGTAAAACCTGAATTTTTAAGCCTTTCATTTATCAGCCTCTCTATGTCAATATCACTGACAACCAGCTGTTCTTCAAAGGAGAACCTTTGACTTTCGGCCATCAGTGACCCGTACTCGCTTATCAGGGCATGTCCCCCGAAGACAAGATCGGTAGTGGACTCATTAGGCCCCGAGGACGAATAAACATACGCTGCGGCGCACCTGGCAGACTGCAGGTTGACCAGGCTCTCCCTGTATTCGTGCTTGCCAACTATTTCGTTGCTGGCCGAAAGGTTAAACAGCAGTGTGGCACCATTGACAGCCTGTGCACTGCTTGGCGGAACCGGTGCCCACAGGTCCTCGCATATCTCGATCCCAAAGCACAGCCCGCTTATGTTCCCTGCTTCAAAAAGCACATCTGTACCGAAGGGGACACTGAAACCCAAAAGATCGATGGTTTCATTCTTTTTCCCCTGGCCGGAGCAGAACCACCTTTTCTCATAAAATTCGCTGTAATTGGGTATATAGGTTTTGGGAACCGCTCCCAAAATCCTTCCTTCCTTCAAAGCAACTCCACAGTTATACATCCTGCTGTTTATAACAAGCGGTATACCTATTATTATAACACATTCCAGTGCTCTTGTTTCAGTGAGAATAGTTTCCAGTCCCTTTATTGCCGCATTCTGAAGGGTCTTCTGCAAAAAGAGATCGCCGCAGGAATAAGCTGTAACAGCCAGTTCAGGGAATACAACAAACTGTGCTCCCAGCTTTTCAGCCTCTTTTGAAATTTTTATTATTTCCCCGGTATTATATTCACAGTCAGCAACCTTCAGCATTGGCACCGCAGCTGCTGCTCTAACAAATCCATAGTTCATTTGTAACCTCCAGTATATATATAACCCTTATTACGGATTTTTAATTGTCAACCTGTGTATTACTCTTTAGTTTATCATATTTTACTCCATTTTTACACCTCGTTTTTAATATTGTACAGACCCCTGGAATTTCCGTATTTATTTATAAAAAATTTCTTGTTGTCAACAATTGTGTGCATAAAGTTTATAAATTTATCAATTTCTCCATATGTGTTGTACAAGCCAAAGCTTACCCTGACCAGTCCCGGAAAAAGTGCATTTTTTTCTGCAATATCCTCAATCTGCTTTGCAGTGTACCCCAGAAGCCTTTCGCAGTACGGGTGCGCACAGAAGAAGCCGTTTCTCACCGCAATTCCTGCCTCATAGGACAGAATGGCCGATATCAGTGAATGGTGCACCCCCTCCACAGTAAAGGGAATCACGCCTATGGACTCCTGTTTGTCAGGATGACTGTAAAGTTGTATGTCCGGAATATTGCACATTTGGCCATAGGCGTAATCCAAAAGGCTCCTTTCGTGTTCAAAGGCATTTTGCATGCCGATTTTATTCATGGTTTTCAAAGCCGCCGCCATTGCAACAATACCCATGAGATTCGGAGTCCCCGCTTCACATTTTGCAGGCGGCTCCTCCCACCAGATGCGGTCATGGGTCACAAGTTTTATGGCACTGCCTCCCATGCAATATGGAACACCTTCTTCAAACGTGGCCTTCGGCCCGATGAGCACACCGCTTCCGAAGGGTGCATACAGCTTGTGTGCCGAGAAGGACAGGTAGTCTATATGTTCAGGGCTGCCGGCCGGCCGCATATCAGCCGGGACATGGGGAACCAGCTGGGCTCCGTCCACATGTATGGGGGCATCATATTTATGTGCCATGGAGGCCAGCAGGTAAATGTCATTGAGATAACCGGTAACGTTAGCCGCACCAGTCACGGTGACCAGACGTATTTTACCCCGGTATTTTTTCAGTTTGGCTTCATAGTCATTCAGGTCCAGTCTTCCGTACCGGTCCACCTCCACATACTCGACCCTGAACTTATCCCTCCAGGGCAGGTCATTTGCTGCGTGCTCCATCCATGTTGAGATTACCGTATCCCTGTCATCCTTCTGCTGGTTCATTGCACATGCCAGAAGATTAATTGCTTCGGTGGTATTTTTTGTGTAAATGACGGCGGCATCCCTGTCGGCCCTGACATAATTCCTTATAACCTCTCTTCCTGCCTCGTATGCATCTGTAGAGACAACGGATTTATAGCCTTTGCCCCTATGTATTGAGGAGTACCAGGGCAGAAAGTCGTGAATTTCCTTTTCCACCGAAACAAATGCAGGAGTGGTCGCAGCATTGTCAAAATTTATTCCGGTCGTATATGTACCGTTATCCAGTGGAACCGCGGCATTGACCCCTACTACCATATTTCTGAATCTGTTTGTACCCTTGTTCTGATCATATCCAGGCATAATAACCCCATCCTGCCGCCGTACGGCATCACAAACAGTATTGAAAATCCTTTTACGGGTTATTCAACACATCTTTAATCCTTAATACATTATATTTTTCAGCTTCTGAATCTGTTACCGGTGATACTGCAATAAAAAAGGAGGGGCCGCCAGCTAATGCTTGGTATGGCAGCCTCTCCGCAAATCTACTTCCCCTATGCAATTATTAAATTCAACCCGCAGTGCCGGTTAAATTTACGTGCTATTTCTTCAAGCTTTCCAGCCTTTCAACAACCTTCAAATACATATCCTTGTATTTTTCTCTCTTTGCCTTTTCTTCCTCAATAACCTTGGCAGGCGCTTTTGCAACAAATCCTTCGTTATTGAGCTTTCCCTCGACTCTCTTCAGCTCACCTTCCAGGTTTGCCTTTTCCTTGTTCAGTCTCTCGATTTCCTTCTCAATGTCTATAAGTTCGTCCAGGGGAATAAATATTTCCACACCTGCTATGACAGTACCTACGGCATCTGACGGAATTCCCGCCCTGTCGGCCTGAACCATGACCTCCGATGCCCCGGCAAGTCTCTGGAAGAAGGAGGTTCCCTCCAGAAGCGTGGCCCTCTCGGTTTCTCCGGCTGCGACGAATATCATTTTAGCCCTTCTTGAAGGCGGAACATTCATCTCGGCGCGGATATTTCTGGTGCTTCTGATGGCGTCCATGATAATATTCATTTTTGCTTCATCGGCTGCGGAGTTCAGTGCCTCATCATATACAGGCCATTCTGAAATCATGATGCTTCTGCCGTCATTTACAAGATGGGTATATATCTCCTCGGTGATGAACGGCATGTATGGATGCAGCAGTTTCATGGCATTGCCCAGAACAAAGTTCAGAACATACTGTGCCTCCAGCCTGCCTTCGCTCTCCCTGTCATAAAGTCTCGGCTTGACCATTTCAATGTACCAGTCGCAGAACTCCTCCCATATGAAGTCATAAACCTTCTGCAAGCCTAGTCCCAGCTCAAATTTATCTATGTTTTCCGTTACTTCCTTTGTTACGGTGTTGATCCTGCTCAAAATCCATTTATCGGCAACAGTAAACTTGTTTTTATCAACCTTGCCGAAGTCCAGCTTCTCGTCAAAGTTCATGAGAACAAACCTGGATGCGTTCCAGACCTTGTTTGCAAAGTTTCTGGAGGCTTCGACCTTTTCGGTGGAGAATCTCAGATCATTTCCCGGTGAATTGCCTATGGTCAGTGCAAAGCGCAGGGCATCGGTGCCGTACTGGGCGATGACCTCCAGCGGATCAATGCCGTTTCCGAGGGATTTGCTCATTTTCCTTCCCTGGGGGTCTCTTACTATACCGTGTATGAATACATACTTGAAAGGCTCCTGCTTCATATGCTCCATACCTGAGAATATCATTCTTGCGACCCAGAAGAATATGATGTCATAGCCGGTTACCAGCACATCGGTAGGATAGAAGTACTTGAGATCCTCTGTCTGCTCAGGCCAGCCCAGTGTGGAGAAAGGCCACAAAGCGGAACTGAACCAGGTATCCAGGGTGTCGGGGTCCTGTTCTATCCTTGTGCTGCCGCACTTTGGACATACATCGGGATCGGTGCCCGTTACCATCATATGTCCGCATTCCTGACAGTAGTAAGCAGGAATTCTGTGTCCCCACCACAGCTGTCTTGAAATACACCAGTCCTGAATATTTTCCATCCAGTTGAAATATATCTTTGAAAATCTCTCGGGTACGAATTTTATGGTTCCGTTTCTTACAACCTCCAGGGCAGGCTCAGCCAAAGGCTTCATGCTGACATACCACTGTTTTGATATAAGCGGTTCCACAACAGTCCTGCATCTCTGACAGGTACCTACATTGTGGGTATGACCTTCAATTTTGACCAGCAGACCCAGTTTTTCCAGATCCTCCACCATTTTCTTCCTGGCTTCGTATCTGTCCAGACCTTTGTATTGACCGGCATTTTCATTCATTATTGCATTGTCGTCCATAACCCTTATCTGAGGAAGGTTATGCCTCAAACCCACCTCATAGTCGTTTGGGTCGTGGGCAGGTGTTATCTTTACGCAGCCTGTGCCAAATTCCTTGTCAACATAGGAGTCGGCTATAACAGGTATTTCCTTGTTTACCAGGGGCAAAACCAAAGTTTTTCCCAGCAGATGCGTATATCTTTCATCATCTGGATTGACTGCTACGGCAGTATCTCCCAGCATTGTTTCAGGGCGGGTGGTTGCAACGACGACAAATTCCTCGCTGTCCTTTACAGGATATTTGATATGCCAGAAATGTCCCGCCTGCTCTTCGTATTCGACCTCTATATCGGATATGGAGGTATTGCATTTAGGGCACCAGTTGGTTATTCTTTCACCCTTGTATATGAGTCCTTTATCGTAAAGTTTGAGGAAAACCTCCTGAACAGCTTTGGACAGGCCCTCATCCATTGTAAAACGTTCACGTTCCCAATCACAGGAGCTTCCCAGCTTTTTAAGCTGCTCAACGATTCTGCCCCCATAAACCTTTTTCCATTCCCATGCCCTTTCCAGGAATTTTTCACGTCCCAGCATTTCCTTGGTGATACCTTCCCTTGCCATGGCATCAACAATTTTTGCCTCGGTAGCTATACTTGCATGGTCTGTACCGGGAAGCCACAGGGCACTGAAACCCTGCATCCTCTTTGTTCTTATGAGAATATCCTGCAATGTATTGTCAAGTGCATGTCCCATATGGAGCTGCCCCGTGATATTGGGCGGCGGAATTACGATAGTGTACGGTTTTTTATTGCTGTCCGGGACTGCATGAAAATAGCCCTCTTCCATCCATTTGCCGTATAACCTGTCTTCGACCTGACTGGGGTCGTATTGCTTTGCGATGTTTTGCTGTTCATCCATAGTCATATCCTCCATTTATTTTTAAACTGCCATCTCACTGCCATCTCTTGAGATCAATAAAATCGGTTTACACCTTAATAATGCCTGTAAACTTACAGATTATCTAAAACTGATGATAAACAAAATCAATCCGGGTATGGAAATTATCAGTCCCATTAACTTAATATTGAATACAGCCTTGTTGAGCTTACAACTCTGTATTTCCTCTTCCGACATCTGACTTGCATTGACACATTTTTGTTTTTCAGCAAGCTGAAACTTTTTTACAATTAACTTTGCCGAATATACAACAGCAAATCCTATGGCTATAATGACCAACGAAAGTATTTCCTGTAAATTCATATCTGTTCTCCTTTCCTTGCACCGGTGCAACATAAAAAGCCCCGTCCATTATTTGGACGAAGCTGCTGTTTCGCGGTACCACCAAAATTTCACAAGTTCTATATGACTAAATATGCCTAAAAACCGGTGTGAATCTCTCAATCGGATAACGTCCGAAAATCCGCTGCAGCCTACTTTGAAACCGGATATCATATAGTGGACTATATGGCAGGTACTTCTTTCGGTGCAGAGCTCCCAAGCTACCTTCGGCAGGCTGTTTTCCGGAACCTCTCACCCTGGGGCACTGTAACCCGACCGGTTCCTCTCTGTGGAAATTCAACTGCTTACTCCTCTTGCTCATCGCCTTTTTATTTATCTTCTTTTAATTTATCTTACATTCTTAAATTATGATATAAAATCTGCCCGCTTCTGTCAAGAGCGCAGATCATTCCTGCTGTCATCATTATTGGCAGCGCCTTTATCCTGGTCCTTGACCATATCATTCTCGAGAGCTGTCTGTTCAATTTGGCTTTGGTCCTGAATTTCGTCAGGGGCTGCATTTTCCCCGGTGCCGGCCTTTTCATTCTTCCCGCTCTGATCACCGCGGCTGAACAGGAGTCCAAAAGCCAGTATCATCAATACCATGGCCACATTATCTACAACTTTTTGATTAACATTGAATTTAAAAAACTTGTCAAGCACTCCGTACAAAATCATGGCAGCAGCTATTCCGATGATTATCCTAAGCTTTAATTTTCTGGAAAGTTTCATACCATCCTCCAACATGTAAATTTAGCACTGTCTAAAGTATTGACTTTTAAAGCTCAAAATATGACCGGTGCCTATAGCAATATAATAATATGCGATACTTCATTATGGCAAGGAGTTTTTGTGCCGGTTGGTTTCTGCAAAATAATTTTTTTATTACGGGGTACTCCCGTTACAAGCTTCAACCAATGGCTTCCACACAAAGGACTTACTTGAAATAGTAGGGTTCACAGCAAAAATTTCCTTGCCGTCGCAGCGACTCGACCATCCGGGTCTCGCGTGCTGCTCAAAATTTATACAATTATATCTATTACTCTTTTAAGTATTACCTTGATCATGGCTGTCACCGGAACCCCCAGAAGCATGCCCAAAATGCCAAAAAATTCACCGCCTATCAACACTGCTATTATAGTTGTTATGGGATGAAGCCCTAATTTACCTTCTATTATTTTAGGTGAAATAAAGGCGTTGTCGATTTGCTGTACTACTATAAAAACCGCTGCCGCCAGCAGCGCTTTTGTAGGGGACTGGAGCAGTGCCAGCGCAACAGCAGGTATGGCCCCAAGCACAGGTCCGAAAAAAGGGATTATATTTGCTATTCCCCCGATAACACCGAGTATAAACGGATATTTGACATGGACGAGATAAAGTCCGATGGTCTCAAGCAAACCCACAATCAATGCCGTTATCAGCTGTCCCCGGATGAAATTTGTAATGATGGTATTGAGTTCCCTTCCCAAATTGATCAAATCGTTGCGCATTTTTTTCGGAGCCAGCATAAGAGTGGATCTTTTAATGTCTTCAATGTCCTTGAGCAGATAATATGCTATTATCATTGATAAAACTATATTCATGAATATGCCTATTGACGAGGCCAGTATGGCAAGTGACTTTTTCATAGCCCGCGAAGCATAATTCTGAACAAAACCGGTGCCCACGTTCAGCTCACCAAAAATCATATTTTTAATTTCGTCAGGCCATCTGCTTGTTTTTATCCTGGAAATGTATGAATTGAACAGTTCCCGGTATCTGCCCGCAATATCCGGCAGGGTATTGAACAGCTCTTTGGCATTGCTTATAACATGCGGCATTATGAATATAACAAAAAATGCAAGTGATAATGCTGCAAAAATATAGATTATTATGATCGCATAATGCCTTTTGACCCCGTTGCGCTCAAATCTGACAACCATAGGATAGATTGCATAGGCTATAAAGACAGCCATAAACAACGGAGACAAAATTTTAAATATTTTATCACCGTAATAATAGGCAAACAATATCATCCCTGCAACAAGCAATACCAGTATTATGTAAAATACTGTCTTCTTCATATTTCTCAATATGCAACCCTCCTTAAACCACTAAAAGCCAAACATAAACTGTTCGGCTTTTAGTGGTCTTCTCTTCTGATTATCTGAACATATGCATCATGTCACCAAATACATGGTTTGATCTGTGCCAAATCTTTCTTCCCGACTTAATCATCTTTCTTCTCATATGCGGGTCAACTATTTCAGGATTTGTCAGAACGCTGATGGACGCTCCTATTAACCCGCCTATCACAAGTCCTCTGGTAAAATTTCTCATCATAATATATTTCCTCCTTGTTATAAAAAATTAGGTTTCCAGCCGGCTTTTCAAACCGCCGCCCGTACTCATCATTTCCTCAACTGCTTCATTTTCTACCAATATATTGCTATTTCCAATTTCAATCTTTCCGAAAAACGGAAGTATGTTCCTGCCCATTATAATGTCCTGAACCAGTCCGTCCGATACCTGAACTCCTTCAACTTTTCCTGTTCTGTAGTCAAATAATACATCCTGCACTACTCCCAGATCTTCACCTGTATGTGTAAATATCTTAAGGCCCCTCAGATTTTTTCTTTCCTGAAGCTGGTATAACTTTTTAAACCGTCTGTATTCCAGCAGGTTCGCAGGATCATCAACAATTACGGCATCGTTCCCGAGACTTATGATACTTCTGAGCAAAATGACATTGCCCTTAACAGCATAGCTGCCTTTTTCCATAAGGAAGGCGAGTATGCCTTTATTATCCGCGCTGAATACCATATCCTTAACTGTTCCGATTTTTAGACCGTCTCTGGCTGAAATTACCGGCAATCCTAAAACCCCGCTGTATTTTTTCAGCATCTCATCCCTCCTTTTAACAAATCTTTATACTAAAGTACAAATTCCAAATTCATAAACCGCCGATAATATTATTTGTAATTGTAGTGTAAAAAATTCAAATAAAAATTGATTTTATACTTTTTATTTTTTTAAACAATGAAAATTGACTAAAAACAGAGATTAATGTAAAATTGTTGAATAGTGAATACATAAAGAAAGTATTGAAATTAATATTTGGGAGGTTAAAATGAGTAAGCTCATTAATACTTTGTCAAAATTAGGTGTACATATACCCCATATAATGCTCCCTGCAAAAAAATGAAGCTTTGAATAAATGGGCTGTTGTAGCCTGTGATCAGTACACTTCCGAACCCGAATACTGGAAAGAGGTTGAAAAACTGACAAAGGGCAGCCCTTCGACTTTTAATATTATTTTTCCCGAGGTATATTTGGAAGGCGGCGACAGCAGCAGCAGAATCTCAGACATCAATGCCACCATGAAACAATACATCGACGACAGAGTATTGTCCGAACTTGACAAGTGCTTTATCCTCACAGACAGAAGGACCTCCCATGCACAATCAAGGAAGGGCCTGATAATTGCCCTGGACCTGGAATGCTACGATTATAACAAAGGTTCGAAGGCATTGATACGCGCTACAGAGGGAACCGTACTGGACAGGCTTCCTCCCAGGATTAAGGTTAGGCAGGATGCTCCCATAGAGCTCCCTCACATAATGGTGCTTATAGATGACCCCGGGAAGACAGTGATCGAGCCCCTGTTCCAAAAATCCGCCCAGCTGGAAAAGCTGTATGATTTTGAATTGATGATGAACGGCGGGCACATAAAAGGCTACAAGATTTCCGATGAAAAGGATATGAATTCAATAGCAGACGCTCTTTCAAAACTTGCACAAAAAGATGTGTTCTCCGGCAAGTACGGAGTTGATGCAGACAAAGACCTGCTCCTGTTCGCCGTTGGCGACGGCAACCATTCCCTTGCCTCTGCAAAGGGACATTGGGAAAACCTGAAGAAATGTCTGACACCTGAGCAGCTGGAAAATCATCCTGCAAGATATGCCCTTGTGGAACTGGTCAATGTACATGACGCAGGCCTTGTATTCGAACCCATTCACAGAGTTCTTTTCAATGTAGGCGCAGATGATCTGTTAAGGGAGTTCAGAGCCTTCTCCGGCAAAACGGCCTGCCAGGGTTCAACATGTTCGGGCGGCACCGTCCATACCTTCAACTATGTAACAGCTGCCGGTAAGGGAACGGTGTCCATAGAAAACCCTGCCAGCAATCTGGAAGTCGGAACTCTGCAGGCATTTCTGGACAGCTATATCAAGGAGCACCCGCAGGTCAAAATAGACTATATACACGGTGAGGATGTAGTAACAAAGCTTGGCTCACAAGCAGGAAATATGGGTTTCTATCTCCCGCCCATGAATAAGACCGACCTTTTCAAAACGGTTATACTGGACGGAGCCCTGCCCAGAAAGACTTTCTCCATGGGAGAAGCCGAAGAAAAGCGCTTTTATCTGGAATGCAGAAAAATAAAATGACACTCTGACAGGATTAAGGAATGGATAAATTCCGTTTATCCATTCCTTAATCGGCAACTATCCATAAACAGCAGTATGGGACTGCATATTGTAAATTTCATTTCTGATATTTTTGATTATACCTTCCAGATAATCACTTCCACAGGCCAGTATTCTTATTATTATACCGTATTTATATGTTGCAGATATTCCGGCTTCAATACCGTCATATGTTTCAATTACCGTAAAAAGCTTTTCCACAGCGGCTTCCCTGTCCAGAGCATCATAAAAATATGCCAGAGTAGCCTGATGAGTATAGCCTTCAAAAAAGCCAAGGCTGCTTAACGCTTGAGTTTCGGGCGTCAATTCGTGATTGTCAAGGAAAATCAACTGATCGCAGTAAAATACCCTGTTATAATTTTTGTATCTTCTGAAATGAAACTGTTCTCCGCTTTTTTCCCTTCCGCAGGATAATATTTCGGAATAAAGGTATTTGGCTCCCTTATACAAATAACAGGTGCTCCCCGAAACAAAGTCCGAAGCTCCGAAGGGTATGACCGGCTTGGGATCATAGTCGAAAAACCCATCTTCCATAACTCTGAATATATTTTCCTGTTTTGCATAACCTTCCGCCATTTTATGTATCTTGGTGTAGGATTGTCCCTGCAGCGACAATGCACAAGCTCTTCCAACTTCAATTTCAGTGCTGTAGCAGTCACCTTCCATTACACCGGCCGATGCACTCATAACCATGATTTCCGCCATATTGCGGTCATTATTGTAAAAGGGCTTCACAATCTTGAAGGGGGCTGTAAAGTAGGAGTCTTCAACTACTGTTCTGTTGTTTGAGAGTACGGTTTTAATATAAAGTCTGCTCTCGGACCCGAACATGTTAATCAAGGAATCCCCTCCAGAAGTACACTGCGCCTTATCCAGCCGATAACATTCTCCAAACCCTCATTGGTATTCAGATTGGTAAAAACAAAGGGCTTGCTGCCTCTCATCTTCCTGGAATCCCTGCCCATTATCTCCAGGCTTGCCCCTACATATGGTGCAAGGTCGATTTTATTGATTACGAGCAGATCGGACCTGGTTATGCCCGGGCCGCCTTTTCTGGGTATTTTATCCCCTTCAGCCACATCAATGACATATATCGTGGCATCCGCCAGTTCTGGACTGAAGGTTGCCGACAGGTTGTCTCCTCCGCTTTCAATAAAAACTATCTCTATATCCTTGAATTTATTTGTAAGTTCCTCAACGGCTTCCAGATTCATAGAGGCATCCTCCCTTATGGCGGTATGCGGGCAGCCTCCCGTTTCAACACCGACAATTCTCTCTGCCGGCAAAGCACTGTTTTTTATAAGGAATTCCGCATCCTCCTTGGTATAGATATCATTTGTAACAACCCCAATACTGTACTGTCCCGACAATTTTCTTGTAAGTCTCTCTATCATCGCCGTCTTTCCCGAGCCTACAGGCCCTCCGATTCCTATTTTAACGTATCCCATAATATACTGTTCCTTTCAAGAGATATAAATTCTGGTATATAGTCTCTCATGCTGCATGGATCTGATATCAAAGCCTATGCTGCACATGCCCGTATCCTCCGGCTTCAGTTTACCGGCTTTTTCAACCAGCTCTTCAATAAACGCCTGTGCCTCAAACAGTATTTTTTGACCGTCCATCTGGCTGATGGGTATCAGTTTTGCACAATTGTTTATTATTGTTGAAGCCGTATTATATGAAATGGCAATCATAGAATCCTCTTTACCGATACCGAACAAATATGCCGCCATTCCGTATATAACACAGTAATTGCTTTCACATTTACCGGCTTTGACTGCCTCAAGATACTCATTAAACAAAGCCTCTCCGTTTAATTGAGTTTCAATAATTTTTATCAGCCGCAATCCCAGCTTTGTACCAGCATTGCGCAATTCCCGCGGCCCTTTGGCGGCACATAATATATTGTTTAATTCAACAATTACCTCAATATTGCTTTCATCTGCATATTCCCAGGCCAACCGCATGGCAAGCAGCTCATTATACAGAAAATTATGCCTCAAATAGGCTTCCAGATATTTTTTCACCTGGGTGCTGCTATTCACCAGTTCCTTCTGCACATATGTTTCAAGACCATAGGAGTGTGTGAAGCCCCCTATGGGAAGAAGCGGATCGCTCAGGTGCAGCAGATGCAGACATGACCGCAGCCTGGCCCTGCTTTTACCGGGTGGAATTTGAGAGCTCATATGATTGCCCCTGTTCATGTATGTGGTGTTGGTGTTTGGAAACAGTCTCATGCGTGTGTTCATGTCCATGGGAATGTCCGCCGGTCCCGCCGCCCAAAGGCCTTATCAGCCTGGCGGAACATTTGTATGCCACAAATCCGCATTTTTTCAAAGCTTCCAGCAGAGGCGGATCATATGGCATCAGCAGCCTCTCCTCCTGATAAAACAGAGGGGAATGTCTGTTGCCGATTTCATAGCAGGCCTTGCCCATGGCAGCCAAAGTTTGTGGCTCCAGGGCAATACATTCACACTCCGGAATTTCAACAATGACAGCACTGTTCCCCTCCAGGTGCAGAATATCCCCATGTCTGAGGGCACGGTCAATATTCAGCTTTATTCCGACCTCCCTGCCTTTCTTACTTGTTTTATGAAGAATTTTTTTTGATACCTCATACCATTCCACTTCAACATAATCCATATCAAAACCCGTCAAGTCAATCTTTTCAGGTTTACTGCAAATAATACTGTCAATCAGCATGGCTAACCTCCTATACTCTAAAAAAGAAAATATCGCTGAGCAAGTGAAAGCTCTTTCACAGGCCGGCAGGTTATATGCTCACCATCCACCCTTACCTCATAGGTCTCGGGATCCACCCCGATTACAGGTGTTGCATCATTCATTACCATATCTTTTTTGGTAATATTTCTGCAGTTGACCACAGGCACCAGCTGCTTTTGGAGCTTAAGGCCCTCAAGCATTCCCGAATCAAGCGACAGCTTTGATACAAAGGTCATACATGTAGCTCTTACGGCACTTCCGAAAGCTCCAAACATGTTCTTATAAATAACAGGCTGCGGAGTGGGAATAGATGCGTTGGCATCTCCCATTTTACTTGCCATGATAAACCCGCCCTTTAATACCATTTCGGGCTTGACGCCAAACATGGCAGGTTTCCATAAAACTATGTCAGCCAGTTTTCCCCGTTCCAGAGAGCCCACATATTGTGATATTCCATGGGTTATTGCCGGATTTATGGTATATTTTGCAATGTATCTTTTAATCCGGTTGTTGTCATTTCCGCTGCTGTCGGGTTTCAACGGGC
Organism: Ruminiclostridium cellobioparum subsp. termitidis CT1112; assembly: GCF_000350485.1. GTDB lineage: Bacteria > Bacillota > Clostridia > Acetivibrionales > DSM-1351 > Ruminiclostridium > Ruminiclostridium termitidis. Next base: position 62,392 of record NZ_AORV01000072.1, read on the forward strand.
CTCTCTGCTTTTTCATTTTATCTGCCGTCTGCCAGGTCCTGATTATAACCTCACCTACTCTTCCCATTGCCTGTGAGTCGGAACTCATCATGCTGAAAACTCCCATATCATGGAGGATATCCTCTGCCGCAATGGTTTCAGGCCTGATCCTGGAATCTGCAAAAGCCACATCCTCCCTGATCTTGCTGTCCAGGTGATGGCAAACCATGAGCATGTCAAGATGCTCGTCAATTGTATTCACTGTAAACGGCATCGTAGGGTTTGTTGATGACGGCAGAACATTTTGAAATGCAGCTATTTTGATGATATCCGGAGCGTGGCCGCCTCCGGCGCCCTCAGTGTGGAAGGTATGAATGGTCCTGCCGTTTACGGCCCTGACCGTATCCTCCACAAAGCCGGCCTCATTCAGTGTATCTGTATGTATTGCGACCTGGACATCATACATATCGGCCACGCTCAGACAGGTATCTATGGCTTTTGGAGTAGTGCCCCAGTCCTCATGGAGCTTTAACCCTATGGCACCGGCCTGGATCTGCTCTATCAGAGGTTCGGGGAAGGAGGCATTGCCCTTTCCCAGAAAACCCAGATTCATAGGAAAGGCCTCGGCAGCTTCCAGCATTCTGAACATGTTGTATTTTCCGGGTGTGCAGGTTGTGGCATTGGTTCCGTCGGCCGGGCCGGTGCCGCCTCCTATCATTGTTGTGATTCCGCTGTACAGCGCAGTTTCAATCTGCTGGGGGCATATGAAATGTATATGTGTATCTATTCCCCCTGCAGTTGCTATAAGTCCCTCTCCGGCAATGACCTCGGTGGATGCTCCTATTACAAGTCCGGGAGTCACCCCTTCCATGATATCCGGATTCCCCGACTTGCCTACCGCCACGATCCTGCCGTCCTTTATACCGATATCTCCCTTGACTATGCCCCAGGAATCTACTATTACCGCATTTGTTATCAGCATGTCCAGCGCCCCGCCGTCCCTTGAGACCGACGAGCTCTGACCCATACCGTCCCTGATGGATTTTCCTCCGCCGAACTTGCTTTCATCACCGTAAACCGTATAGTCCTGTTCTATTTCCAAAATCAGCCCGGTATCTGCCAGCCGTACTCTGTCACCTGTGGTGGGACCGTACATGTCGGCATAATCCTTGCCCTTCATGCTGTAACTCATTTGTATTTCACCCCTTTGAATCCAAAATCGGCCGCTTTGGACAAAGCGCTTTCAAAGACACCCTTATTTTCAAGTCTGCCTGAAGTAAGTCCATTTAAGCCGAATACGGCTTTATTTCCGGCAAATTCAGTCAAGGTAACGGTTTTTTCTTCACCGGGCTCAAACCTGACGGCAGTTCCGGAAGGAATATCCAGCCTTTTCCCATAGCATTGCTCCCTGTCAAAATCCAGGCACCTGTTTACCTCAAAAAAGTGAAAGTGGGAGCCTACCTGAACCGGCCTGTCTCCCGTATTGGAAACTCTGACTGTAATTGTCGGTCTCCCGCGGTTCAAAGTAATGGTTTCATTCCGTACAATATATTCTCCGGGCTTCATAGTGAATTACCTCCTATCTTATGGGATTGTGCACCGTTACCAGTTTTGTTCCGTCGGGAAAGGTTGCCTCGATCTGAATTTCATGAATCATGGATTCCACTCCCTCCATAACATCCTCCGCAGTTAACAGGTGAGTCCCCAACCGCATAAGTTCCGTCACCGTCTTACCGTCTCTGGCGGCTTCCATAAGCTCAGCACTGATATAGGCTATAGCCTCAGGATAATTCAGTTTCAAGCCCCTGTCCTTTCTTTTTCCTGCCAGCTCCCCGGCAAAATGCAGCATAAGTTTTTCTGTTTCCTTTGGTGTTAAATGCATATGATCCTCCCAATCCACATAGTTGACACACAATATTGATCAGGCCTCACTAAATGGCCATCTTTTCCTGAATCTCATTTGGGTCTGTACCGGCTGTGTTCCCCTCCATTATTATCCTGCCCTTGTCAATGAGATAGAAATAGTCAGCCACCTCCAGCACAAACTCCAGATACTGTTCGACTATGATCATAGTCATATCGCCCTGACTTTTCAGCTGCTTGATAACCCTTGCTATATCCTGAATAATGGAGGGCTGAATTCCCTCCGTGGGCTCATCCAGCAGCAGCAGCCTTGGTTTTGATACAAGTGCCCTGGCTATTGCCAGCTGCTGCTGCTGACCACCGCTCAGATCCCCCCCTTTTCTGCTCAGCATTGTCTTTACTATGGGGAATAGTTCATAAATGCTGTCATCAATACCTCCTTTATCCGGGCTGCGTTCCAGACCTAGCAGCAGATTTTCATAAACGCTCAATTGAGGGAAAATATCTCTTCCCTGCGGAACGTAGCCTATTCCTTTTTTAGCCCTGCTGTATGCAGGCATTTTTATGATCTCTTCACCCTCCAGTTTAATGCTGCCCTCCGGAGTTTTAACCAGTCCCATTATACTTTTCATGAAGGTGGTTTTGCCTACTCCGTTCCTGCCAAGCAGGCAAACCACCTTTCCTTCTTCTATCTTCATACTCATGTTTCTTAAAATAACGCTCTCACCGTAATAACTGCTCACATTTGTCAATTCCAGCATATGAACCTCCCATACCAGTCTTATTCTTCAAGCCTTTCCCGTTCTCCTCGGCCGAGATATACTTCTATTACCTTTGGATTTTTCTGGACAGATTCCATATCCCCCTCGTCCAGCAGCGCTCCTTCATGGAGCACTGTTACCGTGTTGGCACATTCCCTTACGAATTCCATATCATGCTCTACAACCACCACCGAACACTGCCTGGAGATCTGTCTGAGAAGTTCGCCTGTCTTTTCGGTCTCTTTTCTTCCCATGCCTGCCACCGGTTCATCCAAAAGCATTATTTCGGGCTGCTGGACCAGCAGCATGCCTATTTCCAGCCATTGCTTCTGTCCGTGTGAAAGCTTTGCGGGGAAATTATATCTATCCTCATATAAACCGATTGTGTTCAATACGGCTTTTATTCTCTCATTCTGTTCTTTGGTAAGCCTTGTAAAAAGCGAAGAATACAGGGACCTGACTTTTACTGCGGCCAGTTCCATATTTTCGTATATGGTAATGCCGTTAAAAACCGACGGTACCTGAAATTTCCTTCCTATACCCAATTCGACTATCTCATGCTCTGAAAGCTTTGTAACATCGCTTCCATCCCGGAAAATTATATTGCCGGCAGCCGGTTTGACTCTTCCGCATATTGCATCCAGAAGTGTTGTTTTTCCAGCGCCGTTTGGACCTATAAAAAAATGGATATCCCCTTTTTTTACCGCCGTGCTTAAATTATTAACAGCTTTAAATCCATCAAAGCTGACGGTTAAATCATTTATTTCAAGAACCGGACTCATAGCTATCACCCCTTATGCCGCTTCATTCCATCAGTATTTTGTCCTCAGCCGGTTTGGCCGATTTATTTATTTTGATACTTTTCAGTTTGCTCTTTAATTTATTGAAAGCTCCCACCAGCCCGGACGGCATAAATATAACCACAACTACAAAGGCAATACCTATAAAATATGACCAAACCGCCGGAAACTTTTCACTGACACCGCTTTTCATGAGATTTACAAGTATGGCACCGATTATTGCTCCGTTCAGACTGCCCCTTCCTCCGATGGCTACCCATATCACCATTTCTATGGACGGAACTATTCCCATTTCAGCCGGTGATATTATGCCCACCTGGGGAACATATACGGCACCTGCCAGACCTGCCAGCGCTGCCGAGATGCAATATACAAAAACCTTGTAAATGGTTGGATTATAGCCCGAAAACCTGGCTCTGTTCTCTCCGTCCCGTATTGCGATCAAAACCTTTCCTACTCTTCTGTTAATGATGAATTTACAGAAGAAAAATGCTAAAAGCAGCAAAACAACCGAAATATAGTACAACCAAAGTTTTGTGCTGCCGCTTGCCAAAGAAAAATGGAATATTGTTTTAAAATTTGTTATACCGTTGGTACCTCCGGTAAATTCCTGCTGTCCTACAAAAAGTACAACAAATATAATTGACAATGCCTGTGTTAAAATTGAAAAATAAACACCTTTGATTCTGTTTTTAAATGTCAGGTATCCTATAATCAAAGCGATCAGGGTTGGCAGTACCAAGGCCATCAAAACAGCAACCGGAGCTATTTCAAAGGGCTTCCAAAACCAGGGCAGTGTCTCCCGTCCGCTCCAGGACATGAAATCCGGAAGTTTTCCGCCATCGGCCTCCAGCTTCAGATACATTGCCATACAGTACGCACCTATACCGAAATAAACACCATGCCCAAGACTTAATATACCTGTATATCCCCAAATCAGGTCTATTCCCAATGCCAGAATCGCAAATGCCACAAATTTTCCGAGAAGGTTGGTTCTGAAATCTGACAGGAAAACCGGGGCAATACATAAAAGAAACATAATAATTATTATAGTAATATTATTTTTTCCTGCTTTATTTAAATTGCCGATTTGCTTCATGTTACCCCCTATTCTGCTGTTGTCCAGCAAAACAAATAGTCATAAAGCACTTGTGCAGCCTTCATTCATCAAGTGCTCTGCTGTTGATAGTAAAAAATCCCTGCGGTTTCCACTGGAGAAATATTATAACCATTAAAAAAACAAGCACCTTGCCCAGGGATGCATTGGTGAAGAATTCAAAAGTCGTATTTCCCACTCCTATAGCAGCCGAGCCCGTCACTGTTCCCACTATTCTTCCAACTCCGCCCAGTACTACGACCATAAAGGTATCAACAATATAGTTCGTTCCAAGAGTGGGGCCTATGGAGCCCAGCAGGGTCAGAGCACACCCGGCTATACCCGCAAGACCTGCCCCTATGGCAAAGGTAATACTGTCCACTTTTCTTGTATTTATTCCAAGGCTTTGAGCCATGGGTCTGTTTTGCATAACAGCTCTTATTTTTCTCCCGTAGGCAGTGCGGTAGAGAAAGATATATACACCTGCGATACAAGCTATTACCAATCCGATTATAAACAGTCTTTTGTAGGGCAGCTGCGTTCCTCCCAGCACCAAACCGCCTTCCAGCCAGCCTGGACTTTTGACGTCCACATTGGGTGCTCCGAAAATACTTCTGGCCAGCTGCTGCAGTATGAGACTTACTCCCCATGTGGCAAGCAGGCTGTCCAACGGCCTTCCGTACAACCTTTTTATAATGGATATTTCAAGCAGATATCCCACAAGCGCTGCTACCAGAAAAGCACCCGGAAGAGCGATAATATAATATAAGCTGAAAATACTCTTATCAAAAAACTGTATGAATATATTCTGAATAACATATGTTACGTAAGCTCCTATCATGATCAGTTCGCCATGTGCCATGTTAATGATTTTCATAAGCCCGAAGGTTATGGCAAGACCCAGCGCGGCCAGCATTAAAATGGAACTTACGCTTACACCGTTAAAAATCTGCAGTAGATATGTGCTCATTGAACAGCTTCCCTCCTTTTTATTGTTATTGTATAAAAGTGCAACTTACGTAAATGGGAAGCTTTGTTAAAGTTATTTGTTTGAGTTTGTCGGTTAAGCATAGAGGTTTTTACCGGAAAACCTACACGACGTAGGTTTTAGCGAAACGCTGAAGCATGGATGCTGAATGTGAGCGACGGTAAAATAATCTATGATTAAACGTTACAAAATCATCAAATAACTTGTAAGCAACCCATTTAGGTAAGTTTGCGCCGATGTACAATAACACTAATTACTTAGTCCTTTTGCCCAATCATAGGATTTCAGGTATGGATCAGGCTTTACGCTTTCGGCAGTACTCCAGATTTCCTTGATAAGTCCGTCGGGCTGAACTTCACCTATCCTGACAGGCTTCCAGAGGTGCTGATTTTCACCTTCGATTTTTACTGTTCCTTCTGGAGCTTTGAATTCAAGCCCTTTCGCAGCTTCCTTAACTTTTGCTACGTCTGTTGATCCGGCCTTTTTAACAGCCTCCGCCCACAGATATACATTTATGTATGCGGCTTCTATGGGGTCATCAGTTACTCTGTCGGCACCGTATTTAGCCCTGTACTTTTCAACGAAAGCCTTGTTCTCAGGTGTATCTGTTGTTTGATAATAGTTCCAGGATACAAGGTGGCCTGCCATATTATCTGCACCTATACCTCTGATTTCTTCTTCGGCAACGCTAACCGAGCAGGTTGTAAGGTCCTTTGAAGTTATGCCCGAAGCCTTTAATTCCTTGAAGAATGCTACATTGCTGTCACCGTTGAGGGTATTGAACACAACGTCGGGTTTGGCTGCCTTGATTTTGTTTACAATTGTGCTGTAATCCGTATGTCCAAGCGGAGTGTATTCCTCTGCAATCAATTCACCGCCCTGGGCAGCCAGCTGCGCCTTAATGATTTTATTTGCCGTTCTCGGGAACACGTAATCCGAGCCCAGCAGGAAGAATTTTTTGCCCTTGTTTTGCAGGAGCCATTCTACAGCCGGCACGATCTGTTGATTTGGTGCAGCTCCCGAATAGAAAATATTCGGCGAGGATTCCATTCCTTCATATTGGACCGGATACCACAGAAGCCCGTTATTTTCCTCAAATACCGGCAGGACGGCTTTTCTGCTTGCCGAAGTCCAGCAGCCGAACACAGTTGCCACCTTGTCATTCTGTAAAAGTTTCTTTGCCTTTTCAGCAAACTTCGGCCAGTCGGATGCACCGTCTTCCACTACAGGCTCGATCTTCCTGCCCAATACTCCGCCTGCCGCGTTAATCTCTTCTATTGCCATAATTTCCGCATCCTTAACCGATACTTCACTTATAGCCATTGTGCCGCTCAGAGAATGAAGTATTCCCACCTTGATGGGATCTTCCGAAACTGTTTCGGCTGATGAGGCCGCTGCTTCGGATGAAACCGCAGCCGATGCCGAGGATGCGCTTGATCCGGTTGCAGTGCCGCTGCCGCAGCCTCCCAGCAGTGCGGATAATGCTATTGATATGCTTAAGCCAATTGCCAGCCATGTCTTTTTCATAATTTTGACCACCTTTCCGAATTGGATATTTTAAATAATAACTGGTATTAAGTGTAGGAATAATTAATACAAATACATACAATTTATGGCCATAAACGTATAAACTCTTTGCCGCAGCTGTCGTTTATCCCCAATGAACAGTGTTATCGATTTTATTGGACGGATTAAACAAAAAACGCTATAAGTTATGGATTTACGGCAGACATCAGGTCTGCGCGCAAGATCTCATTTCTTATAGCGCCCTAGCTACTTAACCTTGTTAAATTTAATGAACTCCGGTTTTATATACCGTCGTGTTCCTTACACATTAATAATACAGCCATATGTAAAATTAAAAAACACCAAAAAAAAGTAATTTTACCCCTCAAATCTGCAATTCTGAAATTCAAATATTGCTTTTCTTATATTCCATGGGTGTAAGTCCCGTATAGTTTTTAAATAGCTGTGAAAAATAATCAGTCTTTTTATATCCAAGTTTTTCACTTATTTCATAATTTTTGTAGTCCCCTGATACAATTAAATATTTTGCATGTTCCATCTTTATTTTTGTCACGTAATCATTGAAATTGCACTCCACCTTCTGCTTGAAAAGCTTACCGACGTAATCCCTGCTTATGTGCACCTCATTGGCGATAACTTCAAGATTGATCTCCTTTTCTATATTATCAATTACACACTGGCATATCTTTCTGATTATGCTGTCAGGATGATTGAGCTGATATTTCCGGACTTTCTCCAGCATTTCCCCGAGCCGTGCCATAAATTCCAGTCGGATGGCTTCTGTTCCGGTCAATTCCTTTATATGTGAAAAGGCAGCTGTTCCTTCAATTTTTGCAAGCCAGGGAAACCTTTCATCAATTTTTGTCCGGATATTGAATAGCAGTGTGTTTGCCAGAACCCGTACTTTTGCGGCATCATAGTCATACAGGGTGCAAATTTCAGCAAACGCTTCATTTGCAGTATTCTCAAGCTCTGTGTCGGCATTTATGATTTGTAAAATAATCAGTTTTTCATGCTCCCCGGGGTAATACGCCTTGTTATCCTCCTCATAGACCTTCTCCAGATTATTAATTCTCTCTTCCTGTTCTTTTTTGGCATCAATAAACCTTTTTGCCCTTGTTAAAATATCCGACAAGGCTGATTCCTCCAGTGGTTTTGTCATATATTCAAATACCCCGAATCTGATACCCTGTTTTGCGAACTGAAAATCACTGTGTGTGCTTAATAAGATTACGCAGATATCAAGGTTTTGTGCTCTCAACTCCTGAATAAATTCTATCCCGTCCATACCGGGCATCTTGATATCGGTTATTATAAGTTCATACCTGGTTTCTGCAAGCTTCTGCAAGGCCTCTTTTCCGTCACAGGCCTCTCCCGCAATAAAAAAACCGTATTGCCCCCAGTTTTTAAACCTTTTAAGCATATATAAAGTTGCAATATCGTCGTCAACAATCAATACCCTGTACATTCCCATTTAACCTCCCAATCAATGATAACTGCAAACAAAACTAAACGTTTGCAGTTATCATGTTCAGATAAATTTCAGCCTGTTCAAAATCAAACGCCACTATGGACTTCCTGAGCTCCAGATAAGTACCTTCGTCAATGTTTTTCATTAAAACCCTGTGGTTTTCCTCAAAATAATCTTTTGCATCGGAGTCAGCAATGACCACGTAATTATGAAGAGTAGTTATAATTTCATGGAAACTGCCTGCAGTTTCTAATGAATCTTCTTTAATTCCTTCTGCTTGACTGCCCGTATACCCGGCAGCCTCATCACACAACCTGTGCAGCCCTTCCATGATACCAATTATCAGGTTCTCAATCTGCTGGTCAAGCCTGTCTCCTTTTATGATTTTTTCCAGATCCCTGCAAAGCCCGAACAATCCTGTTGCACCAAGATTTCCTGTCAAACCCTTGAGCTTGTGAACCATATCTCCCATTGCAGTAAAATTTTTTGCTTTAAACAAATCTTGTATTTGCTCTCCGTCCCATTTGTGCCCATCGATAAACTGTTTGAGGATCCCGGCATATTTTTTCCTGTTTCCCCCAAGTCTTGCCGCTCCCTTTTCAAAAACGGAATATGCCGGTTCATAACTGTAAATCTCCTTATAGCCAGTATCATATGTATAGCCGGAATCTTCCGCCCCGTCGCCACCGGTACCTGTAAACTTTTTTATCATTCTTGAAAGCTCTGCGGGGTAAAAGGGTTTGGTCAGGAAGCCGTTCATTCCTGCCAGCTTTGCCTTTTCCTCGACACCGTCAACTGCGTCTGCGGTAAGAGCAATTATGACGGTATTTCTTCCTGTTTCAAGCTCCCTTATGTTTTTTGTGGTTTCATATCCGTCCATATCTGGCATACGTATATCCATAAGTATAACATCAAACAAATTCTCTTTTACAAGTTGTATTGCGGCATGTCCGCCGGCAGCCGTATAAGTCCGGAAACCCAGAACCTTCAATATTTCTCCCGTCATCTGAAGGTTGATAGCATTATCCTCCACCAAAAGTATCTTTTTGCCTTCAAAAGCCCTGTCGGAAAGATTCTTCTCCATTTCCTCCCGGAGAAGCGCCTTGCCTGTAACTACCGCAAGCTGCGCTGTAAATACAAAACAGGAGCCCTTTCCCTTTTCGCTTTCAACACCTATTGCCCCATTCATCAATTCGGCTATGCTTCTGCTGATTGCCAGACCGAGACCGGTACCTCCATATTTTCTTGTTATAGAAGCATCTCCCTGTGTAAAATGATCAAAAATAATTTTTTGCTGTGCTTCCGATATCCCTATGCCGGTGTCTTTTACACTTATAGAGGCAATTATCCGGTCATCTTCAATGGGTATATAATCCAGACTGATGGTTATTGAACCCTTTTCGGTAAATTTTATGGCATTTGACAGCAGGTTCAATATTACCTGCTTTACCCTTGTGACATCACCTGACAGCACCCCGGGAATATGGTCATTTATATTTAAACTTAGTTCAAGTCCCTTTCTTGCGGCTTCCACACCCACCATACCGTATATATCCTGAACTGCCTTTACTATGTCAAATTCTACTTCCTCCAGAAACATTCTGCCTGCCTCAATTTTTGAAAAATCCAATATACCGTTGATCAGGCCCAATAAATTATTGGCAACCATCCCGATTTTATCACTGTACTCTTTTTGCCTTGTTTCAAGATATGTATCGTTCAGCAGAAACTGATAGCCTATTATGGTATTCAACGGGGTCCTTATCTCATGGGACATGCCGGCCAGAAATTCGCTTTTTGCATTATTTGCAAGTTCGGCCTCTTCTTTTGCTGCTCTCATGGTTTTTTCGGCTTCCATTCTCTTCTGAAGCTCATCATGAAAGGAAAAATACAGTTCATTAAATGTATTTGCCAGCTGCTGCAGCTCCAGTGTCCCTTCAGGATTGAGGCTGAACCCGTCATCCTCAAAGGAAAATTTTCTTAGCAGCTTGGTATAGCTGTTTATGGGGTTGGTAACGTATTTGAAAAGAATGCTGATCAGTACGGCTATGGCGCCGATTATTATCAGGGCCAGCACTATCTGCACCGCAGCAGCTGTGGAGGTGGCATCCCTTGCTGCTTCCAGTTCGTTTTCCAGGCGTGCATTCATGACCTCCTGAAATTTGGCTATGGGATCCATGATGTCTTTTTTATCGGCGTCATATTGGGAATCAAACATTATCTCTCTGGCCTTATTCAGTTTTTCTGCATCTCCAAGTTTACTGTCCTCCGGCTCAAGCCCGAAGGATGCCACCTCGGGCACCATATCCTTCTCTGGTACCTTCAAGGCCTCAAGCACCAGCCTCATGGACCTTCTTTCGGTATTTACAAGAGCATCGGAATGCTGCTTTGCATTTGCCAGCAGTTCCAGTTCTTCTTCGGGAGATTCCAATTCTTTTACCTTTAATATTACCTTGTCCCTTGTCTGTGTATCATTGATCTCCTCCCAATATCTCTGGAGGTGCAATATATCGGTAGTGATGGCATATTTACGCGCCTCATCTGTCAGATAATCGGAAGCGTCTGCCAGATCCATGCCCAGCTGTTTAAATTCCATCCTCCGCCGTTCGGCCTCCTGCTCCGACTCTATGCTGGAGCGCATATAAACAATGCTTCCGATGAGTAAAACAGATATTAAAAAAAAGATTCCAAGTATAAGACTGCTTATTGTCGATTGTTTTATTGCTATCCGGGATTTCAAGCGTATCACCTCCTGCCGTATACATCCTATCGGATAAAAACGAAAAAAGCGCTCAAGTCAATGCAAATGTGCAATAACCTAGCGCCGTTGCCGTTCTGATTTTTAATTTATATTAATTATACAAGCTTCAGAATTTCCTGTCGACTACTTTAATTAATTATTATAAAATGTTTTACATGGTTTTATTTCTTGCATCTACCGAAACCGATTATATTACTGAGGAGACTGTATTAAATGAACAGAGGCAGCGCAATTGATAAATACGAAATCCTGATAGTTGACGATACTCCCGAACAGATTGAAATGGCCATGCTGGTATTAAAAAACAACAATTACAAGGTTCGAGTTTCTACAAAGGGTGAAGCAGCACTCAAACTGCTGGAACGGCAAAAGCCGGATTTGATCCTTCTGGATATTTTTATGCCTGAAATAGACGGTTTTGAACTGTGCAGAATTATAAAGCAAAATGATGAGTTTAAAAATATACCGGTCATATTTCTCACTTCAAGTGATGATGAACAGAGTATAAAGAAAGGTTTTGAATCAGGCGCACAGGATTACGTAACAAAACCCTTCAACGCGACCGAGCTGCTTGCCAGAGTGAACACTCATATCAAACTTAAGGAACAAACCGAATCTCTATATCTTGCCAACAGGGAGCTTGACAGTTTTTGCTATTCCATAGCCCACGACCTTAAGGCACCTCTCCTGTCAATCAGCAAACTCATAGAATATCTTTCCCTTGATTACTATGATAAATTGGGAGATGACGGAAACAGCCTGATAAAAAACATACAAAAAAAGTCCACCGAACTTACGGCAATCATAAACCATCTTCTGGAATTCTCCCGCATGTGTGAAATGGATATGAAATTGGAACCAATAAATCTGAATAATTTGATACAAAGTGTTTTTGATGAACTTATGCTGGCACAGCCTGAACGGACAGCAGTACTGGATATGCCCCGGCTTCCCGAAATAACAGGTGACGGCATCATGCTCAGAATACTTGTAACCAACATATTGTCAAATTCACTTAAATACACTGCCGGGCGGCAGCGGGCCGAGATATCCGTTGAATATACCGGGCACCAGTATGATTATATATTTTGCATAAGAGATAACGGAGCCGGCTTCGATATGAAATACTCCGCAAGACTCTTTCAGGTATTTCAGAGGCTGCATTCCTCAAAAGAGTTTGAAGGCTCGGGCGTTGGGCTGTCCATATGCCAGAAGATATTAAAACGGCATAAAGGAAAGGCCTGGATGACAGGTGAAACAGACAATGGAGCTTCCTTCTACTTCAGTTTTCCTAAAAACAATAAGTAAGCTCCTTTGGCAACTATAATAACCAAAAGGCGCACAAGTCGTTTATGACCTGGCGCCTTCCTTTTAACAATTTGTTTGGCAATCCTGTTTATCTTTCTCTTTTACGAAGCCTCTGCCTCTTCAAACTGGCTGTTGTACAGTGAAGCATAGAAACCGCCTGAAGACAGCAATTCTCCATGTGTACCCTGCTCAACAATATCTCCGTTTTTCATTACAAGTATCAAATCCGCATCTCTTATGGTTGAAAGCCTGTGTGCTATTATAAAGCTTGTTCTGTCTTTCATCAGATTTTCCATAGCCTTCTGTATAAGAACCTCGGTTCTGGTATCGACCGAGCTGGTTGCTTCGTCCAGTATCAGGATCTTCGGGTCTGACAGTATGGCGCGTGCGATGGTCAAAAGCTGCTTCTGACCCTGGGACACATTGCTGGCCTCTTCATTGAGAACCATATTATATCCATCGGGCTGTGTCTTGATGAAGTGGTGGGCATGTGCGGCCTTTGCAGCCTTTATTACCTCTTCGTCAGTGGCATCCAGTCTTCCGTAACGGATGTTTTCCATTATTGTACCGTTAAACAGCCAGGTGTCCTGGAGCACCATGCCGAACATATCTCTTAAATCATTTCTCCTGAAGTCCTTTGAATTTACACCATCAATAAATATGTCCCCGCTGTTGAGGTCATAGAAACGCATCAGCAATTTTACAATTGTTGTTTTCCCTGCACCCGTCGGCCCGACAATGGCTACCCTCTGACCCGGCTTGATGCTGGCCGAAAAATCATTGATTATTATACTTTCAGGGTTATATCCGAAATGGACGTTTTTAAATTCAACCTCACCCTTTACATTTTCAGTACTTGCTGGGTTTTGGGCATCTTTTGGCTCTTCCTCTTCACCAAGGAACGCAAACACTCTCTCCGCCGCCGCAGCCGTTGACTGCAGAATATTTGCAACCTGAGCCGCCTGCCCTATAGGTTGCTGGAAGTTTCTTACATACTGAACAAAAGAAACAATATCACCAACCTTTATAGTACCCTTTATTGTCAGCCAGCCGCCAAGAATGGTCACAAGCACATAGCCGATATTGCCTATGAAACCCATGATAGGGAACATCATACCTGAGAGGAACTGTGACTTCCATGCCGATTTATGAAGCTGGTCGTTAATGCTGTCAAACTTTTCTACCGCTCTTTTCTCTCCGTTAAAGGCCTTCATTATGTTGTGTCCGCTGAAAATCTCCTCGACATGCCCATTCACCTGTCCAAGAGATTCCTGCTGGGTTTTGAAATATTTCTGTGACTGCTTGACAATTATACCTATGAATATTATTGACAGAGGAACGATTGTCACTGATACCAGAGTCATCATCCAGCTGATTGTCAGCATCATTACAAGCACTGCTATGAGTGTTGTAAAGGAGGTTATCATCTGGAACAGGCTCTGATTCAGGGTCTGGCTCACAGTATCAACATCGTTGGTAACCCTTGACAATACCTCTCCGTGTGTCATCCTGTCAAAGTATTTGAGAGGCATACGGTTTATTTTCTCGGCAATCTCTCTTCTGAGGTTGTAGGATATTTTTTGAGCAACACCCGACATTATATAACCGCCGATAAAGGAAAACAAAGAGCTTGCAGCATATAATACAATCAAATATATTAATGTTCTTCCAATAAAGTCAAAGTCTATTGAACTGCCGGCAGCCTTGCCGACCAAACCTTCATAAAGTTTTGATATTGCATCTCCAAGGATCTTTGGACCTCTTATTCCCACTATTACGCTTCCAATGGCAAATATAAATACAATTATTATACGGGGTATGAACGGCTTAATATATGTTAACAGCTTTTTCATAGTCCCCTTGAAGTCTTTAGGCTTCTCAACCTTCATACCCATTTGACCGCCGCCCATGGGACCACGGCCTCCTCTTCTGGAAGCATGTTGTTTTACATTTTCATTTTTGCTCATGCCAATTCCTCCTTTGACAGCTGTGATAGAGCTATCTGCTGGTAAACCTCGCAGTTTGCAAGGAGTTCCCTGTGTGTACCCATACCAACAACCTTGCCTTCGTCCAGAACCAGGATTTTATCAGCATTCATAACGGTACTGATTCTCTGAGCGACTATCATTGCTGTAACCCCTTGGGTTTTAGCCTTCAAGGCCTTTCTAAGAGACGCATCGGTTTTATAGTCAAGTGCCGAGAAGCTGTCGTCGAATATGAATATCTCCGGCTTTTTGACTAAAGCTCTTGCAATTGACAATCTCTGTTTCTGACCTCCAGATACATTTGTACCGCCCTGTGCTATTTCTGTTTTATAGCCGTCTTCTTTTTCGCTTATAAATTCCGTCGCCTGAGCAATATCGGCCGCTAGCTTCAGATCTTCTTCATCTGCCGATTCCAAACCATATTTCAGGTTGCTTTCAATTGTACCTGAGAAAAGAATTCCCTTTTGAGGAACATAACCGATTCTTTCTCTCAGTTCCTTCTGCGGTACTTCTCTTATATCAACACCGTCAACCAGTATCTGACCTGCCGTAACATCGTAGAAACGCGGTATAAGGTTTATAAGCGTGGATTTGCCGCTTCCGGTACTGCCTATGAATGCAACTGTTTCACCCGGATTTGCCGTAAAGCTTATATCTGAAAGTACTTCATCTTCAGCTCCGGGATATTTAAATGCCACATCCCTGAACTCAACCTTGCCCTTTAAGCTCTTGTTGAATTCTTTTTTGCTCTTTGGATCCAGTATGGAGCCCTTTGTATTGATTACTTCTGCTATACGGTTGATTGAAACCGACGCACGGGGCAGTGTAATGGAAACCATTGAAATCATAAGGAAAGCAAATATGATCTGCATTGCATACTGCATGAAGGCCATCATATTACCGACCTGCATATTTCCCATATCCACCTGGTGTGAACCCACCCAGACTATCAACAGCGTTACACCGTTGAGTATGAGCATCATTAACGGAAACATTGCTGTCATGATCCTGCTTACAAAGAGATTTGTATTTGTCAGGTCTGAATTGGCCTTCTCAAATTTCTCCTCTTCCTTCTTCTGTGTGCCGAAGGCTCTGATTACCAGCATACCTGTCAGGGACTCACGCGTAACCAGGTTCAGTTTGTCGATAAGCTTCTGGATGCTCCTGAACTTTGGAATTGCCACTGCAAACATTACAAGCACCAGGCTGAGTATGGCAAGAACTGAGACACCTATTACCCAGGACATGGAAGTGTCTGTGTGCATTGCTTTCAGGAAGCCTCCTATCCCAAGGATGGGAGCGTAAAATACCAGTCTCAGGAACATTACCATGAACATCTGCACCTGTTGAATATCGTTGGTGCATCTGGTTATAAGCGATGAAGTTGAGAACTTGTCAAATTCGGTATTTGAAAAATTAACAACATTTTCAAATACATTCTTTCTCAGGCTTCTGCCAAGACCAGCCGACACTCTGGCTGCCAGCAGTCCCACAAGTACTGCGGCAATCATGCCTGCAAGTGCAACACCCAGCATTTTTAATCCGGCAAGCAGTATAAAGTTGGACTGCATTTTTCCCGTATCCCTGCCGAGAGCTTCGTATTCACCCTTTACATAGACTACGGCACCCTGGCTTATGATACTGCCCGGCATTGCTTCAAATTTCTTATCAATGGCACTTTGCATGGCCTTAAGCTGCTCCGGAGGCAATTTTGCCAAAAGCGCAAATGGATCTGTGTCCTTCGGAAGCTGTGCCAGACTTTTTGAAAACTGGTCATCACCTTCATTGCCGGCCTCCTGGAAGGCTGCAATACCCTTCGTTTCCAGCGTGTAAGCCATTAATTCCGGCTTGCTAAAGGCTTCAATCAACTTATCGGTAGTTTCTTTTTCAATGTCATTAAGCTTATATACATCGTTATTTTTTATTTCAGGATATTTTTTTGAGTACTTGTCTAAATCCTCCTGAGAGATATTAGACTTTTCGACCAATGTATAATTGTCGAGTACCAATTTTTTATCCGCATCGTTCATGAAAAAGGTCAGTTTATCCATTTCACTTTTTCTGATCATATCGGGAACTGCATTTTCAATACCATTCTGTTGAATACCCACATTAACAATATTGGACATATAGTCGGGGAGTGACAGGTCACACACCGCCTGCAAAAGTAAAAAGGCTATTATTCCAATAATGGCTGCAACATGCGGCTTCAAATGTTTCAATATCTTACCCATGAATTACTCCTTCCTTCTTTAAAAAGCAGCAAATTTAGTAGTAGTCTGTAACATATCAATTCAAGTCAAAGACCATTAATTTTCAGAACCTATTTAATTATAAATACATAACTATTATATGTCAATAACAATTTTGATTGTATAATTATTATAAATAGTGTATTATAATATTGTATTATAATAATGATGTCAAATATTTTTCCTGTATCAGGTTCAGCAATTTATAATACATACAAAAAGTATTGCCACTTAATTAACAAGCTAAAGACTAACTATAATATACGCTTAACTTGTTACTAAGTCTTATTAAAATTATATAATTTTTGTTATCAACGGAAAGGGAGTTTTAGAGATGTTTACCAAGGAAGCTTTGCTTGAAATATCAAATAACATGTTTTTTTTGTTTCTGTCATTAAATCATAAAATGATAAACCGGAGCATTATGTTAAAAGGGCTGTCGGTACCGCCTTCTCATATGAAAGTAATTTTTTACCTGACCACCAACGGCCCCAGTCCCGTATCGAAAATTGCCAATGATCTTGAAATATCAAAGCCCAATATGACACCTATTATAGACAACCTGATTGCCGAAGGTTATGCTGTCAGATACGACGATCCCAACGACAGGCGTATTATCAATATCAAAGCCACTGAAAAAGCCTTTAACACTCTGAAGCAGAAAAAGCAGGAAACCGTTGAACTAGTCTCTGAAAAACTTTCGTCTCTCAGCGATGAGGATATTGAGTTATTAATGGCCACAATTCCGCCGTTGATCAAGATCCTTGGAAAGATAAAGTAATTATTTTTCTTGACTCTCCTTATAACAAGAACTATAATATATGGTAATAAATTAATTTAATAGTGTCGGATGATTGATGGAGGAGAGTTCCTTTTGCATGGCAAAGGACACCGAAGGAGTAGCACTCTCAGGTAAAAGAGGACTTCATCAGGACGGATCTCTGGAGAGACCAACGTTGGCGCCGAAGGGGCAGTACGGATAATTCCGTCAATCTCTCAGGCAAAAGGACAGAGTATGCATCATAGCTATTTTTATAATAGTTTTATTTTGCTTTTCTTTGCAATTCGGAGGTCAAATCACACAGATTTGGCCTTTAAATATTTTTATAATAAATAAAGGAGTGTTTTTATGAACAGAGTTTATAATTTTTCTGCGGGCCCCTCAATGCTGCCGGAACCTGTTTTGGTCAAAGCTGCCGAAGAAATGTTAGATTACAATGGTACAGGCATGTCTGTGATGGAAATGAGCCACAGGTCAAAAGTGTACACTTCCATAATTGAAAATGCTGAAAGTCTCCTTCGCAAGCTGATGAAAATAGACGATTCCTATTCGGTATTATTTTTGCAGGGCGGAGCTTCAACACAGTTTTCCATGATACCGCTGAACCTTTTCAGTAAATATAGGAAGGCTGATTTTATCAATACCGGAAACTGGTCCAAGAAGGCTATCTCCGAAGCAAAACTTTACGGTACGGCAAATGTTATTGCCTCTTCCGAAGAAGCAAAATTCACATATATCCCGGAAGACTACAAGCTTTCAGAAGATGTGGACTATGTTCACATAACCAGCAACAACACACTTGAAGGCACGCGCTTTATGAGCTTCCCTGAAACCGGCAATATTCCTCTTGTTGCCGATATGTCAAGTGAAATAATGTCCAGGGAAATTGATGTCAGCAGGTTTGGCCTTATTTATGCCGGCGCCCAGAAAAACCTCGGTCCGGCCGGACTTACCATAGTCATAATAAAAAATGACTTGATAGGCAAGCATCTGAACATTACGCCTACCATGCTGAGATATGAAACACATTCCAAAGAAAAATCCCTTTACAATACTCCTCCCTGCTACAGTATCTATGTTGCCGGCCTGGTGTTCAAATGGCTGGACGACATGGGTGGTGTTAAGACCATTGAGAAAATCAATAATGAAAAAGCGGCTATCCTCTATAATTTCCTTGATGAGTCGGAGATGTTTGCAAACAAGGTAAACAAGAAGGACAGATCATTAATGAACATTCCTTTTGCAGCTCCGACAGACGAACTGAATGAAAAGTTCATAAAGGAGGCTGAACAGGCAGGTCTCAGCACTCTTCGCGGCCACCGTCTCATAGGCGGTATGAGGGCAAGCATCTACAATGCCATGCCTGTTGAAGGTGTTATAAAGCTGGTTGAGTTCATGAAGAAATTTGAGCTGGAAAACAAATAATTGCATGTAATTGCATGGAAGGATGGATCACTATGTACAAGATACAAATGTTGAATAAAATCGCCAATTGCGGATTGGAGCTGCTGCCGGCCGAAAATTACGAAATATGTAACGAGGAAGTCAATCCCGACGGTATACTTGTAAGAAGTGCAAATATGCTGGAAATGGAACTCCCCAAAAATCTCAAGGCTATTGCCAGAGCAGGTGCGGGAGTGAACAATATTCCCATTGAAAAATGCACCGAGAGGGGCATAGTAGTTTTCAACACTCCGGGTGCAAACTCCACCGGAGTTAAAGAACTGGTCATTGCCTCCCTCCTGCTTGCTTCAAGAAAAATCACAAAGGGTATAGAATGGGCTCAAACCCTGAAGGGTAAGGGTGATGAAGTTCCAAAGCTGGTTGAAAAGGGAAAGTCCCAGTTTGAAGGACCCGAGCTCATGAATAAGAAAATAGGCGTAATAGGCCTTGGCGCCATAGGCGTAATGGTTGCCAATGACTGTATATCCCTTGGCATGGAGGTTATGGGATACGATCCGTATATCTCGGTAAAGGCCGCATGGGGACTGTCAAGCTCGGTTATCAGGGCTACCAGTCTGGACCATCTCCTGTCCACCTGTGACTATATAACAATTCATGTGCCTCTGACCAATGAAACCAAAAATACTCTGAATAAAGAAAAATTTGAGATCATGAAGAAGGGTATAAGAATCATAAACCTTGCCAGAGGCGGACTTATATGCAATAAGGATTTGCTGGAGGCCATAGACAACGGAACTGTTGCCTGCTATGTAACCGACTTCCCGGAGGATGAACTGCTTGGTATTGATGAAATAATAGCAATACCGCATCTTGGAGCTTCTACTCCCGAATCGGAGGAAAACTGCGCAGTTATGGCTGTCAATCAGATGAGGGACTATCTGGAGACAGGTATGATCAAAAACTCTGTGAACTTCCCCGACTGTGACATGACACCCACTGACAAGACCAGGATAATTACAGTTCACCGCAACATCCCCAACATGATAGGTCAGATGACCACCATCCTTGCCGCATATAAGATCAATATTGCAGATATGCTGACACGTCACAAGGATACCATCGGCTATAACGTAATTGATATAGAAGGCGACCTGAATGAGGAAGTCATAGAAAAGATAAAGGCTATCGACGGAGTGAAAACAGTCAGAGTCATATGACAGAAACAGGCACTACCCGGGTAGTATCAGCCGTATCGATATAAAGTGTCTTTTTGTACCAAAATAAAAAAAAGGAGTGTTGCGCCACTCCTTTTTTATTTGGTTTTTAAGCTCTCAAGTTTTGGAGTTAATTTTTCTATCATTCCCTTAGGAGCTTTCTCTTTAAACATTTTCAAGCATAAGTCCTCAGTTACTACATTGACATTATTTTTAACTATCCAATCTTCAATTTCATGCTTAACCAAACCTGAAAAAATTGAAGGAACAGCATCCATAACCAGAGCAAACATTTTTTTGCTGTTGCCCTCCCAGGTTAAATTCTCCAGAACAGAACCTCTCATATATTGCCTCCTAAATTTTACAAGTAAGTTTATAGGATATCATTATATACTATGGCAATGATATGGATTTTGTTCACGTATTGGTTAAATTTTTATCCCGCTTACAGCAGTTTTTTTATTAATTCCAGGTTGCTGACCGGTGACAAATATGACAGCGGAACATCAAATACTGTTTTTGCCCCTGTGTTTGCTTCCCTGTTCATTCTTACAGCCGCTCTGGCAAATGCCACCAGCACATTTGCCGTAAACTCAGGGTTACTGTCAAGCTTTAACGAAAATTCGATGATCTGATTATTGGAGTCGTCGTTACCTGTTTTACCGCTTCTGAATACAAATCCGCCGTGAGGCATTTTTGAATGGTTTTTCTTTAGCTCTTCCCCGGTAATAAAGTGAACTGTCGTTTCATAATCAGAGAAATAGTTTGGCATGTTCTTTATGTCAGCCTCAATCCCGGCCTTATTTGCACCTTCTTCAGCAACAACAAAGCACTCTCTCAAATGCTTCTGTCTTGTTGTCAATTCAGGATTGCTGCCATTTCTTACACTTTCAACAGCTTTATCAATCGGGATAGTATATTGAATACCGTTTTTAACTCCCGCCACTCTTCTGATTGCATCTGAATGACCCTGGCTTACACCCCTGCCCCAGAAAGTATAGTCATTTCCCACAGGCAGTATGGCGCCTGAAAGCATTCTGATCATTGAGAACAAACCGGGATCCCAGCCCACAGAAATTATACAGGTCTTTTTGGAAATGGCAGCTGCCTTGTTTACCTTTTCAAAATATTCAGGTATTTTGGCATGTGTATCAAAGCTGTCAACAATATTGAACATTGAAGCAAATTCCGGTCCCTGCTCAGGCAGGTCTGTTGCAGAACCTCCGCAGAGGATCATCACATCGATGTCATTTGCATAATCCTTTGCCATACTTATATTAACTACCTTTGCACCAGGCGTGTTTAATGAAAAGCTATCGGCAGCTCTTCTTGTAAAAACAGCTGCAAGTTCAGTGTCCGGATTTTGCTTTATGGCAGCCTCAACTCCTCTGCCTACGTTTCCGTATCCTGCTATTCCAATTCTTATCTTACTCATGTAAAAATCTCCTCTACTATGCTTTAAACATTAAATGGTGCAATAAGATCTTCAAAGGTATCCCTTCGTCTGATCAGCATTGCCTCCCCGTTCTCCTTTATCATGACTTCGGCAGGACGCAGCCTCATATTGTAGTTTGAACTCATGGCAAAACCGTAGGCACCCGCATCCATGATTCCCAATATATCCCCTTCTTCTATCTCGGGGAGCTTCCTGTGCTTTGCGATAATATCTCCGGTTTCACATATATTGCCTACAACGGTTACCTCCCCGGTGGCACCCTGATTCCGTGGCTGTCCGTTCCTATATACCTCAATGTCATGATGGGAATCATACATAACGGGTCTTGCAAGTACGTTAAATCCTAAATCTGTCCCTACATATCTGTTCCCGTAGTTGCTCTTGGTTGCATATACCGTACCAAGCAGTATTCCGCTTTCAGCTACGATATACCGGCCGGGTTCTGACTTGAATAATATTTTCTTCCCATATTTTTCAGTCCACTGTACAAGAACAGCGGACAGTTTTTCCCTGAAGCCTGACAGGTCGAGCGCAGCCTGCCCCTCCTGCTTCCTGTAGGGTATTCCGAAACCTCCGCCCATATCCACAAAATCTATGTCCTCAAACTGCTCAGCTACCGAGAGTATCGATTTCACACCTTCAATATATGAATCACCCTCCATGAACAGTGAGCCTATATGCTGGTTAATTCCTGAAATTTTAAGATTATATTTATTTGCAATCTCCTTAACCTGTGGTACACAGTCAATATTAACCCCGAATTTGGTTTTCTTGCCGGCGGTTACAACCTTTTCATGGTGTCCTGCGCCCACGCCCGGATTAAATCTTACGGCGGCCTTTCCTCCCGGATTTATTTTACCCAGCAGCTCCAGCTGCGAGAGTGAATCCACACTTACCAGGACTCCATTGTCAACTGCATACTTAAGTTCGTCCTTCGAAACATTGTTCGGCACAAAGAACAACTCTTCAGGCTTGTAGCCTGCATGGAGCAAAAGCCTGATTTCACCGGCCGACATGGCATCGGCTCTCAAGCCCTCTTCCCTTATGATTTTTATAATGTGCAGATTGGAATTTGCCTTAATGGAATAATTGGGGACAAAGTGAGGGTAATCCACTAAATTTTTCATGTCTCTGCACTTTTGCCTCAATATTTTTTCATTATACACATATAAAGGACTTCCAAATTCCTTTATCAGCTTCTCAGGGTCCGAGTTCCCGAAAAATTTCATTTTAGTTGAATAGTATTCAGTCATAACATGCCTCCGTTATTATTTATTATTTAGTATTTATATTTATAAGCTTTATCTCATTAGTAAGGGAATCTTTGATCAGGTCCACCATGTTTGAGTTCCTTGAAAACAGGCTTGTAGGATTTGTTCCGTTAAGCTGACCCGTCAGGACATTTTCCGAGTCGGTAATGAGCCGTACACTTCCGGACTGCTTATTGGAGATATAACAAATCATGCCTTCGGTCCCGGACTGCTCGGAAGTTATTATTACCACCTTCAGTCCTCTGTCCCGGGCATCGGAAAGTTCATCCATAACAAACTCAAGCTGCTCTCTCGATGTGGAGATATATACCCTTTTTTTTGCCTGAAGTATCAGGTTTTTCATTTTATCAAGTATCTGCCGGGTACCTTTTATTGTGACAAAACTGTCGCCCGAAGCATTAATCTGAGGGATTTCCTCGTGAATAACCTTCATTACCCCGTCAAATTTTCTTTTTAAATTCCGAACCAGTTCTTCAGGGTCTACAGCAGTATATCTGGCTGCTTCGCCGTTGATCCTGTAAGCACCGCCCTTATCGGAGAGACCTGCAAGTCCGAGATATGCGTTTGATCTTGGAATACCTGTTAATTTGGAGGCTTCATATCCTGTAAGCTCACCTTCTCTGCACAGTGTCACATAAAGCATGGACTCATGTCTGGTGAAACCGGCTTGCATCAAGGCATCGATTATATCCACAAACGCACCTCCCAATTGGCAAAAATAATAGTGGTTCTATATAAAACCACTATATACTAATATTAATTTACTGTCAACAAAATGAATTTAACACGTTGTGCAAGTTGATTATCGATCTGCAAGTAAAATAGCTGCTGCTCATACCGGTACTTCCGTACTAACTTCAAGCAATGGTGACACACAAAGCGCTTACTTGAAAAAGTACGGTTCAAAACAAGTATTTTTTTGCCGTCGCAGCGACTCGACCATCCGGGTCTCGCGTGCTGCTCAAAGTGACCTCCTGTCACTTTGCCGGCTAAAATACTTGTTTTTCACCTACAAATTTCAGTAAGCGCTTTTAATCATGTTCACCATTGCTTGAAGTTGTACTCGCGTACCGGCATAATCAGTATAACGTCTTTAACTAGTCGATCAACCAGTACAACATGTTAATTACCTATTCCGGGCTTAACTTAACGCGTTGTGCTAATTGAAATTTTGTTTTTGCTTTACAGATAGATTTAATCAGAATCAACTGGTACGCGAGTACAACTTCATGAAATAAAATGCACAGTTAAAAACAATTGCGGTAAATTGTCGACGAAGGTAAAGTGGTTTTGCCGGCAAAGCAACAGGACGTTGCTTTGAGCTTCAAATCGAGACAGGAGGTCGAGTTTGAGCGACGGTAACACCGCTTTAAATGAGGCGATACAATTTTCGCAATTGTTTTGGGTGCGTTCGTATTTTATGAAGTTAGTACGGAAGTTACCAGTTGATATAAAAGAATTACACAGGTAAAGTATAAATTAAATTAATTTGCACAACGCGTTAACTTATCAAAGTTAGTCTTCCACGTATATTTTAAGAGATTTTGTCTCCAATTCGGAGTCGGAAATCCATAGCTTTTTCAACATCATAATTTCGTCATGGATTCCTTCCCTGTTATTTCCGTTCACAGCATATTTTCTATTTCCGCTGCCGCTTTTTCTATATAAAATATTTACCCTGCAGCCTTTAACTGTTATCTGAAAGTTAAACTCTTCAAAAGGAAGGCCTTTTGCAGGCTGGATCCATACTCCGCCAAATTGGGGTTCAAGCCCAAAAACATATTTGATCAAGGTCTTAAGAACTACATTTGAACTGCCAGTCTGCCAGTCCTGCATTGATTGGCCGTCAATCTGTTTTTCTGCATTATATCCGTAGGAATTGGGCATTACAAAGGGTGAACAGGATATCTTTTCATGGGTAAACGGAAGTAATTTAAACAATTGCTGCCATGCCTCCCCCGAGCAGCCTATGCGGAAAAGAGCCATTACTGCAAAGGCGGATGCATGTATGTAGGCAGCCCCGTTTTCGGCAGTACCGGGAGGAAGCTTTTTGATACGCCCCACCCCCTGGGCATCGGAACCGAAAAATGGGTCAAAGGTTTTATAACCGTATTTGCTGTCCAATTTATTAAATGCATCCAGTATTGTATCCTTAATGCCCGGATCAAGCTCGTACATTTTACTTAATATCCAGAAAGCATTTGAGGTTAATCCCACTCTGGATTTACCATCGGGATCATTAAATCCTCCCACAATATATGATCTCTTGTCCCCCCACCCGTGCACTATACGCTTTTCTCCATTATCCCCAGTGACAATTGCATATTTCTGCAATACATTTTCAAGTGCCCGGAGAGCGGCTTTATAGGAAGTAATTTGTGAGGAATACCTGCTGGAATCGATTTTATCCAGCATTTCAAGCATCTCCTGCAGATTTTGATATACCTGCAGGGAGGCCATCACGCTTACCCCTGTTCCATATTCCTTTTCCGGATCACTGCTGACACCCAAACCATCCAGAGCATCATTCCAATCTCCGTACAAGGCTCTGATACAGCCTGTTCCTTCAAAGTCCCTGTTGGACAGCAGGTAATTCATTATTTTCAGAAGATGCTCCAATACACTGTCTTGAATACTGCTTTTTTTCACAAGGGACTTTTTCTCATCAACTATTTCATAATATCCGCACTTTTCATTAAGAAATTCAAAATCATTTGTGAATTTCAGGTAGGTTGTAATGGTGGATATGACCCATACCCCCTGATCAATAAACGGCCTCAGGTCCATTTTGGGAGCAGTGCCCTCTCTGACTGGAAGTGTATATTGTCTTGGGCATCTGCCGTCAGGGGAAATAAAGCCAAGGGCCTCAAGCATTTTTTCCCTTGCAGCTGCTGGTTTCCAGAAAATCAAGCCTTCAATTGCCTGGAAAACATCCCGTATCCCTATCAAGGAGCCTTCAAACAGCTGCACATATCCTTTTATCAGAGAACAAAATTCAACCTGCTTTTTCAGGTGCTCAAAAAAAGTGTTGAAAACAGTATCCTTTACAGGGCCCTCCACTGTTTCTCCAACCCTGCAGCTCAACAGTCCTCCGTTTTCCTTCTCCTGCATTTCACTTTGTTCAATTTTTGTGTCCAGCTTTTCTCCGGGTATTCTTTTTTCAAGCAGTTCCGCAGCTCCGGTATCATCGCTGCAATGCTTTAAAAAGTCAAGCGACAGCTCATATCTTACCTGTCCGTGTCTGCCTGTATCAAGATGAAGTATATCCCCTATAATCCCTGTTTCGGTGAAGGTGCATATATGTCTGGGAGTTCCAAAGCTGCCCGACTTGAGCGCAACAGGAGTATGCAGGCTGCTTCTGCTGCCACCCACATACTGGTAGCGTGAAGTTGTCTCCTGGTGCCGTGTCAGCCGGCTGTTTTGATCCGGCTGGATATTTCTAAGGACCACACCTATATTGGATACCGACGTAGTTCTGTCCAGATCTTCATTCACCTTTATTATAAAGCTTCCCAGCCGGTCTTTTTCATAACCATCTTTTTCATATTCATTGCAGTCTTCGATATACCTGATCTCCCGGAACCATTTGTTTTCGTCATTCTCGTTGATATTGTGCGAAAGAAAGGGGTTGAGATATGCCGATACAAACAGCTGCCTGTTTTGTGCGGTCGAGTTGCGGATAAGTACTGAAAAAAACATCCTGTTGGCTTCATCCACAAATACCCTGACTGCAAACTTCATATCATCCGTTTCAGTGACATAATAAGTGCAGCTCCTGGTAAAAACCGTATATCTCTCAACTTTTTTCCCGGAATTGTTTTCTATGAAAGGTACCGGCAGCAGAGAAATGACCTGATAGTTTTCACTGTCATCCGGAAAACCGGCAAAAAAGGCTATTTTGGGTTCTTTTCCCTCATTTGCCTTTAAAAACGGAGAAAACAGCCCTTCATTGCAGTGCATATAACCCGAGGTATACGCCCAGAAATTAAAGCCGCCTTTTCCGTACGGATACCTGCTGTCTCCGTCGTCACGGGGAATACTGATAATATAATCGCCGATTGCATATACATCTCCGGGCATTTTATATTTTTGGGCATATGAAGAATTGGTTTTCAACTTAAAATATTGTTCGGAAAAGTAATCTATTGTTCCCTGAAATAAATCCATTTTACCACCGCTTAATTATATATTAAAAAACTCTTTCATTTTTTCACAGATGATACTTGCCTTCTCTTCACTATCCATCTCTGCAAATACCCTGAGCAGGCTTTCTGTTCCTGAAAAGCGGACAATGATCCACCCTCCGTCTTTAAAATATACCTTTACCCCGTCGGAATAACTTACCATTTCAGCTTCATATCCGAAATCCGGCAGCAGTTTGTCTGTAAACAGGGTTTTCATCAACTCCGTTTTTTTATCCTGGCTGAATCTGAAATCATTTTCCACCATATGAAAATATCCGTATTTTTCGTGTATTTCTTTTAGCAAATCCGATAAACTTTTCTCGGTAACGCTCAGCATCTCAACCAGCAGACCGGCTGCAAAAATCCCATCCTTGCCTTTTATATGTCCCCGAATGGTCAGTCCCCCGCTGCTTTCTCCTCCGATCAGGGCATTCCGTGCTTCCATCATGGAGCTTATATGCTTGAAGCCCACAGGAACCTCATAGCATTCTTCACCGAAATCACGGGCTATCTTATCCAAAAGATGGGTTGTGGCCAGATTTCTTACTGCCCCGCCCTTCCAACCCTTATACTTTAAAAGGTAGTAGTACAGCAGGGCAAGAATGTTATTGGGGTGAATGAAATCACCGTTTTTGTCTATAATACCCAGACGGTCGGCATCACCATCTGTGCCTATGCCTATGTCATAGCCTTTTTCCACTACCATATCCCTTAAGCGCTGCAGTGTCTGTGTATTGGGTGAAGGCAGTCTGCCGCCGAACAGGGTGTCGTGCCTGTCATTTATAATATCCAGCTCACATCTTGCCGTTACAAGTACGGCCTGCAAACAGGTTCTTGAAACGCCATACATGGGGTCCAGCAGGATTTTCAGCCTTCTTTTTTTGATTGCCTCGATGTCAAGCATACCTAGAACCGTATCGATATATGTATTAAAGGGATCTACAATCTGAATCCTGCCGTTGTCGACACCCTGACCGAATTCAATACTCTGTATGTCCTCTTTTATTACCCGCGCAATATAGTCTTCAATAACTTTTGTAGTGTCCTCGGTTGCATCTCTGCCACCTCCGGTAAATATCTTGATCCCATTGTAGTCGGCCGGATTATGGCTGGCTGTGACAGCAGCTCCATATTCGGCTTCTGCCCTGTTTACCGTAAACATTATTAAAGGTGTAGGGGCAATTTCATTTACAAACAGCACCTTTACCCCATTCCCTGCCAAAACCTCTGCAATCCACCTGGCAGCCTTGTCCGACAGAAATCTCCTGTCATAGCCAACAACAAACCCTTTGTTTTGGCAATTTTGATCTTTTATGATATTTGCCATTGCCTGAGAGAGGAGCTGTACATTTTCCCTGGTGAATTCCTCACCGATTAATGCTCTCCAGCCGCCTGTTCCAAATTTGATCATAACTCCGTTCCCCTTTTTGCTATATAATTTGACTGATGCTTTCCGGTGTTCCAATAAGATATTTTAATGTTTCTGCGTCTCTAAAAAACTGTTGGGGGCTGTTATCTTTAACAAACTCAAGCATACAATACCTGACTGTATCAATTTTACGTATTACTTCCATATATTTTTTCCATTCACCGGCTATTTCTGCAAGCTCTGTCCTTTGATTGTTTACCATGCTGAAGATATGGACATTTACAAGCCACGGTGCTATGTCCCTTAACTCTTCCAGCCTTTCAGCCGGGCTTGTTTCCATATGTGTCTGCCAATAGCTGCGCAAATTGCTGTGGTTGACTTCCTTTAACAGCCTGCATGCAGATTCGGGTGTATCTGTCAGTGTATCCTCGTGGTACTCCAGGGCAACCTGTACACCTGACTTTTGAGCAAGTCCGGCAATATTGAACGCATCTTCCGCAACCGCATTCCAATAGGCTTCATCTGCTTCGGCAGATGCCCTGTTCCCTGCCCAAACCCTGATAACCGGAGCCTTGAGTTGGCCTGCAGTTGCAAGTATCCTGTCAAAACCGGTCTTGTTTTCCCGGCCGCAGCCCAGCCTGTAGTATGATCCGTAGGAAGACACTTCCAGACCTTCGTCCATGGTCATCTTAAGCACCTCATTTGCCTGTTTGATGTCCCCGGAAGGCACATGTATGTCCCCGCCCCATTCGATTCCATCCAAACCCGCCTTACCAACCATCTTCACTATCTCAGCAGGTTTCAGCTGCCGAAATGCAACCGATGCCAATCCTGTTTTCATATGAATCCCCCTATATTTGCTGTTCCTTCTCCCTGGTCATCATTTTATACCTTTCAAAGGTAATTTCATGCTCCAGAGGAATATTCTGAATCAGCCGTTTTATTTCCTCTATAACGGTATAGGTCATCTGTTCCTTTACAGGTGCTCCTGCCACATGAGGAAACAGTATGACATTCTCCAGCCGCCTTAAGGGACTGTTCACATCCAGAGGTTCATTATTGTAGACATCCAGTACTGCCCTGATCCTTCCGTTCTCCAGTTCCTTTACAAGTGCAGCTTCATCAACGATCTGTCCTCTTGCGGTATTGACAAATAGAGTGCCGTTTCTTATGAGCTTTAATTTTTCTTCAGTAATTAAATTTTTTGTCTCCTGTGTCAGTGAAGCATGTATTGAAATGATATTTCCCCAGGACAGCACCTCATCAAGGGGACAGAGCTCCACATTTGAATAACCCGCCAGGCTGTCCCTTGAAATATACGGATCAAACAGCTTTATCCGCACATCAAAGGGTTTAAGAAAATCCAGGAGATACCTGCCTATGGTTCCCAACCCTATCAGACCTATCCTTTCGCCTATAAGTGTCCGGTTTTCCACAACACGTCTGGACCATTCCACTCCGTTTTTCATATCCCTGTCGTATTCCGTGACAAGCCTCAGGGCTGAAAGCATGTATGTCAGAACGCCTTCGGCTACATACCTGGCCATTAATCTGTTGGCACTGCATACTTTTATGCCCTTTTCAAAGACCATGTCGGTGGCAACATCTGCAACACTTCCCGCCGCATGTGCAAGCATTTTCAACCTGCCGGCATTTTTCAGAACTGCTCCCGTAAAGGAAGGGCATGCCCAATGGGTTATACATACATCAATATCCCTTATGCGCTCGCAGAGTTCCTTTTCTGTAAACGGTCTGTTTTCTTCATTAAGTATGACGTTTCCCAATTTTTTAATTTCATGGATAACTTCATCCGGAAAATAAATATCTCTTTCACTGCCTTTTTGCATGGTGATTAAAATGTTCATGGAATCACTCCCCAACTCATAATTTGCCGGACCATTTTTTAAAGGTCTCCTGCAAGCGGTAATAAGCCAGTTTGGGTCTTCTGAAATAGTCCGTCACACCTTTGTGGTTTATTCCCATAGGCCTGAAGCGGGCATAATTACCGCTCTCAAGTACCCACGGACTGACTCTGAAGTCGTTGAAGGTCCAGACAATCTGTCCCACAATATAATCCTTTGATATATACATGTCGGTCAGATCGTCAAGATAGTCCGCCTGTGACTCCTCGGACCACTTGGTTTTGGCAGCATATGAGTGGAAGCCGAACATTCCTTCCCAGCCTCCCGAAGTTATAAGCACCGGCTTATCAGGATACCTTGCTGCAATAGTATCCATAAGCCTGCTCCCTTCCTCGACAGACTGGCTTATATACCATCCCAGCCAATAGTTGACTCCTATAATGTCAAAAAACTCATAAGTTCTGTCCTCGGTGGGAATGTCCGAGGCGTGTACGGTAAATCTTGTAGAATCCAGTTCCTTTGCAAGCTTTATGTATTTCGGTACAAAATCTACAGCCGAATCCTCATAGGTTTTACACTCGATAAACAGGCTCCAGAACATTATGCAGGTCTCATTTTTATAGTACTTTATGGTTTCCTTCAATTGATTTACGGCCAGTTCCATCAGTTCAGGATTTGAAAACTGCTCCTTCCTGAAATTTACATTAGGTACTTCGGCTATTACCAGCATTCCCATCTCACTTGCAATTCCGTACTCCCTGATATGGTGTGGATAATGGCACAGCCTTAAAAAGTTGGCATTGCCCTGTTTGCACATCTCATAATCTTTTCTGAGGATATCGGGTGAAAAGGTCCTGCCCATAAGCGGATAGTCCTCATGCTTTGAGTATCCCCTGAGAAAGACAGGTTTGCCGTTCAGCTGTACTTTTCTGTCCTTGATTGAAAACTCACGGACACCTATTCTGTGTTTCCATATATCCGCTATTTCGCCGTCCTTCTTTTTCAATATCAGCTCAAAATCATACAAATACGGGTCCTCCGGAGACCATAGCTTTACATCGGGTATAAAAAGCTTCAGCAGTTCACCGTTGGTCAGGATATTGTGGGAAGAAACAAGTATGGGCTCTGCACCTTCCTTTTCCGATATTTTTATTTCCAAAGCAGCTCCCCGATCAGCAGAATAATTTCCTATATCAAGTTTGACTCCTATTTCGCCGCTGAGCTTTGTTGTTATTGTGACATCGTCCAGCCAGGTATCACCTGTGCCAACCAGTGATACCTCCCTGTATATTCCCCCGTAATTGAACCAATCCACGCCTTTGGGAGGTGAGGTCATATTGTCGATGGTACTGTCAACGCGTACCGCAATAAGATTTTCCCCGTTAACATTCAGATAATCCGTCACATCCAGTTCAAAGGGTGTGGAACCGCCTGTATGCCGGCCTGCTTTCCGCCCGTTGAGCCAAACCTCGCATCTGTAATTTACTCCCTGGAAAAATAACACCTGCCTTTTCCATTCAGGGTTCACCCGGTAATAAAAAGTCTTGTAGTACCAGGCTGTTCCGTCATAATAGAGCAATTCCTCCCTGAGCTCGTTCCAGCAGGAAGGTACCCAGATATTTTCGGTATTGTCTGGTACGTGATCAAACCATTTGTTTTCCATTCCTTCGTTGTCTTTATCGGTAATAAACTTCCAGTATGAGTCAAATGAAATATTCCCCAGCATCTTACCACCCTTTCAACAAATTGTATTATTTAAAAAATCTGCCTGTTTCAGCCCATAATCCAAGGGCCGGATTACTTATGTAGAAAATCTCCTCACCGTCCTCCAGGATATTAAAGCCCTCTATAAGGCGGTCAGGACGGTATTTATCACATGCTTCACTTAAAGGCATGTATTTATAATTGACCTGCTCGATTTCTTCCTTTGAAAGTTTTTCACAGGCATATACTATATGATACCTGTCATCCGAGGACCCATGGATCAAATGGGCTGCAACCGACAAATTGTTTTTTAAATCCTCACATTCCCGGCATAATTCCAGTATGCGTTCTCTTCCCGCATATCCGTATTTCCTGATGACGCGGTCGTTTTCATGGTATTCACCGAATTTTCGTACTCCCGGTGCTATTATTATTAACTCCCCACCGTCGGCCATGGCCATTTTCGTCCTATAAACAGCCTTATTCCCCAGCCAGGTGCTTTTAAATTCCTTTTCCTCCAGATACACAACCACTTTTTTCAGAGGTCTGTCAACAAAGCTGATATTCAGCTCCTGACTTAAAGCAACTGCTTCCTCAAAAATGCTTCTGCCCCGTCCTATGAACACCCCGTGCATCACCGTCCGTTCCTCCTCCTGGGAGGTCACTGTCAGAACGTATAAAAGAGGGATATTCTTCAGGTATTTATTTTCGGCATAGTCAAAGACCTTTCGTACCGGCGAGTAATCTCTTCCCATGATTTTTTCCATTCCATAAAATGCCCCAAGCATGTGGGTCTGATTGATCATGCTCTTTCCTCCGCAGCCCACAAATATGTTTTTGCTGTAATTGGCCATTCCCGCTACTTCATGGGGAACCACCTGTCCCACCGAAATTATAAGGTCATAACTTTTGTCAAGCAGGCGTTTATTCAGCTCAACATCTATAGAGTTGTCCACCAGCCCTTCCGAAATCTCCCTGACAAATTCACGGGGAACTTCACCGATTTTTTTGACATCTGTCTTCCAGTTATGATTTATAATGCAGTCCCCCGGAACGGAATCACCGAACATAGCGGCACATTCCTGACGACTCATGGGTTCATGGGTACCCAGAGCAGGCATAATATCAACCTGGCAGCTATCTTTCAGCAATGCGTAATACATAGCTGTTATTTTTCCCGCACCCGAATGGGATCTTGTAAAATCGGGCGGTATTATCAGTACCTTTTTATAGCTGCTGCAATTTCCAAGAGATTCTTTTATTGCTAAAAATAGTTCATTATCAGTTATCCCCGTCACTTCCGATTCCTTCAAAATAATTTCCTTCACAAACTCACCCCATCAATTATCACTCAGGGAGATGCGGTTAAACCGGATCTCCCTGAGTAACATACTGAATATATTCTTAGTTAATTCCTGCTTCCTTTGCTTTTGCATTTACTTCATCTATCATCCTGCTCAAGCCTTTTGCCTCGTATTCCTTTTTCACATTTTCCCACATTTGGCCTACAGGCTTGTTGCCCATCATTATGTTGAGCAAAAAGTCATGATCCATTATTGTAAACTTGTCTTTGGTAGGTGTTGAAACATATGTGAGTTGGGGCTGGTACTCAGGAATTTTAGTCTCTTTTCTCACAACTTCCATATCCTCTCTTCCTATTTCAACAACTCTCGGGTCCAGAGTGAAGTTATTCGGGTCATACTGGAACTGGTTGTCAAATTCGACCAATCCCTGTATTACCTCCAGGCTTGGCTGCTTCTTTTTTAGTTCATCAAGACTGATCAAAGTCTTGATCTTATCGCCTTCCTTTGCATAATCCACATCCTTGACGCCAAACCTGTAGGACTCCTTGGTTTCCGGTTTAAGGAAATAATCATACAGCATCAGTATTCTATCCAGCTTTTTGTCATCGATTTTGCCGCTGAAATAGCTTTCGGACCAGAATGTCCTGAATACTGCATGGTACTTGGTTCCATCGGTTGCAGGGAAGTATTTGACTCTCTTTACCGAATCCAGCATATGTGTATCAGGATACAGTTTCTTCCATCTCTCATTCATCTTTGTGCTTACATTGTCATATCCCACCTCAAGAAGAGCAGCCACTTTACCCGATGCAAACTTGTCATAGCCTTCCTGCCCTTTTACAAGTGCGATATCCTTGTCGATCAGGCCCTTTTCATACATATCTCTGGCATTTTCCAGGGAGGGAAGTGTATTTTTTGAAAATGCTGCCGGAATATACTTTCCGTCTTCCTTTATCCACTTGAAATCGCTTCCGCTTCCGTCGCTCATTGCTGCCGGATTGCTGTAAAGCCAGAAGAAACCGCCCAGTTGTTTAACATTTACAGCTGTCATACCGCCGATTTTTTTCTTTTCAGGATCTGCCTTTACAATGGCAGTCAGCATGCTTTTGAATTCCTCCCAGGTTTCAGGCTCTTTGGTTATACCTGCTTTTTGTGCCAGATCCCAACGGTACCAGACATTCCTGTCGTGAGCACAATAATCAAGGGAATCATAAAGACCACGGGGAACACAGTATAATTTGCCATCCTGTTTCAGAGCCTGGATATCTGGATTGCTCATGTATTTTTCCAGAGTCGGGTATTTTGAAAGATCCTCCGGCAGGGGCTTTACAACACCCTGCTGGGTCCAGTTCCTGTAATACTGGGTTCCTATGGCATCTATGGAGAATATGTCGGGGAGCTGACTGGATGCCGCCCACATCTGGATTTTTTGTGAATAGTCATCCCAGGTTATGTTTATGGGCTTTAAAGTTACATTTAAATCCTTTTGTACCTTTTGAATAAATTGATCCTTCTCTGCATTGGCAAGTGCCTGGTCTATATCCCAGAAGGCCACCGTCAATGTCATAGGCTCTTTAGGTATTGATCCGCTTTCTTCTTTTGAAGTATCCTGTTGCTGGGCATTACCTGCTGCAGTACTTGCCGAAGTATTTGTCTGCTTTGAACCTTCACTGCCGCTGCCGCATGCTGTCACCGCAGTCATCAGTACTGCCGCCGTTAACAAGACAGCCATCAGTTGTTTTACTTTTTTCATGTTATTCCTCCCTTATTTTGTTTAATTGATTATGTAATAAAGAAAAAAGCCATAAGCTTTATTCCTTTATCGACCCTATCATAATACCTTTTGCAAAGTGCTTCTGAAGGAATGGATAGATGCAGAGCATCGGAATTGCCGAAATTACAATAGTAGCCATCTGCGTGGTCTGAACAAAAATACTTCGTGATTGGTCAATAACCGCCTGTGCCGAAGAATTGAGCTGGGTATTGAAATTGATCAGCATTTCTCTCAAAAATATCTGTAACGGAGCCTTGGCCGTGTCACTGATGAATATGAGGGCATACCACCAGTCATTCCAGCGGTCCACCGCATAAAACAGGAGAAATGTAGCAATGAAAGGCTTGGATATGGGCAGTATTATTTTTATAAGTATCATCAGATCATTTGCCCCATCAATTTTGGCCGATTCTTCAATACTTTCGGGCAATGTATTAAAGTAGTTTTTCATTATGATAAGATAGGTGGTTGATACTCCTGTCGGTATTATCATTGCCCAAATACTGTTGACCAATCCCAGGGATTGAACTACCAGGTAATACGGTATCAAGCCTCCGTTGAAAAACATGGTAAAAAGTATGGCCCCCAGAAAGATATTCCTTCCCGGCATGCCCTTCTTTGACAGGGCGTAGGCTCCGGAAACTGAAAGCAGCATGTTAAAGCTGACTCCCACCACTGTAACAATAACCGAAATCAAAAACGACCGGTAAAAGCTTTCTTCCTTTATGAGGTTGACATATCCGGTCAGATCAAAGGCATACGGTAAAAGGTACAGACTGTGTTCCGCCAGGGAATTCATACTTGCAAAGGACACAATCACCACATTGTAAAAAGGGAAAATTGTGATAACTGCCAACACTCCCACAAACATAATTATCAATATATCACTTATACTGTGCGATTTTTTTATTTTAACGGTATTTTCCATGTATTTCATCCTTTCTTTCTGCTCCAGTTAAACTGGTTTTCAAGGTTATAAATCCAATATTCTAAAACAAACCCTGCTCGCCTGATTTTTTTACTATGGTATTTGCCGTATAAATCATTACAAGATTTACACTTGATTTCAACAGTCCAAGGGCCGTCATATAGCCGAAATCGGCTCCTGTAGTAAAGGTTGTACGGTAGATAAAAGTATCTATGGTGTCTGCAACGCTATATACCGGTGAGCTGTAAAGGTTTAAAATCTGGTCGAAGCTTCCTCCTATATTTAGCATGTTTCCCACATACAGAATCAGCATAATTGCCACGGTCGGCCTTATTCCAGGCCAGGTCACATTACAGATTTTCTGCCAGCGGTTTGCACCGTCAATATCCGCAGCCTCATACAGATCCGGGTTTATTCCCGCCAGGGCCGCCATGTAGATGATGGAATCCCAGCCCATCTCCTTCCAGATATGTGTGATATATATTACGGGTCTGAAGGTATCGGGATTGGATAAGAAGTTTACATTTTCCATTCCGAGATGAGTAATAATTTGATTGACTACTCCGTTCTGGCCCAAAATATTTGTGATTATTCCCGCCAATACCACCCAGGAAACAAAATGGGGAAAAGTCAGTGTTGTCTGGAAGAATCTTTTGGCCCTTTGTTTGGTAATCTCGTTCAGCAGTATTGCAAGTATTATGGGTATTGGGAAATGCAGGATCAGCTTGCCGAAGCTTATAATAAGAGTGTTTTTAACAGCAGAGATATATTGAAAATCCGACAGGATTTCTTTAAAATGTGCAAAGCCTATCCAGGGGCTCCCGATGATCCCCTTGCTGTAATTATAGGTTTTAAATGCAAGTGTGGTCCCATACATGGGTGCGTAGCAAAAAACTATATACCAGACCAATATGGGTATCAACATTATGTAAAAATATTTGTAATTCAGAATTGCTTTAAGAAGGGATTCCCTCTTTTTGGACTTAAGGTACTTTCTGTTTGCAGTAATAGCTGCTTTATCCAACATTACGTTCTCTCCTCGTTTATTTATTGTGTATGCAATTCCCAATGGTGTGAATAACATAACGCTTCGTTCCATGGTAAGAGTTTAGCAAATATCGCACTTCATTCAAATAAATAGGTTTTATGATAAAAATAGAATATTTTTAGAAGATAGGGATTTCAGGTGCACCGGATAACTTTTGACAAGCCGTACAAAAACCAAACCTAAAATTAATCCATACACAATATAAAAATTTTACATGTTCAATGTTTACTTTAGTATTAATAATATAATTAAGCATTGTATCCTGATAAGTTTACGCTAAAAAAGGAATGTAATATAATTGATTACATAAATCATTTTTTCGACATAATATGCACAAATAATACAAGTATTAAAAATGGGGGTTGTATGAATTTTTTCAAGAAATTCTCCATAACTACACAATTAGTTATTAACGGTCTGCTGACAATCTTGATTTTTGTATCTATGATCCTGCTGACTTATTCTCAGATCAACAATATTATTATAAAGAAAAACAGGAACTATACCATAGAAATCACCTCTAATATCAAACAAAATATGACTACATATTATGGTGAGATAAAAAGTATGATGAACAACCTGGCATACGATCCCATGATTCAAAATTACATAATGGAAGCTGATCCCTATGAGCTTTATCTGGCGAATAAAGACCTTACCACCATTTGCAACAATGCCATAACCGTAAAACAGGAAATAATAGATGTGGTACTGTTAAGTGATAACGGAAAGTACTTCAGCCTGAGAGGGAGGAGCGAAGTTGCCAAAAGTCTCAGAAATACGTCATTTGATGATGGGAAAGTCCACGTAACCAGTCTGCAGACACTGCAAACCCCCAGCTCTTATGACCCCATATTCATTCAGTTCGGAATGAATGTCTATTCTGCATCAAGCTCAAAAAATTACCGGCAGAAAATTGGTTATATAGCCGTACTGGTTGATATGAAGCCTATTTTTAAGGAAATAAACAAATTTTCCTCAAATACCGAAATCAAGTACTACCTTATTGATAAAGCCGGCGGAATCTATTCCGAAAATGACCCGTTAAACATCAGTGATAAACCTTATATATTCAAGGACGTTATCAATAATAAAAATAATATTGTAAACGGTAATAAGGTTACAGATATAAATGGCTCCAAAAATCTCGTGCTGGTATATGACATTCCGGAAATAGAATCAAAAATAATCAGCTTTGTTCCGGAAAAGGAATTGTTTTCAGAGGTATCCGAAGTCAGGAAAAAAGTCATCTTTTTTCTGGTTATTGCCAATGCCCTGCTTGCCGTCCTGTTTTTACTCATTATAAGGAATATCACACAGCCTGTTAAAAAGCTGGTAAACTTTATGAACAGTGTTAAATCAGGCAACATAAGGAACATGAAAAACAAGGTACAGCTGGAGGGCTACTCCGAAATACATGTCCTGTCCCATGAATTCAACGAAATGATGGGGGAAATATCAAATCTGACCCACAGACTGCTGGAGACAAGCTCCAAGCTTTATGAAGCCGAAATCGTAAAGGAAAAGGCCGAACTTGCCTTTCTCAGAAGCCAGATCAATCCCCATTTTCTTTATAATACCTTCGAGGTAATCAAAGGTATAGCTTCGGAAGAGAACAACGAGACAATCTATGAAATGACCAGAGCTTTGGCAATGATATTCAGATACAGTGTAAACGGGTCAAATGAAGTACTTCTGGATGAAGAAATCAAAATTATTCAAGCTTACGTGCAGATAAATAAAATACGTTTCAGTGAAAGAATTGACGTTTTTTATGAATTTTCCGGAGAAACCCTGAATGTCACCGTTTTGAAAATGATTCTTCAACCCATAGTTGAAAATGCCATATTTCACGGGCTGGAACCCAAAATGGTCAAGGGAAGGCTGTGGATCGGAAGCAGGATTTCCGAAGGAAAAGTTATTATATGGGTTAAAGATGACGGAATGGGTATTGATGCGGAACAGCTTCAAAAAATGCAGCTGCAGTTTAAAAATCCATCTGCCCTGGAACAGCCCGGGACAAGCAAAAAATCAGGAATCGGTCTGTGCAATGTAAATAACAGGATAAAACTCACGTATGGTAATGAGTACGGTCTTTCCATCAGCAGTATGCCGGATGCCGGTACTGAGGTTAACATTACTATCCCTTTAAGGAGGTAGCAAAATGTATAAGATATTTATAGTTGACGATGAGGAATATGTTATAAAAAGCCTTATAAAAAGTATTCA
Organism: Ruminiclostridium cellobioparum subsp. termitidis CT1112; assembly: GCF_000350485.1. Classification (GTDB taxonomy): domain Bacteria; phylum Bacillota; class Clostridia; order Acetivibrionales; family DSM-1351; genus Ruminiclostridium; species Ruminiclostridium termitidis. The sequence continues at coordinate 101,711 of NZ_AORV01000072.1, forward strand.
AAAAATACAGAGCGGTTTTGAAGTAGTGTATACCTCAAATAACAGTATAAATGCACATGATGCCATACTTAAGACAATGCCCGACCTGGTTTTTACGGATATCAGAATGCCGGGTATGAACGGTTTGGAATTGATAAAAAGCGTTAAAGAGGTGCTGCCCGGTACCATCTTTATTGTAATAAGCGGATATGCAGAATTTGTATATGCTCAAAAAGCAATGAACTATGGAGCTATCGGCTACTGCCTCAAACCTTTTGATGATTCTGAAATAACCGATTTACTGAAAAAGGCAAAAGGTATGCTGGACATGTCAAACTCCCAGCCGGAAGGACCCGACCTGATTTCTCTGATTGAAGAACCCAACGATAGAAGCGGTCCGGTTATCAACCAATACTTTGCAGATAATGGTATAGATATTTCAAAGAAAGTGGTAATAGCTGCTTCAATCGGCTACAAACAGCTGGCCTTTGAAAAGAATGTAAAGCATGTGCACATAAAAACCGGAAATGCAAAGCACCTATACTTTTTCCAATACATGGGAGAAGCCGATATCCGGCAGTTATTTTCAGAAAAATTGCATGACGGCATCAAAGGCATCGGCATCTCCGGTACATTTAATACTATCGGCGGTATAAAGAACAGTATTGAGGAAGCGACAAGTCTGGGATACCAGTACTTTATCACCGGAAAACACAGTCTGTATTTCAGGCCCCAAACAGACAATTCCCATATTGACGGCCTGCTGAGAAAGCTTGAAAAAAACATATCAAATCCCGATATTTTTGAAGTCAACAAGACTCTTACAGAGGTTAGGACTATTGTGGCCAACGGACGGCTTAATGTCAAACAGGCCATGAAAATATACAATTATTTTATCAGCCTCTCAAACAACCTGGACTGTGAATATTACGGAGAATATATCTACAGCATCGAAGAGCTGTGCACCTCCTTCAAAGATGTAAATGCTATGATAACGCAGCTGGAATCAATGCTGCTGGACGCTTCCAGTAAAAAACGGAGAGATATGAAGGACGAAATAAAAAATAAGTATTTTCTCAAAATACTTGATTATGTAAATTTAAATTTTCACAGTGAGATTTCAATACAAAGCCTGGGTAAGATCTTTTCAATCAACCCCAGTTACATCAGCCAGCTTTTCAGAAAAGAAGTATCCATGACCTTCACGGATTATATTACAAAATTGAGAGTTGAATATGCCTGCAGTTTACTTCATAGCACCAAATACACTATCGAGGATATTGCAAATAAATGCGGCTACTCCGATTACTTTTACTTCATAAGGGTTTTCAAAAAGGCAACCGGTGTGACACCGGGACAATTCCGGAAATCCTGAATATGGACCGGTATGGGCTGACACTGCATGCATATGCAATTCTTTAAACTAAAAAACAGAAGGCTGAATATAACGGCCTTCTGTCTTTTTTATCAGTTGATTAAAAGCTGCTGTAGCCCTGAGGATTTTTGTTCATATAAGCAAAAATTTTCCTGATATCCTCTGCCATCAATTTACGGCCAAGCTCAAGCAATTTTCCACCTTTCTCCGCCGTTGCCCTTGACGGCTGTCCCCAAACACCCGAGGGCGATGCACAGTATATGCTTCCGTAATTCAAATAATCCCTGGTCACCTCCGGTACAAAGTCCTGAATTAATTCGTCATGCACCAAATCGCAATGTAAGTACTGTACTATGGATGTTTCGAATTCATCGGCATGCAGGCCTGCACTGCTTGATATAACACCTGCATTTTTAAACTGCTCCAGATAATTTCCCGGGTCAATCCTGCATACCTGCAACTCCGGATTCCGCGTGGCATTCAGTTCACGGATTACAGGTGTTAACATAAATATACCACCATGGCCCTGGACAATTACTATTTTTTTAAAACCCTGTTCTTCAAGGCACATACATATCTCTATCATCATCCTGTAAAAGGTATCCGGGTTTATCCACACGGTTCCTTTATATCCCATGTGCTCTCTGCAGGTGCTTATAGGGACGGCAGGGATTTGAAAAGCATTCAGTTCCATTGAAATCCCGTTTGCATATGCTTCGGCAATTATAATATCGGTATTTACGGGAAGATGAGGGCCATGCTGTTCCAATGACGCCACAGGTATAACCGCAATATCTGGATTTATTGCATTTATCTGATCCTTTGTCATTTGATATGAGAGCATAATTTGACTCCTTTACCTGCTTCCATATATTTTTGCATACAGGTTTTTAAAATCCCCATATGCATCCATATACACCCTATTGTTTTCTGTTATGGGTCTGATAATTTTCTGAGGGTTCATACATTTCAGCGGCTGCTTCAGGCTGTTAACGGCACCGACTGCAGCCATTGCAACATAAGCCGCTCCAAAGGCGGCGGCTTCACTTACCCCTGCCACGGCGATTTCCTTGTTGAAAATATCGGCCTGTATCTGCAGCCAAACCTCTGAGTTGGCATAACCTCCGTTAGCCCTTATCTGCTTTACGTTTGAAGTTATCTGCGTAATTACTTCATAGACTGAAAACATCCTGAACATAATCCCCTCCATGGTAGCACGTATGAAGTGCCTTTTACCATGCATAAGCCGCAGGCCGTGGATGGTGCCGGCTGCCAATGCATTCCAGTTGGGGGACCTCTCCCCCGTCAGGAACGGAAGGAAGATCAAGCCCTGACATCCAGGTGCAATCTGTGAGGCATATCTGTCGAACAGCTTGTAAATACTGTCCATACCCTGATCCAGCATCTCTTTTTCATATTGGCTTTTATAGTCATCCCTGAGCCATTTTAAAACAATACCGCCATTGTTGATGGCACCGCCTGCAACCCAGGTATCTTTTGTAAAACAGTAACACCAGGTCCTTTGCTCCGAATCCAGTAGCGGTTTCTCCGAGGCAATCCTCAAGGCCCCGCTGGTACCTATGGTACTTGACATTGAGCTGTCGTCAAATACTCCGCAGCCCACATTTGCCAGCATTCCGTCCCCAGAAGCCACAACTACCGGTGTACCGGCATTTATTCCCATGAGCACGGCGTATTCCTCTTTGATGTTCCTCAGTACATGAGTGCACTCCACAGGTGTTCCAAAATATCCGGAATCAAGCCCCAATACATCTTTTAATACCGATTCATCCCATTCCATCCGGTGAATATTGAAATATCCCATGGAAGATGCATCGGTAATATCAATTACATACTCATTGAAAAGCCTGTGCACAATATACTGCTTTATTGTTATAAATTTTTTGACCTTTTTGAAAATTTCGGGCTGCGTATCTTTCAGCCATAAAATTTTGCTGATGGGATACATGGGGTGCTGAACCCTGCAGCCGGTGCGGTTGTATATTTCCCTGCAGTCAAAATTCTCCCTTATTTTTTCAGCATGCCTTATGGACCGGTTGTCTGCCCATGTAATCAGATTGGTAAGACAGTTTCCGGCTCCATCCACGGCTAAAAAGCTGAAAAGCTGGGTAGACAGACCAATGGCTGCAATGTCATTTTTATCTGCACCGGCCTCTGCTATGCATTCTTTAACTACCCGGAGCAATGAACCGAATATTTCATCGGGATCCAGTTCAGCCATTCCCTCTTCATGGCATTTCATCAGATATTCCTGATGATACAGGCTTTTCTGATTTCCGTCCATATCAAAAAGTGCCGCCCTTACACCCGAAGTTCCTATATCTACACCCATAAACAGATATCCCATACCTGCACCCTCCGTCCGGTCTTCTTAAATGATTTTTGCAGCACTGTCCATATCTGTATATAATGTTGCATTGTTATGGATCTTTAAGATTGAGGCAGGGCATTTTTCAGATATGTCACCGGTAACAGTATCAAATACCGCCTGGGCTTTGGTACTTCCCGGAACCATACAAAATATGCAGTCAGCCGCTGCAAGAGCAGGTATTGTAAGTGTCAGCGCATGAGTAGGAACCTTTTCCAGACTTTTGAAGCAGCCGTCGTTCACCTGCTGCCTCCTGCATTTTTCATCCAGTTCAACCACCTTTACCAGCTCGGGATCGTCGAAAAATGCCACATGAGGGTCGTTAAAGGCTATATGTCCGTTTTCGCCGATTCCCATACAAACAATATCAGTGGGAAATTGCTTCAGCAGCCCGGCATATCTTTTACATTCCTCATCAATATTGCTTACGTCGCCCTTAAGATAATTTACAGACTTAAACTGCTGCTTCTCAAACAGCCTGTCTCTGAGAAAATTTCCAAACCCCTGAGGTGCTTCTGGATCCAATCCGATATATTCATCCATATGGCAGGCGTTGATTCTGCCCCATTCTATTTCCTTATTGTGTGCCAGCGCATGTATAAATTCATTTTGTGAAGGTGCTGCCGCAAAAACTATGTTTATCTCGCTTTTTGTCTGCAGCAGTTGCTTTACTCTGGCTGTAAATTCTTTGGCAGCCTCCTCGCCAAGTGCTTTCCTTGTGTCATAAATATTTACTTTCAATTTATCCGCTTGAATTGTTTTTATAATTCCCATTGAAATATCCTCCCTTATACTCCTCCAAAACTTGAAAAACCGCCGTCCACAGGAACTGTGATCCCCGTCACAAAGGCTGAGGCCCTTGAAGACAGCCATATCAATGTTCCTACAAGATCACCGGGGTCTCCGAACTTACCCATTGGTGTATGCTGTATCACCTGCCGCCCTCTTGGAGTCAACTCTCCGCTTTGGGCATCAGTCATTAAAAATCTGTTCTGATCTGTCAGAAAGAAACCCGGAGCAATGGCGTTAACCCTGAGTTTATCCCCATACACCTGCGCCATATAGACAGCCAGCCATTGTGTAAAATTACTGACCGCCGCTTTTGCTGCCGCGTATCCCGGTGTACGTGTCAAAGGCCTGTAATAATTCATGGAGGAAATATTTATTATCACTCCTCCAGCTGCTTCAGCCATTACACGTCCGAATACCTGTGAGGGCAATACCGCTCCTGCCATTAAATTCAGGTCAACCACCTTTTGCAAGGCATCAGCTGAAAGATCAAAAAATGAGAGGGTGTCGGAAGTTGTTGCAGCCTTCATATTTCCTCCTACGGCATTTACAAGAATATCTATATGGCCGAACTCCTTCCCGATCCTGCCGCACACCTCCCTTATGGAATTTATGTCCATGGCATCCATCTGATAACCCTCTGCTTTTACATTATGCACCTGTACGGTACCAGCCACCTTTTTGGCCATTTCCTCCCTTAAATCACAAACTGCAATGCAGGCCCCTGCCGAAGCCAGTCCCTGTGCCATGTCGGTGCCCAAAATTCCACCACCGCCGAGAATTACGGCGTTCTTCCCCTTTAAGTCAAATAACTCCATTTTAACTTTATGCCTCCCCTATGATTCATTTTCCAGTATCCTGAGCAAATTGACGGCCGATGCCATAGCCATCTTCTCATTGGCTTCCTTTGTAAATGCTCCTATATGTGAAGTCAGTATGAAATTGTCCAGGGATAAAAGCCTGTGTTCCCCGGGCGGTTCCTTTGAAAAAACATCCTCTGCCGCGCCTGCAATAACCCCGTTGACCAGGGCATCATACAAATCATTTTCCTCCACCAGCTCTCCCCTGGAAGTATTTATAAGATATGCCGCCGACTTCATTTTCTCCAGAGCTTTCCGGTTGATCATATGCTTTGTTTCATCAGTCAGAGGCATATGCAGAGTAATAAAGTCGGAGTTTCGGAGTATTTCCTCAACTCCGGTTAACTCTATTCCATATCGAATAATATTTACGTCATTTGCATTCACAAACGGGTCATATGCTGAAATTTTCATGCCAAGGCCATCAGCCATTCTTGCGACCTCCCTGCCTATGCAGCCCAGCCCCAGTATCCCCAGAGTTTTACCGGTAATTTCAACACCTTTTTTTCTATCCCAGCCGCCTTTTCTGGTGCTGCCTGCCGAATAGGGAATATCTCTGGCAAGAGTAAACATCAAACCTATGGCCAGCTCTGCTACAGACGTGGCATTGGTTCCAGCAGCTCTTTCCACTGATATTTCAAGCTTCCTTGCGGCCTCCAGATCAATGTTGTCAAGCCCTGCACCATATTTTGACACCGCCCTGAGTTTATGTGAACTTTTTAAGACTTTTTCGGTTACAGGATCAATGCCTACAATAATCCCGTCAGCGCCGGCACATTTTTCAATCATCTGTTCTTCTGTAAATGCCATCCCGGTGTCATTGATTATTGTTTCAAAGCCCCGTTCCTTCAAAAGCCCACAAGCAGGTATACCCGACTCCTGAAACGACCTGGGCGTAATAAGTACTTTTTTCACCATCTTCACCTACTTTACAATGATTTTCTTATTGATCATTCTGATATTTTTGTTGGGACAGCGGTTAAAACACATTCCGCAGGCTACACATTCTTCACTGTTGATTTGGAGCCTGTCGGGTTCTCCGACACCGATTGCAAACTCACCGCAAATGGATTTACATAAGCCGCAGCCTTCACCGCAGCCGCAGTTCAGGCATTTTCCGGCCTCAGCTACGACTTCTTCTTCACTGAGTGTTTTTGTGTTGAGTTTGCTCTCATCCTTGAAATATCCGGTTCTTTTCAAGACATACTTTTTGGAAATCACGGGGTATTCAGGTTCAAACTCGAGCACCGCAGCCTCTTTTGCCAGAAATTTATCTATTGAGCATGCGGCACGTTTTCCATCTGCAATGGCAGAAATAACCGAATCAATCCCTCTGATATTTCCGCCTGCAAAAACTCCTTCAATATTTGTTAGATTGGATTCTTTACGGCAAATCAGTGTTATATTTTCATCCAATTCCAGTTCAGCCGTACAATTGTCGTCATACCTCCTGTTACCGGTTAAAATAACTGTTTCACAGGGGATTTCATAGGAAGCAAATGCAGCCTTCTCCGTTTTTCTCCGACCGCTTTCATCAGGGCAGCACAATACCAGATTAGTCATATGTATTCCTGTTACTTTACCGTTCATAGTTTGAATAGCCTTTGGAGCCGAAAGATTCATAAGCCTTATGCCTTCCTCTTCGGCATGTTCAATATCCTCCTGTGTAGCCGGAATTTCATCTCTGGTACATTCATAAATGACATATACCTCTTCTGCACCCAGTCTTTTGGCTGTCCTGGCAGCATCCAGAGCAGTAAAATCATTTCCGGCGACAACCACTCTGCCCTTCAGCTTATGAAGCTTCCCTTCAAATACATTTTTCATGAAGGATATGGAGGATAAAGCACCGTCGGCATCACGGCCCGGAATATTTCCTTTTACTCCGGTTCCGGCTCCCATTCCAAAAAATATGGCTGCATAATGCTGCTTCTTAAGTGACTCCACGGTGTAATCCCTGCCCAACGCCTTTCCGGTCACAAAATCCACTCCAAGGTCTTTAAGCATTTCGATTTCAGCATCCAGAATTTCAGGGGCCATCTTAAATCCGGACGCACCATATCTTAACGTTCCGCCGGTATAGCTCTCCTTTTCAAACACAGTTACAGCATATCCTGCCGTAGCAAGATAATATGCACAGGACAGTCCGGCCGGCCCGGATCCTATAACCGCAATATTTTGATTTTTTTTATCCGCCGTTGGTTTTCCTGACACCCATCCGGTTTTTTTTCCATAATCCAGTACAAATCTTTTTATTTCGCGTATATGCACCGGCTGGCCCGTATCTCCCCGTGTACATGCCGCTTCGCATGGATGATCGCATATGTGGGCACATACCGATTGCAGGGGATTCTTACCCATTATCAGGTCGAAAGCCGCTCTGAAGTCTCTTTGTGCCACTTTTTGTATGTAAGCCTGTGCAGGTACATGAAGCGGACATGCTGCTTTACACGGTGCTGCCAGGTTGGGTTTTGATATTTGGGCATATCCGTCATACAGCGTCAGCTCAGGTGCACTTTTTACCTCGGGTACAATGAGATCGCGCATATCTCCCGCTGCTTTATATCCGTTTTGAAGCATGAATTTTTTCAATGCAGCTATTTGCCCCTCAATAAATCCAAACCCGCTTATGAGCGTTTCGGAACATATACCTACCAGATCTGCTCCCGACATGATCATCTCGGCAGCATCCTTATAGTTTCGTACTCCGCCGGCCTGCATGATTTTGCCTTCAGGTCCCAGGGCTTTCCTCATTTCATATGTGTCCCTTAAAGCAAGGGGCTTCAGCCAGGCTCCGGAATAGCAGGACATACTGATCTCCTCCTGCAGATGGTAAGCCGACTTTTTAGGGTCTTTCAGGTTGATGGGGGGAATTCCGAGACGGTTTGAGGTTCCTCCCACCGCATCTGCTCCGGCCTCATATGCCGCCCTGGCAATTTGTGCTATCCTGCCGCCTTCGGGAGTAAGCTTTACAAATACGGGTATTTTTATATTTTTTTTGATCTCTCCGACAACCTCCGCTACGACTTCGGCCTGCTGTCCCAAGCTGGCTCCGGTGCGTATGCCGCAGCCGTTGTCCCCGCCTGCCGAGAGCTCAACATTAAATGACATGTTGGGACAGCACATATTCAACTCAATAATATCAGCGCCTGCCTCTTCAAATTTCCGGGCCATGTTAACCCAGCCCTCAACACCCCTGTCACCTGCATATGTAATATTGGCCATCAATATCAGTTCTTTCAGCACCTTTTTTGCATCTTCTACCAGCTTTAAGCCTTCAAAGAATTTTAATCTTTTTTCTGCCGTAAAGCACAGTGCATTTCTGTCCTCGAATACCGCATATCTCGGCACCCTGTTTATATAAGGTTCAGGATCAATGGTAAGCTTGATGCTGGCTGCCGCCCATCCGGTCTCCTCAATGCGGAGAAGCTGTTTGACCGATTTGGTCGTCGGACCTGATGCCACATAAAACGGATTTTTAAAAGTAATTCCTCCGACTTCCACAGGTAAATACAAATCATTTTTCACAATAGCTACTTCCCCTCTGCTTGCTGATCAACTTAGGATTCACGATTTTTATTCCCTCTCTGGCCGATTTATATATCAAATTGACCACTTTCAATGCCTCAAGCCCGTCAATACCTCTCAAACCGGTTTTTGCATCTTGATTTTTCAGGCAGCATTCCATAAAGTGTCTAATTTCGCCTACATAACCCAGGTTGAACTTCTCGTCTACGGCGGGTTTTGACCAGCCGGTGGTTATTTCGGCCTTTTCAACGGTATAGCTCAGCCCCGGCATGGAGTAACAGCTTATGGCCGATGAGAAGGTCAGGTCAATATGCATGCACCCCTCGGTACCATATATATCTATAACATCCTCCATACCGCCCGTTGTAACATAATTTGCCTCCAGAAGCGCCGATGTTCCGTCTTCGAATTTGATCATACAGGCCGACCAGTCTTCCCCTTCCATCTGTTTATGAACCAGGTTAGTTTCTGCTCCTCCTGAAGTCATTGCAACCAGCTCGGTCCAGCTTCCCTCCTTTAAGGCAAGCATGAAGCCAACCGGATGTATCCCCAGATGAACCATACAACCGCCGCCGCAATACTTAAGCGTTTGAGCAAACGGCGAATGCGAACCGCAATGGCATTCCCTCGCCCTTATGTACAGCGGCTTTCCTATACCGCCTTCCTTAATTACAGCCAATGCCTTGTTCATAGCTGGTGCAAACAGCCAATCCTCGGCATAGAACAGCTTTTTCCCTGCTTTTTCAGCTGCTTCCACCATTCGGGCAGCCTCTTCCACCGTTGTGGAAAGCGGCTTTTCAGATATTACATGCAACCCCTTTTTAAAGGCTGCAACAGCTGCATCACAGTGCAGAAAATTGGGCATACAAATATCTGCAATATCGCAATCCGCCTCTGCTATGGCCTTTTCATAATTGTCATACACCTTGTAATTCCGAAGACCGTACCTCTCGGCAAGAGCTTCCACCCTTGATACATCCTTGTCACAGATGGCTGTTACCTCGGCAATATCAGTGCATCTTGCATAGCCGTCCATGTGCAGGTCGGCACTGAAGGCAGCACCAATCAGCAATACCCTGACTTTTTTATTCATTATTACTTGTCCCTCCAATATAATCTCCGTTAAAGGTATTAATTAAGTTAACATAAATCGGTGTACATTATATTCACATGCAGCAATGTAACCGGTGATTACATTGTAGTGGAAGGAGTATTCTTTTCACATGGATTCATTTTATATTTACTATGGATTTGTTTTATACCGGTAAAAATAACTGACCGGGTAATTATTGAAATAAAATTTTTACATTTATGTTATAAAATCGCTCCATACTTTTCCAAATTTAATTCAACTAAAATTAATATTAACAACATAGTGGTCTGTAACACCTAAAACCTAAGTGTTGTCCGGCGAGAAAAATTTAGGTTTTACAGATCACAAAGTGCACATCCAAATAAATTAACCAAAATTGAAAGGGGAATTTAAAATGAAGGGGAAAGTGTACAAACTATTGAAGGCAAGGCTTCTGCCGGTATTATTATCTGCGGCCGTTATTGTCACCATGCAGTTATCTCTGCCCGTTTATGCAGCATATGCCAATGCAGCCGCAGGCAAGACCGTGACTGCAAGTACCACCATGACAGGCTCGGCAGCATTAGCAACGGACGGCAATAAGGACACTGCCAATCATCTGGGAGTAAATCAGGGTCTGCAGTGGATTCAGATTGATCTGGGAGCCGGTTACAGTATCAATAAAATCAACCTCTGGCACTATTTCGGCGATGGCAGGACATATCATGACGTAATTGTAAGAACTTCAACTACAGCAGATTTCAGCAGCGGAGTAAATACCGTTTTTAACAATGACACAAACAACAGTGCAGGCTTCGGAGCCGGATCGGATACGGAATATGCCGAAACCAGCAGCGGAAAAACCATTAATTTTTCTGCTATTAATGCAAGATATGTAAGGCTGTATTCAAACGGAAGCAGTTCAAATGCCTTCAACCACTATGTGGAGGTGGAAGTCTGGACTGCCGATGTGCAGGCACCTGCCGCTTCCATATATGTTCCCTCGAAAAATGAACAGGGTATGTGGATCTGTCTTGACGGCTCAAATTCTGCCGGTACCAATCCAATGGGCGTCAGCGGAGACTTCTCGGGCATAAAATCATACAGCTGGGATTTCGGCGACGGCTCACAGGTTGATACGGGAGCCTTCAATAACACTATAACCCATAAATATGCTTCAGCCGGAACATATAACGTGTCACTTACCGTAACCGACTATAACAATTTAACAGCAACAACCACTGCTACAGTCAATGTGGCAGCTTCTCTTCCCAAAGCAGTGCCAAACGGATTTACCGCGTCAGATATCAACAATGCCATAGCATCACTTAATGGAAACCCCGGCATTGTGAATCTTCCTGCAGGTACATATTCCGTTTCAACAACAATCAAGGTTCCTGCAAATGTTGTTTTACAGGGTGCCGGAACCACAACCGTTCTGAAAAGTGCTGCCGATCCGGCCATTTCAATAACAGGCAACAATGCAAGGATAACAAACCTGAAACTTCAGGGTCCGGGACTGGAGACCGAAGGTATAGCCGCATCGGGCTTTAAAAATGTAATGATCGATCATTGTGACATTTCAAACTTCTCCATAGCCAATACTGCAGGAACCTACAGCTCGGTCACATATGAATTCAATACCATTCATGACAATACAAAAGATGGGCTTGGCTATGGCGTAATGGTTGTTTCAGGAGCCTACGCCATGATAAGAAAAAATGAATTTTATGATAACCGCCACTCTGTTGCAGGAGGAGGAAAGGGATCACAGGCAGGCTGGAAAACCTCCTATGACATTTACCAGAATACAATCGGCCATGCCGACAACAGTACGGCAGATGTGACCGTCGACGCCCATGCCGGAACACAGGGCAGAATCAGAATAAACAATAATACCTTTAAAGACCATCAATATTCCATTGGTCTGAGAGACGGCTGGGGTGAAATAAAAGGAAACAGCTTTACAAACATAAACCAGTACATCTGCAAATTTGACAAACCCGTATACAGCGACGGTGTTACTATTCCCGGTGCGGGCTGCAACAATTTTGACATCTCGGGAAATACCATCACAAATTGCAATGTTTACTGGCGTATGCTCTATGGAGCAGGCAATATCGTTTTAAACGGAAAGAATATAGACAGCATGATCCCGTATACCGGAACCGGAATATGGCAGTGATGAAACTTATTTGACACAAAAATGTTTAATGTAAAAATAAGAGAATTGTAAATAATACAGTACCGATAATAGTGCTCCCGTGCTAACATCAAAAAATGGATAGCTCACAAAGTACATGCTTGAAATTTGTACGGCTCATCACAAGTATTTTGGCTGTCGCAGAACACTCAACCTCCTGTTTCGGGGTTCTGCTCAAATCGGCTTCCTGCCGATTTGCCAGCAAAAACACTTGTGTTTCGCCAATAATTTCAGGCATGTACTTTTAATAGAGCTTACCATTTTTTGAAGTTGCACTCGCGCACTATTATAATTTTTCTGCAAATTTCAATTGTATTAGTTTTACGGCATCTCCTGCTGCTCCCATCTCTATTCAAGCAGCAGGGGACTGTATAATTACTTAATGTTTCAACAGCTTTTCCTCCAGCTGGCCCAGCTGCTCCTTTGAAGGCGCGGTATTGTCATACCGCGCTTTGTCGTAACATTCGGCCAGCAGCGCATTAAACTGCTCTGGCACAGGAGATATGCCGCCTGCCTCGCGGCATATCTCCTGTGCAGTGGAAGCATTTGTCACTTTTACTCCCGACTTCCTTGCCCTGCCGATAAAGTATTTCATAAGCCTTCTGACTTTAGCGGTATCGTCGGTCAACTTATCATAGGGGACTTCCCTTTTAAGGATACCCGATGCCAGGTTTTGAAACCTGGAAACCAAATTTTTCAGGTTCCTGTCCAGCAAACTCTCCTTTTCATCGGTGTGGCCGTTCTCGGTAACCATTTCAATTGTGTGTTCACCGCTTCCAAACCACTTGACAAGTTTAATAAACAATCTGATTAAAAGCTTCAGTACATGATAAATGCAAAATACAATAAAACCTATAACCAGCAGGGTTCCGATAATATTAACGAGCATATAGATTATCTTATCGAACAGGGAGGGGTCCTTTGCCTCCTGGTTGAACATAAAGTCCTGCACCTGCTGTTCGGGCACCGTCATATCCTTGCTGCCCCCCGACAGCAAACCGGCAAGCAGGGCAAAAAATCTCCCTATGAGGCCAAGTACGGATTTATATAGGGTTGTTACCTGTCCAAAGGAACCCGCCAGAAGCAGTACTGCCAGTATAATACCGGCAAATATCCGATTGTTTTTACGCTGAGTGCTGCCGATATTCATACTGTTTTTTCCGAATCTCCTGGATTCGTCCACCTGTTTGACTATCAAAATTATAATTGAAGTAACAGTTGAGATACATATGGCGGTATAACCAAAAAAGGCCATACTTGCCGAATTTGTATAAAAAAAGATCAAAGCAAGCAGTATATTTGAAATCATGGTAGCCGATGCAAGTTGTATCGCAATATCCCTGCCGGTAGTAATATTGGTTTTAACACGGCTGAAGATGAACATGCATATAATGGCTGTAAATAAAGCCGCAGGACTTATTCCGGCTGCAAACAGTGCTGCAAGTACGGATAATATAAGGGTTATTGCTTTGTAAACAAAGGGCCCCGGCTTGAACCTGCATATTATAATTGCCGTAAGAGTTACAAGATTGGTAAGACAGGACAGCATAAATGCCATGGACGGGGGCATAAAGAACTGCAGCAGCATATAAAATTCAGGCAGCAAAACCAATATTTCAAAAATTGCAGTTACTGAAAAAATTCCAAACATCATACCACCCCTCTTTCGCCGATGACAAAGGTCTCAACCTGGTGCCCGTCACGCCGGAGGTGAAATATTTCCTCCTCTATGCTCTCATCCGAATAAAGTGTAACTATAAGTATGTCGGTATCCTTGGGTATGGAACCCCGCATGTTTTTTATCATGGTATAAAAGGATAGGGCCCTGTGAAGCTGAAGCTTAGCCATTGCCTCTAAAATGGTAAAAAGCTGAGGCTGGCTGCAACGGGCTGGAATGCTGACAAACTCGGTCATATCCCTGAAATGCCCGTTTGAGCAAAAGCCGGTGGCTATCCCCTGCTTTATGGCCCTTTCTACTACCGCGGCACAAAAATGTATGCCGAATTCAATCTGCCGGCACTGCTCCTCGTTTGGAAACGGGTCCTGCTTGCTGCTGCTGTCAATGTTAAACAGCAGCAGTATATTGGAGTTTGCGGTGTAATCATACTTGAATACCTGCAGCGAATTAGTTCTTGCTGTTGCCTTCCAGTTCACCCACGACATGGGATCACCCGGCTGATATTCCCTGACGCCCGCAGCCAGAAACGGATCCGGATTTATAAATCTCCGGACCACAACATCCCCCTGCAGCGAATGAAAGCATTCCATCAGCTTGTCATGCTTCAAGGGATTCGGGTATACCAATAGCCGCGTTTCATTGTCATATGAGGTAATCTTCGATACAAAACCAAAAATATCTCCTGAGGTTATTGTCACATTCCCCACATTGTAATCGCCTCTTTTAAGGCAGGTGACCTCATGTTTTCTCTTTATCCGGTAAAACGGCATAATGGAAAACACACTTCTGTGGTAGCCGCCCTCTTCCTGTTCCATGTTTTTTGCAGAAGCAAGCTGTAAATTCGGGCTTATTCTCGACTCAGCCTTCATCCAGGGTATGGGCAGAAGGTTGTTGTTCTCTATCTCCTCTATAAGAAAAAGCTTTTGCCCCTCAAAGGCCGAGTTCTCAGATATGCTTCTTCTGTAGACCATACCTTTGAGTAAAAATTTTTTGTAAAGAAACATCTCCACGAAAATTATCAGAGGCAAAGCCAGCACAATTTGCAGAAACAACATACGCCCTCCTTTATTCGCCCTGTTCAAGCGGAACGGCAGTATGCGCAAGAACATCCGAAATAATTTTATCGCTTGCGCTGACATTTTCGGTTGATAATCCCTTTGGAATGATCCTGTGTGCCATAACCGGTGCTGCCATGGCTTTTACATCATCTGGCGTCACAAAGGTCCTGGCTTTCAGCAATGCATATACCTGTACGGCTTTGAGCAGTGCCAGGGCTCCTCTCGGGCTCACTCCCAGATGTGCATTCGGGTGCTTTCTGGTAGCTTCGGTTATTTTTGTTATGTACTCTAAAATATCATCTGAGACTTTTACCTTTGAATAAAGCCTGGAGGCTTCGATTATTTCAGAAGCTGCGGCCGCCGCCTTCAGTTCTGCCAGCGGATTATTCTCTTTAAATCTTTTTAATATGCTAATTCCTTCCCGTGTATCGGGATAACCCATTGAAGTTTTCATCAAAAAACGGTCAAGCTGGGCCTCCGGCAATGGAAATGTGCCCTGGATCTCCACAGGATTCTGGGTTGCCATCACCAGAAACGGTGCAGACAGGCCTCTGGTCTCCCCGTCTATGGTAACCTGGCGTTCCTCCATACACTCCAGCATGGCTGACTGGGTTCTGGGAGTTGCACGGTTTATTTCATCAGCCAGTACAATATTTGAAAATATTGGACCGGGCCTGAATACAAAGTTATTTTCCTTTTGATTAAAGAAGTTGATGCCTGTAACGTCTGACGGCAGCAGGTCGGGAGTAAACTGTATCCTGTGGAAGGAACAGTCGACGGATGACGCCAGTGCCCTTGCAAATACTGTCTTTCCGGTGCCTGGAACATCTTCCAGCAGCATGTGTCCACCGGTTATCAGGCATATCATAGCCAAATCAATTATATCTTCCTTTCCGACTATAACCTTTGCTATATTGTCCTTTATTCTCCCCGCCAAACTTCCTATGTCCTGCAGCTCCATGTTCATCTCCGTTTCCGCTCCGGGCCGATAAATTATTCCTCTACATAATGGATAAGCTTTATTTCAATGCCCGCGCTACTATATTTTTTTATACATAAACCCGTCCATAAAACATTTTATGGAATGGGTTGTCCATACTGGAAAATTACTGTAATAATTATATCACATCGGAACGGAGCTTTGGTTTTATTTATACCAGATTATACATAAATTCCAATGGTTTTTGTCCGGTGAGTTCCACACTTCTGGCGTCCGGCTGGGAAGTACCGACATATATGCAGTACCTGCCGCTGCCGGCAACCCGTTCACCTTGCTGGTTAACCACTTCAAAAACCGCCGGCTGAATCTCAAGTGTTACTTCCCTGCTTTCTCCTTTCAAAAGAGCAACTCGTTTGAATGCACAAAGACTATGATTACGGACTGCAAAAGGAGATTCAATATCCTTGATATAGCATTGGATAACTTCTTCCACCTCGTAACTGCCTGTATTAGCTATAGTAACAGAAATTTTCAACGGCTGGCCTTTTTTGCCGTCAACAGCCGCTTTCAAATCACTCAGTACAGTTGCGGAGTAAGTTAGTCCGTAGCCAAAGGGATACAAGGGTTCACTTTCCAAATATCTGTAAGTCCTGCTTTTCATGGAATAATCGGTGAAATCCGGCAGCTCCTCAATACTCTTATAGAAGGTTACAGGGAGTTTTCCCCCTGGAGATACCTTCCCAAAAAGTATGTCCGCAACGGCACGCCCGCCCAGACTTCCCGGATACCATGCATTGAGTATGGCGGCACAATGTTCCTGGGCATAATTAATGGCCAAGGCACTTCCCACACCCAGCACCAATACCACCGGCTTATCGGTTGCAACCACAGTCTCCAGCAGCTTCTGCTGCCGTCCCGGTAAATCAAGACTGTTCTTATCGCCTGCGGCGGCGGCATTACTCGCATCGCCCTGCTCACCTTCAATTTCTGAATCCATGCCCAGGCAAAGGACAATAACATCAGAGTTTTCGGCAATAGCACGAACTTCTGAGAGTCTGTCATCCGGATCAGACCAATCACCAATTTTTTCTTTAAACATATGGCAGCCTTCCGAATAATAAAGCCGTACGTCATCCGCGACAGCCTCTCTTATGCCTTCCAATATGGTGACATATTCGGAAGCCGTACCGAAATAATTGCCTTTGAGCATGAGTTGATTATCAGCATTGGGCCCTATGACTGCAACGCTTTTCATTTTTTCCCTGTCAAGGGGCAGCAAACCGCTATTCTTGAGCAGTACCATGGATTTATGAGCTGCTTCAAGGGATACTGCACGATGCTCCTTGCAGTCGTTTACCTCATAAGGGATATCATCGTATTCAATATGGCCGTCAAACATGCCAAGTTTGATCCGGGTTTTCATAAGTTGAACGGCAGAGTTTGTAATGTCCTCTTCAGTGACCAGCCCCTCCTTATACGCCGCCAACAAATAGAGGTAAATGTTGCCGCAGTTGAGGTTGCAGCCGTTTTTAAGCGCCATTGCTGCAGATTCCGTCGGTGTGGCAGTCACATGGTGATGCATATGGAAATCGGCGATAGCCCAGCAGTCGGATGTCACATGACCGTCAAAGCCCCACCTGTCGCGTAAGATGTCCTTCAGCAGCGTCTTGCTGCCGCAGCAGGGCTCCCCGTTAGTCCGGTTATAAGCCCCCATGACAGCCTCCACTTTGCCTTCCTTCACGCATGCCTCAAAAGCCGGCAGATAGGTCTCCCATAGGTCCTTTTGTGATACTTCTGCATTGAATTCATGGCGTATGGCTTCGGGCCCGCTGTGTACGGCGAAATGTTTTGCACATGCCGCTCCCTTCAGATATTTTCCTTCACCCTGGAGACCTTTAATAAAGGCAACACCCAGCCGTGAGGTCAGATAGGGATCCTCGCCGTAGGTTTCATGCCCCCTGCCCCAGCGTGGATCACGGAAAATGTTTACATTAGGTGACCAGAAGGTCAGCCCTTTGTATATGTCCCTGTCCTCACTCCTGACATTGGCATTGTATTTAGCCCTTCCCTCAGTGGCAATTATCCCGGCTATTTTTTTCAAATATCCTTCGTCAAATATGGCAGCCAGTGCAATGGCCTGGGGAAATACGGTGGCCGTGCCCTCCCTTGCAACTCCGTGAAGTGCTTCATTCCACCATGTATACTTTGGAACGCCCAGCCGTTCTATGGCAGGCGCGTCGTACCGGAGCTGCGAGGCTTTTTCCTCCAGGGTCATGTGACTCACCAGGTCCTGTGCCCGTTCATCTGCGCTTAAGTTTGTATCCAAATATTTTAACATAATATATCCTCCTTAGTTATTTTTACGATAAATATTATAAACATGGCCTTGTACGGCATTAAATATAATACACTCACCGTTTGACAGGTCCATGGTCACATCAGCCAGTATACCTGTATCAACATCCTCCGCTGCAACATTGCTGCCAGTCCATGGGTTCATTAACCTGCAGGGTATGCTCCTTCTCGCTTTGATCATTACTGCCTGGACTCCCTCTTCATTTCTGGCGGCACTGACCTCGAAACCGCCCCGGGCAAGGAAACCTCTGAATGCTGCCACCGTCCAGTCAGGTACGGCAGGGAACAGATGTATACGTCCGGAACGGCTGTTCATCAACCGTTCTGGAGCCTCCAACAAATCTTCAGCCAGCATGTTATGGTTCTCAATTTTAACCGCACCCTTGGCATAACGGCAGGGTATATACTCTTTGGAAGCCCCGGTGAGAATGTAGGGATCCCAGTTGCGTGCAGCACAAACCACATCTGCTGTTCGTACCATCAGCTCCTTAAGTTCCTGTGGGCTGTCAAGGTTTATTTCATCTGAAAGGTTTACAGGATTGTAGCCGTTAAACATATAGTGGTCACCTCTGGTATGGCGCGGAAAGGCTTTTTCATTGGAACCCATTATATCGCCGCCTATTACCCGGAATTTCGGATATGGCGCCAGTTTTTCCGCCACCTCCAGCCAGCCCGGTATAAGCTCGCTGTCCAGACCAAGGTATTCCGCCGCCTCTGCTGCAATGTTCAGTACTTTCCGAAACATTGTCAGCGCCCCCGTATTGTTGCAGGTGTATTCCAAACGGTAGGACACCCCGTAGCTTTCAGTTTCCACTGTAGGCTCGATATTGAACTGTTTTCCGTCCCAGCCCATTCTTGCAAAGGCTTCGTAGAAAATTGCCAGGTCCCGGAGGATTGGATATGCAGTGTTTTTCAGAAACTTTTCATCGGCTGCGTAATCCCAAAAATTCCATATGACCTTCATGATCTGACCTGGCACTTCCATGGAAAAGTCCAGGCTGTTGTTTTCCATGTACCATGGACTCTGGGCAGCCGGCGGCAGGAATCCATGCGCCATGCACATTCCCGGAAGTCCGAATTTCAGCCTTGCTTTCTCCTTGAAGGTCTCATGCCACAAAGATATAAGTCTGGGCCAGAGCATTTTAGGCTCATACTGGTTGCGCATGAAGTACTTTCCTTCAGTAAACAGTTCATTATAGCAGGGCGAGGTATGCCAGTTCTGTATGTCAATATCATATCCGGCATAGCTTGCACCTCCTTCCAATTTGGCCGGATCGGGATTGCAGTAGCCCATATGGCCCGAGGTCCAGCTCTGATATACCTCATCGGTGAATATGTCGGCAGCGAAACATTTCTCCTCCTCTGTTCCACCCATTATGATACGACCGTTCTCACGCTTTTCGTAAAGTGCATCATACCAGGCTTCGTTTTCCGCAGCAATGCCCTCAAAACCAATTCTTTCGGCTTCCAGAAGCATGTCCTTCGCTTTTTGCATATAATCAGCCGTTTCGTTGACAGTAACTACTGCAACATACAGCCTTGCTTTTCCAGAATCAGAGTTTTTCAGCCGGGCTGTCACAGCGACACCGGGTGCCTTTGCTACATGGGAATAGTTCTCCTCCATCAGCTCAAACAATTCCGGATGAGTCATTGTGCGGATACCCGGAACCTTAAGCATCCCCTGTCCATCCCTGGGGATATATGGTGCCGTTCCCAGACCTTTGGCAAGCTGATTCTCATCAACCTCGGCTTCGGCATTGGAAACGAGTCCCATCATTACATAACGAAAGCCTTCCGGGAAGGTTGTATCAGACGGAAAAACCTGGTGTACCCAGAAAAAGCGTCCTTCCCTGCCAGTGGCAGGCGGCTCGAAAAGACCATTGATCTCCCTGTCTGCTTCAAAATCATAATATTCATATGACTGATCGGCATCGGCAGGCCGGTATACGACAACCTTTTTGTATTCTCCATTTTCCTCCATATAACGTCTGTGCCCCTGGTCAACATTCCTGTAAAGTCTGAAGGCGACAGGTTCATCCATATTCTCATAAGATAAATCAACAGCCGCAATATTACGCTTCATTCCAAAAATATAGTTTACATCAATACTCTTTCCATCCTTTTCAACCTTAACGGTAACAGAACCATCTTTCATATGCTGCTCAGCAACTGGCTGTTCAGCCTCCATCAATTCATCTGCCTTTACAATTATCTGTCCCACGCTTTTCTGGCAGGGAAAGGGGTAGACCTCCGACCAAAGAGCATGGTTATAGCGGCCGCCGTCCTTATGCAGCACTGCGAACGGAGGCCTTGTCATACCGGCAAGCGGCATGTCGTTTATGTCCTTGTTTTTCTCCGAAAATGCACCTTCTATAAGATCTGCCATAGTAAAATGGTCTTTGTCTACATAGCGGCGATCTACGACATCTGTCTTTAAAAGGCTCAAGGTAAGGTTTCCGCCGCTTCCCCACAATGCGGCTTTCATGGCCGGAGTGGCCATACGCGGGTACCGGCCCATTATGGAACCACCCATACCTCCGGGATTATAGCGGCATAGTTCCCGCCTGAAGGTTTTTGCCTTTGCGGTTTCCTTAATTGTTTTTTCAGCGGAAAATAAAGAATCGATATATTTTTTTGAGTTTTGCATTATAATTCCCCCAATCATAATTTTTTTATGTTATATAAGAACTATGTATTAAACCGGCTTGGAAATTCAACGGATGCTGGCTTTATTTCCTGCCGGCGAACAGCTCACGGATGACATCCTCGTCTCCAAACCCAAAGGGACATGCGTCCGATGGACGGTTTGCACTGTAATACCAGCGGTAAATATCATAGGAATCGCCATATTTGGCATATGCGGTGATATATTCCTTCGGAGCGAGTTCTGCAAGTCTATCTGCAGTGAGGGTTTGGGAATTGTAGGTGTGTTTTATCCTTTCCATCATGATACGGCGTGAAGGCATCTGTACCCACCCTTCCGGATAACGGCTGTTTACCCATTGATCAATATAGCGCAGAAAACGGGCACGGGCTTCGTCCCGAAGCAGTCCAAACCATGTTATCTCATCGTATCCCCAGGCGAAATGACTCTCGTGATTTGGCATCCCACGGAATTTATTATTACCGAAGTTATCAAACTCAACTATGAAGGGCATGGCTTCTGCCCACCAGCCGCTGGGCGAAACACCGGGTGCGCTCCGGGAAAAAAGGCTGTCCAGATAACCCTCCTCACATACGCATTCCATTGGAGAGTCCACGACTTCTTTTAATCTGATGGGGAAAGCGTTGTAGTCAAACAGGCAGACACCGTCCACACTTATACCGTGGGTATGGGCATCGCAAAGCACATAATGGCGGCGGGCATGTTTTTTTGCGTAATCACGGACCATGCCGACAACTTCCTTCCAGCGGCCGAAGCCCTCATCCTCTGCTCCTATTAAATGCACCTGGCCAAAGTGGATTCCTTCAAACCCTGCATCAATGTAGGAACAGGCTCGGTAGAAAATCCAAAGGCGTGATTCCAGGCGGTTTATATCCTCCACCGATGCAGCTTTTCCCCACTGGTTGATATAGCGTCCATCCTCAAAGAGCATGTCTTCATAAGAAAAGCAGCGGTCCACCGGTTCCAGTCCAAACGCTTCAAATACCCAGCCGGGAATTTTTATTGTGGATACAAAGCTTTTATAAATACATTCAAATACGCAGGCCTGCAGCACAAAATCCTGATCGACCTCATGGGCACGGGCCGCACGTTCCCGGGCTATCTTGAAATGCCGCGCATCATCAGTTGTGTCCCATACATAGGAGGCCCTTCCGATGAACTTTGCACCTTCGTTCTTAAGCATGCGGAGGTCATCCTCAAAGGTAGACGAGGCCAGACTGTTATCCTCCCCAATGCCACAGTGGGTGACCGCCCGGGCCAGATAATTATTAAGAACCTCACGTGAAATACTTCCGTCGAAATGGAAATTCATAATCAACTGCTCCTTTTCATTCAATTTAATATATCGCCTGCTGCTGACATTGTTCAGTAATCTAATTTTGCATAATATTCATTCCCCATGGATCCGCTTATATCCGCATTATTTTCGGGCATGGTTCTATCCATTGGAATGATATTTTAATTGTTTTCATGAGCATTTGGAATAATTGTTTTAGAAGATTCGTGATTTACTTTATAGAAAAAATTAATTGGTTGACTTAAATATGGATTTACTCTCATTCGGGTTATACAGACGAAAAACAGAGTTTACATGGCTTCAAGGATTTGTACCAGCTTGTCCTTTTCTATTGGAATATTATCATATTCCCTGATACTTCTTCTGTTTTTCATCACTTCAAATACATCCATTTTAATCTCCTCCAGTTCCAGTATGCAGCCCTAATTAAAAGAATTTATTTTTCTGAAATGCTCCGGTGTCATGTTAAGTTTATTTTTAAACAATCTGAAAAACTGCCTATCCGAATGATAACCGACTTGTATGGCGATATCCTTAACTTTTTTAGAGGGTTCTTCAATTAATATCTTCATTGCTTTTTTTAAACGCATCTGGTACACATAATCAAGAAATGTAATTCCAAGTTCTTTTTTTACCAGGTTGCAGATAGAGTTCTCACTCATGCCGGTGTATATTGAAAGTTGCGTCAATGAAATATCACAATTAAATTTTGCATCAATATAGTGGATTATTTTTTTCAGTGCCGGAACCATCTTTTCATAATTTGGCTTAATAAATAAATCATCATATTTCCCCAAAACTTCTTCAACCTTTGCAAGAGCAAGCGGTACCAGGTCCATTTCACGGACATATTTTTCAAGAATTGACCAATCAACCGGCTTGAGCAAATAATCAACTACCTGGTATTTCACTGCCTGCCGTGCAAATTCAAACTCCTCATGAGCTGTCAGTACAATGAACTTATCACAGATTTGTTTCCCCTTTACCTGTGCAATTAAATCAAATCCACTGATATTGGGCATTTTTAAGTCAGTGATAATTAAGTTCGGAGTGAAATTCTCCATAATTTGCAGCGCTTCTTCACCTGAATAGGCACCAACACAGTTGATAGAAACATTGCTTATCTGTTTAAGCCTCTTCAGAATACCTAATACGATAATTTGTTCATCATCTACGACTAAAATATTCATGATAAAATTCCCCCTTTCCTAACCTATCAGAAATCCTTCTTTTGCAAAAGACAATGTACATACCACACCCTTGGGTGAATTTGCACGAAAGGAAATACCGTACTTCACTCCATAAAAATATTTCAATCTGCTGTTTACATTTGTTAATCCGATGCTCCCGTTTGTACGGCCATTTGCGCTGCGATTTGTTCCGTCCTTTGTATTCTCAGCTGAACTTTCATTATTATGATACAGTTCGCTGGAACCAGCCGATTTCATTTTCATGTTAAGCTGTTCAATCTGCCCCCGCTGCATACCCCTCCCGTTATCGCCGATATCAACATATACCACATCATGTTCGGTGTATACAGATATGTTTATTTTCAAGGTATTCTCATTTTCCCAGCCGTGCTTCAGGCAATTTTCCACAATGGGCTGCAATATACAAAACGGGCAGCGTATATTTATGGAATCCTCCGGAATCTGCAGGTCAAATTGTGCATCATTGTTCTGGCGATACTGATAAATCAGCAAATAGTGGCGTATCTGGTTTAGTTCGTCCAGTAATGTGCTCTCCTTCCTCATGGAAATGTTATAACGCAGGAACCGGCTAAGAATAAACAACATATCACTGGCTTCGGTATATTTTTCTATTTCTATTCGCATACGTATATTTTCAAGGGTATTAAACATGAAATGCGGATTAATCTGTGATGCCAGCGCATAATAATTGGCATCATTTTTAAGCTGTTCGGCCCTGCGTGTGGATTCTATCAAAGATCCTATGGTCCCTATCATTTTGTTATACTCATAAATTACAGTGTCAATTTCATCAGCACGGTTACTTGCCTGATAAGGAATCAGTCCTGTTTTGTCCGACTTTCTGATATGGCGGCTGAAATTTAAAAGGCGTGATGTATACCGGTAAATAATTACACAAAACAGTATCATGGGAATAAACAGGGCCACAATACACAAAATAATGTTCTCCAAAACCTGTTTTTGATTTGACATTTTTGAATTGTACATATTTACAAGCTCAATCGGAGCACCTTTTACCGAGGATGAAATCAACTGATTGTTACTGCCCTGAGGAGGAGCTGTCAAGGGCGGAGTTTCATAAATCAGACAGCTTTTTTGTTTATCACACTGTATAGGGTAATATTCATCCTGATATTTTAAATATAAAGAGTCTCCCTGTGGTGAGTAGTTAAGCAGCTGCAGAATTTTGTTCAAATCGAGCTGGACTTCCAAAATACCGACCACCGCAGAATAGTCCTTTCTATATAAATTCATATAAAAAATCAGTCTTGGAGAGAAACTGCTCTCATCCTTGCGTCTGACCACCTGAGGATTAAGCGCAAGGTAATTGCAGGTATTTGAAACCTCCAGTTCCTTTAATATTTTTGAATCATATGGAAACTCATTAATATCCAGAAAGTAGTAAATCATCTCTGAATGTGTTATTGCTGTGGATTTATTAAAGCGGTAAACAAAAATTTCATCTATTACAGAGTTTGTAGAAATCATACTGGAAAATATGGGCTTAATCTGAGTCTGATAGGTCAGTATTTCGTCTGATATTGAATAATAGCTGTTTTCGAGAAAATTCAACAAAGCTGTATTGGATTGCAGGGATTCATAAACAAATCTCGATTGCTGCAGGTAACTGCTGAAAAACACCGCTGCGTTTTCCAATATGGCGTGTTTCTCATAGCGCTTTTCTGTCTGATGTTCCCGGACCACTCCCAAACTGTACCAGCTTATAAATATGATCATAGGTAGAAAGATAAGGCCGAAATAAAATATTATAAAGCGGCGCGTCATTTGAGTTCTCTTTATACTTTTCCTGCAGTTTTTTATTAATTGCTTAATAGACCTCATTTTTGACACCAGCCTCTCACTTGTTAGTATAAAGCGATTTAACACGTGCAATAGACTGTGTCATATACGCTTCAACCTGCAGCGCCCCCATCTTGTCCATATCACTTATATATCTGCTGTAGTTTCTTTCAAACTCATCGGATGTCTGGGAAATAATCAGCTTTGTTTCATAACTGTTGGCCATATTGGCGATTTTGTTATAAATGTCCTTTTCGGGTTCTCCTGCCAAAGGTATGGCCGCTGCCATCCACGGACAGTTTTTGTAGCTGTGGCGAATCTTTGTGTAGGTATCTTCGTAAATTTCTTTATCAAGTACGGCATAGCGTCCAACAGCTTCAACAATGGCGGAGCCTCCAAAGTAAAACCACGGGTTATATATGGCATTGTTCGTATTGCTCCTTATGGAATTGACAAAATCCTTTGAAAAAACAGGGCTTTTGCCCGGTCCTAAAACATAATCTACTCCTTCACGTCCCCATTGAGTAAGTTTTTGAGCTTCTTCAGTAAACATCCATCTGATAAATTCAATAGACTCTTTGGGATGTTTATTACTTTTGGTAATAAATGTCCCTGACCAGCCGATGTCAGATATGGTATAATTCGCTCCTTCTATAGGCATTAGTTCCACAGAAAGATAGTTTGGATCGAGTTTGGATAAATCAGCCTGTGCATCTACATTAGAGTTTTGTGTACAGGATGAATAAGAAAATGCCTTGCCTGTCTTATAAGGAATTGCTGCCATAGTTTCTTCAGCAACAAAATTATCGGCTAATAAATATCCCTTTAGGTACATTTCATTCAGCAGCTTCATTAATCTAAGATATTTGTCATCACGATAGGAGTATACATAGCTGCCATCCTTCTGCTCAGCAAATGGAAGAATTCCAAGTCCAATCCATATTTTAAAAACATTAAACCTGTGTTCTCCATTAAATATCAGAGGAATCATATCGGGATAATTTTTCTTCACCAGTTCATAAACATGCATCAAATCATTGAAATTATTAATAGGAGGATTGCCCAATTCATTGAGAATATCCTGACGTGCAATAAGCGAGCCCGCCATAGGTACTCCTGAAACCTCCTTCCATTCTTCGGTGCTTGAGTAATGGTTAAGAATGGTGT
This sequence comes from Ruminiclostridium cellobioparum subsp. termitidis CT1112, assembly GCF_000350485.1. Classification (GTDB taxonomy): domain Bacteria; phylum Bacillota; class Clostridia; order Acetivibrionales; family DSM-1351; genus Ruminiclostridium; species Ruminiclostridium termitidis. The sequence continues at coordinate 128,077 of NZ_AORV01000072.1, forward strand.
AAAGCTTGCCGTCGGAAGAAAAGGAAAGTGAGTTCATCCTGAGAATCTGTGGGATTTCCCACTTAACATCATACTCGGAAATAAGATCATCATAACAATAACTGACTTTACTGTTGGACAGCCTGTCCAGCATATTTGATGAGTAGATTAAATCCGGCATATTACCGGAAGCCAGCATAACTCCAAGTTGCCCATTATCTGTAGCAACAGTGACATCAAGTGAAACCCCTGTTTTCCTGGTTATCTCTCTGGGTATTATTCCCGAAAAGCTATTGGCCGCGTACCAACTATGATTAATAAAGCAACTAAGAACTGTCTCATTTTGTACCTTCTGCACCTCAGGGCCTATTTTACTGCTTTTTGGTACATCCGGCGAAGATGTACAAGAAGTAAGAAGAATAAATACTGTAAATAGTAATATAGCAGGTACTCTAAAATTCATCTCAAAGTCCCCTTTTTAATCATAATATGACAAAAAAATTATAACATCCATAAAAATTCAAGTCAATTTCTGTAGATATTTGTCTTTTACGAGAAAAACACATGACCTCTGGAGAGGTGCCAGTTCATTAATTTTAAATAGTTTTCCTGCTAAACTTTGCAGCTTAGCCTCTTTGGATTATATACACTGTATTTGCATTTGTTTTAAAACAGAAGCCATGGCTGGTCAGCTTTGTTTCAACAGCTGTTTCACCATTAAACACCTTCATTTGTTCTCCGGCAAGCTCTGCCTCACCATCAACAGAAGCATATATTTTTGCGGCTGTTAAAGCGTTATCCTTCCAGGTCATATCTACTGTAAAACCGCCTCTTGCGCACAATCCGTTTACCGCGCCTTCCGTCCATTCGGGAGGCAGTGCCGGAAGCAAATGCAAAATGCCCGTATGGCTCTGGATCAAGGCTTCGGCTATACCTGCCACAGCACCAAAGTTACCGTCAATTTGAAAAATATCACCAAAGGCATTGAAAAAGTTCCTTGTATGGGCAGAGCATACCATTTTATTGATTTCCTTACCAGTCATCTCCTTGTCAAGAATACGGGCATGCTGGCAGATAAACCAGGCAAGAGGCCATCCCCCGTTACCTGCTCCGTTATCTGTCCGGATTTTGAGAGAAGTCCTCACAGCCTCCAGTAATTCCGGGCTGTCTTTCCAGTTAATTTCATCGCCCGGATATGCGCCCCACAAATGAGAAATATGTCCCATTCCGGGTGTCATTTCAGGAACTTCCTCCTGCCATTCAAGCAACTGGCCCTGAGAGCCTATACTGTTTTTTGGGAGACGTGATATGACCCTTTTGAATCCACCGGTCTTAGGATCATCAATCCCCAAAATACCGGCTGCCTCAATGCATGCGCCAAACAGTGCCCTGAGTATCTGGTTATCCATGGCAGGCCCTGCGCAAACAGGTGTATCATGTCCATCAGGCAGTATATATCTGTTTTCAGGCGATACCGACGGGCAGGTCACCAGATGTCCTTTATTATCTTCAATCAAAAAGTCAACGAAGAATAACGCATGGTCACACAAAACAGGATACCATTTTTTCAAAAAGTCCTTATCCAGTGTAAATCTGTAATGCTCCCAGAGATGAAGAGCCATCCATGCTCCTCCTGTTGTCCAGGAAGTTGCCGCCAGATAGCAGTCCTGCGGAGCACAGTCACCATAAAAATCAGTATTATGATGGCACATTGTACCTCTGCAGCCATACATGGTTTTGGCAGTTTCTCTCCCCCTTTCACTCATTTTTTCAATGAGATCAAACATGGACTCATGGCAGTTGGAAAGGTTGGTAACTTCAGCCGGCCAATAATTCATCTGAGTATTGATATTTATGGTATATTTGCTATCCCAGGCCGGAATGAAATCCTTGCACCAAATTCCCTGAAGATTCAGCGCTGTTGAATTTTCGCGCCCGCCTGAAAGCATAAGGTATCGTCCAAATGTGAAATAGAGTGCCGCCAGATTTGGATCATGAATTCCGGCCCTCGCCTTATCCAAACGCTTATCCACCGTCAGTTCGGAATTCTTTCCAAGTTCAAGTGTACAGCGGCGCATCCGAGGTTCAAAATCTGCCAGATGCTCAGCTTTCAATGCGGAAAAACCTTTTTTCTCAGCGTTATCGATCAGTCTTATGACCTCAGCTTCGGGATTATCTGCACGGTTTGTTGTTGCACCGGCAAGATATAGGCAAACCTCACTGGCATTACGTGTAATAAGCTGGCTGTACGGATCAAAAATTCTTCCGTCAGTCACCATGCGCACTGCACTGGCAAAACCGGTTTCCGAAGCATTTCCTTTAATTATCAGGGTTTTTTCGTTGATGGTGTGGTTTACATCCAGCAGCATTCCCGCCCATCCGCCCCCACGTTGGAATTTGCCCGGGCGGCGGTGGTCCGGAATCTTTTCGTCTATAATATTGCAGCGGTCCATCTGAACATCCAGGTCAACAGAGCCGGGCCTGTCAGTTGTTATCCTGATACAAAGCACCTGTGCCGGATAGCTTACAAACATTTCTCTTGTGTATGCAGCACCATTCTGCTTATGTCTGACAGTATGAATTCCCGTCATCAGATTCAGCTCGGAAACGTAATCTTCTGCATCATCGCTGTTGGTAATCCATCCGTTAATAAATGGAGTATGCTGGTTAAGTGCGATGTCAAGCTCTCCCAGGGGTTCATAATGACGCATGCTGACCGGCGCTCCGACCATGTACTGTGCTATAAGATCTTCCGCTTCCTGAAGTTTACCTTCAAGAACATTCTTCTGTATTTCTTTGAGCTTTTCCTTTGTGGCCAGATTGTTTCTGTCAACAAAGTTCCCATACCACAGGCTGTCCTCATTCAACTGGATTCTCTCAATTCCCGTATTTCCGTATACCATGGCGCCTAGTCTGCCGTTACCTAAAGGAGTGGCGTCATTCCATCTTTCTGCGGCCCTGTCGTATTTCATTATATATTCCGACATATTCTGTCCCCCCTTTTAATTAGTTAGAATGACTTTTAATACGTATCAGCAAGGTTTTGATTTCAAAGGGCCTGAAACATAATTCCACACAGCTATGGCCGGAAATTTTCTGTTTTGCTTCCTCCAGCATGTTGGTCTCCCATATGTCACTTACTTCATGACCCAGGGAAAGCCTTGTATTGGTATACGTGCCCTCAGCCTCATAAATACGCATAATATAGCCATTTTCAATATCTTCGCAGGGTTTGACGGTCTCAATTATAATGTTATCAGCATCCAGCGAAGCCAAAGTCGTATTACATATTTCGGTATTACCAAACAAAGGCTTATAGTTGAGACAATATGCAGGCTTGATTACCGCTTCGGCACTGAAGCCTTCGTTATGGGGCAGGAGTGAATAAGTACATTCATGAATTCCCTTATCCCCGTTATAATCAGGATTGCAGCCACCCTTGTGCAATGACAGGCGAAGATTTGAGTCCTTGACTGAAATGCCATACTTACTGTCATTTAAAACTGCCACACCATAACGGCTTTCAGATATATCCGCATATTTGTGATTGCTGACTTCAAATTTTGCCTTATCATCATCAGTATTTCTGTGTAACGAACGGGTGATATAGCCAAATTGTACTTCCTCCCTGCTGAAATTGCTGAAAACCGAAGTATCAAAAGCAGTTTTAAGGAATCTATGATTGTCATTCCAATCCATAACAGTTTCAAATCTAACCTCCGGACTATGGGCAAAGAAAATCATATCCTGCTTCAAGGTTGACAGCTCTGTCAGCCTGTATATGTTCCTTATACGAAACTCCACCGCACCGCAGGATACAACCTCACGGCTCAGCAGTTCTGCCTCATCCCGGAATTTCATCTGGCTGTCGGCATCCAGGTCCCAGCTGTCCCAGCGGGAGGGAACATCCTCTGCTATGAGGAAGGTGTTAAGAGCATAGCCGTCTCCCCGCAATTCACGGTTATTTCGAAGGTCAACAAAGGAATCCATATAGCCCTTGCTATCAAAATGTACCTTTGCAAAAGGAGTTGTTAGAAAATCATCTTCAAGCTTAAAGGGCACATCCTGTATATCGTTTAAAGGCCTTCCCCCGACAGTTGAAAAGGTTACAGCGCCAAATGCCGGTATTTCCACTCCTCCGGCCGCCACACAATGGTTTCCGGCAATGTCTGTAAAAGTTTGCTGTGTCTGCACATCTTTCAGCATCCTGCCCTCTTCCAGATTAAAGTAAATTACATCTTTTCTGCCAAAGGAAAGGGTATTTATTGCTGTAATTCTGTCATTACCGGCAGCACCAATAACATCAGTAATCATTTCGTTTGCCTTACAAATTATATTTCCAACCTCTTTAATGCATTCCTGATGTACACGAGGTATCCCGGTTCCGGGGAGAATATCATGGAACTGGTTAACAAGGAGCCTTTTCATAAGCAGAGCAATTTCCCTGCCATCCGGTTTTTCCATTTTGCTAATGGCATTGCAAACAGTTACATACTCCAGGTTGTGGAGCCCTATTTCAGCCAGACGGTTATTGCGCTTGATCTGATGCTGGTTGGTCAACGTACCGCGATGCAGCTCCAGGTACAGCTCACCGCTGTAAACAGGGGCATCCACAATGGAATTCTCCAGTTTTTTCATAAAATTGCTGACGGTAATATGTTCTGTTCTGGGCACACCTTCCAGGTCCTCTATGCGGCGTGCCATTTCAATCATCTCGTACTGAGGTCCCCCTCCTCCGTCACCAAATCCATATCCAATGAGCTTCATATTTGAGACGGTCTTTTCCTTTACAATATCGGCATGCTTTTTGTCACTGTGCAGGAAAAATTGAAGAGTTTCAGGGCAGGGCCAATCATGTGTCTTTGGAAAATGTGTCAGAACCCTGGTACCGTCAAGACCCTTCCAATAGAAAGAGTCATAAGGAAACGCAGTATAATCATTCCAGGAAAGCTTGGTTGTAACAAAATAATTTACATCGCAGCCTTTCATAATCTGTGGTATCGTGGGGCTGTAGCCAAAGGTATCGGGCAGCCAATAGGTATCGGCCGTATATCCGAAGTTTTCTCTGGTAAAGCGCTGTCCCCAGAGAAATTGACGGATCATTGACTCTCCCGAAGTAATGTTGCAGTCACACTCAACCCAGACCCCGCCGTTGGGCTCATAACGGCCTTCCCTGACTCTCTTTTTAATCTCTTCAAACAACTGAGGATAATGCTCTTTTATCATCTCGCTATGATATGCCGAGCTCTGCATAAAACGATGTTCAGGGTACTGCTCCATCAGGCTCATCTGATTTGAATAGGTGCGGGCACATTTTTTTATGGTTTCTCCAATATGCCAAAGCCAGGCTGTATCCATATGGCTGTGTCCAATCAAGCCGGCATAGGGAGCAGAAGCAGAATTTTTCTTTTCCAATTCCCTCTTGAGCAGGGGAGCTGCTTCCCGCAGGGCTTCCAGGAACTTTTCCCGGCTGACATTTTCATAGGAATAATACAAAATCCTGTGAACCTTCTTAAATGTATTTATTACATTAGCCCTGCGGTAGTTGTTCCTGTCCAGAGCTTTTACAAGCTGATTAAGGGTCTTCAAATCAAAATAGAAATCAGAGATCTCTGTATTTTTCACACAAATATCTACAGAAGTGTACCTGTTCTTGAAATCAGATCTTTTATTATTCTCAAAGGGCTGTGTCCCCTTTACATAGTGTCCTGCATAACACTCAATGGCTATATCAATTTCTTCTCCGGCCTCAGGCGCAAGGCTTATCATATCGCAGTAATGATTGCCATGGGTTGTAACAACAATTTTTGTAGCAAAGGTTCCAAAAGGCTTTCCATTTACCCATAATAACGCCTCATAGCCTTCAATTTTGGGGTATACGAAAAGTGGTTCTCCCGCCATTTCCTCCGGAACTGTGTACTTCCCCTTAAACCAGCCATAGCAGCCTTCACCTCCCCAAAGGTCCCCCTCTTTGCAGGGTATGTACTCAACATTATCAGGTATGCTATAAAGAGAATCCGTGGTTTCATAGCGTACCATATCAAGGGTGTCAATTTTTTCAAATAATAACTCGCTTAATGTGTCTTCAAAACGTTTAAGCTTATATAGAATACTTTCAATTTGCTTTTCATCAATCATAAAAACCTCCACACCAACTTTTGGCACAAATAGTAATGAAATTATCGTGGAGGTACGCGGTCAAATTACTACAGTATTTTAATTCGTTCACGCTATATCTCCATATACTCTATTCTTTTAAATCCATTTACATTAATCCTGGTTTTTGTAAACAATTGACTTCAGGCGTGTTGTACAAAATACTGCAATCAGGCATATACAAATTTGCGCTATAAATATATTCCTGACCGGGAAATACTCCATATATAAACCTACGCCCACACTGACAAAAGAAATGGGTAACAGTGCGAGACTCTTGCTTACAAGATGATATATGGATTTATCGGAGGGAACCAACTCCAACAGGTGAATCTGGTATCCCATATATCCGCTCTTTGAAAATCCCAGCAAAAATACGGCAATTGCTATAGCAGCAAATGATGAAACCTGAGAGGAAGCCAGTTCTAAGAGAGGAATAGACAGCCCGATGCTCTCAACCAAAATCAGCAATCTCTTTGTTCCAAATCTGGAGGAAACACGGCCGGTTATTAATCCTCCTAATATAATACCAACCGTCTGTATAACTAAAAGGTTGGAAATCTCACCTACACTCAGCTTTAAAGTGTTCTGCGCATATACATAGATAAATGCATTTATCAGCGTAGATACCTGGGAAAATCCATTTGCAAAAAGCAGACGTACAAAATCCTTATTTTTAAAGCATATCAGCAGTGTTGAAATATAGGCTTTCGTGCTTAATTCTTCTCTCTTAGCCTTACCGACACTTTTCTCTTTAAGGGGTACAAAGCAAAGTACCGACGCAGATAAAAACACACCTGCCAAAGCAAAAATCAATGCATATTTTTGCGACTGATTTATGCCCTCATTTCCACGTATGAGCCTTATAATATTGCTGGAAGCAAAGGTAATAAAGCCCGAGATTGCAAATAGCGTTCCCATCAATTTGCCTCTTTTTTGAGCATCTACACAGTCTCCCAATAAATAGTTCCATGAAATCCCGGCCACCGGTTGGCAAATGAAATAGACAAGCATCACTGCAAAGAATATTGCAATTACCATGGAATTTGAGAGTCCCATAAGCAGAACAACCGGTATCACCAATATGAGGCTACGGGAAACACCGTTAAACAAAAGCGATACTTTTCTCTTACTTGCTGTAGCAGCTATAAAACTTCCGGCAATCAACGGCATAATTGCGCCTATAATACTATTTATTGTGGTAAGCGAACCGATTAATCCGGTTCCCGCCCCGAAATCCGCCAGAAAAAGAGGTATAATTGTGGCCATTCCCAAAATATCCGTCCCAAGTATGTTAAAAATCCCCTCAAACAAAATGCAGTAATAATTGAGACTGTTTTTTAATCTTCCTATTAAGTTGTTCATTCCTACAGTAGATTCCTCCTCCGGTAAAAAGACACATAGCTGCAATCATCATACCTTATCGATGCTGTAAGAATGTTCTTTTTCAGCTTTGAATACGATACCTTCCCGACACTTTCCATCCAGGCTGAAAGGAACTGCTTTTCCGGTGTTTGTGTCGGTAACGGCAACTTTACTTCCCTGCCACGGATTGACGATACGGCATTCCAATGAACGGCGTGCGGTAATTGTTACAGCTTTTATACCTTCCGCATCCTTTGCTGCTGAAATCTCAAAACCGCCCCGGGCAAGCATATTTTTGAATGAAATTGTACACCACTCAGGTACAACAGGGAAAATATGAATTCTTCCGGATCTGCTGTTAAGTATCCTTTCGGGATTTTCCAGCAACTCATCGGTCAATATCCTGTTGTCATCTATTTTAATTGACGGCATATTGTAGCTGCATGGAACATACTCTGCAAATCTTCCTACCAGTATGTACGGGTTGGAATTATGCGCAGCACGGACAGTGTCACAGGTACGGACAATCAAATCCTTTTCCTCATCAGGGCTGTCAAGATTTATTTCATCTGCCAGTGTTGCAGGGTAGTTTGCACTGTTGATTTCATGATCCCCTGCCTGCCACCTTGGCATTGCTCCCGGATTTCCTGCTAAAATTTCACCTGTTCCAACCATGAATTTAGGGTATGGGGGCAGATTATCCGCAACCTCTTTCCAAGCAGAAATCAGCTCACTGTCCACATTCATCATTGCTGCAGCTTCTATGGCCATATTGAGTGTTTTGCGGAATACGGCAATTGCACCTGTGGTATCCTGCGCATATTTCAGTTTGTATGAAATTCCATAGCTCTCTGTTTCAACAGTGGGCAGCAGGTGATAATATTTTCCGTCATAGCCTCTGCGGGCAAAGGCTTCGTAGAAAATTGCAAGTTCCCTTAAAACCGGGTACACAGTTTCCTTTAAAAATTCTTCATCACCGGTATAATCCCATAAATTCCAGATTACTTTCATTACCTGTCCCGGAACTTCCATGCAAAAATCCAGGGTCTGGTTTTCTATATACCATGGATCAGGTTCTGCCGGAGGCAAATAGCCATGGCCCATTATAAGGCCCGGTAAACCGTATATGTCCTTTGCCTTTTGCTTTAATGCATCCTTCCAATAGGTTACAAGCTGCGACCACATATACATTATTTCGTACTGGTTACGCACAAACCATTTGCCCTCGGTGAAAAGCTCATTATAGCAAGGCAGCGAATGCCAGGATTGAGTATCAATATCAAAGGCCGCATATCCTGCCCCGCCCTCTTTCCTGGAAGGATCGGGTGCACAGTAGCCGCCGTGCCCGTAAGACCAGCTTAAATAGGCATCCTTTAAAAGAGAATTGTTAACCTTCTCATCACGGCTTTGTGGACTCCCCACAAAAATACGCCCGTTCTCCCTACGGGTATACAGCTCATCGTACCAGCTGCGATTTTCTTCATACAAACCCTTGTATCCGACTTTCTCCGCTTCGAGAAGCTGTCTCTTTGCCTCTTCAAAATAATCCCCGGTTTCATTTGATGTAACAACACTTACATATATTCTGGCTTTGCCGGTTCCTATTGTTGAAATCTCTGCCGTTCCGGCAACACCGGGTGAATTTCGGACCCAGGAAAAGGCTCGTTCCATCTTTTCCATTTCACCATCGTGTCCGATGGTGAAATGGAAAATAAGCTTGCCTTGAGCATCTCTGGGTATACGCTGAGGAGTTCCCAAACCCTTTTTGAGTGATTGATATGAAATTTCTGCATCGGGGTCGGACACCATTCCCATCATCACATAGCGGAATCCATCTTTAAAAGTCCTGTCCACAGGGAATACCTGTTCAATCCAGAAAAATCTCCCGTCACACCCGCTTGCAGGAGGGGCAAATGGTTTGTTAAAATCTGAATCTGCTGAGTAATCATAATATTTTACAGGATCTTTTTTTGAAACAGGACGATAGACTACTCCGCCTGTCTCCGGTTTTTCAATATAATTACCGTTTTCGTCCATATAACGTCTATGCCCCTGGTCCTGATGGCGGTAAAGCCTAAACTGCAATGGTGTTTCCAGGTTTTTATACTCGGTATCCACCACCACCACATTCCGTTTCATGGACATAAGGTATTTTATATCAAGCTCTTTGCTGTCTTTCTCCACATGAACCGAAGCAACTCCGCTGTTCATTTCATGTATGGCATCCGGCTGTTCGGCTCCCTCCATATCCTTTGCTTTGACTATAACCTGTCCTACTGCCTTTTGGCAGGGAAACGGATAAAGCTCTGACCAGGCCTGGGCATCGAACCTTCCTCCGGTCTCAAGGAGCACACCGTATTTAGGTCTTGTCAATCCTGTTAGCGGCATGTCGTCATAATCCCTGTTTGCCTCCGAAAAGGCCCCTTTCATCACCTCATCCAGTGTAATGGGTTTCCTTCTGAAGTATCTCCTGTCGTAAATATCTGTTTTCAACATGCTTAATGTTATATGTTCAGCCTCACCCCAAATGCTGCCTTTCATTTTAGGAGTATAAATACGGGATGACTTGCCCATGGGGCGTTCAAATACGTCTCCGGGGTATGTAGGATTTACCTTGCGTATGAAAGTCTCTTTAGCCGCCATATCCTTATACGTTGTTTCTTTTTTGAATATATCAGCAAGAACCTTCTGTGAATTTAACGCCATCTGCGCACCTTCCTTATTTTGAGATTTTGAGTATTTTTAGACCAAAGCAAATACATCTACACTAAAATGTTACTGTCTTTCCTCATATAATCTCAAGTGTCAGAAGTTCATCTTGACTGTCATATATTATCGGGCACAAAGTATAAAACACCTGTCAACCCCAGTCATCATCCATTTTACAGAGTTTATCTCCAAACTGAAAAAAGTGATAAGTGACAGTAAAATGAATTTGTGACAATTTACACGGACAAAGCCGCTTTGCTACAATGGGCTTGAATTTAAGTGATGCATCTACATGTTCTTTCAATTCCAGGTACATTTCTTCAGTGCTTTTATTCTGATTGGGGAGTGATTTTTTGATCAACAATATTAAAAACCGATTGTTGCTTCCGTTATGGAAGCAAAGACACTTGCAGCTATTTACATTAACAGGCATGTTATTTATTTTTATTTTCAGCTATATACCGATGGTAGGAATTCTGATGGCTTTTAAGGATTATAAGATTTCCAGCGGTATTTTAGGTATATTTACCAGTGGTTGGGTAGGATTCAAGTACTTTATTGAATTCTTCACCGACTACAACAGTTTAGGTATCATCCGTAATACCCTGGTGATGAGTATTTTGAAGATGATATTCACCTTCCCGTTACCAATCCTGCTGGCATTGGTGCTTAATGAAATTAAAATAAGCCCCATGAAAAAACTTGTTCAAACAGCAAGCTATTTGCCATACTTTATTTCTTGGGTAATAGTGGCAGGCTTCTGCCAGATTTTCCTGCAGTCAAATGGAGTTATTAATTCCTTTTTATTGAATCTTGGTTTAGCAGACAGCCCCATTAAGTTTCTTACAGGCAGTTCCTATTTCCTGCCTATTGCCGTAATAACTGCCTGCTGGAAGGACATGGGATGGTGGGCCATACTATTTCTGGCAAGTATGGCAGGCATTGACCTGTCACTTTATGAAGCGGCACAAATTGACGGTGCAGGCCGTATAAAAAGAATTTGGTACATTACTTTACCCGGAATCAGAAGCACAATTACCGTTGTTCTTATTCTTGCCCTGGGAAACCTGCTGGGAGGCGGCCTTGGAGGATCAAACTTCGACCAGTCATACTTGTTGGGAAATGCAGGCAATATAGATATTTCTGAAAATATTCAAACCTATGTTATGAAAGTCGGTTTGTCCAGCGGAAGATATGCTTATGCCGCCGCAATAGGACTTTGCCAATCAATAATCTCGGTATTTCTTGTTTTAACCAGCAACTCTCTTGCAAAGAAGTTCACTGGTGATGGCTTATTTTAACCAAAGGAGGCTTAAGTTCATATGAAAACTTCTATAGAATTTTCTCACAAAATCAAACGTACACAAGAGGACTGGATAATTGATACTGTAGTTTATGCTTTGGCAATATTTATATTTATCATAACATTTTACCCGTTTTTCCTTTCCATAGTACTTGCCTTTAATGAAGGAAAGGATGCAACTTATGGCGGCATATACTTCTGGCCGCGGAAATTTACCCTGGACAACTTTGCAGAGCTTCTCAATGATCCGGCTTGGGGAAAGGCACTCCTGATAACAGTTTTAAGAACAGTACTGGGCACCGGTATAACAGTTTTCTTCACCTGCCTTGTTGCTTACGGCCTTTCGGCAAAGAATCTGATTTTCAGAAAGTTTTACATGGGTATGGTAATCTTCTCCATGTATTTTTCGGGCGGTATTATTCCCTATTATATGGTTATCCGCTCAATGCACCTGACCAATTCGTTCCTTGTCTATATTATTCCAAGTGCACTTAATACATTTTTCTTAATAGTAGCTATTTCATTTTTTCAGGATATTCCGAAAGATCTGGCAGAGTCGGCAAGTATTGACGGCGCAGGAGAACTTACAATTTTACGCAAGATTATCCTGCCTATTTCAAAGCCATTGCTTGCCACAATTGCAATATTTACTGCGGTTACACAATGGAACAGCTGGTATGACTGTGCTTTCTTTACTCAGAATAAAGCTCTTCGTACTATGGGTTATCTGCTTATGTCAGTTATAAAAAAATCCAGTATGTCACAATCAAACATGGATTCCTATGCGGCTTCAGTCGCAGGCGGTACCATTACTACTGTTTCAGTTCAGCTGGCAGCCATGATCGTGGCTGTTGCACCTATACTTCTGATATATCCCTTCTTTCAGAGATATATTGTAAGCGGTCTTACCCTAGGTTCAGTTAAAGGCTGATGGATTCTCAAATCCCGGCTTTAATTGTATAAAAATAATATTTAGGAGGATTTTATGAAAAAATTTTTTGCTATGCTTTTGATTTGCAGCGTGCTTGCAAGTGTTACAGCCTGCGGGGGCGGAAGCAGCCCCTCCAAATCAAATGAATCAAACTCATCGGAAAGCAGTGCTGTTTCCAAAAATGAACCTGTAACTCTGGATATTTTCATTGATCACTCATGGTATGCAGTTGAAAAATTTACAGGTATCATTCCTGAAGAAATCACAAAACGCACAGGTGTTACACTTAACCCCACTATCGCCATTGACGATAAACAACTTGGTATTATGATAGCATCGGGTGAGCTGCCTGACCTTGTGTACACTCAGAATTCCATTGACCGTATGTCCAACTCCAAATTAAGCTATTCCTATGAAGAGCTTCTCCAAAAATATAATACCGGCTGGACCCCCAGCGACAAGCAGTTGGGTATCGGACGTGGTTTTTCAAGTGATGGTATTGCCTACACAATTCTCAATCACTATTCCGAAAAAAAAGATTGGGAGAATGTAAGCTCTGTTCCTATGGTATCTTCTTTAACTTACAGAAAAGATCTTTGGGAGGATATAGGCAGTCCTAAAATGGAATCCTTCGACGATCTTTTTAATATTATGGGACAGGTAAAAAGCAAATATCCCGATATGGTTCCGCTTAATCTTACAGAGAACTGGAACACTCTTGTTTTCCGTAATCTGATCGGAATGGGCGCCGTTGACTATATTGAACAGCCCGATTCTTCCTATATACATTACACAAAGGATCCCCGCTATAAAGAAGTTCTTATGTGGCTCAATAAAGCTTACCGCAGCGGCTTTATCAGCGCAGACGATGCATTTTTCATAAAAGGCAGTACCGCAATTGCCAGAGATAAATATTTCTTTGGCTGCATATGTACACAAAATGGTATACCAACTCCAAATGCCGAATTGGCAGCTATCAACCCCAAATATGTGTTTGCAGAAATGGTACCCTTTAAGGACTCTTCTTTCATAACTTCTGATGTTGGTTGGTCTGCAACCTTTATCACCAAAAATAACAAGAACCCCGAAGCTTCCATCAAACTCATGTCCTGGATGTTCTCACCTGAAGGACAGGCAATAACACAGATGGGACGCGAAGGAATCGAGTACACTCTCAATAGCGAAGGCCTCCCTGTCTTCTCTGAGGAATGGAATCAATCCATAAAAGATGACACACAGAAGACCAAATACAACCCGTGGTTCTATCTCGGCGGCTCAGAAATAGTTGAAGCTAATTCCCGTTGCGCGACACTTGATCCTGCATTAGTTGCGGATACATACAAAGTGGTTCGTGAAAAGTTTGATAATTACCCCTGGGTTATAGCTTCCAATCCACTTGCTGAAACAGATGAAAAGGTTATATTTGAAAAGATCAAAGAGCTTGTAAAGACCTATGAAGCAAAGGTTATCCTTTCAAACAGCGAAAGCAGCGCAGAAGAAGCATATAATGAGTACCTGAAAAATGCATCCCGTTCAGGAATGGAAACCCTTGAAAAATACATGTCAAAGAAGATAAATGAAAACAAGGAACTTTACAAATAATTAATTTTTAATCGAGTCTAATCTACCAACGGAGCTGTCTTAAAAATAATGGTTTAAAAACCTATTATTGCGAGGCAGCTCTGTTTTTTCAAAATTGTGGCTGGAAAAATGAAGTAGGTATAGCCATATGAAGAACAATATTATTTTTATGTGCATTGCATTTACAGTGCACATGTTTTGTGTTAAAATGTATATAATGATAGCAAAGGAGGTATTGCAAATGTCTGAAACAACAAATTTAACTATACGCATAGATAAAGAACTGAAGGAGCAGGCGGATCAGCTTTTCTCTGAGTTAGGCATGAACATGACGACAGCCTTCACCATCTTTGTCCGGCAGTCCGTACGGCAGGGGAAAATCCCTTTTGAAATTTCTCTGAATGTGCCTAATGTCGAAACAATAGCCGCTATGGAAGAAGCCAACCGAATAAGCCGTGACCCAAACGCTAAACGCTATTCAAGTTTTGAGGAACTGGTGGCGGAGGTTAAAAATGAATTATGAAATTCTGGCAACGGGTAGATTTAAGAAGGATTTAAAGTCCATTATGAAACGGGGATATAACCTTCAACTGCTGCAAGGCATTGTTTCCCTGCTGGCAGCTGGCAGTCCTCTGCCAGAGAAAAACAAAGACCATGCACTATCCGGCATTTGGCTGGGGCATAGAGAATGCCATATCACCCCTGACTGGCTCTTGATATACAAAATTGACAACGATATTTTAGTTCTGACGCTTACCAGAACAGGTACACACAGTGACTTGTTTTGACAAAGCACTAAAATGGGGAAAACTGCCCGACATGAGCAGTCCTCCCCCATTTATCCGGCTATTAGGGAATGTTCGTTATTCACCGTACATCATAATTTCTCTTGCCATAGCGGCAGCATATGCCTTATCTCCGACAAAATGTGCTTTAAGCTGTTTTTCCATGGTATCCTGTTGTTGATGGTAACTTTCAGCATATCGGTCTAAAAAATCCTGCAAATCGCCTTTGACAACAAACTCCGCATATGTGGCTGGTTCCTTGTCTTTAAGCCATCTCAGCTTTGAGCGGCCAATCATGTCCGTATGTGAACTGTTCTCAATCGCAGCACATAAGAGGTACATTTTTGTATTATCCGTAGTGACTACATCAATGGTATCGTTCTCATCATGGCATGTGCAAGCTTTAATTCTCATTACCGTACAAGCTCCCCCTTTCCGGTCATCACTTCAATCATAATCCATGTCGCAAACTTAAAGCCGTACAAAAAGGAGGCTTCGGCGTGCAGGGAGTCCACTTGGGAACGTAAATCCATTAAAGCCTCAAGCTCTGTAAATTCATCCTTTGAAAGCTTATTTTTCCACATGTCCATCTTGACGGATATTTTTTTGTTTAACGACCAATATTCCGGGTCTTTTGAAATGATTAGTTCATCCGGGTATATACTACCGTCATACAGTTCCTGCAATATAGATTTCATAGTTTTATTGTTTCTCCTTCATAATGACGGTGAATGGCAATGCGTTTCTCCCTCTCAAATCGCTGAAACAGTTCTTCCACCATATTTTCAGTTTTCTCCTGCTGTGCATAAAGTTCAAGATACTGCAAATTGTTTTTAAAGCGATTAATTGCGATTTCTTCCCGCATGTTTATAAAGGTTTTGAACATTTTTTGTTCTTCGTTTGTCATAGGCTCCATCCTTTCATCATCGTTTTCCAACAATGCTTGAAAAAAATTGCCTCGCATGATACAATATTTACGCTGCAATTGCCTTTAGGCGGTTGTCGGTTGGGGAAGTAGTGGCTTGATTTCCGTCTGGACACTGCTTCCTTTCATTTTTTTAGGTCGTCCTTTAATTTCTTAATACCTCGTCTGGCAGCTTCCATTTTGTTAACATTTTCTTGTTTACAATATTCCTCTAAGATTTGTTTACATTCCTCATCATACTTTACTGCCATTCTGTAAGGCTTTGGGTTATTTGAGAACTTATCCACAATTTTTTTTGCGCAAGCTATTTCTTAATAACAAGAAATACTTGTTTTAACCGTACACTTCAAAGCAAGCACTTTGCCTTCAACCACCGTTAGAAAAAAACTCTGAATGCAAAGCTTTATTAATCAATTTTCTGCTCACTTACTGCACCTGCCTCGTACGGAATCCGCACAATAACCAACGGTTGGAAAAATATCAAAGTAATCTATAAAAATAACGCATTGTATATGTTCCGTTGCTCTCAACTTTGCAGATAAATAGTTTATTCTCATCATAACGATACGTAAGTATTAAGCTAGCACTTTGCGTTCAATCACCGTTAGAAAAAAACTCTGAATGCAAAGCTTTATTAATCAATTTTCTGCTCACTTATTGCACCTGCCTCGTACGGAATCCGCACAATAACCAACGGTTGGAAAAATATCAAAGTAATCTATAAAAATAACGCGTTGTATATGTTCCGTTGCTCTCAACTTTGCAGATAAATAGTTTATTCTCATCATAACGATACGCGAGTACAACTTCAAGCAATGGATTGCACGGTAAAAGTGCTTACTGAAATTTGTAGGTGAAAAACAAGGATTTTTGCCGGCAAAGTGACAGGAGGTCACTTTGAGCAGCACGCGAGACCCGGATGGTCGAGTCGCTGCGACAGGAACAAATACTTGTTTTGAACCGTACTATTTCAAGTAAGCGCTTTGTGTGCATCCATTGCTTGAAGTTAGTGCGGGAGTATCGTTATAGCCAGTAGTATCTTTTTACCGGCAAAAGTTGACCGGCCAACCAGCTGGCACAACGCGTCAAGCAAGAAACCATGCCAATATTTTTTCATATACAGTTATTTTGCGGATTTCTTACCCAAATGTGTAACAACAAAATTCTAAAATTGATTATTAAGTTTTAGCTTTCCGCGTTTTTTTCTTTCCACAAATCTCATACAAGCCCATACCCAGCAAAAATATGCCGAAGCCTTTTCTCAATATCTCCCCGTTGATGGCCAGAGCTATATAAGACCCCAGAACTGCTCCCGCCAGCCCGAAAAGCACAATTGGGATTCCGGTTTTAAAATCAACACTTTTGTGTTTGATATGTATTGATAACGCAACTATGGCAGTTGGAATAAAAAACAGCAAATTAGTACTCTGGGCCACATGCTGTTCAGGTTTCACAAACAATACCAGAGCCGGTATCAGGATTGCTCCGCCGCCTATGCCCATTCCACTTATTATGCCTGCTGCCAGACCTATCAAAATTACTATCATAGTCATACCTTTCCTGAAAACATTTTTATACGCGTAACTACTTATCAGCATATGAGATTAGTATTAGCACCGGATCAGAAAATCATCCTGAATGCTGCAATTATCATAAAAATACCAAATACCTTCCTCAATAAATCCGAAGGACATTTATTCAGAAGAAAAGCTCCTATGATCCCTCCTGCAACTCCTCCGGCCATGGCTTTCCAGGTCAGGTTCCAATCCACAAAATGATTTGCCAGATAAAAGCAGCTGCTTACCAGGGTCAACGGCAGGATTATCAGCAGGGCGGTTGCATGTGCACGATGCTCCTCTTCTTCCAGCAAAAAGACCATAGCAGGAACGGCAATGGTGCCTCCCCCTGATCCGAAAAGGCCGTTTGCCGCCCCTGCTGCAAGGCCGATACCAATATATTTAAGTATTTTTACAGTTTTCTCCGACTTTGCCACAGCCGCCTCCGCCCTGTCCTGAGAAAATTTTTCTCGCCGGACAATATACGTTTTAGATATTATAGTTTTATATATCACAGACCACTAATGATATTGTTTAATAAAATCATATTAATATTCAGAATTTCTCTTGACATTTGATTAGCTGATGGAATATCATAAAATTGTAGTGAGTACTCACTCATTTTAATAATATATTAATTATTCAGCTGAAAGATTAAGACAATGCGTTAATTTAAATACCCCGCCTGTTGGCAATAATGCGCCATATGGCAAAAGAAAGGATGCATCCGATTTCATGAGTAAAAATATTGATTTATCCGAACTGGATTTGCCGGACAAAGAGAAAAGAATTCTTGAGGCGGCAATCCAGATTTCAAATGAGAAGGGCTTTTCATCAACCACCACCAGTGAGATTGCAAAAAAGGCAGGTGTTGCCGAAGGGACAATTTTCAGATACTTTAAAACAAAAAAGGATATTATGCACAGCATAATGCTGCAGGGTATAAAGGTTGCAGCAGACAAAATCCTTATCGACTCCCTGTATAATATCTTTAAAAATGAAGAACAAAAGGATTTAAGAACGGTACTTAAGGACATACTTCTGGACAGACTTGAGCTGGTACAGAAATTTTTTCCCATGTTCAGGGTAATAGTCAGTGAAGCCCTCTTCCATCAGGATATAAGGGATGTTATATATCACAATCTTATCACTAAAATACAGCAGCAAATACTTGCATTCTTTGAAAATATGGCTGCCCAGGGTCAAATACGTACAGATATTGATCCCATGATGATAGTGAGGAATATCATAGGAAATTTCGTGGCCTTCATAGCTCAGAAGATGCTTTTTACCGACAACTTCAAACTTTCGGAATGTGAAAAGGAAATTGATGACATGATTACGCTGATAATCGACGGAATCTCACCCCAGGACATCTAAAAGAGGGTCGGAAGGGAAATTCCCTGAGTCGGCAGATTGGAGTTATTATGGAATATGCTATTTATGTTGAAAACCTCACTAAAAAATTTGGTGATTTAACTGCTGTAGATAATATAAATTTTTCAATCCCCAAGGGAACCATTTTTGGTTTTCTGGGGCCAAACGGTTCAGGTAAGTCAACAACCATCCGTATGCTTTGCGGAGTACTTCGCCCCACCTCCGGAAAAGCCCTTGTTATGGGCAGGGATGTGGCCAGGGAAACCGAAGCTGTCAGACAAAACCTGGGCTATATGAGCCAGCGTTTCAGTCTTTACGAAGACCTTACGGTAGAGGAAAATCTCGACTTTTACGGCGGCATTTACGGCCTGCCCAAAAAGGTTACAGCCGAGAGGAAAAAGGAGCTTATTTCCATGGCTAACCTTACAGGCAAGGAAAAAAGCCTGGCAGGAACACTTTCAGGAGGCTGGAAACAGCGTTTGGCTCTTGGCTGTGCCCTGATACACAAACCCAGGCTCCTTATCCTTGACGAACCCACGGCAGGTGTTGATCCTGTTTCCAGAAGGGTCTTCTGGGAAATTATACATTCGCTGGCCCGTCAAGGTATCTCCATTCTTGTAACCACACACTATATGGATGAAGCTGAAAGCTGTGATACAGTGGGCTTTATATTGAACGGAAAGCTTATTAACATCGCCTCTCCCAGACAGTTGATTGATATGGAGGGTGCGCGGAACCTGGAGGATATATTCATCAAATATGTTGAGCAGACAACCAATCAGAAGGTTGCGGGCACTATAGGAGATCTGAATTTTCTGAAGGGGGATGATATAAATGAGCAGCGCTGACAACCGTTTCAGTTTTCAAAGATTCATATCCATTATAAAGAAGGAATTCATACAGGTAAAGCGGGATCCCATCAGCTTGCGGCTTCCCTTCATAATGCCCGTTGTCATGATGCTGCTGTTCGGTTATGCCGTTAATACCGAGGTGGATAAAATCCCCACTGCCGTGTATGATCAGAGCAATACTGAAGAAAGCCGGGCCTTTCTCGACAAATTTACAGAGTCGGATTATTTTATGGTGTATGAGACAGTGCAGTCGGAGGACAGGATAGCCCAGCTTGTAAAAAGCGGAGATGCCAAAGCCGGCCTGATCATTCCGGAGGATTATTCCGACAAGGTAAAGAGCGGTTCAAATACTGAAATACAGCTGATAATAGACGGCACAGAGCCAACCACCGCCAGGACGGCAATGAGCAGCGGGCAGCTCATTGCAAGGGGCTTTTCACAGAAGTATACAGCTGAAAGGCTGATGAAATACGGTATTACTCCCGACAAGCTGACCGGAATATCTCTGAAAACGGATGTATGGTTCAACCCTGATATGGAGAGTACAAAGTTTACCATACCGGGCCTAGTCGGCCTTATCTTGCAGAACGTAACCATTATGCTGACGGCTTTTGCTCTGGTCAGAGAAAAAGAGAGAAGCACCATAGAGCAGTTGATAGTCACGCCCATCAAATCCTCCGAGCTGATACTGGGAAAGCTCATCCCCTATATCGTCATAGGCTATTCGGGTTTCCTGTTCTCTCTGGCCATGTGCATCTGGGTCTTCAAGGTCGGTATAGCGGGCTCCGTGGGTTTGCTGCTGCTTTTGGGATTTCTTTTTGTATACTGCTCGCTTTCAATCGGAATGCTTATATCCACCTTTGCCAAAAACCAGATGCAGGCAATGATAGTGATGGTATTCTTCCTCCTTCCAAGCATCCTGCTGTCGGGCTTCATTTTCCCGAGAGAGGCAATGCCGGAAGCTATCAGCTATTTAGGCTATATTATTCCGCTGACATATTTTCTTGACATTATAAGAGGAATTGCCCTGAAAGGTATCGGACTGGATTATTTATGGAAGGATACCGCAGCTCTTCTGGGCTTTACCGCAGTTATCCTTTTCATCGCAACAAAGCGGTTCAGAAAGAGTTTGGACTGATATTCCTGAAATCAGAGGGCGAATACCCCGTAAGGCTTTTAAAGGACCTGGAAAAGTAGTATACGTCCAGGAAGCCTGTGCCGGCTGCAATCTCATTGATCTGCAGGTCGGTTGTCCTTAAAAGGTATTTGGCCCTCTCAATCCTCATTTTGTTGATATATTGTATCGGGGGCAGCCCCATGTATTTCTTGAAAATACGGGTAAAATAATTGGGATGGAAGTGAAAATGCTCGGCCAGTGACTCAACCGACAGATTTTCTGAAATATGGGAATCTATATATTTCACCACACTGTCAATTTTCTCCAGAGAAGCAAATCTGGAGACCTTGAAATCTTCAACATTTGCCTTTTCAATGAAACAGGCTATTATTTCCGTCATGACAGCCTTTTCTCTCAGCATTGCCGACAGCTTTTGATCATTGTGAAGGGCAATGAGCTCCTTGAACAGCTCCTCAAGCTCATTGACATTGTCAATGTCAATAACATAGGGTACGTCAAAAAAATCAAAAACATTGATATCTCCAATTTTTGCCGTAAAATGGCACCAGTATTTTTTAAAGGTATCCTTACTTATGGTGGAATAGGACTGGCGGATGCCCGCGGGCATCAATACCAGCTGCCCCTTTTGCGGGTAGAACTCCTCATCACATATTTTTATAAGCCCTTCCCCTTCACAGATAAAGTAGAACTTGTTGAAATCCGGTATATAGTCAAACTCCCTCCAGCCCTGCCAGCAATGTGTATATGCCGAAAAAATAATATTTACACGCAGGTTATCCAAAAAGTCTCTTTTAAATAGAATATTTTGCCTGCTCATGATCTCCTCCGAAATAAATGAATAATCAGTTTTACACAAAAATCCGTTTCGTTTTTCCATTCAATTCTAGCATCTATTTTATAAAATATAAATATAAATACAAACTTAATCAGGAGGAGTATCCTTATGCAAAATTCAAATCCTGTTATCAGGGATAGAAACCAACGGACCGAATGGTTTCTGGAAGCCCGCTTCGGAATGTTCATCCACTGGGGCCTTTATGCAATTCCAGCACGGGGGGAGTGGGTCAGAAGTGTTGAAAAGATAAGCAATGAAGCTTATCAGAAATATTTTGAAGAATTCGATCCTGTTGCATATGATCCGGGGGCCTGGGCAAAAGCCGCTAAAAAAGCGGGCATGAAATACGCTGTTCTGACAGCCAAGCACCATGACGGCTTTTGCCTTTTTGACAGCAAGCTTACCGAATATAAATCCACCAACACCAAATGCGGGCGCGACCTTGTAAGGGAGTTTCTTGAAGCCTTCCGTGCCGAGGGTCTGAAGGTGGGCCTGTACTATTCGCTTTTAGACTGGCATCATGAGGATTATCCCGCCTTTGGAGACCCCTTTCATCCCATGAGGGAAAATGAAGAGTACAAAGACAGGAAAAGAGATTTTTCAAGATATGTGGATTACCTGCACGGTCAGGTTAAAGAGCTGCTTACGGAATATGGCCATATTGATATAATGTGGTATGATTTCTCATATGACAATATGACCGGTGAGACCTGGAGGGCTGCCGACCTGGTCAATATGGCAAGGCAGCTGCAGCCTCATATTCTGATCGACAACAGGCTTGACGGCAGCCAATCCATTAAAACCGGCAATCCCTTCACATATTCCGGCGATTTTGCTTCACCGGAACAATTGATACCTGCCAACGGCGTTACGGACGGCAGTGGAAACCCTGTTCCCTGGGAAGCCTGCATCACCCTGAACAATAACTGGGGCTATCATTCAAGCGACAGGAACTACAAATCTCCCAAGCTTATAATCCGTAAGCTTGTGGAATGCGTGAGCAAAAACGGAAATATGCTGCTCAACGTGGGGCCGGACGCAAAGGGCCAAATACCGGAGGAATCCCTGTCCATACTGGAGCAGGTCGGCAGCTGGCTGCGGCAAAACGGCAGCAGTATATACGGCTGCGGTAAAGCCGGGCTTCCAAAGCCCGACTGGGGGCGTTTCACCAGGAATATCAAAACCGGTAAAATATATGCGCATGTGTTTGAACAAAGTATTGGTGCCGTATGTGTGGAAAATCTCGCAGGGAAAGTCGGAAGTATCAGGCTGCTGAAGGACGGTTCCGAGATTCCCGTAACCAGGCCCTGGAATACTCATGATTATCCGGAGGATTTGTTCTTTAATTTTGGAATACCGGATGGAGCGACCTATCCCCTTCCGGATGATATTGATACGGTGGCCGAACTTGAATTAATATAATTTGTATTCAAATGCTCCAGGTTTTTGATATAAGCGGAAACCCGGAGCATTTTCTGCGTTTTGTTGATTTTAATACCGGCAGTAATATGATAAAATTAAAAGAAAACGCCCGGGAGCCTGAAAAATGACTAAAAGACAGCATTTCTGCATAAAATTTATCATAGCCGCTATTACAATAATAATGTGTATGAATATTGCCGGGGTTACTTCGGCAGAGGCTGCACAAGCCGCTATCAGGAAGACTGAGCTTGTGCTTGTGGAAGAACACAGCAAGGACTTTGCAATTGATTTGAAATATGCCACCTGCGACAACTTTGTCCAGAAAACCCTCTACCCTTCTCCAACCTGTGTCCTGACTAAAGGTACACTGGATAAACTGATAAAAGCAAACAACCTTGTCAAAAAACAGGGATATTCCATTAAAATCTGGGATGCATACAGGCCGCTGAGTATACAGAAAATAATGTGGGAGGCCACGCCGGATAAAAATTATGTAGCCAACCCATATCGTTCAGGCTCCAAACACAACCGGGGAGCCGCTGTGGATGTTACTCTTGTGGATAAAAACGGAAAGGAAGTCATTATGCCCACAGGATTCGATACTTTTTCAGAAAAGGCTTCACCCAATTATAAAGGCATGAGCGCCGAGCAGCGAAAAAATCTGAACGTTCTGTCCAAAGCAATGACAGCCTCCGGCTTCAAGCAGCTCAGCACCGAATGGTGGCATTTTGATGATACCGATTATAAAAATTATAAAATACAGGATGTCTCCCTGGACAAATATGACAGGACTGAATACGGCTTGAGCAGTAAAACCATTTCAGAACTGAAGTTTATGAAAGACAAAGATACCTCCCAGTTGATCGTTGTAACATCCAAATTAACCAATTCCTCAAACGTAGTAATCAATACATATGAAAAAAACAAAAACGGCTGGGTGAATGTACATAAGAATCTGAAGGGATATATAGGACAAAAGGGGTTTACAACCTCCAAAAGCGAAGGGGACAGGAAAACCCCCGTGGGTGCATACGAAATCGAAACCTGTTTCAGTAAGACCTCCGATGTGAAAACAGGACTTGAATTATATAGATATGATTCAAAAGACGTCTGGGTAGATGATCCGGAATCCCCGTATTACAATACTCATCAAAGAGAACCCGCAAACGGCCGCTGGAAGTCTGCAGAAAACTTCAGCAGTATGAAAAACGGTGTTTATGATGTTTTTTTTGATATAGGCTATAATCCTCAGAATATTAAAAATAAAGGAAGTGCAATATTTTTTCATATAATCAATCCCGGCATGACGCTCAAATACACCAGCGGCTGTATAGCTGCCGACAGAAAGGATGTCCTGGCCCTGGTGAAATGGCTGGATAGGGATAAATCTCCAATGATATTGCAGGGGCCGCTTTCAGATATTGTAAAATATTGATTGTATATTTTTTCATTTGACTCTATAATTTATGTTGACAAGGCACATAAGTGGGCGCCTGCGGCGTGCATAATATAAGTATAAAATATATTTACGAGGTACCTATGGATAATAAAACAAATTTTGTGTTCGGAGGTAAATTTTTCAGGTATGGCTGTTATTTACTGCTAACACTGCTGATAATATTTATGTTTGGGAAAATAGACTTCTTTTTTTCTCCCATCCTCAGCTTTATTTACTCTATAATATTCCCTCTTCTTTTCGGCGGGCTGCTTTTTTATATTCTCAGGCCGCTTGTAAACTTGCTTGAGAGAGGTAAAATCCCCCGCATTCTGGCAATAATCCTGGCTTTTATCATTGTGCTCTCGGCAATAGTTTTATTTTCTTCGTACACTGGTTCACTTGTAAAAACCCAGTTTACAGATTTCGCACAAAGTCTTCCCAGCCTGTATGAGAAGGCAGAAAATACTGTCAACAACCTGCTGAGCAGCAACATATTCGGTTATTTTGACCTTTCACAACTGCAAACTCCCGACATTGCCAATAAAATATCCGGGTTTGCCCAGAACCTGGTTAAAAATATAGGGAAAGGCACCATCAATTTCATCGGTACCATTACCAATGTAGGGTCAATAATAATTATCATACCCATCATATTGTTTTACCTGCTTAAAGACGGCCGCAAGTTCACACCCAGCGTTGTGAGGTTTGTGCCTGCCGCGCATAAGGACAATGTCAGAAAAATCCTGGCAGACATTGATTATGTATTATCCAATTACATTGCCGGTCAGCTTCTGGTAGCATTTTTTATCGGACTGCTCATGTATATAGGTTATCTTATTATTGGACTTAAATATTCCCTGATTCTGGCCATTTTTGCTATGGTAACCTGCATTATTCCGTTCTTTGGCCCATGGCTGGGTATAATCCCTGCCATACTGCTGTCCCTGGCTGACAATCCGTTTACGGCGGTCAAAATATTTATTGTGATGACAATTGTACAACAGATAGACAATAATTTTATTTCTCCCCAGGTAATGAAAAAGAGTATGGATATCCACCCTCTTACCGTAATACTTTTGTTGATGGGCATTATTCCGATATTTGGCTTAATCGGCCTGATCATAGTAATCCCCCTGTACTCTGCCATAAAAATAACCTTTAAAAATATAGTTGAAATGTATTATCCAAAATACGCTCAAACCCTTGAACTGGATAAACCGGCCCAACCGGTAAAGAAAAAAAACAACTGGAAGTTTAATTTTCCCAAGAAAAAATAATAAAACCGTTTCAGGGAAATTGTGCAAAAGAAATGTATTACAAAACTAATACTGCTTAAAAACCTGTATTACGGATCATAATTTTTCACATTATGATCCATAATATATGATTTTCATTTGCCTTATTTTATGGCACCCATCTGATTTGATATCTGTATTGCGGAAATTCGTCCGTTTTTATTGAATCCTCCAGCTTCCGGCTTTGCTTTGTTCTTCCCACAATCCGGCATACAGGCCGTTTTGCCTCAGAAGCTCGTCATGGTCACCGCTTTCTTTTACAGCACCGTTTTCCAGCACAATAATCTGCTCGGCATTGCATATGGATTGCAGCCGATGGGCAATGACAATCACTGTCTTTTCGGCAACCAGTGCGCTGATGGCCTGCTGGATCAGCACCTCATTTTCCGGATCCAGGGACGCAGTAGCTTCGTCCAGCAGGACAATAGGTGCATTCTTTAAGAGTGCCCTGGCTATGGAGATGCGCTGCTTCTCTCCGCCTGAGAGCGTAGAGCCGCCTTCACCCACAATGGTCTGATACCCATTTGGGAGAGCGGCAATGAAGTCGTGGCATGCCGCCGTCTTAGCGGCTTCTATGATTTCATCCATCGTCGCGTCCGACCTGCCCATGCGGATATTGGCTTCGATGGTGTCGTGGAACAGATACACGTCCTGAAACACCATGCTGATATAAGAAAGCAGTTCATCCGACTTCATATTCTTAAGCGGCACGCCGCCCAGCGTAACCGTCCCGCTGCCGGGGTCCCAAAAGCGCGCAGCCAGCCTGGTGATGGTGGATTTTCCCGAACCGGATGGGCCTACCAATGCTGTAATACTCTTTTCCGGGAAGCGCAGGCAGATGTCATGCAGAACCTCCAGGTTTCCATAGGAAAAAGAAACGTTTTCAAATTCAATATTCATATTCTCCGGCCTGGCGCCTGTTCCGGGCTCCTGCAAAGGCTGCTCGTTTTTCAACTCATTGATACGGGAGGCTGAACGATTTGTGCGGGCAAAATCGGAGATAAAGCCGAACAGTATCATAACAGGCTCATATATATTCAAAGACAGCAGCAGAAACGCGATGTAGTAGAAGGGCGGCAGCATACCCTTCGTCAGCAGCCAGGCGCCCGCAAGCATTACTATTCCCATGCCGCAATTGAGTATAAAGCGCCCGACCATACCCACAGGGGCGGCCGCCAGCTCCATGCCCACCGAGTGCCGGTGCTGCTTTTTAAAGGAGTTCTTCAGCGTTTCAAACTGCTGGCCCGCCATGTTGAAGGCCTTGAGCGTTTGAATGCCGCCCACATATTCAAGGATGCCCGATGCGGCATTTTGCTGCGCCTCCAGCAATTCACCGCTGATGTGACCCATTTTGCGGTAGCTCATAAATGCGAAGGGTAACGCCAGCGGAATAACCAGTACAACCGAGAGCATCATACGCCAATCAAAGACAGACAGTACGATTATTGCCAGAGCCAGGCGAACCAAAATCACCGAGATCTGAGGAATGAGACCCGAGGCCAGATTTTCCACCTCTGTGTAATCACGCAGCAGCACCGTAGACAGGTTGCCTGCATCTTTCCGGCCGAAAAAGCCCATGGACAGCCGTCTCAGATGCTCTCCCATGGAAATCCTGGCATTTTTCGTTGTGTCGGCAAAACCCACACAGATGTCGATGTACGTTTTCCGGCGAATAAAATGGTAGCTGATCAACTGCAATACCAGCACGCCGCACAGAATCCAAAGCCGGTTCCGCGGCAGCGGCGCGTCGGGCTCCGAGAACGGTATCAGCAGCATATATATGGCCATAAGCATAACCCCATAAGGGATGGTCACAGCAAAGCTGTCCAGAAAGTTCCACAAGGTCAGCCGGATATACTTTTTTGTTTCTCCAAAGGTAATGGTTTTAAACCAGCGTTTAAATTTCTTCATACCAATGCCGCCTCCTTCCGGATGGTCCAGCGGTCCCGCCGCTCGTTGGCTGCAATCATATTGCCGTACTGAGGGCAGTGCTCCAGCAGCTCGGTATGGGTGCCCTCTCCAAGCAGCTCACCATTTTTCATCACCAGGATACGGTTTGCATTTTCAACCGTCTTAAGCCGGTGTGCAATAATCAGCACCGTTTTATTTTTCGCCAGCCTTGCAAATGCCTGCTGGATGTTGGCCTCGTTTTCGGCATCGGCATATGCCGTTGCTTCGTCCAGGATAACGATGGGAGCATTCTTGAGGAAAACCCGGGCAATGGCGATACGCTGCTTTTCACCTCCCGAGAGGTATGCGTCCTTTTCGCCTATGACCGTATCATAGCCCATTGGCAGTGCCATAATCACCTCGTGGATGCCTGCGTTTCTGGCGGCCTGCTCCACCTCCTCTCCGGTGGCCTGCCTGTCACCCATCCGGATGTTGTTCTCTACAGTATCGTGGAACAGAAAGGAATCCTGAAACACATATGATACCAGCTTCATTAAACGGTACTGCGGAATTTCCCGGATATTCACACCGCCGATTTGTATGGTGCCAGCCTGCGGCTCGTAGAAGCCCAGCAGCAGCTGTGCCAAAGTGGATTTCCCCCCGCCCGAAGGGCCGACAATACCGGTGACGGAGCCCTGCTGAAGATGAAAAGAGACATTGTTCACCGCCTGCGATCCGTTCTGCTCATAGGCAAAGGACACACCGCTGAAGGTGATGTCGCAGGACGATGGATTTCCCGTCTTCCCATCAGCAAGCTCCTTCTGTTTCAAAATCCGGTCGATTCGGCTGACGCCTTCGGTAATACGCTTTGAATTCACCATCATTTGCATCATGTTTTCCATCGGTTCCTTCAACCCTCCGCCAACCAGGAAAAACAGCAGGATAACCGGCAAAAAATCCAGGTATGAGGAGGCTGTATAAATAAAAAGCAGGGATGCAGGCAGCAGGAATAGGAGCTGTGCTCCAAAGAAGGCGTAATACGCACCCATTCCAGGTGCAAAGTGATGTGCCGTACGCTCTACGGTTTCAACATAGTCCGAAACATCCCGTTCGTAACGGCGAAAGGCACTCAACGAACGGTTGAATATTTTTATCACCGGCATCCCATGTATGTATTCCACAATGGTCCCTTCCATCCTTTCCTTGGTGTCATGCATATCCACCTGGGTTTGAGCACCCTTTGGATTTTTCAGTCCGGCTGAAAGCAGAAATGTGGAAATAAGGATTGGAACCATTGTAACCAGTGCCAGCCTCCAGTCCATAATGAAAAGATAAACTATTGTAAAAACCGGGGTGGCTGTGGCTGCGGCCATATCGGCGATATGGTGGGCGATAAACACCTCAATCTGTTCCACATCATCCGATATGACCTTTTTGATGGCCCCTTGCGTGGTGCCGGTAAAATAGCCTGAAGGAATTCGGGAAAGCTTCTCCATTAACATTAAACGCAGCTCATAGATTATATCGTAGGCGGCGTCATGGGCCAATGCCGAGGATGCAAAGGCACAGATGCCATATACCAGGGCGGCGGCAAAGGTATAACCTACCAGCGTATAAATTTTTACTGTATCTACTTCTCCTATGGCGGTATAGTGTGCAAGCAGTTCTCTGATCACTCCATAAATCGTAAAAAAGGGCACAAGACGGGCGGCCGAGGTGAGAACAGACAGCAGGCAGGCAATAAGGAGCTTGTTCTTTTTTGATCCGGCCAGCTCTAACAGCCGTAAGACGCCGGTTTTTTCCTTCGGCGCACTGTTATTTTTGTTCATTGGCTTACTCCTTTCAAAAATAGATTTAATTCCAGTTAGCTATAACTAACCGACGTGCCGAAAAAAGCGTATTACACGCTTTCTTCAAAAATGCAGGAAAACAGGAGGTCATACATACGGTTCAGCGTCAGCTCCATAGCATCTGAGTACAGATCCTCCTGATGGAACATTGCGATGGCCATGATTTTGATGAGGTTGGCGGCCACCTTGTAATCGATGTCCTGCCGTACACCCTCCATATGACCAAAAAGACCGCCCATGACCTCGGCCTCGGCAGCCGGATCGATCCCATAGTCCGAAGGCAGGGCCGCGCACAGCTTGGCTTGATCTGCAGCAGTCAGGTATTGATAGATGCTGTCCTTGCTGAAAATGATCTGCTTCAGGAATGCTTTGCCTTCCTCAGCATTCATCTTTTCCCGCCCGCCCAGCGTGTCCATGAACATCTGTTTAGCCCGGTCCCGTTGGTATTTGATGATCTCATATACAAACATTTCCTTGGACGGAAAGAAGTTGTAAAAGGTGCTTTTACCAAGGCCTACCGCCTGGGTCACTTTTTCCACCGAGGCATGCGTCATCCCGTTCTCCTTGATGAGGGCAAATCCTGCGTCCAGCATTTTTATCCGGGCCTCTTCCCTCTCCTGCATTGCAAAAATTTTGGGCGACATAAACTCCCTCCTTTTGCGAACATTATACAATATTATACGACCATAATAAAATAATGGTCGTATAATATTGTATGCGTTTCCCGGCCATATGTCAAGAGCCAGTGACATTCTGGTATGATACTTTTGTGAAATTTTCGGACCGCGCATAAAGAAACCCGGAAAATAAAAAAAGCTGCACACTAATTTTTATTTTTAGTGCTGCAGCCCTTGATACCCTCTATTGACAATGTACATTGTTAATAGAGGGTATCATTCCGCAAAATCAATATTAAGTTTAATAATTTCGGATTGGCTGCCAATCCTCACTGTCGGCCCCCATGTGCCGTATCCGCAGGAAACCACCAGATTAAAGCCCCCGTCCTTTAAATATCCGAAATCTTCTTCAAACATCATATTTGTAACCAGGCTTGCAGGGAAGAACTGTCCGGCATGGGTATGCCCCGAAAGCTGAAGATCCACCCCTGCTTTCCTGGGCTCATCCAATTTTGAGGGCTGATGGTCAAGTACTATAACAGGCAGGCTGGTATCCACTCCCTCGAGCAATTCCGTCAAGCCGGCTCTTTTATGTCCGAATCTCTGTCCATCCATATCTTCCCTTCCCACAATATACAGGCTGTCATTTATTTTTACCGTCTTATCCCTTAACACTGTAACCCCGGTTTCTTCTATCATTTCAGTTATTTCCTCCACAGCATTGGAGTAATGCTCATGGTTTCCGGTTATAAAGTAAACCCCGGACCTTGCTTTAATGCCTTTAAGCTCCTCCAGCATGTTACCCTTCTTAACCGGCTTGACAGAACCATCGATCAGATCACCCGTTATGAAAACCATATCAGGCTCCATACCGTTAATTAATTCAACAGCATTTCTAAGCCTGTCCCTTCCCACAATTTCACCCAGGTGTACATCGGAGATCATTGCACATTTCAGCTGCTTTATATTGCCCGCTTTTTTATTTATCTTTATATCATACTCAGAGATTTTGGGTACTATGGCATTATAGGTGCCGACAGCAAGCAGGATTGCCACGGCCGCTATTACGGCAAATGCAATAAACCAGGTATTATTTTTAATAATTCCCGGAATCATATCCAGCTTTCTCCCAATAAAACCGAGTACATCAATGATTACTGCAAATCCGAGTAAATATACAAAAGCAGCGATCCAATAACCGCCTACAGTATTTAATATCCGTCCTACAGCCTCAGGCAAATAATTTCTTCCAGCCATACCAATTATATAGGAAGCTGCAAAAAAGATAATTATTATCCAGTATAGCAGCCTGTTTACGGGGAGCTTTGCGCTTATGCCGTTGTATCCCCGGATCCCGATATAGTAGTTCAGCAGCCCATAAATAATTACAAAAACTCCTATAAAAATAAATTGCATTATGTAACCCCTTTTATTCATATGTTTTACCTTTTTCTTAGTAAGATACTTACCCATATTTATTGCTTTGATTCATAGAGTTATAGAAAATATACCATATTAAGGCTTATGCTGACAATATGCTGCTGCTTTTTCATCATGGTTTTATTTTAAAAAAAGATACTCCATCCGGTATTATGGTCTGGAGTATCTTTATCAGGAAGAATTTCTCAATTTTATATATTTTATGTACTATTTGTCCGTTCTATATACCCTTAACTTCTCCATCTGGGCTTTAAGTTCATCGACGGTTGTTCCTTTTTTTGCTGCCATTTCCTCCAGTCTTTTCTGTGTTTCAGCCTCCAGCTTTGCTTTAGCGTCATCATAGGCCTTTATAACCGCATCCTCTTGAGCCTGGGTTATTGTTCCGGCCGTTACAAGGCTGTCCAGTAAATCCTTCGTTGTCTTATCGGTTCCCTTCTGAGACCTTAGCGCCTCCTGAACGGCTTTTTGCTGGTCTGCGGTTATGGTCCCTGCTTTCACCAGCTCAGAAAGAACATTACTGCGGGTTCCGGCTTTATTTCCCATACCTCTTTTATTGAATACCTGGGCTTTGTCTCCTTTTTCCTTCTCCATCTGGGCTTTAAGTTCATCAACGGTT
>NZ_AORV01000073.1 GCF_000350485.1 Ruminiclostridium cellobioparum subsp. termitidis CT1112
TATCATCCTCAAGGCTTTCTTTGTCTGCAAAGAAAGCTTCACAAAAGAAATATTTCTCAAGACTTTGGGACTGCAAGCAGAAATGCTTGGGGTTTTGTTATGTTTGCAAATAAGTTTAGTTTGACAAAGGATGTACAAAACTATTTAAAAATAAACATATTTTATCAGTAATTAGTATAAATTTATCCATTTATTAAAAATAAAATTTAAAATATAATAATCCGGGTAACAAAAAATATATCTGATATTATAAGGATATCTAAATATTATACTGAGCTCTGGAGGATTTACCATTTCAAATAATATAAAAATATTAAGAAATATTGCCGGAAACTTCAAAATACTGCATTTATTTTCCTGGGCAGCTGTAGGGGCGTATAATCCATTTATAGTGGTCTATCTGATGAATAACAATATAAGTACCTCCAGGATAGGTGTAATATTAATGTTTAACTCCATTGCTACACTGGTGGGACAGCCTTTGTGGGGAATGATCAGTGATAAGATAAGATCTATAAAGAAGGTTTATTTGCTCTGCCACAGCCTGGCAACAGCACTTATTGTTTTATTGCCGTTTGTAACAAATCAGTATATTATATTTATTCTGCTTCCGCTGATACAATTTTTTTACTGCAGCATGTCACCCCTGCTGGACAGCTGGACAATCCACAGCATAAAGAACAGTGGAAAGTCTTATGGCTCTTTCAGGTTATGGGGATCATTGGGATTCTCCATACTGGTGGTAATCAACGGAAAACTTATCACCATATCCTTTTTTAATATAATCTTTTTGGTATATGCAATTATCAGTCTGATAAATCTCATCATGTGCGCTGCTTTATTTGAATATAAAAGGGATGATGAGAATGTACAGGCTAAGCCTTTGACACTCAGGGAACTAAACATTGGCAGGCTATTAAGGAATTTTCATTATACTGCATTTGTAATTTTATCATCAATAACTTTTATGACCATGACATCGGTGTATAGTTTTCTTGCAACCTTGATAAAACAGGTTGGAGGGGATGATAATCTGTATGGAATTGCAAATGCGGTCAGTGCGTTTTCGGAGGTACCCATCCTGTTAATATCAAGTATGCTGGTGAGGAAATTCAAACCGCAGTATTTAATTCTGACAGGCATGTTTGTTTATTCAATACGTCTGTTTTTATATTCGATAGCTTCAGGTCCGGAAATAGCTATATTCTCCCAGTCCCTTAACGGACTTTCCTACGGCATGTTCCTGGCCGGAAGCATTTATTATATTGACTCACTTGCACCGGCAGAGCTGAAGGCTACAGCTCAGACGGTAGCAACTGCCATTTATGCCGGTTTGAGCGGTATAATCGGCAATGTGGCAGTGGGTAATATGATTTCCAGGTTTGGAATACTCCAGGTATACCGCAGCGGATCAATAATTCAATTTTGCGTTTTTATTGTTTTCCTGGTTTCATTATATTTAGGCAAAAGAATTACAAGCACTGGTAAAACAGTAGAAGCCGGAATAAACTGAATACCGCTGAAAAAGCTGAATCCACTGAAAAAAAGGCCGGTCTGATCAGGGTTGAAGAAACCCCCGCAGACATGGCCTTTAATATAAATTATTCAATTAGAAATAATGCTATAACTTATGCCATCTGCTGCCTTCAGGATTGGGACAGTCCAGGTTTCTGCGAAGTGCCCGCATCTGTACAAAACAACCGCAGTACCTGCAGGTAGTTTCATAATAGAGGCCTGCACAGCTGCTGCAGCGCAAGAGACGTTTTTTGTAAAGTGCAGGGTCGGTGCGCAGGTCAGTGTCAATTGTCCTCGTATATTCATCCATATTTGCCCTGATCTCATCAAATGATTGATGAACGGTAGCTGAACAGCCTTTACAATTTTTTAATTCAGCCATATATGTGCCCCCGCATACTATTTTGAAAGCTCCAGCTGAACAATGGACATTTTGGGAAGCTCCAGCTTCAGTCCGGACTGGGCAGCAGTGCAGCCTTTAAAATCAACAGGTGTAAGAGCATTGGGATTTTCAAAGGTGTTGTGCTTATTCATTGTATCCGAAGTCAATATCCTGCCCCTTACGGCCGATGGCTTGAAGTCTGCAAGGTCAAGCCTGATATGGGCAGCTTTATTGGGATTGAGATTGCAGATAGTAACATGCAATTTTTCAGATGCGTCCACTGAAGCAGATACATTGATCTGCGGGATTTTTTCTCCTCCAAACTCATAGTCCCCGCAGTTAACTATTGAATGAACAAGCTCAGCTTCCTGGTGAACCTTATACATGTCAAATACATGGTAAGTGGGTGTGAGCAGCATCTTTCCTCCTTCAGTCAGGATCATTGCCTGAAGGACGTTCACAACCTGTGCTATTGCTGTCATCCGAACTCTATCACAGTGGTTGTTGAATATATTAAGGTTTGTACCTGCCACAAGAGCATCACGGAGAGTGTTCTGCTGATATAAAAATCCCGGGTTTGTTCCTGGCTCAACCCGATGCCATGTGCCCCATTCATCCACAACAAGAGCAACTTTCTTCTGAGGGTCATAAACATCCATTATTGCAGAATGCTTCGTGACCATTTCTTCCATCAGAAGAGTATGCTTCATAAGCTGGAACCAGCCTTTTTCGTCAAACTCCAAAGCAGACCCTTTTTCTTCCCAGCGATCACCCTCAACCGTATAATAGTGCAGGCTGAGACCGTCCATCATATTGCCGGCTTCCTTCATCATGACTTCTATCCAGTGATAGTCCCCGGAGTTTGGTCCGCAGGCAATTTTGAAGAGC
Organism: Ruminiclostridium cellobioparum subsp. termitidis CT1112; assembly: GCF_000350485.1. Taxonomy (GTDB): domain Bacteria; phylum Bacillota; class Clostridia; order Acetivibrionales; family DSM-1351; genus Ruminiclostridium; species Ruminiclostridium termitidis. The sequence continues at coordinate 2,786 of NZ_AORV01000073.1, forward strand.
TTGTTATCACCGTAGTTACGGCAATAGGTTTGATAGCGTCTATATTCATCCGCATAATATTCGGGTCTCATATTGCCGCCACAGCCCCAGTTTTCATTCCCGACTCCGAAGAATTTAAGCTTCCAGGGCTTTTCCCTTCCGTTTTCCCTGCGCCATTTGGCCATAGGCGATTGACCGTCAAAGGTTATGTATTCTATCCATTCCGACATTTCCTGAACAGTTCCGCTCCCTACGTTACCGCATATATAAGGTTCACATTCCAGCATATCGCAAAGCATTAAAAACTCATGGGTACCAAAGTGATTATTTTCAACTACGCCGCCCCAGTGGGTGTTGATCATATATTTACGTTTACTTTTGGGGCCGACACCGTCTTTCCAGTGGTATTCATCTGCAAAGCAGCCGCCGGGCCATCTGAGATTCGGTATGTTTATATTTTTCAAGGCCTCAACCACATCATTTCTTATACCGTTTGTGTTTGGTATGGGGGAATCCTCACCTACCCAGAAGCCCTCGTATATGCATCTTCCGAGGTGCTCTGAAAACTGTCCGTAAATGTGCTTGCTGATAACACCTTTTCTTTGACCGGTATAGATTTTAATTGAATTCATAATTACCTCCGCAATAAATTAATATTAACATTAATCGCTTAACATAAATCTTAATTACATTGTATTAAAAATTATTATCAACGTCAATATCAACGGTCAATAATAAAATATTAATAATTGCTCTATTAAAGCGTTCCAAAATCTTTTTTAAGTCTTTGTTACAAACATTGATTTTAAAAATGGGAAAATATATAATAGAAGTCTGTTTGAAAAAACAGTAAAAATTCCAAAATATTTTTAATAGCGTGCATGGGTACCCCCGTCCTTTAAGGCCGGGGCACATTGGTATGTATGGGTAAGGTTGAACTTGAAATAAACCGGGTAATTTCTTTATTTATACAGTTACCGGCAGCACGCAGAAGGAGGTAGAATTATGTCAGCTGCAAACCATCCGGCCTACAGGGAAGAGCTTGAAAGGTGCAGGTATACTCTGGACTATGTTGAGAAAAGTCTGGAGCGAGCATTGGAGAAGAGAGCAAAAATAGGAAATGAACTGGAATACGTACAAAGACATATGAGTGGAGACAGCAGTGCCGATTATACCAGTGTAATTGTAAATACCATGCTTCACGATACGCTGGCGCTGAAGGTGAGAAATCTGTATACCGCCAGAAACAAGCCTTATTTTGCCAGGGTCGACTTCAAGGAGTCGGGAACGGATAAAACCGAAAATCTTTATATAGGAAAAATGTCCCTTGCAAGAGATGAGGATCAGGAAATAATAATTGTGGATTGGCGTGCGCCAATAGCCAACCTTTATTATGAGGGAAGGCTGGGAGCTTCCAGCTATATCTGCCCCGATGGTACAATTGACGGGGATCTGCTGCTTAAAAGGCAGTTTGCCATCAACAACGGCAAGCTGGAAGAGATATTTGACATAGATATAACTACCAATGATGAATTCCTGCAGACTTACCTGGGAGCAAATGCTGAAAACAGGCTCAAGGAAATAGTTTCAACAATACAGGAGGAACAGAACAGAATAGTACGGGCCCCCATGTGGAAACCGCTTATAGTTCAGGGGGTTGCGGGCAGCGGAAAGACCACAATAGCACTTCACAGAATAGCCTATCTGATTTACACCTTTGAAAAGACTTTTGAACCTGAAAACTTTATGATAATAGCGCCAAACAGATTATTTCTGAACTATATATCCGAAGTCCTGCCTGAACTTGGAGTTGAACGGGTAAAGCAGACCACTTTTGAAGATTTCGCAATGGAGCTCATAGGGAAAAAATTCAAGCTCACCGATGCAAACGACAAGCTGAATATGTTTGTCAACCATAATGCCAAATCAGAGCAGGCCGCCTATAACGACAGGGTCAGAGAGGCGTCTGTACTGAAAACCTCAATGCATTTCAAAGAAATAATAGACAATTACATTCTTAAAATAGAGAAAGCCTTTATACCCGGACAGGATTTCATGCTGGGCACCAAGGTAATTTATACATATGATGAAATCAACAATCTCTTCCTGACCCAGTACGGCATGTGGCCAATTGCCCAGCGGATGAATGAAATTAAGAAGAGCCTGGCCTCAAGGCTTAAAATCAGCAAGCAGCAGTTTATAACACAGATTGAAGCCGAATGTGACAAAAAGGTTGCACTGGCCAGGCTGAAAATACCGGATGAGGCAGAGCGGCAGAAAGCAGTACTGGAAGCCTTTGAAAAGAGAGACCGCGTTATAGAAAAAATTGAAAAGGTATCAAAGACTCTGGTTAAAGAGTATGTGGAAAGCCTGCCCAAATTAAGCCCATATCAATACTATTGTGAACTGATGGAGGACAGCGGAGCTTTTAACGAGCTGGCGGGCAGCTATGCAAGCGCAGAAGTATGTGAATTCACGAGGCAATATACTTTGGAAATCCTGAAGAGCAAGCAGTTGGAGCTGGAGGACCTGGCCCCCATAATATATCTGAAATACAAGATTTACGGTATGGATGAGAAGGTACCGGTTAAGCATATTGTAATAGATGAAGCGCAGGATTTCAGCGCATTCCAGTTTTTTGTACTCAAGAAGATCGTAAAGGACAGTTCCTTCACCATACTGGGAGATTTGTGCCAGGGGATACACTCCTACAGGGGTGTACGGCAGTGGGAGGAAATTGTTGAAGAGGTTTTTGAGGGTAGAAAGTGTGAGTTTCTGACTCTGGAACAGAGCTACAGAACAACTGTCGAGATAATGGAAGCAGCAAATGCGGTAATGGGAAAGCTTGAGAGTCTTTCCATGTTCAGGGGCAAACCTGTTATAAGGCACGGTGAGCCGGTTGAATATATTTCTAAACCATCATTTAATGATGTTGCCGGAGATATATCGAAAAAAATAGAAGCTTATAAAAAACTTGGTCACAAAACCATAGCTGTGATCTGCAAGACCATGGAGGAGTGCCGGCAGATACTGCCTCTCTTGAAAAAGTCCCATAAGGATGTTGGTTTAATAACCGGAAATGAGAACGAATACAAAAGCGGAATAGTAATAGTGCCGTCTTATTTGTCAAAAGGACTTGAATTTGATGTTGTCCTTCTTTCCAATGCCAACCGGGAAAACTACCCTGAAAGTGAACTGGACACAAAGCTCCTGTATGTGGCAATGACCAGGCCGCTGCACAAGCTTTGCATTTACTATGTAGGAGATAAATCAGCGCTATTGGAATGATTTCCAAAAAAAATGAATAGTACGTAGTTGTCTAATTTACTTACTTTTTTTAGTTTCGTTCTT
>NZ_AORV01000074.1 GCF_000350485.1 Ruminiclostridium cellobioparum subsp. termitidis CT1112
GAGTGTTTGGCGGTATACTTATTATCAAACCCAGTCCAAGAAAGCTAAAAGAAGAATTAAAATATGAAATAGTGATTGTTGTAAGCGGATTGGGTAGAGGACCTATCCTCCCAAGAAATGCAGAAAAATTGGCGCTCTGGCTAAAATCTCCATCTACAATTTGGTATATAACCGATATACCGCTTTGCATAAGTGCGGAGAAGTTTCCGGAGTGCTTATATAGAGAAGTGATACTTGCATTGTCTACAAGCCAGGGAGGAAATGAGCCCGTCTCAAATCCGCCGTTTACGATCAATTCAGCCATTTATAAAATTTCACCTCCTGAAAGTTATGGGTAAAAGCATGCTGAAAAAATAGATATAACATGCTCTTTAACATTATATGATTGATGGCTGTATTTGGTACTTGTCCAAGTATGTAATGTAGTTTATTGAAATACTTTAATAAACCATATTAGTATTGGTACTTGAACAAAGAATATTGGCTGCAAATAATTTTGATTACGAGGTATAACCGCTTGCTATGTAATGTTCTGTATTGCATTGTATTTCTTTGAACTTATAAATTTCATGCTTTTAAGACAATGGAGAAGCAGGATACAATTTTCAGTATCCTGCTAGAAAATTATTCAAATACAATAGCATTCATATTTCTATTAAGAGCCGTACCTGTCGCAACATTTGTTGCAGTGGTAAATATAACACGGACTTGATAGCCGGCTGTTTCATTTGACACAGCTGTATCAACCTGAGTATTCGAGATTGAAAATCTATGAGTACCGGCTGAAGGAGCCGAATCAATAAATGTCTTCGTTGTTATTAATGTCGTATCTCTGTAAAGTCTTACCTCAAAAGATGTAGCCCAGTTAGCCGTGGTTATTGCTTCCACAGAAACAGAATAGTCAATTTTAACATTCTCGCCTGATACAACTGGTACACTTACGGTTGCTACAGTCACTTCAGTACTTAGCGGGGGATATACGGTGATGCCTCCTGCTGTCTGACTGAAAAACAGTTCGGGTACACCTGCTGTCGGCCCGGTAGCACCAGTCGGCCCAGGAGCACCAGTCGGTCCAGGAGCACCAGTCGGTCCAGGAGCACCAGTTAACCCAGGAACACCGGTCGGTCCAGGAGCACCAGTCGGTCCAGGAACACCAGTCGGCCCGGTAGCACCAGTCGGTCCAGGAACACCGGTCGGTCCAGGAGCACCAGTCGGTCCAGGAACACCAGTCGGACCGGTAGCACCAGTCGGTCCAGGAGCACCGGTTGGACCTGCAGCACCAGTATTACCCGTCGGACCCGTCGGAGCAGTTGGCCCCGTTGGCCCCGTTGGCCCTGTTGGCCCTGTTGGCCCCGTCGGACCGGTCGGGCCAGTTGGCCCAGTTGGCCCCGTTGGCCCTGTTGGCCCTGTTGG
>NZ_AORV01000075.1 GCF_000350485.1 Ruminiclostridium cellobioparum subsp. termitidis CT1112
TTGAATACCTGTTTCTTTGGGTCAAACCCTCGACCTATTAGTATCAATCAGCTTAATACATTACTGCACTTACACTCTTGACCTATCAACCATGTAGTCTACATGGGGTCTTACCCTTACGGTGGGATATCTCATCTTGAGGTGGGTTTCACGCTTAGATGCCTTCAGCGTTTATCCCTGCCGAACTTGGCTACCCAGCTGTGCCATTGGTATGACAACTGGTGCACTAGAGGTTCGTCCATCCCGGTCCTCTCGTACTAAGGACAGATCCTCTCAAATATCCTGCGCCCGCGACAGATAGGGACCGAACTGTCTCACGACGTTCTGAACCCAGCTCGCGTACCGCTTTAATTGGCGAACAGCCAAACCCTTGGAACCTGCTACAGCTCCAGGATGCGATGAGCCGACATCGAGGTGCCAAACCTCCCCGTCGATGTGGACTCTTGGGGGAGATAAGCCTGTTATCCCCAGGGTAGCTTTTATCCGTTGAGCGATGGCAATTCCACTTTCATACCACCGGATCACTAAGCCCTACTTTCGTACCTGCTCGAGGTGTATCTCTCGCAGTTAGGCTACCTTATGCCTTTGCACTCAATGCGCGATTTCCAACCGCGCTGAGGTAACCTTTGGACGCCTCCGTTACTCTTTGGGAGGCGACCGCCCCAGTCAAACTGCCCACCTGACAGTGTCCCTGAACCAGTTTATGGCTCCAGGTTAGAGTTCCAGTACTTTTAGAGTGGTATCCCAACGTCGACTCCTTAATGGCTGGCGCCACTAATTCTCAGTCTCCCACCTATCCTGTACAAAAAATACCGAAACCCAATATCAAGCTACAGTGAAGCTCCATGGGGTCTTTCCGTCTAGTCGCGGGTAACTTGCATCTTCACAAGTACTACAATTTCGCCGGGTACGTTGTTGAGACAGTGCCCAAGTCATTACGCCATTCGTGCGGGTCAGAACTTACCTGACAAGGAATTTCGCTACCTTAGGACCGTTATAGTTACGGCCGCCGTTTACTGGGGCTTAAGTTCATGCCTTCGCTTGCGCTAAGCAATTCCCGTAACCTTCCAGCACCGGGCAGGCGTCAGCCCCTATACTTCATCTTTCGATTTAGCAGAGACCTGTGTTTTTGATAAACAGTTGCTTGGGCCTATTCTCTGCGGCCTCTATCTCTAGAGGCACCCCTTTTCGCTAACTTACGGGGTCAATTTGCCGAGTTCCTTAACAACGCTTCTCCCGCTCGTCTTAGGATTCTCTCCTCACCTACCTGTGTCGGTTTGCGGTACTGGTACCTTTAATCTGGATAGTGGCTTTTCTCGTCAGTGTGGAATCGGTCACTTCGGTACTTATTTTCCCTCCGCATCACGCCTTCGAAACATCCGGCGGATTTACCTACCGGACTATCTACCTCGCTTGCACGTGCTTTTCCAGCTGCACGCTTGACTTATCCTCCTGCGTCCCCACCTCTCTCATAACGATTAACGGCAGTACAGGAATTTCAACCTGTTATCCATCGCCTACGCCTTTCGGCCTCAGCTTAGGTCCAGACTTACCCTGGGCGGACGAACCTTCCCCAGGAAACCTTAGGCTTTCGACGGTAAAGATTCTCACTTTACTTTCGCTACTTATTCCGGCATTCTCACTACTGCTTCGTCCACAAGTCCTTCCGGTCTTGCTTCTACCTACAACAGTAAGCTCCCCTACCACCCGCATACATTCAATACTATCTCCTAACTTCTCCTCGTATACCTTACTGGTATACAGTTAGCCTAAGTGACATTTAACGAAAAGTTTTTTAATTGATTTTTAAATGAAACTTTTCGTGAAACGTCCTAACAGCTTGTGCTAGGCGATACTATTGAATGTATGCTGATCCATAGCTTCGGTATACAGTTTAGCCCCGGACATTTTCGGCGCAGGCTCACTCGACTAGTGAGCTATTACGCACTCTTTGAATGAGTGGCTGCTTCTAAGCCAACATCCTAGTTGTCTTAGCAAGCCCACATCCTTTTCCACTTAACTGTAATTTTGGGACCTTAGCTGATGGTCTGGGCTGTTTCCCTTTTGACCACGGGACTTATCTCTCGTAGTCTGACTCCCAAGTAACATCATTACGGCATTCGGAGTTTGATAGGGTTCGGTAACCTGGTAAGGCCCCTAGCCCATTCAGTGCTCTACCTCCGTTTGACTCTTCCTTGAGGCTAGCCCTAAAGCTATTTCGGGGAGAACCAGCTATCTCCGAGTTCGATTGGAATTTCTCCGCCACCCACAGCTCATCCCAGACCTTTTCAACGGTCATGTGGTTCGGTCCTCCACGAGATTTTACTCCCGCTTCAACCTGTCCATGGGTAGGTCACCCGGTTTCGGGTCTATAGCATGCAACTTGTCGCCCATTTAAGACTCGGTTTCCCTTCGGCTCCGTACCTTTAGTACTTAACCTTGCTGCATACAATAACTCGCCGGACCGTTCTACAAAAAGTACGCTGTCGAGCTTTAACGCTCTTCAACTGCTTGTAAACATAGGGTTTCAGGTTCTCTTTCACTCCCCTCCCGGGGTTCTTTTCACCTTTCCCTCACGGTACTGCTTCACTATCGGTCACCAGTTAGTATTTAGCCTTGGATGGTGGTCCACCCTGCTTCCCACGAGGTTTCACGTGCCTCGTGGTACTCTGGATACTAGCCTGCCTCTTGACATTTCGCTTACGGGACTTTTACCCTCTATGGTCTCAGCTTTCCAGCTGCTCATTCTGCTATGTCTCAAGGATCATTATGCTAGTCCTCAACCCC
>NZ_AORV01000076.1 GCF_000350485.1 Ruminiclostridium cellobioparum subsp. termitidis CT1112
AAAATGTCTATATGCTTCGCATTACTGTGTCAAACTTCGTTTCCTGCGCTGCTCATTTATCCAAAGAAACTAAAGTTTCTTGTAAACTCCGCTGCTCGGAACTCGTCTTCCTTGTACTACTCGCATCTATCCATTTTATTTATCGATTTTCTTCGATATCATCAGTTCTTCTAAAGTGATTGTCTTAACAATCTAATGAGTTTAGGAACAATTGTTCCTTTTTCCTAAGAGTCGCATTATCAACGTAAATTGTTTTACGAAAATTATGTTACCCTTTATTTTAGTCAACTTTCGTTGACTTAGAATCTCTCGATTCTTTATCGGTTCTCATCTTCTTAAAACGTATTTCCAAGAATTCGTAAGAATTCTTTAGAAACGCATTCTTCGATACATTATTTAGTTCTCAAGGTTCCAGCGAACCGTCGGTTCGCAACAAAAAGCCATAGCTTTTTGCCCACATTTTACTGTGGAGTTATCATTATACCAGAAACTTTTGTTATGTCAACCGGTAC
>NZ_AORV01000078.1 GCF_000350485.1 Ruminiclostridium cellobioparum subsp. termitidis CT1112
CTTGCACCGTCTGTGGCACTTGACAGCGTTACTGTCTGCACCGAAGTATAAATTCCTCCCTCAGGTGAAGCTGCCGGTGCTTGGACCTGCAGTGGCCTGACCTGCAAACCGTTTATTGCGGCATTCAGGTTATTGAGAGCCGCAGTTACCTCTTCCTGTGTTGAACCCTTGTTGTCACTGACACTTACCGCTGCATTTAATGCGGTTTGCAATAAGGACCAGGATTCTGGGGTATAATCATCTTCTGCCAGAGCTTGCACTTCACTGATTTTGGGTATTAGCTCTGTCTTATCTGCCGGAATAATTATGTAATCTATGTTGGCGGCAACATCACCTGAATCAAATTGGAATTTGATACTTGCCCCGGCAGGGATATCAACATTAAAGGTTTTTTCAGCGTATTTGCCTGCGCCGTTCCAGCCTCCCGTATTTGTGAAGGTCACATCCTGATTGTCGACTCCGTTGATATATAGGCTAAGCTTCGGATTGCTTTTACCTGAAGCATACCCTATTATTATATTGTTTGTCGGTGCACATTTTATAAGTTCGAATGCCGCTCCGGCATGGTCTATGCTTCCGGCTATAAAGCCGCCTGATGCATAAGCATCCTCTTGTTTATACGCAGTTCCATACATCTTCCCGATTTCAGCCTCTATTTTCCCGGAATAGTTCCCAGGATACAGTTGTAATCCATCTATCACAGCTTGTAAATTGCTTAATGCCAAATCTGCCTCTTGCTGGGTAGGAATTGCTGCAGTAACATCTGTTGCTGTAGTTATTGCCGCTTGCAGGGTTTTCCACGCTGCTGCGGTATATTCCTGCTCAACAAGCTCTTTTGCATCATTAATCTTCTCTGTAAGTGCTGAAATATCAGTACTTGTTAAACCGATATAATCTATGTTTGCGGCAACATCTCCTGAATCATATTGGAATTTTATGGTTGCACCTTCTGGAATTACTACGTCAAAGGTCTTTTGTGCAAAGCTACCGCCCCATCCTCCGGTTTTGGTAAAGGTCAGATCCTGACTGTCTACTCCGTTGATATAGAAACTGAGCTTTGGATTGTCCAGGCCGGATGCATAAGCTACTATCAGCTTGGTTGCCGCACCGCAATTTTTCAGTTCAAAGGCCGCACCAATATGGTCTATACTTCCAACCATAAATCCTCCGGATGCCCCGGAGTCTGCCTGACTGTATGCAGTTCCATACTTTTTGCCTTTTTCGGCTTCCACTTTTCCGAAATACCGAACAGTTACCAGGCTGTCCACTACTGCTTTAAGAGCATCGACTGCCGTATCCACCTCAGCTTGTACGGTATCTGCCCTGTTATAAACCTCAAGTGCGGCATCTATGGCCGGTTGCAGTAAATCCCAGGTTTCGGGAGTATAATCGTTTTGTGAAAGACTCATTGCGCTGTTTATGGTTTCTGCAAGAATTGATTTATCTGCTTCCGCATCTGATATAAACCTTATATAGTCAATATTTGCGGCGGCACATCCATCATCATATTGAATTTTAACAGTTGCTCCTTCCGGAATACTTACATCGAATATTTTTTCAGCATATGTACCATCCCAGCTTCCTGTCTTATCAAAGTTCAAATCCTGACTGTATACTCCGTTTATATACAGGTTGAGCTTTGGATTGTCCAATCCCGAACAGTAACCCACTGCTAATTTCTGTGCTGCAGCACAGTTCTTAAACTCAATTGCAGATGCCGAGGTAGTTTCAGTTGCTGCGTGATCTATACTTCCCGCAACATATCCGCCTGAAGCAGCATGGTCAGCCTGTTTATATGCAGTTCCATATTTAACACCGCTTTCAGCCTCAACTTTTCCGGATAAATACCCGGGCTGTGATGCCAACAGGCTGTAACACATAAGGGTAAGTCCTGTAGCATTTGCCGTCGGTCTTACAGTTGTGCCGTCATATGGCGTATTCCAATAGGGAGCTGTGAGGTCGTCTCCGCTTCTGTTATTATAAGCGGCCTGAGCATTTTTTGTTAACCAGTCGGTATACTGTGTCTGTCCGCCAAGGGTGATGAGCTTGTATATTCCGCGCATCAAAATGCCCCTGAATACAATCTCATAGCTGTTGGTTGGATCCGGCATGTAAAGTCCGCTGCCACCCACATCATCTTCATACACTACGATTTGGTCAGCTCCCGTTGTAAAGCGTTTTTTTGCGAAATCAGCCGCCTTGCAGGCGTCTGCTATATAGCTGTTATCTTTGGTAAGGTCATACAGGTATGACGCAAGTTCAATGAATATTCCGGCGTTATAGGTGTAAAGATTATCATCCCAGCCAAGCTTACCTGTTGTTATTGAGTTTTCTATACCTCCATCGGGGCGCATAAAACTTGCCTTTACCCAGTTGTATATGTCAATAGCCGCTTCCTTATAAGTTCTGGAGACACCGTCTGCATCAGTGACCTTTTCATCAGGATAGTACTTTGCCAGCTGGGCAGCAACAATAGCCCATCCGTTGGTGGGCACATCCTTCTGATTCTGCACACTGCGTTCACGCCACATTCCGCCGCCCCAGGTGTCATCTACGCTTGTTTTATAAAAGAAGTCAAAGTGCCATTTGGCCTGATCCAGCATATGCTGGTCGCCGGTTATGGCATATGCAGACATTGTAAACTGCGACTGCCATGAGTAATCATCATTCCAGTCACCTTCACTTGCTATCCATGATTGCGGATTTCCATATTTATTTGCCGTGTGGTTATCCTCAAACCAATAAAATGTTTCGCTTATTTTATCCTTGTTCTTGCCCGTCAAATTATAGTATGCGCAGAGCAATTCACGGGAATAGGCGGCTTCCCAGAAATGGGAAGTATAGATATCGCCGCTTCTATAATGTGTGTTCAAGAAAGCGTCCATGCATCTTTCTACATCCGGCTGGTTAAAAGAATAAGCAGCCATTGTGGTGACTGGAAGGCTTAAGCTGAGGATACATGCGGCCAATATTACCGCCAGCAGCTTAATAACGCCTTTCTTTTTTAACATAGATATTTCCTCCTTTGACAATTTGATTTGATACTTTGATTTACCATTGTCTGTGCAACAATGCAGTCTGATATTTCGATCGTATTATGTAAATATAATGTTACATTTATTGTTTATAAAAATTAATGTAATTTTGTAGACACTCAAAGGTAAAAATGTGATATTTTATTGCAGTCTGTAAACTCTGGCTTCGTAGGGCATTAATACAAAGTCCCCGGCCATGCTTACATCAAATGAATCGTAATTCGCCAAAAGCAATTGGGCTTCCTGATATTTTGGAACAGCTTTTATATCAAATTGTGATGATTCCTTTGAAAAATTCATTATTATTAACACACAGTCACCCTCCAACTGCCGGATATATGAAATTATTCTGTTGCTGTCTTCAAGTAACGGAATGTATTGGCCGTAAATCAATACAGGATTTTCCTTTCTGAGTTTTATAAGCTTTCTGTAAAAATTTAAAACGGAATTTTCATCCTTTACTTCATTTTCAACATTGATATACCGGTGGTTGGAATTTACTTTTATCCATGGAGCCGCTGAAGTAAAACCGGCATTTTTACTGCCGTCCCACTGCATTGGAGTGCGTGCGTTGTCCCTTCCTCTTCTGTGGATCAGCCGCATTATCTCCCTTTCATCTTTTTGCCTTTCAAAGACCATTTCCCTGTAGAAGTTCAAGGTTTCTATATCCCTGTAGTCATCAATTGATTTGAAGGCTGCATTTGTCATACCTATTTCCTCACCCTGGTAGATATACGGAGTGCCTTCAAGGGTATGAGTCAGGGTGGCCAGCATTTTAGCACATTTTTCTCTGTAAAGCCCATCATCTCCAAACCGGGACACTGCTCTGGGATTGTCATGATTGTTCAGGAACAGGCTGTTCCACCCCTTCCCGTGCAGCACTTTCTGCCATTTTGACAAAATTTCTTTAAAATCGGTTAATTTCCAGTCAACAACATCCCACTTTCCGCCTTTACCCGTATCTATTCCCATTAATTCAAACTGGAATATCATATTCAGCTCATTTCTTGACCCATCAGTATATAAAAGACCTGTCTCGGCGGTAACATTAACTGTTTCCCCGACTGTCATGCAATCATACCTGCTCAATACCGTTTTGTTCATCTCTTGCAGTATTTCATGAATTCCGGGCTGATTGGCATATAGATCCTCATCAAAAACATATTTATCTGTTGTTGAAACAGCCCTTTCAGAGTTTCTCAAACCCTCGGGTTTACTCAGCAGATTAATGACATCCATCCTGAATCCGTCTATACCCTTATCCAGCCACCAGGTCATCATATTAAATATTTCTTCTTTTACTTCCGGATTCAACCAATTTAAATCCGGTTGTTTCCTTGAAAACAAATGAAGGTAATATTCATCCGTCGTTTTGTCATATTCCCATGCAGAGCCTCCAAAATACGATTTCCAATTGTTTGGTTCACTTCCGTCCCTACCCTGTCTCCAGATATAATAATCCCGTTTGTCACTGCCGGTGCCTGCTCTTGATTCAACAAACCATTTATGCTCATCAGAGGTATGATTTATTACCAGATCCATAATAATTTTCATATCCCTTTTATGGACTTCTGAAAATAAAGTTTCCAAATCCTCCAATGTTCCAAGTTCCTTCATAACTCCATAATAATTTGAAATATCGTATCCATTATCATCATTTGGGGATTCATAAACAGGACAAAGCCATATTACATCAATCCCCAGATATTTCAAATAATCCAGCTTGCGGATGATACCCTTCAAATCACCTATTCCATCGCCATTCGAATCATAAAAACTTCTGGTATAAATCTGATATACAATTGCCTCTTTCCACCATTTTTCACTCACAGTTTTGTCCCCCAATACCGGTAAAACTTTTCCAAGAAAAACATACATCCAGAGAGTAGTCTACCCCTGGATGTATTAAAGAAAATTCTCTTTGCCTTAAGGCCAATGAGTATTACTTTGCTGCACCTAATTTAACCCATGCTTTCTGTATCTCGTCTATAGCCTGTTCCTTTGTTTTTGCCTTTTCTATGTATGATTGCATTATTTCGCCAAACTTCTGATGGAAACTGTCAAGAGAATAGTTGACAGGTGCACCCGACGAGGGGGTAGTCTTTGTCAATTCAGCAAATGCCTTTGGCAGCTTCATGTCAGGTGCCGCAATATCCTTAACCGGTCCTATAACCTTGGCAACTCCGCCAAACCAGTTCTTTCCGTAATCAGATGTATATAACCAGTTAAGAAGATTCTTTGCATCTGTTAATACCTTTGAATCTTTATTTACTCTTAAACATTGTGCCGAACCTGCACATACATTTGCCTTGCCGGCATCCTCGCTTACAGGATACAACATCACTCCGAAATCAAAGTCCGGAGTTATCTTTGTAACACCTGATTCAATCCATTGACCCTGACCGGTGATCATTGCAGCCTTGCCATTTGCGAAAGTACCAACCTGAGCATTGAAATCACTTTCCAGAGGCTTTGGAGTACCATATTTTACTGTCATATCTATGAAATTAAAATAATTCATCAGGGTCGGATGCTCTTCAAACTTTGTAGTTCCGGCAATGAAGTCATCTACCAGTTTTGCAGAATCAGAGCTTTCTCCGGCAATAAAATGCTGGAATATGTGCTTTTGAACCCACCACTCCTTATATCCGTTTGAAAATGGAGTGATGCCCTTTGCAGTCAGCTTCTGGCAAACAGCCTCCAATTCACTGAGGGTTTTTGGTAATTCAGTTATTCCTGCTTCCGCAAACAACTTCTTGTTATAGATTAAGGGAAAGGTATCCATTACCAGCGGAGCTCCCATTAATTTGCCGTCATAGGTCATGTCTTTCTTTACTCCATCCAGCATGACACCTGCCAGGGGCTCATTTGTCAAATCTGCCGAGTATTCTGCATATGCTTTTAACTCTCCGCCTGCTGTTGTCATAAAAATGTCAGGAATTGTTCCGGCTGCAATTTTGGATTTTAAGACAGTTGGGTAATCTGCCTGCATTACCTGAAGATCTATAGTTACATTGGGAGCTACCTTTTTATACTCACTTACATATGCATTATATGCATCAGTATATTCTGCCTGACTTTGCAGAATAGATATTGTTACCGGTTCAGCCTCCTTTGATTCCGCAGCTGCTGTCGATACAGCCGATTGTGATGTCTGTGCAGCTTCAGATGTACCGGAAGGTGTGGATGAACTGCCGCAGCCACTGGACATTCCGGCCAGCACCGCCAGGCATACACCCAAACTTAATATTTTTTTCATCTTTGATTTCCTCCTTATAAAATGTAATTTGGTATAGTTACATATTAGCGAGATATCCGTATGTATAAAATATATATAAGTGATATTTTAGTGGTAAAAATGTGTACAATGTATTCTACCCTCTATTGACAATGCACAATATGTTTTTGAGAGGGTATTATCCAATTAAAGTATTTCTATAGTCAGAAGGAGATATTTTGAAAAAATTCCTGAAGGCCTTGCTAAAATAGTTATTGTCACTGTAGCCTAACATCTGGGCTATACTTTGAATCTTTATATTGGGATCTGCTATAAGTTCCCGGGCTTTTTCCATTCTTACCCTGAGTACATATTCGTATATTCCGCAGCCAAATTCATTTTTAAATAATTTCATCAAATACTCCCTGCTTAAAAAGTACTTGTCGGTAAAAAGAGAAATTTTTATGTCCTGATAATAATTATTGTCGATATACTCCTTAATCTCATAAATATTGAGATTGTCATTTTTGATCTGCTTCCTTGCCAGATTGTAAAATAATTCTGTTATATCAAGCAAATACTTTTTAAACTGTTCAAAATTGCAGACAGTTTTTGAAAGGTTTTGAAAGTAGGATAAGAGTTCGTTTGCTTCAAACCCCTTGACCATTGAAAAATTGTTTAATAAAAGCAGGAGTTCATCAAATATCCTGTTTGCATCTCTCAGACTGAGATATCCGGCTTGTTCTATCCTGTCGGCAAGTTCATTGACTATTCCCTTGGTATATGACAGGCTTCCGCCTTCAATTGCGTTAAAAATAAGATCCTTTTTCCCCAGCAGGGATACATTTTTTGTGTTTGCGTTTTCAGGCACAACATTTGAACCGCTTTCAATTTTATTTAAAATATTGAAACCATTTATACTTTTTTCTGCCTCTAAAAACGATTCCTTTAATGAATCTATTCCTTCAAAAAAGCCGCCGACACCTGCTATAATTACTAATTCAAATAATTCCTTAAGCTTTTTCCTGGACTTTTGTATCAAATGAAGATAATTGCTGCTCAGTTTTTCATTACAGTTATTCTCTATGGAAATTATTGCTATAATCTCGTTTTCAGCCTTGGGATTTATCAGATTGAAACATTCAACCTCATCATTAAACAGCTCATTAATGGCATTTGAAACAGCAAACTGCGCAAATCCGGTATCTCCGAAGTACTTCTCACTGACTTCCTCATAATTCATTATTCTGAAAATCACTATGGAATAATATTTTTTTCTGTTTCCGTCATCTATGATTTCCTTGTATATTTCACTCATCTGCCGGCTGATGCTGCCTTCAATGGCAGTAAGATAGACCTTTTCCTTTAAACTGGGCAGGGATAAATTCAGCAGGATATTTTTATCTATATACTGACTCTGCATTTTTCTTTTATTTGAAATAACATCAACAGCTTTTGCCAGTGCACCGTTGAGCTCATTTCTTTTAATGGGCTTTAACAGATAATCGATAACTTTGGAGTGTAGAGCCTGACGTGTATACTCGTAATTGTCATAGCCGCTGATGACAATAACAGCCAGGTCAGGATACCGGCTCTGAACCATACGGAGTAAATCCATACCATCCATTCCCGGCATTTTCATATCAACCAAAATAATATCCGGCCTTTTTTCTTCTATAAGTCTTACTCCATTTTTTCCATCCCATGCCTCAAAAACCTCATAAATATTTACACTATTCCAGTCAGCCAAAATCTTTATTGCTTCTCTTGCCGGTTCTTCATCATCAATAATTAAAACTTTATACATACTAATGCCCTTGCCCGGCATTTTTCAATCTTCATGACAAAAATGGCACGGGCTCGGTACCTCCTTGATACAATATTTTAATTATATTTCTCAACCTTATTTCCACCGTCCGGTATAATAAAGCTTATTGTAGTTCCCGTACCGTCAGATTCGATATACAAGCTGGACTTTTCCTTATATAGCAGGTGCAGCCGGGTATCAAGATTTTTTAAACCGATTGCTTTATTCTCATTCTGCCCATTTTCACTGTCCATATAGAATCTGATTTGCTTAAATCTTTCAGGCGATATTCCCGGTCCATTGTCACTGACCGAAATCAGTATATCATTACCTTCCAAATATGCTTTAATTATTATAGCTACTGATGTAAAGCTTTTTTCCAGCACGTGCTTTATGGAATTTTCAACAAGAATTTGTATGGATATCTTTGGTATGAGAACATCCAATACATTATCATCCATTTCATAGGTTACCGTCAGCCTGTTTCCGAATCTGGCCTTTTGAATAATAAGATAATCATCTATATATTTAATTTCATTTTCAAGTCTGACAAGGTTTTTTCCGTTTATGGTATATCTGAAAGTTGAAGCAAGAGCATCTACCATATCGCTTATATGAAAGGCTTCTATTTTTAAAGCAGTGGTTGATATGGCCTGCAGCGCATTGTATAAAAAATGAGGATTGAGTTCTGCTTCCAATGCTTTCAAAATAGCATTCTTTTCTTCAATCTTCGTTTTGTATTCCTCATTAATTAAATCATTAATTTTGGCTACCATCAGATTGAATTGTATTGTCAGTTCCGCAATTTCATCATTGCCTTCAACCTTTGCCTCCAGGTCAAATCTACCCTCGCTGAAGCTATGCATTTTTTTAGTAAGCTTTTTAACCGGCTTGGTTATTGCATTGGCTGACAGGACCACCAATATAACCGAGATAACCAGAATTATACAGCCTACAAATGTTCCCAACGACCTGTTTGTCTGTGCCGCACTGTATATTTTTTTATATGGAATGAGTTTAACCAGCCTGAATTTCATGCTGTCCGAAGCGTTGTAAATTGTCAGGTAACTCTTATCCTCACTTTTCCAGTCAAACATATTTGTACCCTGTTTTTGAAGTCTGGCTTTAAAATCCGGCTGGTTAAAGTATTTATAGTTGTCTTTATTATTGGAATAAAAGGTACTGCCATCTTCGCCCATGAATATAAGCTGCTCCCCGTCTGTAAGAGAAGTATTCCTTATTATTTCATTCCAGATACTGTAATTGCAAAAGAAGGATAATACGGCATATGGCTTTTTGTCTACAATATTTTTAATTGCTCTATGATATGCAAAAAAACATTTTTCCTGATTAATTGAATAAGTTCTTTTTTTTGCCATAAAAAGAGATTCAATATAAACATTGTTCTTGCTTTTTATAGTCCTGATATACCAGTCTTCGTTGGGAACATCAGTATTATAAGCTTTTCTGACCTTTAAAACCATTCCGTCCCCTCTCGTTATGTAATAGTAACAATTCTGCTCAACTATATACAGGCAAATACCTTCAAAATCATTACGGGAATAAAACATACTTCGGATATAGTCTTCCAAATAGACTTCTGCCGATAATTCATCCGTTACCCCTAACAGGGCATTCATAATATTGTCATACTTTATATTCGGCAGGGACACCTGGTTAATATCATTGAAATAGCTCTCAATATTCTTGTTAATCAATGTTAGATTGTCTCTGTTCCCATCAATAATATTCTTAACCGATTCTTTTTCTATTATTTTATAGGAAACAAAAGTCAATGAAATTATTGTAAGTATAATTATTGCAGAAAAAAGAAGTACCAGCTTGTTGGCAAGCTTTTTGAAAAACAAGCATTTTATTTTATTCAATACTATATAAACTATATTTTTCATATTAGTTTACATCCCTCTTTGTCAACACTGACAAAATACTACCCTCTATTGACAATGTATTGTACATTGTTAATAGAGGGTAGAGTCATTGCAGTTAAAACTACGACTGAAACCTTTATGTTTTAACCGTAACGACTCTATAAAATTAAACATCATTCTACATATTTCCCTTAAATAATACGATATTTCGACAAATTATTCAACTTCAATATCTATCCGTATGGTATTCTGCCATTGAAGTCAGAAGTGGTCAGAAGTTACCTATCCCTTGACTGCACCGGCTGTAACACCTTTAACAATATTTTTCTGCATTAATATAAAGAATAAAATTGATGGTATCACAGCAAGAACAATAGCCGTCATTGTATACTGCCAATCGGTTACATACTGTCCAATGAAGGTATATGCAGCAAGTGTCAGGGTTTTTGACTCCTTTGTCCCGTTAAGGAATATCAGCGGCAAAAGGAAGTCATTCCATACCCACATTACGTCTATGATAATAATTGTACTTGTAATAGGCTTCAGCAATGGGAATATTACGGAATAAAACATCCTTAGCGTTGATGCTCCGTCAACTACGGCACTTTCATCAATTTCTCTCGGAATGCTTTTAACAAAACCATGGTACATAAATATTGCGGTAGGTGCCGCAAAACCCCAGTATAGTGTACCTAATCCCCAGATATTATTCGGTAATTTAATAATATTTAAAAACTTTATCAATGTAATCATAATTGTCTGAAAAGGAATCAGCATTGGCGAAATACAAAAAATATATATCACCCAGCTCAATCTGGTCTTTGTTCTGGACAGCATAAATCCGGCAAGAGAGCTGAAAAGGATTATCCCTAAAATGGCCAAACCGGTCACTATAGTATTGTTCAAGAATAATTTGGGGTAGTTGATATTATTCCAAACGTAAGAATAATTTTCAAAATGCAGAATTGCAGGAAATGCTGTAACGTCTGTCATCACTTCTTTAAAACTCTTCAAGGAATTCAGCAATACCAAAAATATAGGGTATAAAAATAATATTACAGCCGCCAGCAGAACCAGTTCCATAACTATTAAGCTCTTTTTACTTTTATTCATTATATTTCAACCTCCCTGCTCTTGAAGAATGTAACCTGTACAAGCGTTATAACCAGTATGGCTATAAAAAGAACAAGTGCTTTTGCAGTTCCATAGCCATAGGTGTTATTCTGAAAGGCTTCCTTATAAATATCATATGTAATACTTGTAGTAGCTCCCCCAGGTCCGCCATTGGTCAATGAAACAATAACATCAAATACCTTGATGGAATTTGTCAATGCCAAAAATACGCATGAAGTTATAGAGGGCATTAAAAGAGGAATAGTCACACTGAAAAACCTCCTTATGCTGCCTGCCCCGTCAACAATTGCCGCCTCAATCAGTTCATAGGGAATAGACTGCAGACCTGCAATATATATAACAATATAGAACCCTATAGACTGCCATATGGAAACGAATAATATCGACCAAAAGGCCAGCTTTGCGTTACCAAGCCAACTCCATGAAAACATGTCCCAATTCGTAATTTCTCCAAGACTCTGGAAGCCTTGAATAAATATAAATCTCCATATGAAGCCTACAATTACCAGGCTTAAAATATAGGGAATAAAAAATCCCGCACGGAGAATGTTTGTGCTATGCAGCTTCTTGTCAAGCATCACAGCTATCAATACAGCCAGAACGTTAATTATAAGGATAAACAATACCGAGAACTTTATGGTAAATACGGCCGAGGATTTAAATGCAGTGTCTTCAGTAAATATTAATTTAAAGTTTTCTGCTCCGACAAACCTGGCTGCTTTGCTAATACCGTTCCATTCAGTAAACGAATAAGCCATACTCATAACAAAAGGAATATATACTACAAATGAAATGAGAACCACCACCGGTAATACATATATAAGATACTCAAATTTACCTATGCCTTTTTTAAACATACGTACCTCCACTTTCTTAATTTAACTCGTTATTTAACTCGTTGTGCCGGTTATTCCATATTTGCTTTACCAGTTGATTTCAATAAATCTATCTGTAAAGCAAAACACAATTTCAATTAGCAACACGTTAATTTATATTTATTATCCAATATGGATGAGATATGGAGAATGTATATTCGTAACATGGTATAGGTAAAAAAGTGTACACTTTTTACTGCAGGAAATGGGACTTTCCTTTTCAAATCCTGTGTATAGGAATTTACTGTTTGGAATTTTCTAGTGCGTACGCTCAAAAAGCCGGGAGCTTTTGGCGGCCTTCTTTTTGTATACAGTTTGAACCATGGGTTTAAATTCACAACCGAATTATAGTATGTCCTTGTCTAATATTCTTTGAACATTTTGTTTCCTATGGAGTATTCGATGAATTTCCACCGTCTCATTCGATTCATTTACTACATAAAAAGCGATAAAAGCGGCATTATCTTCTGTTGGGTAATGCCGCTCTTATCGCTTCGGAACCTCCAATTATTATTTGTCTCATAACTAACCTCTATCTAACATAAGCCAAATCAATAGACCTTACTTAATTCTATTAAAACAACTCCATGAGGTTTTATAGTTATATCCCTTTCATATGCGTCGGTATTTTCCAAATAACATATACTTCCTTTTGGCTTCATATTTGCTTTAAGGACTGCTAGATCGTCGGTGTCAGGGTTTTCCGTTGTACCATTTGCTACCCAGCTGTCAAAAACAGAGCCATTTTCACGGTCATTTACATAAGTTACAGCTTTATATCTTCCCTCCAAATTCTCTATTACAATCTGTAAATTTTCATCCTCTTTATTTTCAAATACAGAATACCTGTCGTAATCAGACAAACCCGTACGAACTCCATCTGAAAAAGCATGATTAAAGTGGCAGTAATTCCACATTAATATTTGAATTTTATCTTCTTTTCGTGTGACTATATAATTTTTGCCGCTATAAAGCTTTTCACAGCCAAGCCTGGATAAAAACCAATATCCATTGTAAGACGGTTTTTCAAGTCCCTGGGCATTTATTAACCCAAAGCCTCCATGAAAAATGGACCTGCCGGCGCCTCTTTCTTCAAAGATATCTGTAAATGCCCAAAAACCAAGTGAATCTGCCAAACCCAGGCACTTAATATTGTTCTGTATGATAAATGGAGCCATGTACATGGTATCGTGTATCAGATCTCTATCATTTGGAGAAGCATTCCACTCAGTTATATGTACTTCAGTGTCAATGTAACCGCAGTTGTTCATTATATCTTTGAGCCATATCAAGCTGTTGTATGTACCGTTTTCATCCCTGTAACCCTCACGTTGATTTCCATCAGAGCCAATTGGATAAGTATTTGGATATGGATGAGTAGAAACAAAATCTACCGGTACGCTATTGCTTGTGCAATAATTGAGGAAATCTTCAACCCATGGAGGGCTTCCGTCTATCGAGCCAGAAGATGCAGGACCGCCAACTTTCATATCAGTATCTATTTGCTTTATAGTCTCGGCTGTAACCTTGTATAATTTAAAATACTCTTCCTGGGTTCCAGACCAGAAAAGATTTAAATTAGGTTCATTCCACACTTCAAAATACCAACTTAAAACTTCCTTTTTTCCATACCTGTTTATACAGTGTTTTACAAATGTTCCAACCAGCATGGACCATTTTTCATAATCCTTCGGAGGTGTAATATTCCCCTTCCACCAAAATACGGTTTTATCCCCGCTTCGCAAATCATATGGTGTGAAGCTAAGCTCCATAATCGGACGGAGGTTAACACTATGCAGGAAATCCAGTAAGGAATCTATATACTGCCAGTTATACACAGGCTTTCCGTTTTCATCCTCATGGTAGACCATCATATCTTTATGAAAAACACCGTGGAAACGTATATATTCAAAGCCTATCTCCTGCTGTATTTTTGATAGCTGTTCACGCCATTCCGCTCTTAAGCCCTCGTTTGCTCTGCCCGCTGTTATAAGCTTTTTCCATATAGGCTTAAACAGCTCACCCTTATGTTGTAAATCAATTTTTATTTCTTCCATGCTTTTCAGCCTCCTATACATTATCCGCTATCGTTTATCAAAGCCTTAGATTGAGGCATTATAGTAACTTTTTTGCAATCCAGCGGTACGTTTTGCCCTATAATTTTGATATGCCGCAGGAATTTTATGCCTCGACATGGTCAATAGTACACACAACCTATGCCTTTTATTTTAATGGCCTTTTATGACTAAATTGGAGAGTTGATTTTGTATTCCGTTTGAACACAGATTTTAATATCATTTATTGAGAATCAGAGGTAAAGCATCTGTGAGATTTTTAAATTCCTTTAACAGTAAGGGTCTAACTCCACTTTTAGCAATGTTTCCTCCACCTATGCCAATGGCACTAAAACCCGCCAGTCTTATAGAAACTATTCCAGCCGATGAGTCCTCAATTCCGATAACCCGGTTGCTTATTTTTGGGTCCAGTCCAAGTCCAACTCTGGCAGTTTCCGAATAAAGCCAGGGGTGAGGCTTGGGAGCCAATTCACCTATTGTTCCGGTCTGTCCTTTGCGCAATGCCTGTCCTGCAGTAATTATAGCATCATAGAAGTCCAGAGGATCACCCATCTTCAGAGTATCAAAAGCAGATATTATTTCAGGCATGGCCTTTTCATACAAACCTGAAGTAACCAGTCCAATTTTTATTCCATTACCTTTTAGTTCATATAAGAATTCCTTTAAGCCCGGACTCGGAGTAAAAGCATTCTTTCTGCCCCTGCCTGCCATTATCTCCTTCATTTCAAAATGAGTTATATCATAGTATATTTTTCGAGCTTCCTCCACGCTTTTACCGGGGCAATACTTATCGGAGCAATACTGAAGATGTTCCGATACTGAATGCCCTGAGACAAACGGCTCATCCTCTTGTTCCAACGAAAACTTTGGATCTCCAAGCAATTTTGATGTAGTCTGTTCGATTATCCACATCCAAAAGGATTCACTATGTACACTTGTTCCATCAAGATCCATAAGGACTGCCTTGGCAGGGCCCTCGAAGCTCACATCCTTCAGTTGATAAATTGCTGGATATCCCATGGAAGACTTTACGTATACCAAGGTTTTGTCCTCATACACTATGAACTCTATCTTTTTATCAGAAGGTGTCAAAATCATTCTTACACCTTCTCTGCCTGCTTTCCACAACCCGCTTCCGCCTGATTCCAATTCAATAAAATCTCTCTTATACTTTTCATCAATCATGCCTATTCCTGGGATTTTGTTCATTATCAAATCTGTTCCTCCATTTCCATCTCCAATGTGACTATCTTATTGCTTACCGCACTTAAAATTACTGAGTTGGTATCCAGCAACATAACATCTCCTATGCGTTTCTCATTGAGATCTGTAAAATAAGCCGCTTTAATTTTGGCACTAAAATTTACAATTCCCCTTACCCTTTCACTGGCCGGATTGAACAATCTCATGATATAACTATTTCTGTCTTCTGCTTTCTTAAAAGCGGACATTACAAAACTTGACGGTTCGACTGAGTAGAAGCTGTGATTCAGAGGCAAAGCTCCGCCTGTATGTTTACCTGTTTGTATTAGTTTAAGTGGTACATTGGTCTTTTCTGCCTCATAATAAATATGTGCATTCTCCCAAGTTCCCTTATGAGGATAAATAGAGTACTCATATTCCAGAGTTCCAATGCACTGGCCTCCCTTCTGATGCGGGAATATTCCTGCCGAGCGGAATTCAGTACAAATGATGTTTCTTACACTTCTGAATAAAGTCAGTGCAATAGTACCTTTTTTATTATCCATAGCTTCAAATTCGGTTAAACAGTTATTTAAAAGAGCAAATCCTTTTTCTCCGTCACTCAGGTCTACAAAGGTTTGTTGAGGAAGTGTCTGCATTTCAGGCCAAAATTCATCTTTTATTGGAGAAACAGGTCGTCTGTCTACAGTAAAATGACCTGCCGCATCCGAATACTCGGCATTTATTCCGGTATCAAACATGACTCTGAATCTATGATCCTCAACAGTATTTTCAACTTTAAGCTTTACATCCACCTTTCTAGAGCCATACTTGAGTGTATAATAAACATTCGCTGTCAATTCCTTTTCTTCATCTCCACGCCTGCTTTCTCCCCTGATTTCATTTTCAGGTCTTAATGCATATGCCGGAAGCTTCATTTTTATCTCGGCTGCTATGGTTGCAGAGAGAGGGCCATTGTCCTCAAGCCATATTTTTGCCTGGCTTCCAAGGCTGGTAAAAGTCTTATTATAATGCGGCGGATAATACATCCAGTAATCTCCGCAATCACCTGTGTCTTCAAAATAATTTAATTTCGAATACTGTGTATTTGTTATCTTGTCATATAAATTTATGGTTCCATTATTTTGTATTTCAACCTTTAGATATTCATTTTCCATGGTGTTAACGGATTGGGATATATCCCTTCCTTCACTGGTTCTCATTTCAGCCCAGAATACCGCTTTTCTGTTGAAATTCTTTGTAGGTACAAGTTTATATACCTTGTAACCTCCTGCAGGAACCTCTCCTGTTTCCATATAGAGACAATGCCTGTCGACATAAAAAGGCAGCGGTCTTGAATGCAGATCATTTACCGGAATGGTTCCTTCTCTTCTGGAAACCCTTTGTTTCTTCATCTTTCTACCATTGCAGTCCACTATTTCAAAATCCCAAATATTATATTCGCTGGGTGTATCCAAGTAACACTTTATAATCTCGCTTCTACTATATGGTGAAGGATTGACTGCTACCAGCAATATGTCTTTACTATCAAAGCAGTCGGTATTAATATTTTTCACTATTTCTGCACATGCTGTATTATTGATTACGCCGCTTATCTCCAAAGCCTGATTCAGCATGTACATAACATCCTCAACGGTTTTGTCCTGAGTAACTCCATTTATGGAATCATGAGGGTGTGACAGCAGCATGTATTTGATAGCTATATCAAGAAAATTTCTGTCATATTTGCCTCCCACCATGGCACTTATCACCGACAAAGGCTCTGCTATATGAAATAATGAATTCTGAACCTTTTTATTAAGAATCTTAATATACGGCCTTGTCATTAAAGCATTTGCAGAACATGCCGGAGCAGGCCCGTCCCTCAATTCACCTTTTACAATCTTTAGTCTATCGTAATCCAAAAGTTCTTTTAGCTTTTCAGTGTATTCCTCCAGTGTTGTAAGGGCAAATTCCTTATCATCAAATATTCCATTTGCCTTCTTAATTATTTCGGTAAGCATTGGCTGCGAGGTAGTGGAATCGCTTCCATTCATTAATACTCTGTGTGATTTCACCATTGTGTCTTCCACAGCATCCCACGCAATTTGAACAGCATCTCTTACCATATCCTCATGCAGCTTTTCGGTATTCTCAAGTTTAAGATAATCCTGAAAGTAACCCTGTTCATCAGCCTGATGATAGATAGTCCCTGCTTTGTCCCATTCCAGTTTGTAAGCCTCAGAATGATAGTCCATACCGGTCATTATTTTCAGGTAGGAATTCATAAAAAAGTTTGCTCTTCCAAACTGGCCGAGTCTTGTTGCCAATATCCTTGTTCCATCAGGACCTTCCCAGATGAATTCACTGTCTGGAGCTCTTTCCTTTGACACATTCTTTGCAACAATTACAATATCAAATCCAAAACCCTTATAAATTTGTGGAAATTGTGATATCTGCCCCCAGCCGAAAGATTCATAAGCTATATGCAAATGACCTCCCAACTCATCAGAATACCTTATACCCTTCATCAGATTTCTTATAAGGCTTTCTCCATCTAATGGGTATAAGTCAGGTAACGTATACCATGGACCTACTGAAATTCTTCCTTCCTTTATATATCTTTTTATTTTTCCCATATTTTCAGGTCTGACCATAAGATAATCTTCAACAACGACACTCTGTCCATCCAATATGAAAGATTTATATTCGTCATTATTATCCAAGGTTTCAAGCAGTTCATCTATCAGATTAACAAGATACATCCTGTTTTCCCACAATGGATATCTCCATTCTCTGTCCCAATGGGTATGCGTTACTATATATCCTTTTTCTTTGTTACTGTCCATTCCACACCTCCTGGCTTTATTTTCCGAATTCAATTTTTATACTTTGGCTTGCCTTTACTTAGATTTTTCTACAACTCCAAAAGGCACCGTTATATACCGAGCCTGGCATAAGTACATGAAATCATATTTGAAATTCTATAGAAATCTAAAATGAACGGAGAAGTGCACACTTGTGCACTTTCCCGTTTATTCCGATTATTCTGATGCAGGCTTATTTATTAAATATCTTATAAATTATTACTGCTGTTTGCGCCCTGGTAAGCTTTCCTTTAGGATTCAGATTATTTCCTCCGCCCACAAGAATGCCCTCTTTAACCAGTGAAGCCAAAGCCTTTATGGCATATCCGGCAATTTGTGATTTATCATCAAATTTTCCTAGTTCAGATGTTGCTCCTTCTTCCAGAGATTTTCCCGCCAGTTCCATCGCTTTTACCACGAGTACTGACATCTCCTGTCTTGATATCTGAGCATCAGGGCTGAAGCTGCTATTGCCTGTTCCAGTTGTTATGAAAAGCTTCTTTGCAATTCCTACCGATTCATAGTAACTGTCTGTCTTTTTGACATCACTAAAGTTATTTTCAAACTTAGCTGTTAATCCCAGAGCTTTAACCAGTGCATCAATAAACTCTGCCCTTGTGATATTGGTCCCAGGGCTGAACTTATCGGCATCTGTTCCAATCATGATTCCTTTTGATGCAACCATTTCAATTGCTGATTTTGCCCAGTTGTAATTTTTCAGGTCACTAAAAGCTTTTAAATTGTATGCAACAGCATATATGCCAAAACATGTTGTCTTAAAAGTAACTTTACCTGTTGCGGCATCATATCTTGTATTTGGAACAGGTTGTATGCTGCCTTTTCCATCAATATACCAAATAACAATACCATCAGGATTTTTTAATTCATCTGTTGTAGGCTTATAGTCTATGCTTATGGTTACAGGCGCATCGTTGTTCTTCCATTCAATTGTTTTCCCGTCTAAAGTCGCATTAAATTCAATTACGGGTTTGCCCTTTAGCTTTTGTTTAATATCTGAGCCGAAATTGGATAAATCAGCCTGACCTATAGATATTGCAACCTGTTTTGCCTTTTCAACCTCCATGCCGCTAAACATAGTATCAGGTACTACAATAGTTCCCAAGTCGGTTTTTATCTCGATTTTCTTTGAGGTATTGTGGGTTTTATCTGTTGCAAAAACATCCTTAGGCAGTTCCAGAATATATTGTGTAGTAGCACTTATGACTTTGATCTTAATTACGGCTGTTTTAACACCGTTTTCATCCTCTTTCACCTGTTCAAAGATTTTGGAAAGTATGCCCATACCAATTGTTTCTTTAGCTGTACCATTTTTCACTTCTGGTTTTATTTCAATAGTACCATTAGATATTGTTGGCGTAGTTGGTGTAGCAGGTGCAGAGGTTATTGGCGTTGATGGTGAAGCAGCCGGTGGAGTAGGAGGAGTCGGTACCGCATTTACAGTAAAACTGACAGTATTGCTTGTTATACCGCCTACCGCAGCTGTTATGGTACCCGTTCCTGCACTTACAGGATTCAATGTATTTCCTGAAATTATTCCATAGGTTTCGCCTGAAGCAATCGCCCATGTAATCGGGAGACTCGCAATATCATAGGAAGCACTATGCTGATCCTTTCCTTCTATAGTGAGATTGCTTAAATCATAACCTGTTTCTCCAACAGTTAATGCCGGTATTGAACCGCTTACTGTAATCGAAGTAAGCGGAGCTGGTACTGGTGCAGGCTGAGTCAGAACCTCTATATAATCAACATTACAGCACCAATCATTACTATTTGCAATATTATCCTCACTGTTAATCTGGATCTTGACACTTCCAGTAATTGGTATGTTTAAAGTCAGGTCGGAATAATACGGCCAATCCCCGGTATTTGGTAAGGAAAGTTTCTGTACAAAAAGCCCGTTTACATATAAACTACATTGTTTTGTAGTACCAGAACCGTTAGAATAGTGTATTCTTAGGTGGTTACCGGAAACTACCGAACTGAAATTAATATTAAATCCTGAATCCCTAAAGAAACCAACAGCTTTTCCTCCCGAGCAGTTTGCATTAGGCTCTACCTGTGCTCCAGTTAATATAGCATTTTCAGCTTCATATCTATTTGAAACCTCATTTGAAACTTCAATAAAGTCAACATTACAACAGTAATTATTACTATTTGCTGTATTATCAGCAGCATCAATTTGAAGCTTGGCACTCGCAGTTATTGGTATATTTACATTAATATCGGAATAATTTGACCAACCTCCTGTACCCGGAAAGAACAATTTCTTAACAAAAATCCCATCTACATATAAACTGCATTGTTTCGGTTGTTTTGATGTAGACCCGTTAGAATAGTGTATTCTTAGGTGGTTGCCGGAAACTACTGATTTGAAATTTATATAAGTTCCAGAATCTTTAAAGTTATTGACATTTCTCCCTCCGGAACAACTTTCTGTGGATTCTGTAGTCACCCCGCTTAATTCAGCATTTTCAGCTTCATATCTCGCCAATCTTAGTTGTGGATTGACAGAGAAACTTACCGGGCTGCTTCTTATTCCGTCCACCATCGCTGTTACTGTTCCAGTTCCTGCACTTACAGGCTTCAAATTACTTCCTGAAATTGATGCAAACGATCCGCCTGATACTATTGTCCATGTAACCGGAAGATTCGTAATATCATATGTAGTACTATACTGATCCAGTCCTGCTATAGTAAGATTACTTAAATCAAAAGCTGTTGCTCCTTCAGTTAATGCCGGTATTGAACCGCTAACTGTGATTGAGGCAAGCCGTGGAGGTGCGGGTGAATTGACTGTGAAATTTATTGCGCTACTTGTTGTCCCGTTCACCGTCGCTATTAGTGTACCCGAGCCAACGCCTTCAGGAGTCAGATTGCTTCCTAAAACTGTTGCGATTGCTCCACCTGTTACAATTGTCCATGTTACCGGGAAACCAGCAATATTATAGGAAGCGTTGCCTTGATCTCTACCATCAATATTCATAGTTCCTAAATCAAAGCTTGCTCCTCCGGTAGTTAACAACGGAATTGAACCGTCAACTGAAATTGATGTAAGCTGTGGAGATGCCGGAATTTCAATATAATCAACATTACAGCACCAATCGTCACCATTTGCAGCATTATCATCACTGTCAATCTGAATCTTAACACTTCCGGCAATTGGCACATTTACGGTTAGATCAGAAAAATACGGCCAATCTCCGGTACTTGTTAAGTTCAGTGTCTGAACATCAGTCCCATTTACATATAAACTGCATTGCTTTATAGTGGAAGAACCATTTGAATAGCGAATTCTGAGCTGATTACCATTAACTACTGAACTAAAATTAATACTAAAACCCGTATCCTTAAAGAAACCTACAGCTTTTCCTTCCGAGCAGTTTGCATTACTCTCTACCTGCGCTCCGATTAATGTAGCGTTTTCAGCTTCATATCTATTTGATACCTCACTTGAAACTTCTACGTAGTCAACGTTACAGCAGTATTCACCAGCATTTGCAGTAACATCATCGTTGTCAATCTGAAGTTTGACATCTGCTCCAACTGGTATATTTACATTTACATTAAGATCTAAATAATTTGACCAGCTTTTTGTACTTGCCAGATGTAGTGTCTGAACGTCAACCCCATTTACATATAAACTACATTGTCTTGAATATTTACTATCACCATTTGCATAGCGTATTGTAAGGTGATTACCAGAAACTACTGATTTGAAATTTATATAAGTTCCAGAATCTTTAAAATTATTGACATTGCTCCCTCCGGAACAGCTTCCGGTGTTCTCTGTGGTAACTCCGCTTAATTCAGCACTTTCACCTTCATATCTTACCTTTGCTGTTGCTGCATTGACAGCGAAATTTATTGGGCTGCTTGTTATACCATTCATCGTCGCTGTTAACGTGCCCGTGCCTGCGCTTACAGGGTTCAGGATACTTCCTGAAATTGCTCCATACTCTTGACCTGAAGCAATTGCCCATGTAACTGGGAGACCCATAATGCTATAGGAAGCATTATTCTCATCCGATGCGACGATAGAAAGATTGCTTAAATCATAACCTATTCTGCTAACAGTTAATGCAGGTATTGAACCACTGAGTGTAATTGAGCTAAGCTGTGGCGGTGTCGGGATCTCAATGTAATCAAGATTACAACACCACTGGTCACCATTAGCAGCCAGATCGTCTGTATCAATCTGAAACTGGATGCTACTTGCATTAGGAATCGGTACATTTACAGTAATGACAGAATAATTAGGCCAATCCTGCGTTGTCGGTAATAAAATTGTCTGAACATCTGTTCCATTTACATATAAACTACACTGGGTTCCGCTTGCATTTCCATTAGAATAGCATATTCTAATTTGGTTACCAGCTACTACCTGACTGAAATTAATAGAATCTCCAAGTTCTTTAAAGTAGTTGGTAGCTTTTCCACCGGAACAAGCCCAATTATCTTCTGTGCCCACCCCATTTAATGAGGCGTTTTCACCTTCATATCTATTTGTAACCTCAATATAATCAACATCACAGCAGCCATTGCCACCATTTGCAGTTTCATCAGCAGCGTCAATCTGAAGTTTTATACTACTGTTACCGGCAATTGGTACATATAAATTCAGGTCGGAATAAGTAGACGCATCTCCTGTAGTTGGGAAGGAAAGGGTCTTATGGAAAGTCCCATTTATATACAAGCTGCATTTTGCTATGGTTGAGGCTCCATTTGAATAGTGTATTGTAAGGTGGTTACCGGAAACTACACGATTGAAATTAATAAAATCCCCCGTGGTATCAAAGCCTTTGATATTATACCCTCCAGAATAGCTTCCATTACCATGTTTAGTCACCCCGTTTAATAGTGCATTTTCGGCTTCGTATCTCCCCTGTATCGTGGGTAGCGCTGATGCACTGACAGTAAAACTTACCGGGCTGCTTGTTATTCCATCTACTGTGGCTGTTAGCGTGCCTGAACCTGCACTTACAGGACTTAGTGTATTTCCTGAAATCTCAGCAAAAGCATCGCCTGATGTGATTGCCCAGGTAACAGTATCCCCAATACTATAGGTAGCATTATATTGATCCCGTCCAACGATAATAAGATCATTTAAATCAAAACTTAATCCACTGGTTAATGTAGGTATTGAACCGATAACAGAGATTGAGGCAAGCGCTGCGGGTGCTGTCCTAAGACCCTTATTTATAATCTTGATGTAATCAACATTACAGCAGTAATGATCGCCATTTATAGCAGCATCATCAGCATCAATCTGAAGCTTTACACTTGCCGCAATTGGCATATCTACTGTATAGTCGTTATAATTAGCCCAACTTCCTGTAGATGGTAAAGAAATTGTCTGAACATCAATCCCGTTTACGTATAAACTGAATTGTGTTGCAGCTGTATCCTCTTTTGAATAGTGTATTTTAATTTGGTCACCGGTAGCTACTGCATTAAAATTAATATAATCTCCCGAAGCATTAAAGTAACCTATAGTCTTTCCTCCAGAGCAGTTTCCGTTATCTTGTGCACTTACTCCGTTTAGTATAGCGCTTTCAGCTTCATAGATATTAAAAACATCATTTGAGACTTCTATGTAGTCAATATCGCCGCAGTAATTGGTACCATTTTTAGTCTTATCAGCAGCATCAATCTTAAGCTCTAAACTTCCGGTAATTGGTACATTAATATCAAGGTCAGAATACTTCGACCAATCTCCTGTGTTCGGGAAGTAAAGGGTCTGATTGAAACTCCCATCTACATATAAACTACACTGTGTTCCACTTGAATTCCCATTCGCATAGTGTATTTTAAGGTGTTTGCCAGAAACTCCCGAAGAGAAATTAATAGAATCGCCTTCATCACCAAAGTATCCGACAGTATTTTCTCCAGAGGCCGTTACATCATTTATTATATTCACACCAGTTAATGTTGCACTTTCAGCTTCGTATCTCCCTTGAGGCACTGGTGTTAGCTCTGGTAATGGCAAAATCTGCGGCCATCCTCCAGCAAGGCTTGTAATTTCTTGACGTAAACTGTCATAGCCCGCTGGTTTTGAAGCACTTATAACATTCTTAGTCCAGTTATTGGTTGTATTACGGCTATTGTCAAATATCCCAGTTCCGCCACTCCAGAATATATTACTATCTATAGTATTATCTGATGTGTGGTTATCCATATATATGCTAACACCCCTAGTTAAAGTGCGCTTACCAACATTTTTGTACCACTTTGTATCAACCCCTGCTTCCCAAGTATAAAGGGCACCCCCATCCTCCATATCACGCATATAATCATCACAAATATTATATTGTACCAGATTATTGTCTGAATGTAGATATGGCTTGTTGGAAAAAGTAGCTGCATCAAATGGCCTGTGGAGTGCAAGTTCATTCCATCTTGCCTGGAACATTGCGGTACTGTTTCCGTACGAATCGGTATTTTCTATGTTTTTTTCATCATTCATTTGTTCAGCCATCATCCCTACAATTGATATGGATGCATACGCTGTTGTAGAAATCTTATTGTACTGGATAGTATTATCATGACTTCCATAAATCGATACAGCCCCTGAATGCATATACTCCAGGCCCATGTCATGAATATTGTTTCTCTCTATAAGATGGCCATAATTTAAATCCGCATCACCAGGTCCGTATCCAGTTATCTGTACACCGCCCGAGGAATTATATGCAATCTCATTACCGATTATTTTAATATTTTGAGCATAATGATCCAGTGCAATACCCTGACTTCCCGAATACGCAATTAAGTTACCATCAAATACACAATCACGCACTCCCTGCATATATATCATAGCATCTGGATTTTCCGCATTACGTGTCAGCCAGGTTGAATTAAACTCGTCTTCAGGAGTACGGTCTGTATACTTGAACTGGAGGTCTCTGATTTCAACATCATGCACTTGATTTTTCCACCCCTGTGCCTCCTCATCCCCTTGAAGACGTACAAGTTCTTTAAGTACCGGAGCAAATACAGTTTTCCCTGCCATTGTATCATCTTTAGGCCAGTAATATACCTTGCCTGCTGAAGAATCTACGACCCATTCTCCTGCCTCGTCTAATACTGGCAGTGCATTGAATATATTGAAATATCCCCCCAACAGTCCTTTAAAGTCCGGATATTCTACACAAGATTTACTCTGGAGGCGAGCAGTATTTTTACCCGAATTTATTGTATCTATTGGTGCTATAATATTCCACCACCATGCAGTGGTCACTGAAATCTCAGCATCCCTATTACTTGGCATATTATTTAATGCACCAGCAGGGAAAGTAATTAACCTTCCTGTAGTATTCGGATTGTCATGAGTTAAGGTTTCAACAGAAGTTAGTCTAGCCCAATTAAGCCATTCTTTACTTTGTGTACTCTTAGCTACTGGCTGACTAACATCATCAACATACATAAAATGAAATCTCCATGCAGTCGGTATAGTCGCTACATAAACATGTCCCTGGGCTATGGTTGGAAGACCTGCCGGATATTGATCACTGGTTAACAGACTCCAACCAGTAATAGCTTGCCTGCTTTCTAAAATTGCAGATTCATTGGCATACGATCTATAAACTACAGGTTTGCCTGGTTCACCTGAATCCTCTGGTGTTAACGTGAATGTGTTTTGCAGGTTGTACTCCCCACCCATTAAATATACCGTTACGCCGCCGTCAGGTAAGCCTTCCTCTGATTTTAACTTCCTTATGGTATCTCTGGCCTTCTCCAAGGTTGCAAAAGGTGAAGTTTCTGTACCTGGGTTTTCGTCACTTCCATTTGTTGCAACGTAATAGGCTTGGGTCGAAACCGCAGCCGCGGCAACCTTGTACATCCCCTTTGGCATTATCACCGATGTCAGAAGCATAGCTACAACCAATAAAGTGACTATGAGCTTCCGCTTAATCATATTCTTTCTTTTTAACATTATTATAACCCCCGTTGAATTTTTAGATTTTTCTCTCAAAACATATTGTTTTTTCAAAAAATTAATTTTAAGGGCAAGTGACTTCGTAGTCGTCAAGATTTAATAAATTCCATTATCACATTTGCTCCGGCTTTGATATTTACTTCCCTACAGCCCCAAAGCGCATTCTGTCCGAGTATCCTTGATATATCAGAAGATTTCTCAGAAAACATTTTGACTTTTGCATCAAATTCTGTAGGATTTATCAACTTTAATATGAGCTTTTTATAACCATTTTCTAAAATAACAGCTTCAATATTATCTATCACACAAATGAAACCAGTATCCAATTGTACATACAAACCCGGCACTTCCATATATGTAAGCATATTTGAAATTTCACACCAGCAGGAACTGTAGAAAACTTCTCCTATCGGCTCAAGCCAATCACTCATTTGAACTCTTTCATTCATCCAACCGGCAGGCATGAGTTTTTCTGACCAATGCTCCTTATTTTTACCAGGCCAATACCCCTCCAATGCTTTTATAGGCCTATCTTCTCTTGATAGATATTGGACTTGGTTATGCGCCATTTCACGTATTAATTCCAAGTATTTTACATCCCCGGTTGCTCTGTAGAGTTTGAACAGCGAGTCCCCTGACAAGGTGCATATTCCAGGTGCACTGTGCTTATTCTGTACATTGGCATAAACGGAACCTGCCGTACGCATATCCAGGCTTCCAAAAGTAGAATATGAAGGGAATTTGAAATCATAAGAAACACACCAGGTAAAGCACTGGTTTGCCATATCTCTGGCTTTATCAACCCAATGTCTGTTTCCTGTAACTTCATAAAGTACCACAAAGGACTCCAGTAGTCCAAAAGCCGATTCGCTATCGGGGCATTGGCATATTTCTCCCGGGCCTCCAGTGGTAAAACCCTTTTTTACAAAGTTTTCATAGAAAAAGTTTGCTGAGGCTTCAGCTACATCTAAATAAGTTTTTTCTCCAAAAAACTGTCCTGCCAGCGCCAGCCCGCCAGGCGCAATACCAGCACTTGTTGAGCCATCTACAATTATTTCTCCTGTCTCACTGTCTACAAACTGGCCGAACTGCCCATAAACTTTCCACAACCTCACAAATGCATCAGCACATTTACGTGTTCCATCCTTCCATTTCTTCGGTATAGTAAAATCCTCATACTGCTTTTTTAGCAACATGAACTGCTTAATCGTAAAGTATAGGGCATCACTGCTTTTTCTTATTAAATGCCAATTGCGATCAGTATCTTCCAAATTGTCACTATACCATTTTCCTTGATGACCACAGCCAAAAAAGAAACCTGCTTTGTCCTGCCCACCACTAAAAGCAAACTCAAAAGTCTTTAGTGCCCTCTCTTTAGATAGCTGTGAGCCTTCAAATATCATTGGGAAGGTAGACATTAGTCCTCCTACCCATCCTATTTGCAAGTCCGCAAACACATTTTCCCGCAGCCCTACAGAATAATAACCGTGCTCATCTTCCCAATTTTGTTCATTATATTTTTTCTGCTGTATATCCCAGGCCTTTGAAAATGGTATATGGTTGCTGAGTTTAACTTCGCCCGTCAGATCTTTTCGGATATCCACGAAATAATCGTACAAATCTTGAACACGGCTACACCTGAATAAATATAGTCTTATATTTAATTTAACTGAATCCCCTTCCTTAAAATCCGCACCCTTATCTTCAGAAGGGAACTTGGTATTGCAAATAATATATCTTTTGTCGCGCCGGACACCAGGCGCAGCTACTGATATAACAGCACTACTTCTGTCCTCATTCTCTTCGATTTTTATTCCTGAATCCCCCAGCACCGTAAATTGCTGTGTCATTAGCCACAATCCTCTGCTTTTCGCTGGTTTATAGCATCCAATCGCTGGAGTAGAAAGATCTCTGGTGAGCAATTGTATTTCAGATATTCCTTCATTGATATTTAGCCGCGGTACATCGGTAATAACTGCTTGTGCCCCTATCCCCAAATCCTCAGTTTCGGATACTTGTGGCGGATATGCAATATCTCTTGATTTGAACCTGTTTCCGTTATATACTGCAGCCGGCATTAAAACAAAATTGTCCTTTGACCATTGCTGTTCCCGAATGAGTATGGATACATTTGAATTACTGCATTTTCCCCTTTCCAGAACAAAATTAGCATGTATATCCACAATACCCTCTGAAATCTGGTCGGCTTCAACCGCTATACGCCATATGGTTCCATCCGGTTCAGACCTCATATATTCATCATTTGTACCTGACCATTCCGTCTCGCATGCATCAATCAGATGGCTATTTTCGTATTTTTCCGCCTTAAATCCCAGTTTGATATTGTTATTGTCCAGCAGCATTTTAATATTATTCAATATGATTCATTCCTTTTTATCGTTATGTTTAACTAAAGGAATACGACTATTTTCGTATTCCTTTAGCGAAACTTTACTTACAAACAGCTTTATATTTATTATTTTCCATTGTCCTTTTTCCACTGATCTATCTGTTTTTGTTCTTCTGCTAAAAGTTTATCTACTCCTGCAATCTTTAGCTTATTTAAGAATTCAGGCAGTTTCTTGTCGGGATCAACTGACCCGGTCTCCAGCATAATGCTATATTCCGACACTACTGAATTACAATTCGCCAATTCAGTTTTTACAGGCTCAGGATCAAAACTAAATCCAAGAATCGGTGAACCTTCAGCTGAATTGTTCAACTTAACAGTTTCATCCCAAATATTTGAAGCTTGACCTTTTAAGAATTTTGCATTAAACTGGTTACCAAACTCCCAGCCACATCCGCTGTAGTCATAGCCTGAGTTTTTAATCATTTCTATCGTACCATCTGAGTTAGTTTTATAATGTTTATTCTCAATACCAAAGGTAAGTGTATTATAGAGTGTTTTGTCTTTGAACAATAAGTCATAGAACATAACCGCTCTTGCAGGGTCCTCTGAAGTCTTGCTGACAGCTGTCATTGTTGCAATGATACTACTCGTAAGAAGGTATGATTTTGAAACAGGCACATCGTATACATCATTACCGCCGAATTGAGCCTTCCCCCCTACATCTGCTCCCGGGCTATAATTCCCTCCAAATTGAAATGCAACTTTTCCCGCTTTCTTGTCTGCTTCCATATCGCTAAGTGTAGCTGCATCCTTTCTGATATAACCCTTCTCATACCAATCTCTTACAATCTTAAGATTATTCTTAAACTCTTCAGATTCAAACTGGTTTACAACTTTTGTATCAGCATCCCCGAGCCTGATTACACCAGGTACATCACGACCTGCAATTTCATCAAACCCATTCATTACTAAAGTACGTCCCCATGGAAGACATCCTTTGGTAACACCATTTGGAGTAATACCTTGTTCGCCTTTTTTAACATTTTCAAAGAATGGGGTCAAATCCTCCAATTTAGTTACTGTTTTCGGGTCAAACTTATATTTGTCTGCCAGATCTTTTCTGACAACAATGTCGTTAGTCATTGCCCATATCTGATAATTAGGTATTGCATATATTTTTCCTTTTACTTTAGCAGCATCCCAACCTATCTTTGGTAATGTTTCATTTAT
The DNA here is from genome assembly GCF_000350485.1 of Ruminiclostridium cellobioparum subsp. termitidis CT1112. Lineage (GTDB taxonomy): Bacteria > Bacillota > Clostridia > Acetivibrionales > DSM-1351 > Ruminiclostridium > Ruminiclostridium termitidis. The sequence goes on from NZ_AORV01000078.1 coordinate 29,622, forward strand.
TGTTGGAGCATATTGATTTAGCAAATCATCTAATGGCAGGAAAGCACCTTTATTCACATTTTGATAATAATTATTCGCCCAATTCGCAGTAAAGCACAAATCAAACTTTTCTCCTGATGCTATTACCATCTGCATTTTCTGATCATAATTTCCAAAGTCTACTGAAACGATATTAACTGTTGCATTTATAGATTTCTCCAACTGCTTATTTAATGCCTCCTGCACAGTATTAATATCAGCCTGTTGTGGGCCTGCATCTATATACCACTTGATTTCATAGGGTTCGAGAGTGCCCTGTGTGGTTGCTGCCTGCTGTGTTGAACTTGCCACTGAAGTAGCAGAAGAACCGTCAGCTGTGGAATTACTCTTTCCACAACCGCTTAGTACTAATGAAACCAGCAGTAATAGACCGGCAGTTAATGTCAATGCCTTTGATTTTTTTGATTTGTACATTTTAAATCCTCCTCATAAATTATATTTATTGTAACAGTTTCCTGTAACAAGCCGTATGGATGATTTAGCCTTTGACGGCGCCCACAGTGAGACCCCTTATAAAAAATTTCTGAAAAAACGGAAATACGAAAAGCATAGGCCCTGCCGCCAGCACACACATTGCCATTCTGGCTGTTTCATTTGGCATTTTTGAAACATCTATTGATATGTTTCCACTCTGCAGTGAGGAAGAAAGGTAGGTTATATTATTCATAATGCTGTAAAGCATAAGCTGAAGCGGTGTAAGGCTTTGTTTTTCTATAAAAAGCATACCTAACCACCAATCATTCCAGTACATAAATGCACAGAATAATCCTACTGTTGCAAGTGCAGGTTTTGAGATAGGAATAATAATTTTAAAAAAGGTGTTTAATTCTGATGAACCATCAATTTTTGCAGATTCAACCAAAGCAAGAGGAATATCTGCCAGAAAGCCTTTCATCAGAAATACATTCCACGGTACGATAACATAAGGTAAAATAAGGCATAAAAGCGTATTATTTATATGATAATACCTAACTATCAATATATACCATGGTACCAAACCAGTATTGAATATCATTGTAAAAAAAACAACAAATGAAATTAGCTTACTCAATTTGAAATCCCTGCGTGACATGGTATATGCAAGCATACTGGTAACGAGCAGACTTAATATTGAGCCAATAGCTGTAACTAAAATTGTAACACCATAAGAGGTAAGTACCTGTTTCGGACTGGCAAATACAAATTGGTAGGCATAGGTTGATACCAGCTTTGGAACCAACTTATAGCCGTAAAGCGACAATGAATTTTCGTCAGTCAAAGAAATTGATACTATATATATAATCGGAATAATGCAAAATAATGAAAATATCGACAACACTAAATGAAATACGATACTTGTTATAGAAATTCTATTTATTTTTCCCCTCATAATTTCCCCCATACTTAAATTTTTATTTGATCTGTAATTTAATAGCGCTTTAGAACATTGCCAGGTCAGGATTTAGTTTCTTTGTTATTTTATTTACAACTATTACTAATATAAACCCTACTGCTGTTTGATATAATCCAGCAGCAGCTGTCATTCCCAAATCAGGATTATTCTTGAGAGATCTGAATACAAAGGTGTCAATAACATCGGTTACAGGATATAGCGCTCCTGAATCCTTTGGAATGAAATAGAACAATCCAAAATCGGAGAAGAATATTCTCCCAATTTGAAGCAGGACAAGAAGCATTATTAATGGGGCAAGAAGTGGTATTGATATACTTTTTATTTGCTGAAATTTTGTAGCACCATCAATGTCTGAAGCCTCAAAATACGAAGAATCAATACCCATCAGAGCCGTATAATATAAAATTGTATAATAGCCTGCATTTTTCCAGAGACTGGCTATCACCAATATGAACCTCCAATGCTTTGGCTCAGAATACCAATTAATTGCTTCGCTTCCAAACGCCTTTAGAAATTGATTCAATATTCCCATGTCAGGATTTAAAAATATATAGACAATATAGCTAATTACTACCCATGAAAGAAAATAAGGAACAAATAAAGCCGTCTGGTATACTTTTACAGCTTTACGGCTCATATCAAACAACATTATGGCAAAGGCCATGGATATTATAAGCGTAGCGATAATAAATAACAGATTTGAAATAATTGTATTTGTGGTAGCCCTTATAATATCGCCAGAGCTAAAAAGGAATTTAAAATTATTAAATCCAACCCAATCACTTCTAATTATACCCTTTGCAAAATCAATACTTTTAAATGGTATAATAATCCCAACCATCGGCAAATAATTAAAAGCTAATAAAAACAGTAATCCAGGAATTGCCAGAAGCAAGAGACCTTTATTTTTTATTGTGTCTTTTATAAGTTCATTTTTTTTAAACATTTTGTTCTCCCTTAGAATAGTGTGTACAAGACTGCGGTCTATGATTTTATCCTAAGACACAAAGTTCAAAAAGAATAGTGCATTAAGAGTCTTTTTTATGCAAACGGCTACTGTACTTTTTTACTGTAAAATAAGTACATAAAAAAAAACTACCCGGTAAATGTGCATTACACACCATTTGCCTGACGTAGTTTTTATTTGAATTGATATACATAATACTTGCATATTTTATGATTTTTTAAAATTTTTATTTAGAGTATATTCCCTCGGTGTTACACCATATTTCATTTTAAACAATTTATAAAAATAGCTCTCGTTATCTATTCCTATCTTTGAAATAATTTCATGTATGCTTAATTTTGAATTTTCAAGCCATTCGACAGCTTTTTTCAATCGAACCTCATTTATATATTCTGTAACCGTCATATCTGTGACAGTCTTAAAAACTCTTGCAATATGTTTAGCAGACATATTTAATCTTGAAGAAATCTCCGGCAAGTATAATCCACTGTCGAAATAATTGGCATTGATAATTTCTTTTACAGCTTCGGCAAGAGCTGTCTGCTTTTCATTTTCCACACTTCCGGATCTGTCTATAACAGCCTTCAATAACTTCATTATTTTTGCCTGTAATTCATCAAGTGACTCAAGCTCAAAAATTTCCCTGGCCAGAAGATTAAAATCGATATATACGGATTCAAACCTTTGTGCATTTATTTCATCCACAGTAGCTTTTAATGAATTTATAAGCTGTAATAAGGCCAAAACAATGTTGCTGTAACTGAGTCTGGATATTTCTTTCAAAATACTATTGACGGTCTCGCCACTTTTCTCAATATTTCCAACTTTTATTTCCTGCATCAGTTTTCTTTCAAGGGCCGCTTTATATCCTATCTCCTGATTTTCTATGTTCTGTTTTACCATATCCTGCGTTATTATGGTCTCACTTTCAAATATAAGTCTGTACATAGAAGTGTTAAGCGCTTCATTATATAGTCTTGTAAGTTCTTTTGTATCGTTACTGCAACTGCTTATGGATGCAGAGACCTTTATTTTATAGTAATTAAAAATAAATTTCTGCGCCTGTTTTATCAATTCTTTTATGGTATTAATCAAATCCCCTGTTTCGCTATCTACATTCATTATAATGACAATTTGATCACTTTTAAGATCTATTGCCTCATTTTTGAATTTACCAGATAATATTTCAGATGTAATATTAATGATGGCAAACCTATAGATATCTCTATCTTCTTCATTATATTTTTCAATATACTTTTTATAATCATCAATTTTAATAACACAAACAATAAAGGGGGCTTCATTGGAAATTGTTACTTCCTTCTCCTTTATCATTGTTCTGAATTCGCTTGTTGACACGGAGTAGCTGTCAACAAGAAGTTTTCTAAGAAAGTAAGATTTTACTATTCCTTTATCTGACATCTTTTCAGACTTATACTCGTTCAACTTTTCTAAGGAATACTCGTATACCTCACTCAGGTAAGAAATTTCATCTTTAGCCTTATGATTATCAATTGGTATGTTCCCAGTTCTAAGCTGACCTACAAGCTTGCCTATGGGATTATATATAGATTTTGTAATTTTCAGTGAAAGGATAAATGAAAGAATAATAAAAATCAACGTAATAACTATGAATACAGTCTTGATCTTATTGACACTTTCAAAAACTAAACTATATGGCTGAGTTTTAATTATTACCCATTTAGCATTTTCCACATTTGTAAAAGTAATCAGATATTTCTTTCCATTGATATCACTCTCAAATATTCCTGCTGTCTTGTCTGCACTATTCTTAATATAATCTTTATACCTGAGTTTTAGCGAATTATAAAATATATCATTGCCAGGATCACCAATAAAGTTCCCATCGTTATCCATGATAAAAATTTCATCCTGCCCATTTTTATCAACCATGTTTAATTCTCTGATATTTCTTAGCAGCCAATCCGAATTACAATTGACAATAACCGCGCCATCCATATAACCATCAGAACGCATAAATTCATACATAAAGTATGTAAAAACATTCTTGGTTGTCATGGTGTTGCCATCCGTCAGGTTTAGTTTTCTATATACCGGTACCAGCTTTGGAACCTCTTCATATGATTTAATAAGTTTATTCAAGGAAGCATCCTCATAAATAACGCCATCAAGAGTTGTATAATACTTTCCGATTTGTCTATTATAAATATAAATCGACTGGATAAACGGATTGGTATTCACAATGGAAGTTTTTATGGTTTCAATTTCTTTTGTTACCTCACCAAAATCTATATTTGCATTATTAATCAGATTTCTGACATTTGAATTGTAATAGGTTGAAAAACATACGCTGACAAGCATATCATCCATATAATTTATATTAAACTTTATCTGGTTTAAAATTTTTCTGTTTGCGGTATATTCATTTTTTAATATTTCATTCTGAACATTATAATAAGAAATGCCTGAAAACACTATTAAAACCAGAAACATTCCAAGGGTAACCCATAAATAGATTTTGTTTAAGTATTTTTTAGGACTGATAATATTTTTAATACTCATAAAGCACTCCGTTTCGCCGCTATAGTGCAATTAAGTAATGAAAAAAGTTCACGGTCTTATTATTATTTACGCTAATTAAAAAGTAATTCCTACCATTAACAATTCTTCAATTTCAAATTAAACATTATTTAACTGCAACTGGTTAAAATGTACATGGTTTTGAACAGATATAAGTTTAGCATCGAAAATACCTTTAAGTCAAGTTGAAAAAAATCCATCAATCCCATGGCTCTCTTTGTTCTTCTTGACTCTCTTAAAGGCTGGCAGTTGCTACTATCAGCCCTCATCCCGGATTTTCACCGATGAGAAAGCGCACATGCTTGGAGCACTAAAAAAAGCCGGGAGCTTTTCGCTCCCGGCTTTTAAACTTTATCCTCTATGTAAATTTTCTTTTTCAGTGTAAACTTCATCTATGTAAACTTACTTACCCTGATATTTTGCCTTTGTTGCTTCTCCGCCTCGTATATGCCGCTCTGCCTTATTCTCCTCGAGAATGACCCTGACATCGTTCATAAGTGTTGGATTTATTTTCTCTAGTCTTTCAGTAACATCTTTGTGTACTGTGCTCTTGCTGATCCCAAACTTTTTAGCAGCAAATCGTACTGTTGTCTTTTTCTCGATAATATAATTCGCGAGCTCCAAAACTCGTTCTTCTATATATTCCTTCAACCTATACCCCCCTTTGATAAGGCAATTCTGGGAATGATCAGATAATAATACCTGCTTTTCAGGGATTGGTTCATTATCCGTCATTCCAGTGTGCAAAGTAGGCAAAGTCAATTACAACAAGCCCGGTCAGCAATGCGATTTTGCTGTAATTGACTTCTAAAGCTACACAGGCAACGTCTACAGTGTATATATATGCCTTAAGGGGTAGTCTTATGATTATAACGCATAAGTTCAATAGAAAATTTTTCGGCTGTAGAAAAATTTTCTTTCCTGAGGTGCGTTTCAACGAGGTTGAGGAACATTTATTTATGTTTTTTTATAAAAGTTCTGCTATTTTAAACTGATACTTTCAGTGTTTGAATTTCAAAAGGTTTGAAGGTCAGCATTCCGGTATCCTTATCAAAGCTTTCCTGGCATGTTTCCTTCTCCATAAGGTCTACAAGCCTGATATCCTTTGTTTTAAATCCAAAGTCAACCTTTGTACTTATACCTGTGCCATGGCATTCATACATTCTTATTATTAAATCATCACTGTCCTCGCACTTTTTGACCGATTCAACAATTATATTCCCAGCCTCTACCGTAAGAAGTGATGCAGATTTTACAGCAGGGTTTGCAGAAATTGTTTTAAGCGGTACATTCAGTTCGTAGCCGGCCTTGACAACACCGCCCCGGATATAGTCTCCCTTGTGAGGGAACAGGGAATAGGTAAATACCTGCCGGCCCAGGTCTGCCCCGGTGTCGGGAAAACTGGTGCTCCTCAGCAAATTCAGGTCCAGTATGTTGTCCAGAACTTTATGTCCGTACTTACAGTCATTCAATAGTGCAACTCCGTAGTCACCCTGTGAGATGTCCACCCACTTGTGGGCATAGACCTCATATTTTGCCATGTCCCAGGAAGTATTCCTGTGTGTGGGGCGCTTTACATTTCCAAATTGTATCTCACAGGTGGCCTCCTGTGCATAAACATTTACCGGGAAGGATGTCCTGAGCATTTTGGCATTTTCATTCCAGTCCACAGCTGTTATGAAATCAATCTGCCTTTTGCCCAATGTCAAAACAACTTTCTGCTCAAGGGTGGATTGTCCCGATGGTGTCCTGAACCTGCTCTCTCTTATGATCTGCGGACCGTCGGTATAAACGGTGCTGTCTGTGAGCGTCAGCAGCTCACCGGGTTTTTCATCATAATATACAGGGAAATCCCATGCATCGCCCTTATCTTCGTATAGCGCCAACCCGTTGGCCACAACTCCTTCAGGTATAATGTGACGCTTTTCGGCTTTATCGTATATTGATTTTATAAATCCGTTCTCCGAAAAAACAATTGAGAAGATATCATTTTCCATCACATCACCCGTACTGAGCAGTTGTCCTCCCGAATACGCCCCGGCAGCTTTTCCGGCAGTATTCCCAGTCCCTGCGTTTAACAGTATTACTGCATATCCCATGGGAGGAACCTTTGCCTTGCACCAGTTTCCTTCATGGGAAATCCATTCCTCCCGTTCCCAGGATAACGAATTGAATACCTGCACATGCCCTGTATCTCCGGAATTAGTACCGGAGTGCTCATAGGATGCCTCTCCTTCGCACAGTGACAGATACCTTTTCCCGGTCTCAGCTTCCACCTGGCCTAGCATTGAGGCATACCGTTCCAGGGACTCCTTATAAACCCTGCCTATGGAGGATCCCGGCAAAATATCGTGGAACTGATATAAAAGCATCTCCTTCCAGGTTTTATCCAGGAGCTCTGAGGGGTAAACTTCTTCGGCCATTTTACGGCCTCCCTGCTTTACCACGGACAGCACCGAAGCAAATTCCAGTTCACGCAGAGCCAGCTCAAGTTTTCTGTTGTATCTTTTGTTCCTGCTCTGGGTGGTATAAGTGCCCTGGTGGTATTCAAGATATAGCTCTCCGCGCCAGGTCTTCAGCATAGGAGATGCTTCTTCAAGCCTGTCGAAAAATCCCTGTGCGGTTCCCTGGGTTACCGGAGCCAGACCGTTCAGATTCCGTTCCCTCTTCAGCCTCTCCAGATGCTCCTCTCCCGGCCCTCCGCCGCCATCTCCTATGCCGAATAACAGCAGACATTCATCCGAAACACCCTTGTCCAGGAATTCCTGTTCGGAGAAAGCGACAGCTCTTGGTGCGGCAGAGCTGTTATAGGTTCCTTCGGGCGGCATATGCGCCAGAATCCGGCTGCCGTCAAGGCCCTCCCACCAGAAGGTATGATGAGGATGCTTGTTGAACTTGCTCCAGGAAAGCTTGATTGTCATAAAATAATCCACGCCGGATTTTTTCAGTATTTGAGGCAGCGCAGCAGAATATCCGAAAACATCGGGCAGCCACAGATTTCTGATTTCCTGTCCGAATTCCTGCTGAAAGAAACGCTTTCCGTGAAGTACCTGTCTTATCAAGGCTTCTCCCCCCGATACATTTGTATCTGCCTCCACCCACATGGCGCCCTGGACCTCCCAGCGGCCCTCTCTGATACGCTGTTTTACCTCTTCATAGAGCGCAGGATAATATTCCTTGACCCATTGATACAGCTGTGCCTGACTGGCTCCGAAGATATATTCCGGAAAACGTTCCATATTTCTCAAGGCAGTAGAAAAAGTTCTGGCACCCTTGCGAATGGTTTCACGGATGGGCCACAGCCATGCCAGGTCAATATGGGCATGCCCTATTGCATTAATCTTAAGGGAAGGATCTCCGCCTTTTTTATCGAGTTCAACGGCTAAGATCGCTCTGGCCCTTTTTGCTTCTGCATTGTCATACTTCGTTAAAATATTTGCCGCTTCATTCAGGGCTCGCAGAATGCCATGGTATCTGGCCTTATCTTCTGGCAGCTGCTGCAATAAATCCAGCAGTACCTCAAAGTCGTAATAAAGCTGCTCCATTTCCTTATTTGCAACAGCAATATAAGCTTCTTTTAATGTTCCGCTGTCCTGATATTTTCCAAAGAGGTCATTACAGCCTGCATCGGCCCAGATATCTATTTTGTTACCTGCTTTTAAAGGCCTGTCAAACCGGTAAACTATTTTTCCCGGCCTTCCCAGTGAATAATCAAATTCCGAGGAGAAATTTGTGAGACCTCTTACCGGATTTCCGGCACTGTCCACTACATAAAGCTCTCCACTTATGTCAACGAGTAAAATAATTTCCTCATCATCCGCTCCTGTTTCAGAAGCATCTGGTACGGCCCCTGTGAAATGGAACCAGCCGCAATCCCATAAATTCCCCCAACTTTGGCCGATGGCAACATCCTTTTTTATACCCGACATCCTATCCTCAAAGGTCACGGGCTCCGGCGTGATCCACACCGAAATGTCAAGTTCCGAAACCCTTTTATACATTGCCGATTTTATTTGCTCAAGTACTCCGGGCAATCTGTCTTTCATGTTTTTAAAATAATATGGCATATTGACCTCCATAAATAAAAAATTATCTTTATAACAATCTTAAAAAATATAAGACATTAAGTCATGTCAAAATTTTATTAAATATCTCAAAATTTAATATTTATAATTCATTGTTATAATTGATTATCGCAAGACAGCCCCAGCATTCATGAATTGACTCCTCAACAGCTTTACCTTATAATTTAACTCATAGTGCTGTTTAAATTAACTTTTAACTTTGCAAGTGAACAGTTTAGGCCCGATTATACGGGTACGTGAGTACAACTTCATGAAATAAGATGCACGATTAAAAACAATATTTTATGAAGTTAGTCCGGGAGTGCCAGTTGATTCTAAAAAGTTATATAGGTAAAGCAAAATTTAAATTAATTAGCATAACAAGTTAATTTACGAAGGTAGAAAGCTTTTTATTATTTTGTGGAAGGTGAGCACATGGAACCGAATTTTGTCTCGTATAAGGAATGGATAAGTGAGAACCTCCCCTTTGCACTCAGGGTGGACTGTTTAAATTTTCATGTATTTCCGCACTGTCACAATTACATAGAATTTAATTTTACAGTTAAAGGTCAGGCAAAGGAAAAAATAAACGGTATGGAGCATACTCTCAAGCCAGGAACCTTTACACTGTTATTTCCTCATCATATCCATGAGATTGAGACTTCTCCCGAAAATCCCCTGCTTATGTTTGTGGGCAGTATACGGATAGAAAGCTTTTACGACAGGAAGGGGGATTTCCTGGCATTGACCGAGCTTCTGAGCAAAGCGGCCTTTGATAAAATCCCCTACAATTATTTTAATGAACAGGTCACCGAAGAAATTACAAATATATTGAATTTTATGCTGAAGGAGCTTTCCGACAGCAGGCTGTGGAGCACGCTGATGTTTAAAAGCAAATTGACAGAGCTGCTGATTACCTTTGACAGAAACAGGTCCAACAGCAGCTTTACCGAAGTGAATCAGACACTTTGTCAGAAGAGCGGAGTTTGGGATATTATTACCTACGTTTCACAAAATTATTATAAGGAAATTTCACTTCAAAGCCTGTCCGAAAAATTCCACATGAGCATTCCCCATATAAGTTCATCCTTTCATCAGCTCCTCGGGGAAAACTTCCACCGGTACCTTGAAAAATTGAGACTTGCGCAGGCTTGTGATCTACTGCTCTCCACAGATTCTTCAGTGCTTGACATCTGTTTTGAGACAGGCTTTACCTCCTATAAAACCTTTTCAAGGGTATTCTCCAAAAATTTGAAGTTAAGTCCCACAGAATATAGAAAGCTCAAGCTGAATCATTAGAAGAAAACATATTAGTATAAAAAAACTCCTAAAACTCCGGCGGCCAATATCAGAAATATGGGCTGTATTTTTGTTTTGATCAATATGAGGAATGTAGCGGCAATGAGAATCAAACTCTTGACTTCCAGCAGGTTCACTCCTGCCGCTGTTATATTCCAGCCGCCTGTAATGAGAGTATTTCCTGCTGCCAGAATCATACCGTTTTTTATTGCAAGACTTACGGCAGCATACAGGATTATTCCGGTTATAACCGGTCTCAAACCGTTTAAGGCAGCCTGCACCAACGGATGATTATACGCCTTGAAAAAAAAGGTGGCTACAACAATAACTATTACGGCACAGGGGATTGCTATACCAAGAAATGATACGACAGCTCCCGGAAATCCCGCCACCCTGTATCCAAATCCTACGGCGGCATTTACCGCTACAGGACCGGGCGCCATGCCCGCAATGGCAATGACATCCGTCAACTCGGCTGCAGAAGCCCAGTGGTTTGCTTCAGAGACTTTTACCATGCTGGGAATCATTACATACCCTCCGCCAAATGCGAAGGCACATAACTTTACAAACATGATGAACAATTTAAAAAGGACACCCATTTACAGCTCACGTCCTTTCTTTTTTTCCTTGATGCAATTAAGTGTTTTAATCCAGTGGACTACCAATCCGCACACTATACCGGCGATAATCAAAGGTATCGGATCCAGATGCAAAAACAAAGATGCTGCAAAGGCAGCAGCAGCAATAACGACACTGGCTAAATTATTAATTGCTGTTTTACCGATTTTATATGCGGCATAGAGAATTAACCCCACAACCACGGGATATATAGCCTTGAAAATGGATTTGACGGCCGGATACCCGCTTATCCTTGTAAACAGAACCGAAAGTGTCATTACGGTCACCACAGACGGAGTCACATTTCCAAGCAGTGCGGCAATGGCCCCCGGAATACCTGCCACCGAATAACCTACGAAGGTTGATGCATTAATAGCAATAGCTCCCGGCAATGCCTGGGCCACCGAAAAAATATCAATTATTTTTTCCCTTTCCAGCCACTTTTTGTTTTCTACAACCTCCTGCTCGATCAAAGGTATTATTGCATAACCTCCGCCAAAGCTCACAGCACCTAATTTAAAAAAAGCCATGTATATTTCAATCAACTGCTTTAGTCCAGCTTTCAGAATCTGTCACCTCTTTTATCTGCATACAGCCTTGCAAAAATATTTAAACTTCTCTGTGGTACAAATTTAGATGTTACATTCCCCCAGTACCACCCTCAAAATTCCCGGTATCTCCATTTCTCTTTTTCCAGAGCCGTATCCAACCTGTATTACCGACATGGCAGGTACATTTCCGAAAGCTTCGGCCAGAGTTGCGATTATTGTTGCTCCCGTGGGTGTAATCAATTCATTTTCAACCTCAATGGTATGAAAGGGTATTGAGGCCTGCGTCATAATTTCCATGGTGGCAGGTACCGGAACGGGAATAATGCCGTGCCTGCAGGTGATAAAACCTGTTCCGTCGTGCAGCGGGGAACTCATTATCCTGTCGGGATTCAATATATCTATACAGACTGCCGTTCCTATTATATCCGCAATTGAATCCAATGCCCCAACCTCATGAAAATGTATATTTTCCATTGTGGTTCTATGTACTTTGGCTTCGGCCCTGGCCAGCCTGTTGAACATTGCCTTGCTGAGGCTTTTAACTCGCTCAGACAATGAACTGCTGTCAATAATCTTTTCGATATCGAATAAGTTTCTATGTTCATGGTGTTTTTCGTGACCATGCTCATGATGAGGTTCATGATTATGCTCATGGGAAGGTTCCTCATCCTCCAATATTACATTTACATCGGTGCATCCGATGCCATTTTTGTATACTGTTGAAAATTCAAACTTCAGCCCTTCAAGGTTAAGCTTGTCCATTTCCTCCAGAAACCTTTTATGGTCTATACCCAGATCTATCAGCGCACCCAGGGTCATATCACCGCTTATTCCCGAACAGCAGTCAAAGTACAAAAGCTTCATATGTATCTCCTCTCCGGACCGTTTTGTAATGGTATTTATAATTAAATGGTTAAAAAAAGACTGGTTCAAGAGAACCCTTGAACCAACAAGATAAAAACAGCATTAGCAGGTGTATATTTAAACCATGCCTTTCACCTGAAGATAAGATCCTATCGTTTTTGATGTCAGGCATGGACTTAAATCTATTGTTCATCCTTCATTCCAAGATGTACGGCAGTTAGCTTGAAGGTTTTTGGCAAAGCCAGTATATTCGGATTTTCTCCCACATATTTTCCGGCATCCTTCAGAGCTTCTTCAAAGGTAGCTCTGGTTTTCATACCCATGCTTCTTGCCAATCCCGGCTCAATGGCTCCAACAATATAAATGGCGGAACAGTTCATTTCTGCTATATGCCCGCAGGATATCATTGAGAACGCATGGTACGGGTGATATCCGTAGTTGAAGCGGTATTTGTCTATATACTCCTTATTGTTCGAGAAATACTCCCCATACTTCTCCAGGTCCGGCAGAGTATTGTGATAATCCTTTTGGAACAGTTCATATAAAGCCCTGTATGACGGGAATTCTTCATCATGGAAGTAGCCGTTGCATATGGATGAGCATATAACCACACAGTTATCCTTCATAACTCTCTTGTGGCGTATAATCTGTGCGGATATGGCCTGAAGCATAAGCAGAGGATTTGTTCCCATGCCGTTTCCGTAATGGAAGGCCTGGGGCATGCCAAACACCATGATATCATACTTCTTTTCTGCCCACGCTATGTTGGTCCTTCTGTCACACACCTCCCAGGACAGCGGCTGTATTTCTCTGGCATAACCTGTAAATACTCCGATTTGTCTTGAATTGGTATCAAGGCAGGCGTCACAGGTAAAAAATTTCTTGCCCATGCATTTCTCCATGTGCATGCCTATTGAATCGAATTTACTTCTCATGAGGCTGTCCTTGCTCACAGGTGTGAAGTCCTTCCGGTGCATAACATGGGGTACATGATGATGCATGATGGATTTCCAGTGCGTAATACCCGTTGTACAATGCTTGTAGCCTCCGGAATAACCGCCGTACGGATTGCCCATTGCATGTCCTATAAGTATGGCGAAGTCGGAATCGTATACCTCTTTGTTCATGATTACTCTGTTGTTCATTTCGTCATAACCCAGGTCCACCAGATTGTCGTAATCTTCGCTGTCATGGTTGACTATCTGGTTTGACCACCAGAAATCGTTAAATACCTTTGCTCCCAGCAGGCTTTTGATTTCCTCACGGGTATTTTTCCTGTGAAGACCATTGCTGCAAATGAGTTTGATATCCTTTTTTTCCACTCCTGCCTTGTACAGTTCCTCCAATATTATGGGAATTGCCACTTTCCTGTGGGCTGTCTCCTGGAAGCCGCCCTTAACCTTGTCAGGGAATACGATTACCACCTTCATGCCTTTTTTTACAGATTCTGAAATAGGAGGCATTCCTATAGGGTTTAATATGGATTTTCTGGTCTCTTCCTCAATATTTTCAATAAACGGCGGGTCGGGAACCGTCTCACCCGGTATGAATACATCAGTACTATCCGGCAGTTCGGCTTCCATCAAGCCCTGTCCATATTCGAACGCAATTTTCATTTTATCCTTCCTCCTTTTTAATAAGTTTTGGCTTCAAGCCTGTTTATAAGAGTCTTATCCCTGCTCCCGACCAGTTCATTACCTGATCAAAAGTATTGTTCCAAGAACAGCCATCAGTATGTATACGGATTTTTTCAGAATATCCTGTGGAAGCCGGACAAAAACTTTCATTCCCAGTACTGTGCCTGAAATTATGGCTGCAATGCATACAGCAGCATATTTCATCACTCCGGGCTCTATATTTCCGTACGCCTTATGCAGAATTACCGTTACGCCGCCGGCTATCATAAAGGAGAACTCCAGCGCCGCCTTATATTCCATTTTTTCCTTGACCGTATTGAGATAATATATTACCAGCGGAGGCCCTCCAATATTGAACATACCTGAAAGTAATCCGCTGACGGCTCCAAAGGTTATCCCGTTTATTCTGCTGTCCCTGATAGACAGCTTTTGTGCCGGGCTTTTTAAAAACATAATTGACAGCAGTATGATGATTAAGCCCAGTACCTTTTTCAGCAGGTTTTCATTGCAGACTGTAAGCAGGTATACACCCAGAGGCATAATCAGCAAGGATGACAGGACCGGCAGAATGATGAGCTTAAGTTTTAAATGCTTTCTTATGGTCATACACACCCAAATTCCGATTATACAGGCCGACAAAGCAGACAGAACCGCCGCACTTTTAAGGGGCATTAACATTGGGAGCAGTGACATTACAAACAGTGAAAAACCAAAGCTTGCCGATCCCTGAATTACACTTCCCACAAAACAGATTACAAACACCAATAAATAGGTTTCCATTAATATGCATCCACTTTTTATTCAATCTTTTAATTCAATTAATAATCAATTTTTTATTTGATGTACTCATTCAATGTATTTATCAATGATGATCTTCAGATCTTCCGGGTAAAAGCCTATTTCACCGGTGAATTTTGTCAGGGCAACCAGCCCTCCGTCTATACTGCCTATCTTTGAAATGGTTCCGGCATTTTCTTCCTTCAAGCCTCCGCCATATACTACCGCCGGTTCAAATCCGAAATTCTCCTTGACGACCTGCTTGATATATGCCGAAACAAAGCTTATATATTCGGCTCCCGGAGGAGTTTTTCCGGGTCCTATGGCCCAAATGGGTTCATAGCCTATTACCACCGCCTCGTGGCATTGCTTTGCTTCTATTCCTGCCAGTGATCTTAACAGCTGGGCTTTTAAAACTGCTTCGATTCCCGGCTGTTGTTCCTCAAAACTTCCTTCGCCTTTTTCCTCTGCAGTTTCACCAATACATACCAAGGCTTTCATTTGCGCATCAAGAGCACATAATAATTCCTCGTTTATGAGCTTGTCTACCGCTGCATTTGCAGTATTCCTTGCCTGCTCCTCCCGAAGAACAGTCGGATCGTAATGAGCAATTATCCCCAGTTTATCCCTGCGTTCCTCAGAGTGTCCGATAATTGTCCATTTGCAGTCCATATTGCTGACAGCCGCAGCAGGACGGTTTGTGGTGAACGCTCCAAAATTTCCGCCCTTGGCCGCATTCTCTCTGAATACACCCTGGCAGCCTATTTTTATGCTTTTTGTATCGTTCACGGCATAGCCGGCAAGCTTCTCCCTTGCAGTGATCAGCAGGTTCTCCTGGAGCAGGAAGCATACTTCGACAGCTTCATACCTTCCAATTCCCAGGCTTACGCATTCACCGACTATCCATTCGATCCATTCCTTCGGGTCATCCTTCTGGCATATGCCGCCCAGGCTTTTTGGGATCTCAAAACGTTTTAAATTTACAAATATCTGTTTCATTTTCAAGTTATCTCCCATTTTTTCAGACTTCGATTACCTCTATATCCAACAGCTTGCACATAAGGCGCATTTCATCAGCCACATCCTCCCAAACAAGGCTATAATGGTGCGGAACCCCTTCTTCTGCTATCCTGTACAAAACTTCGCGGACAGGGGTCTCCATTTTAACATTTACCATTACACCTTTGGTTACAACCTTGGTAGGTACTGCCTCACCTTTTGCAAGGAACAGCTTGTAACGGTCTCTGATCTTGCACATTCTTGCTATTGTCACCCTGCCGGATTTCAATGCAGTGTAGAAGGCTGTTCCCTGTCCTGCCAGAGGGTGGTTGGACAGCTTGATGTCACTTCCGGGATCCTTCAGCTTTCTGCCGGCCTGACCGCAGTGCCAGAATAATGCGGTGTTTTCCATTTCATCAATATTAATGAGGTCGCTCATAAATACCGTTGTATCTGTCAGGTAATTTTGTATGAGCATGGCAATGGTAGCATCCATATCTCCCTCACAACCGATTATAAAGCCCTCATCGGCCATTCTTGACAGGACGGCACACGGCGTGGTCTTCAGGACTCCCATCTCGGGCCAGCACTTGATGATACCCGCATTCAGTCCCTGCTCCTGGATCAGGTTCCTAAGTGTAAGGTACAATCTGGAATGGTTTTCGAGATATTCGTCAGATATTTCAATGGTTTTGATTTCACTGCGGATTTTCTCCATATCCTTTTTGACTTCTTCTGCATCAATCGCTGCCATGCTGTCAAATATGGGTTTTAAATCAAATTCTTCAATTTTGATGCCGAAAAGTCTTCTTATCAATGTTTCATCAAAGGTTGAACTGTAGAAGGCAGTGGGTCTGTATCCCAAAAGTCCCAGAAAAGTCTGTCTGAGCCTTTTCAGTGTATTGTAAACTCTGACATACTGTCTTACTTCCTTTGCAGCTCTTTCATCGGTATTGCTTCCATATACAAAATGGAATTTATGTTCCAGTCTGTGCATTGCAGCCGCATTCATGGTCGCCGCAACCAGACTGTTTGCCATGAGTCTTCCTCCGTCGAAGGGTGGTTCGTATGGTGCCCAGATAATTACGGGTACCTTGAGCTCTTCACCTATATACGTAGCTGCATAATCACCTGTGAAGGCACCGAGTACAAGAACAACCAGATCTACAGATTTGGTCCTGAAATATTCTGTTGTATCTTCTACATCCTTATTATTTACAGCTATATTTTCAGTTTTAACTATATTTATTCCCGGGCAGTTGTCTTCAAGTCACTTTCCATATTCGGCATGCCTGTTGGTGGGCAGCTCACGCGGCCATCTGCCTGAAACGGTGGTTATTAAACCAACATTAAGCTTTTTTTGTTCCATGATTTTTTCCTCCTGTCAGCGATTAGATTACTATGCTTTGTTTGCCGAACCCGAAAGTTCGATTATTTCCTTGATGGTACCTTCCAGCTTCTTTTCTGCAAACTGTGATATCTTCCAGGAGTGTCCCTGATGGTCAAGAGTATCTATGCCTTCCTTGTAGAATTCCACGTATTTATGTCTTACAAGTGTACCGAAGTTTATCTTGGCAACACCTGTTTTGATTGCCTCCCTGACTGTCTCATCGGGCATTCCGGTACAGCCGTGCAGTACAAGCGGAACATCCGTAATATCTCTGACCTGTTTCAAAATATCAAGACGGATCAGCGGCTTGCCCTTATAAAATCCGTGTGCATTTCCTATTCCAACGGCAAGCATATCAGGTGTACATAATGAAAGGAATTTCTTTACATCCTCAACATTGGCTATGTTCTTGTTGTCCATTACAGCTCCGGCGCCATCAAGCCTTACAAGCTCTCCGACTTCGGCTTCAACGGGCACTTCAAAGGATTTGCAGGCCTTGATGACCTCGTTTGTATGCATCACATTGTCTTCAATGGATTCTGCAGAGCAGTCAAGCATAATTGAAGTAAATCCGTATTTCAGTGATCTCATACAGGTATCAAAGGAATCTCCGTGATCCAGATGTATGGCTACAGGTACTGAAACCTTGTTTGCAAGCCATTTGCACACCTCAGCAAACCAGTCGTCTCCCGAATACTTTCCTGTTGCCACATAGTGAGCCAATATTATAGGAGACTTCATTTCTTCTGCTGCATAGCAGATTGATCTTATAATGTCATAATTTCCGCCCTGGGTATTTATGGCTGGGACTGCATAACCTCTTTTTTGAGCATCTAATATCATTTCTTTACTTGTAACCAACATATTATTTAACATCCTCTCAAATATATTTTTTATTGTTTAAAGTTTTGGAACACTTATTTTGGATAATGCTGCGTATTGTGGAAGCGGAGCTCCTATAAGGGGCATACAGTAATCAATGAATTCCTTCCTTATTCCGTTTCCTCTCTCATTTATCCACTCAAGGGGGAACTTTCTTTCGGCATTTGCGACCTTTTCAAGGGGAACCAGCTCAAATTCATAGCTGTAAGGCTTGCTTGAAGTTCTCCTGATTGCTGCCATAAAACCTGTTTTGCCTTCCACTGCTGATTTAACGGCAAATGCACCTGCTCCTATTGCTTCCTCCCTGTCAATACCTGACTGCATGGGGATGGATGCCCTTCCAAGAAGTCCTGGCTTTTCGGCCCTCGATTTTATTCCCAGCCTGTTTATGATTTTATCCGACAGTGCCTGTGCAACCCCTCCCGGAACCTTATGCCCGAAGCCGTCCACCAGACCGGTATCGGCAATGGAAACCCCGTTTGCATCCACCAGGCCTTCGCTTGCAACTACCAGAACTCCTTTTGTTTTGGAGTGCCACATCCTGACATCTTCAAGAAACTCCTCCTCATTGAACGGCCTTTCTGGCAGATAAATAAGCTGGGGCCCCGCTTCTGTATTTGTTTTTGCAAGTGCTGTGGCTGCCGCAAGCCAGCCTGCATTTCTGCCCATTATTTCAAGCACTATAACGTGTATGGGAAGCGCTTCTACTTCTTTTGCAAGCTCCATGGCCGATATGGCGGCATATCTTGCGGCACTTCCGAACCCGGGGCAGTGATCTGTAAATTCAAGGTCATTATCTATGGTTTTCGGAATGCCGATAACTTTCATATCGTAGCCTGATTCCCTGGCAAGCAGGGCCACTTTGTTGCAGGTGTCCATGGAATCATTTCCGCCGTTGTAAAAGAAATATCTTATGTTGTATTTTTTGAATATTTCTAAAAGAACAGGATAGTCCTTATCATTTAATTTTCTTCTGCAGGAGCCTGTTGCCGATGCAGGTGTATAGGGCAGCAAATCAATGTTTTCCTGGGGTTCTCTTCCCAGGTCAATGAATTCTTCCTTAAGAACTCCTTCAATTCCATATCTTGCACCGTAAATACCCTTAATCTGCGCGTGTTTTTTCGCTTCGGTTATTACTCCGTATAAGGATGAATTAATAACTGCGGTTGGACCGCCGCCATGCGCCACAAGCAAATTTCCTTCCATTTTTCTGCCTCCCGAATATATTCATTATATTGTTGCGTATTTAATTGACTTGATACAAGTATAAGCCTATAATTATATTAAATGAATGCATAGTTTTGCCGTTTATATACACAATATTGCTGTTCACATAAATGGCAGGGCAGTTAATTACAGAAATCAGAGCCTGCCTGGCATCCCGGTTTGGATGGAAAAGCGCCCGGATTTGGATGGATTTTAGGTGCGGAGGAATTAAGCTTATGATTGATATCTCAGGCCATTTGAGAGATTATAAACAGGAATGCGGATTTGAGGATAAAGATAATTTTCTTACTGTTAATTGCTGTGGATTTCAGAAGTTTATAACCAAAAATTTTGCCAGGCACCGTGAAAAGGGACGGCTGGACTACCAGGCTATATATATTATAAAGGGCAGAGGCTGCTACAAGGTTGATGGTGATTTTGTAAACGTTGAAGAAGGGAATGTTATTATATACAAACCTGAAGAGGAACAGCACTACATATATGACTTTACCCATTGCCCCGAGGTATACTGGGTTCACTTTACAGGTTCCGGAGCGGCTTCATGTCTTGAAAATGCCGGCCTCACCGGAAAAAAGGTCTATAATATCGGCTTAAGCAATACCTGCATTGAGCTCTATAAAAAAATAATAAATGAACTCCAGATAAAAAGATCACTGTTTGATCAGATTTCAAACGGGATGTTAATTGAGCTGCTGTCACAGATGGGAAGACGGCACAGGGAATTGTCAAACGGTACAAACCGCCTGAAGGATGCCAGCCTGCAAAAAGTCATAGAAAACATGCACTCCAGCTATAATCTGCAATGGACGGTCAAGGATTTTGCAAGAGAATGCAATCTGAGCACCTACAGGTTTATTCACAATTTCAAGGAGTACACCGGAATGTCTCCCATTGAATATCTCACAAAAATAAGAATAGACAAGGCCAGGGAATTACTCCTGGACTCGTCTCTCAACATAAGTGAAATATCAAATGTTATTGGCTATGAAAACCCTCTTTATTTCAGCCGTGTTTTTAAAAACTCCACGGGGCTGCCTCCCAGTGATTTCAGAAAAGGGGTCCATTCATAGCAGTATTTTAAAATCAATTGCGTATACCGAATGGGCCTTAAGCACAAAATGCGAGCCTTCCGCCTTGCTTGTTTTTGGCTTGATCCTTCCGGTATCCAGGGCATGGTTGATGTCTCTGTAATGCTCTCCTGTCAATTCCCACATTTCAACCTCTTTACCGGAGTTAAAACCCTCCAGTTCAATATGGACCTCCACATCCTCAAGACTCCTGTTAGCCGCAAACAGTGTCAGTATGGTTCCAGCTCTGTTCAGACAGGCCACAGAATCAATTATTGGCAGGTCTATCAAGTCAACGTCGTTACCTTTAGCCTCTACCGAATATTTTTCGCAATTAATATCTGTGTCAACCATATATGCAATATCTTTTTGGGCATATATTTGTAAAATGTAATAAGCGGGAGTGCCGTAAACAACAGAATCTTTTCCGCTCCAGCCTGGAACTCTTCCCTTCGATTGGTCCGAACAGCTGTCTCCCACTCTGATACAGCCTCCGGTCCAGCCGTTTACCAAATCAGAAAAATTGGTTATGGCCACCATACTGCTGTTTCTTATAAACTCATTCAGATTTGCTGCTACAGCCACTCCTGCCTCAAGGGTATGCTCATCCGGCAAACCTTTTCGGATTGTATTGGGCAGATACATTGTGTTATATTCCGTTATGGCATATTTGATATGCCGATACTTCGGATTGCTGTTTATAATATCCGTTGTAGCGTTGAGGATATGCCTTGTCACCTCAGGGAAGGAAACAATGCCTTTAAATTTCTCCTCATCACTTGAGCTCTTGTCCATGCCCAGCCGCCCATAGCCGTGGTATATGTGTATTGCCACAAAATCAAGATATTCTCCTGCTTTTTCAAGCAAGGTACCGTTCCATTCAGGTACCACATCCCCGCAGCCTATCAGCAGTATACCGGGGTCGGCTTTTTTCATTGCCCTGGAGAACTCAGCACACCTTTTTCCGTATTCTTCGGCGTTGCAGTGTCCAACCTGCCATTCCCCGAATATTTCATTTCCTACCTGCCAATATTGCACATTGTAAGGTTCCACGTGTCCGTTCTTGGCTCTGAGGGCTCCCATAGGAGTATTGCTGGCTCCGTTGCAGTACTCTATCCATTGCACAGCTTCTTCGGGTGTTCCCGATCCTGCATTGATACATATCATAGGTTCTGCATCCAGCTTCCTGCACAATTCAATAAATTCATCGGTGCCGAAATACTTGTTGGACATGCCTCCCCATGCTTCATTGTACATGTTCGGTCTCTGGTAAAAGGGCCCGACTCCGTATTGCCAGTGATATGCGCTTATTACGTTCCCTCCGAAGCGGAGCATACGCGGCTTTAAGGCTTCGATGTATTCATACACCTCTTTTTTTACATATGCCACATTGTCGGCAGGAAGCATTGATACGTGATCAATCCAAAGCATACCGGTGGATACCGAATCCCGCCACGGATATTCCGCCGAGTTCACGCCAACCCTGAATTCGGCATTACTGCAGTCTTCTGATATTTCCAGTCTGCATTCACATTCCTGCCAGTCATGGCAGGGCAGCTGGACTACAGTTCCTGCAAGCCTTTTATTTTTTTCACAATCAAATATTTCAATATTAATATTGTTCAGCTCGGGAGAGGATCTGGCATACATTTTAATACTGTATTCAACATTTCCTTTTACCGAAATTCTCTGAGCAATTCCCGAGTAAGCGCAATCATCGCTGATCATGCTGATTTTCTGGCTGTTGCCCGAGTGAAGATAAGCCGCAGGTTCCAGTGCATACTTTGTATTTTTGCCGTTGGTTACGGGATACCAGGATCCTGAAACACCTCTATGGCATATGTCTTCTTCCTCAAAGTCCATATCCTTCAGAACATATGCCAGCATGCCATCCATAAAATCCCGTATATCCTCGATGAAATGTGAAAATATGTACGGGCTTATTTCATTATCCGCTTTTTTTGAACCCTTAACTTTTATTATTGTATTTTTCAGTATTTTTATCATCCCCTTTTTAATTTATGTTTTATCTTTTAGGATACAGCCTGTCACTTTCCCATTCCATGGGAATAACTGCTGGTCTGGCGTAAAAAGGTGCAAAGCTGTCATTAACCGGATTTCCAAACATAGTAGCGTAAAATGTGCCGTCTTTTCCGGTAAAAAAGCTGTTATGACCTCCTCCTGTAATTGATGTATATCTTTCTCCGTATGGTCCGTAAATATTATCTGCCGTGGCTATGACACAATCATAGCTGAGCTTTTGCCGGACACTTCCAGGGAAGTATCCCACCTGGCCGTTCTCCAGCATTGTCCATATTGCCAGAGCCATGTGATATTTGTTATTATGCTTGAAAATAAATACTCCCTCGCAATAGGGTTCGGGGTCAAAATGCTGCTGGATCACTCTGCGGGGATCCTCAGCGAATCCCGACATATCCTTTTTCAGCTTTGCAATACGGCCATCCTGCCATACATAATATACATCGCCATTGTCATCAGTAAAAATACTTGAGTCTATGCGCTTTGTCAACGGGCCGTTACATGCATCCACATATGGTCCCTCGGCCCTTCCTGTCGCACTTTTCAGTAAAAAGGTACAGCTGCCCTCTTCCCCTTCGTTTTGAGGTTCCCAGTTTATGCTTGCCGTTATATAAAAATTTCCGTTTATATGATAAATCTCCGGAGCATATAACGCCCTGCAGCCTGTATTCCGAGATTCCTCACTCCAATTGCCGTGCTTTACATAGAATTTGTTTTGCCAGGTGCCGTCCTTTTCAAAGCTCCAAACCAGGCCCATACTCTCCCAGACCTTCAGGTCTTCCGAACGCCAGAGCTGAATACCGTCATTCCACCTGAACGCAGCCTCTTCACCTTTGGCTCTGGTGGTACCGGTACAATAATAGTACCCATCTTCGGCCAGGGTAATGTGTGTATCCCTTATCCAGGTATCAAATAGCGGAACCGTATTATCGGGTATCAGGGTTTTGGGATCGGCAAACGCCAGCAGCAGTTCTTTGTTTTTTTGGTTCATTGTCAGTCTCCGTTGTATTTATTTTTTTAATAATTTTAATAGCCTGAAGTTATTGCATAATTAACCGATTATCTCTACGCCTTCCGGGGCATTTATAGTGACTCTTCCATTTTCCCACTTCACTGCAATATTACCCTGCGGTATGGGACATTCTATGCGGTAGTCGGTGCCGATATCTTTAGGTTTAAGCTTTATCTTCACACAGCCGGGCTCCATTATTTGCAGGCCGATGGTATTTTGTATCATAAACTGGGCAGGTCCCGCAGACCATGCATGGGATATGGAACGCATAACACTGGTATAATAGCCAAGCCTCCAGCTTCCGTTCATTCCCCATTCCTCAAATGTGGATGCTGCACCCTTGTCGACCATCCACGCACACCAGCGTTCATGGATA
This sequence comes from Ruminiclostridium cellobioparum subsp. termitidis CT1112, assembly GCF_000350485.1. GTDB lineage: Bacteria > Bacillota > Clostridia > Acetivibrionales > DSM-1351 > Ruminiclostridium > Ruminiclostridium termitidis. Next base: position 53,386 of record NZ_AORV01000078.1, read on the forward strand.
ATTTTGTACGCAAGGTCGTAATGGCCGGCAAGATCAAGCGCCCTGAGAGTAAATGCGGTTGCAAAAGGTTCTGCTATGGTAAATTCCTGTTTCTTTTCTACAAATAAGTGATTAATGACAGCCTCCGCCTCATCTCCCGTACAAAGACCCCAAAGTATGGCAGCCATGTTTGAATGCTCACTTACACGTAAGGACAAACGTCCATTAAAATTGGCATCCACATAGCAGCCCTTCTCACTGTCAAAGAATCTGGAATTAAAGGCTGCCTTTATACCTCCACGTATATCCTGAAGTACTCCTGACATATGTGTGTCATTCATCAGCTCTGCCATCCTGATCATTTTATCTGCCACCCCATAAAATTGAGCATTTAAGAAAGCATTTTCGCCGGCAACATAACTTTTCATCCAGTCTACGCCATCAATAAGTGCCCAGTCAATGAATGCCTTATACGGCAAATTGCCCAGCAAGCCATGTTCATCCAGCTGGTCTGCAAGGGCATACGCAAGTTTGCATACATGAGGCCAGTACCGGTGTATCCATGCCATATCTCCTGTATATTCATAATGGTTCCATAATGCGTCTGCCCACCATAAGGAGTAATCTACTGTAGATGCTCGCCAGTCCCCGTTATCCCAGCTTTGAGTGGTAAATTTTATAAGTCCGTGAGGTAATTGAACCAACCCCGTCTGGTGCAAAAATTTACCCGGAAGTTTTGTGTCGCCGAAGCAGGCGTAAATGCCTCCCAGCAGCACTGCGCAGGTATCGCCGCACCATTGGCTTTGTTCACGCCATGGTGTGTCCATAATATAATCGTTGCTGCACAATCTCAGTGTATGCCTGCATATACTGAATAATTTGTCCAACCGGGCATCTCCGCTTTTAAAGGAGCCCCTCAGCTGATATGGATATGTGCGGCTTAATGCGTGCAGGGAATATACCGTTATGGGACTAAAGCAGTCCCTGAAGCGAAGTTTGACAAATCTAAAGGATTCCCATGCAAAAAAACGGAATTGCTGTCTGCCTTTTCTCAATATATACCGGCCGGAGCAATGAAGGGTTTCAATACTGTTTACGAAATGCCCGTCTACCAGGCGTTCGGCATATCCAACATCCACCATGGCCCCGCCGGGGCCTTCCATATCAAATTCAATGTATCCCGTCATCACCTTTCCAAAGTCTATCACAATACAGGGATCGTAATATCCATCCAATAAAAAGGTATGGGTTTGGTGGGCTGTGCTGCTGCCAAAACACGAAAATCCGCTTTCCTCCAGCAAATTTTCAGGGGAATCAACCAGGCTGTTCTCCACAGGTTTTCCAGCCAATGAAAGCGCTACGCTGAGATCCTGGCTGCGGACACGGTTTTCAAGCGACAGTGCCTCTTCTACATAACATATGGAATGGGCATAAACTTTTTCCTCAGGCAGAAACGGAATATCACGTTTTATCAAGGGCAAAGGTGCTGCTGTTTTTACCTTATTCCAATAGCTGTCGTCAAAGCCAGGCAGCGTCCAGCCTTCGGGACAGAGCCGTGCATCGTAATGCTCCTGGTAGCTTACATTGCTGTTTTGTCGGTCATGCTGTGTGTCGCAGCTCCACATGGGAGCACGTAAAACATGCCAGCCTTCTTTGCCGCTGGAGAGCAGCACCTTGTTATGCGCATCTGTAATCCATGCAATAAAGAATGCATCCTGGCTGCCGTTCATGTTTTGAACCTCGGCAGCCAGGCAGTTCTGCCGGTCTGCCGAAATAAAATCCTCTACCGTGTAGCTGTCCAAAATGTTGGCATATGGTGCTGCCGGCGGCGGTCCCTGTCCGATCAGCTGTCCATTAAGGTACAGCCGGTATTTTTTTATTGCCGAAACATGCAGGGTAAACGGCGGATGAAAGCCTTCTGAAGCAAACTCCCTGCGAAACAGATAGTAGCTGTTGGTTGAAGGCTTCTCTTCATCCGCCCAAATAAATTCTGCCGCCGGACAGATATACTGTAAAATTTTATCAACCATATTGACCTCCATGAGCCGAATTTTCATCAACGTTAATCCTTTAATTCCCCGATCTTATACAGACAAGGGCGTTCCCATCCAGGCGTGGTAATTATGTTTCCCTCGGGTGTTGTTTCGGTGAGCATATGCCAGTCTCCGGCCGGATACCATGTTCCGCTGAAATATCCCGAACCGTGTCCGGTAAAGTTTATACGGTAGTCGTTCATCAGCGCTATGGTAACATTGGTACTATTTTCAATATGATACAGCGAACCTCCCGGATAAGTGGATGCATCTCCCCCGCTGCCAAATATGGCAATGTTGTCTGAATCACGTATCAGCACATTGGGAGTATTACATTCGCTCTTTAGATTATATATCCGCACATTGCTTGCATTAATAATTTCCATTTCATATTCGGAGCGTGAATGCTCAGGGTTACAGGCATAAATGCTGAATGGGTTTTTGGTGCCCTCTATACGCAATATGCGGTAACCTTCTCCGCCCTGTGTTATATCACACCAGAAATTGTACCAGCGTCCTCCGCCATTGTCGCTTACAATAATCCATGGATGATGCCTGTCTTTTGTAATCCATGTAATGCGATATGCGGGGTCCATATAAAACGTAAAATTACGCAGGACAGAATTGCCTCCCACACGCCAGTGCAATGCATATACCATGGGTAATTCTCTCGCGGTTACCAGACCGCAATAAGCCAGAATCAGCTCTGCATTTGCAGTATCAGGCGTATCCAGAGCCGGTATGGGTTCATTGGCCTGACCAAAAATACCTTCAGGCTTTTGAGTGACTATAATTTGTGAAAGATTTTGCGCTACTCCTATTAAGCGTGTATTGGCACGCAGTTTCAGTGTTCTTGTTATCCGATAATAGCCTTTGGGCAAAAACACCGTATCCCCAGCATCAATTGCTGCCTGCAATGCATCGGTATCATCCCCGATACCGTCACCGGCAGCACCATGACATCTTTTAACATCCCACTGCAGTACATCCTGCCAAATCGGCAGATGGTAAAGATGCTTTTCCATAAGATTTTTGGGTGGTTCAGCTTTCAGTACCGGTTTCGCATACGTGCAAGTGTCAAGTTTTTTTCGGTCCACATAGACCGGTGCTGTATAAATGCCTCCATGATCAGGCATTGAATCAATACCATGGGCAAATTCCTCTACCTTGCACCACCCGGCCGGATTTGCCTCCAGCTTTGTTCCGTCCGGATTGCATACCGCATGAGATGCATTTTTTACATATACATTACGCAGATAGACACTTTCACGGCTGCTTACCGCCGCTTGAATCTCTCCCTGTTTCGGCGGGTTGTCAAATTCAATGGTACTGTCTATCATGGCAAGCTGTCCCTGCTGGATAAACATGTATGTACCGCCATATGAAACCACCGGAGGTCTGGGTGAGTCTGTAAGAATTCTGCAGCCGACAAACTCCACACCCTGTTTGGCGCCGGCTACAATGGCATGATTCCTCTGATGATCAAACACAAAACCGGACATTGATGAGCCTGGAGTACCTTTGGATATATCAATACCTATACTGCCGCCCCTGATAATATTCTGAGCATGACTTCCGCCGTTGCCGGCACAGCCCCAGATTCCGCACCAGCCATCGCCCACATCAATAACGCAGTCCTCAACAGCTGCTCCCTGGGCGGCATAGCACCGTATGCCGATGGCGCCATGGTTTCCCTCACCGATTACTATGTGCAGTCCTGTCACCATGTTCATAATGCTGGCCGGAGCAGCATTGTTCTCCGAGCTGTGTCCAAAGAAAACATCAATTACAGGTCTATGTGTTTCAGTATAGGTAAAACGTTCGGTATTGGGTGCCAAAACTATTTTGGGCCTCAGAGTTTCTCCATTGGCATCAAAATTTCTTTGTCCCGTAATAACCACCGGAAACATACGCGGCACAGTGCGGTATTCATCGTAAGGATAACCTTCCCACCAAATATATTGCTGTGCATAAAGAGTATCGGTTACGGTATAAGTTCCCAGTGGAATATAGCATACAAGCTGATAACGCTGTGCGGCGGCAAGGGCTTCATTCAGTGCGGCAGTGCTGTCCAGGACACCTGTGTTATCCGCGTTGAAAGGAGGTTTTGTTACGTCCAGCAGTCCCAATGCCTGCAGCGGCTGTTCCTCCAGGGAGAATGGATTTTCAAAACGAATACCTCCGGCATATGGTTCCAAATCCGGCTGCCGGCTCACAGGAACCGGGCCTTCGTAGGTTTGCTCCGGATATGGAAAAGAATATGCTATCTTCTTTGTAAGTTTCATTACTTTACTCCTTTACAGAGCCAATCATAACTCCCTTGGCAAAATATTTTTGTAAAAACGGATAAATAAGCAAAATAGGTAATGTAGAAACTACTATGGTACAGTATTTCAACAAGCTGAGAGTAAGTGCATTATTCACGTCTTCTCCGCCCGCCGCCGTTACATCCATCATACTGCCGCTCAGCAGTATTTCACGTAAGAAAAGCTGCAGAGGATACTTTCCCCGTTCACGCAGAAAAATCATGGCATTAAACCAGGAATTCCAATGTTGAACTGCGTAAAATAGTATAATTACTGCCATAGTACTTTTAATTACAGGTATAAAAATGCGGAATAAAATTCCAAAGTCGTTGGCACCGTCGATTTTGGCTGCTTCCTCAAGACTGGCCGGTATCTGGGCCATGGAAGTACGCATTACTATCAAATTCCACGTGTTGATAGCCACCGGTAAAATAAGTGCAAGACGGGAATCATAAAGTCCAAAACCCTTAACTGTAAGATAAAAAGGTATAAGACCTCCTGAAAAATACATTGTAAAAACCACTCCCATGGTTAAAATACGACGAAGGTAAAAACCTTTTCTCGAGAGTACATAAGCACCCATGCTGGTTAACAGAAGATTTATTGCCGTACCGACAATTACGTAGAAAATTGTGTTCATATAGCCTTTTCCAATGTTCGGATTGCTCCATACCATTTCGTAGCCCGATAGGGAAAATCCCTGCGGCCAGAGAAGAATACCCGTATGCCTGACCAGTTGAGCCGGGTCGCTTAATGAAGCAAAAGCAACGTATACAATTGGGTATAAGAATACCAAACTCAATACTCCCAACAGCAAAACATTAAATAAATCAAATATCTTTTCAAAATTGCTATGTTTTACTACCATCTCATCACCTCACCACAAGCTTTCGCCGGTAAACTTTTTACACAGCCTGTTAGCAATCCACAAAATTACAAAATTAATTACCGAGTTAAACATTCCTACAGCTGTACTGAAACCATAATCCATATCCAAAAGGCCCCGGCGATAAGTGAAGGATGAAATAATATCAGCCCTCTCCATGATTGTTGGATTATACAACAGGATAACTTTTTCATATCCAAGGCTCATAATATTACCGATTCTCATAATAAATAACACAATGATGGTAGACATCAAGGAGGGAATTGTCACACTTAATATCTGGCGGAAACGACCGGCACCATCAATGGTAGCCGCTTCATACAGTCCGGGATCTATGGAGGATATGGCCGAAAGATAAACTATACTGCCCCATCCGATTGTCTGCCATATATCGGTGGTTACAAATAGCGGCTGAAACATTTTCGGCTGCATCAAAAAAGTTTTTGGCTCAATTCCGATATAACTTAACAGTTGGTTTACAAGCCCTGTGGAGGAAGTAAAATCGCTTATAAGCCCACAGACCACCACAAGTGATATAAAGTGCGGCAGATAGCTTAAAGTTTGCACTGTTTTCCGGTATCTTTTCCATCTTAATTCATTAATCAGAAGGGCCAACAGTATAGGTGCAGGGAATCCGAATATAATCAATTTAAGACTGAGTAAAATTGTGTTTCGCAAAAGTCTTGTAAACTGGTAGTCATGAAAGAAATTGATAAAGTTTTGAAAACCTACCCATTCGCTGCCCAAAATACCTTTGGCAGGAGCATAATCCTGAAAGGCAATAACCAGACCTCCCATTGGCAAGTAGCAAAAACAAATATAAAATGCTGCTACAGGGATGGCCATAAGGTATATATATTTGTTTTTTATTATATCTCGCTTTAAATTTTTTAGTATAGACATTGCGACCTTCTTTCCCATAAATGCTGGCAGAGTGAAGCGGATTTACTCCGCTTCACCTCCGCATTTGTAAGTAAAATCAGCGTTTTAAATACCTGCCGAGTGCGTCCTGATAAATTTTTATGGCGTCGTTGATACCCATTTTATCCATTTGTTTTACGTAGCTATCAAATTTATCAAGTGATTCTGCGCCCATAATGAATTTGAGTACCATTTCATTGCGATAAACATTTGCAGTACTCATTATGTTGGAATAAGCTTTTGCTTCATCTGCAGTAAGAGTTACCGGCGGCATGGCCAAATCAGCAGTGCACTGCTCGGTCCATGCGATTTTTTGTTCCATTACCGCAGGTTTTCTCAATGTACCCGGGTTGGCATATGCTCCATAGCGCAATTGCGGGAACGACTGCATTTTGTACAAAAACAATGCTGTTTCTGTGGAAATGTCGGGATTATTAAGAACAGTATCTGTAAATACCGGCTTACCTTCCTGCAAGGTGTAACCCTCGCCCTCCAGTCCGAAATTATACAAAAGAGAGCCTTTTTCCGAAAATGCGTAATCCAACCAGGCCACAGCAATTTCAGGGTTTTTGCACTGAGTTGAAATACTTACTGAATTGGCAATAGGAGATGCTACGGCATCAAATGCACGATAATTGATTTTATCTCCCTCTTTTAAAACAGGGTATGGTGCAGTTACATAATCTATTTTTTGACTTCCGAACAGGTTGGATGCGATATCCACAGAACCTACCATGGCACCCGCTTTGCCTGATGTGATAATGGCATTCAGGCCCTCTTCGTCACGTGCAGGAAAATCTGCATCAATTAAACCATTTTTGTACCAGCGGTTTATTAGTTCAAGATAATCTTTATAACCCGGCTGTATAGCACCAAGCTTTACAGTTCCATTGTCATTATAAAGACTGGGGCCCATGCCGTAAGCCGAAAGGAATACTCCCCAGTGATCTTCACCGCGATTTTTAAAGCCCTCTCCAACCGGAGCACCTGCAAAATTGAAAATCAATGGTGTGGAGTCCGGATGATTTTTCTTCATAGCTGTCAGCATTTCTTCCCAATCACTGATTGTTACAGGTGTATCGAGGCCGGTCTCCTTCAGCCAGTCAGCCCTGATGGAAGGACCATGCCAGCATAGGTTGTCCTGGCGCATAATAGGCAAAATCGCAGACATAATGCTGTTGTCTGATGAGCACTGCCGTGCGGCATCCGGGTTATTTGCCAGCAGCTTGCTGTAATTTGGTGCATACTTGGCAATCAAATCATTCAGTTTTATAAAAATACCATCTGCAACAGCTTTGTCACCTCCTCCGGAATAAAAGCTTATACCGCCCATAACCATGTCAGGGTATTCATTGGAGGCAATCATCAGGTTAAATTGTTCAACCTCCTGTCCGATTGCGGGATGTATAAATTTGATTTTTGTATTGGTTATCTTCTCCATCTCCTGAAAAACATGACTGCCGCTGAAATCAGACATAACCTTTGAGGCATTTACATTGAACCCGCACCACATGGTAAGCGTCGCTGATTCCTTTAATGGAAAAGATACGTCTTTGGCTGTGGAAGCAGTATCGCCGGCAGTGGACTGAACTGCAGTATCCGTCTTTCCTGAGTTGCCGCAGGCTGTCGAATAAATAAGAATGATACACAGAATGACGGACAAAATTGCTCTCTTCATTTTCATAAATCTATTCCTCCTTAGATAATAAAAAGATATTTATGACATCCCGCTTTTCGGCGGGTTATCAACATTATAAGATGAAGTCATTATTAATTATCTTTCAAAACAACCCTTTTTAATAATCATTGAATGTGCGGTATTTATATGGTTCCTGATATTTAAAGACATGCAATATTTTTTCAATATATTATGTATACATAAACTTAATAATTGACTAATTGATTTAAATCTTTTACAATGGCACTTATAATAGTAAGCTAGGTTGGAGTGTAAAGTAAATGTCCTTTTTTTGACCCATTTCATCTCATTTTTTGGGTAATTTGCACAAAATGCAATATGTTTTTTTATAAATTTTACTATAAAATTATCAATTTTTTCTTCAAATTATCATTTTGTAACTTAACAGAAAGGGTTTCCTATTATGAGAAAAAACAGTTTTCTTATCAGACTGAAAGCAGGGAGCTTTTACAAAAAATTACTGATTTCCTACATTGTATTACTTTTAATAGTTGCATTTGTTATTTCCATTGTAACGACAAAATTAATTAATACCATTTCAGATTATACAGTCGAATCAGGCAGATACTCGGTATCCCAATATCAGGTTCATCTGGAAAATAAATTACGGGCAATAGAAAGCCTGCCGACAGATCTGCTTTTCGATGACCGGGTAAAAGCTTTGTTGTCACATAAAGGGGATTTTGACCCTCTCATAAGATATGGCTTTACAGAAATCATCTCCAAGCTGAATAGTTATAAATTTTTAAACGGATATATCAAATCAATATTTATATATTTGCCGGAGCAGCAATATATTATAACCGGTAATTCTGTCTATACTGTGGAACAGTGGAGTTATCAGTATCTGCGCAGTGATTCTTTTTTCAATATTTTAAACAGCTACAATTATAATAATTGGTACACTTTGGAGGGGGATGGAGAATATGCGAAAACAACTGCAATGATATGCTCTCTTCCATTGGGTGAACATTCAGGCACCAAAGGAGCTCTATGCATAATTATCGATCCCGCTAAAATTTCCTTTGATTCATCCATATCGGCAGATACCAGCGATTGTCAGATGTTTACCTTTAACCCAAATGGTAACATTATGTTTTCAACCCAGGATAAAGATACCCTGTTAAAAAATTACCCTGTGAATATAAGTGAACTGACTCCGGGTGTACATAAAAAAGAAGGATATGCCTTCTGTGTGGCACACTCATCGGAGTTTGATTTAACCCATGTGGTAATGCTTCCTCTCACAGACTATGAGCAAACACTTACCGCCAGTACAACTATTGCAATAACCTGGATTGTTCTCCTCCTACTTACATGTCTTATTGTGAGTCTCGCCCTGGCGAGGTATAATTATAGTCCCATACAGCGTATTGCAAAGCTGATGGATACTGAAAGGCACGGTGTTCAGGAAAATGTCTCAAGTTTGGAATATATCGAAGCCTCCATCAATCAGTTATTGGCCGAAAGAAAGCAAACCCGGGCAGATATGGCCGTTAACAAGCAACAATATATGGATGCTTTACTTACCAAACTTATTCATAACGAAATACTGAATGAAAGCTTGATACATGAATATATGGAAAAGTTCGGCCTGGAAATCAAAGGTGAATATGTTCAGATTATATATATACAATGTGATGAACCTTCTCTGCTGCGACAATCCAAGCTGCTGTTGGAGCAGGTTTTAGTTTCAGATATGAATATGGAGTTTGACTTTTATTTGCTGGATGGTATGAACAATTTTAAATTGTTTCTATTCCTGAAGTCCAAATATAGCGGTTCAAAAATATACGGCACTTTGGAACATCTCTTTGCCGAACAGCTGGACAATATAATTGTATCCATGGGTGAAATATACAATGGGCTTCCGTTATTGAACCTGTCCTACGAAGAAGCAAAAAAGGTTGCGGATTATATGACCTTTTTAGGCTTGCATGGTATTATGCGCTATAGTGAGCTGAACCAGGCAGACCACTTTAACGAAAACAGCCTTGTGTTTGAAACATGGTTCAGAAAATTTGCCAATCTGATCATTGATCAGAATCTTTCTGCCGCGCAAAGTATTCAGGGACAAATATTTGAGGAATTAACGAGTAAACAGTACACACTTCAATTTGTCAAATGCAAAATTTTCAGTTTTATAGACCATACAATATCAGTTATTGGGGGAATGGATGCCAGTTACGTCAATAATATATGGGAAGACTTTTCATTGGCAGACAGGCTGTTGAACTGTATTACCATAGAAGAGTTGGAGAAGGAATACCACGCAATTTTCAGTTTTTTATCAAATATACTTTTATCGTCTGCATCCAAAATGGATGTTATTGAGCATATACGCAAAATAACCAATGATAATTATCTCAATCCCGATTTTAATGTATCATTTGTTTCAGACCAGTTGAATGTAAGCCATTCCTATGTATCAAAAATCTTTAAAAAGGAAACGGGCAAGAATCTGCTGGACCATGTACATCAGCTGCGCATTGCATATGCCAAGCAATTAATGGCCGATAAGCCCAATCTTACGCTGGCGGATATTGCTTGCCAGAGCGGATTTTATAATGATGTCACATTGATAAGAGTATTTAAAAAATATGAAGGTATTACACCTGGAAAGTACCGCAGTCAGCTTGAACGCCTCTCTAAAACATAAAAAGCATTAATGCGTTGTGCTAATTAATTTAGATTTGCTTTACCTGTGTAATTCTTTATATCAACTGGTAACTTCCGTACTAACTTCATAAAATAGATGCACCCAAAACAATTACGAAAATTGTATCGCCTCATTATAAAGCGATTTTGCTGTCGCTCAAACTCGACATCCTGTCTCGATTTGAAGCTCAAAGCAGCGTCCTGCTGCTTTGCCGGCAAAACCGCTTTACTTTCGTCGACAATTATCGCAATTGTTTTTAACCGTGCATCTATTTCATGAAGTTGTCCTCACGTACCATTTGATTCTAATTGAATCTATCTGCAAAGCAAAACAAAATTTCAACTAGCACAACGCGTTAACTTACTCAAGAATGATAAAAAAATTTCTATTTAACTTCAATACTATAGCCGCACTCAAATAACCCGTTAGGGGCAACGGATAAAATACCTTCCCTGTCCCTTATATCTTCAACCCTGTTTTTTGAGGAGGTTATCCCGCACCATGGCTCAATGCATACAAAAGGTGCACCTGTTTCCGGCGACCAAATGCCCAGATAGGGATAACCGCTGAAGTTCACCTTGACAGTTCTGCTGTTTTTAGTGTTTTTTAATTCAACGTAATTTGATTCAAGCCCCTTCATTATGACTACCCTGTTTTCAAATAGTTTCGCGGAAAGGCTTACAGTATTTTCATTACCCATAAATAATTCCTGCCTACCCGTTTGTAATCCGTCCTCGACAAATCTTCTGTTTATATGCTCCCTTTTTTCAAAGGCAAGATAATAATCTTCCATAGTCTCATTCTCAAACAGCGGGCATCTGAAACCGGGATGCTCACCTATAGAAAACCACATTCTTTCATTGCTTCTGCTCACAATCTTGCGTTGTATTTTTACCCTGGAATCTGCAAGCTGATAGCTCACGTACAAATCGAATTCAAACGGATATTTGACAAAGGTTGCCTCGTTAGCCAAAAACTTATATAACAAGCTGGTCTCATTACTTTCAAGCAATTCAAAAGTACAATCCTTTATAAATCCGTGAAGCTCAATTTCATATTCTCTTCCCTTATACATATATCTGTCTTTTTCAAAAATGCCGACAATCGGAAAAAGCAAAGGGGCACGCCTTTTCCAATACTTAGGGTCCCCCTGCCACAGAAATTCCAGACCTTCCTTCCTGGTTTTAAGGCTAATGAGCTCGGCACCGATTGAATTTACCTCAACTGCTATGTCAGCGTTAAAAATTTTAGAAATCATTGTCTTACCCCCGTAAGCCTTCCGGCTGTAAAATGTTTTATTTGATCCAATTACCCTCTATCGACAATGTATTGTACATTGTCAATAGAGGGTATATTTAATTATACTCACAGTCAGGATATATCCCAATGAAGTATCCTGCCGACTATATACACAAAATTGCCTGTATTTAAGGCAAGCTAGCCCCATATACCATATGGAAAGTGCTTTTTACTTCCTACAACAATTTAAGAGCAGGTACACAACCTTTTACCATGGCTGTGTACCTGCTCTTAAATTGTATGCAGTAAGCACTTTGTGTGCCATCATTGTTTGAAGTTTGTAAATTGATTACCCTTTTACAGCACCCGCAGTAAGCCCTGCCACCATATATCTCTGCAGGAACATAAACAGAATCAATACGGGAATTGTTGCAGTCACACAGACAGTCATTACGTTGGCCCAGTCATATGCGAATTCGCCCATATATCTCATTGAGATTCCCGAAGGCAAAGTCCTCAGTTCATCCTTGTTTACCAGGGTTATGGAATACAGCAGGTCGTCCCAGGCCAGCAGGAAGGTGTATATTCCAACAGCCAGGAATCCGGGCTTTGCCAGCGGGAATATGATTCTCCACAGTATGCCGAACCTGCCACAGCCATCAATTCGTGCGGCCTCTTCCAGGTGTATGGAAATATCGTCGAAGAAGCCCTTTATCATCAGTATCGAGAATGGCAGGGACGCGGTTGTCATGGCAAGCACAAGTCCAAACCTGTTATTCAGAAGTCCGTAATTCTTATACATCGTATAAAGCGATATCAGCAGTGATACTACCGGAAACATCTGAGTAGACAGGATCAGCAGCATAATCAGGTTCTTGGCTCTGAACCTGAATCTTGAAAAGCCGTATCCGGCAAACATTGCCACAAACATAGTGAGCACTGTTGCTCCTCCCGATACTATAAAGCTGTTTTTATAATAGGTTAAAAAATAATTCTCGCTTAACAGCTTTACATAGTTTTTTATTGTGGGGTTTTGCGGAATCCATTCCGGAGGTATTTTAAACAGCACACTGTTATCCTTGAAAGATGTGGAAATCATCCAATATACCGGAAACAGCAGGAATATCAGGAATACAACCAGCAGAACCCTCGTAGAAACAAGAGTAAAATAGTCCTTTTTATTGTTCATCTCTATAACTACCTCCCTAGTCCTCTCTCAATGAAAATAATTTATTGTACCCCCATGAAAAGAGGATAAGTATCAGAAGCCACAGTACGCCTATTGCGGCACCTTTGCCCAGGTTAAGCGATGTAAACGCAGTCTGGTAGCTTAAAATGGCAAGGGTTGTTGTTGCCATAACCGGTCCTCCGCCTGTCATGATCCAGAAGAGGGGGAACATTTTAAAGTTCTCGATAACTGCAACCAGAGTTACTGTCTTAATAACATTTGCAAGGAAAGGAAGCGTTATATGAAAAAACATCTGTTTTTTGTTTGCGCCGTCAATAACTGCTGCTTCATACATGTCTTCAGGTATACCCTGCATGCCGGATAGCAGCATGATAGTCATAAACGGAAGCTGCCGCCATAATGCAGCTATCATTACTGAAGGCATGGCCAGTTTTAAATCCGAAAGCCAGGTCTTGGGCTCGTTTATTATTCCGGTCCCCATCAATATATGGTTCATAACACCATACTGTGGTTGGAATATCCACATCCACAACAGTGCTACAACTATTGTAGGTACTATCCACGGTATAAGTACCAGAGTCCTCAGAAGTTTTCTTCCGGGAATGTTCATGTTAAGGATCATGGCTAAAGCCATACTCAGAATAAACTGTATAATAACCACACTTGAGGCATAAAAAACGGTATTTTTTAATGCTGTGCCAAAATCACCGGTTGAAAATACATCTCTGTAATTTGCAAAATTATTCCATGCAGCTGATTTAATATTTGTTAATGTAATATCAAAGAAACTCATATAAACCGATTTCATAATCGGTATAAATATTGTGAAGCACAAAAGAATAAAAGCAGGTGCCAGAATGGTTATCAAAAAAATCCTGTCCTTAACGCTGTTGGATAACAATAACCTGTTTTGCCTGAAACTTATGGAACTTGCTTTTGCGCTGTTTTTCCCACTCATTTTAACCTCCATGTCCCCATATGTGCATGGTCAATTATATTGACCTCAATGAATTATCCCATCGGACACACAAAAAGTATTTTCAATACTTTTTTATGGGGTTAAATTTATTTTATTGCGGCAAAAATATGATGATTTTTGTGGCAGGTATTTTAAGAGGATAACCTGTAAGACCCATCGAGAGGTCTATCAGGTCATCCTCCCAAAAAAATTTGCAAAGCGCCGGCAATTATTTAAGCAATCCCTTCAGCTTTGCATCCAGGTCCTGTGCTACTTTTGCAGGCTCTTCCTTGCCAACGGTCACTCTTTGAAGAGCTGTGGCAATTTCAAGATATCCCTGCTCCATTCCCGGATTATTTGCAGGCAGAGGCTGAATGTAGCTATTCAACTGTTCTACACAAATCCTGGCAAAATCACTGTCATTAAGGTCAGGATCGGCACTGAGTGATTTTCTTGCTGAAAGCACGTCATTGCTCTTATGATATTGCGTAATCATCTCTTTACTTGTTATATACTTGAGAATATCAGCTGCCTGGGTCTTAACCTTTGAATCCTTCGAAATGACAAGTCCATGAGCTTCACCGATGGATACGCTTTTTCCGGTCTTATTGACAGGAACCAGGGCAACTCCCCAGACCTTGTCATAAGCTTCTCCCTTGCCGCTCAAATTTCTGAATACTGCCTTTCCGTAGTAACCGTCCATATACATACCAAGCTGGCCGATTGAAAACAGATTTCTTAAATCTTTCAGCTTGGCACCTGCAGGTGATAAGCCCTCATTTGAAATTGTCTGATAGAATTTAAGAGTTTCTATTACTTCCGGAGTATTAACATTTACTTTTGAGTCCTTATCATATACCGAACCATTAAAGCTGTATATGTTTCTAAGCGCGACCAAACCATTTATAGGCAGTTTGTCGGTGGCCTCCCCGAAGCCGTAGATTTTATTTCCGTCATCAGCCTTAACCTTTGATATGGTTCTTGCCATGTCAAGCATTTCATCGTAGGTTTTGGGAGGAGCTTCAGGGTCCAACCCTGCTTTTTTGAAAATTTCCTTATTATAATAAAGTACGTAGGGTGAAGGAGCCCATGGAATACCCATCAATTTCCCGTTATACGTATAGTCCGCCTTGTAGGAATCGATGATGTCATCTATGTATTCCTTTCCCAAAAGGTCATCAAGGGGTTCAACAATATCCGAAGTTGCATAGGTGGAAAACCAGGCCGTATGAGTCTGAATGATATCAGGCGCATTTCCGGAAGCTGCCATTACAAATGTCTGCTGCTTTATATCTCCATAAGGGATTCCTACATATTCTATAGTGGTATTGGGGTGCAGTGCCTTATATGATTCGGCTATCTGTTCAAAAACTGGCTTTGTAGCTGCTTCACTCATTCCCCAGTTTGCAAACTTGACCGTAACAGGAGTATTATCACTGGTCTGTGCCGCTGTCTGAGGGGCTGTTGATTGGGAAGCTGAAGAATTCTGTGCCGCTTTTTCTTCACTGCCGCATCCTGCCAGCATGGAAACCGAGATAATACCTGCCAATAGTAAACAAGCTAGTTTTTTCATAAATCTTCCTCCAGAATTATTTTGTTTTTTAAGTGCCGGCCACTTTGTGTTTTCATTTTGTCACATATGTACCAATAAGTAAATTTTACATTTAGTGTTTTTATACAAAAAATCTTACTTTTTATATGATACATTTTTTACTTTGTTGTATATTACCTTACTTTTTAATATTTTTCACTTACTATTTTCCTCACTTCATGTAATAATATAAATAATCTACGACTAATTTCCGAGGTCAAATTAACATGTTGAAGCCTTCCATATTCCTGAGCAAATTTAACAGAACATTTTTAATTTATTTTGTATCGTACTTTCTTGTCATAATAATACCTATTATTGTGATAGGTTCATTTTCATATCTGGTTTCAATTAATGCACTTGAAAACGAATTGAGCAATTCAAGCGGCAATTCACTTATACAAATCCGGACAGCCATCGAAAATACTCTGGATGAAATTGACAAGCTCTCAATACAAACAGGGATTGATGCAAGAATATATGCATACGGCAATAATACAGACAGCAACTATTTCCTGACCGAACTTTTAGATCTTACCAGAGATATACCCAGTAAAAACAGAAACATTCAATCCATAAAAATGTACTTTAAAGCAAATAATATGATAATATCCTCTTCAGGTATTCTAAGTGCGTATAAGGGCGAGGTAGCAAACCGCTGGGTTGAAAATTCCGGGAATACTTCCCGCAAGGCCATTTGGCTGCCTACCCAAAGCATACCTAACTATGACGGTGATATCGACAAGGTCATTACCCTTGTGCGCAGCGTGCCCGTCAACACCGAAAAGAAGCTGGGGCTTCTGGCGGTAAATATCCACGAAGCAAAATTATCCCAGGCCATGGAAAACATGAAAATTAACAGCCATTCGGCCATATATATCACTGACGATCACAAAAATTTGATATCCGGGAAACCTTTAAATACGGATATTACAAATGACAGAAGCAGTGAATATATAAATAAAATCCTCGGTTCGGGCAATCAGGGGCATTTTATTGCCGGTATCAATAAAACTCCTACCCTTGTTTGCTATGCAAAATCCTCCTACACCGGCTGGATTTTTGTATCTGAAACACCTCTTACTTATTTGACGCAAAAACTGTCCTTCATACAGAACCTTACTTTCGGCTTATGCCTTTTACTGGCCTTCGTGGGAATTTTTATATCGTATCTCCTGTCAAGAACCATGTACAATCCCATAAAGAAGCTTATGGATATGTTCAAATCCCAGCCGGACAGCTCAAATACAATGTTTGAGGCCAAAAGCAGGGATTCCTTCACCTTCCTGTCAGGGGCCTTCCAACAGGTAATAGTAAGGAATAAAGATCTTGAAAAGTCCTATTATTCCAGCCTTCCTGTACTCAATGAGAGGTTTGTACTGAGTTTGCTAAACAACAAAATAGTTGATACCCTGGAAATTCAAAGCCAGATTGACTTTCTCGGCATTGATTTTATGTACCCCAATTATTGCGTTGTTCTCATTGAAGTTGACAATTTTGCAGAGCTGGCGGATACACTGACACTCGCCGACCTCAATCTGTATATATTTGCAATACGCAACATTGCTGAAGAGCTTTTAGGCACAAGCTTCAAATTTCTATCGGCCGAGGTATCGGAAAGCAGGCTGGCCTTCATCGTCAACATTCCGGATGAGAATGTGAACACCTTCAACTCTGACATTACAGATATTCTGGAACAAATAAAGGAATCGGTAAGTAAATTCTACACCCTGACCGTCTCTGCAGGTATCGGCAATATATACCATGAAATGGCAGACTGCGGTCTTTCCTACAGGGAAAGCCTGAATGTCATGAAATACAAGCTTATGTCGGGTACTGATACCATTCTTTTTTATCATGATCTTTCGGACAGCTATAAAATTGCATATTATTATCCTGAAAAGACTGAAACCCTGATAAAAAACAATATTAAGTCGGGTGATATACAAAAGGTTAAGGAATATCTCAATGAAATATATTCAAACATAAAAAGTAACTACAGCGTGTCCTACGAAGAAGTCTACAGCACCTATAACAGACTCCTGGATGCTTCGCTGTCCGTTCTGTCGGATTCCGGAATACAGCATTCGGATATTTTCGGAGAAAACTACATTGTATATAAGGATCTGGCAAAGAAGGAGACCCTTGACGAAATTCATCTTTTCATAGGCAGGCTGTTTGAAAGTATTGTTTCATACATTTCAAGCATTGATAAGGGAGATAAAAATATTGAAAAAGCCATGGATTTCATAGGTAAGAATTTTCAGAGGGACCTATCGGTGGAATCCATAGCCGACTATGTAGGCCTCAATGCTTCATATTTCAGCAGAGTGTTTAAAAATGTGACCGGCAAGACCGTTCTGGAATTTATAACTCTCAAACGGCTTGAGTCCAGCAAGGAACTGCTGAAGGAAACAAATCTCAACATTGCCCAGATTGCCCAGAAGGTGGGCTACAACAATGTTCACAGCTTCATGCGTTTCTTTAAAAAATACGAGGGAATTACTCCTGGTGATTACCGGAATGGACAATAATATATAATAATAAAATCTTTTTGAAGGCCAGCAAGCTCGTCCGGCAGTTGCGGACGAGCTAAGGTTTTATGAGATTTGGCCGCTAATCAACCAATCTTTTCAACAGTTTATTTCCATAAAAGTACTCTTCCGAAACACCGCATTCACCTATAAACCGCGGCCTGGCTGATCCTTTTTTAAAGTCGGCATGATAATCCGAGCCACCTGACATAATAGAAACCCTGCTTTCATATTTTTGCCTGATTTCGGTATAAATCTCCTCTTTGGATTTATTCCCGGAATAGCTGGTCTTGTCATAGGTGTAGCAGGCTTCTATTCCATCCAGCCCGGCATTTATCAGAATATCTATATATTCTTCCCGGCTGATTATTTTCTGGTTTATAACTACACTTTCCGATATGAGGTGAGGATGTGCAAGAATTGTGATACCGCCGCAGCGGTGTATTTCCTTTATTACATTCACCGGATCGGGCTTACGCCTGTTGATTCTGTATCTCTCATTATTCTTTATCATCAATTTGGCAGAACTCCAGTCAGAGGAATAACCCTTTGTGGCTATGAGTTCAAATATCATCTTTTTCTGAATCTGACTTTCTTCAATGGGCGTTCCGTTATTCTCCAGCAGTTCTTTCCAGGAAATATCAATCCCGTCGGAATTCAACCTTTCCACAAGAATACGGTAGCCTTCTATTTTTGAAGCTGCAACGGCTTCCTGGAGCTGTTTGAAAAAAGCATCCTTCCAGTTACATCCCAGGCACACAATATGGACGTCTTCGACTTCAGTTTCACAGGAGATCTCTATTCCTTTGAGCAGGATGACTCCCTTTTCCTTTGCATACGCTTCGGGAGAGATCTCCAGCCCGCCGGCAATAATTCTTTCCGGAGGAATAATATCATGATCAGTGATGGCGACTATTCTCATCCCCTGTCGGGCTGCGTGATCAATCAGCTCCTGAACAGAATCCGCCCCATCGGACCGGGTGGTATGACAATGGAGATCGCATGGAAAATTTGGTGACATTAACGGTATTTCCATTAAATCAATCCTTTCTGAATAATCTGATATGCTTTATTGCAGCACTTTCAATTTTTTTGTACAGAAATTCATCCATTCCAATAGGATCCAACCTGTCTGGATATAATTTAAGATATTCTCTGGCACCATCAATGTAAGCATGTTTTATAGCAGTAGAAACATTTATTTTGGATGCTCCGCTTTCAATCAATTTTAGAAATGTACCGTCTTCAAGCCCGGTTCCTCCGTGTATAACTATGGGCTGCGATATTCTGTCCTTCAACTGCTCTATCAAACCGAAATTGATATGGGGCTGGCCCTTATACATTCCGTGTGCGGTGCCTACCGCCGGTGCAAACATGTCAACTTCCGATTCTCCGGCATACCTGATGGCTTCATCCAGTGATGTTTTCTCGGCATCATCTTCCGAAACGCTTATATCGTCTTCCACTCCGGCAATTTTCCCAAGCTCGCCTTCAATAAATACACCCCGCGCATGTGCGTATTCTGCCAGGGTTTTGCTGTTTCGTATGTTTTCCCCGATTGGCAGAGCAGATCCGTCATACATGACAGAATCCCATCCGTTGTCAATACAGGACTTTACCAACTCCAAATCCTTGCAATGATCCAAATGGATAAAAACATTTACTTCGGCAGAATCAGCCAATTGCCTGAGCATACTGCCCAGAGCCTTAACCCCCAAAGTGACCGCAGTCTGGGATGAAGTCTGCAATATAACAGGGCATCCCTCCTTCCGAGCAGCACTTATCACTGCCTTTGCCGACAGATAATTAAATATGTTAAAGGCTCCAATGGCAAAACTGTCTTTTTTTGCCCTCAATAACTCTTCCAAGATTGACCTTTTGTTCATTATATCCTCCAAATACGTGCTAATATCTTATCAACCGTTGCCATACTCCATACCCGGAAGACTTTCCCGTACAGCCCTGACAATCCCATCGACATCCAAGCCGTAAAACGACAGTATTTCTTCATATGGACCTGATGTAGCATAAACTTTGGGGATTCCCAGTCTTTTTACTGGTACGGGGTATTCTTCGCTGCAAACTTCTGAAACTATTGAGCCCAGGCCACCTTCGGTATAATGCTCTTCCACAGTTAATATTCTGCCGGTTTTCCTTGCAGCTTCCACTATAATTTCCCTGTCGACAGGTGATATTGTGGGCATACCGACCACTTGAACCGCTATTCCCTGTTTACGCAATTTTTCAGCCGCCTTTACCGCTTTTGCCGTCATAAGTCCGGTTGAAATAATGGCCATATCACTGCCTTCACAAAGCACCTGTCCTTTTCCTATTTCAAATTGTTTTTCCTGAAGAAAAACCTCCTGAGGCTCATTTCCAATCCTCATATAAACCGGACCATTGTATTCCAGCATGGCTTTGGCCGCTGCAGTTATTTCCGATGGGTCCTGCGGCGCCAGTACAACCATACCGGGAATCATCCTCATTATTGCATAATCCTCCAATGAATGGTGGGTTGCGCCGAGGTCAGAGTATGTAATACCTCCGTTTCTTCCTACGATTTTAACATTTTGCTTCATATAACCACAGTCATTGCGCAGCATTTCAAAAGGCCGGGCTGTAACAAAAGGTGCTATGGCGCAAAAAACCGGCACTTTTCCTGTTGTTGCCAACCCTGATGCAATACCTACAACCCCCTGCTCCATGATGCCAAACTCAAAATAGCGCTCAGGATGTGCCTTGGAAAACTCACCAAATCCCGAACTGCCTCCGCTGTCAGCTGATAGAATAACAACATCTTTATTTTTACCGGCTATTTCCGATACTGCCTTGCCAAACGCTTTTCTTGGATCTATTTTTTCCAAATTCAGCTCACCTCTTTTACTGTACTTTCCAAATGATGAATTATTTCTTCAGTTTCCCTGATAACTGTTTCCAGTTCTTCTTTTGAGGGCTTCCAATAGTGGTATGCCACCTTTCCTTCCCCCATAGACAGCCCTTTTGCCTTTACGGTATTGGCAACCACCAATGTTGGTTTGCCGTTTTTTAATGGCAGCCGGTCCATCAGCTCAATTATTTGCTCCATATCATTTCCATCCACTTCCATAACATTCCAGCCAAAGGCCTCAAATCTTTTGTCCAGTGGTTCAAAATTCATAATATCAGAAGTTTTTCCGCTGATTTGCAGGCCGTTTTTATCTACAAATGCCACCAGATTTTCAATATTGTGATGTGCCGCTGCAGCCGCAGCCTCCCAGTTTGACCCTTCTGCCAATTCCCCGTCTCCCATTACAACATAGACAGTTGAATCACTTCCCCGGGAGCGAAGCCCGAGAGCCATTCCGCAGGCAAGTGACAAGCCGTGTCCCAGGGCCCCGGTATTGCCTTCCACCCCATTCAGTTTATGCATGTCAGGATGCCCCGGTAATTTTGAATTAAGCTTTCCGTATGTATCCAATATTTTCTTGTCAAAGAAGCCCCTCTCGGCAAGTACACCATATTGGGCCATACACTTGTGTCCCGCTGACAATAAAAAGCGGTCCCTGTCGGGCTTTTTCGGATTAGCCGGATCTATGTTCATTTTATAAAAATAAAGTGCCGTAATGATATCTATACAGGAAAATGCCCCTCCGATATGGCCGCACCCTCCGGCCTGTATCATACGCAGAACATTGCGCCGGCTTTTAGCGGCACATAATTTCAGATTTGTAATAGTTTTATCTCCCATTCTTATTCCCTCTTCCATTAATTAAACATTATCAGTGAGCTTCATATTTTTGAATGCTTTCCACTTTTGGAGCCGATCTGGAATTGGGATCGAAGGATGATTCCAGGTACTCCTTTACCAGACATTTTGCCAATTCCACCCCGGTAACCTGTGCTCCTAAAGTAATTATATTTGCATTATTGCTTCTTGCCGCCCTCTGGGCCTGGTAGATATCACCCACCAATGCCGCATAAGCACCTTTTACCTTATTGGCAGCTATACTTACGCCGATACCCGTACCACAGATAAGAATGCCTCTATTAAACTTTCCGGCAGCAACAGCTTCTGCAACCTTTACCGCAGTATTTGCATATATGGGATCATTACTTCCATAATCTTCACAGGTATATCCCAAACCGGTTACATAACTTATCAGTTCTTTCTTTAATTCAGCCGCATTTGGATCACATCCGAACACTATTGACATTTTGTCAGACATAGAATCACTCCTTTATAAAATTATTTATCTCTTCAACACCCGATTTTAAATTCCAGGTCATTTCATACAAAGCCATACCCGTTACTTCCTGAAGAGGCCTTCTGGGAACTCCGCAGCTATACCCGAATATGTTCATTGCGGCTTTAACTCCTGCCACTCCATATTGAGCTGTAGTTTTTTTTGCCAGCCCGCACAACCTCCTGTGCAGCTCCCGGGCCTTATCAATTTTTCCTTTAACCAAAAGCTCATACAGGGAACAGCAAATTTCCGGAATGTAATTCGCCGATGATAAAACACCGCCGGTTGCCCCTGACAGGATGCCTTCATAAAATTTATCCATGGTTCCGGCCAGCAGTGAAAAGTCTTTCCGTTCCGGCAGCATCGAAGCATATTCATTCACAGGCTTTGATGATGTATCTTTCATCCCTGATATATTTGAAATACCTGCCAGCCTGGCCATAAGCTCAGGTTCAATATTGACACCCGATGCATAACCGGGTGCGCTGTACAGAATAACAGGAACAGATATTTTTTCTGCAACTTCGCGATAATATTTTTCAAGAACTTCTGAAGACATCTGTTTTGGAAAATAGTGCGGTGTCAGTACAAAGACCGCATCCACGCCAATTTCCTCAGCCTTCTTTGAAAATTCCACAGTATTCTTTACCGATTCCCTGCCGGTTCCTGCAAAGACCAGTTTATTTTTACCGGCAGTTTTTTTAACCACATTGAGTATATCCAATGCTTCATCATCAGATATATACGCAAATTCACCATTACTTCCAAGCGGCATATAGCCGCTTACCCCAGTCAGGTTCAGCTTTTGAATGTTTTCCTTAAGTAAACCCGGATCAACCTTCTGGTCAGCCTGGAAAGGTGTGATAACCGGAACGAAAATTCCGTTCAACAGCATGTCTATCTACCTCCGATATGCAATAGATTATTTTTTTTAAGCATATTCCAGGCCAAAACAGCACAGCCTTTCAGAGGACAATTATCTACTACTTCTATCTCTGCATCATCGAATATACTTCTTTTTCTTTTTAAATAAGAAGGATTTTCAACAAGATTTCCGGTGGCTTTCATATACTTATTAACATTTATTATTTTTTTACATTCCTCAAGTGTAATTTTTGCAGGATTCTGAATTCCGTCTATTACCGCATTCAGCAGATCATCTCTTTTTGTACCGAGCGATAAACCGCTAAACGCTCCTTTTTTTACTCTAAGGCTCTGCCTGTCTCCGGTAAGATACGGCAAAAACCTCACACCGTCTGACTGGTATTCATTTTCCAGCACCTCAGCCAGGTGTTTCTGAAAAAACCCTTCCTTGCTCATTTCCCTATAGAATTCATTTTGAAACCATTCCAAAATAAATCCTGCTGTTGTTATTGAGAATATCTGCCACTTTCCCTTTACAGGTGAGCAGCGTAAATAATATTTATCGTTTGTCACGGGACGGTCCGACAATACCGAGATCATCTCACTGCTGCCCGAAATAAACAATACGTCGCCTGTTTGGGTATTCCCGGCTCCAACAATCGCTCCGGCAACATCCTGCATTCCCAGCATTACCGGAATGCCCTGTTTTACACCCATTATTTCAGCCATTTCTTTCTGAAGTATCCCGGAGCAGTCCCCGGTTTCAAATATTTCGGGCAAAAGCCTTTCAGGTACATTGAAGAGTTTGCATATTTCATGGGACCACCCCTTGTTTTTAACAGTTTCGTACATACCCGTTATTGATGCATTGGTTAAGTCAATTGCCCATTCCCCTGTCATCCGCTTGAATAAATATGTAGATAAATGTCCTATCTTTTCGGTTCTGTCAATAAGTTCGGGACGATGATCCATAAACCAGAGCAGGGTGGTCAGGGTAACTCCTCCGGCATGCGGAAGTGTACCGGTTATATTTCTGAATTCATCCTTGCCTATATTTTCTATTATTTTTTTTGTATATTGACGGCTTCTTCGATCAAGATGGGTTATTATACGGGAAACCGCATTCCCCTCTTTATCCATTAGTAGGAAGGACGGTGCAAAGGTGTCAAAGCCGATGGCTTCAACATGGGGTAGATATTCTTTTAATTCATGCAAGGATTGGATAAAAGCATTCATTACTTCATCCACATCTATTTCAACTCTGTTTTTCTCAGTTACCTTAAATTCATAATTATGTTTGGCTGTTTTTATTAAATTAATATTTTCATCCAATATTGCAGTTTTTACCGATGATGTACCAAAATCCGCTGCCAAAACATACATTGCATCTCCTCCTTTCTATAAACATGGGGAATAGAGCCAATACCCGATTCCCCATGTTCAGTCTGTTATGTAAGTATTACGTTACAAGTTTTCAGTTATTTGCTTCCAATACAGACTTCAGTCTGGTTTCAACGGTTTTCATTATCTCATCTATTGTTCTGTTTGTTGCCAGCATTGTATTATATGAATCACCCATGATGTCCAGTATTTCAGTATAGGCAGGGAATGAAGGCTGTGGAAGGGCGTATTGCATGCAGTCCAGGAAGCCTTTGAAGCTGTCAGTCTGCAATTCAGGTGCACTTATTGCTTCTTTTGTAACCGGGAGTCTCCCTGATTTTATTGCAAAATCAACCGCAATATCCTTGCTTGTCATAAACTTAAGGTAATCCGCCATGGCTTCGGGATTTTTACACTCTGTCGTAATTGCATAGCCTGATGTCTGCAAATTTGTTACATGTCTCTCGTCGGCAGGCATGGGTATGCTTACCAGCTTTCCTTTAAGTGCGGGATTAGCACTCTCTATTGCGCCTATTGCATTTGAACCTGATATCATCAAGCCTGTCTGTTCCTTTGCAAAATATGCAACAGCTTCAGGATAACCCGTTTCAGTCACTCCGGGAGGTACAACGCCGTCTTTCTTTGACAGGTCCACAAAAGTTTGAAGTGCTTTTTTGTATTTATCGGTGGTTAAATCAGAAACCCATTTGCCGGAAGCATCCTTATATACTTCATTAACTCCAAATGTCCTTATAAACTGACAGAACCTGGCTTCTCCGGAACCGTTTTTAGTTCCTACCATACTGAATCCCCAGTGTCCGTCTTTTGTAAATGCCTTTGCAGCCGTTTGGAAATCTGCTACAGTCTCTATTTTGTCAATTCCGGCATCCTTCATCCAATCGGCTCTGGCAATGAGAGCCACGGGTATAACGTGCCAGGGCACCAGCATAAGTTGGCCTTCAATCTTTCCAAATTCAACAACTTTTTCATTAAGTGTTGATATAAATTCCGGTCCCAGCAACTTTTCATGATCAACTATGATTCCCATATCATGTGCCTGCGCCATGAATTCCGTAGGCATAAAAAATGCATCGGGAAGGTCTCCGCTGGTATTTAATGCAATTATCTTCTTTGCCATTTCATTGACAGGCTGTTCTAAAAATTTAATCTTTACATTTTGATGCTCTTTCATATACGCATCTGCCATGGCCTGTTCAAGAGGTGCTTCTGTTTCGGTAATAAGTGTAGACATAACCGTCAATGTTACTTCTTCATCAGAATTCGCGGCGGCAGCTGACGAAGTTCCCGAAGATGCCCCCTGGCTGTTCTGCGAATCTCCGGCCGAAGAACTGCCGCAGCCGGCCAGCATTGATGCTGCCATTGCAAAACACAATACGATTACCAACAATCTTTTTTTCATAAATTAATCCTCCTCTAAAATTAATTATTTATTGTTTTACAGCTCCCGCTGTTAAACCGCTGATAAATGATTTCTGCAGGAATATGAATAATATTACCAAAGGCAGGCTTGCAATTACCGAAGCAGCCATCATATCATTCCACAGAATTTTATAAAATCCGTTAAGGTCGGCTATTCCCAATGGAACTGTTTTAAGTTCGGGTGAGGTTATTAATACCTGCGCAAACATATATTCATTCCATGCAGTTATAAATGAGTATATTGCAACTGAGGAAATACCCGGCAAGGTCATGGGAAGCACGATTTTATAAAATGCCTTCCATCTGGAGCAGCCGTCAATTATGGCCGCTTCGTCCAATTCAAGAGGTATTGTTCTAAAAAACCCAACCATCATCCACGTGCAGAAGGGAATTGTAAATGATGTATAGACAAGAATCATTCCCAGCAAACTATCCTTTAATCCGTATAAATCAAGAACCTTATAAAAGGGAATCAACAGCATGATGGAAGGAAACATCTGAGTTACAAGAACAAATGTTAAAAAGCTGTTTTTGCCTTTAAACTTGAATCTTGTTATTCCATAGCCCGACAGACAGGAAAAGAATACCGACAGTACCACTGCTCCAATTACGATAATAATGCTGTTTTTAAAATAAGTCAGAAAAGGGTACTCGGTCCAAAGCCGGCTGTAAGAATCAAAAGTAGGATTGTCCGGTATCCATTTAGGCGGTATTGTGATGGTTTCAGATTCAATCTTAACAGAAGTGGATATCATCCATAGCATGGGCACCAGGACAAGAATCGATGAAATTCCCAGAACAAAATATGTCAATATATTACCGGTAATTTTACCTCGTTTTAGTTTTATGTTAACTTCTTTTTTATTCTTCATTGTCCAAGAACCTCCTATACAATTTGCTTATTACCAGGCAAATGAAGAATACAATGACAGACATTGCTGCAGCCTTTCCAAAATTGAAATATTCAAATGCCTGCTTGTATATCTCTATACTGATTATCGAGGTATCGCTTCCGGGACCACCTTTTGTCAGCAGATACACTATTGTATAGTGCTTGAACCACCATACGGTATCTAAAACCAGTGTGGTAGTAAGTACGGGCTTTATCGACGGAAGTACAATTCTGAAAAAAGTCTGAACCTTATTGGCACCATCCATTTTTGCGGCCTCATATATATCTTCCGATACACTTTGCAGTCCTGCCAGCACATTTACCATAACAAGCGGATAGCCTTTCCATATACATACAAGTACTACTGCAATAAAGGCAAACCGCGTATCCCCAAGCCAGGATATATGATCATTTATTAATCCTGCATCAAGCAGATAATTATTTACCAACCCGTATAAGGGATTCATGATCCATTTAAATATGAGTGCGACTACTACCTCGGGAAAAAGCCACGGAAGAACTAAAACAGCCCTGAAAAAGGTTATTCCTGCCTTTTTCTGGTTCAGTACCATTCCCAGTAACACACCGATTACAAAATGTGCTGCTACAACCAGAAAAGTAAATTTTAGTGTTACCCATATCTGTGAAATAAAGGTCTTATCGGAAAAAATGCTGATATAATTCTTTAAGGCTACAAAATCCCATTTGTTAGACAGGTTTGTTTTGAAGAAACTGATGAACACCCCGTAACACAGGGGATATATCACTAACATAATTAACGCTATTAAGGCTGGACCAATAAATATATAGGGGGTCAAGCTCTTAAGTGAAATTTTTCGAGAATCAAAAGCCGCCGTCTTATTCGTCCCGCTTCTATTATTCATGAACAATTGCCTCCTCCATTAAAATTACCAATCTGCTACAGAATGATCGTCTTCGTGATAATATACCGGGCAGCTCCAACTTCCATCATATATATAATCTTTAATTGCATCTTCATTAACTTCAAAACCCAGACCGGGAGCGGTCGGGACGTCAATATATCCATCTTTTATTTCAAAAGCCCTTTTGAAAAGATTTTTCCCCAAATCCGAACCGTCTTCCAGACGTATATTTTCCTGAGCGGTAAAATTGGGAATACAGGTATCGATTTGCAGACAGGATGCCAATGCTATAGGTCCAAGAGGATTATGCGGAGCAATATTTACATAATAGTTTGCCGCCATGGCAGCTATCTTGAAAGTTGATAATATACCTCCGCAATGGCTTAAATCCGGCTGAAGAACATTCGCGGCCTGTTTTTCCAGTACCTGCCGGAAAGCCCATGGTGTGAACAACCTCTCTCCGGTTGCAATGGGAATTGTAGTGGATCGAGCAATCCTTGCCATGCAATCAACATTTTCAGGAAGGACGGGCTCTTCTACAAACATGGGATAATACTTTTCCAGTTCTCTGCAAAAAATAGGCGCCATGGCAGGTGAAACTCTACCGTGAAAATCAATGGCAATATCAATATCCTTGCCGACAGCTTCTCTTAAAGCAGCAAATTTGTTTACATAAGTCTCAACAGTCTTCATTGTATCAATATGTCTGAGAGGAACATGTATGGGTGTCTTCAATGCTGTGTACCCCTGTGCGACTTTTTCTTTTGCAGCTTTGCAAAGTTCTTCCACCGATGGATTTTCAACAGGTGTGATGTGTGCATACATTCTTATTCTGTCTCTGCATTTGCCCCCAAGCATTTGCCAAACGGGCATCCCGTATACCTTCCCCTTGATATCCCAAAGCGCCTGTTCTATCCCGCTTATTGCGCTGCATATAATTGCACCGCCCCTGTAAAAGGAACCACGGTACATCAGCTGCCAGAGGTGCTCGATATTCATGGGGTCCTCACCGATTATCATTTTCCCCAGGGTGTGTACGGCTTCCTCAACAACTGTACTCTTACCTTCAATGACAGGTTCCCCCCAGCCGCAGACCCCCTCATCCGTTGTAATTTTTAAAAACAGCCATCTGGGTAAAAGATTGTATGTTTCAAATTTTACAATTTTCATTTATCCGTCCTCCTTACCAGTCCCCTAATGAATTATCATCGGAATGATATTCCACGGGGCAGATATAATATCCGTCATAAGCAAAGTCTTTCAATACCTCTTCATTAACCTCAAAACCAAGTCCGGGCTTTTCAGGTATATCTATGTAACCGTCAACTATTTTAAACGGCTCCTTAAACAGTATATTTCCGAGATCTGTTCCGTCAGGCATTGTAGGATGCTCCTGGGCAGTAAAATTCGGAATACATGTGTCAATTTGAAGACATGCAGCCAAAGCAATCGGGCCAAGCGGATTATGCGGAGCCATGGAGCAATAATAGTTGGCCCCCATGGCTGCAATCTTGTAAGTTTGCAAGATTCCGCCGCAATGACAGACATCCGGCTGCAAAACTTGTGCCGCCTGCTTTTCTATAACTTCTCTGAAACCCCAGGTTGTAAACAGCCTCTCCCCTGTCGCTATGGGAATACTTGTTAATTTTGCAATTTTAACCATGGCATCTACGTTTTCGGGTAATACCGGTTCTTCAATAAACATGGGATAGTACGGCTCCAATTCCCTGCAAAGGATGGGTGCCATAGCCGGTGAAATACGTCCGTGGAAATCTATGGCTATATCAACTTCCTTACCAACCGTCTCCCGTATTGCCGCAAATTTTTCTATATATTTTTCAACGGTCTGCATGGTATCAATATGTCTTACAGGGGCAAACATGGGTGTTTTTAAAGATTTAAAACCAGCCTCCAACCTTTTTTTTGCCCACTCCCGGACTTGTTCGACAGTTGGATTCTCCACATTGGGAGTGATATGGGCATACATTCTGATACGGTCTCTGCAGCGCCCGCCTAAAAGCTGCCATACAGGCACGCCGTATGTCTTTCCCTTAATATCCCATAGAGCCTGTTCAATACCGCTGATTGCGCTGCATAAGATTGCTCCCCCGCGATAGAATGCTCCTCTGTACATCAGCTGCCACAGGTGTTCTATATTCATCGGATCTTCTCCGATAATCATTTTGCCCAGAATATGTACTGCTTCTTCCACAACCTTTGTCTTACCTTCCAGATCAGGCTCACCCCAACCGCATACCCCTTCATCAGTAGATATTTTCAAAAACAGCCATCTTGGCCGGATATGAAATGTTTCCAATTTCGTTATTTTCATGCATGTCTCCTTCCCATCAAAATCAAAATTCCGTTCGCCATTTCGTACGTTGTTCGCAATTTTAATTATATCAACTAAAAACTTTTATGTCAACATATTATAAAATATTTCAAAAAATCGGCCTTAAAACTATGCATATTTATTAATTTTCATACAATGTGTTGACTTGTTTTAAATATGAATGATATAATTTTATTCATAGGTCGTTCGGATATCCGGACGGATAATCGTAATTGTGAATGAGGGAGATAATATGGAAAACCAGAATATCAAGATTAACAAGACTGTAGCCCGCGTTGCAGATATATTGGACTATATTGCCAAGTCGCAAAAGCCGGCAGGTTTGGCTGAAATCAGTAAGGAACTTAAAATACCAAAAAGCAGTGCTTTTGATATAATACATACACTTGCAAGCAAAAAAATGTTAATTATAAATGAAGAGACCAAAACATTTCAGTTGGATGTTAAATCCTTTGAAATCGGAAGTGCATATCTTGGGCGTTCCCATATCCATAGCGCCGCACGTCCCTATTTAAAGGATCTAAGCCTGCAAACCGGTGAAACAGCATTTCTGGCTGTTCCAAACAATGGCTTCCTTGTATACCTGGACAAAGTGGAAGGAAGATCCCCTACCAGGACTACATGTGTAATAGGCGACCGGAATTATATGCATTGTACCGGCCTCGGCAAAGCCATGCTGGCATCCATGCCTATTGAAGAAGTGAGAATGATAACAGGCGGCGGAAAACTGCAAACGCATACGGCTAATACTCTCCCCGATTTCAACAGTCTCATAGCAGACCTTGAAAAAATCAGGGAAAGAGGTTATTCTATCGACAACTGTGAAGACAATGATTTTGTATTTTGTGTCGCTGCTCCCATACTCAATCATTCGGGTAAATGCATAGCCGCAATAAGCATTTCTACCATATATACGCCTTCTACCAGGGAGAAGGAGCCGTTTTACAGCAAATTAATAACCGATGCCGCCCTGGAAATCTCCCATAGATTCGGCTATACTGAAAACTTAATTTATTCCGTTCGCTCATATAATATTTAATCCGGCATAACAATGTATTTCCATTTCGTACGGTTCAGTATCCCTAAATCAATTGCCGTGGACTCTCACGGTAATTGATTTACGAAAAGAGGAAAGATTATGAACCAGACCTTATACCTTATCAGGCAATTTGGAGTACTTCCGTGTATCCCGACTCTGCAGGGTATTGATATATCAACTTTAAACAATACCCTTATTAATTCCGGTATCCCTTATATCTGTTTGGAAACCGAAAGTTCTCATGTGTCACCGGTTTTAGATTCCGATGTAATATTATTAAATTTATCTTCAAGTGAAAAGCAGTACCTTCTGAAAGAAAATGTAAGGTTTATCACCATTCCTTCCCAGCTCTGTTCACCAAATGAGTCTGAAAATTTATCCAAATTTCTCCGGTCTGAAATTGATAAAATTCTGGATCTGAAGCTGATCCATATCGGCATTAATTCAAAAAATGAAGGGGAAGCCGGTGAAATTACCCGACAATACGGCAGCCTTCTTAACCTTCCTGTGAAAGATACCAGGGATTCTTTTTTTGTGGGAACGCTTATTGAGGTTATGAAGCATCCCTTTCTGGGAAAAAACGGCCATATTGCATTGGGAACCGGTAATATACATCTGGCCGTCAGCTATTACCATGCACTTGGATATGAATTCAATTTTGATACAGCAGTATACAATGCTTCAAAAGAACTGGTACTCATTTATCTGAAAGAAGAGTACGGGGGCTTTGCCTTGCATTTTAAGCAGGTTTAAGTATAAACGATAATACAATTTCAAAAGGAGTAATTATAGTGTCTGAAGTCTTAACTTTTGGTGAATCCATGATTGTGTTTGCACCGTCTCAATCGGGATTACTCCGTTATATAAATAATTATGAGGCAAAATTTGCCGGTGCCGAAAGCAATACGGCCATAGGTCTTTGCAAACTGGGGCACACTGCCCGGTGGTTCAGCCGTATCGGGAATGATGAACTGGGTCAATACATACTGTATAAAATACGTGCAGAAGGGGTCGATGTCGATAATGTCATTATCGATAATGAACATCCGACGGGTATAATGATTAAAGAATTATCCGGGTCGGGCCAAACCAGGGTCTATTATTACCGCTCGGGTTCTGCCGCATCCTATTTAAGTCCGACAGATCTGCCGCCGGAATTGTTTGAGAATGTAAAAATACTCCATGTCACCGGAATTACTCCGATATTAAGTGACAGTTGTCACTCCCTGACCACTTCCGCAATTAAAACAGCCAGACAAAAAGGTATAAAAGTCAGTTTTGACCCAAATATCAGGAAAAAGCTCTGGAATAATTCCGATCATTCTGAAATGATCAGAGGACTTATTCATAATTCAAATATTGTGACCCTTGGTTTGGAAGAAGCTGAAATACTATATGGAAATAAAAATTTTGAGCATCTGAATGAAATTCTGTTCCGTTCTCCCCATTTGGAGTATTTAGCCATAAAGAACGGCGCCGAAGGAGCTTTTGTCTCAGATGGTAAAACCCAGTATTCCATTGCACCTTATCCCTGCAACTGTATTGACAGTATCGGAGCGGGTGACGCCTTCAACGCGGCATTTCTGGCAGGTATTCTGGAAAACAGGCCTGTTGGGGAATGCGGAAAAATGGCGGCAATTGCGGGAGCCCTAAGTACTGAAACCACAGGGGATACCGAAAGTCTTCCTACAAGGCAGCAATTGAATTCAATTTTAGAACCGGAACAATCAATTTATCGATAAAAAGGAGGAAAATCAGATGAAAACCCTGATACAAAAATATCCTGTCATTTCTATTTTAAGGAACATACCGGAAAAATATCTTGTTCAGTACGTCAATGCAATTATTAACGGAGGGATACACTGCTTTGAGGTAGCACTCAACACTCCGGACGGAGATAAACAAATTAAATTACTAAAACAGGAGTTTAAAAATAAAATAGTTGTGGGAGGCGGAACTGCCATAACTAAAGAGCGTATTGACAGAGCCGTTGAAGCCGGAGCCGAATTTTTACTTACTCCGTCTTCCTCAGAAAAAATAATCCGGTATTGTCATGATCAAAAAATTAAAATTCTTCCGGGCGTAATGACCCCTACAGATGTTGAATTGTGCGTATCATACGGCTATGACACCATGAAACTTTTTCCGGCCGGAGATTTACCTTTAAACTACGTCAAAAGTCTGAAGGGTCCTTTTGATCAAACCGATTATGTGGCCGTAGGCGGTATCTCCCTGTCCAATGCAGCACAATATCTTGACAGCGGTTATTCAGGTCTAGGAATTGCAAGCGGCCTGGTTCCCGACGAATATATTATTAATATGGACTGGCCGGCAGTAACAGCTTATATTCGTGACAGGCTGCCGGCAATCATGACTGGTAAATACATTATTCAATAGGCTGATACTCAGCTTGAGACAAGACAGCTTCTTTTTAATCTAAAATACGACATATGCTGTTCCCAGGGCAGCCGCATATGTCGTATAAATTTGGTTTTCTTTCTGATTTATGTTCCTCTTATTTTATTACAGTCATCCCGCCCATGTACGGCTGCAGCGCTGCCGGAATATTCACAGAACCGTCGGCATTCAGGTTGTTCTCCAGGAATGCAATCAGCATCCTTGGAGGAGCCACAACAGTATTGTTCAGGGTATGTGCAAAATATTTGCCGCTTTCCCCGTCAACACGGATTTTCAGGCGGCGGGCCTGTGCATCGCCGAGGTTTGAACAGCTTCCCACTTCAAAATACTTTTTCTGCCTTGGTGACCAGGCCTCGATGTCAACTGATTTCACTTTTAGGTCAGCCAGATCTCCCGAACAGCATTCCAGAGTTCTGACAGGTATGTCAAGGGAACGGAACAAATCCACTGTATTCTGCCAGAGCTTGTCATACCACAGCATGCTATCTTCGGGCTTACAGACAACAATCATCTCCTGCTTTTCAAACTGGTGGATTCTATAAACGCCTCTTTCCTCAAGTCCGTGAGCACCTTTTTCCTTTCTGAAGCAGGGTGAATAGCTGGTCAAAGTCTGGGGCAGTGAGCTTTCGGGCAGTATGGTATCAATGAACTTACCTATCATCGAGTGTTCACTGGTTCCGATCAGATACAGATCCTCTCCCTCTATCTTGTACATCATGGCATCCATTTCAGCAAAGCTCATAACACCTGTCACAACTTCACTTCTGATCATAAACGGAGGGATGCAGTATGTAAATCCCCTGTCTATCATAAAGTCTCTCGCATAGGAAATTACGGCCGAATGAAGTCTTGCTATATTGCCCATCAGGTAGTAAAACCCGTTTCCAGCAACCTTTCTGGCACTGTCCAGGTCTATTCCGTTCAATTTTTCCATTATTTCAGTGTGGTACGGAACTTCAAAGTCCTTTAAAGCAGGTTGGCCATAGCGCTGAACTTCCACATTTTCGCTGTCGTCCCTGCCGAGGGGTACACTTGGGTCTATTATATTGGGGATGGTCATCATTATTGTCTTTACTTTTGCTTCCAGTTCGTTTTCCTTTACTTCAAGCTCTGCCAGACGCGCAGCCTGATCATTGACTTTTTTCTTCAGCTGCTCGGCTTCCTCTTTTTTACCCTGGGCCATAAGTCCGCCGATTTGTTTGGAAATCTTGTTTCTGTCGGCCCTTAAAGCTTCCGCTTCCTGTTTGGCACTTCTCAGCCCGGCATCCAGAGCTATAACCTCGTCAACCAGGTCCAGCTTCTTGTCCTGGAACTTGTTTCTGATGTTCTGTTTGACTATTTCGGGATTTTCTCTTACAAATTTCAAGTCTAACATAATTTCACTCCTAATTTTGATTTTATTATAATAAAAAAACTCTCATCCCAAAAAACCACTGGGACGAAAGTATTCCGCGTTGCCACCCAAATTGCCGGTACATACGTGCCGGCCACTCAAATAAAGTACTATACAGGGTACCAGCCTTCCGACTTTTAATCGAAAGCTCAAAAAGTGGACTGATTTATACTCCCACCGATTCCCACCAGCCGTCGGCTCTCTGAAGAAAGTTCTAAATCTTGGCTTTTATCATCGCTTATTATTAGCTTATTATTATTAGTATCATTATGCATAATTATATATATTTTTATTCTTATTTTCAAGAAAATTTTAAACAATCATCTCCTATTCAAGCCCAATACCCTGGCCAACGCCTTGTCCCGGGTGACAATAGCACCTTTGGGACACAGTTCCTGACAGCAGAAGCAGCGGATACACTTGCTGTAATTCCATTTAGGAATTATTTTGCCATCATGCTTTATAAAAGATATTACTTTTGATTTTTCAGGACATGCCTCATCACATTTTTTACATCCAATACACTTTTCCTCAACCAAAACAGGATCTGGCGCCGTCAGGGAAGATACAAGACTGGTCAGACCCGGAGTCAGGAAGTTAACCACTTTTGCATTCCTGGAGAGCTTAAAATCCCTTGATTTCATATTTTCAATGCTCTCTCCCAGGACTTCTATTTCCTCCGGAAGCACTGTTCCCCACTTTGAATCCTGTGCAGCCTTTAAAACAGGTATGGACAAAACATTCTCGTACCCTATAAGCCTCACTGCCGTGGAGTCAACTGCAGTAACGGACTTTCCCATGATCAGGGTATCCATTTGCCTGGGAGTCCCGTTTCTGGGCCCGTTTCCCTCCATAGCAACTATCCCGTCCAGAATTGCAAAACTGGTTTTGACCAAAGAGTTCAAATCCAAAAGCATTTTGGCAAAGCTGGCAGAATCGGGCAGTTTGGTATGCCAGCCGGCTTTTTGCCCTCCGGGAATACAGCCGAACTGGTTTTTAACCGCCCCTGTATAATACATCATAGCATGGGTCTTAAGCTTTGGAAGAGTTATGACCACATCAGCCTCATGGGGGGCTTTGGCAATATCCCAGTATTTGTACATAAGCGGCTTATCAAGTTCACAGTGCACAGCCTGGTTAAAATCCGCAAACTTGACACCGTATTTAT
The DNA here is from genome assembly GCF_000350485.1 of Ruminiclostridium cellobioparum subsp. termitidis CT1112. GTDB lineage: Bacteria > Bacillota > Clostridia > Acetivibrionales > DSM-1351 > Ruminiclostridium > Ruminiclostridium termitidis. The sequence goes on from NZ_AORV01000078.1 coordinate 89,434, forward strand.
CCGCTATTTCCATAAAACCTGACTTTTCGGCGGCTTTCCTGGTATCCTCCTGTCCGGGGGAATCGCCAAAAGAAATGTTGTCACTATACTCTTTTACAATTCTGACAACCGCTTCAAAAACAGCATAATGGGTAATAATCGGAGACCCTTTCTCAACCACACTGAGAAAATTCGGCTTTAAAAGAACTTTGCTGTCCGCCGGAATGAGCTCCCGCAAAAAAGCCTGGCCTCCCAAAAGTTCAAAACCTTCTCTCAGCTTTCTTTCTATCTGATCAACCTCATACCCGGTACATTTTAATAAAGCTACTTTTTCCATAGGCCTCACACTCTTGAAATTTATTATAGTTAATATTCTACCCTTATGAAAATGTTAAGGCAACAGTCAAATTTACTAACCTGACTAAGGGATAAATCCATAAAACATCCCGTCATAATACCTGCCTTCAATGAAATAGTAATCCTTCAAACGTCCTTCCAGTACAAAACCGTTCTTTTCGAGAACACTGCAGGAGCCGGTATTTGCTTCAACTACGCGCGCATGGAGTTTATGCAGCTCAAGGACTTCAAACGCAAAAGCTTTTAACAGCTCTACCACTTCGGTACCAAAGCCCTTTCCCCAACAGGACTTGCTCAAAACATAACCTATTTCTGCATGTCCTGCCTCTCTGTCTAAATTAAATATCATTGCGGTTCCGATTATTTGACGGCTGTATTTTTCTGTGACCGAGGCATAAAAATGGGTGCCCTCAGCCTCCCTTTTCAACATCTGCTCCACATGCCGTATGGTTTCATCGGGACTTTCCATCAGGCTCCAGCCGATAAAACGCGAGACCTCCTTATCGGAGGCATATTTGTGTATTTGGGCGGCATCATTCCGATTCAGAGCTGTAAAGCAGATTTTATCACCCTCCATTTGGTGTAACAGTTCAGTTGTCATTTAGTCTCTCCTATACTTTTGATGCAGGGTATCCAGACTTCAACAATATGGTATATCCGGCTGTTCAGATATTTTTCAGCTCCAGCCACATAACGGTCTGATTCCCGTTGCCGTCAAGCTCGGTAAATCCAAGCTCCCTATACATGTTAAATGTACCTCTGTACTGTTTCCGGGCATCATCCGCGTTTTTGAAGGGAAGGGATATTACAGCATCAAAACCCTGTTCCCGGAAGCCTTCTACAGCTTTTTTCAGCAAAAGCCTGGCGACGCCCTGCCCCCTGTATTCAGGGTGAATGACAAAGCAAATGACGCAGCCAACCTTCCTGTCCCCGGTTATATGACTCAAATCCCCGTCTATTCTGATAAACCTGTGTATGTCGTTTGCTCCGCACCAACCGATGCATTTGTCACCGTCAAAAGCCAGGTATCCCTTCATTGTACCGTTATTTATGCTTTCAACAGCTATGGCGCGGTTCTCCTCACCTGTCCTGTTCATCCAGACCTCCTGAGAGCAATCCGAATAATAAAAGGCACAGAAGCAGCCGGCCCAGTGCGGGGCATGTCCGAAATCCAGTCCTCCCAGATATTCCGTAAATGTCCCTGCAAGCTGGGGACTCAGTGGTTTAACAGTGTAATTCATAATTGCACTCCTTTTTTCAACTTTTATTGTCCTTTCAGGCTGGTAGTCTGTGATATCCCGGGGAAATTTAACCGACGGCAATATGTGAATTCAGATGTTACAGACTGCTAACTTGTATCCCAGGTTTATGATTATGTTATGGAGTATATTTACCCTGGACTTTTTTATTCTGGTAAATATGGACCTAATGGAATAGAATTCTCTCCTGAACCACATATATCCTTCAAATAATTCCTCTTTGCTCATATTTTTAGGAAGGAATGCAACTTCCGTTTTTCCGTTGTAATTGCTCCAATTCCCGGTCAAAAGCCTGTTTTCCTCCTTCAGCCGGTCATATATGGGTGTTCCGGGCAGAGGGGTCAATATGCTGACCGTCGCACCGTCAATACCCAGATTATTGCATATCTCCAGAGTATCTTCAAATACATTTCTCTTATCGCCGTCAAAGCCGAAAATTATCCCTGCCTGGACACAAATACCGTTGTTATGGATTTTGTCTATTATAGCTTTATACCTTTGTACCACATTTATGCCTTTATTGACACTGCCCAGACTTTCCTGTGAAAAAGACTCAATTCCCACAAAAAGGTATATGCAACCGGCAGACCTGGCCAGTTTTAACAGCTCATCATCGTTGCACCTGTCCAGTGTAACCTGTGCCGCCCACTTTTTATTAAGCGCTTTCAGTTCCTTCATTAATTCTCTGGCATAATCTGTATCTCCCCAAAAATTGTCATCCCAGAATACAAAATATTTGTTTTTTATTGTTCCGATCTCGGCTATAACCTCCTGCACCGGCCGCTTCCTGAAAGGTTTACAGTATATCTGCTTCAGGTTGCAATAGCTGCAGGAATACGGGCAGCCTCTGGAAGAAAAAACTGCCCCCTTTGAAAACGGCCTCTTCTTAATCAAATCTCTTCTGGAGATGGGCAGGTTCTTCAAATCCGGAACAGTCTCGCAGGCATATCGTGTTCTTGCCTTTCCGTTGTAAAAATCCTCAAGAAATTCCGGCCAGATCAGCTCACCTTCACCTGTCAAAACATAATCGCAGTTTTTTCCCACCTCATCCGGAAGCAGCGTTGCATGGGGACCTCCCATTACGACTCTTGTGTTTTTTGCCCTGAGTCTTTCGGCTATTTTATAGCAATGTTCGGCATTAGAGGTATTTACAGTGATTGCGGCCAGGTCGAATTGTTTTTTATAAGGAATCTTTTGATTGTACTCGTCTATCAGGGTTATATCGTATTTGCTCTCATCTATAAAAGCTGCCAGATAAGGCATTGTAATCTGGATAAAATTGTTGAACTGCTTTTTTCTGAATCTGTTGATTTCTTCATTCTCAGGTGTTATTAATAAAATTTTCTTCTTCATTACTTTTCTCTCCCTTTATATCCATCTTACCTTCCACACCTGAATTATACTCCAACTCATATCAAAAAACAACATTTAATTATCGTTTTTCAATAACTAAATGTTGTTTCTTAATAATCCTTCTTCAAAGTCCTATTCACAGGCTCAATCAGCAAACCTACTCCACAACCTCACATTCCCTCATTGCCAAAATAGTCTGTTCAATCAGGTAATCCAGTTCCCAGCCCAGCATTGCAGCGCCTCTCTCAATTACCTCACGGGAACAGCCCGCCGCAAAATTGGCAGTTTTGTACTTTTTCCTTACCGATTTTACCTCCAGATCCGATACACTCCTGGACGGCCTCATCAGTGCCACTGCCCCGATCAGTCCGGTCAGTTCATCAACGGCATACAGCACCTTCTCCATTTCATGCTGGGGTTCAATATCCACAGTAAGCGCATAGCCATGGCTGGCAGTCGCACGGATGATCCTGGGGTCAATGCCCCTTTCCCGCATGATTTCCTGCTGCTTTATACAGTGCTGCTCAGGATAGAACTCAAAGTCCAGATCATGGAGCAGGCCGACTATTCCCCAGAAATCCTCCTCATTTTCATAACCTAATTTCCTTGAAAAATACCGCATTGTACTTTCAACTATCAGGGCATGTTTCAGATGAAATTCCTCCTTGTTATACTCCGTGAGCAACTCCCACGCCTCGCTTCTTGTCAGTTGACTCAAATTTGATCACCTCTTAATAATTAAAATTATATTAGTAGTCTGTAACATCTAAATTCATACACTGGAGCAGTATCCGGTATGTCACTTCCGCAGTCTGCTGACTGCCGCCTCCAATTGTTCAAAGGCCCTCACCAGTATCTGTCTGGGGCAGGCGATATTTATCCGCTGGAAACCCCTCCCCTCCTCACCGAACATCAAGCCGTTGTCCAGCCAGAGCCTGGCCTCATTTGCAACAAGGTCTTCCAGGGCATTGTCCGACAGGCCCAGCTCATTGAAATCCAGCCAGATAAGGTATGTGCCCTGGGGTTCTACAAGCTTTATTCCAGGAAGCCTTTCATTTAAAAAATTTCTCACAAAGGAAAGATTTCCGGCAAGATAGGTTTTGAGCTGTGAAAGCCATTCTGCTCCATATTCATAAGCCGCATGACATGCAGCCAGTCCCATTGTATTCAGCTGGCTGTAACCGCTTTTAACTATCTCCTGCTCAAACCGGAATTTCATATTGACATTTTGAATAAATATGTTTGAAACCTGAAGGCCCGCAAGATTAAAAGTTTTACTGGGTGCGGTACAGGTTATTGTCATGTTTGCGAATTCAGGCTTCAATGCAGCAAATATCAGATGTTTATACCCCTCAAAAATGAAGTCCGCATGAATTTCATCAGATACTACCATTACACCATGTTTTAAGCATATTTCCCCCAGCCTTATCAATTCCTCCCCGGTCCATACCCTGCCCACGGGATTGTGGGGATTGCACAAAATGAATACCTTCACATTGCCCGAAACTATTTTTTCCTCGAAGTCTTCAAAATCTATTTTATAAACACCGTCGTCATAAACAAGAGGACTATTTACAAGCACCCTTTTATTGGCTAATATGGCCTCCGAAAACGGATAATAGACAGGCTGCTGGATTATGACACCGTCTCCCTTTTGGGTAAAGGCTCTGATTGCCATAGCAATGGCAAAAACAATTCCGGGAGTTTTGACCAGCCATTGGGGCCGGATATTCCATCCAAAGTTATCGGAATACCACTTATATAATGTAGAAAAGTATTCCTCTCTTACTTCAGAATACCCAAAGATACCATGCCGGCTGATTTTAACCAGTGCATCGGTCACCTGCGGAAGTGTTTTGAAATCCATATCTGCCACCCAGAGAGGAATTGCATCTTCAGGCTTTCCCCTCTGCTTTGCAAAATCATATTTTATTGAGTTTGTATTCCTTCTGTCGATTATTTCATCAAAATCATATGTCATATGCATTCTCCTTGTAATAGCAGCAGCGCTTATTTTTAATTATGGACTTGCAAAAATATATCCAACCGCCAATTAAAAATTTTTTATTATCCATTATATTACTCTGTTAAAAAAGCAAAGTCAATATCATACTAAACATATATTAATAATATATGTTTAGATTTATTGTTGACATTTCATATGAGTTGTTTTATAATCAAATCATACTAATTATATATGAAATATAGGAAATGTATTAAACTGTATAAAAAGAAAATATAATAAAATAATTAATTATAAAAGGAGAGTATTGATATGTCCAAAATTTATAAAAGTCTCACTGATTTAATAGGTAAAACACCTTTATTGGAACTTTCGAATTATGAAAACAAGCATGACCTCAAGGCCAAAATAGTAGCCAAGCTGGAATATTTCAATCCGGCAGGAAGTGTCAAGGACAGAATAGCCAAAGCTATGATAGATGATGCAGAAGCAAATGGAGTATTAAAACCCGGAGCGGTAATTATTGAACCTACCAGCGGTAACACAGGAATCGGCCTTGCATCCGTTGCTGCTGCAAGAGGCTATAAAATAATTCTCACAATGCCTGAAACAATGAGTATAGAACGCAGAAACCTTTTAAAGGCCTACGGTGCCGAACTGGTGCTTACCGAAGGTGCAAAAGGAATGAAGGGCGCCATTGCCAAGGCTGAGGAACTCGCACAGGAAACACCGAACAGCTTTATCCCGGGACAGTTTGTCAACCCTGCAAATCCGGCTGTTCATAAAGCTACAACAGGTCCTGAAATATGGGAAGATACCGACGGAAAAGTTGACATTTTTGTGGCAGGTATCGGAACCGGCGGAACTATCAGCGGTGCAGGAGAATACTTAAAGTCAAAGAACCCCGACGTAAAAGTAATAGCTGTAGAACCCGCCAGCTCTCCGGTGCTTTCAAAAGGAACTCCGGGACCGCACAAAATTCAGGGAATCGGAGCAGGTTTTGTTCCGGACACTCTCAATACTAAAATTTATGATGAAATTATAACTGTTGAAAATGATGACGCATTTGCTTCGGGCAGAGAAATATCCAAAGTTGAAGGCTTGCTGGTGGGTATTTCATCGGGTGCCGCTCTCTGGGCAGCCGTGCAGTTGGCAAAACGTCCCGAAAATGCAGGTAAGACAATTGTTGTTTTACTTCCTGACACCGGTGAAAGATATCTCTCCACTCCATTATTCTCGGAATAAAACTATATTGTTTAAAAAACAGGCAGCAGCAAGACTTGATCAACTTGCCGCCGCCTGTTTTTTTCTTGCCCGTTTGTTAAGAATAAGTAATAAAAGCTCCAAAAAAGTACTAAAAAGCTGAGCACTGCAAAATTTCTTATGTTAAAATATATACTAATAGTCTGTACCGTCTGAAACGTGCATTGTCTGTCGGCAGGGAAAGTTTTCTCAGGGCCGGGCGGATGCTGCTGCAGACTCCAGCAGTTTTTAAAAAGGAGCGCTGACTTTGAATATATTAATAACAGCCGGTGGCACAAGTGAAAAAATTGATAACGTCAGGACCATAACCAACAGCTCTACCGGAAAACTGGGCTCGGCAATAGCCCTGGCTTTTGCTGAAACCTATACCCAGCCCACCGATAGGATATATTACCTTTGCGGACAAAATGCGGTTATACCCGAAGCAGACCGTATCAGTATAATCAGGATCGGAAGCGTAAATGACCTTATGGAAAAGTTGACCGGGATACTGACAACCGAAAGAATTGATGCAGTGATCCATTCCATGGCCGTCAGCGACTATACCGTTGACACACTGACCACCAAAAGCAGTATTGCCTCTTCCATAGCCGATTTTATAAGCCAAAACGGACCGTCAGCCGCCCTGGAGCCGGAGACGCTCACTGCACAGCTTATTGAGAAAGCCTTCTCCGGGACAGACACCCTGGGTTCTGAAAATAAAATCAGTTCCGACATAGAAGACATAGTTATTGTAATGAAAAAAACTCCAAAGGTTATCGGCATGATAAAAAAGCTTCAGCCTGCTGCTCTTCTGGTTGGTTTCAAACTGTTAAGCAATGTATCTCCGGAAACCCTGATCGATACAGGGTATAATCTTTTATTAAAGAATAACTGCGATTTGGTGCTGGCAAATGATCTGTCCGGAATAAATGAATTAGGACACAGGGGCTTCCTGATTTCCCCCGATAAGACCTATGAAACCTTTGAAACCAAATCCCAGATCGCCAAAGGCATAGTAAAGCGCGTACATGCAATACTAAATAATCAGTAATATTTAAATCATATAAAATCAAATATAAAATGGTGTAAAGGAAGCAGTTTTTATGAAAAATATTATTTTAGGAGTTACGGGCAGTGTTGCCGCCTATAAGGCAGCCGACATTGCAAACAACCTTACAAAAAAGGGCTACAACGTGGAGGTCATAATGACAGGAAGTGCCCGGGAATTTATAACTCCCCTCACCTTTCAGTCTCTGACTAAAAACAAGGTATATTATGACATGTTTGAAGAAATCACTCCAAAGGATATCAAACATATATCCCTGGCCAGGAAAGCCGATCTGTGCCTCATAGCACCCGCATCGGCAAATATTATAGGAAAGCTTGCAAACGGCATAGCCGATGATATGCTCTCGACGGTGGTCATGGCTATGAACAATGTCCCGGTATATATCTGTCCTGCAATGAATACCAATATGTACATCAACCCTATAGTTCAGCGGAATATCAAGACCCTTGCCGAATTCGGATATCATTTCATAGAACCCAGGGAATCGGTACTGGCCTGCGGAGATCTGGGCACAGGGGCCCTGGCCGATGTAGATAAAATCGTCAACACCGTGGAAGCCCACCAATGGAGGGCATAATGGAAAAAATAGATATAACCCGGCTGCAGGGCATACATATCGGACATGCCCAGAATACCGGGGCAGGAACCGGCTGTACTGTTATCTTATGCCCCGAGGGCGCTGTCTGCGGCGTCGATGTCCGCGGCGGTTCGCCCGGCACAAGAGATACTGATGCACTGAACCCGGTCAACAATAGGAAAAGTGTTCACGGCATACTGCTGGCGGGCGGAAGTTCCTTTGGGCTTGACGCCGCCGGCGGGGTCATGCAGTTTCTGGAGGAGCGCGGCATTGGAAGGGACGTTGGTAAAACCATGGTTCCCAACGTGTGCGCCGCCATACTGTTCGACTTGAAGTGCGGAGACCACAGGGTGCGTCCCGACAAGGAAATGGGGTACGGCGCCTGTGCCGACGCCTTTCTCCAGCACAGCTTCAAAAGCGGCAGCGTAGGCGCCGGAACAGGTGCGGTTCTCGGAAAGGTCAGGGGCAGCACTCATGCAATGAAAGGCGGTGTGGGAAGTGCCGCCTTCAGTTATGGAGAGCTTATGGTGGGAGCAGTTATAGCTGTAAACTGTGTGGGCGATGTATATGATTCCAGAGCGGGCAAAATAATAGCCGGTGTACTTTCGGATGACCGGAGCAGCCTGGCTTCCTCCGAAGAACTTATGCTTCGGGAATATGACAGCCACAGGGATTTCTTCAGTGAAAATACCGTTATCGGCTGTGTTATGACAAACGCCATGTTAACCAAAGCACAAGCTACAAAGCTTGCGGCACTGGGTCAGAATGGGATCGCACGTACAGTGAGGCCCGCCCATTCCATATTTGACGGAGATACCATATTTGCCCTGTGCACCGGGCAGGTAGACGCAACTTTTGATTCGGTGGGTATTCTGGCCGCAAGAGCAGTCGAAGCGGCAATAATTGATGCTGTGGTAAGTGCCGAATCCCTGCATGGTTTCATTTCCTGCAGGGAGCTCATGAATAAAAAAATTTAGACCTGTCTCTTGACAAGTATACTTTTTTACAGGCATATTTTGCCGGTATTTTTTCGTTATAATATTAACAATCTTGTTACAAAGTATGGTTCAGGCACTCTTTCGGTGGTATAATGTAATTATTAAGCGTGCCGGCATGCCGGCCGGAACTGGTACAATATTCTGCATATTGTACCAATTGCCTGCTGTTTGAATATTCCTGAGAGGTTACGATAATTATATGAAACATTTAATTGATAAATTGTATGAAACACATCAATTGTCACGGGATGAATATATACATATTCTCAATGGCATTGATGCCGCAGCAAGTGAATATCTTTTCGAAAGGGCCAGAAAAGTTACCCGCAATAATTTTGGTAACGCAATTTATACAAGGGGTTTGATTGAATTTACAAATTACTGTAAAAACAATTGCTATTATTGCGGAATAGGTTCGGGCAATACCCGCGCAGACCGGTACAGACTCACTCTGGAGGATATACTGTCCTGCTGCAGTACGGGGCACGAGCTGGGCTTCCGCACCTTTGTGCTCCAGGGAGGCGAGGATAACCACTATTCCGATGAGGATATGGTCAATATAATCACTGCCATAAAGCAGAACTATCCTGACTGTGCCATAACCCTGTCAATCGGAGAAAAAAGCTATGACTCCTACAGGAAGTATTATGAGGCAGGAGCCGACCGCTATCTTCTCCGCCATGAGACAGCAAACGAAGAGCATTACAAAAAGCTTCACCCGCAGAATTTATCTTTGGCCAACCGGAAACAGTGTCTGTACAATCTGAAAGAAATAGGCTTTCAGGTTGGAACGGGTTTCATGGTCGGTTCACCATATCAGACCACCGAAAACCTGGCCGAAGAGCTGCTGTTTCTAAAGGAATTCAACCCCCAAATGGTGGGTATAGGACCTTTTATACCTCACAGCGAGACCAGATATGCAAAGGAGGCTGCAGGCAGCCTCGAATTGACTCTGGTTCTTATCGGCCTGATCCGCCTGCTGCTTCCAAAAGCACTTATTCCTGCAACCACAGCTCTAGGCACCATTAATTCCCTGGGCCGTGAAAAAGGTATTATGGCCGGTGCCAATGTCGTCATGCCAAACCTGTCGCCGGTGGCCGTACGGAAAAAATACTCCCTGTACGACAATAAGATTTGCACCGGCGAAGAGGCTGCCGAATGCAGATTCTGCCTTTCCAACAGAATGAAGAATATAGGTTACGAGCTGGTGGTGGACAGAGGAGATTACATTGGATAAACAACAGACATGTCGCAAAACTAACATTATTTAAATACTTGTAATACATTTAATAGTGCTCCCGTACCAACATCAAAAAATGAAAAGCTTACAAAGTACATGCTTGAAATTTGTACGTCTCATCACAAGTATTTTTGCTGTCGCAGAACACTCAACATCCTGTTTCGGATTGCTGCTCAAATCGGCTTCCTGCCGATTTGCCAGCAAAAACACTTGCGTTTCGCCTACAATTTCAGGCATGTACTTTTAATAGAGCTTCTCATTTTTTGAAGTTGCACTCGCGCACTATTATCGAGCAGTACATTATTATCATTTGTCCTGTTTTCAGACAGCCCCCTACCATGTCATATGCTATGCTTACCTGACAACCCTTGCCCCCAGCCCCTTCATTACACCTTCAACTTCTTTCAGGCTGGCCATGGAAGTGTCACCTGGAGTGGTCATGGCCAACGCGCCATGTGCCACACCATAGTTTACGGCCTTCTGTGCATCATCAGCAGTCATCAGCCCGTAAACCAGGCCCGATGCAAAACTGTCTCCACCGCCCACTCTGTCATATATCTCAAGCGCCGGGAACTCAATTGATCTGTATATATTGCCTCCGGCCCAGCAAATGGCGCTCCAGTCGTTTACCGTTGCAGTCTTAACCCCTCTGAGTGTGGTGGCTACCACCTTCATATTGGGATATTCCTTTACAACCCTGTCGATCATTTTTTTGTAGCCTTCAATATCCAGCTCCTTCAGATTGGAATCATTTCCTTCCACCTCAAAACCCAGACATTGAGTGAAATCTTCTTCATTTCCTATCATAACATCAATGTACTTTGCTATTTCCCTGTTGACTTCCTGCGCCTTTTTGTTCCCGCCTATGTAGTTCCACAGGGAAGGCCTGTAATTGAGGTCGTAGGAAACAATGGTATTATATTTTTTAGCGGCCTTGACAGCTTCAATTACCACCTCTAGAGTGGTCTCCGACAATGCGGCGAAAATACCTCCGGTGTGGAACCATCTTGCTCCCAGATTTCCAAATACATATTCCCAGTCTATGTCCCCTGCCTTCAACTGCGATGCAGCCGTATTGGCCCTGTCGGAAACCCCCAGGGCAGCTCTTATGCCAAAGCCTTTTTCTGTAAAATTCAAACCGTTTCTGACGGCACGTCCTATTCCGTCAAAAGGCATCCACTTGACTAAAGAAGTATCCACCCCGCCCTGCAGTATCAAATCCTCGATCAGTTTGCCGATATCATTATCTGCAAATGCCGTCACAACGGCACAATTCATTCCGAAGCACTTGCGGAGTCCTCTGGAAACATTGTATTCTCCCCCGCCCTCCCAGGCTTTGAATTCTCTGGTGTTCTTAATTCTGCCGTCTCCGGGATCAAGCCTCAGCATTACTTCTCCCAGGGATATGCAATCATATTTATAACTTCCTTTTGGTTTTAAGTTAAGAATTGACATAACCGACCTCCTAAGATTTATCTGTTACTTTGAAGCTCTTGCCTGCTTTACTTTTTCAACAAACTGCTTTCCTATGGTAACTATGGATTCATAATCACCCTTTTTAGCGCCGGCTGTCAGATTTCCTCCAACGCCAACCGCAACACTGCCCGCTTTGATCCATTCGCCCACGTTATCCAGATTTACACCGCCTGTAGGCATAAGCTTTATGTATGGCAAAGGTCCTTTGAAAGCCTTTATGATTGCCGGCCCGAATAACTCTCCCGGAAATACCTTTATAATATCCGCACCTGCTTCCAGGCCTTCTACGGCCTCCTTCACCGTCATTGCCCCCGGCATGCAGGCAACCTGGTATCTGTTGCAAACCTTAACCACTTCGGTATTCAGGCAGGGACTTACAATAAACTGCGCTCCTGCCAGTATTGCTGCTCTCGCGGTTTCAGGATCAAGAATTGTTCCTGCGCCGATAAGGATTTTTCCGTCCTTGTTGGATTCAGCAAGTTTTTTAATGACCTCCAGAGCACCATCTACGGTAAAAGTTATCTCAATAGCACATATTCCGGCTTCAACGCAGGAATCAGCTATTTTCATGGCCTGATCGGCACTTTCTGCCCTGACAACGGCCACTACTCCACAGTCACAGATCTTTTGCAAAACATCGTTTTTGTTCATAATACCTGGCTCCTTTTCCCAAACGGGTGATTTTATTTATTCTATTGAAAGTTATTGATAAATTATCCCTTATATATTAATATACTAGTATACAAGTTAGGTGTCAACCACAATAAAAATACTTAACAGAAAAAAACATGAAGAATACATAGTATTTCATATAGAAATTTTTGCAGTTACTCAAATTTATGTAATTGTAAAATCAGTTATGTTAAAATAGAAAGTGCTATGTAATAATACAAACAGGGAGTTTTTATGAACAGAATGGAACGGAATGTGCTTCCCTTGAAGGAAGTAATCTATCAGGAGCTAAAAAATAAAATACTTAATCTTGAATATAAACCCGGTCAGATGATCAGCGAAACCGAGATATCAGATCTGCTGAAGGTCAGCAGAACACCTGTCAGGGAGGTTTTTATCAGGCTGTCCCATGAAAAGCTGATAAATATATACCCGCAGAAAGGCACCTTTGTGTCCTTGATAGACCTTTCCTATGTCAGCGAAAGCGTCTTCATGCGGAATCTCCTGGAAAATCAAATTGTACGTGAGATAATGGAAAATGGTGCCGAACTGCCCCCGGAGATAAGGAAAAATCTGCGCCAGCAAAAGGAAGTAGTTGAGGAGGCCGGCACGGTGCAGGAATTTCTTGATCTGGATAACGAATATCACAGAATGATATTCAAAGCCGCAGATCATGCTGTCTCCTGGGATATTTTGAGCACAACCCGGATTCATTACAATAGATACAGGGTTTTAACAATGTACCTGCCTGAAATGCTGGGAAAGGTTTATAATGAGCACTGCCAGCTGGTTGAACTTATCCGTAACCGGGATACCGCCTGCTATTCTATTTTAAAACGGCATCATTATTCCGGTCTGGATCATCCGAAAGCTCTGAAGGAGAAGTATCCTGACTATTTTCTTTAGGAAAATACCGGGTAACTTCAAACTTTTCAAGCCAGCCCTTTTTGAATTTAAGGGAAATATAGCCCATTATGCTTGTACCCAGAGCGCCCAGTGCATCGACGATCAAATCCTTCATGGTGTCCGACAGGGCGTCCCTGCCCATTCTGAGAGTACCATCCTCATAGGCAAACTTCTGCATGTTCAGACCTAAAAGTTTGTCAAAGGAAAATTCGTAGACCTCCCAGAGCGCTCCAATAGCCAATGCAAAAGAAAAGGCAAAAACGGCAACAAACAGGGGACTTAAATTGATATCCACTTTTTCAGAATCATTTAACAGTCTGACAACCGAAAACCCCAGCGCTCCTATCATAGCACCGCTGAAGGTATGTAACACGGTATCCCAGTGCGGTATGTGGTAGTAAAAGCTCCTCACTTCCCCCAAATATATGGCAGCGTAAAGGAATATGACAAAAACAATATGCATGAAGCCCGGCACGTTTATCTTCCACCTTCTTTCAAGCATTGAAGGCAGAAACATAATGATCATACCCATTATACATTGGATGAGCATGAGAACATAATCGGTCTTGAGCTTTTGAAATTTTACGTGCTGGACGGCACCCGAAGGTGACAGGATAACGTTTATAAGAGAGAATATCGTTGAGGCCACAAGAGTTGAAAACACAAACCAAAAAGTTATCTTCTCCCAATTAGCATTTCTTAAACTAAATTTTTTCTTCATATATCTATTGGTTTTCCTTATAAATTTAATATAAACAAATAAACAAATCTATTTTTTATATTATAGCATTTATTCATTTGTTATGAAAACAGAAATAACTGCTATAAAAACAACTGCCATAACCTGACTCCATGTGTAAAAATAACCGCCTGCCGGTTTGAATGGTCAAACTCTGCAAGCGGTTATTTTTTAATGCTGTTAAAGGAGATTGTGAAATTGGCAAGACATAAATACAGGAGTCAACAATGAAGAAAGCATTTCGGATTGTCCTGCCAACGGATGTCGGCTATAATTACTTACCATAATACGCTCTCAAGTACATATCCTTTAATTCGCTCATCAGTGGATATCTGGGATTTGCACCTGTGCACTGGTCATCAAAGGCCTGTTCAACCATTTCATCAAGGGTTTCGAGGAATTTGGCTTCATCAACTCCGGCAGCTTTGATTGTAGCAGGAACTCCGATCTTTGCCTTTAATTCATCTATTTTTACAAGCAGCTTATTGAACTTATCTTCATCGCTTGTACCGTTTATTCCCACAAAAGATGCTATTTCAGCATATCTCTTCAATATTTCGGGGTATTTGTACTGCGAGAAGGTACCCATTTTAACAGGGGCTTCGGCAATATTAAACTTCATGACTTCATTGATGAGAAGTGCATTTGCAATACCATGGGGCAGGTGATGGAAGGCACCCAGCTTGTGAGCCATGGAGTGGCAGATTCCCAGGAAGGCATTTGCAAATGCCATACCAGCCATGGTTGAAGCATCAGCCATCTTCTCTCTTGCCACAGGGTCCTTTGCGCCGTTTTCATATGCTGAAGGCAGGTATGCAAATATACTCTTTAAGGCTTGCAGAGCCAGTCCATTTGTATAATCCGTTGCCAGCATGGATGCGTATGCTTCAACCGCATGGGTCAGAGCATCAATACCCGAAGCGGCGGTCAAGCCCTTTGGCATGTTCATCATTAAATCAACATCAACTACAGCCATTTTAGGCATTAATTCATAATCGGCAAGAGGATATTTTACACCTGTCTGTTCATCGGTGATAACTGCAAAGGGAGTTACCTCCGAACCTGTACCTGCCGATGTTGGGATGGCCACAAAGTAAGCCTTTTCACCCAGCCGTGGGAATGTATAAACTCTCTTTCTGATGTCCATAAATCTCATGGCCAGATCCTGGAAATCAACTTCCGGATGCTCATACAGGGTCCACATGATCTTTCCTGCGTCCATTGCAGAGCCGCCGCCGAGGGCAATGATAACATCAGGCTTGAACTCCCTCATAGCTTCGGCACCCAGCTTTGCACATGCAAGAGTAGGATCGGGAGCCACATCGAAGAAGGTGTGATGCTTGATGTCCATAGCATCCAACAGGTCTGTAACGGGCTTTGTGTAACCGTTATTAAAGAGGAAGGAGTCGGTAACTATAAATGCCCTCTTTTTATTCATAACGTCTTTAAGTTCTCTCAAAGCAACTCCCAGGCAGCCTTTTTTGAAATATACCTTTTCAGGACTTCTAAACCAAAGCATATTTTCTCTCCTTTCAGCAACAGTCTTAATATTGATAAGGTGCTTAACTCCTACGTTTTCAGATACGGAGTTTCCACCCCATGAGCCACAGCCAAGAGTGAGGGAGGGAGCCAGTTTGAAGTTGTAGAGATCTCCTATTCCGCCATGTGAGGACGGAGTGTTTACAAGAATTCTGCAGGTCTTCATTGCAGCTGAAAATTTATCTATTTTTGCTCTTTCATTTACAGCATCAACATATAATGAGGATGTATGACCGAAACCTCCGTCGGCAACCAGCTTTTCAGCCTTTGCTACAGCTTCGTCAAAAGTCCTGGCTTTATACATGGCAAGTACCGGAGATAGTTTTTCGTGTGCAAAGGCTTCAGACAATTCTACCGATTCAACCTCGCCCACCAGTATCTTTGTTTCAACAGGAACGTTAAAACCTGCCAATTTGGCAATGGCGTGGGCAGTCTGACCGACTATCTTTGCATTGAGAGCACCGTTTATCAGCAGTACTTCCCTTGTCTTCTGAGTTTCCTCCTTATTCAGGAAGTAAGCGCCTCTGACTGTAAATTCCTTTTTAACTTCGTTATATACCTTATCCAAAACTATTACTGACTGTTCGGAAGCACATATCATACCGTTGTCAAAGGTTTTTGATACAAGTATGGAGCTTACGGCAGTTTTCACATCGGCGGTGTCATCAATGATTGCAGGTGTGTTTCCCGCTCCCACTCCGATGGCGGGTTTTCCTGAAGAATAGGCCGCTCTTACCATTCCGGGTCCGCCCGTAGCCAGTATTATATTTGCCTCTTTCATTACTCTTTCGGAAAGCTCTATGGTAGGCTCATCGATCCAGCCTATGATTCCCTTTGGGGCTCCTGCGGCAACTGCTGCCTCAAGTATGATATTTGCTGCTTCTATTGTTGATTTTTTCGCCCTCGGATGCGGGGAAAAGATGATTCCGTTTCTTGTTTTAAGAGCCAGCAGGGCCTTAAATATAGCAGTCGAAGTTGGATTGGTGGTCGGTACGATTGCCGCTATAACGCCTAAAGGTTCGGCGATTTTAGTTATTCCGAAAGCTTCGTCTCTTTCAAGAACACCGCAGGTCCTTGTATCTTTGTATGCGTTATAGATATACTCTGCCGCATAATGATTCTTTATGACTTTATCTTCTATAACACCCATGCCGGTTTCAGCCTGTGCCATTTTTGCCAGAGGGATTCTTTTTTTGTTTGCAGCCAGAGCAGCAGCTGTAAATATTTTGTCAACCTGTTCCTGTGAATATGTGGCAAACACTTCCTGCGCCTGTTTTATTTCAGTAATTTTTTCCAAAAGAGTGTCAACGCTGTTTACTATCAAATTCTTCTTAGCCATAATATTCAACCTCCATTTAAATTTTGTGTTATCGTTATTTTTTTAACAATCACTTTTAAAAAATTAAGCCACTAATCTTTTTTCATACATGGCTTAACAGAGTTAAAGCTTCAAGTTGTTATGCCGTATAGTGTTAATTATTTAACAATGTTTTATGATATTATTTTAGCTCTTTGTTAATTATTTGTCAATATTATTTTTAATATTTTTTCTTATTTTTTATGTAACCATATTATAAATAAGGTTGAATATTCTGGCATATTACAGCTGTCTTGCAGCACTATGCCACCCGCGTTGGAGGAATTAAAAAAGGCATGGTGCAGAAAGCTTTAATTCTGAACCGTGCCTTGAATTTTATATTGCATGCTATTGTAAAAAACTTTAAACTGCCGGGTTCCCGGAACACAGGATATCAGTCAGCGTTGGACTTTGATTTCGTGTACACGTCAAATGCCACAGCTGCAAGGAGAACCAGGCCCTTGATTGCCTGCTGCCAGTCTATGCCCACACCCATGATTGACATACCATTGTTCAATACACCCATTACAAGTGCACCGATTATTGCTCCTATTATTGTACCGATACCGCCCGAGGCTGAAGCTCCGCCTATGAAGCAGGCTGCGATGGCATCCAGCTCAAAGTTGGTGCCGGCCTTCGGTGTGGCAGCGTTCAAACGCCCCGCAACCACCAGCCCTGCAAGTGCGGCAAGCAGTCCCATGTTTACATATACCCAGAACATAACTCTCTTGGTTTTGATACCCGAAAGCTTGGCTGCCTTTTCATTTCCGCCCAGTGCGTATATATGACGTCCTGCAATGGTCTTCTGTGTAATGAAAGTATATATGGCAATAAGTGCAACTATCAGGATAAGAACTATTGGGATACCCTTGTAAGCGGCAAGGCTTACCGTCAGAAGGTTTATTGCGGCTACTATGACTGCTGTCTTGCCTATGGTTATGGGGAGAGGAAGTGTTTCAAAATTATACTTCTTCATGCTTTGAATATTTTTGTATTCAAGGAATATGAATACCAGAGACAGTATAATACCTGTTATCACGGCTATCATGTTCAAACCGCCCACCTTGAAGACATCTGAAAGGAAAAAGCCGTTTGCCATGGCCTGGAAGGATTCTTCATAAGGTGATATGGTTTGGCCCTTGAGAAGAACCATTGTCAAGCCTCTGAATACCAGCATGCCTGCAAGAGTTACAATAAATGCCGGAATCCGGATATATGCTATCCAGAAGCCCTGCCATGCCCCTACCAGCGCACCGATAACCAGACAAAGGACAACTGCGATCACCACAGGCATGTGCATCTGGACCATAAATATTGCGGATATGGCTCCGATAAAAGCGGCCACTGATCCAACAGACAGATCCACATTGCCTGTCAGTATTACCAGAAGCATACCTATTCCAAGAATAAGTACATAGCTGTTCTGCAATATAAGGTTGGTGATATTCAACGGTTTAAAGAGTATTCCTCCGGTCATTATCTGGAATAGTACCATAATAACAACAAGAGCTAACGCCATGGCATACTGGCGTATGTTATTTTTAATAAAAGATTTAAAATTTGTCATTTATAACCTCCACGTGACGCAAGAGCACGTCACTTACATATAAAGTAAAGATTGAATATACACCTGCTCACGCTGTTCCTTTGGCGTGGTTCATTATACATTTCATAATGCTTTCCTGGGTAGCCTCCGAACGGGGAAGCTCTCCGGCAATTTCGCCTTCGTTCACAACGTATATTCTATCGCATAAGCCAAGTAATTCAGGCATCTCGGAGGATATTACAACTATCGATTTTCCGCTGTCTGCCAGTTGGTTTATTATGGTATATATTTCATACTTTGCGCCGACGTCTATACCTCGCGTAGGTTCATCAAGAATCAGGACATCAGGATCGGTAAAAATCCATTTGCTCAATACCACCTTTTGCTGGTTGCCCCCGCTGAGATTACCGGCCTTCTGCATTATGCTGGAGGATTTGATGTTGAATTTTTTACGGAAGTCTTCAGCAACCACATTCTCATCATGTTCTCCAACAACTGAATTTTTGCTTACCTTCCTGAGATTGGCCATTGTAATATTATTCTTTATATTATCTATAAGAACAAGACCATAATTCTTTCTGTCTTCTGTCACATAAGCTATACCCGACTCTATTGCCTTACTCACACTCGACAGTTCCACAGGCTTTCCCTTCAGCTTGATGGTTCCGGTAATTTTGCTGCCGTAGCTCCTGCCGAATATGCTCATGGCCAACTCGGTGCGCCCTGCTCCCATCAGTCCTGCAAGCCCTATTATCTCTCCGCTTCTCACCTTCAGATTAACATTGTTTATTACCTTCCGGTCATGTATCGGATGGGTAACATTCCAGTCAATAACTTCCAATATGGTATCCCCGATTTTCGGCTCTCTGTGCGGGAACCGGTGGGACATGTCGCGGCCGACCATTCCTTTGATGATCCGGTCCTCGGTAATCTGATCCTTGCCCTTTTCAAGGGTTTCAATGGTCCTGCCGTCTCTGATGACGGTTATCCGGTCGGAAACCTTTTCTACCTCATTAAGCTTATGGGATATCAGTATGGATGTAATTCCCTTTGCCTTCAGGTCGGTAAGCAGCTCCAGAAGCTTGTTGCTCTCTTCATCGTTCAATGCCGCCGTCGGTTCATCAAGAATGAGCAGCTTGACATCCTTGGCCAGAGCTCTTGCAATTTCCACCAACTGCTGTTTACCCACACCTATATTGGTTATAAGTGTGTTGGGACTTTCATGCAGACCCACAAGTGATAATAATTCATTAGTCCTTGTAGTCGTTTCATTCCAATCTATGACACCGGTTTTTGCCTGCTCATTTCCTAAAAATACGTTTTCAGCTATGGACAAATAGGGAATTAAGGCAAGTTCCTGATGAATTATAACAATACCAAGTTTTTCGCTGTCTTTTATTTCTTTAAAGTGACACAGATTGGAATCAAATATTATGTCTCCCGAATATGTTCCATAGGGATAGATACCACTTAAAACATTCATGAGGGTCGACTTTCCGGCACCGTTTTCACCAACCAAAGCATGTATTTCTCCGCTTCTTACCGTCAGGTTAACATTGTCCAATGCTTTGATGCTAGAAAACGTCTTGGTAATATCTTTCATTTCGAGTAATAGTTTAGACATTTTCTCAGCTCCCTATCCTTTATAAATTTTGTAAACTATACTGCTGCTTATTACAGAGAGCGCCATCTCACCAACTGAAGCTCTTTATGGATCAGTTACCGCAAAATGGCGACTCTGCAATCTATAAAAATTATTTTTTAGGGGATGCTGTTATTTTAAATCTGCTTCCTTGTAATATCCGCTGTCAATCAATGTCTGCTTGTAGTTTGACTTGTCAACCGGTACCGGCTCACAAAGATATGATGGAACAACCTTCTTACCGTTATCGTAAGTCTTTGTATCATTAACCTCAGGTTCCGAACCGCTGAGAACTGCATCCACCATCTTAACGGCTTTTTCAGCAAGAGTTCTTGTGTCCTTGAAGATTGTTGAATACTGTTCACCTGCAATTATTGATTTTACGGATGCTACTTCTGCATCCTGTCCGGTTACTATTGGCATTTCCTTATCGCCTTTGCCGTAGCCGACACTCTTAAGGGCTGAAAGTATGCCTATTGAAATACCGTCATATGGTGATAAAACGCCATCAACCTTTTCAGTTGTGTAATTTGCACTTAAGATGTTCTCCATACGGGACTGGGCTGTGGCTGCATCCCAGCGGAGAGTTGAAACCTTATCCATACCCGTCTGGCCGCTCTTTACTACCAGAACACCTTTGTCGATTAACGGCTGTAATACCGACATGGCACCGTCATAGAAGAAGAAGGCATTGTTGTCATCAGGCGAACCTCCGAACAATTCGATATTGAACGGGCCAGGCTTGGTATCGGCTTCCAGTCCCTTTACCAGGGAAGTAGCCTGCTGAACGCCAACCTTGTAGTTGTCAAAGGTAGCATAGTAGCTTACATTTTCGGAATTTCTGATCAAACGGTCATAAGCTATAACCTTTACATTTGCATCTGCTGCTTTTTTAAGTACATCTGTGAGAGCAGAACCGTCGATGGAAGCAACAACCAAAACCTTTGCTCCCTTTGAAATCATGTTTTCAATCTGTGCAACCTGGTTATCGATATTGTCTTCACCATACTGAAGATCAACTGTGTAACCCTTGGCTTCGAGCTGCTTTTTCATGTTGTCGCCATCCTGGATCCATCTCTGGGAGGATTTTGTCGGCATTGCAACTCCAACCAGTTTGCTGTTGTCCTTGGTTCCGCAGGCTGTAAAGCCTAAAGCCACTGAAAGAGTCATAACCATGGAAAGAGTACCTGCAATAATCTTTCTCAATTTCATTTAAACACTCTCCTTTTCCCGCAAACGCTTTCTTTTATGATCGTTTGCTTTCGTTTTGTAAATACATGTTATCACCAGCATGTATAATTGTCAATAAAATTGTGCATAATTTATAATTTACATATTTTTATATAAGCTGTTTTGTGCATCATTACCACATTTTATTAATTCAGCTTACGAAAAGTATTGTTTTTGAGCGTTTGTGAATGTTTCCACAATGATTTAAAACGTATCCGGCACTGAAAACCGCTAAAACCATAACATAACTTATAATTTCAACAATGTTATTTATTGATTTTAGTTGGGATATGCTTTATACTCAAAATAACTCCTTTCGATAGGTTTCATTTTATTATTGTAATCACTCAATCCGGTAGTCTGTAACAGTTCTTTAAATAGATGAAACTGATAATATTATTGTTAATAAGGAAGAATATATGTTTGCTATTGAGAGAATAAGAATAATTAAAAACTATCTGCTGGAAAATAAACAGGTTGAAGTAAATCAGCTCAGCCAGATGCTGGGAGTATCAGAGGTTACAATACGCCGGGATCTTGAAAAGCTGGAAGGTGAGGAGTTTCTTACGCGGACTCATGGAGGTGCGGTTCTGGGCAGCATAAAGGACGCTGTCTCGGAGAATATGGAAGCGGGATCATTCCAGGATTATTTTGAAATCTCAAAAATTGCCATCCGCATGATCAACGACGGCGATGTAATAATGCTCACCAACGGAGCCATTAACCTGGAAATTGCAAAACAGCTGAATTCCAAAAACCGGGTCACCGTCCTCACAAACGACCTGAATATAGCGTTTCACATAATGGAAGCACAATCTGCAAAAGTAGTCCTCCTGGGAGGGGATATTGATTATAATACCAAAGCCGTTTTCGGAACACTTACTGTAAACAATCTCAACAATTTTTTTGTGAACCGCCTTTTCATAGAAATAGACGGCATATCAAACAACCTTGAACTGACTGTATCCAATATCGACATGGCAACTTTCATTAAAGAAGCTGCCAAAAGTGCAAATGAAAAAATAATCGTCTGCACATCCTCGGCCTTTGAGAGGAACTCTTTTTACAGAGCCGGATTAATAAAAGATTTATGTGACAAACTAATAACCAATCATACATTATCGGATCAGCATAAAAATAATATTTTTAATGCAAACATACAGTTATTTACCTCTATAGATTTGTTTGAAGGTAGAGTTTAATCTTCTTTTGGAGGTTGTCGACCATGAGAATTCCCAAACTGGAAGTCAGGAATATAAGTAAACACATCAGTGACGCTTTTTCTCTGCACAATGTCTCATTGGATCTATGTTCCGGTGAGGTGCACGCCTTCATAGGTGAAAACGGCTCAGGTAAATCCACTGTCATCAAGATCATAAGCGGTGTCGTCAAACAGGACAGCGGCGAAGTTTTGATCGACAATGAGCCGGTCGTCATAGAAAGCGTGGCAGAGGCAAAGCGCCACGGAATATATTGCGTATGGCAGGACATAAACCTGTACCCCAATCTGTCTGTTGCTGAAAACATTTACATGGATCATCCCAAGAGTCAGAACAGTTTTTTGGCCCGCAACAGGTTCAGAATGTTCCGGGACTGCACCGATATATTCGACGAATTCGGCATTAATATCGATATCCGCACCAATGCCGGAGAATTGGGTTTTGCACAAAGGCAGCTTGTGGAAATGGTGAGGGCCTATGTTTCCAATGCCCAGATTGTCATATTCGATGAGCCTTCAGCTGCCTTCACCTCCAAGGAGAAGGACATATTGTACAGGATAATCCGGGCATTGAAGGAAAAAAACACAGCAATCCTGTATATAACACATCTGTTGGATGAAATCGAGCTGATAGCCGACCGGGTTTCAGTTATCCACCAGGGCAGGATGATAGGAACCCAGACAGTCAACACTACCTCCAAGGATGATATTATCAGGATGCTGGCTGTTCCGGCAGAGAAAAACCGCTATCCCAAACTGAATATTTCGGTAGGAAAGGTGATAATGTCTGTTAAAGATCTCAGTGCGGCCAACATTCTGAACTCAATCACCTTTGAACTCAAAAAATCTGAAATTCTGGGAGTTACTGGGCTTATGGGCTCGGGGAGGTCCCTCCTGGCGCAATGTCTTTTTGGCATTACCCCCATCAAAAGCGGAAGTATAGAAATCAATGGCCAAAAGGTAAAATTATCGTCACCGGAGGATGCCATCAGGAATGGAATAGCCCTGTTGCCCGAAGACCGAGCCTCAAGCTCAATTTTTGGCTGCCTCAATCTTGAAAATAATGTGACTCTTTCATCCCTCAAGAGATTTGAACAGTATAAATATCTGCATAACAAGATTATGACCGATGTTACGGATACATATATAAAAAAGCTGAGTATCCGGCCGGGCAATCTTCATGATCTGCTGGAAACATACAGCGGCGGCAACCAGCAGAAAGCTGCCGTAGCCCGGTGGATGATGAGCCGTTCAAAAATATTTATTCTTGATGAACCTACCAGAGGTGTTGATGTGGCATCAAAGACAGATATATATAACTGTATCCTGGATCTGGTATCCAAGGGTGCTTCAGTCATACTCATCTCCTCCGATATTGAAGAAATACTCGGGATGTGCGACAGGGTGCTGGTATTGTCCGAAGGTGAGATATCAGGTGAATTCCGGCGCAGTGAAGCCACAAAGGAAGCTATAATGTACAAGGCAACCATAAAAACAGCCGGCAGTTTAAATCAAAAGTAATAAAATGTTTATACAAATATTCAAATTTGTATTACAATATATATCAAACTTATATTACAATGTGTATATGTATAATAGCATTAATGTACTAAAGCGACTTAAGACGAATGTATTTTAACACAAATGTATAAGCATTGATCGTACCTCTCACGCAGCAAAATCCGCAAAGCGGCTTTTCACTACTATTTGTGTACGGCTATGCACGCAGATGGGAGACAATATGAGTATACTTAACGAAATTTCGCAAAATCTTCAGATAGGTAAGGCAAAAATTGTAAAGGAGCTTGTACAAAAAGCCCTCGATGAGGGCTATAAGCCCCAGGAGATACTGAATGAAGGGCTCCTTCCCGGAATGGCCGTTATCGGGGAAAAGTTTAAAAATGATGAAATTTATGTCCCGGAGGTCATGATTGCGGCAAGAGCCATGAATATGGGAACAGAGCTGCTCAAGCCCCTGTTGGCCTCAAGCGGTGTCAAGGCCGCAGGAAAGGTTGTCATCGGCACTGTTGCAGGAGATCTGCATGATATAGGAAAAAATCTTGTTAAAATGATGATGGAAGGCAGAGGCCTGGAGGTAGTTGATTTAGGAGTTGACGTATCTGCCGGCCGTTTTGTTGAAACAGCCATAAATGAAAATGCCCGGATAATTGCATGCTCCACCCTGCTTACCACCACAATGGCAGAGATGGAAAATGTGGTAAAGGCGGCCGAAGAAGCCGGGATTAGGAATAAAATATCCATAATGGTAGGCGGAGCGCCTGTGACCCAAAACTTCTGTGAGACAATTTCGGCAGATTTTTATACCGCCGACGCAGCTTCTGCTGCCGACGTGGCGGCAAAAATCTGCGAAAACCCGTAACGGGCACCCCATTCATGCCTGTTTATTATTCACCCCAAGACAGTAAACAAAGGCTGTAAAGTATATTGAAAATTACTTTTACAGCCTAATTTAACCTGTTGTGCTAATCGAAATTTTGTATTGCTTTACAGAAAGATTTAATCAAAATCAACTGGTAACTAATAAATGTGCATATACTCGTCCAGTTCCTTAAACAGCTTGCCGGTATCCTCATCATCAGGTACTACAATTGACAGCGGCTCATCCAGCTTGAGGATGAACATTCCCAGTATAGACTTTGCATCAGCCATGCCGCTTTTTCCATGAATCCAGATATCAAAGGGATACCGGCTGACAATCCTGTTGATATTCTCAATGTCCTCTATTCTTTTGATTTTAATTGGTCTTACCATTTTAAACTCCTTTCTGCCTGTTCAAAATCAGGTCTTTCAGTATAAAATGTAAGTATTATTGTATGCGTAATCCTTATGTATTATGAATTGCTTATTATTTACCCGTTAACATGGAAGATGAAACACCGTGCCAAGATTAAAAATTATTGCCTGTGATATTAAAAATTCAAATTTAAATTTGCGTATGGAAAGTTTACTTGACATGAAATAGCTATTATGTTATTTTATTTACGGAAAGTATACTTTCCATTTTGCATTATAAAGAGGTATATATGAAGAACAGACTTGAAGAAATACGTAAGCAGCGCGGAATCAAACAAGAGGACCTGGCATCCGCACTGGAGGTATCCAGACAAACTATAGGCTCTCTGGAAAACGGGAGATACAACCCGTCTATTACTCTGGCTTTTAAAATTGCCCGTTATTTTGGCATGAGCATTGAAGAAATTTTTATTTACGAGGAGGAATAACAGTGAAAAAGAAATTTCCCTTTGGTATTTTACAACTGATTACAGGTATTTGCCTCATAATACTCAGCTTCCTGTTAAAAGCTGAAATTGCAAAGCCCATATGCGGTGTTTTTATAGGTGTTGGAGGAGGTCTTTCGGGACTGGGAATAATCAGGCTGATTACATATCATATTGAAAGCAGTAACCCCGCCATTAGAAGGGCGAAGGAAATTGAAAATAATGATGAAAGAAACACAATGATCCGGAACCGTGCAAAAGCTAAAGCCGGTGACATCACCCAGTGGCTCATTATCGCAATCACTTATGTTACCATACTGATTTCGGCGCCTTTATGGGTGTCATCCTTTGTAGTAGCCGTATATGTACTTTACAATCTGATAGTTGTTTTTCTGATTAATAAATATCAAAAAGAGATGTAAATGCAAATAGCCTGGAATCCAAAGGAGGAAATTATTAATGGGTTTTTTACGGAAAAAGCTAAGCAGCGGAAGTTTGAAAGAGAGAATACTGTTTTGTTATTTGGTTTTTTTTGTTTTATTTTTCGGAATAACAATAATTAGCTATTATTTTCTGCCGGAAGGTATTCTTAAAAATAAAAATCCATTACAGGATTGGGAAACCTCAAAAAACACTTTTATCTCGACTTTACAGATTTTCTTTTATAATCAGCTATCTGTCATTGTTGTTATTTTCGGAAGCTTGTTTGGCAAGAAGAAGGAGAAGGATATTAACTATTTTTCTATAGGATACCTTGCATTTTTTACACAGATTTGCATTAACGGCGTCGTTTTGGGAACATGGTCTTTTTCTATGGGAACCGAAGCTGTTCCGCTTATATCAAGAATTACCCGTACTTTTGATCTTTTGCATAGAGCAGGCTTTTGGGAAATGTCGGGACAATTGCTCATCACTTGCGCGGCTGCCCATATCTCAACGGTCCTGACCAATGGAAAAAACACAATTACAAAAAGCTTCAAAGACATACAACTTTCAAAGGCAGAAAAACTCGTTCTTTTTGCAGGCTTGGTTCTTATGCTGACCGGGGCTGTTGTCGAGAGCGTTGCCATAAATGCTTTATAGAACAGTATTCTAAAATAATATCCCGCATGCCGCCACCAGAAATATGCATTGGTTCAGTTCGCATACCGCTCCAAGTATATCTCCTGTGGCACCGCCTACCTTGCTGCTGAAATATTTTACCGTCAAAAGAGCGGCCAGCGGCGGAAGCAGCAATATAATCCACAGCTTGAGGTCAAAAGTCAGTAAACTGATCACAGAATATATGATTAATCCCCATATCAGCTCCTTTTTGCCGCAGAAATCTATAAAGGATTTTCCAAGGCCCTCCCCCAGTCTGGCATAGCCCGAAACGGCAGCTCCGACAAGAGAACCTGCTCTCCCGGCCATTGGCATGAGCAATATTATTCTCAAAAAGTATTCTTCATTTATTTGAGTCAGCGCAGTAAAGTCCAGCAGCAATACACTGGCAACGGCAAGGACAGCATTGGTGCCCACCCTGCTGTCCCTCATTATCTCCAGAATCCTTTCCTTGGGGCGGTTGGAGAATATACCGTCAAAGGTGTCACCCAGACCGTCAAGGTGAAGTCCCCCGGTTATTGCTATATAAAGTACAAGTACAAGTGCCGAGACCATTACCCTGGGAAAAATAAAAAGCAAACCGTAGGCGGCAATTGTCAGCACAGCCCCTATCACAAGTCCCACAAAGGGCGCAAATACGAGGCCTTTTCCAAAATCCGAACTATTGGCGGTTATTTGTATGTTTATAGGTATTCTCGTAAAGAACTGCAGCATCAATACCAGTCTTTTTAAAGCTTTCATTTTAACCCCTATCCCTTGATCTTCACAGGTATGCCCGAGACACAGAAATAAACCTCGTCGGCTGTTCCGGCAAGAAGCTGGTTCATCCTTCCGGCTATATCTCTGAAGTCCCTTCCCATTGAGTATGCCGGCACAATTCCCATACCCACTTCATTTGTTACCAGAATGAAAGGCACATCATTCATTTTCACAAGACTTACAAGTCTTTCCAGCTGGTGAAGTATTGTATCCTCAATCTCATCCGCCCCGTCCCTTGTGAGGCTGTCCCAATCACAGCTCCCATCCAGCATGAGATTTGATACCATAATTGTTATGCAGTCCAAAAGAACGGCGCTTTTGCCTTTCAGCAATCCCTCAAGGGCCATGTCCAGATTTTTATAGCCTTCATAGGTCTCCCATTCGGCAGGTCTTCTTTCCCTGTGTCTGGCTATTCTCTGTTCCATTTCCTCGTCTGTACGTTTTGCGGTTGCCACATACAGCACATTGTTTCCCTGCTCTGCCGCTTTTTTTTCGGCAAAAGTACTTTTACCGCTGCGGGCGCCGCCTGTCACCAGGATCAATTTTCCCATATATCCATATATCCTCCGAAAATTCTGCAAAGTAATATTTTGGGGCTTGCAAACTTATCAAATAAATTCTATAGAACTTCATGCAGCTGGGCTGATGTGATAACCGCAGCAGCAGTTTCTTTTAACCGCTTGTAAAGCGCAGTTGCCTTTCCGTCTGTAAAATCCCTTGTTTCGGGCAGTTCATCCTCAATAATGACCAGTTTGTTTGCATTCAGTGCCGCTTCAAGGTTTCTGAAATTTTGAAAACCAAAGGGCATATTGCACAGGATAGTAATTTCAGAATCCTTAATATATGAAATATTTCTGGCATGAATTTCATCCGATATTTCGGTAAAAGGCTTTTCCACCAGGTATTTCATTCCGAATACTTCGGCGCTGCCAATATCACTGTCCCCCTGTGAGAAAACCCCTGCCGTGGCATTGTAACCCTGCTCGTATAACTGTCTCAAAACTCCCGCGGCAGAGCCTCCTCCGCCTATAACATGCACCAGCTCGGATTTCTTGCCGGCAGTATCCCTGTTGATATAGAGATCCAGCAGTCCAGTTATCCTGTTCTTATAAACCAGTGCATTTATGCCGTAAACGCAGGAAAGATTTTCCGAGGTAAGCACCTCTTGGGGAAAGCCGTCGGCAACAATTTCTCCGCAATTCATCAGGACCAGCCTTGTACAGTATCTGGCAGCGATTTTCAGATCGTGTATTGCCGCAACAACGGTGGTTCCCGTTAATGACAGCTCCCGCGAGTATTCAAATATCTGCTCCTGATAGGTGATATCCAGGCTGGCGGTGGGCTCGTCCAACAGAATTATATCCGTTTCCTGGGTGAGGGTTTTTGCAAACAGAACCCTCTGCCTTTCTCCGCCCGACATTTCAGTCACAGGGCTTTCTTCAAGCCTGCCGGTATGGGTATAGTCCATATTCCTTCTTGCTATGGTGTAATCCTCTTTTGACTCGGCCCTGAACCTCTTAATATAAGGATACCTTCCCATAAGAACAATATCAAGTGCCGGGAACGGAAACCCGACAGTGGTATTCTGATGCATCAATGCGACCTCTTTTGCCAGCAGCCTCTCAGTGTACTTATTGATATCAGTGCCCTTGATTTTTATATGGCCGTCGGCTTTGTTCAAACCGTTGATGCACTTTAACAGTGTTGTTTTACCTGCGCCGTTGGGCCCAATCAAACCGATGAAATCCCCTGCCTTTATATTCAGGTCGATACCTTTTAATATTTCCTTGTTGTTTATTGAATAATTAAGATCTTTTATTTCAATGATACTGTCCGCATTATAACCATCCATATTATATCAGAGCCCCTCCCTCTTTTTTGGATCTGAGAAGAAGATAGAGGAAGTAGGGCGCTCCAAGCAAAGCTGTGATTATACCCACGCCCAGTTCGTAAGGTACCGCCACCACTCTTGATATCAGGTCGCAGGCAACAAGGAATATGGCACCGCCTATTGAACTTGCGGGCAGAAGTATTTTATGGTCAGGTCCCACAAGCAGCCTCATAATATGGGGCACTATCAGCCCCACAAAGCTTATTGCTCCTGTCACGCATACGCTGCTTGCAGTTGCTGCCGAAACAAGTACCAACAGTATGGTTCTGAGTCTGTCGGTGTTGAGTCCCACCGATCTGGCCTCCTCCTCACCCATGAGCAGAACATTCAGATCCCTGGAAAACAAGTGCATAAGCACTACACTGACCAGCACAGGAATGACAATCAGCTGAAAATGTTCCCACCTTCTGCCTTCAAGCCCACCTGTGGACCAGAACAAAAATTCCTTGACCTGGTAATCATAGGACAGGGTCAGTACGATATTTGTTATTGCTCCGAGGAAAGTGCTGACTGCAATACCTGATAGTATCAGGGTCAGAACGGGAACCTTTCCCTTTCGGTAGGATAATATGTATATTGCCATTATTGCTAAAAAAGCTCCGGTAAATGCCGAAAGGGGCAATACAAATATGCTGGCTGCCGCCAGTCCAAGCTTAATGGACAGCACCGCACCCAGACCTGCACCGCTGGATATTCCAAGTATTCCGGGATCTGCCATGGGATTTCTGAACATCCCCTGCATCACGGCACCCGAGGTGCCAAGGGCTGTGCCGGCAAGGGCAGCCACTGCCACCCGCGGAAATCTCACCAGAAAGATTATGGGCTCCTGCCCTTGGGCAAAGGTTGCATCCGGCAGCAATCCAAGGTTTTTAAGTATTATCCTGAAGGTGTCAAAAAACGGCACATATACGGCACCGACTGCAGTACCTGCTATCATCACAGCAAGCAGTACCATAAGCATTACCGGTATTATTCCAATTTTTAAACCTGCCCTTTTCACATGATCCTCCACCTATCTATTTAAACAAGTCCGGATATGCGGCTTTTGCCATATCCTCAACAGCCAGCACGGAATAGTGTGACGTAGCACTTAAATGGTTGTAAGGCACTGAAATAATCCTGTTGTTTTTTACCGCTTTCACACCCGCTAAAGATTTATCTTCCCTGATGGATTTGGTCAGGCTTTCAGGAGTTGCCTTACTTGTATCATAAAACCATGACGGTACGCTGATAATATCGGGATCATATTTAACTATCATTTCCTTTGAAAGCTGCGGCCAGCCTGTCAGGCCTTCTTTCGACACAGGGTTTGTCAAGCCTGCTCTTGTAACTATATCGTCAAAATTTGTATCTTTGCCGCTTGTGCTGCCCATCTCACTGTAATCTATAATGCTGAGCTTCTCTTCCTCCTTCAGTACAGACAGCCTGTCCGAAACCGACTTAAGCTTTTGGTCCATCCAGTTTGCCAATTCTTCGGCCTTACCGGCATTATCGGTTATATCACCCAACAGCTTCAGCATTTCCTTCTCCTGGTCTATATTAGAAGGGGTTTTTAAAACAAAAACATTAATGTTCGAATCCCTCAGCTGCTTTATTATATTGGCATCCGACCAGGCATCGGCCAGAACCAGGTCAGGCTGCAGCGCAAGTATCTTTTCAGCATTGAAATCCATCCTCTGCCCTACTCCCCTGGCAGCATCGGTGATATTTGATACTCCCTGGTCCTCCGCAAAATACGTCATTGCTGCTATCTGGCTCTTATCTGTCAATGAGATCAGCATTTCACAGACCCCCAGGGGAAAAGCGGCAATCTTGACAGGCTTTGCCGCTATAGTGACTGAAGTTCCGCTGGCATCCTTCAGAGTCAGGGGATACCGGACAGCCTTTGAATCTATCCCGGTGCTATCGGTTGCCGTACCCGGTGCGGCTGTAGTTGATAGTGCTGCCGATTGGGCGGCGGTACCGGCTGCTGAGTTTCCGGAAATATCAGCCTGGCCGCAGCCTGCAAACAGCCCTGCTGCCAAAACAAAAACCATAAAAAGTGACAATATTTTTATCTTCATTTTATTTTCCTCCATTTAAAAAACCCCGTAAACACAAGGTGTTCAGGGGCTTAGATACTTTATTTGCAAACTTATCAGATGTTACACCTTCCCTATCTCTCGTAGAGTTGCAGTGTCAGGAAATGGCGAACCACTCCCCGGCTGCAAACAGGTATTCTGACTCAGGCTTCATCACTCTCCAAACCTTCCCGGCTGTTAACCAGTGGCAAATCATGGAGAACTCCTCCAACACAGCGGCGGGACCGTGCAGGGCTCAAACCTGCTTCCCATATCTGCATCCTTGTATTCAATTTTAAGGTTTACCAAAATCAACATAACGCGTTGTTCCGGTTAATTCTGGCAAACATTTGCTACACTATTTATAATAGTACATAAAAATACTATTGGCAAATTTTAATTATTCAACATCCTGCTTAGCTCAGATCATTGCAAATATCCCAACCGTTTACTTTGCTATCAGGCCATGGAAGCTTTCACCCGGAAATTCATTTTTGATTCCGAAAACTTCGGCAATTGTGCTGGCAAGGTCGGCAAAAGTTTTTCTGGTTCCCAGATTTACATCCTGCTTTATATTTTTTCCGTATAGGAGCAGCGGCACGTGTTCTCTGGAGTGGTCGGTGCTGGGAGTTGTGGGATCGCAGCCGTGATCGGCGGTTATTATCAACAGGTCATCATCCCTCATGGCCCCAACTATTTCGGGAAGCCGTGCGTCAAACTCTTCCAAAGCCTGCCTGTATCCCTCTGCATTGTTTCTATGTCCAAAAAGCATATCAAAGTCAACAAGGTTTGTAAAAATAATGCCCTTATTGTTTTCCTTCATATATTTCAAAGTGACGTCAACACCATTCATGTTGCTCTTGGTGTGTTCAGCCACTGTAATACCCTTCCCTGAAAAAATATCTTCTATTTTTCCCACTGCAATTACGTCCAGCCCTTTTTGCTGCAGCTTGTCAAGGATGGTATCCGCTGTGGGCTCAGCCGAAAAATCCCTCCTGTTCGTTGTACGGGAAAAGTCCCCGGGCCGGCCGGTAAACGGGCGGGCAATGACACGTCCTACCATGTTTTCCCCCTGCAGCATATCTCTTGCTATCAGGCAAATCCTGTACAGTTCCTCCACAGGAACAATCTCTTCATGTGCAGCTATCTGGAATACGCTGTCGGCCGAAGTGTATACAATGAGCTTTCCCGTCCTCATGTGCTCTTCACCATATTCCTTGATTATCTCTGTGCCTGACGCCACGCAATTTCCCAGAATGCCTCTTCCTGAGAGCTCTTCAAATTTTTCAAGGATTTCCTTTGAAAAGCCGTTGGGATAAGTGGGAAACGGATACTCCAGCTGCAGCCCGGCAATTTCCCAGTGGCCGGTAATGGTATCCTTACCTTTCGACACCTCGGCCATCCTGCCATAGCTTCCGGTTATACTCCGGGGCACCGGAAGATAATCAATGCCGTCAACTTTCCCCAGTCCCATATTTGCCATATTCGGCAGCTTTATTCCGCCGCAGCTTTTCACTATATTTCCCAGAGTGTTGCTTCCCGTATCGCCGTAATCCGGTGCATCCGGAAGTTCACCAACTCCCACGCTGTCCAATACAATCAGAATTGCTCTGTTAATGTTCTCCATATATAAAAACCTCCATAACCAGTTAATCTACAATATTTCCAATCATTTTATTAATACCAATCTATCACAATTTTAAACCAAAATACAATAAAAATACGTCTTCAAATTTGTTTTTTTAAATTATTTAAGGGTTATTGCTCAATTTTTAACATTTAAATACCAATTTGTGATATAGTCTTATTGTTGATTAATTATTTGTTAATTTATTAAATTTATATAATTTTTTTGTTTTTCAGGAAGGTACATAACAAATGAATACCAAAATACGTCTTTTTAAGTATACTTTTATTGTTTTAAGTATAATGTGCTGCATTATGCTGGGAAGTACTCTTATTATTAACGCTTTGGGCGATATAAATGCCTTTGGAGTTTCGTCCGGGCGGACAGTGGCCGAAAAGCAGTCTGATTCAACAGTTACAGCTTCTACAGGTACACCTGCTAAAGCATCGGCGGTCCCGGCACCCACTGCCTCAACTGATACTGCTGCCGTTACACCGGACAAAACCGCAATTGACACAGAAACTTCAACCACAGCCCCACCCCCGGTACAAGCCCCTGTAAAATCACCGGCTGTTACCGAGGAAAGTCAGAAACAAAATAGCAGCACTCCCCCTGCCGATAATACCCAGGCACCTGAAAATGAGTCTGCGCCGCCCCCTGACGACAAACCGGCGCAGGAGCCGGCTCCCGCCTCTGTTACCATATCGGCGGTCGGAGATATAATGGCACATCAGAGCAACCTGAA
The DNA here is from genome assembly GCF_000350485.1 of Ruminiclostridium cellobioparum subsp. termitidis CT1112. Classification (GTDB taxonomy): domain Bacteria; phylum Bacillota; class Clostridia; order Acetivibrionales; family DSM-1351; genus Ruminiclostridium; species Ruminiclostridium termitidis. The sequence goes on from NZ_AORV01000078.1 coordinate 123,222, forward strand.
CAATGCTTACTCACCCAAGACAGGTACATATGATTTCACGGGCTTTCTGGAATATGTAAGGCCATATCTCACAGAGGCGGATCTGACCATAGGTAATTTCGAAACCGTAACGGCCGGACCAAAAACAGGCTATACAAGCTATCCGAGTTTCAACACGCCCGATGCCATACTTCCTGCATTGGCAGGAGCAGGTTTCGATATATTGTCAACAGCCAACAATCACTGTCTGGACAGAGGAATCAGTGGTTTGACACGTACAATTCAAATGATAAATAAAAATAAGATGCTGAATATAGGCAGTTCTACAAATGGGAAGAATAAATATGTAATCAAGGACATTAACGGCATAAAATTGGGAATACTGTCTTACTCCGGAATGTATAACGGACTGGACAAAAAACTCAGTGCGGCGCAAAAAGCCACTTACCTGAGTCCCATAAATGAATTGCAGATACAAAAGGATATCAAGGCTGCCAAAGCGGATAAAGCGGATGCAGTAATAGTTATTGTCCACTGGGGAACAGAATACCAGCGGACACCGGATAATTCACAGACTGCACTGGCTAAAAAAATGCTTTCCTGGGGAGCCGATATTATTCTCGGGTCGCATCCCCATGTTATTCAAAAGTCTGAGATTGTAAAAGTAAATGGAAAAGATAAATTCATAATCTACTCCATGGGAAATTTTATTTCAGGCTACAGGCGTGTGGATAAAGCCAGCAGGCCCAATAAGATTTATACCGAAGATGGAATAATTGTAAATCTCAGGCTGGAGAAGGATGCTTCAAACGGCATTGTAATAAAAAGTGTGGATTATGTACCCACCTGGGTGGACAAATACTATGTTAATAATAGGCCTGTATTCAAAATCATTCCCATACCGGATGAAAATATATCCGGAAAATACATAACAGATTATAACAGGCCGTTTATAAAGCAATCTTATAAAAACACCATGGGAATCATGGCAAAAATGAAATAAATAAGAAATAAGTAACCAAGGAATTAAAGATTTAACAATCAAAAAATCAGAAAGGAACATTGGCAAGTTGTTAATGCTTAAGAATTTTTTTGTTGAAAACTTCAGTAAAGTTAAGAATTCTTTTAAAGATAAACCTTATAGAAATGCATTTACTGTAATTGTTCTTTTTATATTAATAAATGCTTTAAAACTCAGCTTATACAACTATTTTCTGATACCGCAGGCTACCAGGGAAGTATTTGTCTATAAATTCTGGTTTACTTTGCTGTGCAGTATTATAGTATTTACTATTATATTCAGCTTTAAATCAAGATACCTTTTTTTAATTGTAATGGTTGCACAGGGTATTTACTGCTTTACAAATATATCCTATTTCCTTTATTACCACAGCTATCTTCATTTTCTGCAGTGGATTTCCCTCTTCAAGGAGGCACTGATTTCGGCTACCCATCTGGCTAATCCAAAGAGCATGCAGCTGCTGGTGGTTTTTATTGATGCACCCCTGGCTTTGTATATTTTCTTCAAATACTTTAAAAAGGATGTCAAAAAATTCTCACTGCCATTAATGAAGTATACCTTACTCATCGCTTCTCTCGTAATTCTTTTAGTTGTGGAAATCAACAACTACCATGCCCAAAAGTCCATTGTACAGTATATGGACGACAGGTACACCGGGGAAACGGAAGTTGTCGCAAGATATGGCACGCTTGTAAACAGTGCTGTAAACATTATTAAAAATAATAGTGAAACAAAGCTGATAGGTCAGCTCAACTATGGAAGGAAGCAAACAAACAGCGACATAGTAGGTGCGGAAAAAGATCCCAACAAACCATTTTTAAATTCCAAAAACCCCAATTTTGTAATAATTCAGGTTGAATCCATGGATGCCAATATAGTCAGGCAAAAGTACAAGGATTCTTATATAATGCCCTACCTGAATTCGTTGACAGCTAACAGCATATATTATCCGTATACTTTAAGCTACCACCAGGGCGGAGGTACCTCCGACACCGAGTTTTCGGTTATAAACAGTGTAGAACCGCTGGATTCCTTCCCTGCCATAAAGCTTACCTCCTACGGTTACCCCAACTCTTTTGTTTCAAAACTGGCCAAGGCCTCCTATGATACCATGGCCTTTCATGGTAATGTCGGAACTTTTTATAACAGAAACATTGCTCTTTCAAAAATGGGTTTTAAGAAGTTTTTTGATATCGGCTCTATGCATTATGAGGACGAGGGCTGGGGTGCTCCCGATGACAAAGTATTTTCGTTTGCTTACGACAAGATGATAAAAGCCAGGGAGCCCTTTGTTTCATATGTTATTACAATGACCAGCCACGGTCCTTTTGAAAGTGCACGGAATTACTATAATAATCCCCTGTACGATGATATTGAAAACGAAATAGTCAAAAACTATTTTAACTCCTTCAGCTATGTGGATGAATCCATAAAGGACTATGTAACCGCCGTTCAGAAAAAGTTCCCCAACAGTTATATAATAATTTACGGGGATCACACTCCAAACATAAATTCGGAGGACTTTGCGCAGGCTTCCTTTATTGATGGAGACAAATACTTTGAGTTTGTTCCGCTGTTTATTATTACACCTGATGGGCAGAAACACAGGGAAAACTCGGAAGTGGCCTCTTTCCTTGATATTTCACCCACATTGCTGGCGGCCTCGGGCATACCCTACTCTGTGTATTCGAATGGTTCAAATCTCCTTAAAAATAATATAAATTATTTGAATATCCCTTTAAAGGGCTCATCCTTTGACAGAGCCTGGCTGTATAATAAAATATCAACTTACAAATTCACCGAAGATGAGCCTTTGTGGAAAAAATATCTGCCTTCCTTTATCTCTTCGAATCTGATTGAGAAGCACAGGAAGTGAGGCATCACTTATTGGTAATTTTACTTACGTTCTTGATTATTATGGAAATTGAACCGTCAGGGTTGTTGAAGAACTCGATCATATCCCTGTCGTCATAATAGCTCAGCGGAAAGTTTATTTCTATTCCGGTATCGGTTTTTATTTTATGTGTTTTAAATTTCTTCTCTGCAATTTTTTCAGGGATCTCGATGGTTTCATCCTTGAGCCCGGCCTTCTGGATCTCCTGAATGTATTCTTCCCTCACTGCCAGATTTGCTTCAAATATTTCTTCAGCAATGGCATCCACTCTTATTTCCTTGTTTTCTTCGAGACTGTCCGAAACCACCTTTTTAAGCTTTGCAACCTTGTCGAAATCCTCATCATAATACTTTTTGTTGATCTTTTGTGTTACTTTATCTATGATTTTAAGCTTTTGGTTCTGGGACAGGTCTGTGGAGCAATTGAAAATGTATTGGGACAGATAAAATTCCTTTGCCCCGTTTATTTCGTAAAGCTTCTCCAACAGCTTCAATTGACCTGTTTCCATACTTATTAAAACAGCTTCCTCCACCTTTTGTCCGTCGGAAGGGAGTAAAGTCTTATGCCTGATTATTGAATTGCTGGCCCCCTCCTCCAACTGATTTACATAGTGGGTATATCCGGTTTTATAGTTTAATTTCAAAATACCCAGGTATTGTTCATTATTTATGTAGAACAGACAGCATATCAGGTCTGCCGGCGTAATATCAACATTTTTAAGCATCATGTCGAATATCATGCCTCCCAGTGCATTACTGGCTTCCAGAAAGCAGCCTTCATCATCTTTGACCACGGCACAAACATCTCTTGCCGGATTAGCCTCTCCAACAAATTGCGCCTTCTTTAGATTTGTATCCTCCAATATTTTAGCTAAATGTTTTTCAAGAAATTCCAAAATCTCACCATCAAGCTCCAGCTCGCTGTTTGAAAATACCGGAAAATTAATACTTGTGTCCAAAATATGCAGTACTGCCTTTTTTATATGAATATCATGCTCCATTTTGAGAAATCCACCTCATCCATTATTTAAACCCGCCGGTTTTATAATTCAATATAATAACTTAAGCTGGCGGCCAATCCCTATTATAACACATATGTTCAGATAAATTTTTTCGGCTGTAGAAAAAATTTATCTGAACATATGTGTTTCAACGAGGCAAAATATCTGTACATTTAGGTGCCATTTGATATAATTAAAATCAAAAAAACATAAAAAATGCAGGTTGCGGATTTGTGGAGGAAATATGTTATTCGGAAAACTCAAGTGCACATATTATATCTTAAAAGCCAACAGAGCATATACCGCCGATAATGCGGAGGGTACCATCAAATGGATGCAGATGGCTTATAATACTGGAGCTGCCAAGTCAAATACGGTTACCACCTATGGGTATCTCCTGTTAAAGAACGGCAGGCTGGAAGAAGCCATGAAAGTATTCAAGGATCAGTTAAACTCGCCAAAAATAACAAACAATGAGCTTTATAATATAAAATCCAACTATGCCTTAGGTCTCTGGAAACAGGGAAAACTTGATGAGGCCATAGAAACATTTGAAAATATCATACCAAACTATAAAACTACCAATGTTTACGGAAGCCTTGGCTACCTTTACAATTTGAAAGGGGATCTTGAAAAGGCTCTGGCATTTAACCTGGAAGCCCTGAACTATAACAGTACCGGTACTGTCATACTTGATAACCTGGGGCAAACCTATTATCTTATGGGAGAACAGGAAAAGGCCCTGGAAATTTTCAACAAGCTTATGGCGCTGAATCCCAAATTTCCGGAAGCCTTTTATGATTATTCACTGGTTCTGGAAAAGCTGGGTGACCGCGAAAAAAGTATAGAAATGCTCAGGAATGCTCAAAATTACAAAATAAATTATCTGTCAGCCGTAACAAAAGAGGATATTGATTCAAAACTGGCAGAACTTGAAGCTCAATAATAAGGATAAAATTACGGGACCCGGGATAATAGCTGACTTTTACAGCCGGCTCTCCCGGGTCCCGAGTTTAATTAAAATGCAAAATTCAGGAGTGAATCCAGTATTTTGTTGTGTCCTTTTTCATTGGGATGTATTCCATCGGCACAAAAATGGGAACTGTAGTTTTTGCTTATTAAAAAGCTTTCCCGTACATTTATAAGCCTGCAGCCGTTTTGCAGTGCCGCCCATTCCACCGCAGTGTTGTAAGCTTCCTGCCAGCGGTATATCTTGGCAACATCTCCAAGCCAGCGGAGGATATTATCCTTGTTTAAACCTCTGGAAAGCCAGTTGAAATATTTCTCGGGCTCCAACGGAGGAAGGTTCATTAGAATTGGATTTACGCCCTTTTCCTTGAACAGGGTTATCATATTCTGAAGTGAATTTTTAAAGGCAGCAATGGTTGTCCTAGGCAGATGTTCGTCTTCAGGAGAGTTTGAAATCTCTGTCCAATTGAAATCACAGTCATTACCGCCAAATTCCAGTATAACAATATCATTATTGTCTATAGGCTGTTTATCCATGGAATTTGCTATTTTGTTCAGTGCTTTGGTTGAGGTCATCCCAAAATAAGCATTGTTCTTCAGGGAGCAGCCGGTTATTTCAGCAAAATTGTTTACGCTGCTGTTTTTTAATACCTTGTATCTGCCGTCCTGTTCATCCAGTACTACCCCTTTTAAAATTGAATCCCCCCATATTGTAATATTCCTATTACTTAATTCCAGCATGCAATCACCTTCCGTTTCTGCAATTCTTTTTATGTATATTTATTGTTTCCCTTAACAAAGGCGGTTATTAATATAATTTTTAACAACTTGGCCTGCAATATTACGTCATATATAAAATTTTATCTAGTTTTGATTACTATGTTACCCGTTTATTATTTGAATGTCAAGGGCTTTTATTAACCAGATTGTAAAAATAATTTGATATGATATACTTATCGTAGCGATTATTCGGAGGTTTTAAGTTTGAAAACAGACAAAATAAATTCAATCAAACAGGAATTATCAGATTTTTCATATACTTTAAGTTCTTTTACAACCGAGAGCTGGAGCCAATTTCCCGGTATAGACCTGTATATGGATCAGGTGGTCACATACCTTGAGCGGCTTTTGAAGCTTTTTGATACCGATGCTTCCGGAAAAGTAATAACCTCAAGTATGGTGAACAACTACGTTAAAGAGGGTTATCTCAAACGCCCTGTCAACAAGAAATATGACAGGGTACACCTGGTAACTCTATATATTATGTCCATGTTGAAGCCCATTTTACCCATACCTCTTATAGCCGGTTCCTTAAGCAATCTAACCGATGAACAGAAATACCAGAGTTTTTTTGAAGAGCTCACAAAGCTTCAGGACGAAGCCTTCGCCAACATATCAGGGAAATTGTCCGCTACTCTCGAGCAATTATCCGCGGAGGATTACGAAACCACTTTGCGTTTATTCGCATTGCAGCTTACCAGTGAAGCAAACGCCAGGAAAATTGTAGCAGAAAAAATACTTCTTGCCCTTAGCAAAGACACCGGGAAAACTGCCGAAAAAAAATAAAAGGCGGGTATTGTCCATATAGCAACCATATGGCAGCATTTTGCGCCGGGACAGACACTATCACCTCATAATGTCAATATACTGACCAGTGAGGTGATTTTTACGTGGTTTATTTTCTATCGATATTTTTACTATGTTTAGCACCAAATCTCGATAATATGGTCATCGGCCTTGCTTACGGAGCCAGAAAAATTAATGTCCCCTTCAGATCAAATTTCGCAATTGCTTTATTCTCAGGTATAGCGACTTTACTTTCAAGCCTGCTGGGCAGTGCACTGGCAAATTACATACCAAGCTATACGGGAAATATCATAGGTGGTTCCATAGTAGGTATTATGGGCTTGTACACAATAATCGGCCATTTGATAAAAAATAAAAAAAGCACCGGAAATGAGTACCAGAACGGGAACCAATATATTGTGGAACTGCGGCATGTAATGGATGACCCCGGCATCGCCGACAAGGATTACTCGGGAGATATTTCTCTGAAGGAATCAATATTATTAGGCATAGCACTGGCTGTGAACTGCCTTGGAACCGGATTCGGTGCGGGAATGACCGGAGTAAATATTGCTGTTCTTACAACTGCGGTAATAATATTCAGCCTCACGACAATTTCTCTCGGAGCGGTGATAGGAAGGCGATGGGCGGCAAAATTCCTGGGTGATCAGGCAACAATTCTATCGGGACTGCTCCTGTTGGCAGTCGGAATATATCAGATTTTATTTTAATTTTAATATTTAGTTGTTATATTTATGCTGCTTTTTACTTAATAATTAGTGGATGTGGCTTTTTGGGCGACGGCTTTACTAAAACTTAAGAAAATCTAAAGAATACCATTATTCCTATTTCGTGATTATATTGGTAAAATATAGTTACGAAATATTCTTTACAAAAAATCAAAGGAAGTATGCCATAATGGAAAACATAAATATACTTGTTGTTGATGATGAAAGAGAAATCGCAGATTTGGTTGAAATATACTTAATAAATGAGGGGTATCACGTTTTTAAAGCATATAATTCTGAGAAAGTCTTTACTTTTTTTAACGAGTATACCATACATCTTGTAATATTAGATATTATGCTGCCTGGAATTAATGGCTTGGAGATTTGCAGAATGATACGCAGGGAGCATAATATTCCCATTATTATGCTTAGTGCTAAAACAAAGGATATTGATAAAATTATGGGGTTGGCCACCGGTGCTGACGATTATGTAACAAAACCTTTTAATCCATTAGAAATTGTGGCCAGGGTTAAGTCTCAACTGAGAAGATATTTCCAGCTTAACCCCTGGTATTCTGAAGCTCTGGACAAGGGCAACATCCAAATTGACGATCTTCTTATCAATACTGAAAGTCATACTGTTTCGATATGCGGCAATGAAGTAAGCCTTACGCCTACCGAATATGATATCTTACTCTTTCTGGCCAATAATCGTGGTAAGGTATTCAGTACCGAAGAGATCTTTGAGAAGGTATGGAAGGAGCAATATTTTGATTCCAATAACACTGTAATGGTTCATATACGGAAAATACGTGAAAAAACCGAAGAAAAACCAAGAAATCCAAAGTATATAAAAACAGTTTGGGGTGTTGGCTATAAAATTGAAAAATAAATTTGTTACAAGTATAAGGTGGAAAATTATATTTTACTTTGCCCTGAGTATAGGCTTGTCTATTCTGAGTATTAACTTTTTATTGAGTGCCGCCTATCTTCTTTACAGTACCCTGCCTTTCAAGCATATATTTAAAAATCTTATAAATATTGCAGGTATGCAGCCTTTCATTATAATTTCAGGCATACTGTTATTTATCGTCTATTTCTTTTTATTGACTCAAAAACTTATCAGATATATTGAAGAGATATCAGCTACACTGCAAAAAGTTGCCCATGAAAACTTCGACATAAAAATTCCTATAAGATCCACGGATGAATTGGGAGATTTAGCTGATAACATTAACCAGATGACATTAAGATTGAAAAATCTGATCGAAAGTGAAAGAAATTCTGAAAGGCTCAGAACTGAACTGGTTACCAGTATGTCACATGACCTCAGAACTCCCCTTACATCTGTTTTAGGGTACCTGGGCCTTATAGTGAGCTGTCAGTATAAGGATGAAAAAGGATTGAAGCATTATTCACAAATTGCATTCCATAAAGCACAAAAATTGCAGAAGCTTATTGATGAGCTCTTCGAATTTACCCTTCTGAGCTATGACAGCATAAAAATCAACAGTACGGCCATCAATTTGGGTGAGCTCCTTGAGCAGCTGACCGAGGAATTCTTTCCCGTATTTCAAAGTTCTAATATCGAGTGCAATTTATCTTTATGTAAAGCACGTGTTATTGTTGAAGCAGATGGTGATATGTTGGCAAGAGTATTTGATAATTTAATTGCTAATGCAATACGCTATAGCAGTGACAGTAAATACATCGATGTTGAACTTACCAGGGATAATTTTACGGCAGCCGTCGCCATTACAAATTATGGCGTCACCATTCCGCCCGATAGTCTTCCCCATATTTTTGAAAAATTTTACAGAGTTGAGCAATCACGTTCTGAAGCTACAGGAGGAGCAGGACTGGGCCTTGCTATAGCAAAAAATATTATAGATCTGCATAATGGCAGTATTTATGTTTCAAGTGATAACAATAAAACAACTTTTAAGGTGACTTTAAAGTTGTTAGAAGCTCCTGTCCAGTAACTTCTAAATATTCAAATATTAAGAAAATCTTCAGAATTTACAATCATTTAAATTAATATTTTTTTTGTACACTTATAGATATGAAGATAATTAAAACATTCAGAAAGCTTCAAAGAGAAGATACATTTGCAGGTTTTTTATTTTTGCTTCCAAGTTTATGCGGCGTATTACTGTTTTTTATTATTCCGTTTATAGGCGGACTTTATTATGCCGTAGTTGATAGTCCTATTAACGGGCACTTTGTAGGATTAAAAAACTTTATAAATTTATTGCATAATGATGCCTTTTTAAAAGCTTCAGCAAATACTTCACTGTTTACCATGCTCTGCGTCCCCCTTAATATATGCATTTCCTTGATACTGGCCTTAATGCTGAATAACAGGTTCATTAAAAACAGCAATAGGTTTAGAATGCTTTTTATAGCTCCTCTTGTGATTCCTGTTGCCTCAGTCGCCTTTTTTTGGCAGTTGATATTCGATAATAACGGTACGCTGAATTATTTTTTATATAGGCTTGGAGCAACTACTGTTGATTGGATGAAAACAGATTGGTCAAGAACTATAATAATCATTATCTACTTATGGAAGAACGTAGGATACAATGTTGTACTTTACTTATCCGCACTAAGCAATATACCTATTGAATATTATGAATCAGCCGATATTGATGGCGCTCCCGGTTACCAAAAGTTTTTTAATATAACCTTCATATATCTCACGCCTTCCTCATTTTTTGTTTTTATTATTTCAATAATTAACTCCTTTAAAGTATTTCGCGAAACATATCTGATAGCCGGCCAATATCCGCATGAAAACATTTATTTCCTGCAGCACTATATGAATAATATATTTATTTCGTTGGATTACCAAAAATTAACCTCAGCTGCATATATGATGGCTGCGGCTATTACAATACTGGTTTTCATACTTTTCAATTATCAGAAGAAAATCAGTACACATTTCACACAATGATGAAAGAAGGTAACAGAAAATAAGATGCTACAAGGTTCAAATAATCATATTTTTTTTAGAAGTGTCCGAAAAATGAAAAAGCAGGCTCAAAATATAACGATTGTTTTTATATTGAATTTATTTGCCTTTATATTTACCTTCCCCATGTTCTTTACCGTTTTAAATTCATTTATGAGTAATGAGGAAATAGAAGACAGATATTCTGTGACAGCAGCAATTAACTATGATCCGCCAAATATAGCAGACAATCATTTTATGAATATCGGACTAATTCCTGATGAAGTTACCATAAAGCAGTACTATATTGTACTCATTGAAAAGACCCAGTATCTTGTTATGTTCTGGAATTCAATTAAAATAGTCTTACCTGTTATTTGCGGTCAAATAATCGTCTCATGCATGGCAGCATATTCTTTTTCAATTTTAAAATTCCGGGGGAAAGATTCCCTGTTTTTTATTTATATAGTGGTTATGCTGATGCCATTTCAGGTAACGCTGGTTCCAAACTATATAATTGCTGCAAAGCTGCATCTTGTCGGAAGCTACTTATCTATTATTTTTCCGGGCATCTTCAACACCTTTGGCGTATTTCTTTTAAGACAATATATCTCATATATTCCGAATACATATACCGAGGCTGCAAAAATAGATGGTGCCGGCTGTTGGAATATCTTTGCCAATATCATCGTTCCAATGTCAAAAACGGGTATTGCAGCATTGGCCATACTGACTTTTATAGACAACTGGAATATGGTGGAACAACCGCTTATATTCATAAAAGATGTGCTCAAAGAGCCCTTATCAATTTATCTCTCTGCACTGAATGAAAAGGAAAAAGGCGTCGCCTTTGCAGCTTCTGTCTTTTATATGCTTCCAATGCTGCTGTCCTTTTTATATTGGGAAGATCATCTCGTTGAAGGGATAGAGTTATCTGGTATAAAGGCTTAAAGAAAATGAAATGCCACATTATAGTCGGAGGTAAATTTTTATGCCATACAGCCAAGATGTAAAAGATATTAAAAATCGAAATGTTATAAAAAAATCTATTTGTATATTTATTATTGTCATGTTTCTACTTACTTTTTTTTCAAATACAATTAATAATTTTATGCTTCCCAGAGTTCAAGCTGTTTCTGCCAAAAACGGCACCCTGGCTGAGGAGCTCAGAGGCAGCGGTATAGTAGAAGCTAAGGAAGTATTTAACTCATATATAAAGAATTCTTTAACAGTAGAGGATATAAGGGTCAACACAGGGGATACGGTAAAAAAAGGCCAGGTCATCATGGTGCTTAACAAAAAAAAGCTGGAAAAACTATTACAGGACGAACTTACCATACTGGAACAAAAAAAACTGGCCTTACAGAAACTTCAAGAAACCAGCGCCTTTCAAGCAAAGACAGATACATTCTCCATTAATGAAGCAGAAAGACAAATTGCTGATACAAAGGATGACCTGGAAACAAAAAAAGAAAAATTTAGAGAACGTGAGAGACCTTTTCAAAATAGGTGCAGAAACAGAAGTTAATCTTCAAAAAGCCAGGAATGAACTGGCAGTTGCAGAAAGATTATATAAGAAGGCATTAGATGAAAAAAATAAACCTACTCAAAATCTTAATATAGATATTAAAAGTGCTGAGCTGGACATTAAATTGCAGAAAAGCAGAATTGATGAAATAAAAGATGAACTGGAAACCGCAAACAATATTGCAGCCCCTGATGATGGAGTTATTACTGCTTTGAACTGTCAGAAGGGTTCCACGCTCGACCCCTCAGTGCCCCTTTATACGATGTCACTTCCCGCCGGAGGTTTCAGGTTAAAGGTTGCTGTAGACAGTACAAAAGCCAATTATTTGGTGACAGGTGATGAAGTTGAAATCAGCATTAATTCCTTAAACGAGGAAAAGGTAAAGGGAAAAATTATTGCTATTACAACTCCTGCGGTAGATAAACCCGGCGAAAACAATAATTTGCAGAAAGTGATTGTCATTGATCTGGAATTGAAAACACTGGTTGGAGGAGAACATGCAGATATATATTTAAAAAAGGAAACAAAGAATTATGAAATGCTGATCCCTAATGAAGCCGTACGAGAAGAAAGAAATGACTATTATGTATTTGTTATAAAAGAAAGTGAAGGGCCATTGGGAAAAGAATACTATATACAGAAAATTAAAGTTTTTTGTGAAGCTTCGGACGATTCATATACAGCCGTTTCCGGAGGTCTCCTTTTTTCCGACAGAGTTGTATTTTCCAGTGACAAACCATTATCAGAAGGAGATAGAGTCAGAATTACAAAGGGCAATAAAGGAAGTGGAGTATGAAATAGTATGAACTTTAAAATTATGAGATGGTTTTTAATATTTATAGGAATGCAGATTTTAACACTGAGTATTATCGGCGGATATTCCTTATATCTTGAAACAGACGAGGAAAATGGAATATTTGCTATGAATAAAACCTTAATCAGTGTAAAAAACTCTCAGAACAAAAGCAGCAAGGCATTCTTTACTTTAGAAGATATAAACGGGTTAAATGATTACAGCTTTACATTCACATCAGTTTCCCCAGCAGAGACAGCAAATGGAACCTCCAATATTATAGGAACCAACAGTGCATATATTAATTTTAATAATTTGAAATTTAGCAGTGGAAGCTTTTTCGATAAGAATGCCGACCTAAGCGGTGAGAAAGTTGCCATTATTGATGAAAAGCTGGCATGGGATGAATTTGGAAGCATAAAGGCAGTAGGTAATACACTGGAGATATCCGGAGTAAAATTCAAAGTTATCGGTGTTATTTCAGAGAATAATTCCATTGTAGGGCTAATATCCGGTTCAGGTCTCCCCAATGCTTTTATTCCTGTTAAAGCACTATTTGAGTTGGATAAGACTGCAAAAATTAATTCATTGCAAATACAAAATGATGATACGACTCTAAGCGGACAGAATCTTAACAGGGCATTACATGTACTTAATATTGCCGGTAAAGCACCCGGGGATTATTACATTTCTGATTTAAACATTAAAAAAGTTGTTATTGGACAAAAACCTCGTATTATAGTTTTTTTTATTGGCCTTGCCTGTATATTTACTATTTTAATAACTTTCATTGATAAATTAAAAGGAATCCTGTTTTTCATAAAAAACAAAGTAAAAACCGATTATATCATAAATATATTGAAAGACCATAAAAAAATAATAATCCTCCAGTTGCTTGAATTACTGCTGTTCTCGGCCATTATTATTTTAATACTGGGAATTATTAAATTCGATATATATATTCCCCCTGAATCCCTCCCAAAAGAACTAACGGATTTTAACTTCTATTTGAATTTATTTAAAAAAAGTATTGAGGAATTCAACTTAAATAAGGGATACCTTCCATCGCTAACCGAAATTAAGCTCAACAGTATTCTGTCACTTTCGAACCGGCTGTTTTTTACAGGTTTATTCATTGGGTTTCCCATACTATTTATAAATCTTAAGTATTGCAGGGTTGATAGTAATAATTTTAATAAAGAATTTTTAATAATTTGCATAATATTCATTATTTCTACCGGCTTGAGCAGCTCCATAGTGTTTATATCGGGAATGACACAAAAATTGCATATATCGGATTTGGCCGTGTTATTCTCGTTTAATTATATATTATTAATAAAAAATTTATACAAAAAAGGAAAGGAAAAGGTGAAGGATAATGAAAAAAATATGCCTTATTATCCTGACGGCACTGGTAGCGTTTAATTTGACAGCATGTGGTACAGACAAAGGCCGGCAGGACTCGGAATCCGATAGTAATTTTAAGGATAATGCTTCGAATAGTACCGGGGATTTATCCGAAGGAACAAATGATGAAAATGCCACAATCCATATTTCAATAGACAAATCCAACAGGTTTCTTGAGGTAGCTGTTAAAGAATTTGAGGAGCTTCACCCTGGTATAAAAGTAGAAATCAAAGAATATATAACTCCGGGAGAGATCATACGGGTCGATGCCGATACATTGGTAGGAAAGGTCTCAAACGGTAACCCTGATGAGTCAAAGGAGAAATATATTAACAATATAAACACAGAGCTGATGTCCGGACAGGGAGCCGACATTGTTTCAGTCCGTATGCTGCCGTATAAGAAGTATATCTCCCGGAATATGTTCGCAGATATAGGAAACCTGATGAAATCTGATAAGGACTATGAAGCGGCAAAATACTATACAAATATATTTGAAGCAGTTCAATTTAATAACGGCTTGTATACTATTCCATTAGATTATACATATCAGCTGTTGGGAGGCAATGTTGAATTAAATATCGATGACAGTAAATGGAACTGGAATGATTTCTTTAGTGCCGCACAAAAAAATTTAAGCGGAGTAAGCTCTGAAACAAGGAAAAAATATATACTTTCAGATACTGATGAGGATATATTCAATTTAATATTTGAAAAAAGCTATACCCGCTTTGTAAATGAAGAAGAGAAAAAGTCGAGCTTTATGTCAGACGAATTCATCAATTTACTCACATTATGCAAGAATCTTTCCGATAAAAAACATGTGAAACAAAGCTCAACCAAAATAAGCAAGGATGACCTGGGCCAATCTGCGTTTTACATTTATGATATATCTTCATTATCCTCCCTGGCATCCATAGAAGCATCAGAGCCTGTAAAAAATTTATTAAAGCTGCCCTCCGATGTAAAATCGGGAGATACTGCTTTTAGTTCTTCAATGATGTTGGCTGTTAATAATGCATCAAAAAGTAAAAATGCAGCCTGGAAATTCATAAAATTCCTCCTTTCAGATGAAATGCAATCCTCCCCTGCTCTACCTGGCTTCCCTATAAACAAGGATGCATATAAGCAGAGGATTATCAGTGAAACAAAGCAATTTTCCCAGAATGATTCCATTTCGCTATCAAAGGATAAGAAAACAGAGCTTATGAATAAATATGCCGTATTTGCCGATTCGGTTGCTCAGGATATTAACAGTTATCCATATGCAGATCCACAAATCCTAAAAATAGTCAAGGAAGAAGTTAAAGCGTTTTTCTCGGGATATGCTTCTGCCCAGGATGTCGCTCAAGCAATTCAAAACAAGATTGTTATTTACCTAAAAGAATAAAATGACAGCTTGATTATCTGCAAGGGTATATATTCTCTTGCAGGTAATCAAGCCATTAATACAAAGGAGCTGCGGTATATTTTTGTGAGCCTTTGTATTTAATCATTGAAATCAGATACCACTTATTGTAAAATAAAACAATACATTACTAATGATAATTAAGTTTAATTTGCCGATTGGGGGTACTTTTTTGAAGTGGAGAATTATACTGCCTTTTTGTATATTTGTATACGTTGCTCTCTATTCCCTGAGCCTTATAAGTGAATTTGTTTTTATCCTATCAAATACGGAGGAAGTCGTGAGCCCGGTGGATATGAACAGGTTTACTGATGCAATTGATCTGAATAATGACAGGGAACCTGTTATTGCAGATGATGTTCTTAAGGAGATATTGAATAATAAAGGATGGGTTCAATTTATTAATGAGTATGGAAGCGAAATAAAAAGTATAAACAAGCCCTCAAATATTCCTAAACAGTATGCTGGTATACAACAGAAGGAACTTCTCGATAATTTATTATCTATTGGGCAATTTAATATTAATATCCGCAACTATACAATATTCTATGAAAACAATATAAAACATGACTATAAATGCATAATTGCCATACCTTTAACAAAACAGTCAGTGCCACCTCAGGAACTCATTTTTCAGCAAATCAAATCTTTTGATATGAAGAAGACTGTTGTGTCAGTCCTATATCTTCCCTTATTGATTTTATTTGGATATTTATTCAGCAGAAGGGTCTCAAAACCAATGAAAGAAGTTTCTGCCGCAATTTCAAGGCTAACCAATGGAGATTACACCCTTTCCGGTGAAAAAGGTCTGTTTAAAGACGTTAACCTTCAATTAAATAAATTAGCGGAAGCTCTTCAAGCTAATAACAATAAAATAAAAGATGCAGCCAAAACAAGACAGCAATTGGTTGTAAACGTAACTAGTTCACTATCCAGCATTAAATCCTCAGCCGAAATACTGTCCCAATCCGAAGAGTATTTGGAAACAGAAAAGAAGATTGAATATGCAAATTTGATTATTGATAAATCCAATGAAATTGACCAATTACTAAATACATATCTAAATTCTAATTCGTCGAATGGCATTTAACATTATCTTATGCCGGCATATCAGAATTCTCAACATTATCTTTATCCGTTTTTAAATTGTACGCTTCTGCCTGCATATTAAACAATTTGTGATACAGTGCACCTTTACTCATTAATTGCTTATGATCCCCGGCTTCAACAATATGGCCATTTTCTATAACATAAATAATGTCGGCCATTTTTACTGTGGAAAATCTATGTGAAATCAGTACGCATGTGGCATTGCCTATCAATTCCCGGAAGTTTTGAAAGAGCTCGTATTCTGCTTCTGCATCCAGGGAAGCAGTCGGTTCATCAAGTATAAGCATACATGCATCACTCATAAACGCCCTGCTTATAGCTATTTTCTGCCATTGTCCCAGTGAAAGATCCGTTCCATTGGTCCACATTTTTTCCAGCTTTGTATCATATTTTTCACTTAGCCTCTCTATAAATTCCTTTGCACCGGATTTTTTTGCAGCTGACCGGACAAGTTCCATGTCATCCATCTTATTAATATTTCCAAAGCCTATATTTTGTTTTACCGTAAATGGATATTTTACAAAATCCTGAAATACAATACTCATACTTCTATGCAATGTTTCTATATTATATTCACGTATGTCCTTTCCATCAATATATATCACGCCTTCAGTAGGATCATACAATCTGGAGAGGAGCTTTACCACAGTTGTTTTGCCACATCCGTTTAATCCCACAAAAGCGCATGTTTCACCCGATTTTATAGTTAAATTGATGTTTTTTAAAACATATTTTTCAGAGTTGGGATACTTAAATGATACATTTTTGAATTCAATAGAGTTAATAATTTTATTATCAAAGCTCTTAAGGCTTGAATCTGCTTTAATCTTAGGTTCTAAATTCAAAACTGAAAAAAGATTATCTATATATAGATTATTTGTATATAATGAGGCCATATTATTTAAGACACTTCTGATTGACCCATCAATATTGGTCAGGGCTGAAATGTACATTGTCATACTTCCGATGGTAAGCCCTTTCCTTATGGTTTCCAATACAACATATATCTGAAAAGCAAGTGAAACAGTGTTATTTAAGACATTTATCAAAGTAAAATTTTTAAGCTGGTACTTACCCATTTTTTTATCCTGTTCCATGTGTTTTATGTTAATGGACAAAACCGTGTTTCTAAAAAACTCACCCAGTCTGTACAGTTTTATTTCCTTAATGTTATTATAATGCATTATCATACTTTGCAGATATCTTGCAAATCTTGCTTCCTGCATTCTCTCAGTAAAAATATCATATCTTTTTCTGGATAATTTTATGTTAACAATAAACATAGGAATGGTAGTGAGGAATGATAATAGCAATATTATCGGATTCAGGCTGAATACAATGGATACAGCTCCAGCCAGAGTTGAGAGGCTCTTTATCAATTGCATGAGTGTTTCCAGTATTGCCATTGTTCTTGAAATAGATTCATTGTTTGTTTTTTCTATATTATCATAAAATGAAGGATCTTCGAAATAGGAAATATCCAATTCATTTGTTTTCTCAATTAGCAATTTACTGATATAGGTATTGAGCAGTCTTGACTGACAATCCTGTAAATACCCGTTTAATTGGGTTATTAGCTGACCTGATATTGTAATTAAAAATTGTACGGCAAGCCATAAAAAAACATCATTTAAAGTTTTATTTCCTCCACCTGCTGCCAATGCCTTTGTTACACTATCAATAAAAAACTTCATGCTTATCATGTTTAAAGGCAGTATTGCTCCTTCAATTATTGTAACCAGAAGAGATAGTGAAGTATTGAACTTCGAGCATTTCCATATCAGGCGTAATATCTTCCATATGCTGAGAGTAAAAGCTTTTGCAATATTCAGCTGATTATTGATTTTTTTATTCATGACAATTAATTATCCTTCCGGTAAAAAGTTTTTTAGATATTCAAATTTCTCGCATGGCAAAAAATCCATGCGAGAAATTTTTTGTGCTATATTCAGTAAGTAACTAGAGAGCAGCATTATATGCGATAGTAAAGTTTGCATTATCGTTTCCAACAATGCTTGGACTGCAATTACAGCCGCATGCTGTTCCATACACTGCCGCTTTATCATGGGTACTGGATGACCCAGAATGGCAAACACAATGACACCCGGAATTTGCTTGAGTTTCAAATGTTGAAACATCTCTTCCTATTGGATTAACTAACTTCATAAGTTTCTCCTCCTTTCTCCATTTGTGATTTTATATCAATTTGCTGCACAGCCAATTTTATTAAGATAATCAATTATCGCAACTGATTCTGAATGATATTTTTGATTATCAGGAAGGTTAATGGCAATAGCCATATCTGAGTTCCTTAACCACAGCTTTTGACAATTTCCAATATCTATGAGTGATATATCATTAATCAAATTGAGACTAAGCTCATATTCATCTCTAATAGAAAGGATTGGCTCGCCATATAAAAAATTATCCCGGCATTCCGTATACAACAATTCCGGGGCATACTTCTGCTGTTCTTGAAAGTTAACCTTAATACCTTGAAGCAAAGTATTCTTACTTTCTTCAAAATCCTTTTCTGAAATCCCTTGCTCAGCTATTACCCTTAACTGTTCCAGCATAATTGATAAAACCTTGATAATTTCATCCTCTGTTTTAGCAACAATTACGCTGAACTCATATTTATTAAGGAAATGATCTTTTTTGCATATTACATCTTTTGCATTGACATACATATTTCTTAATGCTTTGCGGATATAATTTTCAGTCATGTAATAGCTGATCCACTCAGTAAGCTTTACTTTCATGTCGTAAACCAACTGCATTTCACATTTGGGATGCATATAATACATATGTATTTCAGCAAAAACCAAATTTTTAAAGTAATTAACCGCATATTTTTTATGTTCATACGGTGCAATATTGGTATATATCCTCTCTTTTTTCGTCTCTGTTTTTAACAGTGTGGAAAAACTCTTTTTAAATAACTCCTGTACCTCACCTGTTTCAATATTTCCAGCAGCAATAACTGCCATAAGCTCAGGACGGTACCACTGACGATGAAACTTAATTAATTCATCATACCCAATTTCATTGAGACATTCTAATTCCCCAATAGGCATTAGGTTTGAATAATATGAATTGTTCAGTGTAAGCGGAAGTACTTTTTGTCTTATTTTAAAATCTGTTCTCCCGCCAACGCTTTTATATTCATTAATAATTCCTCTTCTGACCCATTCCACCCGGTCTCTTCTCATAATAGAGCCGTCTGCTATTTTCTTTAATGCATTGATACATCTCTCTATATTTTCACGTAAAGGAATACATTTCAATATGAATACGGTTTCATCAAAATTTGTATATCCGCTTGCTGTGATATCATACAGTGAATTACCATCTTCCGTTGAAAAATGTGAGCTGTCACTCAGGCACAGATGCTCTGTAAAATGCGCCGCGCCTCTTTGGCCGGCCTCCTCCACAGTACACCCGATTTTTACAACAAGTGAAAAAATCACTTCATTTACATTACATAAGCCATTATATGTATAATATGTAAGGCCATTATCCAGTTGCCCTTTTGTCAGATTAATATCTGTCAGAAGGTTCAAATTATCATTAAATCCATATTCCAACCTTTTCACCATCCATAAAATTAAATGATTTAAAGCAAGCTTTATGATACTGTCATATCATTTAAAAACCTGAGTTTCTCCGGATTTTTCTCCATATAGCTATGGTAAGCAATCAAACTGTTTAATAAGCTGCTGCGTGTCAAATTGCAGTGTAGAATCTTTTTATCAATATCAAGCTGCCCCTCGGAATAACAGCTGATATAACATAAATCACATAACCGCAATGCCCAGCAGTTAGAACAATGTTTTATCGAGGCCTTTGAATACTCATCTATATATACGGATTTTACCTTCTGCAAATCAATCCCTGTAAAAACATTGCCTATGGACGGTGCCCCATCAATACGTTCGCATAGCATCAGACCACCTTTAGCCGTAACATATATTCTTCTGCAGGCAGGTAAGCAACATCCGTTAAGTGTATAATCATCCATCGGCTCGGCATAAATATGTCTTTTATGTATTCTTACAAGAGCATCATCAATAGTACTTTTTGTAAAAAAATCAATCTGATCATTGTTTTCAAGCTTATCGAAATATTTTGCCTCCGACCAGCTAGCAAGGGTATTATCGATTTCCATATTATCTTTGGTCACTTTTAAGGGCATACCGTTATCATCAAGCTTATTGTTTGGAACACTGTTAGTTGCAGGGTATGTTACACGCTTTCCAACACTTGCCGGCAGCCAATCCAGCCCTTTATAAAATTCATCAATCCGATCAAGTTTTTCTTTTGTATACGGAGGTCCAAAAACCATGCTGAGTGACAACCTCTCAACTACGGAATCACCCAGGGCGTCAACCATGTATTTCAATCCGCGTATAGCGCTGTCAAAAGTACCATTTCCGCCAACATCCCTTCTGTAATAATCATGTAAATCTTTTGGTCCGTCCAGGCTGCATACAATGTTTAAATTTTTGACAGAGGCTAAAAAAGCAGCAATTTCAGGAGTTACCAATGTTAAATTTGTAGTAAGTGAAAATGTAAGCCTGTCCTTTGATATGATTTTTTGTGCATAGCTTATACAGTATTTCAGCAGATCAAATTTTAGAAGCGGCTCTCCTCCATAAAATGTGAGGGCAACACTTTTATTTGGGTCTCCATGTGCTTTTAAGTAATCTATAGCTGCTTCAGCGATTTCCTTTGACATATCAATCTCGCCGTGATCGCGCTTCTGTTCATATTGCGTACCATAGATGCAATAGCCGCAACGCAGGTTACAGCGTTCCGTAAGTTCAAGTACTACCTGATCAAGAGCATTATTTATGTAGTATTCCAACTTTTCAAAATGCCCGGGAGAATAAAACTTTTTGGGTCTTGGGGCTTTTAATATATGCTCGTTTTCAATTACCGACTTAATATCTTCCAATGCTTCCAACACTTTTTGTTCGCCGAATTTTTCTGTCAGGTCATCAACATCAATATCTGTTTTGTTGTTCAGAATACCTTTCAATATCTGATATTCTATGCCCTCACACTGTAATACCTTACCTGTTCCCGTATCATAAATATAGCTGTTATTATATGTTTCAAACAGCTTTGCCAGGGGTTTGGCGCTATTAATCAACTCAGTCAGATATTCTAAATTTTCATATATTACTCTACTTGAATTTTTAGTCAGCATATGAAGCCTCCCTATCAATTTTATGTTTTCAAATTACCATAGGTAATCATCATCTGTATATAACTCGACACTGAATGGTAAAAAAAATAAACTTAGTGGTATTTAATTGCCATTAGTAATATAAAAGTAAAATATCTGCTTTAACATGTATAAAAACATAAAACAATGAAATATATTTCATTGCATTTGTTAAAGTTATACTCATTTTTTGTTAAAAACAAATAATATATATTGATTTTAATTACAATATATGTAATAATTAGCAATAAATAATAATACTGTTAAATATTCCATGCCCGTAAATCTATTATCTGTTTTATATCTGTTTTAAAATGCAGAATAATATCAATAGATGTATAATCAGAAAAAAATCAGATTAATAGGTGACCTGAATGAAATATAAATTTGCTTATTACATATGAATAAAATTAAAGGCCAGAAGAGTAGAATTATATCTAACTCGGAGAAAGTTACTGAGATATTGGTAATGTCATTAAACCCTTTACAGAATCCGGCATAAAATTGTTGTTAAAAAATTAACTATTATAAAAAGTTCTAGATTGATCCTACCTGTCTTTTAACCATAAACAAAACCATATATTTAGGCATAAATATTATTTCTGACTGTCCTAATGAAAGTAATAAGATATTTAGCAGTTGATTAAATTTATACATGTAAAGGCGGTTATCTTATGCTTAATGTTGCAGTTTGTGATGATGATAAAAATTTTTTAGATGAAATCCTTCGTGAAGCAAAAAAAGTATTTTATAATCTGAGAACCGAGGTTTCCATTCACGCTTTTACTGACAGTGATAAATTGATTTCAAGTTTTGAAAAATATAAGCCTTATTATGACATTGTTTTTTTAGAAATAAATATGCCACCGGTTAATGGAACGGATGTTGCCGCAAAACTCCGTGTTTTAAATAAAAACTTCAAATTAATACTTATTTCCGCCTATGTGGAAGAAGCAATAAATACATTTCAATATGATATTAGTGCTTTTTTGCCCAAAACATCAATCCATGAAAAGATGCCTGAATTAATTGAACGATTGGTTAAGGAAATAGATAATGAAAATCTTTTAATGCACGTTTTCAAAGTAGAAGATGTTAATGGAAGAATTAAAATAGTAAAAGTATCTTTAAGTGATATTATGTATTTCGAAAGTGTTTGCAGAAAAGTATATATACATACAAGCAGAGAAAAGTTTATATTACACGGCTACCAATTTTCAGCAATACTCGAACAATTTATTTCAAAAGGATTTGTCTGCATTCATCGAACTTGTATTGTTAATATCAAATACATATTTTCCATTGACGAGGTTGAAGTGACTCTGGATAACGGTACTCGCCTGCCTGTAAGCAGACGCAAAAGACAGCTGATCATTACCAGATTGTCAGAAATCGTAAATATTAAAAATTAATATGTACGCGAGTACAGTTTTAGGACAATGATTGCAGGTTAAAAGCAACTGCCATATTGTTGGTGAGGCACAT